>NZ_JBEPDK010000002.1:0-1286097 GCF_040300265.1 Kribbella sp. NPDC000426 | reverse complement strand
CAGTAGACCACTGGGTTGATAGGCCAGAAGTGGAAGCGCCGTAAGGTGTGGAGCTGACTGGTACTAATAGGCCGAGGGCTTGTCACACACACAACACTGGACGTGCTTGGCACGGGTGTGTTGTACAGACTTCGACAAGTACTGCGCTGCAAGTAACGATGTTCGCGTTCACTGTACGGTTCCCGGAATACGGTCACCCCAGCAACCGAACCCTCAAAGGGGGGTTTGTGGTCTGTGTTGGTTGATAGTGTTCTCATATTGTTTCGGTGGCCATAGCGTCGGGGAAACACCCAGTCTCCATTCCGAACCTGGAAGTTAAGCCCGCCAGCGCCGATGGTACTGCGACCGGGAGGTCGTGGGAGAGTAGGACGCCGCCGGACATTCACACTGTTAAGGGCCACCCCGCACCGGGGTGGCCCTTAACATATATACAGCCAAGTTTCTGGCGCTCGGGTTGGTCCGTTGCGATCGGTCCCTGCCGCGAGTGCGTGGTAGATGCCGGCGTCGAGCCCGGTGGGTGCTTCAGTTCGCCCGCTCGAGGAGTTGCTTGCGGTGGGGTGTGTAGGACCACCAGGGGCGAGCGGGATTGCCGTTGGCTTGGTCGGTGGCGGACATGATTGTGTCTAGCAGGCATGGGTCGTGGCGTATGCCGTCTCGTTCGCAGATGGTTTCGTAGATCTCGAAGGGGTCGCGGCCGGCCAGGTCGTCGACCTGTGTGATCCCGGCGCGGCTCAGGTAGCCGGCTACCGCGGCGCCGACGTTCATCAGGCTGGTCAGATCGCTCGGTTGCTTGGTTTGCATGGTTCGACCGTGCCTCGGGAGCGCACCCTGCGTCTTGAACGGATCGGACACCGGCCCACTTAGGATCGGCACGTGGCGGTGATGGTGTTGATCGTGGGGTTGCCGGGTGCCGGCAAGACGTCGTGGGCTCGGCGGCTCGAGGAGGAGCGCAAGGCGATTCGATTGACGCCGGACGAGTGGATGGATGCGCTCTTCCAGGCCAGTGAGGTCGATGGACGACGCTGGGTGCTGGAGTCCGAGATGCTCTGGGGCGTCGCGGCGCGGGCGCTGGAGCTCGGGGTCGACGTGATCCTCGACTACGGCTGTTGGTCCGAGGAAGAGCGGGACCTGTTCCGGACCCGGGCGCAGGACCTGGGCGCGAGCGCGGAGATCGTCGTATTGGATCTTCCGCTCGACGTTCTGTGGGGGCGGCTTGAGCGGCGAAATGCGGATCTGCCGGGTGCGACGTTCCGGGTCAGCCGGGAGGAGCTTGAGGAATGGGGAGCCAAGTTCGAGGTGCCGACGGCTGCGGAGGTTCAGCGCTGGGATCACCACCTTGTGGTGACCAGCTAGCCATTACTCGAGAGCGATCCCCACGAGCGCGACTGCCGCGCAGATGTGGACCGGTGTCCCGAGTCCTATCAAATCAGTGCGCACCGGGCGGATTCGTGTACTCCCGAAGATAGGCTGGGCTCGTGGGAGAGATGAATATAGTCTTCGCGGCGCCAGACGACGAGACCGCGATCGCGGAGCTCGGGGACTGGCTGGGGAGGCCTCCCGTCCACAACGACGATGGACTCCGGCCCGAGGCACTGGCCGAGCTGGAAGCGCTCCTCACTGGCCGGGACAGCCAGGAGATTGCGGCGGACCCCAGGCACTGCGCCCAGATCACTGAAATCCTCGATGAGGGCGCCGGCGTCGTGGAGGCCGGCCTGATGACGGTCACCGACACGCTCACCCATGCGCTGGCGGTTGCGGATACCGAGACGCTGTCAGCGGCAGCGGTGTCACACGGCGAGTACGCCGTCCAGGGATTGGCCATCGTCGCGCGCCATGCGGCAGCCAACGGCCACCACATGTACAGCTACTGGTACTTCTGACCCGATACGGTCGGTCATCTACTTGTGGCTGTGGCGTTGCCGTTGATCCATGGTTACTCGGGTGCGATCCCCACGAGTGCAGCTGCCGCGCAGATGTGGACCGGTGTCAGGTCGACGGGGGAGACCGGAGCCTGGAGCAGCGTGCCACGCTCGTACGGCGTCAGCGTGATGTCGATGCCAGGCGCGCCGGCGACCATGCCGCGGACGTACGTCAGCCAGCCCATCATCGGGATGCCGCGACGGAAGACGCCGGCCGCGGCGGCCAGCTCGGTGTCGGCGATGCTGGCCCAGTTGGGCTCCCAGATCGTGACGACCGCCCGGAGTACCTGGGCGAAGCGCTCGGACTGCCTCAACGCGTCCTCGTCGCTCCAGTGCAGGGTGAGCTGGTCCGAGATCGTGGTCATCGTCCCGCCCATGGACAGGTCGAACAGCCACGGCAGCTCACCGGTGCTCTGCAGGTGCAGGCGCGTCGTACTTGTACCGTTCGCGAGCACCTTCGTCGTCGCCTCGACCATCTCCTGCAGCGGAGTGGAGCCGTCGGCCTCGAGGACGTGGTACCCCCAGCGTTCGTCCTGGGTCCAGTTGTGGACGTCCGGGAACGCAACGGCGACGGCGGTCAGCGTACGGCCGACACGGAGGGCGCGATGCTCGACGGACTCGTCACGGTGCGTCCACTGGGCGCGGAGCAGCCAGGAAGCCATTCACGCCCTCCGATCATGAGGCGGCCGGATCTGCGGAGGAGACACTGCGGCAGCGGATGCAGGTGACGGTACGCCGTGATACGACTGCTTGACCAGAGGTCCGCCTACTCGGTGTGAGCGGGTGATATCGATCTCTGGTGGCGTCACCGGACCAGTCTGCTGTACCCACTGGTCAGTGGTCAGCACCGGGGTCCGATTTTGGTAACCACCCAGCGAAATCTGGACAACTGTCAAAGAATTCAGCTCTTGGGGGTTGCTGCCAGCAGTCCGCCCAAGGCGCTCGCCTGGGTACGCCAGTCCCGCACGTTGGTGCCGCCGCCGGCCCATCGCTGACCGAGTCTGTTCAGTGAATCGCGGTCGTTCTGCCAGATCGAGTCGGCCTGTCGCTGGGCATACGTCCGGTACGACGCATCGCCGGTGGAGTCGGCCAGATCCATCAGGTAGCGCATGAACACGCCCTTGAACTGCTTCTGGTTGTCGTCGCAGCTCCCGACCGCGTCACACGACTCGCTGAGGATGCCGCCCGGGCTGAGCACCGACGACGACATCGCCGCGTCGCCCAGTTGCCTCGCCTCGGCCAGGAGCGAACTGTCGCCGGTCGCTCGCCATAGTTCGAGCGCTCCGCCGATCGCCAGTCCCTGGTTGTACGTCCAGACCGTCTGCCCGTTGTTGGTGCACGATCCCGTCAGGCCGTCGTTCACCAGTCCGGCCGAATTGATCATCCCGCTCGCGCGGAACCAGTTCCATCCCGTCGTTGCCCGCTGCAACCAGACACTGTCGCCGGCGATCCGGTTGTGCAGCGCCGCGGTCAGCCGGACGTAGAGCCCGTTGGTCACCGCGTTCTTGTACGTGCGCTCGCGGTCCCACCACACCCCGCCGCCGCACGTCCCCGTGTCCCAGTAGCCCTGCACGTAGCTCGCGATCGTGACCGCCATGTCCAGGTACCGCTGGTCGCCGGTCAGGTCGTACGCCTCGACCCAGGCGATACCCCACCACTCGGTGTCGTCGATCGCGCGGCTGATGAAGTTCCCCTCCAGTGCCTCACCGCTCTTCTGCCCCGCCGGGAAGACACCCTTGTTCTTCTCGAACACCTCGCTCAGGATCCAGCGCAGATCGGTACGGCGGGTGCGCTGCTGGTAATCCATCAGGGTGGTCACCGCCACCGCGGAGTTCCACCAACTGGAGAGCCACCAGGCGGTGTTCGGCTGGTACGAATACATCAACGCCTCAGCGGCGGCGCTGGTGCGATCGGAGGCGGGTCGCGCCCACGCCGTACAGCTGCCGTTCTGGCCTTCGACGGCTCGTCCGCACGCGCGGACTGCGCCGCCGTACAGCTTGGACAGCGGGTCGGTCGTCGCGTAGAGCCGGGTGCTCGTCGAGGTTGCGCCGGAGCCGACGCTGGTCCGGCCGAGTGACGAACCGTCGGGCCAGGAGGATCCCTCGTTCCAGGAGCGGTCGAGCCAGATCTCGTCGCCGGTGGCGCCGTTGGCGATCGCTCCCCAGGCCATGCCGCGGTCGTCGATGTGGAGCGAGATCGTGCGGTTGGACAACGTCGTCGACGGCACGGGCTGGTTGTCCCCGGACGGTCCGTCGCTACCGTCGCAGGCCGCGGCGCAGACCGAGGTGTGTACCCAGGCTGTGCAGTCAACGCCGGCCGCATCACCGCATGCGCGGATCAGACCGCGCCGGTGGCCGGCCGGATCAGCTAGGTTGTACATCAGCGTGCGCGTGCCAGTCCATCCGGACGGGATCCACGCCTTGCCGAGCAGCCCGTCCCAGGTCGTGCCGCCGTCCCAACTGCGGTCCAGCCAGACCGCGTCATTGGTCGCGCCGCCGTCGATGCTGCCCCACGCCATCGCGTCCTTGTCAGAGACATGCAGTACGACGTGACGCCCGTTGATGACCTTCTCCGGCACAGGGAACGTCTCCTCCTGCGCCTTCGACGGATCGAGCGTGTCGCACGCGACCGAGCAGACTTGGTCGGCCTGCATGCGCGCCTGAGCCGGGACCGTGGTCACAGCCAAGGCAAGGCCGACAACCGTGGCCAGCACCAGTACGGGGCGGAGAGGCATGTGGATCTCCCTGGGGCGGTAGGAAGAGAGCGCTCTCACCTGAGTATGAGGACCCAGCCCGCCAGGTCAAGAGGTCAAGAGGGCCGAGCTAGGCGAGCGTCGGTGAGGCCAGCTCCAGCGTCGGCGTGGAGCCGCGGTACGACGTCATCCACTCGCGGAGCAGCTCGACCCGGGCCGCGTTGTCCTCGTTGCCCTTGACGACCGGCGCCTGGTTGTACGCCATCGTGTCCGAGCTACGCCGAAGCTTCACGTACAGCCGGGACGACGCGAGCGCATACCGCTCCATGTCGTCCTGCAGCGCGCCGATGACCGTGATGTTCCGATCGCGTCCGATCTGCTCGAACAACGCGACTGCCTCACGACGGTGCTGCGAACCGAGGTTGCGGCCGAGCTCGTCGAGGATCAGCAGCAGTGGCCGATCCGAGCCACCGGCCAGCGCCGCGGCGCAGACGAGCTTGACCGCCTTCTCGTCCATCTGCGCGGTGTTGCCCTTGACGTTGAACGCGGAGAACGGACCGCCCTCGGACCGGCGCCACTTCGGCGTGACCGTCCAGCGCCACGGCTTGTCGGGCTCGGCGGGCGGGTCGGGCTCGGGGAACTCGAGCTTCGCGCCGTACCCGCCGTACTGCTGGTCGAGGCGGTCGAACTCCTGCGATACCAGGCGAAGTCGCGCTTTGATGCCGTCGGCAAGCGAGGTGCGGTGGGCGCGGGCTGTGCTCTCCGCTTCGTCGAGGCCTTCGCGGGCGCGCTCGAGGGCGGCGTTCCGCTCGGCGCGCTGGCTGGCGATCTGCTGTTGCTGCAAGCTGTCGAACGTCTCGTGCTGCGCGAGGTGGCTGCTCAGCGTCCGGTGCAGCGCCGGCACCAGGCCGACGCGGTCGCCGAGAGTGCCGCTCGTCCAGCCGTCCGGGCCGTTCAGGATCTCCCAGAGCTCGGTCGGGATCTCCTCGCGCGAGCGGGCGTTCGGGAAGCAGCGGCGGATGACGTCGTCGAGTTGCGTGCAGGCCTGGTGGTTCCAGTCGGCCGTCGTACGGCGTTGGGCGTCGTCGGGCAGACCGAGGATGAACTCCTCGGCCTCCGCGGGCGTACCGCCCCAGGCCGTGGTCCGTGTGGTCAGGTCGAGCGCGGCCTGCTCTTCCAGCAGCGCGAGCCGGCGGCCGGTCAGGTCGTCGAGGATGCGGTCGTGGTCGCGGCGGGTCGACTCCAGGTTCTTCAGGCGCTCGTCGCGTACCAGCTGCTGGCCGGCCGCTGCCTCCGCGGATTCCTTTGCTGCCTGGAGTTGCGGGGCGAGCGAGTCCCTATCGGTCTCGTGCCGGTCGATGGTCTCGCGGAGCTGCAGGATCTGCTCCTGGACCGCGTCCGCGTCGGCCAGCGACTGGGCGGCCGCGGTCCGGCGCTCTGCCTGCTCGACCCGGGATCGTGCCTGCTCCAAAGCGGCGGATGCGACCGCGCGCGCTGCCTTGGCTGCCTCCACGCGTCGCCCGGCGGCCTGGATCCGGGCGGTCCGGCCGGTGATCGGCTCGTCGAACTGCCCGACCGAGACGACACCGGCGGACTCGTCGATGTTCTCCTTGGTCGCGCGCTCACCCAGGGCTGCGAAGAATCCGTCCAGCGCGAACCGCTCGTCAGCCGACTTCGGCCCACGACGCAGCTTCGGCGCGCCCGGGCGATTCGCCAGCACCAGCAGGAATCCTGGCCACCCGGCGTCGGCCAGCGCGGTCGTCGCGACGGTCGCGTCACCCGCGTCGATGACCACGGCCTCGCGGTACGGCGCGAGCCGCGGCTCCCACTCGGCCCGGTCGGACTCCGGCAGCTCGGTGATGTCGGTCAGCGCGCCGCACTCGATCCCGGCGGTCTCCAGCACCTGCTGCTGGGTCGCGGACACGGTCTGGCCGCTCTCGGCTTCACGAAGCTCGGCCTCGGTGTGCTCGACGGCCACCCGTGCGGCGTGGTCGCGGCCGATGTGCTCCTCCAGCACCTCGCGCGCCTCGGCCTGCTCCTCGCCGGCCGCGGCCAGATCGCGGCCGTCCGCCGAACGACCCGCTTCGAGAAGGCGCCGATGCTCCTGGCCGAGCCGCTCCAGCTGCTCGCGTACCGAACGCTGGGCCAGATCGAGCTCCCGGTCGCGGGCGTCGAGCTTGTCGCGCTCCTGACGGGTCAGCTGGACATCCCGGAGCATGCCCTCTTCGTTGCCGAAGGCATCTATCTCCGTGTCGACAGATTCCTTTCGGGCTTCCTGCTCAGCAACTCGTTCGTCGAGGACGCCGAGTTCTTGAAGGATCTCGCGGTTGCGAGCGTCACCGTCGATCAGGTGCCGGGCATTGCGCGCCTGCCACGATTCCTTGGCCGCCGCGAGCGCTTCTCTCGCCGCGGCGCGCTGCAGGATGCCGGCCTCGACGGTCGCCATCTCCTGCTCCCACCGCTGCAGGTCGGCGGTGGCCTGCTTGGTGGCCTCGCGCTGGGTGTGCTCGGCGGAGCGGTGCGCCTGCTCCTGCTCGAGCTCGTGGTCGAGACCGGTGAGGGTCGCGATCGCGTTGAAGATCCGGGCCGGGCCGAGCTCGTTGAGCGGCTCCGCGAGCAGGTTGGCAGTCGGGCTCGAGCGCACGGATGTCGACAAGAACGAGACACAGCGGACCTGGCCGCCGTACAGGACCTGGGACAGCTTGTTGGCGTGGAAGTCGGTGCGGCCGTTGGAATGCGGCAGCGCGGCCCAGAGCGCGTCCGCACCGGCGGCACGCTCGGCCTCGGTGGCGCCGTAGGGGATGTGCAGGCCTTGCTTCCAGCGGAGGTCGATGTACGACGCCTTGCGGTTGATGCGGATCCAGACGGTGATTGCCGCCGCCTCGACCTCGTCGAGGTCGGTCAGGCCGGGATCGGAGAAGACGCCGACGATGTAGCCGCGGTCGACGTTCGACCAGTTGCCTTCCTGGCCGGCTGCTTCTGCCGTGAACAACAACTCGGCCGCGCCCGGAGCACCGCTGGTGAGGCGCCACTGGTCGTCGGCGTGCAGGAGGCTGAGCGCGGCGATCCACGACGACTTGCCGGCGCCGTTGGAGTCGGTCGGACCCTGGCCGGCGACCGTGATCAGGCCCCGGCCGATCATCGGGATCGGGTGCGTCGACAGGCGCGACAGGTCGACGACCTGCACCCCGAGCAGCACCTTGGACCCAAGGATGTCGAATGGCCCGTCCTCGACAGCGGCGCTCATGTCTCATCTCCTACGACGACGGGATCTGCTGCTGGGATGCCGTTGCGGGCGCGGATGGCTTCGGCGATCGGGCTGGCCGGGGCGGCGGCGAGGATCAGTTGGTCTTGCAAACGTCGGCGTGCTGCCGGTGTCAGACGCTGCAGTTGCGGACCGGGGATGTACGACGGTCCGCCGGAGTGATCGCCGGAGAGCTGGATCAACCCGGCGGCGCGCAATCGCTGCAGGGACAGGCGTCGCTCCTCCCCGCTGATCCGCGTCGTCCGCAACTCGTCGACGGTCGTGGGACGCGCAGACTTCCAGCTGTCACCGGTCAGAATGCCTTCGCTGCGGGGGATCGCGACGGAATGGACCAGCACCAGCACGAGCACTGCGCGGTCGATAACCGACAACGGCTGCCAGCTCTGCGCGACCAGGCTCGCTGCGATGTCGTCGTCGTACCCGGCGGTCCAATGCGTGCCGTCGACGTGGACGAGCGTTCGGCCGATGAGCTTGAGCATCCGCTGCACTTGGCGGCGCAGCGTCACGTCGCGGAGGCCGGCCAGTTGTACCTCGGCGACCGGATGCGCGGCGTACTGCACTGCGCTGAAGGCGGCGAGCACCTCGTCGCGTGCGCGGTCGCTGAGGTCCTGTAGCAACGAGTCGAACAGCGCATGGTGCTCAGTCATCCAGCACCTCCTGGCGCTCGTCGCTCTCCGGCCCAGGCCGGGTGGTCAGCTCTGCAGGCGGCGGCTCGGGCAGGTGGCGGCACAGGTCGCGGAGGGTCGAGAGGTCGGTCGCGGTCCAGGTGATGACACGCGGACCGAGCCGGACCTCGGCGGTCTTCTCGTCCCAGCGGATCCAGTGGGTCGCGTGCAGGCGGCGCAGGCTGCCGATGATCAGCGTGAGGTCGCTCGACTGCTCGGCGCGGCCGCGCATCCCGGCGTACACGGATCTGATCTGGGCGAGCGTGCCGGTCACACCTGGCCAGGCCGGTGCGCTGCGGTCCGTCCAGCAGCAGGTCACGCAGATCGCGAGCAGGCGGGCGGTCTCGTTCGGCTGCTCGACAGCGACTGGGGGAGCGCCGAGCTCCTCTAGGACGCCGTGACCTGCGCCCGAAGGGAGCGTCGGCACGAGCCAGACTGTCGATCCATCTGGTGAAGCCGCACGGGTGAGACCCGCGACGGCAGGCGTGTCAGGGTCGACCTCGAGCGGGCCGGCGGATTGCACCTTCGCCCACCACAGCGCGTTGTAGAGCCGCCGCTCAACGGCCTCGGTGCTCATCGCGCCACCCGGCGGAAGATGCCTTCGGTCGCCCACGGAGTGCCGGCGGCCGGATCGATCCGCATGCCATCGGACCAGACCAGCTCGTAGTCGAGCTCGTCGTGCAAGTGCGCCGCAGTCAGCTCGGCGAGCACGCGTCGCGCCGTGATCCAGTCGCCGGCGTCGTCGATAACCTCCACGATGTCCACCTCGGATCGGCCGGCCAGCACCCGCTCGGCCTCCGCCCGCAGGTCCTCACGGTCCGTCGCGGCCGCGGACTCGGGCGCGTCGGCATCTGCGGTCGGGCGTGGCGGCGCCATCCGGGCGCTGCCGGACCGGCGTCCTGTCTCGACAGCCTCGACCATCGTCTGCGGTGAGAAGTCCGGTGCGGCAGCGTCGAAGAGGAGGCCATCCAGCACTGCGGCCAGCGCATCGGGCTCGCTGCTGCGGGTGAACGTCAGCCAGGTCTCGATCGGCAGCAGCCCGAGCGCCCGCGTCGTACCAGCTCGCTCGACGAGGCGGCCGGCGGCGAGCTGGACGGCGTCGGCGTACGCCGCCAGAGCCATGCGGAGTGAAGTGCAGTCGCGGTGCAGCTCGGGCCAGCGCTCGAGCACGATCCGGTGGACCTTCTCGGCCTGCTCGATCAGGCGCTCGTTGCCCCAGGCGAGCTGGGCGTTCTCGCGGAGCTGCGCCGTGGTGCTGGTCGAGACCAGGATGGCCAGCTCGTTCCCCAGGAGGCGGAAGACCTTGGTCATCCGGCCGATCGACGCCTTGCCCTCGTCCGCGGTGGCCTGCGGGTCGCTGACGCTATGTGCCTCGAGGGTGAGCAGCTGGTGCAGCTCGGCCTGACCGCCCTGGACCGACATCCGGCGCAAGAACATCAGCATCACGTACGGCGCGAAGGCGGCGCGGTGACGCAGCTCGTTCGGACGGTCGACGAGTTTGGTGATCGCGCCGTACTGTCGGAGCACTTCGAAGCGGCGGACGATCATGTCGTGCGGATACGCCCGGCAGGCGAGCGTGGCCTGCTCGACCGTCAGACCGTCGCTGCCGGCCTCGGCGAAAGCGTCCAGGATGGCCTGGTCGACGTCGAGCAGGTCCGGGTCGACGATCATCGCGCCGGCCTCGCGGGCGAGCACGGCGAAGACCTGACGGTAGACGCGCAGCACGGCCGCTTCGGCCTCGGCGTCGAGCAATGTCGCGTCCATCCCGCACTCCCTCCCGTGTGATAGCTGCCTGCGCTACCAGAGAAAAGGACTCTAACCACAGCCACCGACAGACCAAAACTCGCCTCGCGCCGGCCTGTGGACAACCGGGTGCTGTGGAAAACCGGATGACGCCCGCGGCCGGGCTGCCTACCATCCGAGATGTGATGAGAATCCTTGGCTGACGCGGTCGATAGGCCGCGTCAGTACCACGGCGCCCCACGGGCGTCGCCCCGCCGGTGCGGACCCTGTCGCAGGGTCCCCGGCGCGCTTGCTGATTCTCTCCATTCGGAGCTTGCACATGACTGTGCACCCATTCGCCCACTCGGCGCGTTCCATCGGCGCGCAACATCCCCGTGTCCGTGACCTGCTGACCCTGCGGAAGGACGGTTCACCCGGCCGGATCATGGTCGAAGGCAGCTGGGAGCACGACCGGCTGCTGACCACCTCGGCCCCCATCGAGGCCTTCTTCTGGTGTCCCGAGGCCGCCACCACCGAGGTCCACCGGATCGCGGAGCGAGCAACCGAGGTGTACCGCATCTCGGAGAAACTGCTCGCCCGCCTCTCCCGCAAGACCCGGTCCGACGGCCTGATCTCGATCGCGCGGCTGCCGGAATGGCGGCCGCACGCGTTCGAGTTCACCAACGAGTCGCTGGTGCTGGTCGCTGACGGCGTCGAGTACGCTGGCAACCTCGGCACCCTGATCCGTACGGCGGACGCCGCCAACGCCGACTGCCTCGTGCTGACCAGCAGGCGAGCCCGGCCGACGCATCCGTCCGTGTACTCCGCGAGCCGCGGCACGGTCCTCTCGACGCCGATCCTGGAGTTCGACGACATCCCGTCCGCCGCGGCGTGGTTGCGGAGCCATCGCTTCCGCGTCCACCTCGCGGATCCCGCAGCGACGGGGACCTATCGCGTTCCGCAGTACGACGGGCCGACGGCGTTCGTCGTCGGCTCGGAGGGCTCGGGGCTGTCCCGGGAGTGGCATGACGAGGGGTTCGATGCGGTGTCGATCCCGATGCTCGGGCAGGCCGACTCGCTGAACGTCGCGCTGTCGGCGGGCATCCTGCTGTTCGAGGCGCGGGCTCGGAAGGCAGGCTGGTGAGCTCGCCAGGCAGAATGGCACAGCAACCGAGACCGAGGAGTGTGCTGTGCCGTTCGAGCCTGGCGAGGTCGTCGCCCCGTCCGATCCGCGCATCGTCCTGGAAGGGCAGTGGGGACACCAGCCCGGTGTGGCGATCACCGTGAACTCCGGTTCCCGGATCTCGTTCTCGTACGCCGGTGAGCGGCTGCAGCTGCTGTTCGACACGGACGGGCTCACGGTCGCGCCGCATCTGTGGGTCACGGTCGACGACGGTCAGCCGGAGTTGCACGTGATCGAGGGGCCGGTCGTCGAGCTGTCCGCGCCGGACGGCCGGCACCGGGTCGAGGTCGTGGTCAAGGACGTGAACGAGCATGCGAACCGGTGGAACCCGCCGTTCGAGTGCGCTGTCGTGTTCGCCGGTCTCGTGCTCGACGTGAACGCCCGGCTGCGGTTGAGCGGTCGGCCCGGCGGTCCGCGGATCGAGTTCTACGGCGACTCGATCACGCAGGGCGTCCGGTCGCTGAGCGTGCACCCGGAGTCTGAGGGCGCGGACGGGACCACGTCGTACGCGTATCTGACCGCGCGGGCGTTCGGTGCGACGGCGTACCAGGTCGGGTTCGGCAGCCAGGGGATCAGCAAGCCGGGGAACGGCGAGGTGCCGGCGGGCGTGGACTCGTTCGGCTGGAACTTCGCCGGCTCGCCGGCCGAGCGCGTCGAGCCGTCCGACGTGGTCGTGATCAACCTCGGCGTCAACGATCCGACGCTGGACGTCGAGGAGTACGCGGACTATGTACGGCGGGTGCGGGCGGCGTACCCGGAGACGACGATCGTGTCGCTGACGCCGTTCAGCGGCAAGCACGCCGACACGATCCAGGCCGCGGTGAAATCCCTCGACGACCCCAAGCTCGTCTTCATCGACTCGACCGGCTGGATCACCGAGGACGACTGCACCGACCAGGTCCATCCCACCGTCGCCGGTCACGCGAAGATCGCCGAGCACCTCGTCGACGCGCTGGAGGAACAGACCTCACTCCGCCGGACCACCTGAGGCGCCGCTTTAGGGCAAGCTGGTCAGATGGCGGACGAGTTCTCCAGCGTCGACGACTACCTCGCGTCGTTCCCACCCGACGTACGCGAGGTCCTGGAGCAGGTACGCCGTACCATCCACGCCGTCGTCCCCGGTGCCGGCGAGAAGATCAGCTACCAGATGCCGACGATCACCCTCGACGGAAAGCCCCTGATGTACTTCAGCGGCTGGAAGTCCCACATCGCCGTCTACCCGATCCCACCCGTCGACGCCGACCTCTCAACCGCCCTCGCCCCCTACCGCTCCGGCAAAGGCACCCTGAAGTTCCCCCTCAAGAAACCCATCCCGTACGCCCTCATAACCCGCTTAACCGAAGCCTTCGTCGCCGCACGCTGAGTCAGGCGTACGCCGGGGCGATCGCCTGGGCGAGGGCGACGAGCGCAGCTGGGCGAACGGGGACGTCAGGCGTCGTCACCAGTTCGACGTACGCGTTCTTGGCGGTGCGGAACGTCAGCGGACCATTTGATGCCTGCCACCCTTCGGCGGCGACCTTCACGCGATGCGCATAGAAAGCGTCCTTCATGTCGCCGAAATCCATCGAGGGATCGGAGCCCAGGCCGCCGGATCGGACCGCGACCGTGAGTGTCTGGGAACCCCACTGGCACCACACGTAGCCATCCGTCAGCGTGTCCCGTCGCAGCACGGCCTTCTCACCGAGCAGGCGTTCCGCGGCCGCAGTACCGCGTGCGCAGGCCGGCTGCGCGATGATGGCCGGCGCGGTGGGAAGCCCGCCGGGGAGCGCGAGGATCGTTCGGGCCATGGAGCGGAGCTCGGCCAGTGTGCCCGAGCCGTCGTTCTGGAAGAGCAGCTTGATCTGACGGTTGTCCGCGCGGAACACCAGCCAGGGCGCGGCGGCCGCGGGATTCACCGCCCACGAGCCCGGTCCGACTCCGCCGTCGATGACCTTGGCGGCGTACTGCAGGCCACTGATCACTTCGCCATCGCTCTTGCGTGACAGGGCGAACTGCGCGTCGGTGACAGGGACGGCGGACAAAGACACCAGCACCTGGTGGACCTGCTGTGTTGTGTTCACCAACGAGCAACTGTCAGCGAGCGGCGTATTGAGGCGGGATCCTGCTTCCGCGGCCTTCCAACTCCCACTGAGATGCGGGGCCAGTCGCTCGCACAGGTTTCCGGTCGGTGCCGGTGTAGGCGCGACCTCCTGTGTGGTGTGGCTGTCGCAGGCGGTCAGGCTGAGCAGTAGAACAGCTACCGCGGCCGTGAATCGACGCATGGTCGTGCACCCTCCCCAGGTCGTACGTCGATCGGAGCTTAGAGGAGATCCTTGGGGTCCGGTGAGGGGGGACCGGTGAGGGTCCAGTCGTTGAAGTGTTGGGTGAAGCGGTACCAGAGGTTGTCGGGGCCTAGGCGGAGTTGGAGTTTGCCTGCGGTGACTCGGTTGGCTTCGAGGGTGGCGTTGGGGAGGGCATCGAGGGCTTCTGCCAGGGCGTCGGGGGAGACGGTGATCGGGTCGTCGAGGGTGACGGTGAGGCCGCCGGGGCCGGCTTCTCGCCAGGCGACGGCCCAGCTGGTGAGGCGGCGGGAGGAGATGCCGGCGCGGTGGGCGAGGTCGGCGAGTTCCGGCGTACCGAGGGCTTTGGCTGCTCTGCGGGCGAGGTCTTGCTCGAAGGTGAGGTTGAGGCCGCCGTCTCCGTCGCCGGACGCGAGCTCCCAGGCGCGTTGGGCGGCGTCGGTTGCCAGGGCGACGAGGTCTCGTACGTCGACGCCGGACGAGCGAGGCGGGTCCAGCACCCGCACCGCGGCCGGCAACCCGGGCGCAGCGAGCGGCCTGGGAGGCGCGGGCACGGGAACACTCGACGGGGTCGCGAAGGCGGCTATCGCGGGGATGCCGGCCGGCGGGGGAGTGCGGGGCGCGACGACCGGGGTCGCCGGCGAGCCGCGGCGCGTACGAAGGGCTGCGAGCAGCTCGTCCTTGCGCCGACCGCGCAGCAGAAGCAGCGCGAACGGGTCGTCGTCCAGGGCATCCGCGATCAGGTAGCAGACGGCCGCGGAATGCTTGCAGGGAACGGCGAAGTCGGGGCACGTGCAGTGCGTGAGGACCTCGCCGGCACCGGGCAGGAGCTCGAGCCCCGCATCACGTACGTCGTCGATCACCTCGGGCGGCAGCTCACCATCCAGCAGCGCGGCGACCCGCCCAATCTGCGCCGACACCACCTCCAGCACCGAGTCCCACTCGGCGCTCGAGAACGCGCGGATCCGCACCGTCACCTGGTACGGCGTGACGCGGCTGCCCTGCACCACCGCCTCAACCTCGCCCGGGCTCACCGTCAGCTCGACGACACTCCCTCGTCGCGCGTACGACCGGCCACGCGACAATCGCCCAGGATCAAGCCGAGCCCGCTGCTCCAACGCCTCCAACCACGCGCGACCCCACCACGTCGCTCCGAACGGACGCCGACTCCCCGGCCCCTTCGCCGCAGGCAGCCCGGCATCGTCACCCTTCCGCCGCCAGCCCTGCCACGGCACCCGATCCTCGTCAGCCATCGGATTTCCCAACGGCAGAAGGGTTGTACGCACTCGCCGAGCCGGACTTGGCCGGGGTCGTCGACAGCTCGACCAGCTCGGTGAGCTCGGCGTCCGAGAGCTCGCTCAGCCACGCCTCACCCGAGCCGACCACCGCATCGGCGAGGTCGCGCTTCGCATTGATGACTGTCGAGATGCGATCTTCCAGCGTGTTCTCGGTGACGAGGCGGTGGACCTGCACCGGCTGGTCCTGGCCGATCCGGTACGCGCGGTCGGTCGCCTGATCCTCGACCGCAGGGTTCCACCAGCGGTCGTAGTGCACGACATGCGTGGCCTTCGTGAGGGTCAGGCCGACCCCGCCGGCCTTCAACGACAGCAGGAACACCTGCGCCGCGCCGGATTGGAAGTCCGCGACCAGCTGCTCGCGTTTCCGCACCCCGATCCCGCCATGCAAGAACAACGACTTGATCTGCCGCGCGGCCAGGTGCGCTTCGATCAGCCGGCACATCTCGACGTACTGACTGAAGATCAGCACGGACTCGCCCTCGGCCAGGATCACGTCGAGCAGCTCGTCCAGCGCGGCGAGCTTGCCCGAGCGTCGCTCCAACGGACCGGGCTCGTGCAGGAACTGCGCCGGGTGGTTGCACACCTGCTTCAACTGCGTGAGCAGACTGAGCACGAGCCCGCGCCGCGCGATGCCCTCCGCCTCCTCGATCTTGGCGAGCGTCTCCTTCGCCACCGCCTGGTAGAGCGTGGCCTGCTCGACCGTCAGCGGTACGACGACGTCGCGCTCCGACTTCTGCGGAAGCTCCGGCGCAATGCCCGGATCGCTCTTGCGCCGCCGCAGCAGGAACGGCCGCGTCACCCGGGCGAGCCGGGCGGTCGCTTCCTCGTCGTGGAACCGCTCCACGGGTACGGCGACGTCGTGGCGGAACCGGTCGAGCGTCCCGAGCAGCCCCGGCGCCGACCAGTCGAGGATCGACCAGAGCTCGGAGAGCCGGTTCTCCACCGGCGTCCCGGTCAGCGCGATCCTGGTCGCTGAGGGCAACGTTCGCAAGGCGCGAGCCGTGCGGGACAACGGGTTCTTCGCGTGCTGGGCCTCGTCCGCGACGACCAGGCCCCAGGCCACCTCGCCGAGGACACGGTGGTCCTGACGCACCACGCCGTACGTCGTGAGCACCACCTCGTCCGGCCCGATGTCGCTGAGGGTCCGGCCCGAACCGTGGTAGCGCCGCGTCGGCACGTCGGGGGCGAACCGCTCGAACTCGCGCTCCCACGTGCCGAGCAGGGTCGACGGGCAGACGACCAGCGTCGGGCCGCGCCGCTCCATCTGGAGGTGCAGCGCGATCACCTGGATCGTCTTGCCCAGGCCCATGTCGTCGGCGAGGCAGCCGCCAAGGCCGAGGTTGGCGAGCTGCGCCATCCACGCGACGCCGCGACGCTGGTAATCGCGGAGGGTCGCGCGCAGGCCGACCGGATCGCTGAACGGAGCGGGCTCCTCGGCCGTACGCAGCCTGGCGAGCATTGCTGCCAGCGAACCGCTCGCGTCGAAAGGAACGAGCTCCCCGTCGACATCGATGGTCCCTGTCAGCGCCGCACCGAGCGCCTCGGCACCCGTGAGCTTGCGCGTCGAGCCGTTGCGGAGTCGCCGTACGACGTCCTGGTCGACGCGGATCCAGCGACCGCGCATGCGGATCATCGGCCGTTTCGCTTCGGCGAGCGCGCCGACCTCGGCTTCGGTCAGGTCCTGCCCGTCGAGCGTCGGTCGCCAGCGGAACGCGACCAGATCGTTCAGGTTGAAGTCGGGGCCGGTGATCGCGCCGGGAGTCGGAGTGGCGACGGAGCCGCGGACGGCCAGCTCGCCGGCGAACAGATCGGTCGGCCAGAGGACTTCGATGCCTGCGCCTTCCAACGCTGTGCTTCCTTCGGCGAGCTCCTCCAGCGCCACGTCGTCGATGCCGACCTCTTCCGGCGCTGCGTCGCGCAGCGCGGCGCCCAGCGGCGGCCAGACCCGCGCGCCGCGGCGGAGGGCGAGGAGGAGGTCGGTCTCGGCCCGCTCGCCGAGCGCCGTCAGTACGGCGGCCGGCGCGTTCCACATGTCGGCGACATCGACCAGCAAGCTCGGATCGAGCCCGCTGCGCAGCTGCAGGACGCCGCGGAACGATTCCTCAGCCAGCTCGGGCGGCTCGACCCGGAGCACAAGGCGAGCGCCTGCCTCTTCGGCGAGCGCAGTCTCGTCGAGCCAGCTGGACGGTCCGATCAGCGTGGCCGGATCGGTGGCAGCGAACGGCGCCGCGCCGGGACGCGTCGCGACGGCGGCTGCCGGCGTCCGGACGATGGTGTCGGCGAGCGCGTCCCAGAACGCGCGGACGAGTTGCTCGGGGTCGATCAGCCGGACCGGGCGGGTGCCTTCGATCGGCAGGGCGTGACCGTGCGCCGGCATGGCGGCGCTCAGGTTCCTCAGCCAGGCGCGGTCGATCGGGTCGAGCGGAGCCACGCGCCAAGCGCCGTAACCGCCCGGGGTCTGATCCGGCACCAGGCGCCCGCGCCCGATCAGCACCAACCCGGCCAGCCCGGCCGCCCGCCAAGCCGTCCAGCTCTGTGACCCGTGGGCGTCCGCCGCGTCAGGGCCGTCCGCCCTGTCCGGCCGGCTGGTTCCGATCGGGTCGACGTCCGGCGCGGTCAGGCGGGCGAGCAACTCGGGCATGGGCAGCAGACGCGCGGCGACCGTCGTCCGGCGGACGGTCGTGCCGCGGGGCAGGACGAGCTCGACCGAACCGTTGGCCTCGACGCCGCCCGCGGCCAGATCGCCGTACAGCGCCAGCCGGCCCGCGCGGGGCGGGTCGGCCGGAACGAAGACGGCATCGAGCATGCCCTGCACAGTACGCCGGACCACCGACAACTCTGGCGCTTGACCTGAACCAACGTTGAGGTTGCAGTCTCGGAACTCCGAAGACAACCGGAGAGAGTGCAGATATGCGTGCAGCAGTAGTGACCAAGTTCGGCGGCCCCGAGGTGATCGAGACCCGCGACCTGCCGGACCCCGAGCCCGGAGCCGGCCAGGTGCTCGTCGAGGTGGAGTTCTCGGACGTCATCTTCGTCGAGACCGCGATCCGCCGTGGCGGCTACGGCAAGTTCTTCGACGTCGAGCCGCCGTACGTCCCGGGAGGCGCCCTCGGCGGACGGGTCCGCGCGGTCGGCCCCGACGTACCGGCTGACTGGATCGGCAGGACTGTCGTCGGCCGGGCGATCGGCTTCGGTGCGCATGCCGAGCTCGCCCTGACCACGACCGACCTGGTCGAGGTACCACCCGAGCTCGACCTGCAGACGGCCGTCGCGGTGTACGGCGACGGGTTCACCGCGCTCATGCTCGAGGAGCTCGCGCCGTCGATGACCGGCCGGGACGTGCTGGTCACGGCCTCGGCCGGTGGGATGGGCCTGCTCCTGATCCAGCTTGCCCACAAGGCCGGCGCACACGTGATCGCGGCCGCCCGCGGCGAGGAGAAGCTCCGGCTGAGCCAAGCCCAGGGCGCCGACGTACTGATCGACTACAGCAAACCGTCCTGGCAGAAGTTGGTGCTTGAGGCAACCAACAACCGCGGCGCGGACATCGTCTTCGAAGGCGCCGGTGGCGAACTGGGCACGGCCGCCTTCGGCGTGGTCAAGGACGGCGGCTGGTTCTCCGCACACGGCGCTCCCAGCGGCAACTTCGCCGCGATCGATCCCGCCGAGGCCGCCCGCCGTAGCGTCACTTTGAAGGGCATCATGGACCTCCGCGCCGACTCGACCACCACCGCAGTCACCGGCGCCGACGTCATCACCCGCGCGGCCGCCGGCGACCTCGTTCCGGTCATCGATCAGGTCTACGGCCTGGAGCACCTGGCCGCGGCCCACCAGGCCCTGGAGAACCGCACCCTCCGCGGCAAGGCGTTGATCAGAGTCAGTCGCTGAGGTGACGGTCGGAGTCAGTGCGCTCCGACTTCTCGTCGAGGTGGTCGGTGACGGCCGGCGGGTTCGGGTGGGCGGTGACGATCTGGTTGCGCCCGGCCCGCTTGGCCGTCAGCAGTGCGTCGTCGGCGGCCAGGATGAGCTGGTCCATGGTGTTCGCGACATGCGGGTAGATCGCCGCACCGAACGACGCCGGTACGCCGGTGATCGCCGCAGTGCCGCCGTTCGTCGCGCCGACCGACACCGTCAGGGTCACCAGGCGCTCTCTGATCCGCTCCGCGATCTCCATCACCTCGGTCTCGGACGCGCCGGGCAGCAGCACCGCCAGCTCGTCTCCGCCGACCCGTGCGACCAGATCGCCATGCCGGACCTCGGCGCGGATCGCCTCGCCGACCGCACGCAGCGCCTCGTCACCGGCCGGGTGGCCGTAGGTGTCGTTGATCTCCTTGAACCTGTCGAGGTCCAGCATCAGCAGACCGACCGTGCTGCGCAGAGTGTCCGCACGGGCCAGCTCTGCAGGCACTGCGCTCGCCCAGTACGACGAGGTCGCCAGACCGGTCTTGGAGTCGGTCCCAGCGGCCCGCTGGTACTGCGGAAGCAGCAGATCCCGGTGCAGCGCCATCACCGTCACCATGAGCACAGGGACGACCCATGGGTACGACGACTGGACCGCAGCGATCGCTATACCGAGCCCCAGCCCGGCGCACACGACCAGCTGATCTGACAGCTCACCGAGCGCCTCCCGTGCGGTGGCCTCCGGAGAGGCGAGCAGGATGGCGCCGATCACCAGCGCGTAGTTCACCAGCCACCACGTCCCGGCCGCGGCCATGACGACCAGCAGCGACCAGAGGCCGGTCGGCACCCGCGGCTCGGTCAGCAGGCCACCGGCGCGCAGTACGGCGGCTGCTGCGGCGCTGGCGAGGATGTACGTCGCCGTCGAGAAGACCTTGCGGTGCGCAACGGTCCGCCCGTACACCCGGAACCAGGAGTAGAGGTAGGCCAGCACCACCAGCGGGATCACCAGCGACAGTGGGAGCAGCAGCAGGGCCGCGAAGATCCAGAGGCACTTGAGATTGGTGTGCGGTGAAGTATTGGCCGCGGTTTCGCGTCGGCGCTCGATTCCGCGGGCACACTCCAGGTGCAGGGTCGACGCGACAGCTAGGACGACGAAGGCGACCCACTCCGAGTGCCGGATGCCGGAGTTCGGCCCGACCAACGTGCTGCGAACCGCCAGTGTGGTAATCGTGACCGCAATCACATCAATCGCGAGCACATAAGCCAAAGCGGTCCTCGGCAACGACCAGAGCTTCCATTGCCGGGGTGGCCCCCAACTGCTCCGACCGATCAGAATCATATGAGCCTCACACACGGTCGATCTGAGCGGTTATGCGTTCATCGTAACGACCTGTTCACGTCACGTCACGCCCGTGTCCGGGTCATTCCACTCCTTGGTCACTTCAGAAGGGTCGAGAATCATGCAGAAGACGACGCGCGGTAACGGCACCGGCAACGACTGGTTCACCGGTGGCAACGACTGGCTGCACGGGGGGAACGACTGGTTCACCGGCGGGAACGACTGGTTCACCGGCGGCGGTAACGACTGGCTCCGCGGTGGTAACGACTGGTTCGCGCCGCGCACCGCCAATGGCGGTAACGATTGGTGACGAAAGGTAAATCTTTACCTTGGTTTTACATTCCGGAGAACTCACTCACGAGATAAACCGGACGGTCCGGAATTATCCGGGCTGTGATTCTGAGGAATGGTCGTCGATTCGGCGGGCGCGCGCCCAGGCGCCGCCCGCCGCGGCCGCCAGCAATGCCCCTGTGACGCCCATCACGGCGAGCGCGCCGGATGCCCCGAATGGTCCGGCCAGCACCCCCACCAGCAGAATTCCGAGGCCCTGGCTGCCCTTCAGCGCGGTACCCGCGACGCCGAAGGCCTTGCCGCGCTGGTGATCGGGCACGGCCTGGACGAACGCCGCGCTGGTCGGCAGGTGGTACGCCGATGCGGCGCCGGACAGCGCCCAGAGACAGAACGTCACCGCGGGGCCCGGCTGGAGCGCGCAGAAGGCCAGCGGAACACACGCTGCGACCGCGAGTGGTCCGAGGAGCTTCATCCGCCGCTCTGGCGACCAGAGCGTGATCAGCCACATCCCGAGCACACAGCCGGCCGGACTCGCGGCGAGCAAGACTCCCGCGGTCGTGGTGCCATAGCCGATCTCGTGGGCATAGGGCACCGCCAGGCCCTCTACGGTCACGTAGAAGCCGGCGATGGTGGCCAGCAGCACGAGAGTGCGCAGCTTCGGGGTGCGGGCTACCAGCGCGACGCCGGAGACCAGGTCGCTCAAATAGCTTGCTGATGGCGCATCTGTGCCACTTGTCGGAGCGGGGCGCCGATGGACTCCGAAAGTGACCAGGAGGGCCGACAAGACGAAGGTGCCGGCGTCGAGAAGCAGTCCGCCGGACGTTCCTACGGCGACCACCACGGCGCCGCCGAAGCCGAAGCCGAGGACCTGGCTGAACTGGACGACCATGTCGTTCGCGGCCTTGCCCAGGACGTAGTGATCACCCGGGAGTACGGCGGGCAGCGTCGCCCCGCGAGCCGCGTTGAACGGCGAACCGAACGCCTGCAGCGCGACCAGCAGCAGGATCACCACGAGTAGCGGAAGCGCCTGGATCGCCATACCTGCAACGAGAATCGCCCGTGCGACGTCGGTGACGATCATCACCGTACGTCGTGGGTACCGGTCGGCGAACCCGGCCAGCAGCGGCCCGAACAACAGGTCCGGTACGTAGGTCAGCGCATAGGTCACCGCGGTCAGCCCGGCCGACGCGGTCCGGTCGAAGACCAGCACCGACAACGCCACCCGGGCGAGCTGATCACCGGCCACGGACAGCACCCCGGCCAGGAACAACGCCCGGAACTCGGCGTGCGCGAAGACGTCACGCCAGCGCGCCCGTTCGACCACCGCAACCGACATACCTACGACGTTAACCACATACCGTGGCCCGACACCTCCCGAGGGTGACCGATGACGTGTCCACTGGCAGCTCAAGGGTTTACTTGCGGCGCATCTGTGCCAGTTCGGGCCCAGATTGGGGGACCCGGTAGCGCAGTATTTGGGTGAACGTTCTACTCTGTAGATCTCCGGTAGCGGGGTCTGGGCGGGGCGGCCCCGACCCTGCTACCGGAGCTCTTCTTTGTGGGGCCGGAAACTGTCGGTGGGGCCCGATAGCGTTCTCAGTGCCAGGGGCGGCTCCTGGACGTGCTTCCTTCTCCTTCACCAGGCCAAGTAGCGCGTCCGCTCTCCGCCCCTGGCGCCTGCATCAAAGGACGCAGCATCAAGGACGCCAGCCGGGGGAGACGCCATGCCGGAAGAAACAGCGCAGGTCCTGCTGCGCCGCCGCCGGCTCGTCGACGTCACCGCATTGACTCCGGCGGTGCGCCGTACGGCGTGGCAGTGGCTCCGTCGTCCGCTCACGATCCAGACCGGACTGTCCGCGCTACAGGCCGACCTGATCCAGCGTGGCTTCCTGCTGTCCGTGGGCCTCTACCGGTACTGCGCCTCGTTGTCGGCGCCCGCGCTTGCCGGCTTCGGCACCGCGTTGCTCGACCTGATCGATGCCGAGTCCGGGCACGACACCCACCACACGCCGCTGTTCCGTGGCTTCCCGGAGAGCGTGCCGGGCAACACGGAGACCTTCTACATCAACAGGGTGTTCGCTCGCCTCCTCCAGGAGCCCGACCAGCCTTGTGTGCTCTGCGGCGACACCAAGGCAGTGCATCCGGTCTCGCCGTGTGCACATCTGGTCTGCCGGACCTGCTGGGACGGGTCGGACTTCAGCGCCTGCCCGCTCTGCCTGCGGCGGATCGATCGTAAGGACCCGTTCCTCAAACCGTCGTTCGACGAGGAGCAGCCGGCACACGTCCGTTCGGACCGCCTGCGCCTGCTCTCCCTGGCAACCGACGACTCGGCCCGCGAGACGGTCGAGTCCCTGCTCGTACGGCGCGCGCCGCTCTCGGCACCGGATCGGGCCGACCTGCTGGTGCTGCTCGACGGCGCCGATCCGTCCTGGCTGCCGGACGACATCCCGGTCCGCGAGACGCGGGCGCTCGTCATCGCCCGCTTCCTCGCCGACGACCCGGAGCTGATCGATCGCGCCGACACCGCAACCGACGTACTGCGGGTGATCTATGCGCTGATGGACGCCGACCCCGGGCTGCGGACGCCGCCGGCCCGGCGGAAGTCGTTGCCGCGGGCAACGCGACGGCTGGTGTTGCAGCGGCTCGACCGGCTGCCGGTGGAGACGCTGACCGAAGACCTGCTGCGTCATGAGCGGGCCTGGAAGCGGATCGCGGAGAACCTGCACCCGTTCGAGTTCGCGGCCCGCTTCCCGGGTGCGGCGCTGGCGTTCGCGGTCCTCCGCCGGACCGATCTGGATCTGGCGACCGCGGCCGGGCGCGCGGTGGCGGGCGAAGCGGCGCGGCATCCGTTGATCCGCGTCGAGGACGGGCGGCTCGTGATGAGCACGTTCGCCGCGCGGCTCGAGGGCGCCTTCGCGCAGGGCCGACCCGAGCGGGCGCTCGACCTGCTGCGTGAGCGTCCGGGCGAGTTGGTCCGCCGCCTGTTGCACTTGGCGCGCGTGCTTCCACCCGAGCAGCACGCGATTC
Source organism: Kribbella sp. NPDC000426 (assembly GCF_040300265.1). Taxonomy (NCBI): domain Bacteria; kingdom Bacillati; phylum Actinomycetota; class Actinomycetes; order Propionibacteriales; family Kribbellaceae; genus Kribbella; species Kribbella sp. NPDC000426. The sequence goes on along the minus strand of NZ_JBEPDK010000002.1, from coordinate 1,262,520 downwards.
TCGTCGAGGCCCTGACGACTGCGGTGTCGGACGTCTCGCCGGTGGTGATCACCGCCGCGCTCGGTCAGGTCCGAACCCCGCCGGGCGACCTGCGACTGTTCTTCCCGCGCGGCGGCACGGCCCGGATCTGGACTTCGGTCGACGAGCGCGAGCCGTTGCCGAGTGAGCTGGCCCTGGAGCTGTCCGCCGTCCTGACCGGCGAAATGTTGCGTCGGGCAACGGACCTGCCGCGGTGGCGGCGGGCGTTCCTGGACGAGGAACTGACCCGGCTGGCGGCGCCCGGTTCGGAGCGGACCGCGTCGTCGAGTCTGTTGCGGATGACCCGGGGGAGCGCGGTGGCGATCCCGCAGGACGAGTTGCTGCGGTTGTTCCTGCACTGGGTCGAGCCGCCCGGTCGGCGGGTCGATCTCGACCTGTCGGTCGCGGTGTTCGACGAGGAGTGGTCCTTCGTCGGGCTGTGCGATTACACGCGTCTACGGTTCGACCAGGACGCGTTGGTCCACTCCGGCGACCTGACGTCGGCGCCGGCCCTGCACGGGTCGACGGAGTTCGTGGACATCGATCTGCGCGCCGTGCGCCGGGTCGACGGGCGATACGTGCTGCCGGTCGTGTTCAGCTACAACGACGTACCGTTCGATCAGTTGGAGCGCGGGTTCGTCGGAGTGATGCGGCAGCCCAACGGATTGTTCGACCCGGCCGCGGTCGAGGAGCGGTTCGACCTGTCCGGGCCGGCGAAGATCCTGATGCCGTTCGGCGTCGACCTGCACACCAAGGAACTGCGCTGGTACGACGTCAACCTCGGCGCGGCCGGATACGGTCACAACGTCGCGAAGTACGGCGGGCGGCTCGGGCTGATGGCGGCGACGCTCGAAGAAGTGCACGGGTCGGGCGATCGGGTCAGCCTGTGGGAGGTCTGCTGCTGGCACGCGGCCGCGCGGACCGACGAGATCGCGGTCCGGTGCGCCGACGGATCGGTCGTCGGGTACGAGCGGAAGCCGTCCGAGGAGCTCGCGACGTTCGCGCGCCGGGTGACGGCTCGGTTGGAGCCTGACCGGCGGTGGGACGAGGACGCGGCCGACCGGGCGGATTTCGTCGCGGTCCTGGCCGGTGATGTCACACCGCGACCCGGTGCCGAGGTGTATGCGCTGCATCCGCGCCTGCTCGACCACGCGAGTGTGTCGCTGATCGACGCGCCGCACCTGCTCGCCGTGCTGGCTCCGGACACTCGCGCCCGCGCGACCCTACGCCCGGTCTGAGGACTTCGGCTGGAAGAGCCGGCTGAGACCCGGCTGAGATACGGCCCCTGCGTTCGGGCGAGTCTGGCAGGGGCCTGAGAAATAGTTGACAGTTCCGTGACGGAGGCGGGGGTGTCGCTTTGGCGCGCTCCGGTGCAGGAGTACAACGGAATTGACGCGAAGGGAGCCACGAATGACGTACGACGTGGTGGTGCTCATCGAGCGGGAGATGAGCGAGGGCGACGCGCGCCGCGTTGCCGCCCTGTACGCAAGACATGAAGAAGCTGTCGACTACCACCTGCTGGTCTCCAGCCATCCGGACAGCGGATTCGGTGGGCCGATGGCGTTGCTGGGTTCGTCATTCGCGGACGTGGCCGGTATGACCGGCACCGCCGCCGTGGTCGGCTCGGCGACCGCTCCCTCGGCGCGGGTCGGCCCGGTGGCCGCTCCGAGCCGAACACCGATGGCCACCCTGGCAGACCCGGCCGTCGACCTCGCGTCGGTGATCGAACACAGTTCGCGCCGCCTCCGGGCCGCGAGCGGGTACCAGGTCCACGTCTCCATCACCCACGGCGAGATCCTGCTGGCGCTGATGCAGATGGTGAAGAGCACCGGTAGCCACGAGGTCGTGGCGGTCGCCTGGCCGGAGACCGCGGCCCGGTTCGTCTGCTCCGACTGGTCAGCCAAGGCCCGCAAGCTGCTGAAGGTGCCGCGGGTCCGCATTCTCGAGCACGACACCTGAGACCCGTACCGAACGACAGGAAGTAGTTCACGCCGGAGCGGGGCGGCTCTACGGCGTCAAGGCGCGCACCGCCACCACTTCCTGTCGTTCGGTACGAATCAACCGGCCGGGCTGGGCTGGCGCGGCAACCGCACCTGGAGCGTGGTCCGGCCGGGTTGCGAGGTGATGGTGATCGTGCCGCCGTGGTGTTCGGCGATGATCCGCTGGGCGATGTCGAGGCCCAGACCGGTGCCCTTGCCGACGTCCTTGGTCGTGTAGAACGGCTCGAACGCGCGCGCCGCGACCTCGGCCGGCATACCGCGACCGGTGTCGGTGAACTCGACCACGATCCGGTCGCCGTCGACGCTCGTCATGATCCGCAACGTGCCGGCGCCGTCCATCGCGTCGACCGCGTTGTCGATCAGGTTCGTCCACACCTGGTTGAGCTCGCCGGCGAACGCGTCGATGCGCGGTACGTCGGCGCCGTACTCGCGGATCACCTCGACGCCGTCGCGGAGCTTGTGCCCGAGCATGACCAGCGTGCTCTCGATGCCCTCGGTCACGTCGATGGTCTGGATCGAACCGCGGTCCATCTGCGAGTACGAGCGGACGGCCGCGACCAGTTCGGTGATCCGCCGGGTCGACTCCTTCACCTCACCGACCAGCGTCGCCGCGGACAGCGTGCTGGCGACCCACTCGAGACCGGGCTCCAACGCAGGCCCGAGTACGTCGGCCGCGCGCTCGCACCACTCGACACCGGCCCCCGCGGCTGCCAACGGCGGGGCGATGAACCAGTCCTGGGTGACGCCGTGATCGCCGAGCCAGTCCGAAATCATGTTCTCGTCATCGGCAAGGTCGACCGGGTCCGGGGCCGCAGTACCCGAGACGAGCTCCAGCCGCAGCTCATCGAGCGCACCGAACTGCGCCGCCGTCACGTCGCCCTCCGCGAGCCGGCGGAGAGCCGACAGCAGCGAGACGCACGCGGTGTCGAGCGCGCTGACGGAACGGGCCGCGGCCGCCGCGGGGTTGTTGATCTCGTGCGCCAGCCCGGCCGCCAGCGTGCCGAGCGTGATCAGCGACTCCCGCTGCCGGGCCGTCGACTCGATCGCCCGCGCGGTCCCGTAGACGCCCCTGATCAGATGCCCGGCGAGCGGGAACCACACGTCGATCCGCTCCCGCAGTACGTCGGTCGGCACGCGCAGGACCCGGCCTTCGGCGAGGCCGCGGCCGCTAGCGAGGTAGACGCCGTGCTCGTCCCAGGCGCGGAACCCGCCGGCCCAGCGTCCCGGGACGTCCATCTTGCCCATCACGGTGTCTTCGCGGCCGATCTTGCGGTGCAGCGCGATGACGCCGTCGACCAGCACCCACCAGAAGTCGGCGGGCTCGCCTTCGTGGAACAGGTCGGCGCCGAGCTCGATCACGACCTCGGTGCTGCCGTCGATCAGCTCCTCCAGCTGCGCGTCGGTCAGTCCGGCGAACAGCGGGATGTCCCGCAGATCCTCGGCGCGCATCAGACGGTCGCAAGGTAGCGGTGGACGAGATAGATCGACATGGCGCCTTCGCCGACCGCGGAGGCCACCCGTTTCATCGAGTCCAGCCGAACGTCCCCCGCGGCGAACACCCCGGGCACACTGGTCTCCAACGCGTACGGCGGCCGCGGCAACGCCCATCGATCGAAGGCGACCACGTCGGGCCCGGTCACCACGAAACCTTTCTCGTCGCGTACGACGGAATCGCCGAGCCAATCGGTCCGCGGGATCGCCCCGACGAAGATGAACAGCCAGCTGGCCGGGACCTCCTCGACGCGACCGGAGTTGCGGTCCGCCAACGTCAGGCTCTCGAGATGACCGTCGCCGCTGCAACCGACCACCTCGGTCCGGCACCGTACTTCGATGGTGGGCGCGTTGGTGATCTTGTCGATCAGGTACCGCGACATCGAGCTCTCGAGCGACTCGCCCCGGACGAGGAGCACGACCCGCTTGGCGTAGCGCGACAGGTTGAGGGCTGCTTGGCCGGCCGAGTTCGCGGCGCCGACGATGTACACCTCGTCGTCCTGCACCTGACCGGCCTCGCTGGCGGTCGCGCCGTAGTACACGCCACGGCCGGTGAGGTCGGCGAGGCCTTCGACGTCGAGGCTGCGGTACGAGACGCCGGTCGCGACGATCAGTGCGCGGGCCTCGATCTCACCGGATCCTTCGAGCAGTACGGCGTGCACGGGGCCGCGGGACTCGAGACCGACGACCGAGCGGGCGAGCACCATCTCCGCGCCGAAACGCGATGCTTGTGCGACGGCTCGTTGCGCCAGGTCCGAGCCGGTGAGTCCGCGCGGGAAGCCGAGATAGTTCTCGATCGCGGCGCTGAGTCCGGCCTGGCCGCCGGGCGCTTCGCGTTCGACGATCACGGTGCTTAGTCCTTCGGACGCGGCGTACACGCCGGCGGCGAGCCCCGCGGGTCCGCCGCCGACGATGCAGACGTCGTACAGCGGTTGCTCGGCTCGCGTGCGCAGGCCGAGAGCTGACGCGAGGTCGAGAGTGGTGGGGGAGCGGAGGGTGTCGCTCTCCGGGATCAGAACCAGCGGGAGATCGTTGTCGGAGGCACTGGCCAGCTCCTGCAGGCGTTGGGCTTCCGGGTCGCGTTCGATGTCGTACCAGCGGTACGGGACGTGGTTGCGGGCCAGGAACGTCTTGATGTCGTGCGACCGGTCCGACCAGCGGTTGCCGATGACACGGACATCGGAAACGTGGTCGGGGTTGGCGTGCTGCCAGTCGCCGAGCAGGTCGTCGACGACCGGGAACAGCTGGTCCTCGGGCGGATCCCACGGCTTCAGCAGGTAGTAGTCGAGGCCGATGTCGTTGATCGCCCGGATCGCGACGTCGGTGTCGGCGTACGCGGTCAGCAGCAGGTACTTCGCGGTCGGTGCATGCACGCGGGCGCGCTCGAGCAGCTCGATACCGGTCATGGCCGGCATCCGCTGATCGGTGGCGATCAGCGCGATCGGCTGGTTGCGCAGGGCCAGCTTCGTCAGCGCGGCCAGTGCCTGATCGCCCGAGGTCGCGCGCACGACCAGGTAGTCGTCGCCGTACCGACGGCGCAGGTCTCGGGAGATTGCCGCCGAAACCATCGGGTCGTCGTCGACAGTCAGAATCGCAGGTTTGCTCACGCGGTGCCCCCCACCCATGAACTGGTCCCGTCAGAATGCCACGGGACGTGCTCAGTCCTCTATGAGCGCACGCAAGGTTTCCTGCTCGGAGTCGGGCACGTACCCGCCGTAGTAGTCGAACATGTTCTGGCGGGCCAACCGGGCGGCGGCGTGGCCGTTGCCGGTGCGGATGGCGTCGACGACGTCGGCGTGGTGGTGCAGCGACTCGAGCATCAAGGCGCGGCTGTTCGGTGCCTGGGCGATCTTGTCCGAGATCAAGCTGAGGACGACGCCGCGGACGACCTCGTTGCAGGTCTGGATCAACGAGTTGCGGCTGATCCGGGCGATCAGCTCGTGGAAGGCGAGATCGGCCTGGCTGAACGCGTCGAAGTCGACGTCGATCGCGGCGCGCATCGCGACGAGCGTCTCCTCCAGCTCGTCGAGCTCCTCCGGCGTACGCAGCCTGGAAGCGACCTGGATCGCGGCGCCGTCCATGATCATCCGGAACCCGATCAGCTCGCTCAGGGTCAGCTCGTCGACGCGGGCCAGGCGAACCATCTGCTTGCGGAGCGCGGACTGCGAGAACGGCAGGATCTCCGGACCGTTCGGGTCGCCGGGCCGGGAGCGTACGACGCCGTTGCTCTCCAGCACCCGCAGCGCCTCGCGGACGGTCGACCGGCTGACCGCGAACTGCGCGACCAGCTCGCGCTCGCTTGGCAGTCGCTGGCCCGGGACCAGGTTCCCGCTGGCCAGTGCGTCCTCGACCTGTTCGACGATCCGTTCGTACGCGCGCACGGGCTGTACCGGGCTGAACTTCGGTCCAGTTGTCATCCGGCGCACCCCCTAGTCGCTTGACAGGTACTTGAGCAGGGACAAATCTAGTGGCCCAGTGATACCTAGTCCACTGGTCGGACCAGTTGCCCTAGTGACCGCAGTACTGCCGTGAAGGAGTTGGCGTGAAGTCGTCGTTTCGCATCCGGGCGGTCGCGTTCGTCGCCTCCGCGGCGGTGCTGGCCCTGACCGCCTGCTCAGCAGGTTCGGGTACGTCGGGCGGCGGGTCGGGCAGCTCTCCCGGCGGGGACCAGAAGCTGTCGGTGGGCCTGGTCGCCGAGCCGGCCAGCCTGGACTTCACCACCACCGACGGCGCCGCGATCCCGCAGGCGCTGCTCGGCAACGTGTACGAGACGCTGGTCAAGCAGGACGACTCCGGCAAGATCGTGCCGTCGCTGGCGAAGTCGTGGACGGTCTCGCCGGACCGCAAGACCTACACCTTCGACCTGGTCGACAACGCGAAGTTCACCAACGGTAAGCAGTTCTCCGCGAACGACGCCGTGTTCAGCATCAACCGGGTGAAGACGGCGTGGACGATCTCGCTGAAGGCCGCGATGGACGTCGTCGCCGGCGCGAAGGCGCTGTCCCCGACCCAGCTGCAGGTCACACTCGCCAAGCCGAGCAACGACTGGCTGTTCCGGATGACGACCCGGATCGGCGCGATGTTCTCCGAGAGCGGTGTCAGCGCGCTGGCGACCGACCCGGTCGGCACCGGCCCGTACAAGTTCTCGAAGTGGAACCGCGGCGACTCGATCGTCATGGTGCGCAACGACGACTACTGGGGCAGCAAGCCGTTCTTCCAGCAGATCACGCTGAAGTACTTCAAGGACGCGACGGCGCTGAACAACGCGCTGCTGACCAGCACGATCAACGTGATCGGCACGGTCCAGGCGCCCGAGGCGCTGAGCCAGTTCACCAGCAACTCCAAGTACCAGGTGATCGAAGGTACGACGAACGGCGAGGTGCTGCTCTCGTTCAACAACTCGCGCCCGGTGTTCAAGGACCTCCGGACCCGCCAGGCGATCCGGATGGCGATCGACCACAAGGCGCTGCTCGACACCTGCTGGGCCGGTCGCGGCAAGCTGATCGGCAGCATGGTCCCGCCGACCGACCCGTGGTACGAGGACCTCACCGGCGTCGCGCCGTACGACCTGGCCAAGGCGAAGTCGTTGCTGCAGGCATCCGGTGCGGCCGGCAAGACGCTCCGGCTGCGGCTGCCGACGTTGCCGTATGCAACGTCCTGCGGCCAGGTGGTGAAGAGCATGCTGGAGCAGGCCGGGCTGAAGGTGCAGATCGACCAGCTCGAGTTCCCGGCGGCCTGGCTGACCACGGTGTTCAAGAACGCCGACTACGACATGTCGATCATCGCGCACGTCGAGCCGCGCGACCTCGGCGCGGTGTTCAACGCGAAGTACTACACGCGGTACGACGACCCGACCCTGCAGGGCTATCTCGCCGCCGCGGACTCCGGTGACGAGGCCGCGCAGGTCGACAACATGAAGAAGGCGGCGCGCCGGCTGTCCGAGCAGGCCGCGGGCGACTGGCTGTTCCTGCTGCCGAACCTGATCGTCGCCGACAAGGACATCAAGGGTCTGCCGACCAACGCGATCACCGAGAACTTCGATCTCTCCAAGCTCGCCCGATGATTCTCCGCCTGATCGAGCGCACCGGTGTGTTCTTGGTCAGTCTTGCGGTGAGTTCGGTGCTGGTGTTCGCGTTCATGGCCGTGCTGCCGGGCGACCCGGCCCGGGTCGCGCTCGGCGTGAACGCATCCGATCAAGCGGTGGCCGAACTGCGGCAGCAGTTCGGCCTCGACCGACCGCTGCCGACGCAGTACTTCGACTGGCTGGGCGGACTGCTCCACGGCGACCTCGGCACGTCGTACGTATCGAAGGTGGCGATCGGGCCGCAGGTGTTCGACCGTCTGCAGGTGACGCTGTGGCTGGTCGTCGCCGGCATGATCATCGCGCTGCTCGTCGCCGTGCCGGCCGGCACCGTGATGGCTGCGCGGCACCGCAAGGTGTCCGGCCTCGCGCTCTCGGCCGTCTCCCAGGTCGGCGTCGCCGTACCGGCGTTCCTCGCCGGGATCCTGCTGATCGTCGTCTTCGCGGTCAAGCTCGGCTGGCTGCCCGCAAACGGGTGGACCCCGCCCGCCCAGGACCCCGCGATGTTCCTGAAGCAGCTGATCCTCCCGGCCCTCTCGCTAGGTCTGGTCCAGGGCGCTGTCCTCACGCGCTACGTCCGCAGTGCGGTCCTCGACGTCTTACGTGAGGACTACCTGCGGACCGCGCGGGCCAAGGGACTCAGGCCGTTCCAGGCGCTGTGGCGACACGGCCTCCGCAACGCCGCCGTTCCGGTCGTCACGGTCCTGGGTCTCCAGCTCGCGACGCTCCTCATCGGGGCGGTCGTAGTCGAACGAGTCTTCGTCATCCCCGGCCTGGGGAGCCTCCTCCTCGACGGCGTCTCGAACCGCGACCTCCTCCTGGTCCAAGACGTCGTCATGGTCCTCGTCCTGGCCGTGCTGCTGGTCAACTTCATCGTCGACCTCCTGTACGTCGCCCTCGACCCGCGCCTGCGGACGGCATCATGAAGCGCCTCAACCCGAGCCTGGTCGCCGGCGGTGTGATCGTCGGCGTCATCGTCCTGATGGCGCTGGTGTCCTTCGTCTGGACGCCGTACGACGCCACGCTCGTCACGCCCGCGTCCCGGTTGCTGAAGCCGTCGTGGTCGCACTGGTTCGGGACCGACAAGTTCGGGCGGGACGTGCTCAGCCAGATCATGGTCGGCTCGCGGACGACGCTGTTCATCGGCGTGGTCGCGGTCGGTGTCGCCGCGGTCATCGGCGTACCGCTCGGGGTCCTGGCGGCGATGGTACGACGGTGGCCGAGCGAGGCCATCATGCGCGCCAACGACCTGCTGCTCGCGTTCCCGGCGTTGCTGCTGGCAATCATGTTCGGCGCGGTGTTCGGGGCGAGCACGCTGACCGCGATGATTGCCATCGGCATCGCGTCGGTGCCGAGCTTCGCGCGCGTGATCCGCAGCGGCGCGCTGCAGGTGATGCGGACGGAGTACGTGCTCGCGGCGCGCGCGGCCGGCCGACGGCCGTGGCCGATCGCGGTCCGGCACGTCCTGCCGAACGTGACCAGCCTGATCACCGTGCAAGCGTCCGTGTCGTTCGCGATCGCCGTACTCGCGGAGGCGGCGCTCTCGTTCCTCGGATACGGCACGCCACCGCCGACACCGTCATGGGGCCGGATGCTGCAGGAGAGCCAGGAGTTCCTGTTCAGCGCGCCGCGGCTGGCGATCTTCCCCGGCATCGCGATCGCCATCGCCGTACTCGGCTTCAACCTCCTCGGTGACGGCCTCCGCGACCGCTTCGACCCGAAACTCGAGGACCGCCGATGAATGACGTGCTGACAGTTCGCGGGCTGTCCGTCAAGGTTCGCGACACGGCGCTGGTGTCGGACGTCGACCTCACCGTCCGCTCAGGGGAGCGGGTCGGGCTGATCGGCGAGTCGGGGTCGGGCAAGTCGTTGACGGCATTGAGCGTGCTCGGCCTGCTTCCGGAGGACGTGTACGCCGGCGGTTCGGTCCGCCTCGACGGCGTCGACCACGAGCTGATCGGCGCCGACGAACGCCGCATGTCGCAGGTCCGCGGCCGGGACATGGCGATGGTCTTCCAAGAGCCGATGACCGCGCTCAACCCGACCATGCGGGTCGGCGACCAGCTCGCCGAAGCGATGCTGATCCACAAGACCAAGCCCAAATCCGCGGCTCGCGCAGCGGCGGCCGAGCTCCTCGAGCGAGTGCAACTCCCGACCGACACCCTGCGCGCGTACCCGCACCAACTCTCCGGCGGTCAACGTCAACGTGTCGTCCTGGCGCTTGCCCTGGCCAACGATCCGTCGCTCCTGATCTGCGACGAGCCGACCACAGCTCTCGACGTCACCGTCCAGGCCCTGGTCCTCGACCTGATCGTTCGCGGCGTCATGGACCGCTCGTCCGCCCTCCTCTTCATCACTCACGACCTCGCCGTCGTCGCGACCGTCTGCGAACGAGTGCTGGTCATGTACGGCGGACGTGTCATTGAGTCCGGACCCGTCGCCGACGTGTTCACGCGGCCCCGCCACCGCTACACCGAGGGCCTGCTCGCGGCGTCCGACCTCGACACCACGGCCCGTCGACTCACCACGATCCCCGGCAACGTGCCGCCCGCGGGCAAGTTCCCGTCCGGCTGCGTCTTCCGGACCCGCTGCGCCTACGCCACCGCCCTGTGCGAAGAGTCTCCGCCATGGTCGGGCGACGAGGCGGAGGGTTTCGCCTGCCATCACCCCGCGGGGGTGGCCGATGCCTGAGCACATCCCGACGACGCACGAGCTCGAGACGCCGACCGCGATCCAGGTCGTCGACGTCGTCCGCGACTATCCGCGGCCGCGAACCTCGTTGTTCCAGCCGGCTCCGGTCGTCCATGCGCTGCGTGGCGTGAGCCTGGAGGTCAAGCAGGGCGAGCGCTTCGGCATCGTCGGCGAGTCCGGCTGCGGCAAGTCCACGCTGCTGCGCATCATCGCAGGCCTCGACCGCGCGACGTCCGGGAACGTGATTGTCGAAGGCACCGATATCACCCGGCTGTCCGATCGTCGCCTGCGCTTCCTCCGCGAGAACCTGCAGCTCGTCTTCCAGGACCCGATGAGTTCCCTCGACCCACGCATGCGGGTCCGCGACATCATCGCCGAGCCGCTCGTCGTCCAAGGTCATCCCGCTTCGGGCGAACGCGTTCGCGAGCTGCTCGAGGCCGTCGGCCTGTCCGCGGACGCCGGCAACAGGTATCCGCACCAGTTCTCCGGCGGCCAGCGTCAGCGCATCTCGATCGCACGTGCGCTCGCGCCCCGTCCACGCATCCTGATTGCGGACGAGCCGGTGAGCGCACTCGATGTATCGATCCGCGCCCAGGTCCTCAACCTGATCTCGGACCTGGTCGACGAGCTCAATCTGACGCTGGTCTTCGTCTCGCACGACCTCTCCGTCATCAAGCACGTGTGCGACCGCGTCGCTGTCATGAGCGCCGGCCAGATCGTCGAGACCGGTTACACCGGCGACGTGTACGCCGCCCCGCAGCATCCGTACACCCAGCGCCTGGTCTCGGCCATCCCCACGCTTCAGCGCGCCCTTTCCGGGGCGACCACGTCCGACCTGCTCGCGAAGGGAGATCCAGCGTGAAGTTCCCAGCCGGCCTGCCGATCGGTGCGGCCTGGGTCGAGGCACCGGCCACGGCGCCGGTGATCTTCCCGTACGACGGTTCGACGGTCGCCGACGCGCCGGTCGGTGATGTCGAGCTCGCACGGGCCGCGCTCGACAACGCCCTGTCCGTCCGGGAGACGGTCGGGCGGCTTCCGTCGTACCTGCGCCGGAAAGTCTTGCAGAGCGTGCATTCCGCGGTGCTTGCTGCGCGCAACGAGTTCGTCGACTTGCTGGTGCTTGAGACCGGCAAGCCGCTGGTCGACTGCCGGGTGGAGATCGACCGGACGTTGCTCACGCTGGAGACGTCGGCCGAGGAGGTCGCTCGGCTGCACGGCGAGACGGTGCCGCTCGATCTGCTGCCGAGCGGTGAGGGGCTGCAAGGTTTCTGGGTGCGTAAGCCGATCGGTGTTGTCGTCGGGATCACCGGGTTCAACTACCCGTTGTTGCTCGCGGCACACAAGGTCGCGCCGGCGTTCGCGGCGGGTTGTCCGATCATCGTGAAGCCCGCGCCGCAGACGCCGCTGGCCACGCTGTGGCTGGTCCATCTCATGCGCTCGGCTCTTGCCGACGCGGAAGCGCCGGAGAGCGCCGTCCAGCTGGTGACCGGCGGGGCCGACGTCGGCGCGACGCTCACCACTGACACTCGCGTTGGTGCCGTCTCGTTCACCGGATCTGCTGCCGTCGGTCACCGCATCGCGCGTGATGCGGCTCCGACCAAAGTCCTGCTCGAGCTCGGTTCGAACTCCGCGCTGGTTGTTGCCGAGGACGCCGATCTCGATGCGGCCGCCGACGCGATCGTGCGCGGCGGGTACTACGCGTCCGGTCAGGCATGCATCTCCGTCCAGCGTGTGATCGCGGTCGAGTCCGTTCGCCAAGCATTGTTGGACAAACTCGGTGCTCGGCTCCCGGCCGTCGTGGTCGGAGACCCGCGCGATCCGGAGACGCGGGTGTCCGCGCTGATCAACCCTGCGTCCACCGATCGGGTCCGCGAATGGGTTGGCGATGCGGTCCACGCGGGCGGGTCGATCGCGTACGAGGCGCCGGGCGATGTGCTCGGGCCGATCGTGCTGACCGACGTACCCAGCGGCCTGCCTGCGTGGGACGAGGAGATCTTCGGGCCGGTCATCGCGGTACGGTCCGTGCCGGACATCGACAGTGCGCTGCGGGCCGTGAACGAGACGCGGTACGGCCTGCACGCCAGCGTTTTCACGTCGTCGCTGGACACCGCGTTCGCCGCGATCGACCGGTTGGACGTCGGCGGCGTGGTCATCAACGACGTACCGGGGTTCCGCTCTGACGTGATGCCGTACGGCGGCGTCAAGGACTCCGGCACCGGCCGCGAGGGCCCCCGCTTCGCAATCGAGGAACTCACCACCACTCGGATGGCCATCATCCGCCCCCGCCCATGAATCCCACTTTGTGCACGGGATCCGCATCGCGGGCGTTCCGCAGTACGGATCTGGTGCACAAAGTCGAAGGAGTTGACCCTGGATGACGGACTACGCCAACCTGTTCCGGCTCGACGGGAAGCATGCGGTGGTGATCGGGGCGGGGAGTGGGATCGGCCGCGAGAGCGCGCTGGCGCTGGCGGCGCACGGGGCGCGCGTGACGTGTGCGGACCGGGATCTCGCGGCTGCGCGGGAGACGGCGGGGACCGCGCTCACGGCGTACGCGCTGGATGTGCTGGACGATGCGGCGATCACGCGGGCGGTCGACGAGCTGGATCCTGTGGACGTGCTGGTGTTCACGGCGGCGACCAATGTGCGGAAGCGGATCCTGGACTACAGCGGTGAGGAGTTCGACCGGGTGGTGTCGCTGAACCTGCGGGCGTCGTTCGAGCTGATCCGCGCGTTCGGCAAGGGGATGGCCGAGCGGGGGAGCGGCAGCATCATCGGGTTCAGCTCGATCCGCGGGACCACAGTCGAGCCTGGACAATCGGTGTACGCGGCAACAAAGGCCGGGCTGGTGCAGTTGTTGCGTACGGCGGCCGCCGAGCTCGGGCCGTCCGGCGTACGGGCGAACGCGATTGCACCCGGTGTCGTCGAGACGCCGCTCACCGCGCAGATCAAGGCCGATCCGGGCTGGTACGACGCCTACGCGCAAAAAGGCGCACTCGGTCGCTGGGCCAGGCCGAGTGAGCTCGCGGGCGCGGTGGTCTACCTCGCGTCGGATGCCGCGAGCTTCGTGACCGGGAGCGTACTCGCGGTCGACGGCGGCTGGACCGCGGTCGACGGCCGCTTCGACCCACCGAACTGAGGGGTGTGCATGAATCTCGCCGACCTGACTGCTGTCGACCTGCTGGCGAAGTACCGCGACGGCTTGGTGTCACCCGTCGAGGTGATCGACGATGTGCTGGCTCGCGTGGAGCAGCTCGAGCCTCGGATCTGCGCGCTCTACGCACTGGATCCGGCCGGCGCGCGGGCGGCGGCCCATGAGTCGGAGCGCCGCTGGCGGGACGGTACGGCGGGCCCGCTGGACGGCGTACCGGTGACGGTGAAGGAGAACATCGCAACCCGGGGTACGCCGGTGCCGCAGGGGACCGCGGCGACCGAGCTGATCCCGGCCGTGGAGGATGCGCCGGCCGCTGCCCGGTTGCGGGACGCGGGCGCTGTGATCTTCAGCAAGACCACGATGCCGGAGTACGGGATGCTCTCGTCGGGCGTCTCGACGTTCCATCACCTGACCCGCAATCCGTGGGATGTCAGCAAGACTGCCGGCGGGTCGAGTGCCGGTGCCGCGGCTGCTGCGGCGGCCGGCTACGGTCCGATCCACCTCGGGACCGACATCGGCGGCTCGATCCGGCTGCCGGCAGGCTGGTGCGGACTGGTCGGCATCAAGCCCACGCATGGCCGGGTTGCGGTCGGGAATCCCTACCCTGGAAGGGCGATCGGGCCTCTCAGCCGTACGGCGGCCGACGCGGCGCTGGCGTTGTCCGTGATCTCCGGGTACGACCCGCGGGACTACACGTCGTTGCCGGCGGCCTCGGACAGCTACGAGATCGCGGTCGACGGTCTCCGGGTCGCTCTGCTGCTGGACGCCGGCGTCGGCCTGCCCGTCGATCCCGAGGTCGCGGCGGCCGTCTCGTCGACCGCGAGTCAGCTCGAGAAGGCCGGTGCCCGGGTCGAGCCGATCGGCCCGATCATCACCCGCGAGATGCTCGACGGGCTGGATCGCTTCTGGCGGATCCGCTCTGCGACGGACATCGCGGCGCTGCCGGAGGAGCGGCGCGCGAAGGTCCTCCCGCAGATCCGCGAGTGGGTGTCGACGGCGGGAGATCTGTCCGGCTCCGACGTCTTCCACGGCTACAGCCAGATGGGTGCGATGGCGGCTGCGGTCGGGCGGGTGTTCACGACGTACGACGTGATCCTGTCGCCGGTCGCGCCGATCACCGCGTTCCCGGCCGAGCTCGCGTATCCGACCGACGACCCCTCCAAGCCGTTCGAACACATCGCCTTCACCGTTCCCTACAACATGTCGCACCACCCGGCGACCACCGTCAACGCGGGCTGGTCCTCGTCGGGGCTGCCCATCGGCGCTCAGCTGGCCGTGCCTCATCACCAGGACCTGACCGCGCTGGCCCTGGCCGCTCAGCTCGAGACCCACCAGCGGGAGTGGCCGACGAGCTGACCGTTCACCGGGCTTGCGACTCGACACTCTTAACTGATACATCGTATCTGTTAAGGGAGTCGAGTTGACGAGGTGATGTCTCATGCCCGGGCTGACGCAGTTCGGCCACGACGCCTGGTGGCTCATGCTGCTCAAGGCCGTGCTGATCTTCGTGCTGCTGATGGTGCTGACGCTGTTCAACATCTGGGCGGAGCGTCGCGTGGTCGCGCGGATGCAGCAGCGCATCGGTCCGAGCGTCAACGGGCCGTTCGGTCTGCTGCAGTCGCTGGCCGACGGGATGAAGCTGATCCTGAAGGAGGACCTGATCCCGAAGACGGCCGACAAGGTGATCTTCCTGTCCGCGCCGCTGATCGTCGTGGTTCCGGCGTTCCTGACCTGGTCGGTGATCCCGTTCGGGCCGACGGTGCGGCTGCCGTGGAGCGACATCCGCACGCCGTTGCAGCTGACCGACATGCCGGTCGGGGTGATCTTCGTACTAGCGATGGCGTCGGTCGGCATCTACGGGATCGTGCTGGGCGGCTGGTCGTCCGGGTCGACGTACTCGCTGCTCGGTGGGCTGCGCTCGAGCGCCCAGATGATCTCGTACGAGGTGTCGATGGGGCTCTCGTTCGTCGCCGTGTTCCTGTACGCCGGATCGATGTCGACGTCGCAGATCGTCGCCGCGCAGGACCGGATCTGGTACGGGCTGATCCTCGCGCCGTCGTTCGTGGTCTACGTGATCTCGATGGTCGGCGAGACCAACCGCGCGCCGTTCGACCTGCCCGAGGCCGAGGGGGAGCTGGTCGGCGGATTCCACACCGAGTACTCCGGGGCGAAGTTCATGCTGTTCTTCCTCGCGGAGTACGTGAACATGGCGACGGTGTCGGCGCTCGCGACCACGCTGTTCCTCGGCGGTTGGCATGCGCCCTGGCCGATCAGTTTCTGGGACGGCGCGAACAGCGGCTACTGGCCGGTCCTGTGGTTCATGGGCAAGGTGATGTGCTTCATCTTCGTGTTCATCTGGCTGCGGGGATCGCTGCCGCGGCTGCGGTACGACCAGTTCATGCACTTCGGCTGGACGCGGCTGATGCCGTTGTCGCTGCTGTGGATCCTCGCGGTCGCGACGGCCCGCACGATCGACCTGCGTGCGGGGATCGAGCGGCAGTGGCTGTTCGCTGGGATCGCGGTGTGTCTGGTCGTCATCGGCAGCTTGTTCTTCGTCTCAGAGAAGAAGCAGTCGGATGTTGCGGCGAAGCAGGACGCCGCGGAGTTCGATGCCTTCGCGGGTGGGTATCCGGTGCCGCCGCCGGCGAAGGTCCCGTGACCGGGAGGCTCGATGTCGCCGTACCGGGGTCGTACGATGCCCGACATGGCGCTCCCCTCGTCACGTGACGACAACACCCAGCCCGCGGGACCGGTCTGGGCGCGGAACGATCGCCAGCCGCGGCGCCGGACGCTCACCCGGGAGTCGATCGTGCAGGCGGCAATCGCGATCGCGGACCGCGACGGGCTCGACGCCGTCTCGATCCGCAGCGTCGCGGCAGGGCTGAGCGTCCGGCCGATGAGTCTGTACGGTCACGTGTCGAGCAAGGACGACCTGCTGGACCTGATGTTCGACCAGTTGGCGGGGGAGAGCGTGCTCGGCGCGGATCTCCCGGGCGATTGGCGCAGTGCGCTCGAGGCGATTGCCCGGCGTACCAGGGACCAGGGACTGGCGCACCCGTGGTCGATCGAGTTGCTGGTCGACCGGATCCAGCTGGGCCCGAACACGCTCCGCGTCCTCGACGAGTGGATCCGCGCGCTGGCGCCACTGTCGGTGACCGCGGACGAGGCGTGGAGCATCGCGACCGCTGTGAACGACTACACCGTTGGCTATGTGACTCGCATGTCCGCCCAGCGTCGCGCCGTACCGACGGATCCGAACGCGGCCGGGGAGTGGACGACGACCGTCAACAACTACCTGACCGAACGAGCCTCGAGCGGCGATCACCCTCATATAGCGCCCCTCCTGCGTGAGGGTTTCGCGGCCCAGCCCGACAGCTTCGAACCCGGCCTGGCCTGGCTCCTCGACGCTATCGAACGCAAGCACACCCCGAACTGACGCAGATGGAGTAGGCATGGACGACTCCGGGTTGATCGCGCACTGCTACCGCATGCTCGGCTCCATCACGGAGGCCGTCGAGATCGCCGGCGGCGTGTCCGACTACGGCGACGCCACTCTCGCCTGACTCGACCGCGCCGGGACCCGTCCGCTCCCGTCCGACCTGGCCGCCCCCAGCGCGCATCCGGAGGGCGCACTCTCGGAAAGCTCGGAGATCCTCTGGCTCGAGCCGATCCCCGAGCACCTGATGGACGGCCGCCCGGTCGACCTCGGCCTGATCGCCGCCCTCCAACGCATCGCTCCACGCGAACGAGCCGCGACCGTACTCCACGACATCGAGGGCTGGCCTACCGCGCGCATCACTGGTTTGTTGGGCGACGTACGCCCTGTGCCGGTCGTCGCGGCGCCGCCCGTCGTACCGGATGAGGCGCTGCTGGCGCGGTATCGCGCTGCCTTCGAGGAGTACGACGTACCCGCGATCGTCACGCTCTTCACCGACGACGCGATCTGGGAGATGCCGCCGTTCACGTCCTGGTTCCGCGGCGCCCGCGACATCGGCCGCCTCATCTCCACCCACTGTCCCGCCGAACACGCCGGCGACCAGTACCTCGTCCCCCTGAAGGCGAACGGCCTACCCGCCTTCGCCGTCTACATGCGTGACCCCCGCGACAACATCCACCACGCCTTCCAGATCCAGGTCCTCACCCTGACGGCCACCGCAATCATCCACGCAGTCGCCTTCTTCGACCTGTCCCTCTTCCAAACCTTCCACCTCCCAGACCTCCTCCAAGGCCTCCCACCCAACCCCTACGACGGCACCCTCAAACCCCACATCGAACGCCGGCACTAATCCACCGCGGCGTTGAGCCGCGCGGCTGCCTTGCTGACAAGTTGTGTGAACACTGCATCGGTGATCCGCTCGCCCGACGCCTCCAGGTCGAGCACCGTGCCACCCCGCACCAAGTACGCGACATACAGCACCACATCTGACGAGTCGCCATCGATCGACGCATCGAATCGCAGCGCAATCCCGTCGGCCACACCACGAACCGGCAGCCGCTTCGCGGCCCAGCGGTACGTTTCGTGGTTGATAGCCATCGTGTACTTCGTGCACTTCGCCAACCCGCTGGTGACGTCGGGGACGACCGAGTCCGCGCGAGTCGGCCAGGACCAAACGAACTCGGTCACCGACTGGAGCGGCTCCCTGGTGAAGTACTGCCCCCGAACGGCCGTGGCAGGCTCGCCCAAGATGTCCGTGGGATGCCGGAAAACCAGGCACTCCGGCGGGTCGTACTGCCCCCGAGACCCGGGAGCCGGACGGGGATCCGTGGCTACACCACCGTCCCATCCCTTCGGGAAGTCGCTCACCAACAGAGCAGCCTTCATCGCCTGGCCCACCGCCAACGGCGCAACCGGCGTGCTGGGCGGCGTATTGCCGTCAGCAGTCACGGTCTGCGGGGAGCAGGCGGTCGCAACCAACAGAACCACCACGAGGACGAGTCGACGCACGGGAGTACTAATTCACAACGGCATCGAGCCGTGCAACTGCCTTCACGAGGAGGGCGGTGAAGGAGGCTGTGGTGGGGAACGTGTCGTTGTGGGCCTGGAGGGTGAGGAGGGTGTTGCCGCGGACCACGTAGGCGGAGTACGAGAGTGGCTTGAAGGTTGTGTTGGCGAAGCCCGCGCCCAGGACAATGCCGTCCTTCAGACCGGGGACCGACAGCTGCCGTACGGCGACTCGGTACGGCTCCTTCAGACTGACCACCCAGGTGCCGGTGACGGTCGGGCAGCCGGGCAGGCCTTCGGTGATCCGTTGGAGAAGCGGCGCGGCCGAGGTCGTCCACGAGCTGATCGTCTCCTGGACATCCTGGTTGTTCATCGGGTCGCGAGCCTGGACGAAGTACTGAGCCCGAACCGAACTCGCCGGAGCCCCCAGAACCCGCATCGGATTCCGCACCACCCAGCAGTCGCCCGGCTCGTACTGAATACCGTCGTTCACTGCAGGACTCGGATCCGGCGCCACCCCACCCTCAAACCCCTTCGGCAGGTCCGCAAGAGTCAGCGCAGCCTTCGACGCTTGCGCCACCGGCACCACCGACGGCGTCGCGGGTGGAGGTTGAACAGTCTGCGCCGAGCACGCCGTTACCAGCAGCAGCACGACAGCGGCAGCGATACGGCGCACTCAGAACTCGCCGCAGATCTGGTGGGCCTTCGTGGATCTCTGCTGGTTCAGCACCTGCGTATGTTAGCGGGAGGTGGTCAGATGGCTGTGGTGCCGCCGTCGGCAACCAGTTCTAGACCGTTGACGTAGCTGGAGTCGGATGAGGCGAGGAAGAGGGCTACTGCGGCGATCTCGTCGGGGCGGCCCATTGTGCCGCGTGGGATCAGGGACTCGAAGGCTGCCTTCGTTTGCTCGTCGAACAGTTCCTCCTGTTTCGCGGTCGCGACCTGGCCGGGGGTCAGTACGTTCACCCGGATCCGCCGGTCCCGCAATTCGTTGAGCCATACGCGGGCCCAGGCCTGCTGCACGGCCTTGCTCCCGGCGTACAGACTCCATCCGGGGAAGGCGCCGAGCGACGCGTTCGATCCGGTCATGAAGATCGAGCCGTCGTCGTTGATCAACGGCAACGCCTTCTGCACCGTGAACAGCGTCCCGCGCGCGTTCAGCCAGAACGCGGCGTGGAACTGCTCCTCGGTGATCTCACCGAGCTTGCCCGGCTCGCCCATCCCTGCGCTGGCCCACAGGACGTCGATCGAGCCTTTCTCCTTCTCCACCGTCTCGTACAAACGGTCGAGGTCGTCCAGGTCGGCCGCGTCGCCCCGCACCGCGGTCACGTTTCGACCGATCTGCTGTACGGCGGCGTCCAGCGCATCCTGCCGCCGGCCCATGATGAAGACATGAGCTCCTTCGGCCACGAACAGTTCGGCCCCGGCCAGCGCCATACCGGTTGATCCTCCGGTGATCACTGCAACCTTGTCATCGAGCTTTCCCACCATCACTCCTTGATTTCGACGAATACCTGGGTCCGTGCCGTCAGCCGAGAACGTTGACGGCGAGGGCGATGTCGAAGGTGCCCGCGCCGTGGCGGGCCACGCCCATCAGCAGGGGCCCGACACCTTCCAGCCATCGGGCCATCTCGAGACCGCCGACGTCGAGCGGACGCAGCCCGAGGCTCTCGATGAACGTCGACGCGTCGGCCTTGGCCCGCGCGTCATCCCCGGCAAACAGCACATCCAACGGACGTTCCTGGGTCAGGACGTGGCCGAAGACGGTGTTGAACGCCTTCACGACGTGCGCGCTCGCCGGTGCGGCCTTGGCGATCTCTTGCGCTCCGGACGTGCCGTCAGGCGTGACAAGTCCGGTCGCGTCGGCGTCGAAGGTATTGGAGATGTCGATGACGACCTTCCCGGCCAGCGCGTCGCCGTACTGCGTGACGACCGCGGCGGCGCTGGCGTACGGCACCGCGAGTACGACGATGTCGCCGGCAGGGACAGCGCCGAACGTCCCCACCGTGGCGCCGCCACCGAGTTCCGCGGCCAGGTCCGTTGCCTTGGCCGGATCGCGGCCGACAAGTTCGACCGAATTGCTGCCCGCGACCGCGCGAGCCGCTATTGCGCGGGCCATTCCGCCCACGCCGATGAAACTGACCTTGCTCATAAGTGTGCCTGCTTTCTGGAGCTGAACAGCACGGCATTCCCGCACATTCCCGGCAAGAATCCGGTGCGGTATTCCTTGATCGAATTCGCTCGTGCCCTATTGACAATGCCATCGGCCGGAGCGCGTGTCCAAGACCTCTTTCAGTCGTGGTGATACCTTGAGGGCATTGCCGGACCGGGAGGCTCCCATGGATCTGGACCTGCGCAAGCTGCGCTACTTCGTCGCTGTCGCGGACAGGCTGCACTTCGGCCGCGCCGCCGAGGAGCTGCACATCGCGCAGCCGGTGCTCAGCCGGCAGATCCGTGCTCTGGAACAGGATCTCGGGGTGTTGCTGTTCATCAGGGACAGCCACGGCGTGGAGCTGACCGACGCGGGTCGGCAGCTGCTGGACGACGCCGGTTCGCTGCTCGCGTCGGTGCGCGGAGTCCAGCGCCGGGTGTCCGTGGCCGGCCGCGGGAGCAGACGGCTGGTGATCGGCTTCCGCACCGGCATCCCGGTCATTCCGGCGGCGCGGGTGTTCGAGGCTCGGAACCCAGACGTGGTCCTGGACGTCCAGCGGATGGAGTGGGACGACCAGGCCCTGATGCTGCTGGACGGCCGCGTCGACGTGGGCTACGTACGGCTGCCGGTCGACAAGACCGGACTGCGCCTGACTCCGCTCTACACCGAGCCGCTCATGGTCGCGCTGCCCGGCGACCATCGATTGGCCGGCAAGGACGAGATCGCCGAGGCCGACCTGGACGGTGAGCCGCTCGTCTGGCACGCCGACCCGAGCACGCTGCCCACCAGGCGCCCGCACCCCGACTCCGGAGTCCGGGCGCGCGGGGTGGAGGAGAAGCTCGAGCACGTCGCGGCAGGCCGGGGCGTGTCGTTCGTCGGGCGGTCGGAGACCGTGTTCTACTCACGCCCCGACATCAGCTATGTGCCAATCCCGGAATTACCGCCTGAACAGATCTACCTCGCAGTCGCTGAATCGCGCACCTCGCGAATGGTCAACGACTTTCTCGCCGCTGCTCAGGAAACGGCGGAGATCACCGCCGAATGCGGCAACTACGAGATGTGGCAGGCGCAGATCAGGGGCTAGGCCGCAAGATCTACTCCAGCCCGTACGCGCGGAGTGCGTTGCCGCGGCCGAGCAGCTCGGCGTAGCGGTGGATGTCGGTTTTGCCGGCGAGGTTCTCGGTTAGCCACTCGGTGAGGATGCGGCCGACGGCTCGGCGCCATAGCTGGGCTCCGCAGAGGTATAGCTCGGGTAGGCCGAAGGCGTCCGAGGCGTAGAGGACCTTGTGCAGTGGGGCGATCTCCAGCGACTGGCGCACCATTGTCTCGGCGGACGGGCCGGTGTGGGAGACCGCTAACGACGTATCCATCCAGACATGTGGGAACAGGTGCGCGAGGATCCCAGCCTCGCGGATGTAGGGGTAGCAGTGGAGCAGCATCAGCTGCGCGCCGGTCTCGCGGGTCGCATGCGCGAACCCAGTGAGGTGGGAGGGATCGCAGCGGTGCAGCACGATGTCCGGATCGCCGAAGCCGACATGCAGCTGGATGGGCTTGCCGAACCCGACCGCGCGCCACAGGAGATGCCGCAACAGCACCGGATCGGTGAGCCGGACCGGGGCGCCCGACTCGATTCCTGCGAGCCACCGACCAGCGGCAGCGGTCACCTCGCCGTACGTCGGCGGAGCCGGGTCGAAGTCGAGTCCGTACCTGTAGGCGATGATCGACTTGACTCCGACGGCCTGCTCGAGAGCCGAGCCCAACGCGTCCTCGAAGGAGTTGGCGAACCCGGCCGCCGTACAGCCGGGCGCGATCGACTCGGCAAGCGACTCCAGCCGCACGATTTCCTCAGTGACCGCCCCGGTCAACTGCGCCATCGCCGGCGGCGTCATGACAGTGGAGGCACTGAAACCCGTGTCGAGCAAGTACCTCTCGGTGCCGCTCGCGGACAGCAGACGAGCGCTGACCTCCGCGTCGCCCAACTCACCACGCCGCTTCAGATAATCCTCGCCCGTGCAGTGCGCCGGCAGGTCGAGCAGCGGGGCACACAGTGCGCGTACGGCGATGCCGAACGGGTTGTCGAACACCGATGTGCCGGGCGGGGCGGGCCAGTCCGACTCGGAGGCCAGCAGTTCGAACTCGGCGTCCGCGATCGCGCCGGTCCGTACGCCGTGGCAGTGATGGTCGATCAACGGCAGCCCGGCCACGAACTCCGCGACGTCCCCAGCCCGTGCGGTTCCGTTGCCGCTCATCCCGACCACGAGAACCGCAACCGGTCGGCCACCGCGGACGGGTCCTGGTCAGCGAAGACGGCGACCTCGTGGCGCCGTACGGCGAGCAGCGCGGACAGCAACTCCGGGCCGAGTATTCGGCGAGCCAGCGGCGAATCCTGGAGAGCGTCGAGGGCGGTCGACTGGTCGGTCGGCAGCGTCGGATGCCCGGCCTCAGCCGGATGCGTCGTCACCTCCGCGGGCAAGTTTGCCGAGCGCCGCAGCCCGTCCGCGATGAGGCCGAGCACCGTCGCGGCCGCGAGGTACGGATTGGCGGACGGGTCGACGCATTTGACCTCGAGGTTCGCGTTGCCCGCGTGGACCGCGCACAACCGGACTGCCGCCTCGCGGTTCTCCAAACCCCAGCAGGGAAAGGCCCCGGACCAATGCCCAGGCAGCAGCCGTCCGCCGGACAGCACCGACCCGGCGAGTACGCCGATGACCTCGGGCAGCCCGGCGACGATGCCGCCGATCGCCGCCCCGCCCTCGGTGGTCAGCCCGTGCGGCCCATGTCCGCCGGAGAACAGCGGTTCGCCGTCGCGGATGAGCGAGACGTGCACGTGCGCGCCGTTGCCGCTGCCGCCTGCGAACGGCAGCGGCGAGAACGACGCGGCCAGCCCTGCACGGCGCGCCGCCCGGCTGATCACGATCCGAGCAAGCACAGTGGCGTCGGCCGCGGCGACCGGATCGGCTGCGGCGAAGGAGATCTCGTACTGGCTGTCGCCGTACTCCGCATGGCACTGATCGACCTCGAGCCGCGCGACCCGGAAGTCGTCGAGTAGGGCCAGCAGGAACTCCTCCCGATCCAACGCCGCAGTGCCTCCGTAGGCGTTCCACGGCCGCTCGTCCAGCGCCGACCCGTCAGCGGCGGTGAGCACGAACTCGACCTCGCACCCGACCGTCGCGGCGACCCCGAGCGATGCCAACTCACGAACCGCCTCACGCAACCGGCCACGCGTGCAGAGCGCGGAGAGCTCACCCGACTGCTCGTAGAACTCCGCCGGAGCCCACGCCAAGCCGTTCCCCAGCACCCGCGCGGCCTGCAGATCGGGCCGCAACCGCTGATCTCCGAGTACGCCGATCTCAGGCGTGAACGCGATCCCGTTGTCGACGCAGAAGACGTGCCAGCTGGGCGCCGCGCCCAGCCCGGAAGCACCTGCCTGCGCGATCCGATCGCGCGGCACGAGTTTCATCCGCAGCACACCACCGGGATCGACCGCGGTTACCGCGAGCGCGGTCACCGACGTCAGGTCTTGCTCGTCCTGGACAGGAAGAAGAGGCAACGACATGCAGAACACTCTGCCAGCGCCCCGCCCGCCCCGCCTGCTGAGACACGAGTCAGGCGCTCGGAGGTGCTACCGAGTCGCGCAGGCGGGGAAGCATCGGGACGCGGACGACCGTGCCGGGGCTTGATTCCTCGCTGGCGAGTAGGAGGTCGACCGCCGTTCGGCCAAGGTCGTAGTGGGGGAGTGCGATCGTGGTGAGCTTCGGTCGGATCCAGGAAGCGATCGGGTGGTCGTCGAACGAGATGACCGAGACCTCCGTGGGCACGCTCAGGCCGGCGTCCTCGATGGCCTGGTAGACGCCGAGGGCAAGGCGGTCGTTGAAGCAGACCAGCGCTTTCGGCCGGGTCCTGCGGAGCAGCGCCCTGGTCGCGCGGTGGCCGTCGGGAGGTAGCCACTCGCGGCAGAGCTTGCCGCTGGAGATCTCGACGCCGGCCGCGTCGAAGACTTCGCGCATACCCTGGAGCCGCTCGAAGGCTGCGACGCCGCCTGGTGGGATGTCCGCGACGCCGGGCCCGGCTCCGATCAGGTGGATCCCGTCACGGTGGCCTGCGTCGAGAAGGATCCGGGCGACAGTTCGGCCCGCCTCGACTTCGTCCGGGATTACCGAGGGTACAGCTGCCGGCGACTGCGGGAGCGCGTTGAGCAGCACGCTCCGGGTCGCGTCCATTCCGGGCGGTACGGCGACCCTCTGGGTGTACATGTACGCGAGGATGATGCCTTCCACCTGCCGATCGGCCATCGCTTGGAGGAGCTCGCGCTCGAGGTCGTGATCGCCTTCGGTCTCACCGATGAACAGCAGGAAGCCTTGCTCCCGGGCGGCTTCGAGGGCCCCCTTGATCATGTCGCCGGCCAGGCGGGACGTCGCGACGGTGTCGGAGACGAACCCGATCGTGCGCGTCGTCCCGGTGCGCAGATTCTGCGACACGGCGTTCGGCCGGTACCGGAGCTCCTCGGCGGTCCGCCGGATCCGCTGCTGCACCTCGGTCGAGATTCGCAGCTCGCTGCCCCGGCCGGACAACACCAGCGACACCGCCGTCCGGGACACTCCGGCGGCCTCGGCGACGTCGACCAGGGTTACTCGTCGAGAGGTCACGAGCGGCCTCCAGTGGTCCGGTGATCAGCGACCCCGAGACCTTGACACGGAAATCAAAGCCTGGTCAAGCTATCCGTGCTAACTCGTTTTAGCAGCAATCTCACCGGAGCTCCGCCGCCGATTCCTGCCGGCCGCCCGGAGCCGGATCAAGGGAGACGACGAGATGACAGATCAGGTGCGCGGAGGCCGGCGCCGGGCGGGACTCGCCCGGCTGGCCGCGTCGGTGACAGCGGCGGTCACAGCGGCGACCGTCGCGGTCGCCGGCTGCTCGGCACCCGGCAGCGACAACGCCCAGGAGTCCGGCGCGACCGCCTCGGCCGCGTCCGCGCCGACCTGCGGATCCGATCCGGTGACCCTGAGCGGGTACTTCGAGACCGGCTTTCCGCTGGCGAAGGCACTCACCACGGAGTTCACCAAGCAGCACGCCAACGTCACCTGGAACATCCGCGAGGACCAGTTCGCGGTGATCACGCAGAACGCGCCGCGCGTGCTCGCCGACGACCCGCCGGACCTGATGCGCCTTCCGCAGGTGTCCGAGCTGGTGAAGGACGACCTGCTGAAGAATCTCGACGGCTACGCGTCGGGCTTCGGCTGGGACAAGTGGCCGGCATCGCAGCTCGAGCAGTTGCGCCTCGGGCCGGGCGGGCGTCCCCGGGGCGAGGGCTCGCTGTACGCGATGGGTGTGAACTTCTCGATGACCGGAGTGTTCTACAACAAGAAGCTGGCCGCGCAGCTGGGCATCACGGCGCCGCCGAAGACCCTCGCCGACCTGGACGCCATGCTGGCCAAGGCGAAGCAGGGCGGCGTGACGCCGATCGTCCAGTTCAACGGCGGCGCCACCGGCGGGCTGGCGTTCCCGTTGCAGGACCTGATGGCGTCGTACGGCGCCCCGGGCCCGATCAACGACTGGATCTTCCAGAAGCCGGACGCGACGATCGACACTCCGCAGAACCTGCAGGCGACCCAGCACCTCGAGCGCTGGATCAAGGCCGGGTACTTCGCCGCCGACGCGAACGCGACCGACTACGCGAAGATGATGAGCCGGTTCATCGCCGGCGACGCGCTGTTCATGTTCAACGGCGACTGGGAGTCCGGCAACCTCGACAAGCAGATGCCGGGCAGCGCCGGCTTCTTCCTGATGCCGCCGGCTCAGGCGGGTGGGAAGCAGGCCGCGATGTCCGCGCCGCTCACCTACGGGATCGCCGCGAAGGCCAAGCACGCGGACTGCGCGGCGTTCTTCCTGAACTGGGTGGCAACCGATCAGCGGGCGCGCCAGATCACCGTCGAGGTCGGCGGATCCCACCCGATGGGACCGGCGGACGCGTCGATGCCGCCGGTGAAGGCAGGGTCAGTGACGGCGGAAACGCTGGACGCGGGCGCGAAGATCGCTGCCGACAACAGCGCGATGGACTTCATCGCGAACGCGACCGGGGCGATCTACGCCAAGAGTTGGACGCCGCAGTTGCAGAAGCTCTTCGCGGGTCAGCAGAGCCCTGACGCTCTGCTGAAGTCCGTCCAGAGCGACTACGTGAGCCAGGTCGGAAGCTGATCGACGGTGAGCCAACCTACGCTTACGGCTTCCTCGGGATCCACCCGTGATCCCGGGGAAGCCGGTCCCCCGTCGCGGCGGAACGGCCCGGGACGGCGGGCGAAGTTGCGGCGCCCGGCCGTCATCGGATGGTTGTTCGTGGCACCGGCTTTGTCCGTCTACGCCTTCTTCGTCCTCCGCCCGCTGGTCCTGACCGTCCAGTACTCGCTGTACCGGTGGAACGGCATCGGACGGTCCACCTGGGTCGGGTTCGGCAACTACGTCCAGGTGTTCACCGACCGGGATCTGTTCCGGTCGATCGTCAACGCGTTCGAGCTGATCGTGTTCTTCAGCGTCGTTCCGGTCCTGCTGGGTCTGGTGATCGCGGCAACGATTCGGCGGATCGCCGCGAGCAGGCTGGCGCTGGTGGCGCGGACGGTGCTCTTCCTGCCCCAGGTGATTCCGTTGGTTGCCGCCGGCATCGCGTGGAGTTGGTTGCTGTCCTCAACGGGTGTGGTGAACCAGATCCTCCGCGCTGTCGGCCTGGGCGGTGTCACCCGCGCCTGGCTCGGTGACTTCTCGTACGCGCTGCCGGCCGTCGGCGCGATCGGCGCCTGGGTCCTGCTCGGGCTGTGCACTCTGTTGCTGCTCGCGGGAATGAGCAAGATCGACGTGTCGCTGTACGAGGCGGCGCGTCTGGACGGGGCCGGTCCGGTGCGGGAGTTCTTCGCCATCACGGTTCCGAGCCTGCGGCAGGAGCTGGGCGTCTGCATCACCGTGACGGTCATCGCCGCCCTGGCCAGCTTCGACATCGTCTACATCTCGACGCAGGGCGGGCCGGGTAACACCACGATGGTGCCCGGTCTGGAGATCTACTACCTGGCGTTCTCGCAGCGCGAGGTCGGTCTGGCGTCGGCGTTGGCCGTCGTACTGATGATCCTGGTGCTGATCTGTGTCGCACCGATCCAATGGCTCACGAGGGAGAACACCAAATGATCACCGGTCGGCGGGAGGCGTGGACCGGCCGGGTGCTGCTGATCGTTCTGATGGCGGGCACGGTCCTGCCGTTCGTGAGTCTGTTCGTCACCGCGCTGCATCCCTCCGGGACGTACCCCGCCGGACTGTCCTGGCCGTCGGAGCCGCACTGGGGCAACTTCGTCGCCGCCTTCAAGGCCGCGAGGATGGCGAAGTTGCTGGTGTCGAGCGTGCTGATCGTGCTCGGCGTCGTACCGGTGTCGATCCTGATCGCGACGATGGCCGGCTTCGCGATCGGCCACTTGCGGATCGTCGGCCATCGGCTGGTGCTGCTCGTCTTCGTCTTCGGTCTGACGCTCCCGTTCGAGGGCATCGTGACGCCGCTCTACCTGCAGGTGCGCGATCTGGGC
Source organism: Kribbella sp. NPDC000426 (assembly GCF_040300265.1). Taxonomy (NCBI): domain Bacteria; kingdom Bacillati; phylum Actinomycetota; class Actinomycetes; order Propionibacteriales; family Kribbellaceae; genus Kribbella; species Kribbella sp. NPDC000426. The sequence continues at coordinate 1,234,432 of NZ_JBEPDK010000002.1, read as the reverse complement.
CTGCTGAACACGCGATGGGCGATCATCCTGCCGTTGATCGGTCTGTTCATGCCGTTCTCGGTGTTCTGGATGCGTGCGCATTTCGTCAACATGCCGGACGAGCTGTCCGAGAGCGCCCGCGTCGACGGCGCCGGTACGTGGCAGCTGTTCTGGCGGATCCATGTACCGCTCGCAAAGCCGGCCCTTTCCTCGCTGGCGATCCTGTTGTTCCTGTGGACGTGGAACCAGTTCCTGCTGGCGATCGTGCTCGTCGACGATCCGGCGCGGCGCACGATGGCCGGTGCCCTCGGCGCCTTCCAGGGGCAGTGGGGAACCGACATCCCGCTGCTCTGCGCGGGATCGCTGCTGATCCTGGCGCCCACGTTGGCCGTGTTCCTGATCTTCCAGCGCCAGTTCGTCGCGGCCCTCCTGCAGGGCTCGTTGAAGGGGTGACCGGCTAGTTTCGTCGTACCAGAGCAGACGAGACCATGGGAGGTAACTGGTGAGCCCGCGCCGCGTCACGATGGCCGACGTCGCCAAAGCTGCTGGTGTCTCACGGACGACGGCCTCCCTGGTGATGTCCGGCCGGGCTCGCGAGCTGCGGATCTCCGAAGATGTCGAGCAGCGGGTGACGCGAGCGGCAGCCGAGCTGCAGTACCGGACGAACATGGTGTCGGTGAGCCTTCGTACGGGCAGCACGCGGACGATCGGGTTCATCTCCGACACCGTCGCCACCACACAGCTTGCGGGCGACCTGATCAAGGGGGCTCTGGAGGCGGCGCGGGAACGCGGGGTGATGTTGTTCATCGGTGAGACCGAAGGCGACGCGGAGCTCGAGCAGCTGCTGCTCCAGGCGATGCACGATCGCCACGTCGACGGGTTGATCCTCACCTCGATGTTCACCAGGGCCATCGCGGTGCCTCCGGACGCCGATGGCATTCCGGCCGTCCTGCTCAACGCGCTGCCTCGCGAGACGAGCCGGTTGCCGGCGGTCGTCCCGGACGAGATCCGGGCCGGTCGCAGTGTTGCCCGGGCCTTGCTGAAGGTCGGCCACCGCGATGGCATCTATCTGATCGGCGCCGGACCGGGTCTGCACGACGGTCCGCCGGAGAGCGTCGCCTCGGTCGAACGACAGATCGGTATCCGGGACGAGCTCGCCGCAGCGGGCGTCAGCGTGGCCGGCGCCCGAGCTTGCCCGGACTGGCAGCCGGAGTACGGCGTCGCCGCAACGCGGGATCTGCTCCGCACCGCCCGTCCGCGGGCGCTGATCTGTCTCAACGACCGGCTCGCGTTCGGCGCCTACCAGGTGCTCGAGGATGCCGGGCTGGCGGTTCCTACGGATGTCTCGGTCGTGTCGTTCGACGACCATCCGCTCGCGTCGTGGATGCGGCCGAAGCTGACAACCGTGGCGCTCCCGCATTACGCCCTCGGACGCAAGGCCGTCGATGTGCTCTTCGACGAGATCGGCCGAGCACCCGAGGCGCGCCGCGAGGGCATCATCCACCGGGTCCCGATGCCGCTACGCCGACGGAGTTCGGTGGCGGGTCCCGGTGTGGACTGACACAGCACCAGCCTGCTCCTCGCCGGTGCGGTCAGAGGTCGAGGAGCAGGGGACGGTGGTCGGAGACCTCCGGACTCGCCACGATCGTGAAGCTCTTCACGGCGCTGGGGTCGGAGATCAGCAGATAGCTGGCGTGGCGGGTGGGCTTCGGATAGGCGGATGTGCGGGTGTCGGCTGCGCCGACGAGGTCGGTCAAGCCGAGCTCGGCCAGCACTGCGAAGGTCTGGCTGGTCGGGAGGAGGTTCAGGTCACCGCAGACGACGGTGAGGTCGGCGCTCGAGCTGGCCCGTTCCACGAGCGCTGCGAGGCGCTCGGCCTGCCGCATCCGGGCCGGCGTGTCGTGCTTGCCGGCGGGGTCGCGGAGGCCGTGCAGCTGGATCACCGCAACGGACCGACCCTGAGATCGATCGACGATGCGGGTGGCTAGAGCAGCTCTCGGGCGGTCTTCGATCGCCCAGTCCTCATGGTCGACGAACTCGCCGTGGACGAATGCTGTCTGCAGGCCGGTGACCGGTGCGTGTTCGGTGACGAAGGTCGCGATGCCGAATTCCTGGCGGTGGCGGATACCTGATTGGTCGGTGACGGGACCCGCGTCACTGGCCAGCATGACGGCTTGGTCGTTGGGGCGCAGGGCCCGGATGTCCTGGAAGAGGTTCGCACGCTGTGGGAGGGATCGTTCCCCATCCTCGAACCTGGTCCAGCCGGATACGCCTGGTGTGCGGGTGACCTCCTGCAAACAGATGACGTCAGCGTCGGCAGCCGAGAGCCAAGGGCCGAGCTGGCCGAACATCGCACCGCCCCAGGCATTAAGAGAGACGATCCGCATGCCAGGCACCTTAGCGCGCCTCGAGGCACCACCCGAGGTCATCATGGTTGCGAGGCAGGTCCGCGGAAAGCGAGGTCGGTGAGACGTGGATGCGAAGGCTGCACCTCCAGGGCCCGGCCTTGTTGGCCGGGACCGCGAGGTTGCGCAGTTGCAAGAGATCGTGCACGGGCTCGGACCGGGGGGTTCTTGCCTGCTCATCGAGGGCGCGGCCGGTGTTGGTAAGACCGCACTCCTCGAAGCTGCGGCGCTCTGCGCCGAACAAGCTCACTGTGAGGTGCTGTTCACAGCTACCGCCGAGTTCGAGGCCGAGCTTCCTTATGCCGCGCTCCACATGGTGGTCCAGACCCTGTTGCCGAGAGGGAACGCCGCCCCGTCCTCCGCCGCCCTCGAGCCACTTCTCGTAGCTCTCGGCATCGAGCGGGGCGACATCCCGACTGCTGTGGGGGTGGGATCTGCCCTGCTCACGCTGCTGGATCATGCAAGCCGTGACAGAGCCCTGGTGATCCTGCTGGATGACGTTCATTGGATCGACAGGTCCAGCGCCACAGTCCTGAGCTTCGTGGCGCGTCGATTGTCCAGCATCGCGATAGGGCTGATCGTGGCCACTCGTGAGGCTGGCTCGTACTTCGATGTGCCTGGCTTGCCGAGACTCGTACTGGAACCGCTTGACGAGCAAGCGGCGGCGGCGCTCCTTGAGCGCCATGATCCGACGATGCCGGTGACCGACCGGATGGAGATTCTCAACGAGGCCCAAGGCAATCCGCTGGCACTCCTGGAGCTTCCATCGGCGCTCCGCGCTGCGCGGGAGCGTGGTTCGGGCGCTCCTGGGCTACCGGTCACCCGACGCCTCCAGCGCATGTACGACGCTCGTATCGAGGACCTTTCGCCGCGGGCGGCGCATCTTCTGCTACTCGCGGCCCTTGAGGGCTCCGGCAACCTCGCCGTTCTCCCCGATCAAGACCAGCTGTCAGCTGCCTTGGGTGAGGTCGAGGAGTCGGGCCTTGCCTACCTGGACCACAGGCTGCGGCTCATCTTCCGCCATCCACTGGTGCGGTCGGTGGTCGTTCAGCGTTGCTCGGCGCCAACGCTGCGTCGGGCGCACGCGGAACTCGCCGAGGCTCTGTCCGATGACCCAGATCGCGAGGCCTGGCACCTGTCGCAAGCCGCGACGTCACCGGACCGAGAAGTCTCCGCGCGGTTGGAGACCGCCGCGCGCAGCGCACTGGACCGCGGTGACGGCGTCAGCGCGGTACGGACTCTCCTGCGCGCCGCCGATCTGAGCCCTGACCGCGAAGTACGAGCACGTCGACTCTCAGAGGCAGCGTTCATCGGCGCCGATGTCACCGGCGACCTGTCCCGTGTCTCGGCTCTGCTGGACGAGGCTCGACAACACGACCCCATGCAACAAATGTCCCTTCAGGCCGCCTCCGCAGCGGCGTACGCGCTGCTCAACGGCGATGGCGACGTGGAGACTGCGTTCCGAATGCTCAAACAGGCCGTCGAGCCGAACATGGGCAGCGCGGTCGACCGGGATGCGCTCGACGAGGCGCTCCTGATCATGCTCGCCGTATGCCTCTGGGCGATGAACCCGGCCCACTACGCGACGTTCACCCAGTTCCTCGAGAACCTCGGAGACGACGTCAGAGACGACTTGCGCCTCGAGGCAGCCCTGATCGCGGATCCCGTCCGGACCGCCCTGCCGGTCCTTCCTCAACTCGACGCAGCCATCGCGAGGCTCACCCAGGAGACGAACCTCGTCCAGATCGAGCGCATGGCACGCGCTGGGGCCTACGTGGATCGCATCGCACCCTGTCGAGACGCTCTCTGGCGGGTCGTTCAGAGCGGCCGCTCCGGAGGTGCCCTGACCACCGGCGTCAATGCGCTTGCGCATCTAGGGGCCGAGGCCCTGCGAACGGGCCACTGGGACGAGGCACTGGAGCTGGCCGACGAAGGCCTGACGATGTGCGCTCAGCGCGGCTACTGGTTGCCGGCCTGGCAGTTCCGTCGAATCAAGGGACTCGTCGCCGCAGCGCGAGGCCAGTACCAGGAGAGCGAACAGCTGGCAGACCTCTGCGAACGCTGGGCAGCGCCCCGGGGCATCCGCGGGGTGCGCATCTTCGGAGCGCACATTCGTGCGTGGCAGTCCTTGAGCTCGGCGGACTGGGAAACGGCTTCGACCCAGCTGGAAACCATCGGCGCCTTGGGAGAACTACCCGAATTGGTGGCCTACGTACTGCGAGTTCCCCTCGACGTGGTCGAGGCCGCCGTGCGGGCCGGCCGGCTGCCCGAGGCACGCCTGCATCTTCAGGCGCTGCGTGAAGCACAGGTTGCGTCGATTTCACCGAGGCATCTGTTCCTGCTCAGGTGCTGTGAGCTCTGGGTTGCGTCGGACGACGAGCTCCCCTCCGCCTACGACCTACTGGCCGACTCAGACGGTGACAAATGGCCCTTCGCGCTGGCCCGCACCCTGCTGGGCCACGGTGAGCGCCTCCGAAGAGCCCGGGACACCGCGGCCTCCAGACCCCACCTGGAGAGGTCGCTGGAGATCTTTCGCGGCCTGGAGGCACGTCCGTGGGCCGCGCGAGCATCCTCCGAGCTCCGAGCAGCGGGACGTGCCACTGGCCCTTCTTCAACCATGTATCTCCATCCGAGCATCAGCTTGACAGCTCAAGAACTGCAGATCGCAACACTGGCGGCAACCGGCCTGACGAACAAGCAGATCGCAGCACAACTGAACCTCTCGCACCGCACCATCGGAGCACACCTGCGCAGCGTCTTCGCAAAGATGGGAATATCCTCGCGGGCCGCGTTGGGACAGGCCCTCGCCAACAGTTTCCCTGAGCGCTTGGGAACAAGTGGTGGCGTCAGAGGGACCGACCCGGGAGGCCACTGACCGGCGCGGGGTCGCGGTCGACCCAGGTCGCGGTGTCCGGGTGCTCGAGGACCCACTGTGCGATCTCCGACTTTCGTGCCCACCACACGTCGGTGTGTTCACGCAGCCGAGTGAAGAGCCGGTCCAGGACGCGTACTCGGGAGGCGTGGCCGGAGAGGCGAACGGTTGTCCGTTGATCAACTGCAGGAACGGTTCGTCGGCGGACAAGTCGTCGATGTGGTAGGTGAAACCGAGCTCCTGGAGGATCTCGAGCGTGTTGACGCTCGCGCGTATCCAGTAGTTGTTGTAACCCACCGGGCGGGTACCGGTGACCTCCTCGATCGCGGAGACGCTGTCGCGGATCCAGGCGGACTCCTCGTCCCTGGGGAGGTGGTACTGGCGGCTCCAGCTGCGGCCGTGTGCTCCGGCCTCGTGACCGCGTCGAACGATCTCGGCAGCGACCTCGGGATGGCGCCTGACCGCGTCCCCGACCATGAACGACGTCATCGGGATCTGGTGCGCGTCGAGCAGATCGAGGATCCGAGGGATTCCTTCTCGGATCCCGTACTCGTAGAAGCTGTTCTGACCGAGGTCCGGGAAGCCGGCCATGACGGGCTCGCTGATCGGTCCGCTGGCCCCGCTGAGGGGCTGGCCGCCGGCCTCGAGCTGCATGGACACCGTGATGGCCAGTCGTGCGCCGTGGGGCCAAAGTCCCGCCGATATCTCTGTCATGGTGTGCGCCTCCCGGTCATCGACTGTCGACGCATCCACAGTGGCCCGCTGCCGCTCCTCGGGGCATCGGTCATCTGACCGTCACCGGCGTACCGGATCAGCCATCCCACAAAGACGCTAGGTCACTTGACGGATGCCTGCCGATGGTCCCTCGGCAAGAGTTGCTCACCACACCGCCGATTGCCAACTGCTACGAGGGAGGTGGGGTGACATGGTCGACGCGGAGGCTAGGCCCGTACCTGCCCCAGTTGTACTGCGTGGCGACCCGGCCGCGCGCCGGGTGACGCCCAGTGTGTTCGCGATCAGCTTCGGGGTGGCCGGGCTGTCGCTGTGCTGGTCCTCGGCCGGCGCAGTTGGCGGCTGGGCCCTCAGGGTGAGCGATGCACTGTGGTGCCTGACCGCCGTGGTGTGGCTGCTGGTATTCAGCCTCTACGCCCGCGCCGTGACTCGCGGCAAGCGATGGCGCACCGAACTTCTCGATCCCGTCTTCGCGCCCTTCGTGCCCCTCGGCGCGATCGTTCCGATGCTGCTGGGCACCGCCCTCGCGGCCCACGCCCACGTCATGGGGCTCGCCCTCTTCGGGGCTGGCTGCCTGTGCACGGTGCTTCTCGGTGGATGGCTCACCGGTCAATGGGTCATCACCGACGCCAACCTTCAGCAATGGCACCCCGGCTACTTCCTGCCCACAGTCGCAGGAGGCCTGGTCGCTTCCTCGTGCAGCTCGAGTCTGGGACTACGAACGCTGGCGTGGGCGGCGTTCGGCTACGGCCTGATCTGCTGGCTGCTGCTCGGCAGCATCCTGCTGCTACGTCTGTTCACGCAACCATCCCTGCCGGTGCCCCTGGCGCCAACGCTTGCCATTGAAGTCGCTCCACCCGCGGTAGCCGGCATCGCGTGGTTCGGGCTCAACGGTGGCCGTACCGACCCCGTCGCGCTCGGGCTGGCGGGCTACGCCGCCCTGAACTGGCTGGCCGTCGCGGAGCCGCCGTACCAACGCCTCTGGTCACTGCTGCTCCTCGCCGTCGTCTCCACCGCCATCTGCCTGCTCGGGGTCCGCACGATCCGCGCCCTGCGCGCCGGCACTTTCCTCCCGCGCCCCTGATATCCCCGGTCCCGTGAACCACCAGGAGAGCACAAAATGACCGCAGAACCCGACGCCCCGACGCCCTCATCCACCCCCCTGGCCACCTCACGGGTGGCGCTCTCGCCAGTCGGAGAAGTAGCTCCACGCGGGCGCCGAACTCTCGCCCTGGTAGCCATGCTCTTCGCCGTGGCGATGACCTTCATCGACCAGACGATCGTGGCGATCGCGTCTCCGACCATCCAAGAAGAGCTGGCATTGACGCGCACCGGGACATCCTGGGTCGTCAACGCCTACCTGCTGGCCCTGGCGGCCACCTTCGCGCTCGGCGGTCGGCTTGCCGACGTCGTCGGCGCCCGGCGGCTGGTGGTGATCGGCATCGTCGGGTTCGCCGTGACTTCAGCCCTGTGCGGAGCTACACCCGCCGGCGCCGCCCAGCTTTGGATCACCCTCTTCCGCGCGCTGCAGGGAGTCTCGGGAGCCATCATGATCCCAGCGGCTCTGTCCATCGTCGTCTCATCCTTCCCAGTTCACGAGCGCGGCCGCGCGATGGCGCTGTTCTTCACCGTGAGCGGCGCGATGACCGCGATCGGTCCCATCGCCGGCGGATGGCTGACCCAGTGGACGTGGCGCTCCATCTTCTGGATCAATGTGCCGATCGCGATCGTGGCCCTGCTGCTGACCTTCGCCGCGCGACTCCCACTCATCCGCCGTCCTGCCCGGATCGACCTACCAGGTGCCGCCTTAGTGGCCGGCGGCATGGGGTTCCTGGTGCTCGGGTTCCAACAAGCCGGGATCTGGGGGTGGGGCGACCCCTGGACGCTCGCGTGCATCCTGCTCGGGCTCGCCCTGCTTGCGACCTTCGTCCGACTGCAGGTCCGCAAGCCGAACCCGCTGATCAACGTGCTGATCTTCCGCGACCGGGCGTTCCGGATCGACAACGGGGTGTTGTTCTTGTCGATGATCGCCTTCGTCCCGGTGTTCTTCTTCGCCAGCATCTACGCCCAGATCTCTCTCGGCTACGACGCGAACAAGTCGGGTCTCTACTTGCTGCTGATCTTCGCTGGATTCGCCCCTGCGGCCCAGCTTGGCGGTCGCATGCTGGACAGGGTCAACGCCAAGCGACCCATGGTGCTCGGGTGCGTCGTCGCCTGCGTCGGTTTCGCGCTGTGGGCCTCGAAGGTGCACGACTACTCGCTCTCGGTGCAGTGGCCGTTCATCGTGATGTCGGGTGCCGGCATCGGCCTGTTGCTGGGACCCGCGAGCACCGACGCGGTGAACCGGGCGATCGACTTCTCCTACGGCGAGGTCACCGGGATCACCCAGACCGTGCGCAACTTCGGCTCTACCGTGGGGATGGCCGTCCTCACTACCGTCCTCACCTCGGAGCTCGCCGACAGCCTCACCCGCTCGCTCGTGAACCTCGGGTTGCCACCGGCAACCGCTCGCGCCGCGGCGATCCAGGCCGCGCACGACGGCCACCAGCATCACTCGACAGCGCCGCCCGCGCTTCAGAGCCAGCTCCACACGATCGTGGCGCACGACTTCGCTACGGCCACGTCGTGGGTGCTCTACGGCATGGCGATCGCACTGGGGCTCAGCTTCCTGGTCGCCCTGCGGCACCCAGGCACCCGCGTCGAAGACGACGCCAAGACACCGGAGGCCACGCCATGACCCGCACGATTCCCGACTGCGATCTCATCGACGACAGCCCGAACCTCGTCAGGCCGATTTCGATCACCGTCGACGGAAGCCACGGCGAGGCGACCGCACGCCGACTTGTCCGAGCTGCTCAGTTGCTCTACACGTTCTGGCACACCGGAGAGGAGTCCCACCTCGAACGAGCTGTCGACGAGACCTTCCGGGACAACACCCTCCCACCGGGGCGACCCCAAGGGCTGGCGGGACCCCGATCAGCATCCACCGCCTTCCGGGGCGCGGTCCCGGACCTCACCTGCACCATCGACGACCTGCTTGTCGCCGGCAACAAGATCGCCGTACGGCTGCGCTTTCGTGGCCACTTCACCGGCGCCATGGACGGCATCGCGGGCACCGGGCAAGAAGTGGACTTCATCGCGTTCGACATCCAGCACGTCGGCGCAGGCGAGCGCGCCGGAAAGATCGTGGAGGACTGGCACCTCGAGGACAACCTGACCTTCCTCACCCAGGTCGGCCTGGTCCGCCGCGTCCAGTCATGACCGGGGAGCCCGCCAACGGATGGCACTGGCGTGAGTGGGGCGCAGAGCTCGCCGGAACCGGCGTCTTGATGTTCGCGGTGGTCACAGCGAAGGACTGGGCGGTGCAAGCCGGTCAACCGTTCGCAGACCTGCACTGGCGAATCGCCATCGTCGCCGTAGTCGCTGGGCTCGCGGTGGTTGCCGTGGCGCTCAGTCCCCTGGGCCGCCGCTCGGGTGCCCACCTGAATCCTGCCGTCACCTTGGGGCTCTGGTGGCAACATGCGGTGGGACGCGCCGACCTGAGCGGGTACGTCGTAGCGCAGACGGTCGGAGGTGTGCTCGGTATCGCGGCTGGTCGTGCGTGGGGTGAAGACATCTCGGCGCCCCCCGTTCGGTGGGCGCTGATCAGTCCTTCCCCGACGCTACCGCTCATGCTGGGCGTGGCGATCGAGGCGGTCGCCACCTTCGTACAACTCGCGTTGGTCTTCTGGCTGTTGCTGGACAAGCGCACAGCTCCCTGGACCGCTCCGGCCGCAGGCGCAATGCTCACGGTCAGCATCGTGGCGCTCGCCACCACGACCGGCGCAGCCTTCAACCCGGTCCGCGGCTTGGCTCCCGACCTGCTCGCATCGGCGTACCCCGGCATCTGGATCTATCTCGTCGGACCACTCATCGGAGGGTCGATGGCGGGGCTGCTCGTCCGAACGGTCGCGACGCCGGAGCGCCCCGTGACCGCCAAACTTCGCCACGACCCCGAGGTGCCTTGCTACCTCGCATGCCGACTACCGCACCGGCCCACAGGCGCACACCCGACGACATCACCTGCCCGAGAGGAAGTCTCATGACACGCACGATGAAGGCTCTGGTGCTCGAACACTTCGGCGACGACCTCGTGCTCCGGGATCTCGAGCGCCCCCAACCGCAGCAGGGCCACGTACTCGTGCGCGTCGCCGCCAGCGGGGTGAACCCGCTCGACACCAAGATCCGCTCCGGGGACGCCGCACACGCGGGCGTAGAGCCACCGGCCGTCCTCGGAATTGACCTCGCGGGAACCGTAGTCGAGCTCGGCCCAGGAACCCAGGGCCACTTCGCGATCGGCGACGAGGTCTACGGGATGACCGGCGGCGTCGGACGCCATCAAGGATCCCTGGCCGAGTACGTCGCCGCAGACGCCGACCTCCTCGCCCTCAAACCGTCACGCCTGTCGATGCGGGAGGCGGCCGCCCTTCCGCTGGCCGCCATCACGGCCTGGGAGGCCCTGGTCGACCACGGCCGGGTGGGGCCGGGGATGCTCGTCCTTGTCCAGGGCGGTGCGGGTGGCGTCGGTCATGTCGCGGTCCAGTTGGCCCTCGCACGCGGTGCAGTCGTGTACGCCACCGAGGTCGGCGCCGGCCTCGAGCGGGTCGGCGCACTCGGCGCAGAAGCCATCGACGGCCGCCGACCGATCCAGCAGTACGTCGCCGCCAACACCGGCGGGTCCGGGTTCGACCTGGTCCTCGACACCCGCGGCGGCGCTACCCTCGACGCCTCCTTCGAGGCGGTCAAGGAGCACACCGGTCACGTGGTGAGCATCCTGGGATGGGGCCGCCACTCGCTCGCCCCGCTCAGCATGCGCGGGGCCACCTACAGCGGTGTCTTCACCCTGCTACCCCTGCTCACCGGCCGAGGCCGCGCTCACCACGGCGAGATCCTGCGTGCCATCAGTGAACTGGTCGACGCCGGAGCGATCACTCCCGTACTGTCGCGACAGACCTACGACTGGCGGACGGCCTCCGCGGCCCATCAGGCGGTAGCCCAAGGACACACAGACGGCAAGGTCGTGGTGAACCTGGACGAGCACTCAGAAGCATTCGATCAAGAGAGACCCCATGGATGACGAGCGCAAGAGATCCTGCGACAGGTCCGCGAGCCGGGCGAGATCACCGAGCGGTACCACGACTCGTTGGTCGCGCCAAGCAAGCAGTTGGTGTGGTTCGAGAGCTCGGCCCACACACCGCAGCACGACGAGCCAGAGAAATTCCGGGACCTCCTGGTGGATGTCAAGAACAGTCAACTCAGCGAGTGACAAGGTGAAATCTCCTCGCTCGACGCGAGGAGATTCACCCGGTCTGTCAGGTCTCAGGAACCGACGTGGAGTCTTCCGTTCGAGGGGTCGGCCAGTACCGTCGACACGCGGTGGCTCGAGGACCCGGCGCCGACTGCCTGGATCTGCACCAAACTCGCAAGTGCCAGGGTTGCCATCACGGCCAGGGCCCCGACGGCACGTCCCGTTGTGCGACCGAATTTACCGTTCGACATGAATCAACCCATCTGTGCGTACTACGTCGGTCAGGTGATCGGTGTGACGATGATTTGTGGGTCCAGGACGGCCGGGAATGCTGTCTCGGCGATGAGCTTGGCCGGCACGGTCAGGAGGATTTGACCGTTGGCGTAGCGCGCGGGCACTGGGGAGGCGTGGCCGTTCGCGTCGATCCAGGTGCCGTTGCTGTAGCTGACATTGACTGCGTTGACGCCCGCGCCGCGCAGTACCAGACCTGAATCGGTCACTTGGGTGAGGTCGAGGCCGGAGGTTACGACAGCGATCGTCAGGTCGCCGGATGTGCCTGGGGCGTGGTCCAGGGTCCAGCTCTGCTCAGCCCCGGCGGCGCCCTTCTGTACCGTCTCGCTGAACTGGCCCCGGGACGTCGTGACCACCGGCCCCGCCACTGCGCTGCTGCCGGCCGTCACGTCCAGAACGCTGCTGCCGCGCCGCGCGCCGATGGTTTCCAGAAATGCCGAGGAGTCCCCGGTGCCGATTTGGATTCGCCCGCCGGTTATCTCCACCTGCGAGTAACCGTCCAGGCCAGCTGTGAGGCTCCGCGCGGGAGTGGCGACGGCCGTGCCCGCCACGATGCCGGCTCCGGCAATCGCAACGGCGGCGACCAGGCTTTGCCGCCTCAGGTATCTCCTGATGTTCGACATGGCTCAGCTCACCGCCTCGTCTGGATCAGCGGCTTCGCCGCCAGACATCGTGTTGAGGCTGTCCCGCTCCAGCTTGGGTTTGGTGGACTCGTCGCCGGAGTCGCCGGAGTCACCGGATGTAGGACCAGGCATGACGATGTTCCTTTCGCTTGCGGATCGTTTCGGCTTTGCTTGTGGCCACCGGTTGAGCTCAGCAGTGAGGTACTTCGTCCCGGGTGCACTGCCCCACGAGATCGGAGGTGGAGGTGGCAGCCGCGACCCGAAGGCCGGCACTGGAGCCTTCCGGGCTCGACGCCGCTTGGGCAGCCTGCATGCCAAGAAGACCCACGACGCCGAGACTCCCGGCGGCAGAGGTCAGGACTGTGAGCAGCCGGACCGTTGTCTTCACATTCACTTCTGCTCCAGATGTGTGATCGGTGCGATGACGGTTCGGGACCGTCACGGACTGATATGTCGTGGGGTTACACCTCGAGGCCGGCAACTCCTGGACGTCCCGCACCTGTAACCCGGGCACGTATCCATGGGGGACTGTCCCGGCCAACGGAGTTCACCCGGGGACGGGGAGAGCACGCAGATTCCGGTGCCTTAGGCAACAACTAGTCTTCAGGAGTCAACGAGTGAGGAAGCTGTGACGATGATTTCAGGTACCTCGGAGCCGGCGTTCCGACCGGCTCGGAGAGTCAGGCGGCGGACGGTGTTCGCGGCGCTCGCGACCGCGGCGGTGATGACCGCGGCGTCACTGCAGACGGCACCGGCCGCACGGGCCGACGTACCGGTCGGCCCGATCCTGGGAGTGGCGGAGCAGGTGATCCCGTAGGGCAGGCAGGTCTACCTGGCCGCCGTCGACACCGACGACATCGGCCACTTCGTCATCAAGCCTGGCGACACGGGCCAGGCCAGCGACTACACCGCCTGGGCCCAACTGCCCAGCACCATGCACCACATCGTCATCGACGGCGAAGCAGGCATCAACGGCAACATCCAGATGATCGGCGTCAACACCGCAGGTGATCTCTTCCGCACCAGCACCGACGGCCTGGCGACCGGCAGCACTCCGAATCCGGCCAGCGCCTGGACCCGCCACGACGGCGAAGTCGCGCCCCACGCCAGCTGATCGACCGGGGCCCGAGTTGCACCGTCGGTTCGCAGCAGTGGAACGAAGTGGAACACCGGAGTCTGTGACCAGGCCTGCGTTGGTGGGGTGGGCGTACCTCCTCGCCTGCACGGTCCTTGCTCGACTTGCTGAAGAGGGACTGGTTCTTGGAGTGGCGGCGGAGGGAGAACTCGGAAGTATGACTGTGCTGCTAGGCGTCGTGGGCATCGTGCTGTTCGTGCTCGGGATCCTGATCTCGGTGGCGTTGCACGAGCTGGGTCACATGGTGTCCGCGAAGGCCTTCGGGATGAAGGTGACGCAGTTCTTCGTCGGCTTCGGGCGGACGATCTGGTCCACTCGACGCGGCGAGACGGAGTACGGCATCAAGGCGATCCCCGTGGGTGGGTTCGTCCGGCTCGTCGGTGTCTTCCCGCCTGCGAAGGGGGAGGACCGGACCAGGCTCCGCACGGCGAGCACCGGCCCGATCCGGTCGACGGTCGAGCTGGCGCGTCGCGCGGAGTACGAGACGGTCGTGCCGGAGGACGACGGCCGGCTGTACTACCAGAAGGGGTGGTGGAAGAAGCTGATCGTGAGGGCGGCCGGCCCGCTGGTCAACGTGGTGATTGCGACGCTCCTGTTCGGCGGGCTGTTCATGCTGTACGGCGCCGACGTCGCTCAGACGACTGTGGGGACCGTGACGGACTGCGTCGTACCGGCACCGCAGGCGACCGCCGGCCGGAAATGCACCGACGCCGATGAGGTGTCGCCGGCGAAGCGGGCCGGCTTCCAGGTGGGTGACAAGATCCTGTCCTTCAATGGCGCCGGGATCTCGAGCTGGGACCAGCTCACGGCGCTGATCGCGGTCAATGCCGACGGGCCGGCCACGATTGTTGTTCAGCGCAACGGTACCGAGAAGACCTTGACTACGAACACGATCGTCGACCAGGTCGGCGACGGCTCCGGGAAGTTCGGCTCGGTCGGCTTCCTGGGGGTCTCGCCGCAGATGAAGCTGCAGCGCCAGGGCCCGGGGTACGTCGTCGACAAGTTGGGCGAGCTCACCCTCGCGACCGTGAAGGCGATCGGCGACTTCCCGCAGCAGCTGGTCGGGGTGGCGAAGGCGATCGCCGGCGGCGACCGCCACGAGGACAGCCCGATGAGCGTCGTCGGCGCCGGCCGGGTGGCCGGCGAGATCGCCTCCGACCAGTCGCTGACCGGCGGCGAGCGGATCGCGTTCCTGGTCTCGCTGCTCGCCTCGCTGAACCTCTTCCTCGCTCTGTTCAACTTCGTCCCGCTGCTGCCACTGGACGGTGGGCATATGGCCGGAGCGATCTGGGAGGGTGTCCGGCGCGGTCTGGCCAAGCTCTTCCACCGGCCCGACCCGGGGTACGTCGACATCGCCAAGCTGCTGCCGGTCGCCTACATCGCGGCCGGCGCGATCGTGGTGATGGGCGTCCTGCTCGTCGTCGCAGACCTCGTCAACCCGATCCGGATCACCACCGGTTAGCCGAATCAGCGTGACTGGGTGGCACAGGCCTTCAGCCAGGCCGGGATCCCGGTGATCAGCGCGTCCTCACCGACAACCGCCGTCGCCGTCCTCGGCGCCGGCACCACCGCGATCGCTGCTAATACTCGCCGTAGATCTGGACCTTGGTGCCGATGGGGGTGTCGGCGTAGATCTGGTGGATTTCGGGGCGCATGACGCGGACGCAGCGGTGGCTGGCGGGGTACGGCTTGATGAGCGAGTTGACCCGGGAGCCGTGCAGGGCGATGCCGGGACGATCCTTGAGGAAGTACAAGGAGTCGTACATGTACGCGTCCTCGTACAGGCTGCTCTCGTGGGCGCCGGCCCACTTGCGCCAGACTCTGCCGGTGCGGTTCGGGGTGTCGTAGCCGGGCTGGCCGGTGGAGATCCAGACGATCCGCTTGTACGTGTTTCCGACGACCTGGTACAGGATCTGGCAGGTCTTGTTGACGTAGATGCCGGGGGAGCGGGTCGGTGTGGGGCGCTTGGTTGCGTTGAGCACCGAATACGCGTCGTTCAGCGTCAGGCCGGCGCGGCTCACCGGCAGCCCGTTCGTCTCCCGCCACGCGCACAGCGCCTGCTTGGCGCGCGCCGTGATGTCGCCGTCGATGTCGCCGACCGGGTACCCGAGTTTGTCCAGTTGCCGCTCGACGCGGAGCGCGTAGTACGCCGGCTTCTGCTTCACCCTGGGCTTCGGCGCCACGGTCGGCTTGGCCGTGGGCTTCGCAGTCGGCGTCGGTGTCGTGCTCGAGGAGGCGGTCGTCGCCGATGGCGAAGGAGTCGTCTCGCTGGCGGCTACGTCCGAGCAGCCCGCAAGTACGAACGACAACACCATGGCACCGATGGCACCGGCAACCAGACCACGTCGACGCGACACGGGCGACCCCTTATCCCTCAGCTTTTTTCAATGTCGCAGAAGCACGCCGAGTAAGCGTGCAGCGACCCGCCGAGACTAGTGCGCCAGAGGGTTCAAACCGCTCGCCGTCACCGAACCGTTGCCGAGGTCCGGCGCCGGATCGTCCCGCAACCGGCTGTACAGGTACCCGTCCCGCAGCCGCCCGGCCCGGAACTCGCACCCGCGGATCACCCCTTCGAGCCGGAAACCCGCCTTCTCCAAGGACTTCTGCTCGGCCAGGTTCTCCGGATGGGTCGCGGCCTGGATCCGCTGCACCGGCGTGTGCTCGAACAGGTACGCCGTCAGCATCGCCTGCGCCCGCCACCCGATCCCGCGCCCGCGGTACTTCGGCAGCAGCGCGATCCCGATCTCCCAGTACTTCGTCCGGCCGTCGAACGACCCCGACCGCCAACTCACCAGCCCCGCCGTCTCCGCACCGGTCCGGACCATCAGCCGCCCGTCGTCCGCCCCGAGAAACCCGTCCTCGGCAAACCGCCGCACCGGCGCCTGCGCATCCCGAAACCCGTTCCAATCGAGCCCAATCAGCCCCGGCTCAACCAAAAGCCGCTGGAACAACGCCACATCGTCTTCCCTCACAGGCCCCAGCAAAACATCCATGCCTGCCAGACTAGGCCGATGGAGTTCCGCATCCTCGGTTCGCTGGAGATCGTCGACGACGGACGCGCGGTTCCCACGCCGGCGCCGCGGTTGTGTTCGCTGCTCGCGATCCTGCTGCTGCGTCCGCATCGGCCGGTGCCGGTGGACGAGCTGATCGACGGGCTCTGGCCGGACGGGGCGAACCAGCCCGCGCATCCGACCAGCACCGTTCACACCTACGTACGACGATTGCGCGACATCGTCGGCGCCGACGTACTGCAGACCCGCGGCCGCGGCTACCTGCTCGCCGCCGAACCGTCCGATCTCGTGGCTTTCCGAGCGGCAACCTCCCAGGCCGCCGAGGATCCGGCCCGCCAGGTGGAGCACCTCCGGCACGCGCTCGAACAGTGGCGCGGAGATCCGGTCGAGGTCGAGCCGACCGTTGCGGTCGGTCTGCGCGAGGAGCGCCTGACGACGATCGAGCAGTACTACGACGCCCGCCTCGCCCGTGGCGAGCATGCCGACGTACTGCCGGAACTGCAGACCCTCAGCGCTCAGGAACCGCTACGCGACCGCCTCATCGCGTTGCTGATGACGGCGCTCTACCGCAGCGGACGACAGGCCGACGCGTTGTCGACCTATGACCGATTCGCGGCCCGCCTGGTCGACGAATTCGGGCTGGACCCGACCGACGAGCTGCGCGAGCTCCGCCAGTCGATCCTGACGTCGACGCTCGACGACGAGTGGCAGCACCAGAACCAGCTCCCGCTCGACATCCGCAACCTCGTCGGTCGTGACGACCTCGTCACCGACATCGCGAACCTGCTCACCGCAACCGACGGCGTCCGCATCGTCGCACTCTCCGGCACGCCCGGCGTCGGCAAGACCGCCGTCGCCGTTCGGGTCGCGCGGAAGCTGACCGAGCGTTTCCCGGACGGGCAATGGTTCGTTCGTCTCCGCGGCGCATCCGATCAGCCGCGCCGCGCCGACGACGTACTCGTCGAGCTGTTGCGGGCGTCCGGCGTCGACCCGCACGCGATCCCGGACGACGGTGATGCGCGTGCCGCACTGTTCCGCTCACGACTGGCGACGCGGAGCATCCTGCTCGTCCTCGACGACGCGCAGGACGCGGCACAGGTCCGGCCGCTCCTCCCCGGTACGCCGACCAGCGCCGTCCTCGTCACAAGCCGGAACCCGCTCGACGCCCTCGCCGCACTCGATGGCGGTATCCCGATGCGAGTCCCGATCCTCACCACCGAAGCCGCCATCGCCCTGATCCACTCGATGCTTCAGGCAACCAACGACGTCGGCGAACTGGTCGATCTGT
Organism: Kribbella sp. NPDC000426; assembly: GCF_040300265.1. NCBI lineage: Bacteria > Bacillati > Actinomycetota > Actinomycetes > Propionibacteriales > Kribbellaceae > Kribbella > Kribbella sp. NPDC000426. The sequence continues at coordinate 1,216,809 of NZ_JBEPDK010000002.1, read as the reverse complement.
GCGCCGGCCTGCCGCTGGCACTGCGGATCGCAGGCGCTGTCGCATCCCGCGGCTCGGTCGCGGCGTTCGTCTCCCGCATGCGTCGTACGGGCGCGCTCGCCACGCTCGCCATCGACGACGACACCGCGGTCAGCTCGGCGTTCCAGACGTCGTACGACCTGCTCGATCCCGCCGTACAACGCGGCTTCCGGCTGCTCTCGCTGTTCCCGGGCCAGGAGTTCACGCCCGCTGCGGCCGAGGCGCTCGTCGGTCCGGCGTGCGAGCAGGTCCTCAACCGCCTCGGATCGGCCAGCCTGCTGGAGTCCGTCGGCCACGACCGCTACCTCATGCACGACCTCGTCAAGGAGTACGCCGCCCAGCTCGCCGAACCGGACCTCGACGCCTGGAAGTCCTTGTGCCGCTGGTACATCGGCACCGCCGACGCCGCAATGACCGCCCTGCAGCCCTCCGCGGTCCGCGTCCCAATGCCGTCGTACGACGTCCCGACCGTCGCCGACCCTGGGGAGTGGCTGACCGGCGAGCTCGACAACATCGAGGCCGTTGCGCGGCGAGCACTTGACCTCGGCACGCCTGATGTCGCGTGGCAGCTCGAGGACATCGTCCGGCTTCATCTCTACGACAACAGCCTCTACAGCAGATGGCGGGCGCTGGTCCGGCTCGGAGACCTCGGAGCTCGCGCCAGCGGCGACGAGCTCGGGCGCGGCGCGATCCTGCACGCACGCGCGGCGCTGGCCCGGACGGCGGGCGGGAACGACGAGTCGATCGCGTTGTACGAGCAGGCAGCCGACCTGTACCGGGCGGGCGGGTTCGCGTTGGGCGAAGGCGCGTTGCGCTGCAACATCGGGGTCAACTACAACGCTCAAGGGCAGCTGCGCAAGGCTGCTGAGGCGTTCGCCGAAGGGCTCGGGGTCTTTCGCGCCGCGGGCGAGTTCGCGCGAATGCCGCGCGGTCTGAACGCTCAGGCGATGAACCACATTCACCTGGGTGAGTTCCGCGAAGCCGTTGCCTGCGCCACCGAGTCGCTCGAGCACTCGCAAGGCGGCGACCAACTCGTTGCCCTGGTCAACCGTGCGGGGGCGTACCGGGACCTCGGGCAGCTGGACCTCGCGCTGGCGGACCTGCGCACCGGCGAGACGATCGTGGACAGCCGTCTCAGTCAGGTGCAGTGGGGCCTGGCGAAGGCCGGAGTGGAGAACCGGCTCGGCCATCACGAAGTCGCTCGCGAGGTGGCGCTCGACGTACTGCGTATCAGCCGCGAGATCGACAGCGGGTACGACGCGTGTATCGCGCTGCAGGCGCTCGGCGAATCACACCTGCATGCCGGCGACGTGGCGATGTGCCGCAAGTACTTCGAGGAGGTCGATGCGCTGGCCACCAAGACGAACTACGCGTCCGTCCTCGCGGAGTCCCACTACTACCTCGCCTATTGCACGTTCCTGGACGGCGACGTCGACCTCGCCCACACGCAGGCAACCCGGGCCCTCGCGGAATCCGAGGCCATCGCGTACCTCATCGGCGAGTGCTGGTCCCACTCGTTGCTGGCCCGCTGCTGTACGGCGATGAACCGGCCGGCCGAGGCCCTCGCGCACCGGCAGGCAGCCGACGCGTTCTGTGAACGCTCCGGCTACGTGCCCGGGTAGGTGCTAGAGACCCAGATCGCGGAGGAACCCCGGCTTGTAGGCCTGGACGACGACGTACCGCGGGTCCGGGACCTCCATGCCGGCGTTCTTCGCCTCGTCGCTGGCCGCGTCGTGCGGGCCGACCGGAACGCTCGGGTCGGTCCAGTCCTGCTCGGCCGCATTCCACCGCGTGACCGTGTACGTCGCGTCGAGGTGGTCGTCGGCGACGAGGTCCTTGGCGGTCCGCTCCGCCTCCTGAGCGTCCTCGAGCGTGTGCGTGTACATCAGCATCCGGTTCCCGTCCCGGGTCACCGTCACCTGACGCCCGAGCCGCTTCCGCGCGTCATCATCCAGATCCAGCGCCCGCAACCGATCCCAGAACGTCAACCCGTGCCCCTCATCACTGAGCACAACCTCAACCCGAAACTCCTCGTCCGCCATGCCCACACCCTACCGATCCCCGGGCGGCGCCCAGCGCGCGGACGCCTGAGAGGTGAGACAGGTGAATCGATTTCTTTCGATCGACTACAGTTCTTAGTCATGGAGCTGAGGCACTTGGAACACTTCGTGGCGGTGGCCGAGCAGAAGCACTTCACCCGGGCCGCCGAGGCGATGTCGATCTCGCAGTCGGGGTTGTCCGCCTCGATCCGCGCGCTCGAGCGTGAACTCCGGGCGTCGCTGTTCGTCCGGAACACCCGGAGCGTGGAGCTCACCGAGGCGGGACGCGCGCTGCTGTGCGAGGGCCGCCGTACCCTCGCCGCCGCCGAAGCCGCCAAGGACGCGGTCGCCGCGGTCCAGGGGTTGCTGCGCGGGCACCTGACCGTCGGGCTGGAGCAGTGCCTCGGGGTGGTCGACGTACCGGCGCTGCTCGCGAAGTTCCGCTCGGCGTACCCGTCGGTCGAGATCGAGGTCCGCCAGGCCGGCTCCACGCCGATGCTCGACGAACTCGCCTCCGGCCGGCTCGACGTCGCGTTCGTCGCCACCGCCGGCGACCCGGTCGACGGGCTCGACCTGCGACCGCTGTCCCGCGAGTCGATGGTGCTGGTCTGCGCGCCGGACCACCGCCTCGCGAAGGCGTCCCGGGTCACGCTCGACGACCTGATCGGCGAGTCCTTCGTCGACTTCGACCCGACCTGGGGCGCCCGCGCGATCTCGGACCGCGCGTTCACCACCGCCGGGGTTGCTCATCCGGTGACGATCGAGGTCAACGACGTCCACACGCTCCTCGCCCTGGTCGCCTACGACCTCGGCGTCGCCCTGGTCCCCGAACGCATCGCCGCCAAACGCGGCGACCACGTCACCGTCCCCCTGGCCCCCGGCACCGCTTCCGACTGGCAAGTCTCCGTAGCCGTCCCCACCGGCCCCGCCGCTTCCCTAGCCGCCGACGCCCTCATCGGAATGCTGCCCACCACCGCGGTCCACGCATAGAAACAGCCGGCCGCTTTGTCGGCGGCCGGCTGTTGTGAAGCGGTCCTTACCAGGCGTAGTCCTCGGGGGAGGTTTTGTAGCCGGGGAAGATTTCGTCGAGGCGGGCGAGGGCCTTGTCGTCGAGCTTGATGTCTGCGGCGCGGACGGCGGAGTTGAGCTGTTCCATCGTGCGCGGGCCGACGATCGGGCCGGTGACGGCAGGCTGGTGGAGGAGCCAGGCGAGGGCGAGTTCACCCGGCTCGTGGCCGAGCTCGTCCGCGAACGCCTCGTACTGCTCGATCTGCGGGCGCAGCCGCTCCAGCGTCTCCTTGGCCCGGCCCTCGAGACGGCGTACGCCCTCGTTCTCCTTGCGTACGACGCCGCCGAGCAGGCCGCCCTGCAGCGGCGACCACGGGATCACGCCGAGGCCGTAGTACTGCGCGGCCGGCAGGACCTCGCGCTCCACGTCGCGGACGAGGAGGTTGTAGATCGACTGCTCGCTGACCAGGCCGATGTAGTTGCGGCGGGCCGCCGCTTCCTGCGCCTGCGCGATGTGCCAGCCGGCGAAGTTGCTCGACCCGGCGTACAGGATCTTGCCCTGCTGGATCGCGACCTCGATCGCCTGCCAGATCTCGTCCCACGGCGTCGCGCGGTCGACGTGGTGGAACTGGTACAGGTCGATGTAGTCGGTCTGCAGCCGCTTCAGCGAGGCGTCGAGTGCGCGCCGGATGTTGAGTGCGGACAGCTTGCCCTCGTTCGGCCAGCCGTCGCCCATGTCGCCGTACACCTTGGTCGCCAGCACGGTCTTGTGCCGGTTCGCCGGGTCCTTGGCGAACCACTCGCCGATGATCTCCTCGGTCCGCCCCGGGTAGATGGCCCGCCCGTACCCGTTCGCGGTGTCGAAGAAGTTGATGCCCTTGTCATGCGCCGCGTCCATGATCGCGTGCGCGTCCCCCACCTCGGTGTGAGGACCGAAGTTCATCGTCCCCAGCACGATCCGACTAACCGACAACCCAGTACGCCCAAGATGAGTGAAGTCCATACCCACCACCCTTCCTCGCCGAGCTCAACTCTTCCAACAAAAGAATCAGGACAGTGTGATCAGCTGAGCTTCTGAGTCAGCCGGGTGCGCGCTGTTTCCGTCGGCGTCGCACCGCCCTCGGCGATCGCATCGAGCAGCGCGCCCACGAGTGCGGGCGCCTGGGCGTGGCGAAGCTCGATCTCCCGAGGGTCACAGGTACGACGCAGCGCCGCGAACATCGGCGCATCCGGTTCCGGTACCAGGCCACCTCCAACAACTACGGTCACTGGTCTGACCAGTCCACCGGGTTCACCCGGTTCACCCAGTCCGCAGGTCCGCGCGAGACTGCCGATGTACTGCGTCAGCCGTGCCGCCTGCGTATCGACCAACCCGGCCACCACCGGGTCGTCGTCGATGAGCGCCAGGACCGCCGGAGCATGCGCCGCCTGCGCCGCGAAGGTGAACTTGTTGCCACGGGCGGTGCTGAGCTCGAGCATCTCGTCCGGCGTCGATGCCCCGAACAACGGCGGCAGCACGGCGGAAAGCTTCGTCGCCTCACCCATCCCGAGCTCAGCGAGGTACACCGCTCGCATCGCCTCGCTCACCAACCCGGCCGCGCCGAGCGGGTCCTGCAACCACCACGACAAGGCCCATTCCTTCTCCGGACCGCGGCCCGCGAGCGCCGCACCGGTGCCGAGCACGACCGAGATGCCCTGCCCGTCCAACCGCCCGCACCGGATGAGCGCGAACCCGTCGTTCTTGATGCTGAGACTGCCGAACCGCGGCTCCAGCGTCGCGCTCCAGAACTGCTCGTCCACTGGCCAGTCCACACCCGCCAACCGGAACGCCGCGTGCTTGACGTCGGACTCGCGCAGCTCCGCCGACGCCAGCACCTCGTCGACGAGGTTGAGCACGACCGACCTCGCCGCCTCCGGCCCAGCCGGCGCGTAGATGTCGCCGACACCGCCACGTGCAAGCGCGATCAGGTCACCATCGGCACTGGTCAGACCAGCCCACGTCTTGGTGTTCCCGGCGTCGACGGCGAGGAAGACTTCCTTCACCGCAGGAGTCTCTCCGGCAGGTACGCCGAGTGCGCGGCGGCCATCTCGTCGTACAGCGGCTCGGCAATCGCGAGATCGGGCACCAGCGGATTCGCGACGAGTGCACGGATCGCGTCGGCCCGGTTGCCTTCCCACGCGGCCTTCGCGGCGAGCATCTGGTAGTCGGCGAGCTGGCGCGTGATGCCCCGAACGGCAAGCGGCAGCGCCTGCTGCGGCTCGATGTGGCAACCCTTGCGGTTCACCTTGCAGTACACCTCGACGACGGTCTCAGCGTCGAAGCCAGGGAGCGCGCCCTCGGCGTTCGGAAGGTTCACGGGCAGGCGCGCGCCCGTGTCGTTGTAGTAGGCACTCATCACGTCGATGGCCAACTCCAGTTCGTGGATGCCGCCGCGCGACCGGGCCGGATCGAGCTCGGGGTGGCTGGACTCGGCCTGCTCGCGGTAGTGCTCCCAGTACCCAGGCACCTCGTTCATGATCACTTCCGAACGGGTCTGCGGCGCGGCCTGCTGTGCGCGGAACACCTCGTTCCGGAAGTAGTAGTAGTTGAAGTAGTCCGATGGGATCGACTGCATGACGACGGCCAGATGCAGCGCGCGCTTGGAGTTGTCGTCGAGCGTCGGGTCGTCCTTGCGCTCTTCCCACGCCGCCTCGAGCAGTGGCATGACGTCCTTGCCGTCGTACAGGTGCTCGTAGCTCCAGCAGTTGTGGTTCACGCCGGCCATCGTCACCTTGGCGCGCTCGGGGTCGAGCCCGGCGGCCCGCAGTACGACGGGCGGGAACACGAGCGGCCCCTCGCACATCGAGTAGATCGGGACCGGCGTGTAGCTCGCGACCGCCTGCGAGACGATGTTGACCGGGTTGGTGTAGTTGAAGATCACCGCGTTCGGCGCGACGGCTTGCAGGTCCTCGGTGATGCCGCGCATGTCGTTGATCGAGCGCAGCGCCATGAAGAACCCACCAGGGCCCTGCGTCTCCTGGCCGATCACACCGTGCTTGATCGGAATGCGCTCGTCCAGTGCCCGCGCGTCGAAGTTGCCGGGCCGGAAGCTCGTCAGTACGGCGTCAACGTCGGTCAGACCAGTGCGCTGGTCCGTCGTCGCGGTGACCGTGATGTCGTCGCCACCCTGCGCCGCGAGCTTCTCCGCGATCCGGCGGACGATCTCCAGCCGCTCCGGATCCTTGTCGATCAGCACCACTTCCGAGCCCGCGAACTCCGGCCCGTGCCACAAGAACGACGCCATGGTGCCGGCCGCCCGGGACGATCCGCCGCCGATGTAGGCCATCTTGATTCGAGCCATGTCTATGAGACTCCTTCTCGTTCTGACTTTTGTGCGGCTTCTGCGTCCGCGTAGATGAGGGCGTTGCGGCAGTCGTGCACGAGGGTTGCCGGCCACAACGGGTCGTAGCTGTCGGTCTGAGTGATGCGGTCGAAGGCATGCGCCTTGTTCTGTCCCCATAGCAGCATCACCGCGGAGTGCGAGAGCTCGACGAGTTCCGCAGTACCGATAGTGACGCCGTACGTCGGGACATCCGCGGGGGACTGCAGATTCGGGAAGGTGGACACGTTGTCGCGCCGGGTCGACTCGGGCAGCTCGACGACCCGGGTGGGCGCGTTCCGCGGCGTACCGGGGCCGTTGAGGGCGACATGACCGTCGCCTTGACCGCTGGCCAGCAGGAAGAGGTCGATGCCGCCGCGGTCGAGGACGTCTCGTCTGAACGCCTCGGGCTCGTTCGGGTCCGGGGTGAGGAGACTGGTCTGACCAAGGCCTAGCGGTCCGAGCAGGTTCCGCTGCGCCCACCCGATGCAGCTGTGCGGCGTGTGTGGGTCCAGCAGTCGCCAACTGCTTCCGTGCCGGGTCACGTACTCGTCCATCATCACGATCTGAAGACCGTCCACGCGGGCTCCGGATCGCTTCAACGCAGCCGCTACCGGAGTGGCACTGCGACCGGCGGGGAAGCCGATGATCGCGCTGCCAGTTGTCAGCTGATCCAGAATCCGTTGCGCTACGGCCTCGCCGAGCTGGGATGCGTCGGGTACTACGGTGATTGGCGTCGTCACGTCACTCCTTGACCGCGCCGGCCATGACGCCGCTGATGAATTCGCGCTGGAAGAACAGATAGAGAGCCACGACCGGCAGCGAGACGATCAACGAGCCGGCCGCCATCAGATTGACCTGCAACACATGCCGTCCCTGGAAGGCGCCCAGGGCAACGGTCGCGGTCTGCTTGTCCGGATCGCCCAGGAAAATAAGGGAAAGGAAGAAATCGTTCCAGGTCCACATGAACGACAGCAGAACCAGCGTGAGTACGGCGGGACGCGCCATCGGGACGAGAATGCGCCACAACATGTTCCACACTCCCGCACCGTCGACAGCGGCGGAATCCATCACCGATCGGGGGAGCGCCCGGAACGTCGCCCGCATCCAGTACGTCCCGAACGGCACGCCCATTCCGAGTTGAATGATGACGAGCCCGAGCCACGAGTTCGTCAGGCCGATGCGCTGGAACTCGTAGTACAGCGGGATGACGATCACTTCGGTCGACACCATCATTCCCAGCAGGATGACCGGGAAGAGGAAGCGTTCGCCGACCACGCCGAGGACGCCGAATGCGTATCCGGAGAGGATCGCGAGCACGGTCTGTCCGGCGACTGCCGACACCGTGATCACCAGGGACGCATACATCGAGTGCGCGAGGTTCCCGTCATGCCAGGCGGCTGCGAAGTTGCTCCAGGCAATGTTGGAGAAGTCCAGCGCTCCCGACGTGTTCGGGCTGAGCGAGGTCAGGACGAACCACGCGACCGGGAACAGCACTCCGACCGTCAGCGCGATGACGATGACGTAATTCGAGACGCGTTCGAATCTGGAGATCATCGGTCTTTGTTCTCCATGATCCGCGTGATACCGACCGCGATCCCGAGACACAGAACGGCCAGTACGACGCCGGTTGCCGATGCTCTACCGACATCGGGGTTGACGAACGCCAACTGGTAAAGGAGAAGCGCCGGCGTTGTCGTCGCCGTACCCGGACCGCCCTGGGTCGTGATGTAAACCATGTCGAACGTCCTGAGCGCACCCGTGATAGTCAGAGTGAGGGCGATCGCCATTTGCCCGCGCAGGCTGGGCAGAGTGATCAGCCAGAACTCCTGCCAGCGCGTCGAACCGTCCAACCGCGCGGCCTCGTACAGCTCGTCTGGAATTGCGAGAATGCCGGCCAGGAACAACACCATCGTGAAGCCGAATCCGCCCCAGACACCGATCATCCCGAGCGACGGCAGCGCCCAGGTGAAGTCACCGAGCCAGTTGCGCGTGAGGTGGCCGAGGCCGACGCCACGCAGGATGCTGTTCAGCGGGCCGTCGGGCGCGTAGATGCGCTTCCAGATGATGGCGACGACGACGCTCGTGAGTACCTGAGGCAGGAACAGGAACCACCGGTAGATGCCCTCGCCGCGGATCTTTGCCCTGCTCAACAGCGCTGCGCTGATCAGTCCGAGGCCGAGCGGGATCAGCCCGAACATGAGGATCAGTACCAGGACGTGGCCGAAGGCGGCGTACATCCGTGGATCGCGGCCGAATTCAAGGTAGTTGCGCAGTCCGACCCACGTCGGTTCGCTGACGCCGTCCCATTTGTAGAACGAGTAATTGACCGTTTGGAGCAGCGGCACGAGCACGATCACGGCGTACAGCAGGAGTGCGGGGGACAGGAAGAGCAGGCCGATCCAGCGCCGTTTGCGGGCCTGGCGTGAGACGGTCCGGGTTCTCGCTTTCGTGCGACCGATCGCTAGAACACTCATCGGCCTGCCTGGAACTTGTCGTAATCGGCCTGAACCGCCTGGACCAACTGGTCCGGTGTGCTTCGGCCGGCGAGCAGCAATTGCACCTGGCCGCCCAGTGTGTCGAGCATCGACGGCGTCGACCAGTCGAAGTACGGGACGTATCCGTTGTCCTTGTCGAGCGACCGCTGACCGGCGATCTCGGTGCCGAATTCCGGATTGTCGGCCGGCGCCTTGACCTCGTTGAGCAGGGGCAGGAGCCCGGCCTCAACGACGTACTGCGCGGTCTGCGGGCCGGCGAGGAAGTCGAGGAAGGCGGCGGCGACGTCCGGGTGGGCGCACTTTGATCCGAGGGCGACGGCCGTGGAGGCGCCCGTACCGACGACCTTTCCGCCAGTGGCCTGGGGGAGTTGGACGTAGCCGTACTCCTGCTTCTGGTTTCCCTTGAAAGCAAGGGTTCCGGTGTACTCGAAGCGGAATGCGGATTTGCCTTTGAGGAACGCGTCGATCGCGTCGGCGTACTGGATGCCGGCATGGTTCGGCGTCAGCCAGTTCTTGTCCTGGTACGACTTGAGCCGCTGGGCCGCCTCGGACATCCCGATATCGGTTGCCTTCACTTCACCGGTCGAGTAGACGAAGTCGTTGATCTTCTTCTGATCGCCGAAAAGGTCTTGCAGGGCAAGGAGAATCGCCGTCGACGAGCCCTTGTCCTGCGACCCGTACCCGATCGGGATGATGCCCGCCGCCTTGGCCTGCGTGCACGCGTCCTCGAACGAAGCGAGATCGGTCGGCGGTGCGATGCCGGCTTTGTCCAGAACCGTCTTGTTGTAGTAGAGGCCGATCAGCGACGAGCTGGCGACGGGTGTCGCGAACAACGACCCGCTGCCCATCTCGGTGCCGTCGGGGGTGAACTGCGTCTGCCGCAGGATCGTGCTCGGGAACTTGTCCCAGCCGAACGATTTCGAGTACCCGTCCAGGTTGAGTACGAGGCCCGCCTTGGACAACGTCCCGAGGGACTGCCAGCCGTTGTTGACCGTGATGATGTCCGGCGGGTTCTTCTCCTTCAACCGCAGGTTGGCCGTCTGCGTGAGCTGACCCCAGTCGACCGACGTGCGCTTGATCGTGACGTTCGGGTACTTCGCCTGGAAGCCCTTCACCGCGCTCGCCACCCAACTGGCGGCGTCACCGCCCCAGAAGTCGAGCATGGTCAGCGTCACCGGGCCGGCTTTGGCGACGTCGATCGACTTGGCGGGTGTGGCCGGTGCGCTGCTCGCCTTCGTGCCCTGCGGTGCGCAACCGGCCAGCGTGAACAGTCCGAGCGCGGCCCCCGACTTCAACACGTTCCGCCTGCTGACCATCGTGACTCCTTCGTCCGTGACTTCCGGCCACCTTACGACGCTGAAACCAGTTATGCCAGTGTGAACCAGTTTGGGATTGTGCCTGGCTTGGCTCGGGAAACTGGTATAGTTTGCGCCGTGACAGAGCCGGCCGTTGAGCGCGTCAAGAAGCGGATCCGCGAGGGGATCGTCCGCGGGAAGTATCCGAGCGGCAGCCGCCTGCCGAGCGAACGTCAGTTCGCCCTGGAGACCGGGCTGAGCCGGATGACCGTCCGCGCCGGCTTCCAGGCCGCCTCCGACGACGGCCTCATCGCCCCATCACCCCAACGCGGCTGGTATGTCCGCGACCTCGTACTGCGCGAACCCCCGAGCCGCCTCCAGTCCTTCACCGAGATGGCCCACGAACTCGGCTTCCGCCCCACCTCGGAAATCCTCGACCACCGAGAACGCCCCGCCACCCTCGACGAGGCCCACCGCCTCCACCTAGCCCCCACCGCCCCCGTCACGGCCATCCGCCGCCTCCGCGGCATGGACGGCCGCCCGGTCACCGTCGAAGACCTGGTCATCCCCCTAGCCATCGCCCCCTGGCTCCCCGGCACCGACCTGACCGACACGTCCCTCTACGAACTCTTCTCCACCCACGACATCGAGTTCGCCTACTCCCGCTACACAGTCCAAGCCCAAAACGCCACCGAAACCCTGGCCACCCTCCTGAACCTCCCCCCAAACGCCGCCATCCTGGTCGCCACCGAAATCGCCTACACCCAAGACACCACCCCCCTCCTCTCCGGCACCAACCACTACAGAGGCGACGCCTACCAATTCACCGCCGACCTCACGCGATAAGTGCAGGCCCTCGCGGTGCTACGCACGACTCCTCCGTCGCCGTGCTACGCGCCGCCCCACCCACCCCGGCTCATCGCCGGTGCGGCCGGCTACCGCCGGCAACCGCGGGCTGCCGCCCTCATCGACCTCCCCCGCCAAGCGGCGCACCGGGATGAGCATGCGGATCATGTTGAGGCGCAACCACTGTCCGGACTTGTCCAGAGTCAGCCGAGCGTTGTGGCAGATCCCTTACCCGCCTGATACATGGACAACGATCAGGAATCAGGTGTCAGCTTGCCTTGAATTGCTCATAGCGCCAGGCGAGTGCATTGGTATCGGGGTGCTCGACCTTGCGGCGGGGCAGGGTGATAGTGGATCCATGCATCTGCTGGAGGCCATACCTCAGCATTGGGCCGTCGCGCTCTTCCAGTAGATCTCTATTGATCTCGACCACATGATCAGGTCGGATCCCCATGAGGTTCTGGTCGTATGCCGCGTGGTGGATCTTGCAAAGGCTGAGCCCGTTGCTTGTGCGAGGTAATCCACCTTCGCGCGAGTCAGGCAGGATGTGGGCGGCGTCAAGTAGCTCGCCATGCTGGAGATGGCATACGGTGCAGCGGGTTTCGTAGGCGCGGATGACTGACGCGCGGAAAACGGGTTGATGGAGACGCTGGCGCGTCACGTGTTCTGCGTACTGCTTGAGTGGCTCTGACAGGTTTTGTGGGTGCTCGATGAAGCGCAAGGATTCGTCTAGCGCGATCAGGAAATGATGAGCCCTTCGGTCGTCGGCGACCGCGAAGACAGGGAAGATCGGGACGAACAGGCCGGCTTGCAGCTTGACGAGCAGGATCATCGGCAGGCCGAACTCGACCGCGGCCCGCAGTTTGCGGTTGTCCCCGTCAGTAGATCCGGCCCGATATGCGTAGATGAAGTAACCCTGGTCGACCTGCCGGTCGTCGTATGGACCGTCTGGCGAGCTGACAATGGTCAAGGTCGTGTTGAGATCGCGAGGATTCCAGATGCCGCGTGATGCGTCGACCAAACGTCGGCGCTCGCCATCCAGCTCGAAATCGGTCAGTTGCGCTCGAGTGATCGTGCCGCCTGACTGATCACGGAGATGGGCGAGGCGCTCCATTATCCGCTCTCGCAGTGCGAGATCGGCAGACAGACTCAGGCCCATGAATCGCCCTCTCCGCAAGACGTCTTGTCCGCGCGATCCTACGCAAGTTGTCGAGCCCGCAATCTATGCGACCACCGATGCTGCCTGGAAGACCTCTGTGGGCATGGGGTGGGTTAGTTGCCAGGTGATGGCTATGGGGCGGCTGCCGGTGTGGGTTGTGTAGGTGGCTGGGCCCAGGAAGAGGTATGGGGCGGTGCCTAGTTCGGTGAGTTTGTGTTGGCGAGCGAAGATCAGGATGGTTGTGTCTAGGTCGCGGTGGTTGAGGTAGCGCTGGCCGGTGGGGGAGTCGACGGAGGTGTTGCTCTGGGACTCCCAGTGGAAGAGGGTCGGGCTGATTGCGTAGTCCCGGTACATCGTCGTGGGGGAGTAGTCCGCTTCCGACTTGGTGAGGGTGACCAGGAAAGCGTCGACGTTCTGTTCTTGTGAGTAGACGACGCCGGATTGGAACGTGCTGGGCCGCCGCTGAAGGTTGGCGTAGTCGAGGGCGGCCAGGATCTCCTCGCGTTGATACTGCGCATGCACGCGGAGCGGGAGATCGCTGAGCCGGTTGGCGAGGCGGTGGGTGCGGTGGCGTGCGTGGTCCATCGCGAAGTCGGTGACCTCGAGGAGTTCGTCGCGGACGGCCTGCTCTTGGCGGAGTGCGTCGAGGCCCTCGGAGTACGACAAGAAGCCCCCGCCGTTTGGCCAGAGCGAGAAGAACAGCATGCGGGCGTAGGCACGGTGGGTCGCCGGCAACTCGTCGTACGACGGACCATCGTCTTGGAGGAGACGTCGATAGGTCTGAAGACGCTCGGGGTCGTCCACGTGAGCGAGCGCCCGGACCCGTCGCAGCAGGCTTGATTCGTGGGCTGATCCTTTGCGTGTTGGCAATCCGGCATCACGGCGCAGAGCGGTCCAGCTCCGGCCGGTTCGCAGTACGTCGCTCAGCTCGGCGCCCGATTCGTCGAGGAAGGTCGGCAAGGTTTGCTCGCCCTGTGCCTTGAGCTCCCTCACCATGTCCTGCCAGCGTCCGGTCACCTGGCCTCGGAGGTTGGAGAGCACTACCTCCTGTGCGACTTTGTCGAGGACGATCTGACAGCCGGACGGTAGGAGCGGGAAGCCTTGTTCGACCTGTCGCTCGAGGCCTCGGCGGGTGTTGCCGGTGAGCGCCCGGAACCGCAGGTCGAAGCGGAACTCTTTGCGTTGGTGTCCAACGAAGTCCAGTGCTGTGAGGACGGGCTTGCCGTCTGCCTGCCGCAGACCGCGGCCGAGTTGCTGCAGGAAGACCGTTGGGCTTTCGGTCGGACGGAGAAAGAGGACGGTGTTGACGTCGGGCAGATCCAGCCCCTCGTTGAAGAGGTCAGCGGCGAAGAGTGCGTTGACGCGACGGTCCTTGAGATCACGCAGAGCCTGATCGCGGTCAGCACTAGAAGTCAGCCCGGAGACAGACCGTGCTGGGATGCCGGCATCGTTGAAGACCCTAGCCATGTAGTCGGCGTGAGCGATCGAAACGCAGAAGCCGAGCGCTCTCATCGAGTTGACGTCGGAGAGCTTGTCCCGGACTTCGCGCAGGACGATGGCTGCGCGGCTGTCGTTACCGGTGTACAGCTTCTCGAGCTCCTGCTCGTCGTACCGGCCGCGCTTCCACTGCAGATCGATCAGCTGCGTGCCGTCTGCGATGCCGAAGTAGTGAAACGGGCAGAGAAGGTCGGCCGACAGAGCTTCCCAGAGTCGCAGCTCGACCGCCGTTCTGCCGCCGAAGTAGCTCAGCAGGTCGAAGCCGTCGGTGCGCTCGGGTGTCGCGGTCAGACCGAGCAGCTCGCGAGGCTGAAGGTGATTGAGAAGGCGTCGATAGGTCGGTGCGGCCGCGTGGTGAAACTCGTCAACGACAAGGATCTCGAACGCATCCGCCGGCATCGTGGTGACGTCGTACGCGTGGAGCGCCTGCACTGATGCGAACACATGCCGCCACCGCTCCGGGCGCGTGCCCGAGTGATACTCCTCGCCGAAGCTGGCATCCGCGAGCACCTCGCGGTACGTGCGGAGCGACTGCTGGAGGATCTCTCGTCGGTGGGCGACGAACAACAGCGAGGGCGCAGGCTCACCACGCTGAAGCGCGGCGTCGCGCAGGCGCCGGTAGTCGAGAGCGGCGATAACCGTTTTGCCCGTACCTGTCGCTGCTACGACGAGGTTGCGATGTCTGTCGTGGACCTCGCGCTCGACCTCGATCTCCTCGAGCATCTCGGCTTGATACGGCCGCGGACGTACTTCGAGGCCGGCGAGTGAGACCGTGACGCGATCCGAGGCCTTGCGGTTGCCCGCCTCTGCGAGCGCATCGTCGAGGCGGTCGCGGTCGCGCGCCGGATCGTAGGACTCGAAGGTCGAGTCGTTCCAGTAGGTGTCGAACGTCGCGCCGAACTTCTTCAGCAGACCGGGGGTGCCGATCCGCGAGAGCCGAACATTCCACTCGACGCCGTCGAGCAGAGCGGCTCGAGAGAGATTGGACGAGCCGACGTACGCCGTGTCGAAGCCGGTGTTGCGTCGAAACAGCCACGCCTTCGCGTGCAGGCGGGTGCGCAGTACGTCGTACTGGATCTTCACCTCGGCGCCGAAGTCGTTGACGAGCCGGTCAAGGGCAGGTCGATCGGTCGCCCCGAGGTACGTCGTCGTGATCACGCGGAACGGCGCATCCCGAAGTCTCAGCCGACGCAACTCGGGCTCGAGCAAGCGAAGGCCGTACCACTTCACGAAGGCGCAGATGAGGTCAACCTCATCGGACGTGTCGATCTCCGCGCGCAACTCCGGCCCCAAGGACGGTTCGCCATGCGAGTTGGTGAGCAGGGCCGCGTCGGAGAGCGGCGTGCTCGGCCGCGCATCACCGTACGTCGTGATGCCGGGCCGAGCGGGCGGGCGTACGGCATGCAACTGGCGCACGGCGCCATCAGGCAGCCCGTCGGCGTGCTCTGCGAGACGCTGGAGCAGGTCGTTGACTAGCGCAACCCGCTTCCCCTCATCACGAGTGCTGCCGAGCACCCGCAGCACGGCGTCACTCACGTGCCGAGCCAGCACCTCCGGTTGATCAGCCTCATCAACATCACGAAGTACCGCAATCTGTCCACCAGCCTCGCCAGCCACGATCGCCTCCAGCAACCCATTCGTGACGAGCGCGTCGTAAATCCCCGACTCCATCCACCAATCACCCCTTCAAGAGGAGCTTGCCAGAACCCACCGACAGCCGCCGACGTCCGGCCGCGCCAAGCCGTGTCGTGTCGCTCGCCCACGTATCAGCCTGCAAATGGCTGGTTTAGCCGAGGACGTGCGCGTTGATGGCTTGGACCTCTGGGGTGAGGTCAGGGAACTCGACTACCTCGACGCCGGCGGCTGCCAGGAGTTCGACGCCCTCGCAGTTGACGAAGGTTGTCGGCTCTCGCCAAGCCAGGACCACTCGAGGGATGCCAGCAGCGAGGATGAGCTCGGTGCAGGTTCGGGGGCGGGAGGCTCTTTTGCTGCAGGGTTCGAGGCTGGTGTAGATGGTGGCGTCGCTGAGGCGGGGGTCGTCGACGGGGAGCTTCGCGAGGGCGACTTCCTCGGCGTGGTCGTGAGGGTCAGTCTCGCGGGAGTAGCCAGTGGCGAGGATCTCGCCTTCGGGACTCACGATGATGGCGCCCACGCAGAATGCACTCGGGGAGGGTGGGCAAGAGCGAGACAGCTCGATGGCCTGCTGGAGCCAGTGGCGATCATCGAGGTCAGGCATGCTCAATCGCCTTAGGGAGGTAGCGGAGGAGTACGACGTCGCCGATCTGCTGTACGTCGGCTAGGGACATGCGGTTGGCGGGGCTTTGGGGGAAATGGGCATCGCCGACGAAGCGTGGAGCAGTGCTGTCGCCGACGAAAAACGGGGCGACGACGAGCTGGATTTCATCGGCCAGTCCCGCGGAGAGGAACTGCGTGTGGATGGTGCCACCGCCTTCGACCATGAGTCGCTTGATTCCACGGTCAGCCAGGTCCTCGAGGACAAAGACGGGGTCAACCTTCGGTCCCGCGTCAACGACTGTGCTGACGTCGCCGACAGCGTCGGTCGCTCTGGGAGCGGCGGACGTTGGAACGTAGACGATTTTGGCGACATCGCCGGTGCTGAAGAACTTCGACGTCGGATCGAAATGCCCGGTGGCACTTAAGGTGACTTTGATCGGCGACTCCGTCAGGCCGGCGTCTAGGCGGCGCTTGCGGCGGTCATCGGAGCGGACGAGCAATCGAGGGTTATCTCGGCGAATGGTATTCGCCCCGACGAGGATTGCGTCTACGCTCGCGCGCACTTCGTCAACTCGGTCGAAGTCCTCGTCGTTGGAGAGCAAGAGGCGCTCGCTCGTGTTGTCGTCGATGTAGCCGTCGATAGAGGCCGCTACCGACAGCAGTACGTAGGGGCGCTCAGTCACGCGTGGTCTCCTTCATCGGTGTCGACGAGGTCGTCGAGCATGTACACGAAATCATCCGTCATCCGTTCGACGGCGGCCGGATCGGTATCCATGTCGGCCTTGGCGCAGGTCGCGAGTGTCTCGCGAGTGGAATCGGGCATCCAGTCTGACAACTCAGGCGTGCGGAGCGCCTGACGGTAGATCGCCGCCGCTGAGCCCCCGCTGGCCCCGAGAGGCAGGATTCTCTTTCCCATCGACAGTGCGATGTCAGCCTCTGCCTGGGTTCCTGGTCCGCCACCGACGATGACGATATAGCTGGCGTCGAAGATGACGTTCCGCCGTCCAAAGATGGCCACGGCACCACGTAATCCCGGCGGCTGGTAGTGGTCCGCGATGTGGGTGATGACCTCGATGCCCACACCGATCGGCCCGTGGTTGACGAGCAGTCGCCGTACCATCACGAGTCGGGCCAGCGACCGGACTGCAGCATCGATGACTCGCGAATTCGTGCCAGGTGATCTGCTTCCGCAGATTGCGATGCGAGGGCTCGACGAGTCCGAGCCGTCGACTCGTACGCGTGTTGCCTCAGCGACTGACGACGGCGGTTTCGTCAGCTCACGCTCGTCGCGGATGGACGATACGAGGGCGTCGGCAGGTGCAAGGCCCATCAGGGTTCGTGCCTCGTCGGGCATTTGCAGTCCCTCGGCGATGCGCGTGAGCACATTGATATCTGAGACCTGGCCGTGACGCGAGCCGCGTACCCAGTTCGAAACGTCTGAGCGGTCGTGTTCGGTCAGGAGCGCTAGCTGAGTCTGGGTGCACTCCGTGAAGTCGGTCAGGTAGCTGCGGAACAGCTCGGCGATGTCTCGCCGCGCCAGAGCAACCTCAACGTCAGTCTTCCGCCAAAACGAAGACGGCACGCTGCCTGGGTCGAACACCTTTCGACGAGTCACAACCCTCCTGCGAAATGGGATCTCACCAACAGAGCGTAGCGGCGCGCTCCCGGGGTGTGGGACGAGTCCACGGGTTGACTCAATTTCGCGTCGCTGCGATTACGGCCAGCATGAATTCATGGGCGATGCGGCGATGCTGCCGGTGAGCCCGTCACGAAGCCCCAGCCAAGCAGCGGGGTCGGCGTGCTGGTTCCCTGTCGCCCGCGTCGGCCCCGCGTTCCACCTTGTGAGGAATCCTCATGTCCGTCGTCCAACAGTTGAAAGAGCAGTTGCATCACATGGCCATGGACGCCAATCGAGCCGCTGGCAGTCTCGGTGGTTTTCAGAACAACTTCGGTCAGAGTAGTGCGCAGGTCCAGGCGCTCATCGCAGGGTCCGCGACAAGGACGGATCGAGACATCTGCGAGTTGCTCGATGCCGCCAGCAAGGCGGTCGGGGATGCGGTCCAGGCGTTGCAGATCGCCGCGGCAGGATGCGCAAGCTATGCCAACCAGATCTAGGCCGAATGCCGTCTGATCTGCAGCGAGTTGCGCAAGGGTTGGTCGAATGCCTGGACCGGCTCCCCGCGATGATCGGCTACCTCCAGCGGTTGGCGGCACAGTGCCGGGAGAACGCTTCGTACCTCGCTGACTTCGCCTCCGGTAATCCAGCGGCCCGCCAGGCGGCGTACCAACTCGCTGCGGCCGCCGATGCGTGCGAGCGTGCCGCGCATCTGGCAGCTGCGGCGCCGTCGAAGGCGCGAGGATGGGCGGATCAGATGGTCGTCGGCGTACGTGGGATCGAGCCGTCGGCGGGCGTTGGGCAGCGTGATCTCCCGCGTGATCCCAGCCCTGCCAAGCCGGAAGCGACGATGATCGAGTTGTCCACGACGGAGCCCGAGCACAGAAAACTTCTCAACCAACCGCCGCCTCGGAGCACGGTCAAGGTCGATGGACGCTTCGTGTATGAGACGGATGGCGATGGCCGAGTCGTTCGAGCCAAGGCTCTGCTGGAGCTTGTCGATCTGAAGCATCCGCGGGATACGACGTCCCAGCGCAACCTCGATGACAAGCTGCCTGGGGACCACGCTGGGCACATCTTTGCCAGGATCTTCCGTGGGCCGATTGGCAAGATGAACCTGACCCCGATGGCCGGCAGCAGTGTCAACCTCAGTGCATACAAGAAGGCTGAGAATGCTTGGCGAGCGGCGCTGGAGGCTGGATCGAAGGTGGAGGTCCAGATTGACCTTGTGTACCGCACTGACAAGAATCGTCCCGACCTGATTGCCGTCAAGTACTCGATCGACGGCGTCGTCACACAGCAGACCATTCGAAATGCGCCGCGCTCTAGTAGAGGAAGCACACATGCCGATTCCTGATCAAGCGAGCCTGGAGACCATTGGCTCGGCCATGGTGAAGGTGGTGCCTGAGGGGTGGGCGAAGGCCGTTCTGACGGTTTCGGCGGTGGCGGCAACTATGGAGACGCAACTCGCGGTTGAGATGTTGGATGGCTCTGTCGATTCGGGCGTCAGTATCGACGTCGAGGCACAGATGGCCTGCGACGATCTGCGTGACGAGATGTACGAACAGGGCAAGGGGACCTGGTACAACGCGGTGTTCACGGTGGTTCAGGGCGGTGGCATCGAGGCTGAGTTCGACTACGACAATCCGCCGTTCGACGGCGGCGGAGCGTCGGATCTGCTCGAGGACGATCAGCGCGCGTATCCGCGCGACGCCGTACATCTCCCGAGCTGGCATCCGTCCCGCGGCGGGTAGCGCTAAGCCAGTAGCGGGGGCGGGCTGTTATGGGGCGGCGGCGGTACTTGGGCCGTCATCGAGGTGCGGGTGGCTCTTTGTCGGAATCGAGGTTCCAACCGAACTCTTCGGCGAGATCGTCAGCGGAGACGTAGTCCTCGAGGCGGTTCGTCGCGAGACGCCGCTGGGTGAGCTCTCGAACCGTCGTGGCCTGGTTGGCATCTCCGGCCAGTTCCTCGAGGTTCTCCCAGCGGTCGAACGGGACGACTACGGCCTCCGGTCGACCGTCGTCACCGAAGATCAGTGGTTCGGCCCGCCCTGCGCGGAATCGCTGCAGCATCCGAGGAAGGTTGTACGCCGCTGTAGCGGTATCGATCACATTGACCTGGCTGCCGTTCGGGCGATCCTGCGGTGTCTCCGTCGACATGTGAGCTCCTTCGCCGGTTGTCTCCAGGCTAGACGAGTCGGACGCCGTCAAGCGGAGTTCCGTGATCGTTGATCGAGGCAACAGTGCTACAGCTCGCGGCCGCGTGGGCCATGCCTGTCGCCCGGCGTGGTTCGAGTCTTTTCTGCGGCCGGTGTGAGTCTGACGGCGCCGGAAGCTGGTGCGACGTTCGACGCTGCGGCCAGCGCTATGCGCAGATCCGGCGGGAGGGGCTGGCGGATTGGGGCGACGGTGCTGGGTGCGTGGTTGTCCGGTGTGATTGATGGGCGGACGACTCGCAGTCGGGTTCCCGATTGGCGGCCGAGGCGGGATGCGGCTTCTTCAAAAGGGCGATCGGCGCCTCGGTGGGCGTAGGCGACCACCTGTCGGTACGGCAGGCCGCCGTCCTCGGGTTCGAACTCGCGATAGATGAGTCGGTGCGACGGCCCGAGTTCGATGTTGTGGCGAGTCTCGGGGATGACCGCGAGTTTGAGCTCTGCGCAGTCGCTGAGGTCGTGGCGGTGATAAGAGAGGCGCTTGCCGTCGTACTCTTCCTCGCGGCCTTCGGCAAGGGCACGAAGTCCCGCCTGAAGTCCGCGGAACTCTCGCGTGCGCAGTCCGCCAGGGCCTTGCGTCTTTGCGGCCTGACTCAGCGCCGCGAGTTGTTGCATGACCTCCGTCCGCAGCAGGAGGCGGTACTGCGTCACCGCGGCTTGAAGTCGGAGTCGTCGATGTCTTCGTCGAGTTCCCAGCCGATCTGGGCCGCGGCTTCCTCGAGCGGAATCGAAGGTTGAGGATCGGCAAGGCGACGGCGAACTTCCTCATAGGCAGCGTCGAAACCCTCTTCGTCGGCGGCGAGGGCATCGAGGCGGCGCCAGAGGTCGAAGGGGATTATTACGGCTTCTGGTTGGCCGGCGTCGCCGAAGATTAGGGGTTCGGGTTTGTTGGTGCGGAAGCGGTCGAGCATTTGGGGGAGGAGTCCGGCTGCGGTGGACGTCTTGATGACCCAGACGCGGTCTCCATCGGGGAGGAGGTACGGCGTTTCTTCGGAGTCCATCGTTGTCCTTCCGGTGCGTGGAGAGTCGTCATCAGGATAGGAGTTCACGGTTGGTGGGGGCCTGAGTTATCCACAGGGTTGAGGGATTGCCAGAGGGTGTAGGGGATTAGGACGGCTTCTGGTTTGGTGGTGCCGAAGATTAGGGGGTCTTGGTAGCCGAGGTGGAAGCGGGTGAGCATGTGGGGGAGGAGTTCGGCGGCGGTGGTGGGGGTGATCAGGCAAGTGGGCTCGGTTTCGTTGAGGGTCATCGGGGACCTTTCGGTGGGGTTGTCAGCAGAATAGGAGTGCGGGGCTGGTTGGCGGGGGAGTTATCCACAGGGGGCCTGAGGCAACTGATGGGAGTTCGTGGATGGGTGAGCCGCGGTGGGTCGAGGTTCGGGTGGTGCCGGCGGACGGGGTGGATGAGAAGAGGTCTGTGAAGGCGGTCCAGCAGTTGCGGAAGGAGTTGGCGGGGGAAGGGCTGCCGACGCAGGACGCGAGGGAGCCGGGTGGGTTGGCTCAGGACGACGGGTCGATTGCGATCGCGGTGGCGTTGGTGGGTGCGGGTGGGGCGGTGCCGACGCTGGTCGCCGTACTGCGGGACTGGATCCAGCGGCGGAAGAGCCCGGGCAAGATCGTGGTGACGCTGGGGGACGACTCGATCGAGATGGAGCGACCGACGTTCGACGAGCGGGCCGAGTTGCTCCAAGCGTTCCTGAAGCGGCACAACTAGACACCCGTTTGAACGGTGGTCGGGCGTTGTTCGGGGGCGGGGGTGGGCGTAGCGTCGGCAGTGGGATTCTGGCGACGTGGCCGGCGGGGGGCTGGTGCGGCGTGCGCCGGCGGGCGTGCGGCGTACATATCGCGCGGGGGGAAGACGTGCGAGCCGTCGGGAGGAGACTGCCCGGTGTGAGATGCGGGCCGGGGTGGGGATCTCCGAGGGGGGAAGACGATGAGGTCGTCGTTGCGGCGCCGGTCGATCGGCCGGTGCAGGATTCAGGGCAGGATTCAGGGCAGGATTCAGGGCGGGATTCGGGGCAGGATTCGGGAACGCCTGGGGCACCGGACAGTTCACGGCGCGGATCGATGGCGGTACGGCGCGAGGCTGCACCGGACCTGGTGGCAGCAGCACGACAGCGCCTGAGGCGGACCCGGAGGAGGAAGCTCCGCCCGGACGTCCCTCCAGAAGGGTGGAGCCCAAAGGGGCCCGGGGCGCGCGAGCGCCCCGGGCTCTCTGCGTCGGCGAATGGCTACTGAACGTTGCGGAACCACACCCGGACCCGCGATCATGAATCGCGATTCCTGGGAGGGTTCAGTGGGGTTTTGGGTGCAGGTCGGGCTGGTGGACGACGATCCGGAGTTTGCCGATCGGGGGATACGGCAGCTGCGGCGGGAGCTGGGTGAGTTCGACACCCGCGACGTACGGACAGTCGCGCCCGAGGGCAGCAAGGGCGACGCCGCCGTCGTCGGTCAGGTTGCGATCGCGTTGGGCGGCGCCGGCGGGATGGTGTCGGTGCTGGTCACGATTCTCAAGGACTGGCTGGTACGCCGGAGTCCGCAGCAACGCGTGACGTTGACGATCGGTGCTGACTCGATCGAGGTGGACGCGGCGACGCCCGAGGAGAAGGAACGGTTGATCGAAGCGTTCCTCCGCAAGCACGAAGCAGGCTGAACCGTGGGGCGTCGACGGGCGTTGCTGGTGGCGACGTACGAGTACGACGACGCCGGCCTGCGCCAACTCACCACACCGGCACAGGACGCGGAGGCGCTGGCCGACGTACTCGGGGATCCCGCGATCGCCGGGTTCGAGGTGCAGGTGCTGATCAACGAACCGACGAGTCGTGTCGGCGAGGCGATCGGCGAGTTCTACGCGTCGGCCGACCGCGACGACCTGACCCTGCTGTACTTCAGCGGCCACGGTCTGAAGGACGACAACGGCCGGCTCTACCTGGCGATGAAGAACACCAAGCGCGAGCGTCTGCGGTTCAGCGCGCTCCCGGCGCACATGGTCGACGAAGCCGTCGCGGAGAGCGTCGCACGGCAGAAGATCCTCATCCTCGACTGCTGCTACAGCGGTGCGTACGCCGTGCAACAGCTCGCCAAAGCGGATTCGGCCGTGCATACGAAGACCGAGCTCGGCGGGCGCGGACGAATCGTGCTGACGGCAACGGACTCCACGCAGTACGCGTTCGAAGGCAGTGAGATCCACGGCGAGGCGGCGCAGTCGGTGTTCACGCGCCACGTGGTGGAGGGCTTGCGCAGCGGCGCGGCCGATCTGGATGCGGACGGCGACATCACCGCGGACGAGCTGTATCGGTACGTGTACGACGCCGTCGTCGCCGAGCAGCCGAGCCAGCGCCCGAAACAGTTCGCGGACGTCGAGGGCCGTACCGTCATCGCCGCGAACGTCGGGTGGTCGCTGCCGGCGCGAATCACTGCGGGTCTGGAAAGCCCGCTCCAGCAGCTTCGGCAGGCCGGGCTCCAGGAGCTCGGGCAGTTGCTCCAGGCAAATAATGAGCAGGTCCGGCAGACGGCGCGGGCCAAGCTCGAGGAGCTGACGGACGACGACAGCAGGACGATCTCCGCGACCGCGCAGGCGTACCTCGACGCGCCGCCAAGCGCCCGGCTACCGCCGGCAGCACCAGCACCGACACAGACACCGGTCAGGTCGGAGCCAAAGGTACGACGGATCGTTGCCGGGCCGACGTTCGGCGGCGCGGCGAAGGCGACCGTACGGCGTTGGCGCGACCGCCTGTACCGACCGCCGGTGGACTGGCTGATCTTCGTCCTGACGACGGCGGCCGCGGCCCTCGCAATCGCGGCCGCGGTGTTGCGCCCGACGTGGTACACGATCGCTGTCGCCGCCGTCCTCGGCGTTGCGATGCCGGCGCAGTTGAGGCTTCGCGAGGCGGGAACTGCGTTCGTGGCGGGCCTGTCAGTGCCGGGCCTGTTGAGCGCCGCTCTGCTGACGAGTTGGCTGACGAATCTCATCCCAGCCGGCCCGCACGGCGGTCCCGCGTACCTCGACGCGGCCGCCCACGTCGCGTGGCTTGCGGCCGGCATCCTCAGCTTCGTCAGCTGGCGACCGGAACGGCCTCATCCTGAGGTCCGGCTTGTGCTCATCGGCGTCGTCGCGGCGATCCTCATCCTCCTCATCGTGGTCGACGAGTACCGCAGCGGACCGCACCTGCTCAAGCCAGACACGATCCAGCGCTTGAGTCCAGCCGTCCTCGGCATTCTCGGTGCCGAGCTGGCGATCGCGGGTCCGCTGCTCAACTTCAGCAGGCCGTTCCTCGCGGGCTGGGTGCTCGGCGGATTCGTCGTCTGGATCGGCCTCTTCCACGGCCCCGGCGGCTCACTTGCGTATGTCTTGGTCGCCGTCTGGTTGGTCCTCGGCATCGTCGACGTCATCCGTCCGGCGAGCGGCAACCTCCCGACAACACGCCGGTTCATGGCGGCGACCCTGCTCGCCCCCGCCGTACTCGGTGGTGTCGCGATCGCCGTCGTACCGCCCGCTCCCAAAGCGCCGACCGCGATCGGTCTTGCCGTCAGTCCTGACGACCAGTTCCTGTACGCCGCCGACATCGGCAACGGGCGGATCATCAAGCTGAGTACGACGACCCGCAAGCAAGTCGGCGACGCGCTCCGGGTAGGCGTCCAACCGAGCCGGCTCGCACTCTCGCCCGACGGCGCGAAGCTGTACGTCTCGAACACGGGCTCCGGCACGATCTCGGTGATCGACGTGGCCGCGTGGAAGGTGGTCGGTCAGCCGATCCCTGTCGCGCCCGACTCCACCGAGTTGACGCTGAGCGCCACGGCCCACCGTCTCTACACGCTCAGCAGGAAGTCCCAGACGATCACCGAGGTCGACACCGAGACGATGCAGACGGTCGGCGGTCCACTCGCCAGCGGACCCAACCCGGCCGATATAGCGGTCGACGAGAAGGGCGAGCGGCTGTACGTCGCGGGCGGGTCGAGCAGCGTCGCGGTGATCGACACGAAGACCCGTCAGCCCGCGCGCACCCCGATCAAGCTCGATTCCGAACCGCAGGATCTCACGCCCGGCCCGGACGGAATGCTGTACGCGATCGGCAGTACGACGTACGCCGTCATCAACACGGCCGTGGAAACGACCCGGCCGACGCCGCAGGCGCTGCCGGACGGGTCCCGGACAGGGGCCTCGGACGGCAAGAAGCTCTATATCCTCGGCACCGACACCAGCATGGACGTGGTCAGGGTCGTTGACCTGGGCAACCACCAGGTGGTCGGGTCGCTCACCGACGACCTGGGGGCGGCGGTCGAGCTGGTCGTCAGCGCGGACGGCCAGCGGATCTACATCAGCAACTTCTTCCAGGACGGCATTCTCGTGCTCGACACCGCCGGGCCGAAGGTGATCGGCAAGATCGAACTCCACACGTGAGAAGGCCGGCCCGCGAGTTGCGGGCCGGCCTGCAACACTCACAGGTTGCCGAAGAACTTCCGTAGGTCGGCGGTGACGTCGTTCGGGCATTCGAGGGTGGCGAAGTGGCCGCCCTGATCGAAGGTGGACCAGTGGACGATGTTGGTGTTGTCGCGCTCGGCCAGCGGGCGGATCGTCTTGAAGTCGTCAGCGAAGACCGCTACGCCGGTCGGAGCGTGGTTGACCTGCGCCTCAGTGCCGGCATGAGCCTCCTCGTAGTGGTAGCGGCCGGCCGCGGCCGAGCTGTTGGTGAACCAGTACAGCGAGACCTCGGTGAGGATCTGCTCGTGGCTGACCAGGCTGGTGCCGTTGCCGAAGTTGTTGAAGAGTTCGTTCCAGGCCAGCTGGCCGACGGGGGAGTCGGAGATGCCGACGGCAACGGTCTGTGGGCGGGTCGAGTTGATCGCGTTGTACCCGCCGACCGACTGGAACCACTTCAGGTGCTCGAGCGCCGCGTAGTCCGCCGGCGTGAACTTCTCGAACTCGGCCGGGTCGCCCGACGGGAACGAGAACAGCTGCAGGACATGCAGCCCGAGGAAGCCGTCGGGGTTGAGTACGCCGAGTTCACGCGAGATCATCGCGCCCCCGTCGGACCCGTGCGCGCCGTACGACTCGTAGCCCAGCCGCTGCATCAACTTGTCGTACGTCCGCGCGACTCGCGCCATCGTCCAGCCGCGGTCGACCAGGGGTGTGCTGAACGCGAAGCCCGGCATCGACGGGACCACCACGGAGAAGGCGTCTTCGTCCGATCCGCCGTACGACGAAGGGTCGGTCAGCGGGCCGATCATGTCCAGGAAGTCGACGAACGAACCCGGGTACGTGTGCAGCAGGAGCAGCGGCGTGGCGCCCTCGACCGCGGACGGTACGTGGATGAAGTGGATGGTCTGGCCGTCGATCTCGGTGAGGTAGTGCGGGAACTCGTTCATCCGCGCTTCCTGCTCGCGCCAGTCGAACGTGTGCTGCCACTGGTCGACCATCTCGCGGAGGTAGTGGTTCGGGGTGCCGAGGTCCCAGTCGTCGCCGGGAGCGGGCTCGGGCAGCCGGGTGCGCGCAAGGCGGGCCTGCAGGTCGTCCAGGTCGGCCTGGTCGATCTTGACGGTGAAGGACTGGATGCTCTCGTTTGTGCTCATGGGTTTACCGTAGAATCCGTATAGGAACATTAGATTCCTAATTAGGAGATTGATTTGCTGGAGACTTCGCAGCGCCTCCTCAGCCTGCTCGCGCTGTTGCAGACGCGGCCGGCCTGGACCGGCACGGAGCTGGCCGAGCGGCTCGAGGTGACGACGCGGACGATCCGCAACGACATCGATCGGCTCCGCGAGCTCGGGTACCCGGTCGACGCGACCCGCGGTCCGGCTGGTCACTACCAGCTCGGTATCGGCGCGAAGCTTCCGCCGCTGCTGCTCGACGACGAGGAGGCGGTCGCCGTCGCGGTCGGACTGCGCACCGGCGCCGGTGTGATGGGGATGGGGGAGAGCAGTGCGCGAGCGTTGACGAAGCTCGAGCAGGTCCTCCCACACCGTCTACAGCGTCAGGTCAACGCGATCCACCGGGCGATGGAGAAGGGCCCCGACAACACCGGTTCGAACGTGGCGGATCCCGAGATCGATCCCGCCGTACTCGCGACGATCGCAGCCTGCATCCGCGACGAGCACTACCTCCGCTTCGAGTACGCCGTCGCCCCAGGTAGCCCGACCCGCGGCGCGGGCTCCGGCGTCGTACAGGACCTGCCGATCCTGGTCGAGCCGTATCGGCTGGTGAGCTGGCAGCGCTACTGGTACCTGGTCGCGCGGGACGAGCAGTCGGAGTGGCGGACGTACCGGGTCGACTGGATGCAGTTGCGGATGGCAACAGGTCGCCGCTACCAGCCGCATCCGATGCCAGGCGACGACTACACCGATTTCGTACTGCGCGACGTCGCGACCACCGGCTGGAAGGTCCACGCCCGGATCACCGTCGACGCCCCCGCCCAGGAAGTCCTGTCCCGCATCCACGCCGCCGTCGGTATCGTCGAATCCGTCGACGACAACACCTGCGTCCTCGTCACCGGCGCCGACTCCCTCGAAATCGTCGCCGTCTACATCGGCATGCTCGGCCTCGACTTCCACGTCGACGGCCCACCCGCCCTCCTCACCCACCTCCGCACCATCGGCAACCGCTACCTGAACGCGCTTCCCGTACCGAAGAACGGGTAGTGGTCGACTGTTCGGCGGTCAAGCGCGATGCGGCGGGCGGGGGAGCGGGGCGAGGTGGGCACCACTACCCGTCCTTCGGTACGGCGCCGGTGCCGAGGCCGGCGTTGCGGGCCTGGATTATGGCGGTGGAGCGGTCGGCTATGCCTAGTTTGGTGAAGATGGTGGAGACGTTGTTGGCGACGGTTTTGGAGGCCAGGGACAGGCGGTCGGCGATGGCGGGGTTGGAGAGGCCGGCGGCGATCAGGTCGAGGATCTGGCGTTCGCGGGTGGTGAGTTCGGGGAACGGGTCGTCGGCGGGTGGTGGGGCGGAGAAGAAGGTGAGGACGCGGCGGGCGACGCCGGGGCCGAAGATGGCCTCGCCGGCGGCGACGGCGCGGATGGCGCGGGCTATCTCCTCTTGTTCGGCGCCTTTGACCAGGTAGCCGCGGGCGCCGGCGCGCATGGCGGCGAAGACCGAGTCGTCGTCCTCGAACATGGTGAGCACGAGTACGGCGGTGTCGGGCGCGGATCGGGCCAGTTCACGGGTGGCGGCGAAGCCGTCGAGGTCGGGCATCTGGAGGTCGAGTACGGCGACGTCTGGGTGACTGGTGATGACCTCGCGGACCGCCTCGCGGCCGGTGGAGGCGACACCGACGACCTCGATGCCCGGGAGCGAGGTGAGGAGGGCTGCCAGACCGGCCCGGACCACCGGATGGTCGTCGGCCAGCACCACACGGATCGTCATCGCGGCTCCAGCGGGGCCATCGTCGTCGTGGCGAGGGGGAAGCGGGCGTGGACCAGGCCGCCGGTCGGGGTCGGGCCGGCGGTGAAGGTGCCGCCGAGTTCGGTGGCGCGCTCGCGCATTGCCTGCAGACCGACGCCGGGACGCCACCCGCCGTTCGGCGGGCCGTCGTCGGTCACCTCGATCTCCAGGTCGCTGCCGCAACGGAGGGCGAGTACTGCGGAGGTCGCGCGCGAGTGCCGCACGACGTTCGTGAGCGCCTCGGTCGCGATCCGGTACGCCGCGACCTCGAGCGCAGCCGGCAACGTCGGCAACCCGTTGGCGGAGACCGCGACCTGGATCGTTGCGCCGTCCGCGCGGAACGACAACTGATCGGCCCGCTGCCGCAACGCGCCTACGAGTCCGAGCTCGTCCAGCGCGGGAGGCCGCAGGTCGTCGACAAGTCGACGGATGTCGCCGATGGCGGTCCGCGTGTCTGCACGCAACCGCGTGAGGAGCTCGACAGCCTGCAAGCCGCCGGACGCAGAGGCCCGCAAGGGGTCGGGGGAGGAGGGGGGCGGCGAGGCATCGGGCGAAAGGGCTTGCGGGGCGTCGGAGCCCGGGGAGATCAGGTTGGCGACGGCGTCTGCTGAGAAGGCTATGCCGGTGAGGGTGGGGCCTAGCCCGTCGTGGAGGTCGCGGCGGAGCCGGCGGCGTTCCTCTTCGCGGGCCGAGATGAGCTTCTCGCGGGAGGACTGGAGCTCGGCGGACAACCGTGTCGCGTGCACCGCAACAGCGAGTGGCACGGCGACGAGACCGAGGACGTTACGGTCCGCGGACGACAGTCCGGACTCGCCGGACCGCACCCCGATATCGAGCGATCCGACAACCTCTCCGCCGTACGAAAGCTCCAGCGGTACGACGGATCCCGGCGTACCGTCGGCGGCGATCACCTCGCCGTCGACGGTCAGCGCGGCGTACGGCAGACGTAGCGCCGAGCGGATCGCGGCGACGACGCCGGGGAGGCCCGCGGACAACTGTTCGCCGACGCGTGACGCGACCCGCGCCGGGTCGTGCCGATCGCCGTACAGGGCCCGATCGACGAGCTGCTGCAAACGAGGAAGCACCGGCGCGATGATCAACGCGACGAAGACCGTGACCGCCGCGGACCGCCCGACCTGCGACGCGATCAGCGAGTCGAGCAACGCCGCCAGCACGGCGTAGATGCCAATGGCAACCAACGACAACAGGGCCCAGGTCAGCGCCCGCGAGATCACCAACCGGATGTCGAGCAGCTGGTAGCGAACGATTGCCACCGCCACCGAGATGGGGATCAGCGGAATCGCCAGTAACACAAGGATCGGCGTCCCCGCGACGAACGCCCACGGCGTCACGAACAGGATCGCGATCACCGATGCCAGCAGCAACCACAAGAGTTGCCGTCGGCCCGTTTCGTTCGCACGCCGATAACGGATCGTCAAGCAGACGACCGCCAGCAGGATCGCGAGCAGGTTGCGCAGCTCGGCCACGGTCCACAGCGGCTGCAGCGAGTGGTACGACGGGATCGCGAGGTACCCGTGTGGAAGCCCGGGCGAGATCGGATCGCCGCTGCCGACCATCTCCACCACGAACAGCGGGGCGGTCGCGACCACCCCGATCGCCGCCCAGCGCCAGCGC
This sequence comes from Kribbella sp. NPDC000426, assembly GCF_040300265.1. NCBI lineage: Bacteria > Bacillati > Actinomycetota > Actinomycetes > Propionibacteriales > Kribbellaceae > Kribbella > Kribbella sp. NPDC000426. The sequence goes on along the minus strand of NZ_JBEPDK010000002.1, from coordinate 1,187,016 downwards.
GGCGACAGCAGCCGGCCGGTCGGGAACAGCAGGAGCGCCAATGGCAGGAACAGCCCGATCGACCACGGCCACGCGGCGATGGAGATCGTGACGAACACGCGTTGCGCGGCGATCGAGGCGCCGTTGTCGGCGAGGTACTGCGCGAACGCGGCGGCGAGCGGTGTCGTCGCATGGCCGATCCCGTCCGCGAGGAAGAGCCAGCCGATCGGGTTCGACGGTCGATGCCACGCGATGACGGCGCCGCAGAGACCGAACGTCAGCGCCATCAGACCGTTGGTGACCATGAACGAGTCGACCATCTCGTGCCAGCCCCAGCCGATCGCGAGCAGATAGCCGACGGCGACCGCGACCTCCGCGACCACGAAGCCGCCGAGCAGGCCGACCAGGCCCCGTCTGCTCGCCATTGTGCTGGTCATACCCGAAGTGTGCGCCAAAAGGGTTCCCGGCGTCTCGGGATCGGAATCCCGGTCGGAGCGGGGAACCGCCTGAGCCCTAGGGAGCGCACGCCCAGGCGCCGCCCTCGCCCGGCGAGCAACGGTTGGGCAGTCGGAAACACCTGATGAGGGGGTAATGAGATGAACAAGTTCGGGTTGGTTCTGCTCGGACTGCTGGGCGTGGCGGATCTGGCCACGCCGCTGACGACGGACGGGGATCACCCGCCAATGAGCATCGCCATCGGTTCCGCGGTGATCGGGCTGCTCAGCCTGGTGCTGGTGGGACTCGCGTGGCGCGGGAAGCGGTGGGCGCTCGCTCCGCTGATCACCCTGCGGATCGCGTCCGCGCTGCTGGCGGTGCCGGCCTTCTTCGCGTCCGACGTACCCGCTGCCGCGGTTGCCGCCGCAGGCGTTGGTGTCGGAATGACGATCGTCGGCGTGGTTGCGGTGCTGTTGCCGCGGCGTGAGCTGGCAGGTGCGCGATGACGCAGACCGTGACACCCACGACGCACGCAGACATCCGCCCGCTGTGGCGATGGACAGCCGCCCTGATTCTTCCGATCGGCCCGGCGGCGGTCGCGTTGCTGCGCTACTTCCTGCCCTACAACACGACTGACGACGTTCCAACAATCGTCAATAAGATTGTCGACAATCTTGAGCGCAGTTCGTTCGTGCTGTGGCTCGGCTACATCGCGTTCCTGACCCTGGTGCCCGGCGTGTACTTCGTCGGCCGGCTGACGCGTCGCAGTACGCCGTGGCTGACCGCGGTCGCGGTGGTCCTGATGATCGCGGGTTACTTGTCCCTGCCCTGGACCGCGTCGAGCGATGTCTTCACCTGGTCCGCGGGTACGGCGGGACTCGATCCGGCGTCGATCGCGAAGGCCGCCGACGTCACGCACGGCTCGATGAACACGGCCGGCTTCGTCTTCGTGATCGGTCACGTGCTCGGCACGATCCTGCTCGGCGTCGCGATGTGGCGCTCCCACGTCGGTCCGCGCTGGGCTGCGGTCGCGGTGCTGGTCTCGCAGCCGATCCACTTCGTGGCCGCGGTCATCGTCAGCAGTCACACGCTCGACCTGATCGGCTGGGGCCTGGAGGCCGCCGGATTCGCCGCGGTGGGGTGGGCGATTCTCCGGATGCGCGACGACGAGTGGCAGCCCCTTCCATAAGAGGATGGCCATGAGCCCGGCCCGCACTACGCTCGGCCTACTGAAGGGGGAGATCAGCATGACCGATACCGACGTGCCGGGCGGGGCGGGTTTCGTCACCGAGCGCGGCAGTTTCCGGGCCGCGCACGTGGCCGAGCAGAACATCGACCGTCAGGCGTTAATCCTGGACCAGATGGCGACCCGGCCCGCCGTACGCACGTTGAAGTCGTGGGCACTGGACCAGCTCGCGCCGACCCCGGGGGAGACGGCGGTCGACGTCGGCTCGGGCACCGGCGAGGACGTGGTCGCGCTGCACGCGTCGGGCGCGCACGCGATCGGTGTCGAGCCGAGCCCGGGTCTGCGGGCCGAGGCAGTACGGCGGGCAGTCGGCGCGGACGTCGAGTACGTCGACGGCCACGCCGAGGCGCTGCCCTTCGAGGACGAGTCGGTCGACGTACTGCGCTCGGAGCGGGTCCTGCAACACGTCGACGATCCGGCGGCGGTCGTGAAGGAGATGGCGCGCGTACTGCGGCCCGGCGGCCGGATCGTGCTCATCGATACCGACTGGGGTACGGCGATCATCCACCCGGCCGATCCCGACGTACTGCAGCGGATGGTCGGCTTCTTCCTCCGCGAATCCGCCAACCCGTACTCCGGCCGCCAGCTGCGCGGTCTCCTGGCCGACGCCGGCCTCGAGATCACCGGCGAGACGGCCGCGACGTGGCTCGAGCCGCAGGAGGGCGCCCGCCAAGGATTCGTCGGCATGATGCATCTGACCTCGTTGCAGGCCGGCGTGATCACGGCCGAGGAGGCGGAAGCGTTCGCGCAGACTCTCGGTGAAGCAGCCGATCGCGACGCGTTCCACATGTCGTTGACGATGTACGCCGTCAGCGCGATCAAACCCCGTGCTGTTTGAAGAAGGTGACCGTCCTGGCCATCGAGGTCGGCCAGGCCGGGCCGAACGCGTGCTCCTCGCCGGGATAGGTGAACAACGTCGCGTTCTTCCCGGCCGCCTTCAGCGCGGCGACACTCTCGCGCGACCAGGCGATCGGACAGGTCGAGTCGGATTCGCCGTGGTGGATCAGCACCGGTTCGGTCACACGGTCGAAGAAGTTCACCGCGGACAGGTTCCGCCAGAAGGCCGGATTGCGTGACGGTTCGCCGTACCGGCGCAGGAGTTGGGCGGCGAGCGGGCGCTCCGGCCGGGTCCAGCGGTTGAAGTTGTCGGCGGCATCCGAGCTGACCGGCGCGAACACCACTGCGGCTTTCACCAACCCTGGTTGGGCAACGAGGGTGTTGTACGTGACCCCGCCGCCCATCGATCGGCCGAGCATCCCAATCCGCGCGGGATCGACGTACTGCGAGGTCTTCAGCGCGAGAACCGCGTTGATGGCGTCCTCGGTGTAGCCGAGGCGCAAGGTGAGTTCCGCGTTCGGGTCCTTCGAGGACTCCGCGTGGTTGCGGTAATCGGTGTGTAGGACGACGTACCCGCGGCGGGCGAGGTAGTCCTGTTCGCGCATCAGTCCGCGGCCGTTGGTGTAGACGGCGGGATCGATGTAGCCGTGGTTCAGGACGAGCGCGGGATGCGGTCCCGGTGTGGACGGGACGTTCATGATCCCGGAGATTGTCAACAATCCGCTTCGATAGCTGACGTGATAGCGGGTGTACGCCGGATTCCGCGCGAGCACGCGCTCAAGCTTCAGCGCCCCGCCGTTGTACTTCTTCGTCATCAATGCCTGCAACGACACGGGATCCGCCGGAGCGGGCCGCGGAGAAGGCAACGGCGTCGGCGGCGGAGTTGAGACGGATGGCGTGGTGGGCGTCGGGGAGGTCGCGGTTGCGGGCGGCGCAGGGGGTACCGCGTCATCGGTGGTGCAACCGAGCGCGGCCGTCGTCACGCATGCGACGACTCCCGCCCACGCCATCCGGCTCATACCGTCAAGTCTGCCGTTGCCTTCGGCGAAGTCCGCGAAAGTTCCGGCAACGATTGCCGGCCCGGCCGCCACTGCACGATCACTACGGCGGACAGCACCAGCGCCCCGCCGATCCATTGGGTGGCGCTGAGCTGTTCCCCGAACACCAGCGCCGCCGCGCCCACCGTCACTACCGGCTCGAAGATCGACAGGATCGACGCGACCGACGGGCCGACCCGCGTCATCCCCGCGAAGAAGAACAGAATCGCGGCGACCGTGCTGATCAACGCCACCGCTGCCAGCCAGAGCCAGCCGACCGGCGCGAAGCCGAGCTCGATGCCTCGGAACAGTCCGAGAACAAGAAAGGTGCCGAAGGCCCCTGTGCAGACCAGCGCGGTCAACGCCAGCGGCGGTACGTCGGCCGTCAGCGAATCGCCGACGAGGATGTAGCCGGTGTAAACGATTGGTGCGCCCAACGCCAGCAGCACACCCAGCAGGTCGAACTGCCCGGCAAGCGCCCCGCTCAGCACCAACCCGATCCCGATCAGCGCGATCGCCAACGCCCAGACCCGTCGCCGCGACGCCTGCTCCCGGCGCAGTGCGATCGCCGCAACCATCACCAGGATCGGATACAGGTACAGGATCAGCGCGACCAGCGAAGCGTCCAGCCGGGCGAGCGCCGAGAAGTACAGACCGGACTGCGCCGCATAGCCGAACACACCCATGCCCAGCCCGGTCAGCACAGCACGTCGCGGCAGATTGCGGAGTGAGCCGCGGGCGAGCGCAATGATCAGCAGAAGGCCGCCGGCGAGGCCGAAGCGGACCAGCAACAGTGCATCGACCGACACACCCGCGTCGTACGCGAGCTTGCCGAACACGGCCATGACCCCGAAGGCGGCGGCGGAAAGAAGGCAGAAGAGGCGTCCCACGACATCGATGGTCGGACCAGTAGACCGTTCACGTCTATCACGGCTTCACGGACAGCATTGTGAAGCTAAGCTGAACGAATGATGGATCTGCACCGGTTGCGTCTGCTGCGCGAGGTTCACGGTCGCGGCACCGTCCACGGCGCGGCCCGAGCACTCGGGTACTCACCCAGCGCGATCTCCCAGCAGCTGGCCGTCCTGGAGCGCGAGGCCGGTACGCCGCTGCTCGAACGGGTCGGCCGCAACGTCAGACTCACCGCGGCCGGCCAAGTCCTGGTCCGGCACGCGACCACACTGCTCGACGGTGTCGAGGCAGCCGAGGCCGAGTTGGCTGCGGTCGCCGCGGGCCGGGTCGCCGGCGTCGTACGGATCGGCGCGTTCCAGTCCGCTTTCATCCGCGTCGTCGCACCGGCGATCCGCAGCCTCGCTGCCGCGCACCCGGACATCCGCGTCGAGGCAGCCGAGCTCGAGGTCGAACAGGCCGCGCCCGCCCTCCGGTTGCAGCAGCTGGACGTGATGGTCGGTGACGAGTACGACGGCCAGCCCCGCGCCGTACACACGGATCTCCTCCGTGAGCCTTTGCTCCGCGAGCACATCCGCGTCGTACTCCCCGAGGATCATCCCGCTGCCGCGGCCGATCGGGTCCCGATCGCCGAGCTCGCCGACCTGCCTTGGGCGGCTTGCCAGCCAGGCACCGGTCATCGCGAGATGCACGTCCGCGTGTGCCGCGAGCTCGGTGGGTTCGAGCCCGACCTTCGCTACAGCTCCGACGACTTCTTGATCCTGCTCGAACTCGTCCGTACGACGGGAGCCGGCGCACTGCTGCCGGATCTGGTGATCGGCCAGGGCGCGCCCGGTGTCGCCGTACGACTGCCCGCAGAAGGAGCTGTCGGACGAGCGGTCTTCCTGCTGACCCGACGGACCAGAACGCCTGCTGTCGCAGCGGTAGCGGACGCGTTGACGGAGGCGGCCAGCCACGCCACGCCCGACTGGTGAAACCAGACCTTGCCAGACTTGCGTTCTTGTCTGACAATTTCATCCTATGGATAACTGGCCTCGGACCGCAACCCGCTGGGCCCAGATCACGTTGGCCGAGGACGATCCGGCGCATTTCGACGCGGATTTCTGGCTACGCCTGATGCGCGACAGCAAGTCGAACGCGACCTGCATCAGCGCCGGCGGATACATCGCCAACTACCCGACGCAGCTCGAGTACCACTACCGCAGCAAGTACCTGGCCGATACCGACCCGCTCGGCACACTCGTCGACGGCGCCCGCAGCCTCGGCATGACCGTGATGGCCCGCGTCGACCCGCACGCGATCCACGCCGACGCCGCCGAGGCCCACCCCGAATGGCTGGCCCGGGACCGGGCCGGCAATCCGATCGAGCACTGGGCGTACCCGGGTGTCTGGCTGACGTGCGCGTTCACGCCGTACCACCGGGAGTTCCTCACCGAGGTGATCCGCGAGATCGTCCGCGAGTACGACGTGGACGCGGTGTTCGCGAACCGGTGGGAGGGCTACCTCGGGATCTCGTACAGCGAGGGCGCACGCAAGTCGTTCCGCGACGAGTGCGGTCTGGAGTTGCCGCTCGAGGAGCATGGCGACAACTGGCCGGAGTACGTCGCCTGGCGGCATCGGCGGCTGGGTGAGCTGGTCGGGATCTGGGACCAGGCGGTCCGCGATCTCCGGCCGCATGCCAGGTTCGTGCCCAATCTGGGCGCACTCGCGGCCCGCGACCTGGCCCGCGATCTGGCCGAACCGGTCTCACCGCTGTTCATCGTCGACAAACAGGGCCGGCACGGGATCGAGGCGCCGTGGGTGGCCGGCCGGAGCGGCAAGCGCAACCGCGGGGTGTACCCGGACCGGCCGGTGCAGCTGATCACGTCGGTCGGGCCGGAGCACAAGTACCGCTGGAAGGACTCGGTTGCCCCGCCCGAGGAGACGAAGACCTGGATCGTCGACGGGTTCGCGCAGGGAGCCCTGCCGTGGTTCACGAAGTTCAACGCGACCATCCAGGACGAGCGCTGGGTCCAGCCGGTCGTCGAGGCGTTCAACCTGCACGCGACCGTCGAACCGGTCCTGCGTGACCTGCGGATCACGGCCGAGGTCGCGTTGCTCGACGCCGGCAACAACGATCACGACGACGGTTTCTACCAGGCGCTGGTCGAGGCGCGGATCCCGTTCGAGTTCGTTGCCGACAAGGTCATGACTCTGGAGCGACTGCACGCGTTCAAGGTCGTCGTACTCGCGAACGCCGAGCGATTGAGCGACGAGCAGTGCGCGATCCTGCGTGCATACGTCGAGGGTGGCGGGTCGCTCGTGGCGGCGTACCAGAGCTCGTTGTACGACGAGACCGGGGCGCAGCGGCCGGACTTCGGGCTGGGTGACGTGCTGGGGGTCCGGTTAGAAGAGCCGAGCCGCCGCGTACAGAACAACTACATCGCGCTGATGGACCCGCATCCGCTGAACGCCGGGTTCGAGGGTGCGCAGCGGATCATTGGCGGGACCCACATCATCGGGATCGGGTCCGACGCGGTGGTGCCGTTCCGGTTCATCCCCGACTTCCCGGATCTGCCGATGGAGGAGGTGTACCAACGCGAGGCGCCGGACAAGCCCGCGGTCGTGTGCACCGAGAACGGTGGCCGGACCGTGTACTTCCCGTTCAATGTCGGCGCTCTCTTCTGGGAGGCGCTGCAATCGGACCACGGCCGGCTGATCGCGAACGCGGTCTCGTGGGCGCTCGGGAAGACGCCGGACGTGAGCGTCGAGGGCGCCGGGCTGGTGGATGTCGCCTTCTACAAGGGTGATGCGGGCGCAGCCGTTGCCCTGGTCAACTTGACGAACCCGATGGCGATGCGCGGCCCGATCCGGGAGACGTTGCCGCTGCCGCCGCAGATCGTGTCGATGGCCGTACCCACGGATCGGGTGAAGGTGCGGCTGCTGGTGGCCGGCGTGGATCTCGTGCCGACGGTCGTCGACGGGCGGGTGGAAGTCGTGGTTCCGGCTGCAGGACTGCTCGAAGTCGTGCATGTGGATTGGAGTGAGGGATGAGGATCGGGTTCATCGGCCTCGGCGTCATGGGTCGTCCGATGGTCGACAATTTGATTGCCGCGGGCCACGAGCTCTCGGTGTACCGCGGCCGGACCGAGGTCGAGGCGTACGTGGCCGGTTCGGCGAAGGAGGTGGCCGAGCGGTCCGAGGTCGTGATCCTGATGGTGCCGGACACGCCTGACGTCGAGTCGGTCCTGTTCGCGCCGGCCGGGGTTGCCGAGGGGCTGCAGGCGGGTTCGCTGGTGATCGACATGAGCTCGATCTCGCCGACCGCGACGATCGGGTTCGCGCAGCTGATCGAGAAGCTCGGCTGCGAGTACCTCGACGCGCCGGTGTCGGGCGGCGAGCTCGGCGCCCGGGACGGGACGCTGACGATCATGGTCGGCGGGCGGCCCGAGGTGTTCGAGCGGGCCCGGCCGGTCTTCGACGTACTCGGGAAGAACATCACGCTGATCGGCGGTCCCGGCGCCGGCCAGACCGCGAAGGTCGCGAACCAGATCATCGTTGGACTGACCATCGAAGCGGTGGCCGAGGGACTGCTGTTCGCGGAGCGGGCAGGCGCGGATCCGGCCGTCGTACGCGAGGCCCTGATGGGCGGGTTCGCGAGCTCGCGGATCCTCGAGGTACACGGCGAGCGGATGGTCAAGGAGACCTTCGAGCCGGGGTTCCGGATCCGCCTGCACCGCAAGGATCTGGGCCTGGCGATCCAGGCCGCGGCCGAGCTCGATCTCGCCCTGCCCAATACTGCGATGACGCAACAGTTGATGAACGCCGCGGTCGCTGCCGGCGACGGCGAGCTGGACCACTCCGCGCTGTACCGGACCTTGCGATGGGACCACCCATGATCGTTGTCGTTGGCAAAGAAGCACCGGCGTACGTCGAAGCCGCCGCAGGCAGCCCGATTCGGTTCGTCGACTCGCTCGACGATGCGGCGGACGTCTTCGGCGAGATGGCGGCCGTGGTCGGGCACGTGTCGCCGGACGTGCTCGCGAAGGCGCCGAAGCTGCGCTGGGCACACAGCCCGTCGGCCGGCGTCGACTCCGACCTCACACCGGAGATGCGCGCCTCGTCCGTCGTCCTGACCTCCAGCGCCGGGAACGGCGGGATCCCGCTGGCCGAGCACTCGATGTTGCTGATGCTCATGCTGAGCCGCGACGTACCGCGGTGGATGCGGGCGCAGGCCGAGCACCGCTGGGACCACTACCGGCACGCCGAACTCGCCGGTCGGACCGTCGGCATCTACGGCCTCGGCAACTCGGGTATCGACCTTGCACAGAAGGCGAAGGCGTTCCACATGCGGACGCTCGGCGTACGTCGCCGCCCGGACCAGCCGTCGCCGTACGTCGACGAGCTGTGCGATCTCGACCACTTGCTGGCGGAGTCCGACTTCGTGGTCGTGACCGTGCCCCGGACGCCGACGACCGCCGGTGTGTTCGACCGGGACGCGTTCGCGCGGATGAAGCCGTCGGCGTACTTCATCTGCATCTCGCGCGGTGGGATCGCGGACGACGACGCGCTCCTGGAAGCTCTGCGGACCGGGCAGATCGCGGGCGCCGGCCTGGACGCGCACGGTGTGGAGCCGTTGCCGCCGGAGAGCCCGTTCTGGTCGCTGCCGAACGTGATCGTGACCCCGCACAACGGCGCCACCAGCGACGGCAACCTTCGCCGCTCGCGGGAGATCGTTGCCGAGAACATCCGCCGCTTCGTCGCGGGCGAGCCGTTGCACAATGTAGTCGACAAGATCCACGGCTACTAAGGGGCGTCATGAGTACCGAAGCGCATCTGGAGCTCGGGCCGTCGTCGCTGACCGACGCACTCTACGAGTCGATCCGCAAGCGCATCGTGAACGGTGAGATCCCGCAGGGGGAGAAGCTCACGGAGGTCCGGCTGGCCACGGAGTACAACGTGGCCCGGCCGACCGCCAAGGCGGCGCTCGAGCGGCTCACCGCGCTCGGGCTGCTCCGGCGTACTGCGCACAAGACCGCTGTCGTCCCGGTGCTCGACGAGGCCGAGATCCGGGACCTGTTCTTCAGCCGGATCACGATCGAGAAGGCCGCGGTGTCCGCGCTCGCCGCAACCGGCCAGGTGCCGGCCGACGCGGCGCGGGCCCAGGTCGCGATCGAGTACGCCGCCCGCGACCGCCTGTTCGAGAACCAGGTCGAAGCGGACATCACCTTCCACACCGCCCTCGTCGCCGCGGTCGGAAGCCGGCGCCTGACCCGGATGCACGAGCTGATCATCGGCGAGGTCCACCTGTCGATGGGCCAGTACAAGGCCCACCGGAAGGTCGACCCGTCGACGGTCGCCGCAGAGCACGCCGCCGTACTGGAAGCCATCGCGGCCGGCGATCCGGCCGCTGCCGCCGACCATCTGGTGCACCACCTCGAGCAGGCCGAGGGGCGCCTGCTCAGCACGCTGCCTCAGACCAAGTCGTGACGGAGCAGGACGGTCCGATTGTCGAACGAGCGGGTCTCCGCGAGGCGGAGGTCGTGGCGCCCGGTGGGCTGGTAGACGGGCTTGCCGCCGCCGAGGATCACCGGGTGCACGATCACGTGGTACTCGTCGAGCAGCCCTAGCTCGGTCAGCGCCGCGGCCACGCTCGCGCTGCCGGTGAGCAGGATGTCCTTGCCCGGCTCCTCCTTGATCGCCCTGATCTCCTCGGCCTTCCGGACGATCCGGGTGCCCCAGTCAGCACTGTCCAGCGTCGTCGACAGCACGACCTTCGGCATACTGCGCCAGACCGGTGCGAACTGGATCGCGTGCTCGTCGGGGTTCATCGACTCGGCGTTCGGCCAGTACGACGACATCATGGTCCAGACCGTTCGCCCGTACAGGAACAGGTCGGCACGCTCGGTCAGGCTCATCGAGTAGTCGCCGAGCTCCGGGCCGAGCTGGGCCCAGTCGAACTCGCCGTTCGGGCCCTCGATGAAGCCGTCGAGCGACTGGTGCACGTAGTACATGATCTTGCGCATGATGTCCTCCGGGTGATGGTTTACCTCCTGGTCGGAGCCGGGCTGCCCGCCTTGACACCGGCATTGACGAAACCCGTCCGGCTTGGGAAGGTCGTGGGTGAACGGGCGGGTCTGGGGGAGGGCCGGCTGCCCGCCGGGGGTTCAGACGCTCTCTGGGGAGAAGTTTCGCGCTGCGCTCGACGGCGACACCGGTCTGCACGGCGTTGCGGGTGTGTGGTGCACGCGCGCGCCGATCTGCGACAGGCGACAGTTCGGGGAGCGGACATGGGTGCGATAGAGGACCTGCGGGAAAACACCAGAGGACAGGTCTTCACAGCAGGTGACGAGGGGTACGACGCGGCGCGCCGCGTCAACAACTGGATGCACGACAAACGGCCGCAGGCGATCGTCCGGTGCGAGAACGCCGGTGACGTGATGACGGCCATCGACTACGCCCGATCCGAGGGGCTCGACCTCGCGGTGCGCGGCGGCGGACACAGTGTGCCGGGCTTCGGCACGGTCGACGACGGTGTCGTGATCGACCTGAGCGCGATGCGCAACGTCCGCGTCGATCCGATGACCCGGACCGCGCGGGCCGGCGGCGGCGCGACCTGGGGCGATTTCAACGCGGCGACGCACGCGTTCGGGCTGGCCACGACCGGCGGCATCATCTCGACCACCGGCGTCGGCGGACTGACGCTCGGCGGCGGGATCGGGTACCTGGCCCGCGGGCTCGGGTTGTCCTGCGACAACCTGATCTCGGCCGACGTGGTGACCGCGGACGGGAAGTTCCTGATCGCGAGCGAGAAGGAGAACGACGACCTGTTCTGGGCGCTGCGGGGCGGTGGCGGCAACTTCGGCGTCGTGACCGCGCTGGAGTTCCGGCTGGCGCCGGTGTCGACGATCTACGGCGGCCCGATGTTCTTCGAGCTGTCCGACGCGGCCGCAGTACTCACCGGATTCCGGGAGCTGATCAAGGACGCGCCCGAGCAGCTGGGTGGGTTCCCGGCGTTCCAGATCGCGCCGCCGCTGCCGTTCATCCCGGAGAACCGGCACGGTGAGCCGTTCGCCGCGATCGTCGGCTGCTGGGCCGGCGACCTCGACGAGGGCGAAGCGCAGATCTCGAAGTTCCGCGAGTTCGCGCCGGTGATGGCCGAGATGGTCGGACCGATGCCGTACCCGGCGCTGAACGGTGCGTTCGACGCACTGGTGCCGGCCGGTCTGCAGCACTACTGGAAGGCGAACTTCGTCACCGAGCTGACCGATGACGCTATCCAGGCGCACCTGCGGCACGCGCCCGGTCTGCCGTCGGTGAACTCGACCGTGCACATCTATCCGATCAACGGCGCTTGTCACCGGGTCACGCCGGACGCGACCGCGTTCGCCTACCGCGACGCGAACTTCGCCACGGTGATCGCCGGCATGTGGCCGGACCCGGCGCAGAACGACGCCGGGATCGAATGGGTGCGTTCGTACTACGACGACGTGGCGCCGCACTCCGAGGCGGGCGGGTACATCAACTTCATGGCTGAGGACGACCAGGGCCGGATCCGGGAGAACTACCGGCAGAACTACGACCGGCTGGTCGAGGTCAAGCGCAAGTACGACCCGGCCAACGTGTTCCACCTCAACCAGAACATCATGCCCTAGGCAACTGACAGGGGTAGCGGCCGGTACCCCGTACCGGCCGCACCCCCCCAGCTTTGTCTTCGCTAGAGCGTTGCTCAGAGGGTCAGGAGGCGCTGGAAGAACGCGCGGTAGCGCTGGAGCGCCGAGCGCAGGTCCTCGGTCGACGGCTCGCCGCCGGACCACTGCTGCTCGAGGCCCTGGTGCTGACGGTCGAAGCTGTCCGAGAGGTTCCTGAGCACGTCGTCGACCAGCGAGTCGGCCTCGGTGACGGCCTTGCGCGGGTCGTCGACGAACCCTTGCTGGATGACCTCCCAGCGGGCCCGGTAGTCCACGACCGCTTCCTCGGCCACCAACGGCTCGTCGGCCGCCGGAGTCGCCGTCATACCGCCGTCTGTCGGCTGAGCGACGCGCTCATCGGCCATCCGGTCATCGGCCACGCGGTCGTCAGTGATGCGGTCCTCGGGCATGCGGTCGTCGGGCATGCGGTCCGCCGGCATGCGGGTGTCGTCGGGCATGCGGCGGTCGTCGAGGGCGGAGTTGTTGGCCGCGGCGTCGAGGTCAGGGTCGACGTCGGGGTCGTAGCGGCGGTCGTCTGTCCGGTCTGGCCGGTCTGACATGGTCATGCTTGCTCCTCGGCGGTCGTCGGGCGGGTGGTGTGGCGTTCTGCGCTGTCGTGCAGCAATGCGTCGACCAGTTGGCCGTAGGCGGTGACCGCCTGGCGCAGGTCTTCGGTGCCGGCTTCACCACGGGAGTCGGCGACGGCGACCCGGTGCGCGTCGCGGTAGTGCGCCGCGACCTCCGGGTGGTCGACCGAGATGTCGTTGACCCGCTGGTCGAACTCGTCGACCGGATAGCCGGACTCGCGCATCATCCGCAGTACCAGCCGGTCCGCATCGGCGACCGCGCCGGCCGGGCGATCCACGAAGCTCTGTCGTACCTCGGCCCACTCCGCCTCGTAGGCGGCCGCGGATCCGCGGCTCAGCGGCACGATGTCGAGCCGCGACACGCGCCGTTCCCGGCTGCGCAGTTCGCGTTCCGCGCCGCGCCGGTCACCCGACTCCTCGAGCGTGCGTTCGTACTCCGGCCCGAACCGCTGTTGCAGTTCGCCGGAACGTCTGCGCTGATACATGAACAACAGCGCGGCCGCCGCGAGGACCACGACGACGATGATCACGATGGTCAGGACGGTACCCATCAGAGCTCCAGTGCGATTGGCTGAACGGGCCCGCGGTCGCGCATGGCGCAGCGATCGCAGAGACCCCCGGGCAGACGGTCCCCAGCGCCGCCTCACGTTCCCCCGTGGCCCGCCCGGTACCCACGTCATGCGCAGACAAGCGTCCGGCCCGCACACCTTTTGTCCAGGTGTGCGGGCCGGAAGGAACGCCGGGTCAGGCTTTCGGTGCGAGCTTGTGGACGACGATGCCGGACTTGAACGTCGTCGTACCGAGCAGTTCGAGGTGGGTGAGGTCGACGTTGTCGCCGCGGAACATGTTCACGCCGTCGGCCACCACCGGGAAGATCCAGAAGTGGTACTCGTCGACGAGCTTGTTCTCCAGCAGCGTCTTCGAGAACGACCCGGTGCCGTACTTGATCAGGTTGCCGCCGTCCTCCGCCTTGAGCTTGCGGACGGCCTCGGCCGCGTCGCCTTCGAGCGGCTGCGCGTTCCACTTCCACTCGGTCAGCGTGCGGGTGGCGACGTACTTCGGCATCTCGTTGAAGTGATCCGTGAACGGGTCGCCGCCGCGCTGCATCCACGCGTCCGCGAAGCCTTCGTAGGTGACGCGGCCGAGGACCTGGGCGTCGACGCCTTCCATCAGGCCTTGCGAGTACGCCGCGTGCTCGTCGTCCCAGTACGGCGGGCTCCAGCGCTGCGGTTCGTCGATGACGCCGTTGAGCGTGATGAACGTGGTTTCGATCAGCTTCCTCATGGGTCTTTCCTTTCAGTGGTTGTACGGACGCTTCGTCCGGGCGTCCTGGAGTGCTGCGGCCCACCAGACGAGCTGGTCGAGCATGAGTTTGGCTTGCGCCTCGTAGCCGGCGGAAGGCTTGGGCCAGCCGCCGTCGGCGGTGAACTGCTCCCAGTAGCAGGGCAGTGCGACGGTGTTGCGAATGGTGACGGCCTGGAGCTCGGTGAAGACCTGGCGCAGCTGGGCAGTGGCGTAGCAGCCGCCGCTGTCCCGGCCGTAGCTGACGATCGCGACCGGCTTGGCGTGCCACTCGTCGTAGTACCAGTCCAGTGCGGTCTTCAGCGATGCCGGGAAGCTGCAGTTGATCTCCGGCGTGACGACGGCGAACGCATCCGCCGCAGCCAGCCTCGGGGCCAGTACGGCGACCTGGGCCGGTGTCTCGTCGTCGGTATCCGGCAGGGTCGTCGGGAGGTCCGCGGCCTGCAGGTCGAGGACGTCGACCTCGAAGTGCTTGGCCGCCTGCTGTGCCAGCCAGTGCGCCACGGTCGGTCCGAACCGGCCACGCCGGGTGCTGCCGATGATCACTGCCAGTCGCATTTTCCTGCCTCCTTCCGTCTGAGGAAGACTCTGCCGGAACCCGTTTACGGTTTCTTTCCGGTCGGTGCGACTAGGCCGGAATAGGGTGCCTTCATGCGGTTCGGGGTACTGGGGCCAGTGACGGCGTGGACGGACGCGGGGGAGCCTGTGGTCATCCAGGGCCTGAAGGTGCGCGCGTTGCTGGCTGACCTACTCGCGCACGAGGGTCGTCCGGTGCCGGCGGACCGGCTCATCGACGACCTGTGGGGCTCGAACGTGCCCGGCAACCCTGCGGGGACCCTGTCTGCCAAGGTGTCCCAGCTGCGGCGGGCTCTTGAGGACGCTGAGCCAGGCAGCCGCTCGCTGGTGCAGTCCGGCCCGGCGGGCTATTCGCTGTCCGTTTCAGATGCCAACTGCGACGCACTGCGTTTCAGCGAGCTGGTGGCCGCGGGTTCGCTCGACGAGGCGCTGGGGCTGTGGCGCGGTCCGGCGTACGCCGACTTTGCGGACAACGCCTTCGTCGAGACCGCCGTGGCTCGGCTGACAGATCTCCGCCTGACTGTGCTCGAACGGGCAGACTTGCCCGTTGTCGATCTCGCAGCGCTCGTCAAGGCGCACCCACTGCGCGAGGGCTTGCGGGCCGCGCACATGAAGGCTCTGTACCGCGCAGGCCGTCAGAGTGAGGCTCTGGACAGCTATGCACAGCTACGCGACCTGTTGCTCGATGAGCTCGGTCTGGATCCCAGCCCAGAGCTGGTCGCTCTGCAGCAGTCGATCCTCACGCAGGACCTGCCGCATGCCCGCAACAATCTGCCGGCCGCGTTGAGCGAGCTGATCGGTCGCGATGAGGCCCTGGCCGACGTTGATGCCAGTCTGGCGAGCTCGCGCTTGGTGACCCTGACTGGGCCCGGGGGAGTAGGCAAGACTCGTCTAGCTCTCGCTGCGGCCGCTGCGACGGCAGACCGGTTCGCTGACGGCGTTGTGCTGGTTGAGCTGGCTGCCATCACACCTGATGCGTTGTCGGTCGCCAACTCACTCACTGACGCGGTGCAGTCCGCGCTGGACCTCCGCGACACCGGCGGCTCGTCCGCAGTCGACCGACTGGCCGCAGTGATGGGGTCACGCCTGCTGGTCCTGGACAACTGCGAGCAGGTCATCGAAGACGTTGCTGCGTTGACGGACCGGCTGCTTGCTGTTGCTCCGGGACTGCGTGTCCTGGCAACGAGCCGTGAGCCGCTCGGACTCGCTGGTGAGGTGGTGTGGAGCGTTCCGCCGCTGGAGGTGCCGCTGCCTTCGCTCAGTGTTGCGGCGGCCGGCGAGTGCAGTGCGGTGCAGCTGTTTGCGACCCGTGCTGCTGCGGCGTCACGTGGTTTCGCACTGACTGACGAGACCGTGGCTGATGTTGCAGTGCTCTGCCGGCGGCTGGACGGCATCCCCCTGGCATTGGAGCTCGCTGCAACCCGTGTGCGGGCGCTGGGCGTACGTGGACTTGTCGCGCGACTGGATGACAGGTTCCGGTTGCTTGCGACGGGCCATCGGGGTGCTGCGCCGCGACAGCAGACTCTCCACGCGATGATCGACTGGAGCTGGGAGCTGCTGGCGCCAGAGGAGCAGTCGGTGCTGCGGCGTCTCGCAGTACACGCAGACGGCTGTACTGCGGAGGCTGCGGCGGCTGTGTGCGGTGAGGACGACGTACTGGATGTGCTGGTGCGGTTGGTTGACCGGTCGCTCGTCGTACCGGTCGAGGGGACTCGCTTCCGGCTGCTCGAGTCGGTCGCGGCGTACTGCGTCGACAAGCTGCGAGCCGTCGGGGAGCTGGAGTCCGCCCATCAGCGGCATTTGGCGTACTACGTGTCGCTGGCCGAGGCTGCGCGGCCGGGGCTGTTCGGTGGTGAGCAGAGTCGTTGGCTGCAGCTGCTGGACGAGGACTCCGCCAACTTCCGGACCGCGCTGGACCGGGCAGTGGCCACTGGGCAGCTGGACCTGGCTGAGCGCCTTGTTGATGCACTGGCCTGGTACTGGTTCCTGCGTGGGCGTCATCTCGAGGCCATGCGGTCTCTGGAGGCCGTACCGGGCTCTGCTCGGGCTGGGGCGTGGCGGGCCGGGTACATGTACCTGCTGGGTCATCCTGACGCTCCAGTGGAGCGGGACCGCTGGGTGGACGCTGCTGACGCGATGGGGTTGTGGTGGATCGCGAACGCCGCCAGTGACGCCGGAGACCTGCCGACGTGCGAGGCGATGCTGGAGCGGGCGCTGAAGAGGTTCGAGGCCGACGAGGACCAGTGGGGTGTCGCGGCCGTGCTGGCTGCGCGTGCGAAGCATGCGCATGTGCGAGCTGATCTGCCGGCTCTCTATGACAGCGCGTGCGAGAGCATCACGATCTTCCGGGCGCTGGGGGACCGGTGGGGCGTGCTGCAGGCGACCGGCTGGTTCGGCGCGCACGCGGAACTCGTCGGCGACTTCGACGAGGCGCAGCGGCTCCATCTGGAGGGCGTTCAGGCCGCGGAGGAGCTCGGACTCTGGCCGGAGGTTGCCAGCGCGTTGGGCATGCTCGGCTGGACGTCGATCCGGCAGGCGCAGTACGAGTCGGCCCGCACGTACGGCGAGCGTGCGCTGCGGCTGGCCACCGAACAGGGACAGCGCTCCACGCAGGCGCTGGCGGAGCTGGTGCTGGGCTTCGCGGCACGTCGTACCGGAGCTTTGGACGAGGCCTCGGAGCGGTTGCAGGCTTTGGTCGACGCAGCGCGGTTGCAGAAGGAGTCGGTCCTGTACCTGTCGATCGTGCTGGAGGAGCTGGGGTTCGTCAGAGAGCTCCAGGGCCGCCCGGAGGAGGCGCTGGCGCTGCACACGGAGGCCTTCCAGGTGTCCGTGGACTTCGACTCGCTGCGCGGTATGTGCTGGGCGCTGGAGGGGATTGCGGCCTGTCATCCGGACAAGACCCTGGCGGCCGTCCTGCTGGGCGCTGCTGCTGCCACGCGGGCGTCGGAGAACTACCTCATGGCCGCGACCGAGACCGAGGACCTGGACCGGGCGATCGCCGCGGCTGCCGTCGTGGGTGAGGCGGCGTACGAGGCGGCGTACGCGCGGGGCGCCGTGCTGAGTCCGGCTCAGGCCTTCGCGCTGCTCGTCCGCCAGTAGATGTTCTGTAGTTGAGATTATTGGTCTGCCGAAGTAGTTTTGCTCCCGAGCCAACTTCGACAGGTGAAGGTGAACCATGGACTACGGCCACGAGCTGGTCTTCGGCACGTTCCTGACCCCCGCGGTCGACAACCCGGACCGCGTGATCGCGCTGGCCCAGCTGACCGAGCAGGTCGGACTCGACCTGGTGAGCTTCCAGGACCACCCGTACCAGCCGCGCCTGATGGACGCGTGGACCTTGCTGGCGGTCGTGGCCGCTCAGACGCAGCGCATCAAGGTGACCACCAACGTCGCCAACCTGCCACTGCGCCACCCGGTCGTTCTCGCGCGCAGCGTCGCGACGCTCGACCTGATCACCGGTGGGCGCGTGGAGCTGGGGCTGGGTGCCGGCGGGTTCCTGGATGCGGTCGCGGCGAACGGCGGGCCGCGGCTGACGGCCGGGCAGAGCATCACCGCGCTGGAGGAGGCCATCGCGATCATGCGCGAGGTCTGGACGCCTACTGGCGGCGGCATCCGCCTGGCCGGGAAACACTACACAGTGGCCGGCGCCAAGCGCGGTCCGGAGCCGGCGCATGAAGTGTCGATCTGGCTGGGTGCGTACAAGCCGCGGATGCTCGCGGTCACCGGTCGGCTCGCGGACGGGTGGCTGCCGAGCAGCGGATACGCCGGTCCGGATCAGCTCACCGCCATGAACAAGCAGATCGACGAGGCGGCGCTGGAGGCCGGGCGTGAGCCTTCGGCGGTACGGCGGCTGTACAACATCTCTGGCCGGTTCGACGGGAACGGCGGGTTCCTGCAGGGTCCCGAGGAGCTCTGGATCGACCAGCTGACCGAGCTGACCCTGGCCGAGGGGATGAGCACGTACATCCTCGCCTCCGACAACCCCGACGACATCCGCCGCTTCGCCGAAGTAGCCGCAGGCGTCCGCGAGGCGGTAGACACCGCCCGCCACCAACCCACGAACTCCACCGCCACCAGCCACTCCACAGAAACCGCTGCTGAGTCCGCGGGCGCTGCGGCTGTTCCCGGATCTCCTGTCCAGGTCAGCGGATTCAGCGTCGTCGCGACGCCGCCTCCGTCTGTGAAGCGGAGCGCCGTGCAGCTGTTGGACGAGTCAGCTCGGCCGACCGGTCCCGCGCTGGACCCGGCGCGGAGCTACACGCCGTACCAGCTGCAGTCCGGGCAGCACCTGATCGACGTACACGACCATCTGCGGGCCGAGCTCGAGCAGGTACGTGATCTGGTCGAGCAGGTCGCCGCCGGGACGCTCGGTGTCGGCGCGGCGCGTTCGGCCATCAACACCATGACCATGCGACAGAACAACTGGACCCTTGGCACCTACTGCGAGTCCTACTGCCGACTCGTCACCACACACCACTCGATCGAGGACGCCTCACTCTTCCCGCACCTGCGTCGCGCCGACCCAGAGCTGGTGCCGGTCGTCGACCGGCTGCAGGAGGAGCACAAGATCATCCACGACGTACTCGAAGGTGTCGACAAGGCTCTCGTCGCACTCGTTGACGGATCAGGCAACATCGACGGATTGCGTGCCGCCGTGGACCTGCTCGACGACACGCTCCTGTCGCACCTGTCCTACGAAGAGCGCGAACTGGTCGAGCCGCTCGCACGACTCGGGGTGTTCTAACTACTTCGCTTCACCCAGCAGCGAGGCGAGGATGTCGAGCAGGCGGAGCGTCGGCACCTCGCCGAGCAGGCGGGCCGCGCTCGTCGCCGGCTCCGCGATCAGGCGGACCTGGAGCAGCTTGAAGTCGCGGACGTTGGCCGGGTTGACCAGGTCGTCGCGGACGGCGGACAGGAACTCCGACCCGGCCGACGCCGTCCCGTACGTCATTCGGATGAAGCTGTCGGTCACCGGGAACAGGTACGGGCGCTTGAGGTGCAGCAGCTTCGACTTCTTGGCGTGCCCGAACCCGCGGTGGCCGGTGAACTTGTCGTCCAGCGCCATCGCCGCCTCGAACAGGTCACTGCCCCGCTCGGCGTCCTCCAGCCGCGCGTCCACCGGGATCGCGGCGAACTCCTTCTCCGCCTCGACCTCGAGCAGCCACGGGATGTCGAGCGCCCGCAGATCGCTGCCGATCACCATGGTCCGGCCGAGATCTTCGAACGTGACCTGGTTCGGGTCGGAGCCACCGACGGTGGTCATCCCCGGCAGCCCGTCATAGTACTGCAGCACGGCGCCGTTCGTCTCGGCGTACAGCCGCAGCTGCGCGATCGCCTCGTCGACGACGATCTTCCGGGTACCGATGTTCATGAGCCACACCCTCACACTTGTGGTGGCATACCCGCCAGCGGGCGGACCATCATTCGAACGTTCCTCACACACTGTTTCCGCAGATCGTAGCGACTCCACGGCCCCCCGCACGCCACTCCCACTTCCCGTTATCCACAACCTGTAACCATCCGCCCCAACACCTCCGACCTAGATAAACTCTCAGTAACAGTCCAACAACTGAGCGGAGGCGCCAACGATGCGATATCGGCTGCCCGTGCTCGAAACCGTCGGAGAACCAATTGAAGAAGTGGGGGATCGGGTGAGCCCGCGTCACGCGAGGGACTCTCTCGTCGTCGTTGTCGACGGGGACGAGGTGCCGGGGATCAGCGTGTACGGGCTTGCGCGGTGCGGTGTCCGGCGTACCACGGTGTTGCCCCTCGATCCCTGGTACGGCGCAATTGCCGTCGACGAGTTCACTCTGCGTGGGGACGCTTGGGAGATCCCCAGTTGGGATCTGCCGATCGTCATCTGGCCGACGATCGATGAGTTCCCAGCCACGATTCGTACCCTACTGGCCGCAGTGATCGAGTCCGGCTGCGTTGTCGCCTGGATCGGCGCCGAGGGACTACCCTTCTGCGATCCACCGCAACTGTTCGACCCGACCTGTATGTCGGGAGGTGTGCTGGCCTGGATGACAGATGACGGCCGGTTCGAATGCAAGCTGGACCCGGACGCGCCGGTACCTGCAGTTCCCGATCAGACGTTGTTGATGCTCAGGCGACACGCAGGCGGCCTCGCGGACGCTGGATCGTGAGGGTGACCTCATATCGGGATCTACCGGGTTCTCAAGACGGCCGGCGCTTCCAAAGCCGACGAGAACTGACGATGCCGGACGACGGGGGCGTCGGCTCTAGGATCTGGGGATGGAGGCTGGCGTATTGCGGCAGGTACGGGCGTCGTACGACGACGGGACGGTGTCGGTCTATCAGGCGTACCCGGCGGAGATTGCGGAGCCGGCGTTGGGGGCGGGGACGTTCGTGGAGCCGTTCGGGATGGGTCGGATGACGTGGATCAAGCCGTCGTTCCTCTGGATGGCCTACCGGTCGGGATGGGGCACGAAACAGGGGCAGACGCGAGTACTGCAGATCCGCATCACACGTGCCGGGTTCGAGTGGGCATTGGCTCATGGAGTGCTTTCGCATTACCAGGCAGGGTTTCATAAGTCCGAGGAGGTGTGGAAGCAGTCGCTCGCGGCGGCGCCGGTGCGGATCCAGTGGGATCCGGAGCAGACGGTGACGCTCACGCCGCAGCCGCGGGTGCGGTCGATACAGATCGGGCTGTCCGGTGATGCCGTACGGCGGTATGTGAACGAGTGGATCGTCCGGCTGGAGGATGTCACGTCGGAGATGCAGCGAGTCCGGGATCTCGCCCGGGTTTCGCCGAGTGCGGCCGAGGCGGAGCTCCCAGCCGAGCGACCGTACCCGGTGTCCGACGAGTTGGCCGCCAGGATCGCCGCAACCCCGGGCGCACACGTGGCGCAGTAATTGGGTTGAGGAGGTATAGCTGCGTCCTCATGATGGCGGTATGACTACGACCTTCATTCTCTTGCTCGATGAACCTGCGGCCTTGGTGGCTCGGGTTCAGCAGCAGGGTGGGCTTGGATTGGGGTCGACGCTCGGTCAGTTGTGATCGGGGTGGTGGTCGCGGGGGTGCTGGCCGGGTTTGGGGTTGCTATGCCGGTCGGGCCTGTCGGGACCTATCTGGTGGCGTTGACTGCGCGGACTTCGTTGCGTATCGGGGCGTTTGCGGCGCTCGGGGTTGCGTCGGCTGATGGCGTGTACGCCGCGGTGGCGGCAGTTGCCGGTACGGCGTTGGCGCCGTTGCTGGTGCCGGTTGTCGGGCCGTTGCGTTGGGCGTCTGTTGTCGTGCTGATCGGGCTCGCGGTGCTGGGTGCGGCCAAGGCGGTACGGCGGTATCGCGTGCAGCGGCTGGCCGTGATCGAGCAGGAGACCCCGGTCGGCGTACGGACCGCGTACTTCGGGATGCTCGGGATGACGATGCTCAACCCGTGGACGGTGATCTACTTCGCTGCACTCGTGCTGGGCGGATCCGGTGTGGCGGGGCTCGGTGAGCGGGTCGTGTTCGTCGTCGCGGCGTTTGTGGCGTCGGCGAGTTGGCAGCTGTTGCTGGCCGGCGGCGGCGCGTTGCTGGGGCGGCTGCTGACTGGTCACGTCGGCAAGTTGGTGACCGCGCTGGCGTCGACCGTGCTGATCGTGGTGCTGGCTGTCCGCCTCGTTGCCTAAGGCACCTGTCGCTCGATTGCCCCGCCGGGGTTGAGGAACAGCAGGATCGGCGGGCCGGTGTTGGGCAGGATGGCCGAGTACGCCTGGAGCTGTGGAGCGTAATAGGCGACTCGGCTGTCCAAGGCTGCCGCGGGGATGGCGTCCGTCTTGTAGTCGACGATTGTGAGACGGCCGTCGTCCTCGCGGTAGATGAGGTCGACGAATCCTTCGAGCACGGTGCCGTCGGGTTGGACCGTGCCGACGTACGACTCGCGCCAGTGCTCGCGGGCAGCGGCGCGCTTCACCACGTCGGACGCCAGCGCCGATCGGACGAGCGCGGTCACGACATCGGCGTACTCGAGCACGCCCTCGGCCAGGCACTGCGTGGAGACGGCGGATTCGATACCCGCGCCGGTCGACAGATCGACGACCTGCAGTACGGCGTGGACCGCGCGGCCGATCGCGGTGCCGTAGCGGCCCTTCGTCCACGGTGGGAGCTCCAGGTCGCGGGCAGCCTTGGCCGTGCCGGGGTCGATGTCGTCGAGCGCGACCTCCGGGCCGGTGCCTTCCAGACCGGACGCGCTCTGGGCAGAGCGGGCGCGGCTGGCGGCCTGGGCGGCGGACGCCCGGGTTTCCCACTCTGTTCGAGAGATCGGCGGGGTGACGTCGGGGCTGCCGGACGGTTCGCGGTCGGGGACCGGTGGGCTGGTGAACAAGGTCGAGTGCGGCGCCTCGACGCCGCCGGCGGAGGCGAGCAGCTCGGCGTTGCTGGAGTGGCGGCGGTTGCCGGAGCGGTGCAGCGAGACGATCAGATGATCGCGGGCGCGCGTCGCGGCGACGTACAGCAGGCGGCGGCGTTCGTAGTCGTCCATCTGCTCGTCGACCGGCTGCACGAGGTCGAAGTCCTCGGTCTGCACGGACGACTTGAGTTTGACGGCGTACCCGCCGTCCGGAGGCCAGAGGACCTGGACGCCGCGCTGGCGGTTCGGCGCCGCGGTCATGCCGGAGAGGATGACGATCGGGAACTCGAGGCCCTTCGCGGCGTGGATCGTCATCACGCGGACCGCGTCGGCGTCAGTCTCGGGGAGCACAGCCTCGGCGACGCGGGAGGTTTCTTCGCCCTGGTGGGCGGCCCAGGCGAGGTACGAACGCAGGCCGCCGTGCTCGACCTCCGACCATGCGCGGGCCTGGTCGACGACGAACCGGATGCGGCGCCAGGCGTCGCGAGCTCGTGGGCCGATCGCGGCGACCTCCAGCATGCGGCGGTCGGCGACGATCTTCGCGAGGACCTCGCTGGGCGTGAGCCAGCGGGCGGCGTAGTGCGTCCGGCGGAGCCACTCCATCGCGTCGCCGACCGGGTGAGTCAGGAGCTGATCGGGGACCGGCGCGGTCAGCGTGAACGAGCCGCCGGAGCGCTTCCAGGTGTAGAGGTCGTCGTCGCCGCAGCCGAACAGCGGTGAGCGCAGGGTGGTGACGAGCGCGAGTTGGTCGCTCGGGTCGCCGAGCGCGCGGGCGCAGGCGAGCAGGTTGCGGACCTCGGCAGTTTGATAGACGAGCGAGCTGGCCTCGGCGCGGTACGGGATGTCGGCGCGGTCGAGAGCGTCTTCCAGGAACGGGAGGGAGGTGCGGGCCGGGACGAGTACGGCGATGTCACCGGCCGCCGCGGGACGCCAGGTCTCGGCGCGGTCGTCGTACACCAGCCAGCCGTCGCGGAGGGCCTGCTCGACGACCGACGCGACGTCGGCGGCCTCACGCTCGCGGAGGACGGAGGCCTGCGCACGTGGGAGGTCGTCGTGCGGCGTCGGACCGAGGATGGTGACGGCGGGGCCGGCGGATGGGTCGTCCTCTTCCGGAGGCATCTGATCCGCGGGTACGTCGGCGGCCACGGCGTCGTCGCGTCGACGGAACGGCAGCACCGACGCGAGGTCCGCCGGCTGGTCGTCGCCGTCAGATCCGCGGTCGTCCGAGGCCGGGCTGTCGTCGAAGAGGCTGGGGTCGTCGAAGATAGAGAGCTGGTCGCCGCCCTTCACGGGGGCGGGCTCGAGAGGCCGGCCGTGTGCACTGGGGTGGGACACGGCTGTAGAGCCCGAAGCAGTGTCCGAGGAGGGCAGTGCCCCGCCTGCCGGTGTCGCGGTGTCGATTGCGGTGGGACTGGTGCGGTGGGGAGCGAGGGACTGGTACGACGGCTGGGTGGCTTCTTGAGGCTGGATCAACGTGGCGAAGACCGTGTTGATCCAGGCCAGGATCGGCGGCACCGTGCGGAAGTTGGTAGTCAGGGCGACGGTCTCGCCGAGGAGATCCTGGGCGGTCAGGTACGTCGCGATGTTGGCCCGGCGGAACCGGTAGATGGACTGCTTCGGATCACCCACCACGAACAGCCGACCGTCAGGCACCTCGACATCGCGCCAATCCTCGGCGTCGGCCTCGACACCACCGGCGATGCGAACCGCGAGCTCGATCTGGATCGGGTCGGTGTCCTGGAACTCGTCCAGCAGCAGCCGCTCGAACCGCTCCTGGAGCTCCCCGCGAACAGCCGCATCCCGCCGCAGCAGATCGCGAGCCAGTACGAGCAGGTCGTGGAACTCCAGCCGTCCCTCGGCGCGACGAAGCTCGGCCGACTCCAGCACCCGCTCCGCGATCCAGTGAGAAAGATGCCGCAGGCAAGCATCAAGCAGCAGCTCGACGAGCGAACCGGCGACCTCGACCACCTCGGTGCAGTCCCCGCGCACCTTGGTGACATCGGGCCAGTTCTCCTTGCGCCCGATCCGCCCGACCTTCAACCCACGCAGCGTTTGCAGAATCGCAAGCTGCGTTTCCTGGTCAGTGGCGGCATCCAGCATCAGACCGAGCTCACGGATCTGCACGAGCTTGGGCAGCAGCCGGTCCTCGGGATCGAGGCAGGAGCCGACCGCGCCGCCGATCTGCGCGGCCGCGGCGATCAGCCCGGTCAGATCCGGCATCGCGACCAGCTCGGGCGGATCGACCAGCACGCGTTCGGCGATCAGGTCCCAGTCGTTGCCGAACAGCCGAGCGAGCGACCGAAGATGCTTCAGCTCGACCCCGACGGCCATAGCAAGGAGCAACGGCTCGGCGATCGAGTCGTCGTCAAGCAGCTGCTGCTGCAACTCCGCCCAGCGTTCCTCGAACGCAACCGACGACCCGACCTCGTCCAGTACGTCGATCAGCGGAGGCAGGCCGGCTTCGATCGGATGCGCGAGCAGGATCTGTTGCGCGAACGCATGCAGCGTGCCGATCGAAGCGGAGTCCAGGTCGTCCAGCGCCCCGTCGGCCAGCTCACGGGCATCGCCCTTCCGCGCTCGCTCGAACTCGACCCGCAGCCGATCCCGCAGCTCCGCGCCCGCCTTCTCGGTGAAGGTGACGGCAGCGATCGTCCGCAGCGGTACGCCGTCCCGCAGTACCAAGGTGGTTACGCGGTCGACCAACGCATGCGTCTTGCCCGACCCGGCCCCGGCCTCGACGAACAGGGTCGTCTCGGTGTCGGAGCGGATCCGGTCGCGCGCGGCGCCGTCGAGCAGCTGTTCACTCATCGCCGGTCTCCAACGCAGTCGGATCGATGAGTCGCACCAGCCGCTCCAACACGGGGTCGTGACGCTTGCGGTCCCAGCGCGCGCGGACCTCGCTGTGCCCGATGCCGTCGGGGTTGCAGTACGGGCATTGCACCCACAGGAAGTCCGGCACCTCGGGCGCCTTCGGCGGGAAGTACCCGGCTGCGATCGACGACACGATCACATCGAGCGTGTCGACGTACCGCTCCTCGACCTCGGGAGTCAGCGGAACCGGGATCCGCTTGCCGCCACGCCGCACGAACCAGTACGACGCCTCGACCGGAGTCGCCGGCTCGCCCAACCTGGCGCGGGCAGCGTACGCGTACACCGGCAGTTGCAGCTTGGTCCCGCCCGCGACCGGGTCCGACTCGATGCCCTCGTACCGCGAGAAGCCGCCCGTCTTCACGTCGGTCACGTAGATCGTCCCGTCGGAGCCGAGATCGACCTTGTCGGCGGACCCGCGCAACAGCACCCGACCGGACGGCACCGGAATCTCCACCGGCGGCTCGCCGTCGAACCCGAACCGCAGCTCGCTCGCCACGACCGACGCCGACCGCTCCGCACGCCACCGGTCGTCGTCGGTCAGCAGGACCATCAGGTCGCCGAGGATCCGCAACCGCTCGCGCTGCCACAAGCGCGGATGCCCGGTCAGCCCTTCGGCCTCGAACTGCTCGGCCAGATCGGCCCCGATCGCCAGCAGCAGCGAGCGTTGGTCGGCCGTCCACGGCACGCCGTACGCCGGGAGAGAGCCCGCCAGCCGCGTGACGAACGCGTCGAGGCTGTTGTGGATCAGGTTCCCGATCTGCACCGGTGAGATCACCAGCAGGTCCTCGGGCGCTTCGAGCGGCTCCACCTGAAGCAGCCGCTCGACGAAGTACGCATGCGGACACGTCGCATAGGACTCGAGCGAGGTCGGCGACGCGATCCGGTCCTCGACCGCGTATTCAGGCAGGCCGGACACACCCGACAAGTCGCCGTCGAAGCGCGTGAACGCATGCGAACCGCGCCCGCGCAGCAGCTCCCGAGCTCGCACCAGCACGCTGTCCTGCACCCACAACCCGGCTGCGGCGGCGCGTGTCTGCCACTCCTGCTCCGTCGCCGGCATCGTTGCCATCGTCAACGATCCGGCGTACGACGCGGAGGTCTGCAGCACCTCGTCGTAACGGTCCCACTGTGTCGCCGGCAGGGCGTGGTCACCCGTCAGGTCCCGCAGCGACCCGAGCAGCCAACGCGTCGGCAGCCGGCGTGAAGATCGCCGCAGATCGCCCCGCGGGAACGCCGCCACGACCCGCGAGCCCGCCGAGAACGCGACCAGCAGATGCCGTTGCTTCTCGTCCAATCGATCGCGGAACGACGCCAGCTCCGGCGCGGCCGCCTCGCGCACCCGATGGGGGAGCAGCGCATCCTCGTGAACCCGCCCCGGATACAGGTCCTCCGACAGCCCGACGACGTACACGATGTCTGCTGACAGACCCACGCTCGCGGACAGCGGCGCGACCAGCACGCCTGTCCCGAACGTCCCGACCCGAGGCAGCGACTGCTGCAGCTCCAGATCCAGGACATCGCGGAGCACCGCCAGGCTCGCCGGAGTACCGAGCTCGTCCAACGTCGACAACCCGGTCAACGATCCCTCGACCGCCGCGGCGGCGTACTGCTCCTCGATCGGCAGAGACGAGTAGTCACCCAGCAGATCGTGGAAGAGCCGCAGGACCCCCTCGGCCAGCTCGGCCCAGGTCTCCAACTCCGCGAGGGCGCTCAACCGCCGCCGCAGTGTCGAAGCAAATGCATGCAACCGCTCAGCCGTCGAGGCGTTGTACTGCGCACGCCGCACCGCCGCCGGCCGCGGGTCCTCGGCCGCCTCTTCCTGATCAGCAGTCCGTCGCTCCGACTGCGCATACCGCGCGAGTCGCGTGTCCCAGTCGTCCCCGCGCACGACTCCGGCCGCTCGCGACATCCGCTCCCACTGCGGCACCGGGATCCGCTCGCCGCCGAAGTCGCGCGTCGGCGCATTCGCCAGCGCGCGGAACACATCGGCCCGCGGCAGATCCTGATCGACCAACGCCAGTACTTCGAGCAGCGTCCGCGCGATCGCCCGCTCGTGCACCGGTCGCGTCCCTGGGCCGTTGACCTCGATCTTCGCTGCGCCGAGGTGCTCGTGCAGCAATCGCGCGTACGGCGAAGCGGCTGAGTAGAGCACCGCGATCCGGTGTGCGGGCGTGTGCTCCAACGCCGACACGACGTCGCGCACGACGCAGCGGACCTCGTCGTCGGCGTCGGACGCGTTGAGGATCTCGGTCGCAACCGGGTAGTTCTTCGAGATCGATCGCGGCAGGTCGATCCCGATCCGTTCGAGCGATCGCCGGACGGCGCGGTCGGCGCGGCGTACGTCGGTCAGGCCAACGATCACCGTGAGATCAGCGGCCGCGTCCCCGAGCGCGGCGACGAACGCGGCCTCGGACTGTGTCAGCTCCTGCGGAAGATAGAGGACGAGCGCGCCGAGCTCACGGACGACCTCCGGCGAGGATGCGATCCGGGCCGCCGCGGCGCGGAGCAGGTCGGTCTCGTCGTACCAGTCGGAGGCCAGCTCGTCGGTGACGTGGCGGTGCAGGCGGACCAGATCTGGGCCGAGAGCGGATGCGTGCGAGACCTTGTCGAGCGCGGGATCGGTGAGGTCACGGAGCTCGCGATGGGCAGATGCAAGCGCTTGGATCGTGGACGGGTGCTCGGCGACCTCCTCGAAGATGCCAGGCGCCTTCGCGAGCGCCGTCCGCCAGGTGGCCGCGACGATCGGGCGGGTGGCGGGGCGCCGGGGTGACAGCGTGCCGGCGGCGATCTGCTCGGCCAGCCGCTCGAGCGTCGCCAGATACAGACCCGCGATCCCGGAAACGGCGAGATGCCGGCGCGCGATGACGCCGGACAGGTTGTTGGGCAGCAGCAGGGTGACAGGGGTCATCAGATCGTCGGCCTTCAGCCGCGCGACCACGGCCTGCAGGCACTCCAGCGCCGCGGCGCCGTACGCCGTGCTCTCGATCCGGGTGGTGCTCACCACGACCTCCCCTCGACTGTCAACGGAGACGGTAGACCCTGCCACAGACAGAAAGGTGAAGGGGCGCGAAACGCCAAGGTTTCTGCAGGGTCGGCGGCTGCCTCTCACAATGAAGAAATGACCAGGGAGACGACGATCGCGCGGGTGTTGCTCGTGTGCGTCTTCGCGCCCGGCGGCGGCCTGTTCGGCAAGGCGGTGGCCGAGGCCGCCCAGGCCCGTCCGTGGTGGCCGTGGCTGGTCGCCGCCCTGGTCTGGCTGCTGGTCTCCGGGGCGATCGCGGGCTGGATCTCGGCGGCGGTGTCGCACCATTCCGCCGAGCACAGATAATGCTGCGATGGTCGCCGCGGTGCATCACGTCGAGATCTGGGTCCCGGACCTGTCCCGGGCCGTCGCAAGCTGGGGCTGGGTCCTCAACCGGCTGGGCTGGAAGGACGGTGACGGCTGGCCCGGCGGCATGACCTGGATCGCCCCCGACGGCTCGTACGTCGTGGTCGAGCAGAGCCCCGCGATGTCGGCCGCCGAGCACGACCGGATGCGGCCCGGGATGAACCACCTGGCGCTGAACGCCGCCGGCCGGGCCGAGGTGGACACCGTCGTCGACGAGGCGGCCGAACACGGCTGGACGCTGATGTTCGCCGACCGCCATCCGTACGCCGGCGGCCCGCAGCATTACGCCGCCTTCCTCCACAACACCGACGGCTACGAGCTCGAGATCGTCGCGCCCGATTAGCAGGTGAGACTACTGATGCCTGGAGTGACGGATGGGACTACAGGTGTGACATGGTTACTCCAGGCAATCAGTACGGTCACGGGGCAAGTGGAAGGGCGGTGCTCGTGACGGAGAAGCCTGACGGGGCGAGTGTGCCCGGGTCGGCCTCGCCGGAGCTACTGGAAGCGCGGATCCGCGGTCTGCAGCATGCGCTGGGACAGCTGCTGGAGAACGCGCGGCGGTTGACCCAGGGCGAGCATCAGCGCGCGGTCCGGCTGCATCGTCAGTTACAGGAGCAGACGGCTGTCGCGCGGCGCGAGTCGCGCGGGCTGGTCGACGCGAAGACCGCCGAGGCGTTGTCCGAGGCCGAGCCGAAGGCCCGGTTGCTCGCGGACCGGCTCGCGCCCGGCCTGGGTTCGATCCCGCCGAACGACGCGCGCTGGCGTTCCCGGCAGCTGGTCGGCGCGGGCGTCCCGTCGTACGTGCGGGTCGGTGAGCTGGACGCCGGTACGCCGGTGGTCGCGCCGCTGCTCCAGACGAACGGCTGGAAGGTCACCGCGGACCGCAACGAGAACGCGCGCCGGCTGCTGCAGAGCATCGCGTTGCGGCTGATCGCGGCGGCGGAACCGTTCCGGCTCCGCGTCGACGCGTTCGATCCGCGACTGACCGGGATGATGGGGCTGCTCGGTCACCTGACCACGAAGTACCCGCAATTGGTGCCGAGGGCAACGCACACCGCGGAGCAGCTGCACACCGTGCTGTCGGGGCTGGTCGACGTCTCGTCGCTGCGGGCGAGCCGGCAGGCGCAGCTTGGGCACGAGCGGTTCGAGGAGCTGCTCAAGGAGACCGGGCAGGTCACCGATCCGTACCGGCTCGTCATCCTCTTCGACTACCCGTCCGGCATCGACACGCTCGCCCAGCGCGACCTGCTCCGGCTGGCCGCGACCGCCGGCAAGCGGGGGATCTGTTTCCTCGTGCACTACGACGCCTCGACCGCGGCCGAGCTGGACGTCGACTCGAAACAGTTGCTCGAGCTCCTCAATCCCGTTGTCATCAGCAATGACAAGGTCGAGGTCGCGCAGTTGCCGCCGGCAAGACTCGACCCGCCGTTCGACGCGACCGTTGCCGCCGGCATCTGTGACGTCATCGCCGAGCAGGCCGACATCGCCGTCCTGCCGACCATCGATTTCGAACGGACCCTGCCGGACCGTTCCACCTGGTGGCAACCGGTCAAGGACGAGATCGGCGCCGTGATCGGGTACGACGACCGCACGCCGGCGCTGGTGCGGTTGCGTAGCGGCAACCCGGCGCTTCCGCACGTGCTCGTCGGCGGCGCGGTCGGCCAGGGCAAGTCGAACCTGCTGCTCGTTCTGATCCACGGGCTCGCGGCGCGGTACGCACCGGCGGACCTGGAGATGTACCTGCTCGACTTCAAGCACGGCGTCGAGTTCTCGGCGCTGGGTCCGGGGCCGAACCGGCCGCACTGGTTGCCCCAGGTGCGGGTCCTCGGCGTGCACAGCGACCGCGCGTTCGGTCTCGCCGTACTGCGTCATCTGTCGGACGAGCTCGCGCGGCGCAGCGAGATCTTCAAGTCGCACGGCAACGTCGCCGACATCGCGGAGCTCGCGCCGGGTCCGGATCGGCCGCCGCGCATCCTCGTCGTACTCGACGAGTTCCAGGTGCTGCTCGAGGACGACGACGAGCTGGCGGACGAGGCCGCGAAGTTGCTGGAGCGGCTGGTCCGGCTGGGACGTGCGTACGGCGTGCACGTCGTACTGGCGACGCAGACGATCGAGGGCGTGAAGCGGCTGTCGACGCGGCGGGACTCGATCTTCGGCCAGGTGCCGTACCGGATCGCGCTGAAGACGACGCCGGCCGACTCGCAGGCGATCCTGCGGAGCGGGAACACGGCGGCGGCCGAACTGCAGTTCCGCGGCGAGGCCGTGCTGAACGCGAATTTCGGGTCGCCGGACGACAACCAGCATGTGCTCGTGAGCTTCGCGGACAAGCCGGTGCTGGACGTACTGCGGCACGAGCTGTGGTCGCGCGCGGGGTCGGAGGTTCGGCCCCCGCGGGTGTTCCACCTGGCCGAGCCCGCGCATCTGACGGAGACGGCCGCCGCGGTGAAGCCCGAGTTCGGGCGGCCGTGGACGGGGTTGCCGATCGCGGTGACCGAGGAGCCGGTGTCCGTCGAGGTGCGGCCCGAGCCCGGCGGCGGCGTACTCGTGCTGGGGGACGGTCCGGCGGACGCGCTCGGCGTACTGACCGGGTTGGCGGTGTCGACGGCGGCGGCTGCGGTGGACCCGCCGCGGTTCGTGTTCGTCGACGGGACCAACTCGGCGCCGGCGGTTGCCGAGGGCAAGGATGCGCTGGTGCAGGTACTGCGGGAGCTCGGCTGCGAGGTCGAGACCGTGGACAAGCATGACGACATCGCGCCGCGGCTGTTCGCGTTGCGGGAGGCGATGCGGACGGGGCAGGCCGGCGGGACGTACCTGCTCGGGTTCGGGTTCCACGGCGTACCGCGGATGCAGGTACACGCCGAGGGGTACTTCGAGAGCCCGGCGAACGCGCTGCAGGACATCGTGCGGGACGGGCCGGCCCAGGGCCTGATCACGTACGGGTGGTGGAACCGGCTGCATGTCTGCACCGAGCAGCTCGGGTACGGGCGGGCCAACGTGGCGACGCATCTGTTCCTGCGGCACCCGCAGGACGGCGTACGGGCGGTGGCAGGGCCGTTGGTGCGATGGGCGTCGGAGCCGCATCGGGCGCTGCTGTGGGACGGGCTGCATCCTGAGGCACAGGTCGTCGTACCGTTCGCCGCGCTGCGGGCGGACGAGGTGGATCGCACGGTGGAGCTGGTACGTCGATGAAGACGATCGAGCAGGAGTGGTCGGAGTACGTGCGGGCGTTGCGCACGGTCGCGATGGCGCGCGCCGACGCGCAACAGGCGCAGGACCGGTTGACCGCGCACAAGTCCAAGGCCGAGGCGACCGCGGCGGCAGAGGCCGACGCGATGGCCGAGCGCGGCCTGAAGCTGCAGACCCGGCTGAACGCGCTCGCCGAGAAGGCCGCGGCCAGCCTGCAGCGCGCCGGGCTGCCCGCCGAGGGGAAGCGGGCGAACCACACGCTGCCCGAGATCCGGGCGCTGAACGACATAGAGACCGTTGCCGAGCGCATCACGTCGCAGCTGTCCGAAGCCGTTGACCAGCTGGAAGAGGTCCGGGCTACGGCCCGGGCGCTTCAGGAACAGCGCAAGCGGCGTACCATCAGCGCGGTCCTGGCGCTGGTCGGGTTCGTGGTGGTGTGGGTGTTCAGCAGGTCGTTCCTGGCTGGGGTCGAGGCCGCGGCGATCGCGGCCGTCACGATGCTGGCCGCCTCGCGGGTGCTCGGGCTGCCGCGGCTGCCCGGCGCGCGCTGGTGGGGCTGGGGCGGTGCGGTCGTGGTCTTCGTGTTGATGGCGGCCGGTCTGCCGTGGTGGATCGGGATCGGGGTGCCGGTCGTGGTAGCGGGTACGGCGATCGTGCTGCCGAAGAAGCGCAACTAGGGTTTGGGAGTGGGTTGAGGTGTCCGACGTACTGCGGCTCAAGGAACAGCTGCACCAGGTCTCGATGGAGGCCAAGCAGGCGGCCGGCGGCCTGGCCGGGTTCAAGCTCCGCTTCACCCAGCACAGCCAGCTGGTGGAGAGCCTGATCGCGGGCACCGCGACCGGTATCGATCGCGACATCACCGAGATCCTGGAGGCCGCGAGCAAGGCGGTCGAGCAGGCCGCCGAGGCCCTCGAGATCGCGTCCGCCGGCTGCAAGAACTACGCCGACCAGATCTGAGGCTGTGGGGGCGCCGGGATGCCGTCGGAGCTGCAGCGGGTCGCGCGCGGTCTGGTCGACTGCTTCGACGAGATCCCGCGCGTGGTCGAGCAGTTGCAGCGGACCGCCGTACGGTGCCGGGAGAACGCGCAACTCGCGCTGATCGCGTCCCGCGGTCAGGCAACCGTCGCTGCCCAGCAACTGGACGCCGCCGCCCGGGCCTGCGAAGCCGCCGCCCACTACCTGTCGATGGCGCCCCCGAAGGCCCGCGGCTGGGCCGAAGGCCTCGTCGGCACCGCAGGCCCGTCGACGAACCGCCCGTCGTCGGACTCCGCGGACCGCAACAAGCTCACCAGCGGCTCCGGCGACCTCGACTCGCTGGGGCGGACCAAGCGCCTCAGCTACGAGTACGAAGACCTGGAAGTTGCCGAAGACAACGAGCCCCCGCTGATCACGGTCGCCCGCAAAGCCTTCGAAAAATACCGCAAGTCCCACGAGAAGGACGACGAGGAAGAACGCGACGCCGAGCCGCTCGAGGTAGAGATCCGCATCACCGAAACCGGCGAGATCGAATTCGAGGAACGCGACGAGAAACAGGACAAGAAACGCAACGAACACCTCCTCGAAGACTTCCAAATCGAAGTAGACCTCACCGAAGCCGTCAAAGCCCTCCTGGCATCCATGGCCACCACCGCCGACCAACAGTGGCAACACGCCAACCTCACCATCACCACAGACGAAACAACAGCCACCTTCGACTACCCGGAAGAAGACCGCCCCCAACCGATAGTCGTCAACGTCGAACTCCCCGACCTGCCGGATCGCCAGCCGGGGGCAGAGCCTGCGGAACCAGTCGACGTGGAACTCCAGGACGTAGAGCTCCAGGAGGTCGAGCTCGGCGGCGATTTCGGCGACTATACGCAGCGGCTGATCGAGGTCGGACGGGTCCGGCCGATCGTCGGCTCCGGCCCGGAGATGGAGTTCCAGCGCGAACACTGCGGACCTGTCGAGTTCCGGCTGACGGTCGATGAGCGGCTTCCCCGTGCGGTGTGGGCGGATGGACTCGACGCTGTCCTGCGTCGCGCGCAGGACGCCAAGTACGTCGCTCCGACTTCGGGCTCGTCGTTCTATCGACCGAGTTCGCTGCCGCCGTTCCTGCGCCAGATCGCGGAAGAGAAGAACGATCACATGCTGCTCAAGTACCGAGAGGTGATCGAGGACAGGTCGAACCCGGTCGAAGGGCTCGAAATCATCACCAACGACCACGATGCGGCGGCATACTTCCAGGACCGCATGCGAGCACTGGACATCTCAGGAAACGTGACGCTCAAACCAGAGGATGATTCATGACGGAGTACGTCGTCGCACCGTTGGAGCAGCCGGACTGGGTTGTTGACGCGGGGGAGTTCGCCGCTGCTTTGCGGGAGCGGTGGCCGGGGGCGCGGGTTGAGGTGGGGGCGGTTGCGGGGTCGACGATGGGGCTGGAGGCGTTGATTCCGCTGGGGCCTGGGTCGCGGGAGTTGGGGGTTGCGCTGAGCGGGACGGGGCAGGCGGTGAGTCTGGAGCCGGCGGATGCTGAGGCTGCTGCCGAGTTTGCGGAGTGGTTCGTCCGGGTGGTGCTTCCTGGGCGGCCAGGGATCCACCTGATTGAGCCTGCTTCGATGACGACCGTCGAGCTGACGCCGGAGCTGAGTGCCGACGAGATCCGGCGGCGTATCAGCTGATGTCGAGCGACGACGACATCTTCTTCTCGGGTGGGGCTGTTGAGGATGTGGCGGAGTGGATGGCGCGGACGCTGGGGCTGGAGCGGCTCGAGTCTCCCGATCTTGAAGAAGGTGAGTATCTCTTCAAGAAACAATCGCGGTTCACCGACGGTCTGGGCGTGCTGCTGTTGGTACGGCCGAACATCCATCTCGTGGTGGATCCCGAACCGGACGAGGTATCCGTGATCGACGGTTGCACCGGCATGGCCAAGGTTCGGCTTGCGGGGGTGAAAGACGTGCAGGCGCAGACCCGTGAGGCGTGCACGATCTTCAGCGAGCTTGCTGCGACTGCGCCTCGCGTGGCTCTGGTTCTCACTAATGCTTTGTCGACCGTCGTAGCGGCGTACCGGCCGGGTGCCGGCGTGCGCTCCTTTCCGGCCGGGACGTCGATGGACCTGGATGACATCGGGGTCTGGCGGCCGTGGGTCGGTGGGGGTCCTCACGGCGGGTGAGAATTTTCTGGGGAATCGCGTCATGAACGGCTGAGAGCTTCGTCACTACCTGTGAACCCATCCCCACAGGGAAGTGGAAGTGATTGACGTGAAAGGTTGTGCGAGGTCGCTGATGGGAAACGGCTCGGTTCGGGGCCGGGTGTATTGAGATGGCTGACGATGGTGATCCTCACCCGGGGGCGGTCCGGGTGGAGCGGCGGCGGGTGCGGGTCTGGTTCGGGGACCATGTGGTTGCCGATTACCGGGCCGAGGCCGAGCTGGCCGAGCGGTACGCCGCGGCCATGTCGCGCAGGTTCGCCGGTCTGCGGGTGACCAGTGACCCGGTGCCGGACCAGGATCCCGGTCCGGAGCGGAAGCTGCCGGGGGAACGGCTCTGGGAGGTTGCGCCGAAATGAGTTCCCGTCGTTTCCGGTTGATCCGTCATCAAGATGTCTCCGGTGTCAGCGGCACCGGGCCTGTCGCCGAGGGCGTGCAGTTCACCGACGGAGCCGTGGCGCTGCGCTGGTACGGCGACTATCCGACCACGACCGTGTGGGACGGCATCGAGTCCGTCATCGCGATCCACGGTCACGGCGGGGCGACCGAGGTCGAGTGGCTCGACCCGGAACGGGGTCCGGACCCCGACCTCAGGCTGCCGCCCCGCGAGTCCCTGCCACCCCGGCCCTGGCCGGACCTGCACTCGGCCCCCGAGCCGCAGGACCCCGACCCGCTCCACTCCGACGGCGACCTGGGCACTGACCGGGGTACCGATCGAGGGTTCGGGCCGGAGGGTGAGTTCAGCCGCAAGCACGGCGCCGCGCCGCCGTCTGCCTGGACGTCGTACCGAGTCTTTCGCTGACCAATCAGCTGACGCAGCTTGGATCCGGCGCCGCGGACCCGAGCTGCCCCCGAACGCGCATCGGTGCCGTCTCCCCTCCCGGCACCGGGCGTGGCCAGGGTACGGCGTGCGCCTCGGCGAGGTGGCGTACGCCGTACCCAGGCGTGGTACCGGCCCAGGCGGACTCGCGATACGCCTGGGCCGGCACCGGTCAGCGGTTGTCCATCTCCTCCAGCAGATCGAGGTTGTAGAACCTGCCGGGGCCGTCGCAGAGCTCCATCATCTTCGCCGACATCTCGGACGTGTCGGCCCGCGCGGAGTTCGCCATCGCCTCGTCGTACGACGCGAATTCGACGATCGCGAAGTACCGTCCGGGCTCGTCCCGGTCGGCGCAGCTGAGGCTGCGGATCGGCTTCGGCCCGTCGCCGTCGGCTTCGCGCTTGGCGCTGTAGTCCTCCATCAGCGCCTTGATCTCGTCCGGCTTCGACGTCCGGTACTCGATGATCTGAACGAAACCAGCCATCTCTTCCCCCTGTGGTCGGACACTCACCCCTGGGTGTCTCCTTCGACAGTGCGCCCGGATCGCCTGCCTGGCAAGGCCCGAAGTCTTACGGTGACCTGACGCGGGGAGGGCGGTCACACGCCGTTTCTGCCCTTGGCAGAGGTGTCTGGGTTTTGTCGGTCGGGCCTGATTGGCTTGCCCGCATGGAGATTCTGATCCTCGGTGGGACGGCGTGGCTCGGTCGCGAGATCGCTGCGCAAGCGGTCGCGCGCGGCCATTCGGTGACGTGTGTGGCGCGCGGCGAGAGCGGTGCGATCGCGGAGGGCGCCACGCTGATAGCTGCCGATCGCAGCCGCCCGGATGCGTACGACGCTGTCCCGCCGCGGGACTGGGATGCCGTGTTCGAGGTGTCGTGGCAGCCAGGGTTCGTGCGGGGTGCACTGGCCGCCTTCGGCGCGCGGGCGAAGCACTGGACGTACGTGTCCTCGGTGAACGCCTACGCGAAGTACGACACGCCCGGCGCGGACGAGACCGCAGTACTGCGGGAGCCGACGGAGCTGGAGGTGGTCGAGCAGGAGCTGTACGGCGAGGCCAAGGTCGCGTGCGAGCTGGCGTCACGCGAGGTGGTGGGGGATCGGCTCGTGATCGCCCGCGCCGGCTTGATCGGCGGTCCGGGGGACCGGAGCGACCGGTCGGGGACGTGGGTGGCGCGGGCGGCGCGTGCGCCGGAGGAGCCGATGCTCGTGCCGGACACGCCCGGGCTGGCGACATCGGTGATCGACGTCCGGGATCTTGCCGGCTGGCTGCTGGACAACGCGACCGAGGGCCGGACCGGGACGTTCGACACGCGCGGTCCAGTGGTGCCGTTCGGCGAGTGGATCGAGCTGGCCCGTGAGGTCGGTGGTCACACCGGGCCGGTCGTGCCGGCGCCGCGGGAGTGGCTGGAGGAGCAGAAGGTCGAGCAATACATGGGGCCGGAGTCGCTGGCGATGTGGCTGACCGAGCCTGGGTACGAGGGCTGGTCGTCGCGGAGCGGGGCGGCCGCGGCCGCGGCCGGGCTGACCCATCGGCCGCGCCGGGAGTTCCTGGTCGACGCGCTCGCGTGGGAGCGGGAGCTCGGCCTGGAGCGGGAGCGACGCGCGGGGCTGAGCCCGGCGAAGGAGAAGGAGTTGATCGAGGCACTCAAGGCATAGACAGTAGGCGCATGCGCCTGGTGCTGATCTCGGACACTCACCTGCCGGTTCGGGCGAAGAAGATGCCGGAGCCGGTCTGGGAGGCGATCGAGCGTGCCGACGTGGTCATCCATGCGGGCGACTGGGTGAGCGTCGGATTGCTGGACGAGTTGGAGGCTCGCGCGGCCCGACTCGTCGGGTGCTGGGGCAACAACGACGGCCCGGATCTACGGGCGCGTCTGCCTGAGGTTGCGCGCGTGACCCTCGACGGGCTGTCGGTTGCCGTGGTGCATGAGACCGGTTCGGCCAAGGGGCGCGAGGCGCGCTGTGAAGCGGCGTACCCGGGGGTTGACCTGCTCGTGTTCGGGCACAGCCACATCCCGTGGGACACGACGAGCCCGGGCGGACTGCGGCTGCTGAATCCGGGGTCGCCGACGGATCGCCGCAAGCAGCCGTACTGCACGTTCCAGACCGCGACGAGCACCGCCGGCCGGCTGGAAGACGTTGCCCTCCACAACCTTTAGAGGTTGCGTGCTGCAACGGATTCGGCCGGGCAGGCGGGGTCAGCGCCGTACCACCGAGTTACGGCGTGTCCGGCCGGCCCGGCCGATCGTTGTGCCGGGTCAGGCGTTCGCTGCTTCCTTGACCCGGGTCTTGAGGCGGTCCCGCACCTCTTCCGGCGTGTAGGCGCGGCGCTTCCGCTCGCCCCGCGCGATGACTACGCCCGTTGCGGCCACGCCGACGAGCCCCGCAAGTCCTACCACCTTCCATACCTTCATGACGACTAACCTAGCGACGTGACCAGCCGGATTTCACTGGATGACGCTACGGAACTGACACGAACAGGTGACATTTGGCTGTTCCGCGGCGGCAGCGCGGCGGATCGCGCTATCCAACTGACCACGAACAGCCCGGTCAACCACGTCGGGATGGCGGTCGTCGTCGAAGACCTCCCGCCGCTGATGTGGCACGCGGAGCTCGGCCGTTCGCTGCCGGACATGTGGACCGGGCAGCACCAGCGCGGCGCCCAGCTGCACAATCTGCGCGACGCGGTACTGGTGTGGGCCCGCAAGTACGGCCAGCAGGCCTGGCTGCGGCAGCTCGACCACCCCGTCACGCGCGAGATGGAGGACGCCGTACTGCGGACCGTGGCGCGGCTGGACGGTACGCCGTTCCCGTCGACGGCTCGTCTCGCGTCGAGGTGGGTGCGCGGTCGCGTACCGGCGTTCCGGCGCGGATCGCGCGAGCTCGAGCTGGAGTCGGCGTACTGCGCCGAGGTGGTCGCGGTGACGTACGAGGAGATGGGACTGCTGCGGGGGCGGAAGCTGAACTGGTACGACCCGGGCCGGTTCTGGAGCGGCGACGAACTCGAGCTGGCGCACGGAGCGCGGCTGGGTGAAGAGATCGAGGTCGAGATCCCAGTCGACGCCTGACCCGACGGAAACTGTCGGCGGCGTGTGATTGGGTTGTTCCAGTCGGTCATAAAGCCGGAGCAGAGCCGGAGGAGGCCCGGATGTATGCGGTCATCGACACCGAGACGACCGGCCTGCTGCCGGGCCATCGGCATCGGGTCATCGAGATCGCGGTCGTGCTGCTCGACGCCCGCGGGCAGGTCGAGCACGAGTGGGTGACGTTGCTCAACCCCCAGCGGGACCTGGGGCCGCAGCATATCCACGGGATTCTGACCGCCGACGTTCTGGCGGCGCCGGAGTTCGGTGACATCGCGCGGCAGTTGGGGCAGTTGCTGGCCGGGCGGATGGTGGTCGGGCACAACGTCGAGTTCGATCTCGGATTCCTGCGCGCGGAGTTCGCGCGTCTCGGGGTCACGGTGCCGCTGATCACCGAGCGGTCGATGTGCACGATGGCGCTGGCGGGTTATCTCTACCCGGGCGCGAAGCGGACGCTCGGCGCTTGCTGCGCGGCCGCCGGCATTTCGATCGAAGGCTGGCATTCGGCGATGGCCGACACGCGAGCGACCGCCGAGCTGTTTTCCCAGTACCTGAAGGCGTTTCCGTCACCGCCGCCGTGGCAGTGGGCCTACGAGGAGGTCCGACGCCTGCCCTGGCCGGCCTTGCCGGGGTCCGACGTCGCGCCGACAGTTCGTCCGGTGCACGCCGGTGGACGCCATGGCTGGATGAGCCGACTCGTCGACCAGCTGCCACGAGTGCCCGAGCCGCCGCAGGCCGACTCGTACCTCGTGCTGCTCGACACGATCCTCGCCAACGGGGAGATCACGGCAGCCGACGCGGATCAGTTGGTGCAGGTGGCCACGGAGCTGGGGCTGACGCGTCCGCAGGTCGACAGTCTGCATCGCTGGTATGTGGCTGCGCTCGCGACGGCGTCCTGGGGCGACGGGACGATCACACCGGATCAGCGCAACGACGTCGACCGGGTCGCTGTCATGCTCGGGCGTCGCGCGACCGATGTCGACGATGCGCTGCTCCGGGCCAGCGCCGGGCAGTACGTCGTACCGGATCGTCCTGGCTCGCGCGGGTTTCCGCCGGGCAGCACGATGGTCTTCACCGGTGACATGGTCGAGCCGCGCGAGGTGTGGTGGGATCGCGCGGTGGCGGCTGGGTTCGTTCCGCAGGAGGCGGTCCGGCCGGAGACGACGTTCGTGGTGGCCGCGGATGTCGACAGCTTGTCGGTGAAGGCTCGGGTGGCGCGCGAGTTCGAGGTCCCGATCATCTCGGTCGACGACTTCCGCAGGATGATCCCGGCCGAGCGCACAAGCGAGCACAAGAGCGAGCGCAAGGCCGGGTGAGTGTCAGGCGATCAGGTGCTCCGGGTTCAGCAGGGCGTGGAGGGTCAGCCCGGCCTCGGTGAGTGGATCAGGCGTGGTCGCGTTGCGGTTGATGACGCAGAGCGCGTCGGTGATTTTCGCGCCGAGCGCGCGGAGATCGTTGGTCGACAAAACGATCTGTCCGCCGGTGGTGACGACGTCCTCGACGATCGTGACGCGGCGTCCCTCGATGTCGGCGCCCTCGGCCAGGCGGCGAGTGCCATACGCTTTCGCCTCCTTGCGGACGAACGCGCACGGCAGCCCGCTGTGACGGCCCAGTGCGGTCACGACCGGTATGCCGCCCATCTCCAGCCCGGCCAGGACCTCGGTGCCCGGCGGGATCAGCGGGACCATGGCCGCGGTCACCTCGTCCAGCAGGACCGGATCGGCCTCGAACCGGTACTTGTCGAAGTACTCCGTCGTCGTCTGTCCGGACCGCAGGACGAACTCCCCGGTCAGGTGAGCTGTCGCATAGATCCGCCGGCCGAGTTCCTGTAGGTCCACACCCGGCACCCTATCCGGCGCCTAGGCGAGGTCGTCCTCGTCGGGGAGGGGTTCGATCTCGAAGCGGAGCTGCTTGCCGGAGCGGATGCGTTCGATCGCGGACAGGCAGGCGGGTTCGCTCATCTGGACGCCGATCTCGGCGAGCTTGTGCCGCAGCACGCGGGCCGCGTCCTCGGCGGAGCGGGCGCTGGACTCGTTGATCGCCTCGATCGTGGTGGCGGTGAGCTTCTCGCGGATGTCCGGGTGTGTCTGGTGGATCTCGTGCGTGATGCGGAACTCGGTCATCGCGACTCGCTCTCCTCTTGTCCTCTGCGGGCCGATGGTGGGACCAGCGTAGTGTCCCGGGACCTCAGCTGAGCACGCGTCGGACGAAAGTTTCCAGGCGGGTCGTGAGTCGCTCCGAGCGGACCTCCGGTGTCGCGGTCTCGCCCTGGGGCAGGTCGAGCTCGCGCAGGCCGCGGATGTACAGCGAGCAGGCGAGGTCGGCGCAGATGTACATGCCGACCGTGTTGCCCTCGCGGCCGGCCGAACCGGCGCGGCGGGCGGCGAACAACGCGACGTCACTGACGTGATGCGCGGTGTTGCAGAGGTCGCAGAGTCCGGCGAACCGGCGGACTGCTCCCGAGTTCTGGGTGCTGACCGCGATCCCGGTCACCCCGCCCTCGCGGCGCACCACCAGGTAGCCGCGGTTCGGCGCCTTGGCATCGCGCCAGCCGAGGAAGTCCAGCGACTCCCAGTGCAGCTCGGTGAACCGCGACGGCAGCGCGATCGCCTTCACCTGGCTCTTGGTCGAATTGACGAACGAGCGCCTGATCTCGTCGCCGCTGAGCGGTTCCACGACGGTCCTCCAGTTTCTCCGGCCATCTATGAGACCCGGTGCCGACGGCCCGCCGCAACCGATTAACTCGGTTGCCAGGGGCAACGGTCAGCTGTCGGCGTACGACGTCCCCCGGGTCTCGTCGTGGCTGCGGAGATCGACGCCGAAGTCCACGAAGGCCTTCAGTCGCAGCAGCAGTGAGACCACCTCCGCGCAATCGCCGGGATCGGTCGAGCTGAGCGTGAGCTCGGTCCCGCCGGTCTCCCCGGCGGCGAGCGCGAACGTGAGCGTGCTGCCGAAGTACTGCAGCCGGTAGCGCTCGTCCTGGACGGCCTCCTCGATCCGGCACTCACCGGTCCGCCCGTCGCCGAGCACGAACGAGATCACCCCGCCCGACTCCGGCGCCGAGGTGGCCCAGAACCGCTCCCGGCCGAGCGACGTACTCACCGCGCGATAGACGTCGTTCGGCCCCGACGCGCAGAACACCTTCCGCTCCACCGAACTCCCACTCTCTCCTCGACCGCGTCCATTCTCCGACCCCGACAGGTCCATGAGGTGAACACGCCGGGTGGGGGGTGGACTTCTGAGCGTCAAAGGTGAAATCTGTACTGTGTAAAGTTCAACTAGTCCTCTGGAGGAATCCGCGATGTCCAACGAGTACGCCGCACTGTCCGGCGACTACACGCTCGACGCGGCGCACACCCGGATCGGGTTCAGCGCCCGGCACGCGATGGTGACCAAGGTCCGCGGTGCGTTCGACGAGTTCGAGGGCTCGTTCCACATCGACGGCGAGAACCCGGCCAACTCGTCCGGCACGGTGACGATCCAGGCCAAGAGCATCAACACCCGCAACGGCCAGCGCGACGAGCACCTGCGCAGCAACGACTTCCTCGCGATGGACGAGCACCCGGAGATCACGTTCACCTCGACCGCGGTCAAGCCGAGCGGCGACGGCGAGTTCGTGGTGTCGGGCGACCTGACGATCCGCGGCGTGACCAAGCCGGTCGACGTGACGTTCGAGTACACCGGTGCGGCGACCGACCCGTTCGGCAACCAGCGCGTCGGCCTCGAGGGCTCGGTCGTGATCAACCGCAAGGACTTCGGCGTCAGCTGGAACGCGGCGCTCGAGGGCGGCGGCGTCCTCGTCAGCGAGAAGGTCACGCTGGAGCTCGAGGTCTCGGCGATCAAGAACGCCTGACCTGTCTGCCTGACTTCGCGGTGGGTGTCGCCGGTCGGCGGCACCCACTCGTGCGTTCAGGCGTGGCGACTCGTCTGGTGCAGGAGCGATTCGACGGCCTCGCGGAGCTCGGTGTCGTGGTGCGGCCCGGACCAGACGACGATGCGGCCCTTGTCGCCGAGCTTGGTGGTGACCAGGTCGCGCGCGGGCTCGGGGTCGCCTTGGTTGAGCAGTACGACGAGACGCCGGCCGTCGCGCTGCAGGCGATCGAGCAGCGGCGGGAGCGTCGAGCCGCGGAACGGCCCGGGGTCGCTCTTCACCTTGGTCTCGATCATCACGCCGCGGCCGCGGACCACGAGCAGGAAGTCCGCGCGGTCCCGGGTGAATTCGCGGTCGTGATAGATCCGCGCCTTCGGCCACAGGCGTTGCAGCGCCGCGTCGACCTCGGCGTCGTACTGGACGGCGAGGCGGCTGACGCGGGAGTTCGTCCGCCGGAAGGACTCCGGCGTACGACGGCCACCGCACCACGTCGGCAGCCAACGGCGGAAACTCGTGTCGATCATCGGTGGACCCCAGACATACCCAGCCGGCACTTGCTGGTGAGTGTTCCCGAGGTCGGCAAGCGGAATCCGGGGGCCACGCAATCGTGATCCCACTGGGACGAATCAGCAGGCGTTCGGGGTGGTGGTGCCGCCGTCGACG
This sequence comes from Kribbella sp. NPDC000426, assembly GCF_040300265.1. Lineage (NCBI taxonomy): Bacteria > Bacillati > Actinomycetota > Actinomycetes > Propionibacteriales > Kribbellaceae > Kribbella > Kribbella sp. NPDC000426. Next base: position 1,143,012 of record NZ_JBEPDK010000002.1, on the reverse strand, counting down.
ATCCAGCGGGACTGCTGGGGGAGGACGCGCATCTGGTCCAGCCAGCGGGTCGGGGTGGTGTTCGGGAGGACGGAGTGGCCGCGGGAGTTCACCGTGCGGGCCGCGGAGGTGTCATAGCAGGCGCTGACGATGACGCCGTTGGAGGCGATGGTCCGCTGCGCCCACAGGACCTTCGTCGTGCCGGTGTTGTGCAGCTTCTTCGTCCGGAAGTACTTCGCCTGGGCGCTGATCGCCTGGTACATCTTCGGTGTCATCACCTGCTGCAGCTGCGTCGTCCGCCCGCCGCCGCTGCGCATCATCGCGTCGAGGGCGATCCGGTACGCGTAGTACGCGTTGACCACCGGGTCGTCGGAGCCGGCCGCCGCTGCCGCCTCGTCGGTGAGACTCGGGCGGGCCGCCTTCTGGGCAGCAGGTGCCGCGTTCGCGACGCCGGCGTCGGTGCCGCAGCCGGGAACGAGCAAAACCGGGATCAGCGTGGCGGCCACCGCCAGGTTCCGCATGCGCATGGTGTCCAGTACCTCCTGTTGGGCGCGGCCTCGCCGCTCGTGCCGTCGGGCAGCCCAGCGAGCCGTGTACGCCGTCCGGCACTGACCGTGTAACGTCGGGACACGCATCGTGGTCACTGTGACCTGGATCACAGTCGACCCCCTACCGGGGTACTGGGCGCCGGTTGGCTCCCGGGCTGGATGTGCCGGGAGCGTCCGATTTCTAGCCTCTATCTCAGGACCTGAGACTCGAGGAGACACGATGACGGACATACTCAGCCGCCACAGGGCGGACACCCGACCGGCGGACGACAGGGCGCAGCGGCCGGCCCGGTCACAGGTTCAGCCACGAGCCCGGTCACGCGCGCGGTCGCTGGTTCGGTCGCTGGCAAGGTCGCTGGCTAGGTCGCTGGTGTACGACGCGGTGCTGGCGCCGGTCAGTGTGCAGACGCTGGCGGACGCGATGCTCGGGGAGCCGCAGGCCGCCGGACGGCGCTGGCGCAGGCTGGCGGCGTACCGGCTCGGCTGGCGCGGTCTGGTCGGCAAGGGCCGGGCCGTCGGCGAACCCTCGGCCGGTGTCGTGTTCGGCTACGGACTGCTCAGCGCGGTGCTCGGGCTGATGAGCTGGTTCCTGATGCTGCTGGTGGTGACGGCTGTCGTGCGCGGCCCGTTCTGGGGCTTCGTGGAGCATGGCCCGATCGAGCCCGGCACGTGGGGCGGTCCGACGCGGGCCGGCGCGTGGACGGCCCACGGGCTGATCGCCGTACCGTGCATCGTCGCGTTCCTGTTCGTGCTGTGGGGGATCGCGGCGCTGCAGGCCCAGCTGGTCCGGCCGCTGTACGGACTGGCCGCCCGCAAATGGGTGCTTCCGGCAACTATCGTGCTGGCGGCGGGGAGTCTGGCGTTCTTCTGGTCCTGGTTCGAGCAACTGTGAGTAGGGTCCAACCGTGAACAAGTGGCCGCACGGGCGGTGGGCGTGGGCGGCGGCGTTCGGGGTCGCCGCGCTGCTCGTCCTGACGGTCATGGATCTCGGGCAGCACTACGAGGTACAGCTAGGCGCGGTGCTGGCGCTCGCCCTCGCGCGGGCGCTGGCCCTGGGCCTGGTGTGGCTGCGGCCGCGGGCCGCGATGCTGGTCTCGCTCATCACGACAGCCATCACCGCGGCGGTGACGACGCCGGTCAGCTCGAGTGAACCGTGGCCGTGGGGTACTACGGCAGCGTTCGGCCACTCGTTTGTCATCGCGATCGCAGGTGCTCGTGGACTCGGCCGGCGCGAGCAGGTCGCCTGGTGGGTGGCCACGCAAGCGGTAGGCGTCGTCGCTGTCGAGCTGGCGCCGGACCGCGGCAGCTTGCGTGGTCTGATCACCATGGCGATCCTCTCGGCCGTGGCGATCGTGGTGGGCGACCTGATCCACACCCGTAGTCAGACGAACAGGCGGTTGGCCGAGCAGGAGACCATCACCAAGGCCGAGCGCGCGGAGCGGGAGCGCCTGCAGGAGCGGGCGCGGATCGCACGCGAGCTGCACGACGTCGTGGCACACCACATGTCGGTTGTGGTCGTACGCGCGGACAGTGCGCCCCACCGGCTGGCCGACGTACCGGAGAACGTCCGTGAGGAGTTCACCGAGATCGCCGACGCGGCACGTGTCTCGCTGACTGAGATGCGCCGAGTACTGCGGCTGCTGCGCGAGCCGGTCGAACAGCCGCCGATGGGGGAGCTCGGGCCGCAGCCAGGACTGGGGGAGCTGGCTGACCTCATCGAGAGCACGCGCCGGGCTGGTGCGGACGTGCGGCTGACAGGTGAGGTGCCAACGGGTTTCGACCAGACCCTTGAGCTGACGGCCTACCGGGTTGTGCAGGAGGCGCTGAGCAACGCAGTACGGCATGCACCGCACGCAGTAGTGGAGGTGGCGGTCAAGCGGACCGGTGACGAGCTAGAGGTCACCGTGCACAACACTCCGCCGCCAGGTGGGCCGGCGGCAGCGCCGGGTAGTGGTCACGGGCTGACAGGGATGCGTGAGCGCGTGGCGCTCGTGGAGGGGACGATGAGCGCTGCGCCGACCCCTGAGGGCGGTTACCTGGTGCAGGCGATCATTCCGGTCGGGCAGGAGGTGGCGAGTGGCGATCACGGTCATGGTGGTTGACGACCAGGAGATGGTGCGGGCCGGGTTCAGCGCGTTGCTCGATGCGCAGCCAGGTCTTCAGGTTGTCGGACAAGCTGGTGACGGCGCGCAGGCAGTGGAGTTGGCCGCGGAGCTGAAACCGGACGTGATCCTGATGGATGTGCGTATGCCGGTCCTCGACGGCCTCGCCGCGACCCGGCGCATCCTGGCCGGCTCGACCCCGGGCGAGCCGCCGCGGGTCGTGATGCTGACGACGTTCGACCTCGACGACTACGTGTACGCCGCACTTCGCGCCGGCGCGAGCGGGTTCCTGCTGAAGCACTCCACGCCCGACGAGCTGGCCGCGGCCGTACGAGTCGTGGCCGCCGGTGATGCGCTGCTGGCCCCGTCCGTCACCCGTCGGCTCGTGGAGGACTTCGCGCGAGCGCAGCCCGTCGTACCGATCACGCCGGTGCAGCTGACGCCGCGGGAGACCGACGTACTGCGGCTGGTTGCCCGGGGACTGTCCAACCGGCAGATCGCCGACGAGCTGGTGCTGGCCGAGCAGACCGTGAAGACGCATGTCAGCAACATCCTGACCAAGCTGGACCTGCGAGACCGGGCTCAGGCAGTCGTCTACGCCTATGAGGCAGGCGTGGTGACCCCAGGTCCGCGACACTAGGCCGATGGACGTTCTCGAACGCGTACGCCGGCTGTGCCTCGCGATGCCCGAGGCGACCGAGCGACCGAGTCACGGTGAGCCGACCTGGTTCGTGCGCGACAAGAAGGTGTTCGTCATGTACGCCGACCACCACCACGACGACCGCCTCGGCGTCTGGATGGCAGCGCCGCCCGGTGTCCAGGAGGCGCTGGTCGCTGAGGACCCCGAGCACTTCTACCGACCGCCGTACGTCGGTCACCGGGGCTGGCTAGGGGTCTACCTGGACGTGGACGTCGACTGGGATCACTTCGAGGACCTGGTCGAGAACGCGTTCCGCCAGATCGCACCAAAGACGCTGATCGCCCGGCTGGACCAGCTCTAGTCGTTCAGCGGCACCGACGTCTGCGGGAGGCTGGCGATCTCCCTGCTCCAGCTGGCGGCGTGCTCCGGGACGTCCCACTCCCAGTCCGTGATCTGTGCGGTGCTCCGGCGTCCGAAGACGGCCCGGAAGAGCTCGTACGAGCTGGTGCGGGCTACAGCGGCCGGAGCGTCGGAGTTGACCGAGTAGGTGCCGTCCGGAGTGATGACGGTCAGCGGGCCGGGCTCGTCGAGCATCCAGTCCAGTGCGGCCAGCCAGAGCTCAGCGGGCGGCCGTCTGCTGCCGATGGCTCCGTGCAGATCGGCTTCGTGGACCGCGGCGTCGACGTACGGGTTGCAGACCAGCGGATGCGACGTGGTGCCTTCGACGATCAGCTTCTCCAGTAGGGGCCCAACGGTCGCCCACTCCTCCAGCACCTCCGCTATGGGCAGGTTGCGACGCTTCTCGACCTGTACTGCGGTCCACGGCGGACGTGGTGCGCCGACGACGTTGCCGACCACGAAGTCGGCGGCCACTCCGGTCAGGTGCGAGACCAGACTGTGCACACTCCACTGCGGGCAGGCAGGCACCTGGCGATCCAGGTCCTCCAGGCTCAGGTCGCGGACCGCGTCTGCCATCCGTTCGCGCCCCGCGTGGTACAGCTCAGCACTTCTCTGTGCATCCATCACGTCCCCATTGCACCGATAGGGTGAGGCGATGGGCAAGGGCGAGACTGGTCCCGTCGGTCAGAAGCTGGCGATTGCACTGGCGTTCGGGAGCTCCGCTGCCGTGATGGTGCTCGAGCTCGTGTCGCTGCGCCTGGTCGCGCCGTACATCGGGCTGACGCTGGAGACGAACACTGCGGTCATCGGGGTCGCACTGGCTGCGATCGCAACCGGTGCGGCTCTCGGCGGCAAGTTCGCCGACGTGGTGCCGCCGCAGCGGACGCTAGGCCCGCTGATCCTCTTCGGTGGCGCACTGGTGATGCTGATCCTGCCGGTGGTGCGGTGGACCGGTCAGGCGCTCGCCAACGACATGGTGTTCCTCGTACTCGCCGTCACGCTTTTCGCGCCGGCATCGCTGCTGGCGGCCGTCACACCGATGGTCACCAAGCTGCGGTTGTCCACGCTGGAGCAGACCGGCACTGTCGTCGGCAGGCTGTCTGCTTACGCGACCGTCGGCGGCATCGTCGGCACTGTGCTCACCGGATTCGTCTTCGTAGCCACCGTCCCGATCAGCACGATCATCCTGACGCTGGGCGCCGCACTGGTCGTTGCCGGTGCCGCACTGACCTTCCTGCTCCGTGGAGTGCAGGCAGCCGTGAAGCCGGTCGCTCTGGCGGTCATCGGCGCCACGCTGACCGTGGTCGCACCACGTCCGTGTGAGGTCGAGACGGCGTACCACTGCGCTCGTGTGGTGGCGGACCCCGGCCGTGAGGGTGGTCGGACGCTGTACCTGGACCAGCTGCGGCACTCGTACGTCGACCTGGACGATCCGACCTATCTGGAGTTCGAGTACATCAAGAACTTCGCTGCGGCGATCAACGGCAGCTGGCCCGAGAGCCGGGCGCTGGACGTGCTGCACGTCGGCGGTGGCGGGCTGACGATGCCGCGATACCTGACAGCGACCCGACCGGGCAGCAAGCACCAGGTGTACGAGATAGACCCGGCAGTGGTGGACCTGGACAAGAAGGAGCTCGGCGTACAGACCGGTCCGGACCTGGCGGTGACGGTGAAGGACGGCCGGCTCGGCGTGCGTGACCAGGCGACGGACAGCCGGGACCTGGTCCTCATGGACGCGTTCAGCGGCCAGTCCGTCCCGTGGCACCTCACGACCCGCGAGCTGATCACCGACGTACGCCGTGTGCTGCGGCCGGACGGGATCTACCTGATCAACGTCATCGATCACGGACCGGCCCGCTTCGCCAGGGCCGAGGTCAGGACGCTGCAGGCGGTCTTCCCGTACGTCGGACTGGTCGTGCGCACGAGCGGAAGCGGCGGGAACTTCGTCCTGATCGCGTCCGACCGGCCACTCGACGTACCTGCGATCAGCGAACGGCTCGAGCCCGGGAAGGAGCTCCAGGACAACCCGGCCGCGTTCGCCGGGAACGCACCGGTCCTCACCGACGACTACGCGCCTGTGGACCAGCTGCTCACGCCGTACGGTCAGTGACGCTCTTGTGGTTGCATGTGGTCATGCACCCACGCGCAGGCCAGCCCGCTCAGCCAGAGGACCTCGTCGACGTCGATGCCATGCTGGCGGCGTACGACGACATCACGCCGGACGTGGACAACCCGGCCCAGAAGGTCGTCTTCGGTACGTCGGGACACCGCGGCTCGAGCCTCGACGGCGCCTTCAACGAGGCACACATCCTCGCGATCACGCAGGCCGTCTGCGAGTACCGGGCCGGTCAGGGTACGACGGGACCGCTGCTGGTCGGGCGGGACAGCCACGGCCTGTCGGAGCCGGCCTGGCGGACGGTGCTCGAGGTGCTGGCCGGCAACGACGTACAGACGCTGGTGGACAGCGCGGACCGGCTCACGCCGACTCCGGCGGTCTCGCATGCGATCCTGCGGCTCAACCGCGGCGCCGGCGCGGATGCGGACGGCATCGTCATCACGCCGTCGCACAACCCGCCGCGTGACGGCGGCATCAAGTACAACCCGCCGCACGGCGGTCCGGCCGACTCCGACGCGACCAAGTGGATCGCCGACCGAGCCAACCAGCTGATCGCCGGCGGCAACCGCGAGGTGCGCCGTACGCCGTTCGAGCAGGCCCGTCAGCAGGCGGGGGACTACGACTTCGTCGGGCACTACGTCGACGACCTGCCCTCGGTGATCAACCTGGCCGCGATCCGCGACGTCGGCGTGAAGATCGGCGCCGACCCGCTGGGCGGCGCGAGTGTCGACTACTGGTCCGCGATCGCGGAGCGGCACGGTCTCGACCTGACCGTGGTGAACCCGCGGATCGACCCGGCCTGGTCGTTCATGACGCTGGACCACGACGGCAAGATCCGGATGGACTGCTCCTCGCCGTACGCGATGGCCTCGCTGGTCGCGCAGCGGGACAAGTACGACGTGGCGACCGGGAACGACGCGGACGCGGACCGGCACGGCATCGTCACACCGGACGCCGGACTGATGAACCCGAACCACTACCTGGCCGTCGCGATCTCCTACCTGTTCAGCAACCGCCAGTGGGGTGCGGACGTCGCCGTCGGCAAGACGCTGGTGTCGTCGTCGCTGATCGACCGCGTGGTCGCGGACCTGGGCCGTCGGCTGTGGGAAGTGCCTGTCGGCTTCAAGTGGTTCGTGCCCGGGCTGGTGGACGGCTCGGTCGGCTTCGGTGGTGAGGAGTCGGCCGGTGCGAGCTTCCTGCGCTTCGACGGCACAGTGTGGACGACGGACAAGGACGGCATCCTGCTGGCGTTGCTGGCGAGTGAGATCACCGCAGTGACGGGGGAGACGCCATCACAGGCCCACGCCAAGTTGGTGGAGCGGTTCGGTGCGTCGGCGTACTCGCGGGTGGACGCGCCCGCCACTCGTGAGCAGAAGGCCAAGCTGTCGGCCCTGTCCGCGGATGCAGTCACAGCGACCGAGCTGGCTGGTGAGCCGATCGTAGACCGGCTGACGAAGGCACCGGGCAACGGTGCCGCGATCGGCGGGCTGAAGGTCACCACCGAGTCGGCGTGGTTCGCTGCGCGCCCGTCCGGCACCGAGGACCTCTACAAGATCTACGGCGAGTCCTTCAAGGGCGCCGAGCACCTGGAGCAGGTCTTCGAACAGGCCCGCGACGTCGTGTCCGCAGCGCTCGCCTAGCGTACGAACGCGTCCAGCAACCGCTCAAGGTCCGCAGCGGGGTCCTCAGTGATCCCGCTGTGGATCGGCCCCGGGTGTACGACGGTACTGCGGGGGGCAGCAAGCCACCGGAACCGCTCGCTGATCGTGGTGCCCGCAGCCGGCCCTCCGACTGCTTCACCCGCGCAGATGGCCCGCACCTGCTCGAGTGACGCGCAGACGACGTCGACGTCGACGTTCGGGTCGAGGGCGCGCAGGCGATCCGGCTGCACGTCCCAGGCCGCACCCAGGTAGTCCAGTGCCCGGCAGTAGAGCACTGCGCCGACGTTGATGAACTCACCGCGCTGGATCCTCGGCGCTGCCCGCAGGATCACGTAGTCGAACGGCTTCACCGCGCACCTCCCGGCACCCAGGCGGAGCGGTGCTCGAGGCGGGCCAGCAGGTGGCCGAGGTACCGTTCGCGGTCGCCGTCCGCGATCCACTCGTCCGGCACGAGCCCGATCACTTCCGTCAACAGCTCCGGGGTGATCGCCGCGGCCAACTCGTCATCGACCTTCGCCGCTCCGGGTACTGCGACTGAGAAGACGTGGTCCGAGGCGTCGTACGGCAGCGAGGCGAACTTCTCCGCCGACATCCAGGAGTGGTGGAAGTACAGCGCGGCGCCGTGGTCGATGAGCCACAGGTTCTTGTGCCAGACCAGCAGGTTCGTGTTGCGCCACGACCGGTCGACGTTGGCCACGAACGCATCCAGCCACAGGATCCTCGCCATCGCCTCGTCGCCGGGGTTGCCCGCGGAGCCGTCGTACCCGAAGGAGCCCGGCAGGAAGTCGACGGCCAGGTTCAGGCCGGCGCTGCGGATCAGCAGTTCCTGGATCTCGAAGTCCGGCTCGGACTTGCCGATCGCCGGGTCGAGCTCGATCAGCTTCAGCTCCGGCACCCGCAGCCCGAGGCGCCGGAACAGCTCGCCGACGATCACCTCGGCCACCAGCGCCTTCGGCCCCTGGCCGGCGCCGTGGAACTTGATCACGTAGGTGCCAAGATCGTTGCCCTCGACAACACCAGGCAACGACCCACCCTCACGCAACGGCAACACGTACCGCGTCGCGGTAACCACAGGCAGACTCACGCCGGAGAGCTTAGGCCATGGGTACCTGGGCAGCGTGAGGATTCCGTCGTTCGGAGTGGAAGAAGAGCTCCTGCTGGTCTCCGCCACCGGCCATCCGCTGCCACGCAGCAAGGCGGTCGTGGCGGACCTGCCAGATGTGGAGCTGGAGCTGACGCGCGCCATGGTGGAGATCAACTCTCCGGTCTGCACCACTGCGGCCGAGCTGCACGGCCATCTGTCAGATCTGCGGGCCAAGCTCGCGCAGGCCGCGGCGGAGGAAGGTGCACGGCTGCTGGCGATCGCAGTACCGCCCCGGGGTGAGGCGGCACAGTCGATCACCAGGAAGGCACGCTACGAGGAGCTGGCGCTGCGGTGGGGGCTGCTGGCCCGTGAGCAGGGCGTCTGCGGCTGTCACGTCCATGTCGAGGTGCCGGACAAGCAGGCGGCCATCAGAGCCAGCAATCACCTTCGGCCATGGCTGCCGGCGCTCCTGGCCCTCACAGCGAACTCCCCGATCTACCTGGGCCGCGACACCGGCTTCGCGAGCTGGCGGTGGCTCATGACGACCAGGTGGCCGTGCGCCGGGCCGCCGCCGTACCTGGAGTCGCCGGAGCACTTCGACGCGCTGGTGAGCATGCATCTGGCGGCGGGCACGCTGATCGACGAGCGGATGGTCTACTGGGACATCCGTCCGTCGTCGCATCTGCCGACAGTGGAGGTGCGGGTCAGCGACGTACCACTGAGCGTTGACGAGACTGTCCTGCTGGCCACGCTGGTCCGCGCGCTGGTGATGACGGCACTGGAGGACGGCGGTCAGGGGCCGACGGTCGAGCCCGAGGTACTGCGGGCCGCGTACTGGCTCGCTGCCCGCGACGGGCTGACCGCGAACGGCCTGGACGTCCGCACCGCCGAGCCCCTACCGATGCCCGACCTCCTGCAACGACTGCGACAACACGCCCTACCAGCGTTGCAGGAACTCGACGCACTGGACCTCGTCGACGACGGCCTGCAGCGCGCCCTCACAGCCGGCAACGGCGCGATAAAGCAGCGCACAGCCTTTCACGCCAAAGCCGACCTCCTAACCCTCACAGAAATCAAGCCAGAACCAAAGAATTGAGAGCGTTAGAGCCTCGCCGAGTCGTGGAGAGTGGTTCAGAAAATCTGCCGTAATCCACGACTCGGCGTTTGGGGGTGGAACCATTCGCCACGACTCGGCGAGGTTGTGGGTGACGCGGGCCGGCGGATGGCGGGAATGCCGGTGTGTGACGTCGTGTGCTCGCGTCGCACAGCCGAACCTCCGGCTGACCGCCGAAGGCAGCCACCACTCTGAATCTCTTCTTTTCTTTGTCTTTTCTCTGAGTCAGCTTCTTAGGAAGTCTTCTAGGCCGTGGAGGTCGTCGGTGTTGATGTAGTCGACGTTGGCGGCTACCAGTTCGCGCCAGAGGGCTTCGCGGGTGGCGCCGGGGGTGTCTGGGGTTTCCCAGAAGCGGACTTTGTAGCCGGCGTGGTGGGCGGTGACGACGATGTCGTGCAGTTTGGTCTTCTCGGACTCCGGCATCGGGCCGACGCCGCGCCAGGTGAAGACGTTGGACCAGTTGTCGCTGACCAACGGCATGAGGGACGCCGGCATGCCGGACTGCAGATCGCCCAGCCGGCCGTCGTACCCGGCGAAGCGGACCTTCTGTGCCTTCATGTCGTCCAGCGGGCGGTTGCCACTGATGACGGAGGTGACCGCACCCTCCACCACCCGCCCGTCGACGAAACGAGTGCTGATACCGCGGTACTTCGCCAGCGCCCGGTCGACGGCGGCGTACGTCGACGGGCCGTCGCTCTTGATGTCGATCAGCAGCTGGAAGTCCCGGCCGTGCTTGTAGACCTGCCCGTGGTTCTGCCGGACCCGGTCCGCGAGCGGCTTGAGGTACAGGCTCTCCAGGTTGCGCCCGGGCTTGGCATCAGCCAGGTCGTGGGCGACGCGCAGCTCACCGTCGACCAGCCACACGTCCGCCTCGACGCTGTTGAACCCCCGGTCCAGCGCATCCTGCAACGGCCGCCGGTGGTTGTAGTCGTTGTGCGCATGCGCCGACGGCAACGCGCGGACGGCGGGAGCGTCGTACGCCTGCGGGAGCCGGATGCCTTCGGACCGTACGACGTCGCGCACGCGGTCCGGGTAGTCGCTGATGATCCCGTCGACGCCCTGCTCGATGAACCACTTGATGGTCGCCGGCTCGTCGACCGTCCACGGAACGACCTTCAGCCCGGCCTTGTGCGCCGCCTTCACGGCGTCCTTGGTGAAGTACGGGCGGAACCCCGGGTCGCCGATCTTGCCGCCCTGCGGGAAACCGTCGACCGGCGAGATCGCGGACGCGCCGAACGACTTCACCGCCTTCACAACATCGCCGCCGAAGTCGTCGATGTCGATACCGCCCAGCCACGGCGACCTGCCCGGCTTGCCGACCTGCAGGAAGTCGTAGTTGTCCAGCGCGACCAGCGGCAGCTGCGGCATCACCTGGTGCATCCGCATCAGCGAACCCCAGTCGAAGCTCTGGATCGTCACCTGGCGGGCGATGTTCGCCTTGCGGATCTCACTGGCGACCACCTGGACGAACTGCTCACGCGGAGCGGTCTCCGTCGGCGCACCGGCCTCGACCTTGGTCTCCACGTTCAGCTTGACGCCGTACGCGCGGTACCGGTGCACAAGCGCGAAGATGTCGCGCAGCTCCGGCATCCGCGCGCCCGGGTCGGGCTGCTGCTCCGGGAAGTTCGCCTGTGGCAACGAACCGCAGTCCAACTGCTTGACCTGCTTGAGCGACAGCGTGTTGATGAACTTGCCGACATACGGGTACTCCGGGTCGCCCGCGGTGTACGGCGCGGTGTCGCGGCATTTGTTCCCGTCGACCTTCCGGTCGTGGGTGACGACGGCGTACCCGTCCTGGGTGATCTGTACGTCGAGTTCCAGCGTGCTCACGCCGAGCTCGAGACCGTGCGAGAACGAGGCGATCGTGCTCTCCACGGTCAGGCCGAGGCCGCCGCGGTGGGCCTGGATGTCGAAGTCGCCACGGTGGGCGGCGGCCGGGGCGGCCGGAAGCAGCAGTCCGGCGATCAGCGCGCACGGAAGCAGTGCGCGGGGAAGGCGGCGCATGAGGGGTTCCTTCCGGAGGGGGCGGGACATTTCTGAGGCTGTCTGCCGTAGGAGTACCCAGTTCCGCGTCGGGGTAGCCGGGAAGTGACCAGACGGCTACGGAGCGGAGCTGATTCGCCGGACGGACTGACTCTCAGCACTGATCGAGCCGTCCTTGAAGGCCTTGTCCAGCGCGCCCTCGGTACGCCGGGTCAGCGTGATGTCGACGGGACACGTCGTCGTGGTCCCGGGCGTCGGTGTGGTCGCCAGCGGCTTGATCGACCCGGTGGGGATGGAGACCGACGTACGGCCGGGCTCCAGCGGCAGACTGCCCGTCTGGATGCACTGCCCGGCCCACGTGAGCACGGACGGCAGCTGCGACGGCTCGCTCTCGAAACGCACCGGTACGGCGGAGCGGCGCGAGTACGTCGTACCGGCGAGCGGACTGGTCAACCGGACGCGCTCGGGCAGCTTGACCGTGGACTGCGGCGCTGCATCGTCACCACTGCCGCGCTTGAGGTTGAAGGTGATCTCGGTGCCCGGATCGACCACGCCGTCCAGTTGTCCGGTGTAGTCGGTGACGCCGGCCGACCGGTGGTGCTTCAGGTCGACGTCCTTGCCGCCACCGCTCGCCTTGATCGACTCACCGTCACCCAGCTCGACGAACGTCAACGTGCCAACGCGAAACGAGGCACTCACGTCGGCGTCGTCACCCGACTCGGGCAGGGTGACGACCAGCGTGGCGGTCATCCCACTGGTCCGGATGTCCTTCGACTGCACGGTGGAACACCCGGCCAGAACCAGGAGGACCAGGAGTACTGCGAGGGCCGCGATTCGCTTCACAGCCCGCGAAGCTAGCAGTGCAAAGGGTTACTCGTACTGGAGTGCCTCCAGCGGGTTCAGCTTGGCCGCGCGCCGGGCCGGCCAGATCGCGGCGAAGATCCCGACCACCACCGAGACCACGGCGAAGATGACGAGCTGCGAGACCGGGACGGTGAACGAGATCTCGTCCAGCCGGGCGGCCAGCAGCCACGCGAGCAGCAGGCCGACCAGGATCCCGATCACCGCGCCGATCAGCGCCGTGATCACGCTCTCCTGCCGGATCATCCGCTTCACCTGGCCGCGGGTCAGGCCGATCGCGCGCAGCATGCCGAGCTCGCGCGTTCGCTCGAAGACCGTCAGCACCAGCGTGTTGACGATGCCGAACAGGCTCACCAGCACCGACAGCGCCAGCAGCACGTACAGGACGTTCAGCAGGCTCTTCACGTTGTCGGTCTGGGACTTCTTGAACTGCTCGATCGTCATCGCCTTGGCGTTCGGGAACGGGCTCAGCGCGGCGTTCAGCGCGGCCGTGTTCTCCGCCGTCACGCCGTCCCGGATGTTCAGGAACGTGTAGATGTTCTGCGGCTGCGGAGTCGCGGCGTCGAAGGTCGTCGTCGCGATCGTCACGTTGCCGAACGGCGATCCGCCGGCCGGCGGCTTGAAGATGCCGCGGACCTGGAACTGCAACGTCTTGCCGGTCACCGTCTCCAGGGTGATGGTCGAGCCCTCACTCAGCCCGTGCTCCTTCGCGTAGTCGGAGTCGACGATCGCGCCGTTCGGCTCGAGCTCGCTCAGCGACGTCTGCGAGCCCGCCTGCCAGTCGAACCTCAGCAGTTGCGACGCGGTCCGATCGATCGCTGTGATCGGGATGGTCTTGTCGAAGGCGCGAGCCTGCCCGCCACGGACACTCGTCACCGCCTCGACCGACGGCACCTTCGCAACGGCGTCGGCAACAGCCGGCGGCAACGGGCTGAAGTTGTTCTGCGCGGTGATCGCGTAGTCGGAGCTCGAGATCCGGTCGACTGCGTCCTCGAACGGCTTGATCAGCCCGGCGCCGAGCGTGGCGACCAGCGTGACCAGGGCCAGGCCGATCATCAGCGCAGCGGCCGTCGACGCGGTCCGGTGGGGATCACGCCGGCTGTTCTGCCCGCCGATCGCGACCGCGGGCCGGTCCGGGAGGATGCGCGGGAACTCCGGGTGCCGCCCGAACAGCCGACGTACCGCCCACACCGGGACGAGGATGAACGGCCAGGCGATAGTCGTGAGTACGACGACCGCCCAGCGCGCGACAGGGTCCGCGAAGGCTGCCATCGGACGGACGAGCCGGGAGGAGAACGCGGCGATGCCGACGAAGAGCAGCAGCACGCCCGCGCCGAGCAGCGACAGCAGCGTGCTCGTCTTCAGACCGTCGGCGAACAGGCCGACGAGAACCAGCGCGACACCGGCCGCGGCGAGCAAGGCCGCTCCGATCGGACGGAAGCGGTTGAACCGTCCCGGTGCGAGAGTCGCACCTTCGCGGACAGCCGCGATCGGCGGCACCCGGGTAGCCCGCCAGGCCGGCCGCAGGCTCGCGAGCACGGTGACGAGTACGCCGACGATCAACGCGACGATGACGGTCCGGGTCTGGAACACCAGCCCGTCGTTCGGCAGGGTGAAGCCGATCGCGTCGAACAGCTTGAACAACCCGGTCGCGATCGCGAGGCCGAGGAACAGCCCGATGACGGCGGACACGATGCCGGTGACGAGTGCCTCGAGCACGACCGAGCCCAGGATCTGCCGGCGGGACGCGCCGAGGGTGCGGAGGGTCGCGAACTCGCGGGTCCGCTGCGCGATCGTGATCGACAGCGAGTTCGCGATCACGAACGAGCCGACGAACAGCGCGATCGCCGCGAACACGAGCAGGAACGTCTGCAGGAAGTTCAGGAACTCCGTCGTACCGGCGGCGTCCTCGGCGGCCTGGTCCGCGGCACTACGGACCTGGGTGCCGGGGGGCAGGACGCGATTGACCGCGTCGATCAGCTGCTGTGTGTCGGTGCCGGACTTCGCGGCGAGCAGGATCTGGTCGAGCTTGCCCGCCTTGTCGAAGATGCGTTGTGCGGTGCCCAGGTCGAATCCGGCCAGCGTCGCGCCGCCGATCGACGAGACGGCGCCGAACTCGACCAGCCCGGAGATCCGCATCCGCTCGACCGATCCGCGGGCCTGTACGCCGATCTCGTCGCCGGCCCGGAATCCCTTCTTCTGCGCGGTCTGCGTGTCGATCACGACCTGGTCCGGCGCCGGCCAGGACCCGGCTACGAGCGTCAGCGAGTTGAACTGCGGCAGCGTCGGGTCGACGCTGAACCCGAGGTTCGGCGCGCCGCCGAAGACGATCGCCTTGCCGTCCTTGCCGATCAGCTGCGCCTCGCCGTTGACCGCACCGCCGGCCGCGCCGACCTCGGGCAGGTCCCGGACCTTCGGCAGCAGGTCGGCCTGGAACGACGGCGCCGTCGCGGTGCCGTCCTCGGCCGTGTCGAATGCCGACTTGCCGGTGATCGCGGCGTCGGTGTTCTTGTAGTTCTGGGTGAAGATCGAGTCGAAGGCGGACGTGATCGAATCGGTCAGCACGTACGTGCCCGAGATCAGCGCGACCCCGAGGACGACGCCGATCGCGGTCAGCGCCGTACGGAGTTTGCGGGCCAGCAGGCCTTGGACCGCGAACCTGATCACTGCAGGTCCAGCGTGTCGATGATCTGCAGGATCTCGTGCTGGCTGGAGCGGCCGGTCTCCTTCACGATCTCGCCGTCGGCCAGGTACAGCACGCGGTCGGCCATCGCGGCCGCCCGGGCGTCGTGCGTCACCATCACCAGCGTCTGGCCGTACTCCTCGACCGAGGACCGCATCAGCGTGAGGATCTCGCCGCTGGTCCGGGAGTCCAGGTTGCCGGTCGGCTCGTCCGCGAACACCACCGTCGGCCGCGACACCAGCGCGCGGGCGATCGCGACCCGCTGCTGCTGGCCGCCGGACAGCTCGGCCGGCCGGTGCTCGAGGCGGTCGGTCAGACCGACCCGCTGGACCAGGTCGCTGAAGTACTGCGGGTCAGCCTTCGCGCCGGCGATCGTCAGCGGCAGCAGGATGTTGTCCCTGGCGCTGAGCATCGGCAGCAGGTTGAAGAACTGGAAGATGAAGCCGATGTGTTGCCGTCGCAGTTTGGTCAGCGCGTCGTCGCCGAGCGTGGTGATCTCGGTGCCGGCGATCAGCACCGAGCCCGATGTCGGACGGTCCAGCCCGGCCAGGATGTGCATCAGCGTCGACTTGCCCGAGCCCGACGGTCCCATCACCGCGGTGAGCTGGCCCGCCTCGATCTGGACGTCCACGCCGCGCAGCGCCTGGACTGCCGTGTCCCCTTCGCCGTAGACGCGGACGAGTTCGCGCGCCTCGACTACCTCGCTTGTGGTCACCACCATGCCGACCATCGCCCCCCTCGGCGAATCAGCGGCCCCCAGCCTGTCCGGTTAGTTCTTCCGAGTCTGACCGCGATCGACCTGTTTCCGACAGGGGGTTTTCCCCGGATAGTCCCTGAACGGTCAGATCCAGCCTCGACGAGCGGCGTGGAAGCCGAGCTGGAGGCGGGTGTCCGCGGAGACAAGGTCCATCAAGGCCCGGACGCGGCGCTGGACCGTGCGCATGGAGAGGTTGAGCTGGTTCGCCACTGCCTGGTCCGTGAGGCCGGCCAGCAGCAGACCGAGGATGCGGGCGTCCAGGTCAGGTAATCCGTCAGTCGGGCCTTCCGCCATTCCGTTCGAGCCCAGTACGAGCGGTAGCCCGTCCCGCCACACCCGGTCGAACAGTGCGAGCAGGGCGTCGAGCATGCCGCTGCTGTGCACGATCAGCGCGCCGATGTTGCCTCCGGCCCCGGACAGCAACGGCACCAGGGCAATCCGCCGGTCCACGATCAGCAACCGCATCGGAAGCTCTTGTACGACGCGGACCTCCTCGCCCGCGTTCAGCGAATCGGACGCGGCAGCAAAGAACCCAGGCCGGTTGAAAGCGCTCCGCTCGATCAGTACGCGGTACCGCACGCCTCGGGTGACCGCGGCGTCCTCCTCCTTGTTGTCCTCCGGCGGCACGACCGCGATCTCTGCCTTGACGAAGCCCAGCACCTCCTCCCGCGCCGACATCTGCAGCTGTGCGAACCGCTGCCCGACCGCATTGGCTCCGCGCACCACGTCCACCACGTCGCTGACCGACCGCTCGGTGTCCGTACCGCGGTAGACCTCGGCCAGCGACTCGATCTCGCGCTGCGCTCTTCGCAACTCCTCCTCGCGTTGCACTGCCAGTGCAGCAAGGGCGACGGACGGCGGCGAGGCGACGTACCGGTCCGAGCCGCCGCTGGACCGCGCAGCCAGCCCGAGGGTCTCCAGGGCGGTCAACGAGCGAGCAGCCTCGATCGGGTGACAGCCGAGCCGGGCGGCGAGCTCGGCAGCGTCGTACGACGGCACCTCGACGAGGGCGCGGTACGCGAGTTCTTCGGGGTCATCCAGTCCGAGCACGTCGAGCACGATGCCTCCCGGTGGGCGGGGGAGTGGGAGTCAGAGCCTGGCGGGTAACCGCATTGTCGCAATCTTGCCACCAGCTGCCCATCCTTCGCTGGCGGTTTTGCGATGAACTCGTCCCCATGCGCAAAGCCTCCCTAGGCGTGGCTCTCTCCGCCCTTATTGCCCTCACAGTCACACCCGCAGCCGCGGCGCCGCCAAAGCCCTCCTTGCCAGTGCAGGTCGACGGCACCAAGTCCGTCACCCTCATCACCGGTGACAAGGTGCAGGTGTCCCCGGCCGGCTCAGGCCGCAGTAACGTCCGCTTCTTCCCCGCATCCGCCGACACCGGCTACGAGACACGGACCGTCGGTAAGGACCTGTACGTCGTACCCGACAGTGCAGCTCGTCTCGTCAACAGCGGCAGGGTGGATCAGGCGCTGTTCAACGTGAGCGGTCTGATCCGGCAGGGGTACGACGACTCGTCCACCGACCAGATCCCCGTCATAGCGACCTACAAGCCGACCGCCCGCGCTGCACAGCAGGCCGTGCCCGCCGGCTCCACCCGCACCCGGATGCTGCCGTCCGTGAGTGCTGCGGCGTACAAGACCGACAAGACCCGTGCGAACGACACCTGGAAGGCTCTGTCGACCGGCCGGGACGTCCAGAAGCTCTGGCTCGACATGAAGGTGCACAAGACCCTCGACCAGAGCGTCCCGTACGTCGGAGCCCCGCAAGCCTGGGCCGCCGGATACGACGGGACCGGTACGACGGTCGCCGTACTGGACTCAGGTGTCGACGCGGAACACCCTGACCTGGTCGGGGCGGTCAAGGAGCAGAAGAACTTCACCGACAGCCCGGATGTGGCCGACCACGACGGCCACGGCACCCACACGTCCTCCACGGTCGCCGGTCGCGGTGTCGCATCCAACGGCCGCAACAAGGGCGTCGCTCCGGGCGCACAACTGCTGTCCGGCAAGGTCCTGAACGACTACGGCAGCGGCGACCTCTCCTGGATCATCGCCGGCATGGAATGGGCCGTTGCCGAAGGCGCCGACGTGATCAGCATGAGCATCGGTACGTCGGAGCCCGTCGACTGCACCGACCCGATGGCAGCCGCCGTCGACCGGATCAGCGCCGAGTCCGGCGTCCTGTTCGTCGTTGCTGCAGGCAACCTTGGCGGACCGGCCGAGGCGATCACCAGCCCGGGCTGCGCCGCTTCGGCGATGACCGTGGCAGCCACCGACCTGACGCAGACCACCGCATACTTCTCCAGCCGCGGCCCGGTCCTCGCGAACCACGCCGTCAAGCCCGACATCGCAGCGCCCGGCGTGGACATCACGGCCGCGCGGGCAGGCGGCCGCGGCGACTCGGCGTACGTCGACATGAGCGGTACGTCGATGGCCACGCCGCATGTCGCCGGCGCGGCGGCGATCCTCAAGCAGGAGCACCCGACCTGGGCCGGTCAGCAACTGAAGGCGGTCCTGCAGAACTCGGTGCGCGCGGAGAGCAAGGTCGGCATCTACGAGCAGGGCGCCGGTGAGCTCGACGTCGCACAGGCCGTGACGCAGCAGGTCACTGGCCCGGCCACCACCGACCTCGGCACGTTCGCGTGGCCGCACACCTCCGGCCAGAAGGTCACCAAGCAGCTCACATACCACAACGACGGAACCGAACCAGTCACGCTGACCGTCACGGCCGATGCCCGGGGCAACAACGGGAAACCGTTGCCGTCGTCCCTGATCACCTTCGGCAAGTCGGTGACCGTCCCGGCCGGCGGCACCGCCGATCTGCCCGTCACCGTCGACCCGTCGGCAGCCCTGGACTACGGACTGTACGGCGCGATCAGCACCCGCGTGGTTGCCAAGAGCAACAGCGGCGCGACCGTGGTCACGCCGCTCGGCTTCTACCTCGAACCGCAGTACGTCGATGTCACGTTCAAGCTGGTCGACCGCCACGGCAAGCCGGCCACGTCGATCTCCGCGCTCGACGTCTTCGACCTCGACAGCATCGCCGCGCAGCGAGTCGGATTCGACGGCACCGACCAGACGCTCCACCTGCGCGCCGGCACCTACTCGCTGGCCGCGACGATCGCGCACGACGGCACCGACGGGTTCGTCGACTCCTACGCGTTCCTCGGCGATCCCGAGATCACCCTGACGAAGAACACCACGATCACGTACGACGCCCGCACCGCGGCCGAGGCGACCGTGACGACCGACAGACCGACGCAACGCAAGGGCGGCAGCCTGACGTACGGGCGGGTCATCGACAACTGGGTCCTGTCCTCCAGCCGGAGCTACGGCACCACGGTGAAGTCGATCTACCTCGGTACGACGCCGAAGGCCCGCCGCGGGACGTTCGAGGTGGTCGAAGGCTGGCAGTACGCGTCACCGGCCGGCGCGAAGTCGCCGTACCTCTACAGCCTGGCGTTCACGCACGAGCAGCAGGTGAAGGGCAGGCCGACGCACCGGATCCGCGACCGCGACCTGGCGACGATCGACGCGACGTACTACACGCCTGGCAAGGACTACACCTACTCCGAGTACGTCGACGTGTGGCGGCCGTGGAGCATCAACCTGATCCCGACCGGCGACCGCGGATCGGTCGCCGCGCCGACGCGCGTGCAGCACCTGGTGACCGCCGACAAGGACACCAAGGTGTCGCAGATGGTCGGGCATTCGGACGCGATGGCGTGGCCGTTCGCAACGCTGATGACGTCGACGGCGACGGCGTACAGGGCGGGGAGCCGGCACAGCGAGAGCTGGTACAAGGCCGGGCTGCGACCAGGGCTGGTGACCGATCAGACGACCGGTCAGAAGTACGCACCGGCCGCACGTGACGGCAACACGATCTGGAGCAACTTCGCGAGTTGGGCGGACACGCAACCGGGTCACTTCTCGTCGCAGGGTTTCCTCGACCTCGGCGGAACCGAGCTGTTTGCGAACGGCGTCTCGCTGGGGGAGTACGGGTACTACGGCCAAGGCGTGTGGGACGTGCCGGCCGCGGCGACCGATCTCGAGCTGAAGTACGACCTGATCCGCTGGCAGCGGGGCGACTACAAGTGGGAATCGCCGGCAACGGTCGAGACGCGGTGGAAGTGGCGCAGTTCGTCGGCGGACGCGGGTAAGCCGCTGCCGCTGCTGTTCCCCGACTACGACCTGCCCGTCGACCTGCACGACCGCGCACCGCGGGTGCCGGCGTTCCCGGTCACGATCAGCGCGGAGTCCGGTCAGTGGTACACCGCCGGCCGGTTCACGACGGCCCGGGTTACTGCCTCGTACGACGACGGGGCGACCTGGACGACGGTGCCGACCGTGAACCTCGGCACGAAGGCGATCGCGCTGGTCGACAACCGGAAGGCGACCTCGTTCGTCACGCTCAAGGTCGAGCTGACCGACAGCCACGGCAAGTCGGTGACGCAGACGCTCAACCGCTTCTACGGAGTGAGTTAGAGGGTGCCGGACCGGGAAGCGCCTCACGGCGCGTGGCCGCTCGTAGCGGCTTAATTTGGGACCCGGGGCTTGCACCGGCCCGACACCTCGAACAGTGTAACCGGTGCCCAAACCCCTTGTCCTGTTGGGATCTCGGGCCGCGAGACCGTATAACATCCGAACGCGCCGGACGCAACTACCACAGATGTCCGGCGCGTTCGGCGCGGGCCGCGGTCTGCAGCTGATCTGCGGTCTCGACCAGTTTCGACGCGGACAGCACCCGGTCGTGGCCGTCGTCGGCGAGGTGCGCCCGCCCGGTCGCGACGATCCGCGCGAACGCGGCCGCGCGGTCCAAGGTAGTCGCGAAATCGCCGGTCGCGACACCACGCAGTACGGCGTCGACCATGTCGCGGACCTCGGTCGGGCCGGGCGGCTCGGCGACGCCCGCGACGACGGCGTGCACCTCGGCGTACTTGCGGCCGGTGGCGAACTCGCGGGACACCTCGTCAGCGTTCGAGTGCACCCAGGACCGCAGTACGTAGAGCCGCCACAGCGCACCCGGCAACGAGTCGGCGGGGGAGTCGGACCACAGCTCGGCCAGCTCGTCGAGACCGTACTCGTCGGCCAGCTTGACCACCCGGGCATGCACCTCGGCGTCCTCGGACTTCCGTACGCCGCGGACCAGCAGCTCGGCCGTCCGGTGCGCGGCCTCGGTCACGGTCGCCGGGTCCGAGGCCCCGGGCAGCGACTCGAACAACTTGTTGCCGGGCAGGATCGGACGGCGCGGGTTGGGGGTGGTCACGGCGTCCATGGTGCCTGACGCGGCGAACGTCCGCATGCCGACGCGACCCGATGGCTCGAAATGCGCTTGCGAGGGCTGGTCTACTGAGTGCGTGATTCCTCTGGACAACTCACCGCAGGCGCAGGCGCTCCGGGCCGCGTACGACGGCCAGATCCGTTCCCGCCCGGGCAGTGCCAACGGCGGCACGGTCGATCTCGTCGGACCGTTGATCCGCAAGGTCGGCTTCGAGGGCGACGGCTTCGTGCAGTACCTGGGCGGCGTCGATGGCGCTGAGCTCGATCAGCTGATCGCGGACCAGGTCGAGTACTTCCGGAAGCTCGGCGCGAAGTTCGAGTGGAAGTACTACTCGCACGATCTGCCGGCGGATCTGCCCGAGCGGCTGACCGACGCCGGCCTCGTGCCGGACGAAGAGGAGTGCCTCCTCCTCGGTGACGTGGCGGAGCTGTCCAGTGACGTCGTCCTTCCCGAAGGCATCCGGTTGCGTGAGGTCACGTCGCGCGCGGACCTGGAGCGGATGCAGGCGATGGAGGAAGAGGTCTGGGGGTACTCGCACGCCTGGCTGCCGGACGCGCTGAGCCGAGCGATCGCCGCCGACGAACCCGCGACGGTGCTCGTCGCGGAGACCGACGAGGACGACGCCAAGATGGTGTGCGCCTCGTGGATCCGGTTCCACACCGGCACCGAGTTCGCCTCGCTCTGGGGCGGCTCGACGCTGGCCGAGTGGCGCGGGCGCGGCATCTACCGGGCTCACGTCGCCTACCGGCGGAACCTCGCGGCCGAGCGCGGGTTCCGGTACCTGCAGGTGGACGCGTCGCCGGACAGCCGCGGCATCCTGGCCCGACTGGGCCTGCGACCGGTTTCGGTCACCGTGCCGTACATCTGGAAGCCGTCATCCGCTGATCGTTAAGTTCTGGCGCGGAATGGGCGAGTCGGCGTCGTTGGGCGCATACTGATCCTCTGATGGAGACCTCCCGCGCGACGACGCGTCGTCACCTGTCCACGAGTCCTTTCACCCCCCGGACCGCTGCCCCGGTCAAGACCTTCAAGGCTGGTGATCGGGTCTCCCACGACAGGGAAGGTATCGGCCGGATCAGCACGGTCGAGGGCACTCACGCCGTGGTGGTCGACCTCGGGGGCGGCCGGCTGCTGCGGGTCATGGCGCCGTTCGACAAACTGCACACGCTTTGACCGTGTGAGGTCAGTACCCTCGACCCATGGCGGGTGCGGGGAAACCGAGTGGCAAGCTGGCCAAGAACGTCGTCAAGTACGGCGTGCGGTACGGGCCGTTGATCGTCGAGGCGGTGCGGCACGGGCGTGAGCCTGCGCAGCAGGCGGTCCAGGCCGCGTGGGCGAAGCGGTCCGCGCGCCGGAAGGCGGTCGAGCATGCTCTCACTGTGCGCGACGGATCCTTGCTGAAGGTGATCAAGGACGGTCAGGCGATCTTCTTCGTGTTCTCCGGGGACGCGATCGTCACGACGTACCCGCCGGTGCCGCAGGCGACGTACCCGGAGCTGCTGCGGCACGCGGACCTGGACAAGCGCGAGCCGGCCGTCGTACTCGCGGCGCGGAAGCCGAGACCGCACCTGCCGCACCTGCCGAACGTACGCCGCAAACGTTGACGCGGGCGTAACATCCCGGACCCGGCGGGGCAACAGGCCGGACGCAGAGTGGAAGCACGTTTCCACGAGGGAGGGCGTCCGCATGCTCTGGAAGATCAGGACCGAACTAGCCGACCGGCCCGGTGCATTGGCCGAACTCGCTGCACGGTGTGGTGCGGACGACATCAACATCCTCAGCCTCGAGGTCTTCACCGCCGAGACCGGCGCCGTCGACGAGCTGGTGGTCTCCACCGGTGTCGGCTGGAGCGCCGACGACCTGGCCGCGCTCGTGGCCGAGGCCGGTTGCGTCGGTACGACGGTGCGCCCTTGCCAGGCCGACGTACTGAGTGACGCGCCGACGCGCTACCTGCGCGCGGTACTGCGGTTGCTCGACGACCCGGTGTCCGTCGACGAGGAGCTGGGCAACCTGCAGGGCTTCGACGAGTACACGCCGGCGGAGTGGGCGCGGGCCGACGTACTCGTGGAGATCGCGGGACGGCTCGCGGAGCGGTTCGACGTCGTGGAGGGGCCCCGGCCCGGCAGCGGCGTACCTGTGCTGCGGACGGCGACCGTCGAGGACGCCGACGCTGTAGTCGCGATGCATGAGCGGTGCTCGTACGAGAGCCGCACCCGGCGGTACCACGTGCCGATGCCGAAGCTGACCGGCCGTACTGCGCGGCACCTGTCCGCACCGGCCGGTGGCGTATCGGTGGTCGCGGACGTGGACGGCGCCGTGATCGGGATGGCGACGGCGGCGCCGTGGGAGGAGCTGGGCAGTACGACGATGGAGGTCGCCGTACTGGTCGAGGACGGCTGGCAGGGACAGGGGCTCGGGCTCCGCCTGCTGCGCCAGGTGGTGGAGGAGGCGCGGACGCTCGGAACCGACCGGGTCGTCTGCATGGTGCAGCCGGAGAACCACGCGATGCTGCGGACCCTCGAGCGGTTGCGGATGCGGTCGCGGGTGATCCGGGACGGCGACAGTCTGATGGTCAGTGTCGCTCTGTCCGACCGGAGCCTGTCGCATGCGGTGGATCGGCCCGCGGTGCAATATCGTCATACGCGTGCCACCCCTTCCCACCGGTCGGAACCCCCACGGTCTGCTGGTCAACCTGCCCGCGAGCACGCGCTCGCCGCTCTTTCAGCTCTTCAGCCGGATTCTGATCGCGCTGGGGCTGCTGACCGTGATGGTGCTGATCGTGGTGGTCGACCGTGACGGGTACCGGGACAGCTACGACGGCAAAGTCGGGCTGATCGACAGCATCTACTACGCAACCGTCACGCTCACCACGACCGGGTACGGCGACATCACACCGGTGACGCCCACTGCCCGGCTGGTGAACGCCTTCATCGTGACTCCGCTGCGGATCGCGTTCCTGGTGGTTCTGGTCGGTACGACACTGGAAGTGCTGGCCAACGAGGGTCGCCGGATCATGCGCGACACGCGCTGGAGGAAACGGATGAAGGACCACACCATCGTCGTCGGCTACGGCACCAAGGGCCGCTCCGCCGTACAGACGCTGATCAGCAACGGGGTCAAACGCGACAACATCGTCGTGATCGACCCGCGGGCGCAGGCGATCGGTGACGCGGGCAACGACCAGATGGCCGCCTTCCACGGCGACGCGACCAACCGGACCGTCCTGCGCCGCGCCGAGGTGATGACCGCGCGCGAGGTGATCGTGACGACCGACCGGGACGACTCGGCCGTCCTGGTCACGCTGGCGGTGCGGCAGCTGAACCCGAACGCACACGTCGTCGTCGCGGTCCGCGAGGAGGACAACGTCCCCCTGCTCCGGCAGAGCGGCGCGGACGCCGTCGTCACCTCGTCGGAGGCCGTCGGCCGGCTGCTGGGCCTGACCTCGGTCAGCCCGAACCTCGGCGAGGTGATGGAGGACCTGCTCACCTACGGCGAAGGCCTCGAGGTCGCCGAACGCCCCGTCCTCGGCCGCGAGGTCGGCAAACCCCCGTCCGCCGTCCCCGACCGCGTCGTCTCGGTGGTCCGCGACGGCAAGGTCCACCGCTACTACGACTCCAACGTCTCCGTCCTCGCCGCGGGCGACAAGCTGATCGTCGTCCGCCCGGCCAAGGAGACGCCGTGGGCCGAACGCCCCGGCGCCGACGAGACCGAGGAGTAGCCGTCAGGCTTCGGGCTTCCACTCTTCCCATGTGCCCTGATCGTTCAGCATCTCGAGCTTTCCCTTCTGCTTCCTGATGGTCCGGTTGCCGGTGACGATCCAGCCGCCGACGAGGTGCTTCGTGAAGAAGGCGACGGCGGCGATTGTCTCGCCTACCGACGTCAAACCGGTGTACGTGTTCGCCCGGAAACTCAGGTAGAAGCCGGCGAACACCGCCCACAAGGCAGGCACCCACAGCGCACTCGGATGCGGAGCGTCCAGGAACGCGGCGGCGGTGATCACCGCGAACGATCCGGCGAACGCCGCGACCGTCCACCAGCCCCGGATCCCCAGCAGCATCAAGGCCGTCATGGCAACGGTCGCGATGATCATGAGCGCTGTGCTCCGGCCGGACCACTGCGCAGGCGTTGCCAGGTGCGCCATCGCCACCACAGACGCGCAGGCCACCAGTTGGGCCAGGTTGGGCACGGTCCACAGGGGGTAACCGACCTTGAGTGGTGGTAGGTAGGGGTTCGGCTTCGCCTTAGGCAGGTCCGCTTGCTTCCACAGTTGCCGGTGGTGACCGGTCGGAGGATTCTTATCCTTGGTTTCGTCGGCCTCCAGCGTCCAGGTCAGCCCGACCGTGCTCCAACCCAGCGCCGCGAATGCCAGCACACCGAGGCCCGGGGCGAGCAGGCCGCTGAGGCTCCGGTCGTAGCCGGCGACCGCCAGACCGAGGCAGAACCGCAACGGGTAGCCGACTGCCACCAAGATGATGACGAGCACCGACAGATCCTGGTGCCGAGCAGTTTCGTACGCCGCCCCCAGTGCGAAGATCAGCGCGATGCCGATCAGCAACGCAGTACGACTGCCTTCGGGTGCGCCCAGAGCGAGCACGAGTGCAGCAGCGATTCGCCAGGCGGCGAAGAGTGCCGTCGCTTGCGGGCTCTCTTCCGTGTCGGGCAGGCGCCGCCGCTTGCTTGCCATCGGATGGAGTCGGTCACGGGCGAGGCCGCGGATGTCGTTCCACTGGTACCGGGCCTGATAGGCCAGCAACTCGAGGACGATCCATCCCCAGATCGCCACCAACGACCAGTGCGCGAAATCCCGGTGCGGGATGTCGCCCAGGAACCCCGCGAGGATGACGCCGGCGAAGTAGTACAGGCTCTTGACCAGGTCAGCGGGCCGGGGAAGCAGGAGGTACGAGAGCAGTCGCTTCTCGTCGTTCACAGCAGCTTCGGCGGCCGGATCAGGCCCGCCGCCTTGCGCCGAGATCCGAGCCGCCAGCCGCTTGTGAGCGGCGCTGTAGAACGCCTGTCCACGCGCGGTTGCTGTCCACATCAGATAGCCCAGCGTCAGGATCGCCGACGCGTACCCGACCGTCATCGCAGCGGCCCACGGTCCGGGGACATGTGTGCCGATCAGGATGAGGATGACGATGAAGGCCGACATCGCGATGGAGATGAGCAGAACGGTCAGCAGTCGGTAGACGCGGTGCCCGTGTCGCAAACCAACCAGCGCGCCGGACAGCCGGATGAACGATGGGCTCGGAGTCGGAGCACCGGGCACCCAAGGAGTCTGGCTCGCACTCGTACCTTCGGTGAGTTGCTCCTCGAGGTCGCGCATGTAGTGGGTGCGCAAGGTTGCTTGGGCGCCGGCCTGGGCAAACATCGCGAACAACGCGAGTGGCACCAGCGGAGTGAGCACCAACAGGCCCGCCGGTATCCCGTCCCCCGGCTTCGGCGCGCCCAGGACGTATCGACCGATCAGTCCGGCAAGGGCGCCGAGGGTGGTCAGCGCGAGCGAGGCGAGACCGACCTGGGTGGCCTGGAAGGAACGCTCATCCTCCCTCGTCGCGACGTAGTCCTCGATCATCGCCGTCTGGTCGCCCTGGTGCGCGGCTGGAGTCATGCGCGAATGCCCTTCTCGTCAGCCAATGGCCGATGCGGTCTTGGACTCGGGGGTACAGCGGTCTGTCTGCGACCTGGAGATGCACGAACGTGTATCCAAGCCGGACGGCAAGCAGTCCGTCGGTGAGGGCGACGTCACCGCAGACGACGCCAGGAGCTCCGTTGTGCATGAGGTTCAGACGTCGCCGGCTGGTCCACGGTTTCCAGGCCCGCGTGATGAGATTCCCGGTCAGGGCTCGATCGAGACCGGGGAAGGCGCGCCGCGAGTTCGTGACCACGAGCAACGTCCGTACGCCGCCGGCTCGCGCCCTGCTGACCAGGTCAGCCAGGCTGACGTGCCAGTGGCCGTCCGGGACCTGCCAGTCGATCAGCAGCGGCTCGGCGTCCAGGACAAGAACCTCTGGACGGTAGCTGAGGCACACGTCGAGGGCGGACTCCGGTGTGCACCGGGCGTACGCCGCCTTCTGACGCATCGTTGCCCCCCGCCACTGCTCGAGCCGACCGCGAGACAGGACGAACCAGCGTAGGGCCGATCGCCCGGCGCCGCCAGAGCCGATCACGGTTCTGCCGAGGTCACGATCGGGTCGCGTGTGTCAGTCGTCACCCGTGGCGGGTTGACCGCTGGGCGGCGGCGTCCTACTGTCGGGCTTGTAAACGATTACAAGAACGATTACAGGAGGTCGGCGTGAGTCGTCCGACGATTGCCGGGGTGGCTCGGGCGGCGGGGGTCTCGGTGGCGTCGGTGTCGCGCGTTCTGAACGGGTTGCCTGCCACCGAGGAGATGGTCGAGCGGGTGCAGCGGGCGGTTCAGGAGCTCGGGTACGTGCCGGATGCGCGGGCCCGGTCGCTGAAGGTGGGGCGGACGTTCCAGTTGACGCTCGCGGTCGCGGATGTCGGTAACCCGGTCTACGTGACGATGATGCGCGCGGTCGAGGAGGTCGTGTCCGCCGCGGGTTACCGGTTGGTGGTGACGACGACCGGGCCGGACGTGGTCGACGAGGTCGCGCTGGTGCGGGGGATGGCGCGTGGGTACGCCGACGGCCTGCTGATCAGCCCGATCCGCGTCGACGAGGACCTGGTCAAGTCGATCCGCGAGTGCGAGGTCCCGGTGGTCGTCGCCGGTAACGTCCCGGCCAAGGCCGGCGTAGACACCGTCCGCGCGAACTCTCCCAAGGGCATGCTGCTCGCCGTCGAACACCTGGTAGCCCGCGGTCGCACCCGAATCGCCTTCCTCAACGGCCCCGCCGACACAGTCCCCGGCACCGCCCGCTCCAAAGGCTTCACCGAAGCCCTCAAAGCCCACAACCTCAACCCAATCGCGGTAGCCGAAGCAACAGACTTCACCTTCGCCGCCGGCAGATCAGCTGCCCCTGCATTGCTCGCCTCCGACGGGTTCGACGCGGTGGTTTGTGCGAACGACCTGCTCGCCGTGGGGTTGATGCACGAGTTGGCTGCCGTGGGGTTGGACGTGCCAACGGATGTCGCGGTGGTGGGGATGGACGACAGCGAGTTGGCCGAGCAGTGTTCGCCGACGTTGACGAGTGTGAATCTGGGGTCGGCCGAGCGGGGGCGGCGGGCGGCTGAGTTGCTGTTGGCAAGGATCGAGGACAACGAGCGGACGCCGCGGCGGATCGTCGTACAGCCGTCGTTGAGTGTCAGGAGGTCCACCCCGTGACGGCGACCCTGACTGCGCCGACGCAGGTGCAGAAGCCGGGTAGGCCCAAGCAGAACAGGGAAGCGATCTTGCTGTTCCTGCCGGCCCTGCTGCCGGTGCTGATCCTCAGCGTCTACCCGCTGATCCGCGGTATCGCGCTCGGCTTCACCGACGCGCGCGCCGGCCTGCACGTCGAGACGAACTTCGTCGGCTTCGACAACTTCAGCAAGCTGTTGCACAACAACCTGTTCTGGGACTCGTTCCGGATCGGCGTGATCTGGACGCTGTCGGTCACGATCCTGCAGTTCGTCGCCGCGCTCGGCCTCGCGCTGCTGCTCAACACCGACATCAAGTTCCGCGGCGTCGCCCGCACCCTCGCGCTGATCCCGTGGGCGATGCCCCCGGTGGTCGTCGCGATCATGTGGCGCCTGCTGCTGCACCCGACCAACGGCCCGGTCAACGAGATCCTGCAGAACCTGCACCTCACCGACCACCCGATCAACTTCCTCGGCAACTTCAGTACGGCGCTGCCGGCCGTGATCGTGGTCGGTATCTGGGTCGGCATGCCGATGACCACGGTCACCCTGCTGGCCGGCCTGCAAGGCATCGACCGCACCCTGTACGAGGCGGCCGCGGTCGACGGCGCCGGTGCGTGGAGCCAGTTCTGGAACATCACGCTCCCGCAGCTGCGCACGGTCATCGTCGCGATCACCAGCCTCGACATGATCTGGAACTTCAACTCGTTCGGCCTGGTCTACGTGCTGACCGCCGGCGGCCCGGGCGGCAAGACGATGCTGCCGATGCTGTTCGCCTACAACGAGGCGTTCCGGTACGGGAACTTCGGGATGGCCGCCGCGATGGGTGACGTGATGGTCGTCATCATCATCCTGTTCCTGTTCTTCTACCTGCGGAACCGCCTGCGGAGCGAAGCATGAGAACCCGTCCGGCAACCCGTGTCCTGCAGTACGTCGCGGTCCTCGCGTACCTGGTCTTCCTCGGCTTCCCGCTGCTCTGGCTGATCTCCAGCTCGCTCAAGTCGCCGCGGGAGTTCGCCAGCGTCACGCCGTCGATCCTGCCGAAGCACGTCGACTTCTCCAACTACACCGACGCGCTC
Source organism: Kribbella sp. NPDC000426 (assembly GCF_040300265.1). NCBI lineage: Bacteria > Bacillati > Actinomycetota > Actinomycetes > Propionibacteriales > Kribbellaceae > Kribbella > Kribbella sp. NPDC000426. Next base: position 1,113,427 of record NZ_JBEPDK010000002.1, on the reverse strand, counting down.
AACGAGCAAGGTCTGGTCCGCGGCCTCGGCAACAGCCTGCAGATCTCGATCTACAGCACGATCCTGGTGCTGATCGTGGCGCTGCCGGTCTCGTACGCGCTGGCCCGCTTCCGCAGCCGGCTGCGTCCGCTGACGAACGGCTGGATCCTGGTCAGCCAGGTGTTCCCGGTGATCCTGATCGTGATCCCGCTGTTCATGATCCTGCGCCCGCTGCACCTGACGAACACGATCCCCGGCGTGGTGATCGTCTACATGGTCTGGTCGCTCCCGTTCGCGCTGTGGATGCTGCAGGGGTACGTCGCTGCCGTGCCGCGCGAGCTGGAGGAGGCGGCCTCGGTCGACGGCGCGAGCCGGGTGCGGACGATCGTCTCGATCGTGATGCCGCTGCTCCGCCCCGGCCTGATCGCGACCGCGATGTTCACCTTCATCTCGGCGTGGAACGAGTTCTTCTTCGCCCTGGTCCTGTTGCAGGACCCGCAACTCAAGACCCTTCCGCTGGTGCTCGCCCGCTTCGTCGGTGCCGAGGGCCAGGTGCAGTTCGGCCCGCTCGCCGCCGCCTCCGTGCTGGCCACAGTTCCCAGTCTCGTGTTCTTCGCCTTCCTGCAGCGCCGGTTGACCTCCGGCCTGCTGAGCGGCGCAGTCAAAGGTTAGGAGAGGTAATGAAGAAGGTATTGACCGCGTTGCTCGCGGCCGGCGCCCTGGTGTCGCTGGCCGCCTGTGGGGGCAACAGCGACAACGGCTCCGGCGGCTCGGGTTCGTCGGACGAGAAGGTGACGCTCAAGTTCCAGAGCCTCGCCTTCCAGAAGACCACGGTCGCGGCGACGAAGAAGATCGTCGCCGACTGGAACGCCGCCAACCCGAACATCCAGGTCGAGTACGTCCAGGGCAGCTGGGACTCCGTGCACGACCAGCTCGTCACCCAGTTCCAGGGCGGGACCGCGCCGGACATCATCCACGACGAGTCCGCCGACATCACCGGCTTCATCAACCAGGGCTACCTCGCGGACCTCTCGCCGTACCTGAGTCAGGGCACCAAGGACGCGGTCTCGCAGGGCGTCTGGGACACGGTCTCGAACGACGGCAAGATCTATGGCGCACCGACGCTGATGCAGTCGTACGTCGTGCTCGCGAACTCCGCGATGCTCAAGCAGGCCGGGATCACCGCGACCGGTGACTCGCTGAGCTGGGACGACCTGGCCGCCGACGCGAAGAAGCTGACGGCGGGCGGCAAGTACGGGCTCGGCTGGGGTCTGAAGAGCCCGACCGCGACCGTGCTGAACCTCGGGATGAACTTCGACGGCAAGTTCTTCGACGGCAGCGGGAAGGACGCCAAGGCAACGATCGGCGACGCCGAGCTCGAGGTGCCGAAGCGGATCCACGCGATGGCCTACGACGACAAGTCGATCGATCCGACCTCGTTGACCCAGAGCGCGTCCGACGTGCTGCCCGGATTCTACGCCGGCAAGTACGGGATGATTGTGGCCGGCAACTATGTCGCGCAGCAGATCCTCGAAGAGGCGCCGAAGACCTTCCAGTGGGAGGTGCTGCCGCCGCTGAAGGGCACCAGCACCAAGCAGGCCGCGAACCCGCAGACCCTGTCGGTGCCGGCCGAGGGCAAGCACATCGAGCAGTCGGCGAAGTTCATCGACTACTTCATGAAGGCCGAGAACCTGGCCGCGGTCGGTCAGGGCGACTGGCTGATCCCGACCACGCAGGCGGCGCGGGACGCGATCCTCAAGACCACCGGCGGTAAGGACGGCTGGCAGCAGACGCTTGCCAGCGGCGCCGAACTGACCAAGGCGCCGTTCCAGAGCGTCGAGAACTACCCGAAGTGGAAGGACCAGATCGCCACGCCGGCGCTGCAGGAGTACCTGGCGAACAAGACCGATCTGGCTGCCCTGGGCAAGAAACTGAGCGATGGATGGGGTCAGGTCAACCAGTGACGCCGGAGAAGACCAGCAGGCTGGAAGAGAAATCGGTAGGCGCCCTCGTCGGTTCCGCGGTCGGTGACGCGATCGGTGGAGCCGTCGAGGGCTGGACCCCGGAGGCGATCCGGGAACGGCACGGCGGCTGGGTGACCGGCATCGTCGGCCCGTGGTACGACGACTGGCGCACCGCGCGCCCGATCGCGCCGTACCACAAGGGCGACGGGCACATCACCGACGACACCTTGATGACGCACGCGCTGGTCGAGGTGTACGACGAACGCCGCGCCCACCTCGACGCGTACGCGGTCGCGGAGTCGCTGGTGCCGAAGATGCTCAACGGGACCCGCTGGGTCCCCGAGCTCGAGGCGGACGCGTTGCTGCTGCAGCGGGTGTTCCTGGCCGAGAAGTGGCTGGTCGCGCGCCTGCACTACGGGCATGTCGATCCGCGTGAGGCCGGCGTCGGCAACATCGTCAACTGCGGTGCGGCGATGTACATGGCGCCGGTCGGTATCGCCAACGCCGGCGATCCGGAGGGTGCGTACGCCGAGGCGCTGGACGTCGCCGGCGCACACCAGTCGAGTTACGGGCGGGAGGCGGCCGGTGTGTTCGCGGCCGCCGTCGCCGCCGCGATGATCCCGGGCGCGACCGCCGCGTCCGCGGTCGCGACCGCGCTGGGCCTGGCCAAGGACGGCACTCGGAGGGCCGTCGAGGCGGTGGTCGAAGCAGCCGACGGCATCACGGACTGGGAGCAGGCGATTCCCCTGCTGCGCAAGGCGATCGAGCCGTACGACACGGTCGGCCCGAACTACCGCGAGCTGTCGATGGACGCCCGTCGTCCGAGCCGCACGAAGGCGATCGAGGAGCTTCCGGTCGCGCTCGGCTTCGTCCTCGTCTCGGAGGGAGATGTCCGCCGGGCCGTCCTCGGCGGCACCAACTACGGCCGTGACGCGGACTCGATCGCTTCGATGGCCGGTGCGATCACAGGCGCGCTGAGCGGGCGTGACGGCGTACCCGCGGACTGGGCGGCGGAGATCGCGCTGGCCAGCAAGACGGACCTGGAGCAGCCGGGCCGGGTGATGGCGTCGGTGGTGAAGGACATCCGGACGGCCGACGCGGAGCGGTGGGCCCGGCGGGCGGCCGCCTTGGACGCGCTGGTCTGAATGTCAGTTGCCATAGGCCTCGAGTTCGATGATCCGGGAGTAGCCGTGGTCGTTGGAGTCGTGGACGACGACCTGGACGCCGTCGACCGCGCGCGGTGCGAAGGTGACGGTCAGGAGCCCGGTGACGTTGCCGCGGAACTCCTGCACCGTGCTCCAGACACCGTTGCTGCGGACCTGGACGTCGAAGTCGCGGATGCCCATGACCGACGCCGGGTACTTCGCCGAGTCGAGGGTCTGCAGCACGATGCGGCCGATCGTGGTCGGCTGCAGCAGGTCGACGCCGTACGTGTCGGGGAAGACGCCCTTGGTGGCGTCGTGCCAGCCGCTGGCGCCCCACTGGGCCGAGTCGGTGTTGCCGTCGACGCCGCCGCACAGCTTCATGTCGCCGTTGGTGGACGACGCCACGGCCTGTTCGCCGAGCAGGACGTTGTCGCGAGCCGGGACGGGTTGGATCACGACCGGGACCTTCAGGTAATCACGGCCGACGCTCAGGTCGACGTCGTGGGTCGCGGGGGCGGTGCCGCGCGGGACGGTGATCTCGAGCGGCGCCTTCACGAGCTGGTTCGTCGGCAGGTAGCTGGAGAACTGGTGCCGGGACAGGGTCAGCGCCGGATCGGCGGAGATGCGCATGTCGGCGATCGTGGCCTTGCGGCCGGTGTTGGTCATGCCGAGGGTGAGCTTCCCGGACGGGAAGCACGGCAGCGGCACGACCTCGACCGGCTGCGGGGTCGCGCTGATCTCGACGTGATTGTTGCTACTGGCAACGGCGACGGCCGGGACGAGGAGCGCGAGCGGCGCGGCCAGCACGGCGGTACGGCGGAGGCTGGGTCGGAGCATGATCGGATCCGTTCAGGCGAGGTGGGTTCCGGGGCGGCCGTCCTCGACGACCAGGGTGGCGCGGGTGGACGCCGTACCGCCGGGCGTGGTGACGCGGTCGACGACGCGGAACTCCGACGTCCACCGGCTGCGGTCGAGACGGCAGCTGAGGTAACCGCGCTGGACGTTCTGGTACTTGACGTGCGGGTTCTCACCGAGCAGCGCGCGACCGGTGGCGTCGGTGTCGGCGCCGTCCTTCCCGGACGAGATCGAGGTCGTGACGAACTCGCTGCCGACGGCCGGCGTGGACGGATCCGCGAAGTTCACCCGGAGATCGGACGCGACGCTGCGGTGCAGGTCGCCGGTGAGTACGACGAAGTTCCGCACGTCCCGGTCGCGGACACCGGACAGGACTCGGTCGCGGGACGCGGTGTACCCGTTCCAGGTGTCCATCGGGAGCTCGAGCTCCGGACCGGTCTTGCGGTCGAGCTGAGCCATCGCGACCTGCTGAGCGACGACGTTCCAGCGACTGGTCGATCGGCCGAGACTGTCGAGCAGCCAGCGTTCCTGCGCGTCGCCGGTGATGGTCCGGGCCGGGTCGGTCGACACCGCGTCCGGCGGCAGCCAGCCGCCCGTGCTCGTCTGGTCGTCGCGGAACTGCCGCGTGTCCAGGACGCTCAGGTCGGCAGTGCGGCCGTACCGCAGATGGCGGTGCAGGCGGATCGACGGGCCGTCGGGGGACTGGTCGAGACGCAGCGGCATGTGTTCCCAGTACGCGCGGAAGCCGTTGGCCCGGCGTACCAGGAAGTCGTCGTGCGGCAGCCCGTCCTCGGACACGTACCCGGCCCAGTTGCCCTCGACCTCGTGGTCGTCGAGCGTGACGATCCACGGCGCCGCCGCGTGCGCGGCCTGCAGATCGGGATCGGTCTTGTGCAGCGCGTACCGCGCCCGGTACTCGTCGAGCGTGAAGATCTCGCCGGCGAAGTCGACCGGAACGGGCTGGTTCCGGACCCCGGCCGTCGGGCCGACGCCGACCTCGTAGATGTAGTCGCCGAGGAACAGCACGACATCGTGGTCTCGGCGGACGACGTCCTGGTAGGCGGTGTAGAAGCCGTCGTAGAAGGCCTGACAGGACGCGACCGCCATCGACACCGCGGGCTCGTCGGACGGAGCCGGCGCGGTCCGGGTGCGGCCGACCGGACTGAGCTGACCGGCCGCGCGGAAGCGGTAGAAGTAGTGCCGCCACGGACGCAGCCCGCGTACGTCGACGTGCACGGTGTGGGCGTACTCCGGACGGGCGTGCGCCGTCCCGCGTCGTACCACCCGGCGGAACGACTCGTCCTCCGCGACCTGCCACTCGACGTCGACGGCGCGGTCGTCCATCCCACCGAACGGTTCGAGCGGACCGGGCGCGAGCCGGGTCCAGATCACGACGGCGTCCGGGAGCGGGTCGCCGGAGGCGACGCCGAGGGTGAACAGCGGCCGGTTGCCGGTGCGGTTCGGGATCCGAGCGGCGTCGGCGAGGTCCGGGAGATTGCCGGTGAGAGCAAGCGCGGCGGCGGCACCGGTTGCGGTCAGGAAGCTGCGGCGGGTGACCATGCGAGGCAGTATCGGCCCGCGGTGAAAGAACGATCCAGGTGTGCGTTTCGCCTGGCGCAACAGGGGAAGGAAACAGCCCGATGAGAATGACCTGGGTGCAGCCCGAGGATCTCCTCCCGCACCAATTGGTCCAGGCGCGGTCCGAGGGTGTCGACGTCACCGACGTCCAGGCCCGCTGGCTGGCAGCAGGCGGTACGACGGACGCCCCGGTCTCGGGCGCCTCCGACGAGCCCGCGCCGCCGGCACTGCGCGCACTCGCCCGAGAGCTGCTCGACGTACTCGACGCACGTACTGCGGACTGGCACGAGCCGGAAATCCCTGAGCTGCCGTCGCTCGGCGAGCCGGTGGACCTCGAGGCCCGAACCGTGAACGCCTGGCTCGGCCGGTGCGCGGGCAACCTGCTCGGCAAGCCGGTGGAGAAGATCCCGCGCGAAGGCATCCGGGAGATCCTCGCCAGCTCGGGGCAGTGGCCGTTGGCGCAGTACATCACCGCCGTCGGCGTGCCGGACGACGTGCAGCGACGGTGGCCGTGGAACCGGCGGTCGAAGGTGAACAGCCTGCGCGAGGTCATCGACGGGATGCCCGAGGACGACGACATCAACTTCGCCATCCTCGCGTTGCTGATGATGGAGCGGCACGGTCGCGGGCTGACCACCGAGGACGTCGCGCTGAGCTGGCTGAACGACCTGCCGGCCGGCCGCGTGTTCACCGCCGAGCGTGTTGCCTACCGCAACCTTCTCGAGGGCGTCGACCCGGCCCGCGCGGCCGTCGTCGGCAACCCGTTCCGCGAGTGGATCGGCGCGCAGATCCGCACCGACGCCTACGGCTGGGCGAACCCCGGCGACCGTACTGCGGCCGCCCGGCTCGCCCTCGTCGATGCCCGGCTGAGCCACACCGGCGCCGGCGTCGACGGCGCGCTCTGGGTCGCCGCGATGTCGGCGGCCGCCGTAGTCCTCGACGATCCGGTCAAGGCTGCTGTCGCCGGCCTCGAGGTGGTCAACGGGCACGGTGCGATCGCCCGTGCTGTCCGCTTCGGGCTCACGCTCGCGGATGCCGACCTCGACGACGCACTGGACGCGTTGCATGCGGAGTACGGCGATCTGCATTGGGTGCACGCGGTGAACAACACTGCGCTCACGGCGTACGCGCTGACCGCTCCGGACTTCACCACCGCCGTCGGTCGTGCGGTGATGGGCGGCTGGGACACCGACTCGGCCGGCGCCACGGTGGGTGCCGTGTTTGGCGCGACGCGTGGGGTTCCGGCAGAGTGGTCGACACCACTGGACAACCGGGTGACCACGAGCCTCCCGGGAATGAACCAGATCGCGATCGACGAACTGGCGGCTAGGACTGTGGAGGTGGCCCGGGGTGCGGCCTGAGGTTGTAGTAGTAGGCAGCGCGAATGTGGATCTCGTGTTGCCGGTCCAGCGGATCCCGCGTCCGGGGGAAACCGTGCTGGCCGGTGTCATGAGCCGCGGACCGGGCGGTAAGGGAGCCAACCAGGCGGTCGCCTCGGCGCGGGCCGGTGCACCGACCGCAATGGTCGTCGCGCTCGGCGCGGACGACGGCGGCGCACTGCTGCGCGAGGCCCTCGGCGGCTCCGGAGTGGATCTCTCGCTGGCGACGACCAGCGACGCCCCGACCGGTACGGCGATCATCACCGTCGAGGACAGCGGTGAGAACTCGATCGTGGTCGCGCCCGGCGCGAACGGCGAGCTGACCCTGTCCGCCGATGCGCTGGCCGCGATCGGACAAGCGAAAATCGTTCTTTCCCAATTGGAGATCCCGCTGCCGGTCGTCCAGCAGGCGGCCGCAGCTGCGGCCTACTTCATCCTCAATGCCGCCCCGGCCGCGGACCTGTCCGACGAATTGCTCGCCGAGGTCGACCTGCTGGTGGTGAACGAGACCGAGGCCGAGGCGATCGGTGGTCCGGACCGGTCCGCGCTGCTGAAGAGGGTGCCCGCGGCGATCGTCACGCTGGGCGGCGAAGGCGCGGTCGTGCTGACCCGGGACGCGGACGAGATCGCGGTTCCCGGCGTACCTGTCGACGTCGTCGACACGACTGCGGCCGGTGACACTTTCTGCGGAGTGCTCGCCGCAGCGTTAGCTGCAGCGTCAGCTAACGACTCGATCACGGGAAGCGACCTGACGAACGCGGTCCGACGCGCTAACGTTGCTGCTTCACTGAGTGTTCAAGCCGCGGGGGCGATCTCCTCGGTGCCTCACGGGGATGCAATCGACGCGCGTTATGCGGAGGTGTACCTGTGAATCCGCTCGAACCGCGGCCCATCGATCTGCCCGCCAGGGTCGATCTGGGGCTCGGGACCGATCTGTCCTTCCTGGACGACGCCAAGATCCTCGGCGCCCCGGAGGACCCGTCCGACCTGCCGCGCTGGCGCGCGAAGCTGGCCGAGTGGCGGTTCGGCGCGATCGAACGGACCCGGTACGACGGCTCGCACTACGACGAACCGGGTCGGGAGTGGACCCAGACGGCGTACTCGGTGGCGCTGGTCTGGCTCTGGGACGACCTGCTGTACGACGTGCAGACCGGTGAGTTCACGCCGGAGAAGTTCGTCCGGCACGGGCTCGACGAGTTCGGCGGGCACGACGCGATCGTGCTCTGGCACGCGTACCCGGTGATCGGGATCGACGACCGCAACCAGTTCGACTTCTACCGGGACGTGCCGGGGCTGCGGGCGTTGATCGACGACCTGCACCGGCTCGGGCTGAAGGTGTTCTTCGACTACAACCCGTGGGACGTCGGCACCCGGCGGTCCGCGCGGCCCGACGCCGACGAGTTCGCGAGCCTGGTGACGGACTTCGACGTCGACGGCGTCTTCCTGGACACGCTGAAGGAAGGCGATCCGGCCTTCACCCGCGCACTCCGGCAGGCGAACCCGGCGATCGCGTTCGAGGGCGAGTCACGGTTGCCGATGGCAAGGATCGCGGACCACGCGCTGTCCTGGGCGCAGTGGTTCGCCGACACCGACACGCCGGGCGTGCTGCGCGCGCACCTGTTCGAGCGCCGCCACATGATGCATCACACCCGCCGATGGAACCGCGACCACAGCGACGAACTGCAGTCCGCCTGGGTGAACGGCGTCGGCATGCTGGTCTGGGAGTCGGTGTTCTCGGCCTGGGTCGGCTGGAACGCCCGCGACCGCGCGACCCTGCGCCGGATGGTCGCCGCACAGCGCGCGTTCGCGCCGGTGCTGATCGGCGGCGACTGGATCCAGCTGACGCCGGAGATCCCGGAGAAGGCCCGCGACCACGGCGTCCACGGGTCCCGGTTCGACCTGGCCGACATCACGTTCTGGACGCTGATCAACCGCCACGAGGAGGACTTCGACGGCATCGTGCTGCGGTCCGAGGACCAGGTCGGCGACTGGTACGACGTGACCTCGGGCGTCCCGATCACCGCGGACGACGACGGCGTCCACCTGGTCGTGCCGGGTCGCGGCGTGGCCGGCATCATCCGGGTCGGCGCGACCGCCGGTGCTTCCTGCCGCGCGACCGCACGCCGGCTGGGCACGATGCCGCGGCCGCACAACAGCGAGTCCGCGTTCCCGATGCGGCCGGCTGAGCTCGTGGCGGTGCCTGCCGTCTCCGGTGATGCCTCGATCGGCGCGACGGTCGCTGTACCGGCTGGGGAGCGGACGTTGATCGTCCGGCACCGGCGGCGCGAGACCGGGCTGTACGACACGGCGCCGTACGTCGAGGAGTGGAAGCCGCTACCGCCTCGCCTGCACGACATGCAGACGGTCAAGCGCGAGGTCTCGCTGCCCGGCGTCTCGGTCGCGGTGCGAGAGGTGACCAACGCGGAGTACTCCGAGTTCCTGACTGCGACCGGTTATCGGCCCGTGGTCGCCAACCGGTTCCTGAAGCACTGGGTCGAGGGCGCTCCGGTTCCCGGCACCGAGGACCACCCGGTGACGTACGTCGACCTGCCGGACGCGCGTGCGTACGCCGTGTGGCGTGGCGGCCGGCTGCCGACCGAGGACGAGTGGCAGGTTGCCGCGGCCGTCGAAGGGTTCGACCGCCGCGACCCACTCGTGTGGAACCTGACCGAGAGCGAGTACCGCGACGGCCGCAGCCGGTTCTGCATCCTCAAGGGCGGTTCGCACTACGCGGCCGAAGGCTCCGACTGGTACGCCGACGGCGGGCCGCAGGTGCCCGAGGTCAGCTTCAAGCTGGTGCTTACCGGCGGTGGTCTCGATCGCTCGGAGACCATCGGCTTCAGGTGTGCAGGATGAGACCTGCTCCTCTTGACGGAGTGAAGGTGCTCGAGGCGGCGACGCTGTTCGCGGGACCGCTGGCGGCGACCTTCCTCGGCGACTTCGGCGCCGACGTGACGAAGATCGAGCACCCGTCCCGGCCGGATGCCGCGCGCACGCACGGTGCTTCGAAGGACGGCGTCGGGCTGTGGTTCAAGACCCTCGGGCGGAACAAGCGGCTCGCGACGCTCGACCTGTCGCGCGGGCGGGACGTGTTTCTTGGCCTGGTGCGTTCTCATGACGTGCTGGTCGAGAACTTCCGGCCGGGGACGCTGGAGCGTTGGGGTCTCGGGCCCGACGTGCTGCTCGAGGCAAATCCGCGGCTGGTGATCGCGCGGGTGACGGCGTTCGGGCAGGTCGGTCCGTGGTCGCGGCGGCCCGGGTTCGGATCGCTGGCCGAGGCGATGAGCGGGTTCGCGGCGGTCACCGGTGAGCCGGACGGCCCCCCGACGCTGCCGCCGTTCGGTCTCGCCGACGGGATCACCGCGCTCGCCACGGCGTACGCCGTCCTGGTCGCGCTGCGTGAGCGGGACCGGTCCGGGGCCGGGCAGGTCATCGACATGGCGATCATCGAGCCGATCCTGATGATGCTCGGCGGCGGTATCACGGCGTACCAGCAGACCGGGTACGTGCAGCCGCGGCTCGGGAACCGGTCGTCGAACAATGCGCCGCGGAACGTGTACCGAACCGCGGACGGTCGCTGGGTCGCCGTGTCGACAAGCTCCCAGAGCATCGCCGAGCGGGTGGTGACGCTGGTCGGGCGCGCGGATCTGGTCGCGCAGCCGTGGTTCGCGACCGGGCGGGAGCGGGCCGAGCACGCCGACGAGCTGGACGAGGCGGTCGGTTCGTGGATCGCCGCCCGGCCGTTGGAGCTCGTGATGGAGGAGTTCGAGAAGGCCGAGGCCGCGGTCGGCCCGGTGCACGACATCCGCGGCATCATGAGCGATCCGCAGTACGCCGCACTCGGGACGATCGTCAGCGTCGACGACGACGAGCTCGGCGGTCCGGTGCAGATGCAGAACGTGCTGTTCCGGTTGTCCGAGTCGCCGGGATCGATCCGCTGGGCCGGCGGGCCGCACGGCGCGAACACCGACGAGGTGCTCGCGGAGATCGGCGTCACCCCGGACCAGCTCGCCGCGCTGCGGGCTGCCGGCGTCGTGTAGGGGGATCAGTTGCTGACGGCTTTGTATGTTCCGGCCAGCCGGCCGGACCGGTTCGCGAAAGCTGTTGCCGCGGGCCCCGATCTGGTGGTGTTCGACCTGGAGGACGCCGTACCGGTCGATGCCAAGGCGGACGCGCGCGGCTGGGCGGTCGCCTGGATCGCGGCGAACGCGCGCGGGCAGGTCGCGACCGAGATCCGCGTGAACGCGCTCGGGTCGCCGTGGATCGAGGACGACCTGGCCGCGATCTCCGCCGTACCCACGGTCCGGATCCGGCTGCCGAAGGTCGAGAGCGCGGCCGATGTCCGGGTCGTGCTGGAAAAGGTGCCGTCGGCAAGGATCACGGCGCTGATCGAGTCGCCGCTGGGTGTTGAGCGCGCGTTCGAGATCGCGACCGCCGATCCGCGGGTGGTCGCGGTCGCGCTGGGCGAGGCGGATCTGTCCAGTGCGCTGGGCGTCGACGACTCGGCCGGACTGGCGTGGTCGCGGGGCCGGCTGGTGTCGGCTTCGCGGGCGGCGGGCCTGGGGGCGCCGATGATGTCGGTCTATCCGCGGGTCGACGACTTCGACGGGCTCCGGCGTACGTCGTTGGAGGGGCGGATGCTCGGCTTCGTCGGCCGTACGGCGATCCACCCGCGCCAGCTGTCCACGATTGTCGAGGCCTTCACGCCGTCTGCTGTCCAGGCCGCCGAGGCCGAGGCGCTGCTCGAGGCGGTCGAGAAGGCAGGCGTCTCCGACGGCGGCGTGATCGTCCTGCCCGACGGGCGGATGGTTGATCCGGCAATGATCGGGCGCGCCCGGGAGGTCACGGCTCTGGTCCGGGAGATCGAGCTAAGGTCGTAGGCATGCTGCCGCGCAGTGTTGATGCCGTAGTGATCGGTTCCGGGCCGAACGGGCTCGTGAGCGCGATCACGCTTGCCGACGCGGGCTGGGACGTGCTGGTGCTGGAGGCCGCCGACACGTTCGGCGGCGCGGTCCGGTCGACCGAGGACGGCGGCTGGATCAGCGATCGTTTCAGTTCGAACTACCCGCTCGGGGTCGCATCGCCGGTGATGCGCGCGCTGGAGCTGGAGAAGTACGGCCTGAAGTGGTCGAACGCGCCGCTGCCGCTGGTGCATCTGCTCGACGAGGACGGCGCCGCGGCGGCGATCCACCCGGATCCCGAGGACACCGCGAAGTCGCTCGGCGCCGACCACCCTGGCGACGGCGACGCGTGGCTGCGGCTCTACCAGCAGTACGTCTCCGTCCGGGAGCCGTTGCTGAACGCGCTGCTCACCACCTGGCCGCCGGTCGGCCCGGGTCTGAAGCTGGCGCGGAAGCTCGGCTCGGTGGGGGAGTTGCTGCGGTTCGCGCGGTTCATGGCGATGCCGATGCACCGGATGGGCCAGGAGCTGTTCGACGGGCGGCAGGGGCCGGCGATCCTGGCCGGGAACGCACTGCACGCGGACGCACCGTTGTCCGGCAGCGTCAGCGGCACAATGGGCTGGCTGCTCGCGATGCTCGCGCAGGACGTCGGCTACCCGGTCGCGGCCGGCGGCTCCTCGGCGTTCTCCAACGCCTTGGTACGCCGGGCCGAGCGGGCAGGTGCGCTGCTGATCCCGGGTACGCCGGTGACGCGGGTCGAGGTGTCCGCGGGCCGCGTGACCGCCGTGCACACGGCATCCGGCGAGACCGTCTCGGTCGCACGGGCCGTCGTCGCGGACACGTCGGCGCCCGCGCTGTACGGCGAATTGTTGCCGGAGGCACTCATTCCGGCGGGGCTGCGGCGTGATCTCGACGAGCGGTTCGAGTGGGACTACCCGACGGTCAAGCTGAACTTCCGGCTCAGCGGGGCGATCCCGTGGAAGGCGGCCGAGGCGCGGTCGGCCGGCGTCGTACACCTCGGCGGGACGGCCGACGATCTGGTCCACGTGTCCGCGGATCTCGACACCGGGCGGATCCCGGCGCAGCCGTTCCTGCTGATCGGACAGACCACGAAGTCGGATCCGACCCGGTCGCCCGCGGGCACCGAGGCGGTCTGGGCGTACTCGCACCTGCCCCGCGGGATCGCCGACGACGCGGCCGCGGAGAAACTAGCCGGCCGGATGGAGCGCGCGATCGACCGGTTCGCGCCGGGCTTCAGTGACCTGGTCGTCGACCGCGATCTGCAGCGCCCGTCCGCGCTGGAGTCGGGCAACGCGGCGCTCGGTTTCGGTGCCCTCGGCGGCGGCACGATGCAGTTGCAGCAGCAGCTCGTCTTCCGCCCGACCATCGGCCTCGGCAGCGCCCGCACCTTCGTCACCGGCCTCTACCTGGGCAGCTCCGCCATCCACCCCGGCGGCGGCGTCCACGGCGCCTGCGGCCACCTCGCCGCCCGCACCGCCCTCCGCGACGCCTCCCTCCTGGGCCCCGTAACCCGCACCCTCCCCACCGCCGCCCTCCGCCACCTCCAACGCTGACCCCCACCGAAGCCTGCCGCGCCCCCACTGGCATCGCGCCCACACCGCACCCGCCCGGCGTCAGCTCATCCGCCTCCCACCTCGGCATTTGCCTGGTTGACCCATGCAATTGGGGGTTTACCCACCAGAATCCGGGTGGGGAACCCACAACCTGGTGGGTCAACCAGGCAAATTGGTGGGTCATCCAGGCAAATTGGAGGCGGTGGGTGGGGGTGGGTGGGGGTGGGGTGACTAGGGTCGGGGTGTGCGACTCGATGAGGCAGGCTGTAGGGCTCGGGTGGCGGCTGCGCGGGTCGGGCGGCTGGCGACGGTCGGGGAGGATCTGCGGCCGCATGTCGTGCCGGTGACGTATGTCGTGCACGGGGACGAGTTGTTCATCGGGATTGATCAGAAGCCGAAGACGACGACTGCGTTGAAGCGGTTGCGGAACATCGCGGCGAACGAGCGGGTCGCGGTGCTGGTGGACGAGTACGACGAGGACTGGACGCATTTGTGGTGGGTTCGGGTCGACGGGGTGGCGCGGGTGGTGGACTCGGACGCGGCGGCGGTCGAGTTGCTGGCGGCGAAGTATCCGCAGTACGAGGCGGATCCGCCGCGGGGGCCGGTGATCGCGATCCGGGCCGACGGGTGGTCGGGGTGGACGTACCAAGGGGAGGACTGAACGTGGTGGAAGGGTTGCTGCGGGAGTTGGCGCCGCAGGTGCTGGGGTTCTTGGCGCGGCGGCACGGGCAGTTCGATCTGTGTGAGGACGCCGTACAGGAGGCTCTGCTCGCGGCGGCGACGCAGTGGCCGGTGGACGGCGTACCGGCGAATCCTCGTGGCTGGCTGATTACTGTTGCGACGCGGCGGTTGACCGATGCGTTCCGGAGCGAGAGCGCGCGGCGGCGGCGTGAGGACAGCCTCGCGGCGATGGCCGGGCCGGAGGAGTTAGTTGCCCCGGGCGCCGATGTCGACGAGGCTCCGGATACCGACGACACGTTGACGTTGCTGTTCCTGTGCTGCCATCCGGCGGTCACGCCGGCGTCGCAGGTCGCGTTGACGTTGCGCGCGGTCGGCGGTCTGACGACGGCCGAGATCGCCCGGGCCTTCATGGTGCCGGAGGCAACGATGGCGCCGCGGATCAGCCGGGCGAAGAAGAGCATCAAGGCGGCCGGCAGCCGGTTCGCGATGCCGCCGGAATCGGAGCGGGCCGAGCGGCTGCGCGTCGTACTGCAGGTGCTGTATCTGATCTTCAACGAGGGCTACACGGCGAGCTCGGGAGAGGAGCTGCAGCGGGTCGAGCTGACGGCGGAGGCGATCCGGCTGGCGCGGATGTTGCGTACGGCGCTGCCGGACGACGGCGAGACCGCAGGCCTGCTGGCGTTGATGTTGCTGACCGATTCACGCCGGGCCGCCCGTACGACGGCCGACGGCGGACTCGTGCCGATCGACGAGCAGGACCGCTCGCTGTGGGACCGCGCGCAGATCACCGAGGGCGCCGACCTGATCCTGCACACGCTCCAGCAGGGCGGACTCGGGCCGTACCAGCTGCAGGCCGCGATCGCCGCCGTACATGCCGAGGCGCCGAGCGCGGACGAGACCGACTGGCGCCAGATCCTCTCGCTGTACGTCGTACTGGAGAAGCTCGCCCCGAACCCGATGGTGACGCTCAACCGCGCCATCGCGCTCTCGCAGGTCGAGGGTCCGCAGGCGGGGCTCGACCTGCTGGCGACGCTCGAGGACGACAAGAACATCACCGAGACCCACCGCCTCGACGCCGTCCGCGCCCACCTCTACGAGCGCGCCGGCGACCCCACCAAGGCGCACGAGCATTACCTGGCGGCGGCCCGGCGTACGACGAGCTTGCCGGAGCAGCGCTATCTGCAGGCGAAAGCGGACGCGATCACGGGATGAGCCGGTAGAAGCGGAACAGGTCGGTGCGGAACGGCAGCACCTGCGTCTGACTGAACCCGGCCTCGGTGGCGTAGCGGCGGAGGGCGTCCGGGCGCATCACCGCGCCGGTCGCGGCCGAGTCCGGATCGCCCATCGCGTCCGGCAGGCAGGACATCAGGCTCCAGCCGTAGTGGTACTGCTCGAGCGCGGAAGCCGGTGCGGTGAACCGGCTTCTTCGGCGTGGCGGCGGGCGGCGGCGATGGCGTCCTCGTCCAGATCCACGCCCTGGACGGTGATCTTCGGGTAGGACTGGGCCATCGCGATCGACGACCAGCCGGTGCCGCACGCGAAGTCGGCCACCCGGGCCGGCGGGTCGGCGCGGAGACGTTCGTCAACCTCGGGGATGGCTGGGAGCCACTCCTTCCCCAGTCGGTTCAGGTACGTCGGCCGGTTGAACTCGGCGCGTCCCTCGGGCTCCCACGGCTGGTGCGGCGGGGCGTCGCCGGTGCGGTACGCCTCGACGAGGTCCGGGAGCATCCGCGCCGCCCGTGCGAGCTCGACGCCCTTGTAGCCGTGGTAGTCGACATCGTCCTCGTCGGCCAGCACTGGGATGTGCTCCGCGGGCAAGGTGTAGCGCCGTTCGGTCGGAGCCGCCTTGACGTCGTCGACCTCGACGAGACCGCCGGCAGCGTGGTGCTCGAGCCACTCGCGGATGTAGCGCTCGTTCGTGCCCGTGCGTTCGGCCAGCTCGACCGAGGTCGCCGGGCCCTTGTCGGCGAGCGCCCGGTACAGGCCCAGGCGCTCGCCGAGGTAGATGGAGTAGAGCTCGAGTGCGGCTCCGGCGTTCCGGAAGATCCGCTCGACGAGTGCGTTGGTCCGGTCCATGCGTCGGATCGTACTGACCTCAGTGCGTGCTGACCCGGCGTCCGCTCTCGTGGGACTCGATCGCGGCGTGCGCGAGCTGCAAGGCCCGGCGTCCGGCGCGTGCGTGGACGGGCGGTTGCTCGCCCTTGCGTAGTGCGGTGAGCAACGCGTCGACGTGGCGGTCGAAGGTGCCCGCGAAGTTGCGGGACTCGTCGTCGAAGTACGTCGAGTGCCAGCGCTGCTCGACCGGATCGCCCGCCTTCTGGAACGTCAGCGCGCGAACGGTGTCGTGGATGACGAGCCGGCCGGCGGTGCCGTTGATCTCGATCCGCTGGGTGTCGGGGTAGGCGTACGACGAGTCGTACGTGCCGAGCATCGTGCCGACCGCGCGGTTCTGGAACTCGAGTGCGAGCGCGACCGTGCTGAAGGCGCCGTACGTCTTGTCGGTCATCTGCGCGGCAACTGAGGCCACTGGTCCGACCAGTTGCTCGAGCATGTCGAAGCCGTGGCACTGGGTCTCGATCAGGTTGGCGTGCGGCGAGTTGCCGTGGTTCGCCTCACCGCCGAATCGCCAGGTCGCGAAGACCAGATCGCCGAGCTCGCCGGCGTCGATGAGCGCCTTCGCGCGCTGCACGGGTTCGGCGTACCGGTGGTTGAAGTTGATCGCGAAGAAGTTGTCGCCGGCCTCCGCGAGCAGGCTGTCCGCCTCGCCGAGGTCGAACACGAGCGGCTTCTCGACCAGCAGCGGTACGCCGGTCCGCACCAGCTTCAGCGTGACGTCGTAGTGGTCCTCGTTCGGCAGGCAGACCGTGACGAGCTCGGGCTGTTCCTTGCGCAGCATCTCGTCGAGATCGGTGTACGGCGTGGTGCCGTACTTCTCGGCCCGGGCCTGCGTGCGCTCGGCCGTGCGCCCGAAGATCCCGACCAGCTCGGTGTCCTCGCGGCGGGAGAAGATCCGCGCGTGGTGCTCGCCCCAGCCGCCGGCGCCGACGACCGCGACTCTCATGCGGCGCCGTCCTGGGTGACGACGACCTTGCCGGTCTCGCCGCTCATGAACAGGCTGAACGCGCCGGCGATCTCCGCGACCGGGAAACGATGGCTGATCACGCGCGAGATCAGCTCCTGGTGTTCGGTCAGCAGCGCGAGGTTGCCCGCCATCTCGTCGTACCGGAAGTACTCGCTGCCGAGGATCGCGTGCTCGGGCGCTATCAGGTCGTTGGACACGTCGATCGTGAGCGACTCGCCGTGGCCGACGCAGATCAGCGCGCCGCGCTTGCTGACGATGTCGAGCGCGGCGCGGCGGGCGGACTGCTTGCCGGACGAGTCGAAGGCGACGTCCGGAGCTCCGGCCGCGCCCAGATCGTCCGCGTGCAAGGGGATCGCGCCGAACGACTCCGCGAAGTCGAGCCGCCAGCGCGAGAAGTCGGAGATGTAGACCGGCACGTCGGCGCCGTACTTGAGCTTGCTCATCACGGTCAGACCGAGTCCGATCGGGCCGGCCCCCGCGATGTACACGCTCTCGACGTCTGGTCTGACCAGTGCCGCGCGGCCGATCGCGTGACTGCTGGTGCCCATCACGTCGAGCAGCATCGTCGCGTTGCCGATCTCGATGTCGTCGGTGATCGGGAAGAAGTTCGACTCGTGCACCAGCTCGTACGGGCCGTAGCCGCCGTCGTGGCTGAAGCCCATGTCGGCACGCTTGGCCAGGCACTGGTTGGTCGCGTTCAGCTTGCAGCTGCGGCATTCGCCGCAGAAGTCCATCAGGAACACCGCGCCGCGCGCGCCGACGGGCGTGCTGGTGCCTTCGCCGGCTTGCAGGACGGTGCCGGCGGCTTCATGTCCGGGGACGACGGACGAGCCGTCGTAGTACTGGTTGCGGTCGGTGCCGCACAGGGCGTTGGCCTGGACGGCGAGGAGGAGCTGGCCAGGGCCGGGGTCCGGGTACTCGTGGTCCGCGAACTCGATCTTTCCGGCGCCGGTGAACCTGGGGGCGAGGGCGGTACGGGTCATGCTGCCGGAATTTACTACGTAGCAAATCCTGTCCACAAGGGGTTGTCCGGTGAACGCGTGATCAGCGGGCGGTGCTCTCCCGGACGCGGAGCTCGTAGCCGGCCATCCGGTGCTGCGGGACGTGATCGTCGTCCAGCTGCTCGTCGAGCAGGTCGAGCGCGTTGCTCGCGATGTCGTCGAGCAGCGGGGCGATCGTGCTGAGGGTCGGGGTGGACAGGCTCGATTCGACGATGTCGTCGAAGCCGATGACGGACACGTCGCCCGGTACGTCGATCTTGGCGCGCTGCAGCGCCCGGAGCGCGCCGAGCGCCGCCGAGTCGTTCATCGCGAAGATGCCGTCGGGGCGGAGTTCGTCGAAGGTACGGGTGATCGCGTCCGCAGCCTCGGCGGTCGTCCAGTCGCATTCGACGATCATCGCCGGGTCCAGATCGAGGCCCCGCTTCTTGAGCGCGGCCTGGTAGCCCTCGCGGCGGAGCTGGTACGAGCGTCTCGGGCCGTGTTCCGCTCCGAGCAGCAGGATCCGTTGCCTGCCGGTGTCGAGCAGATGCGTGACCGCCGCCTGTGCCGCCTCGCGGTTCTTGATGCCGACGTGGTCGATCGCGCTGCCGGGCTCACGGTCGCCGACCAGCACGACCGGGTGCGTACTGCGCTGGTCGGTGCGGCTGAGCGAGACCGCGCTCATGATCACGCCGTCGGTGAGTACTTCGCCGCCGCCGCGGAGCAGCTCGACCTCGAGGTCGTGCCGGCCGCCGGTCGTCTCGACCAGGATCGTCGTACCGCGATCGCGGGCCGCGGCGATGACGGCTTCGGCGAGGTCGGCGAAGTACCGCTCACGGAAGGTCGGCACGGCCAGCGTGACGGTGCCGGTGCGGCCGGTGCGCAGGCGGCGGGCGGCGGTGTTCGGGCGGTAACCGAGGGCGTCGAGGCTGGCCTGGACGCGGGCGCGGGTCGCGGGGGAGACGTGGACGTAGTTGTTCACCACGTTCGACACGGTGCGCTGCGACACGCCCGCGTGGCGGGCCACGTCGGACATGCTGACCGCCACTGCTGCGCTCCTTCGGACCGGTTGCGTCAGGCTACCAGCGTGACCTGGGTTGTAACTTCGGTTTACAGTTGGCGGTATGAGCCTCCAGGACAGGACGCGCGGGCGCCGGGACGCGATCGGGGTCGGCGTGGCCCTGCTCAACAAGCTGGCCCGGTGGCGGGCGATCGACCGGTTCGGGTTGCGGAAACCCGCCGAACGGGCGGTTTTCGAGGCAACGAAGACCGGATTCCGGACGGCGGGAGCGCTCTCCCGGCGGTTCTCGGCTGCGACGAAGCTGACTGCGCCGGCGCGGCTCCCCGCGGCGAAGGGGACCGGGCGGTTCGACCTCACGCCGACCGACGACCAGCAGATGATGGTCGACGTCGTCCGCTCGTTCGCCTCCGACCTCCTGCGGCCTGCTGCCTCCGCGGCTGACACCGCCTGCGCTACGGAGGCCAAGGTGCTGGAGTCGTCGGCCGAGCTCGGGCTGAGCCTGATCGAGGTCCCGGAGGAGCTCGGCGGCATCGTCACCGAGCGGTCCGCGATGACCGGCGTACTCGTCGCCGAGGCGCTCGCGTACGGCGACATGGGGCAGGCCGTCGCGTGTCTGGCGCCGTCGGCCGTGAGCACCGCGATCTCGCTGTGGGGCGACGAGACCCAGCAGGCGACGTACCTGCCGGCGTTCACCGGCTCATCCGTGCCGGCGGCCGCGCTGGCCTTGGTCGAGCCGCGGCCGGTGTTCGATCCGTTCTCGTTGCGCACGCGGTTCACGGGCGGGCTGTTGAACGGCGTGAAGTCGTTGGTGCCGCGGGGCGCGGAGGCGGAGTTGTTCGTGATCGGCGCGCAGACCGACGCCGGTCCGCGGTTGTTCGTGGTTGAGGCGGATCACCCGGGCGTGGTGATCGAGGCGGAGCCGTCGATGGGTTTGCGGGCCGCGTCGTTGAGCCGGGTGATCCTGACCGACGTACCGGCCCTCCCGCTCGGGTCGTTGGACGACTACGTCGAATGCGTGCGGTTGTCGCGGCTCGGCTGGTGTGCGCTGGCCCTCGGTACGGCGCGGGCGGTGCTCGACTACGTCACGCCGTACGTGAACTCCCGGGAGGCCTTCGGCGAGCCGATCAGTCATCGGCAGTCGGTCGCCTTCATGGTGGCGAACATCGGGATCGAGCTCGAGGGTATGAAGCTGGTGACGTACCGGGCCGGATCGCGTGCTGCGCAAGGGCTTCCGTTCGCCCGGGAAGCGGCGTTGGCGCGGCGGCTGTGTACCGACAAGGGCATGCAGATCGGGACCGACGGCGTACAACTGCTCGGCGGGCACGGGTTCGTGAAGGAGCATCCGGTGGAGCGCTGGTACCGCGACCTACGAGCGATCGGCGTAATGGAAGGGGCGGTGCTCGTTTAGGGCATGTCTCCTCATCTCGTGTCTACTGCGCGGCACTCGGGGGCGCATCTCGCTGCACCGGTGCGAAGGCCACGATGCTCCGCATCGAGACCTCCGCCCCGGCGCACCGAGCTACACCCCCGAGCACCTGCTCGCTACGACACGAGATGAGGAGACATGCCCTAATGATCAACCTCGAGACTCCGCGGAAGTTCCGGGCCTTCGTCAACCAGGCGCATCAGGTCGCGGCGGAGATGCTGCGGCCGAACTCGCGCCGGTACGACCTGGCCGAGCACGAGTACCCGGTCGAGCTGGACATGCTCGCCGCGATGGTCGACGGTTTAGGTGCCTCAGGCACCGGTTCGGGCGCGGGCGCTTCCGGCGTACGACGTACTTCGGCTGTGGACGAAGGCGTTGTCAACGGGTCGAACCTGTCGTCGGTGCTGTCGATCATGGAGATGTGCTGGGGCGACGTCGGGCTGCTGCTGTCGATGCCGCGGCAAGGACTCGGCAACTCGGCGATCGCGTCCGTGGCGTCCGACGAGCAGCTGCGGCGGTTCGACGGTGTGTGGGCGGCGATGGCGATCACCGAGCCGGACTGCGGCTCCGACTCCGCCAGCATCCAGACGACCGCCCGGCTCGACGGCGACGACTATGTGATCAACGGCGAGAAGATCTTCGTCACCGCCGGCGGCCGGTGCGACGCCGTGGTCGTCTGGGCGACGCTCGACAAGACCCTCGGTCGGGCCGCGATCAAGTCGTTCGTGGTCATGAAGGACACGCCCGGCATGACGGTCGAACGCCTCGAGCACAAGCTGGGCATCCGCGCATCCGACACCGCGACCATCCGCTTCGACAACTGCCGCGTCCCGCGCGAGAACCTGCTCGGCACGGCCGACATCGACAAGGGCTTCGCCGGCGTCATGCAGACCTTCGACAACACCCGCCCCCTGGTCGCCGCGATGGCCGTCGGCTGCGCTCGCGCGTCCCTGGAACTCACCCGCGAACTTCTGTCCGAGGCCGGCGTTGAAGTCGACTACGACCGCCCCGTCCACCTACAGCCCGCCGCGGCCGCGACGTACCTCTCCATGGAAGCCGACTGGGAAGCCGCCTACCTCCTCACCCTCCAGGCCGCCTGGATGGCCGACAACGCCCACCCCAACTCCCTCCAAGCCTCCATAGCCAAAGCCAAAGCCGGCCGCACCGCCAACGAGATAACCCTCCGCTGCGTAGAACTAACCAGCTCCCTCGGCTACTCCGAACACCACCTCCTAGAAAAATGGTCCCGAGACAGCAAAATTTTGGACATCTTCGAGGGAACCCAACAAATCCAACAACTGATTGTCGCCCGCCGCCTGCTCGGAAAGACATCAGCCGAGCTTAAATAGCCTTATTTACAAGGCATCCTGGCTCAGGCTTCGATCGGGTCAGAGAAGACCGGGGCCGTCGTCGAGTTCTCCGTGGCCGGGGTCCCGATCCGGCCTGCTCCGTCGCTGCTCCGTCGCCCACGGAGCAACACGAGCCAGCCGACGGTCCACCGCTTGCCGGGCCCGGTCGTACGACGACGGAAGCAGGTGCGTGTACATCTGCAAAGTGAAGCCCGGATCGGCGTGACCAAGGTACTCCGAGAGCTCCTTGATGTTCACACCATCCGCGAGCGTGATGCTGGCGTAGTAGTGACGCACTGCGTGCGGACCCACGGTCCGATCCTTCTTGTAGTGGCGACGACCTCGCGCGCCTTTCACCGGCGGTGGCAGCACACCCGCCGCCCCCAAGGCAGGTTTCCAGACGACGAGGTTGTAGAGATCCGCCCGCAGGTGCCTCCCATCGGACCAGATGAACATCAGCGAGTGGTCCTGAATCTCGCCATCTCGTCGGTGAGTCGCCCGATCGCGGTCTGCATGTCGGCGATGTGGTGCTCGTTGGCGTCCAGTTCGCACTCGGCAGCTGCTCGCTCGTTCTCGGCTGCTTCGTAGTCGGCCTCGACCTCTTGCAGACGTTCCTGCAGCTCCGCGCGTTGCCTGCGCAGCAGCTCCTGCTGTGCGACCCTTCTTGTCCTCCCGACTGGCGTCTTCTTCGGCGGGCTGGACTTACGTGGAGACGCCTTGGCGGCAGTCGCCACGGGTGTCGGCCGGTCGCGCATCAGCCCAGTGACCGGAAGCGGCGCACCCGCCTCGTCCACGACGCCGAACCCGACGTGCCGGAGTCCGCTGCTGAGGCGTCCACTGCGCAGGGTCTGGGCGGCACCGGGGTCCACCAGCGCCGCGTCGAGGGTGGCCGCGAGCCGCTCGCATGTGCTCATGGTGATCGAGCGTCCGTCCTGGGCCGCGTTCGCCCTCGCGACCTCCACAAGGCGGTTGACCAGTTCGTGCCGCCGAGGTGTGAGCACCTTGAGCCGGGTGCGGTCGCCGAGACGGTGGGCTTCGCGGAGGTCGTCGCCGAACTCGGTCAGTTCCGCGATTTGATCCGGCGCTGTTCGTACGAGGTGGTTGGCCAGCCATGCCGCGATGGATGGCTTGCGCAGGGTCGGATGGTTTGGCTGCTGTGGGTGTCGCCGGCGTCGCGGAGCGTCTTGGCGAGCTGGTTGCGGGCAGCGGTGAACTGCTCGGGCGGCAGCCCTTACAACTCGAGCACCGGGTCCAGTTCCACCTCGCCACAGTGCCTGTCTCAGTTGCCTTCGGCAAACTAACTGTGGGTCGGTGTGGCTGCGCGGTCTGCGATTACCGCCTGGCGCTGCACATGTCGCTTGGGGTCGGGAGATACGCGAGTCAGGCCGCCTTCCCAGCTACAGTGTTCGTCGGCCAGTTCACGCCGGAGGTCCAGGTCAGCGAAGGCTGCCGGTGCATCCGGCCGGCACGCGAGGGCGCGACCGCACGGCTCGTCAACGATCCGCCCCATCCACTTGGGACTCGGCGCTAACCCGAGTGATCAGCCGTCGGGAGACCCGGGTAGTGCGCCAGGAGTGCACCTGACAGCACTCAGGCTCGGGCCGAACGCATGCCCAGTCTCAGCCCGCGGACGGCCCAGGGCGTGGTTGACGCGAACAGACCGAAGAAGAAGCCGGCCAGGATGAGCATGATCTGTTGGACCACCTCGGCGAGGTTCTGCCGGTGCTCATCGACCAGGTCCGTCGCAACGACTCCGGCCTGCCTGACGCTCCAGGCACGAACACCGGCCGCGGCTGCTCCGTTCGGTGGCGGTTGGACCGCGCTGAGCACGCTTCCCGGCGGCGGATTGACGTACAGCGTGTACGGCTGCGAGGTTGTATACAGAAGTCTCTCGGGCACCTTCTCCTGAGTCATCATGGTGACCAGCGTCTCCGGATTGCTCACCGAGCAGTCCCATCGGCGGCGTGACTCCTGCGTTGAGGACGAGGAGGTCGGGTTCATATTTGGAGATGAGCCCCGCCGCGAGCTCGGGATCGGCCGCGTCGCCGGGTGCTGCGGTGAAGCCGACTTCCTTGGCGGCTGTCTCCAAGGTGCCGGTGGTTCTGGCGACTCCGACGACGTGGATGCCGGCGGCAACCAGCGCTTCAGCCGTGCCACGGCCGAAGCCGCGGCTGGCGCCGGTGACGATTGCCCGGGTGGTGGGGTTCGACTCTGTCACGGAAAGCTCCCTCGGGTGATCGCAGGACCTGTTGACGTGTCAGACCGTCCTCGCCGCCGGAATTCGCCGGGTACGACCAAGATTTCTTGCAGCGCACCGGACGGGGATTACCCACGCAGCGCGCTCAAGTTCCGATCCAGCGGCGTCGAGGTCGCGGCAATGAACGGCCGTACGTCGCAACCATCCACACGACAGCCGACTGTCCCGAGACGACGGTGGTTGGACGATGACGCGTCGTTACTCGTCGTCTGGTCCGAGGTTGCCGAGGTTGCCGTCGTAGCGGCGGTAGAGGACGTTTCCTCGGCCGGTTTCTTGGTTGGTGTAGAAGATGTGGGCCAGGCCGTGGTCGGTCAGTCGTCGCGCAGCTTGCTCGGTTGTCAGTGCGGCAGCGGGGCGCGAATCGATGACGAGTCGAGGCACCGGGGTTCCCGGCGGTTGCGTCGTGTGCTGGCGGATCAATAGGTGCCCGGCTGGTCCGCGACGACAGACAGCGGCGTCCTCGCCGGTGTCGGCATCGGTGAACAGGTGCAAGTTGTAGTCCATCGCATGCATGGCGGCGATGGCTGTCGCCGGGGTGATGGGCTGTAGCTTCACAACTTTGAGCCTGGTGATGTGTCCGGGGAACGGTATTGCGAGTGGGCGGCGTTTGGGGTGGGGCCAGTGTGCGAAATCGCTGGCGTCAGCGGACCCGGCGGGAGCGGTCAGCGCGCTCAGGAGGCGTTCCAGGCGCGTCGCGGCAGTGGCGGCTGCGTCAACCAACGACGGTGCCGTCACCTGGACTCTTGCCGGTACGCCGTAGACGACGACGCTCACCTGGACCATGCCGGGACCATCCGCGCAGTTGGCGCCGGTCAGACGCAGCCGGGAGTCGGTGATTCCAGCAGCGCACCGGCTCAGTACGGCGATGATCGCAGTTGCCGCCTCGGCAGCTGCCGCCTCGGTCAATCGACCGCGCAGCGTCATCGCGACGTGAACTCTGCTGACTTCGTCGCGATCTGGCCTCCCCCCATCGACCATTGATCCCCGCTCAGACGGACCGACGGCCCGCGCCCTGGCCGGCCGGTTCGCGCAGGTCCTCGAGGAGTTCGACCTGGTCGTTGATCAGGCCGGTGAGGATGCGGCGGGAGACGGTCAGGAGTTCGCCGACGTACGGGCTGGTGGGGGAGTAGATGACTGTCGAGCCGACCTTCCGGGTGGTCACCAGACCGGCACGTCGGAGGACAGCCAGGTGCTGGGACAGGTTCGAAGGCTCGATGCCAACTTCCGGCAGCATCTCGGCGACCGAGTGATCGCCCTGGGTCAGCAGTTCGAGGACGCGGATCCGTGCCGGGTGAGCGAGCGTCTTGAAGAACTCCGCCTTCCGTTCGTACAGAGGCCTGTGCACGGCGCGGCTCCTCGGTCCATGATCGTCTTGAGCAGTTTCTAATCTTAGCAAGTGCGGCCGAGGTGGGAGAGATGAACGAGCCTGTCGTCGGGATGGTGATGACGAGGTCGCCGGTCAGCGTGACTCCTGAGGCATCGTTCAAGCAGGTCGCGTGCGCGCTCCTGGCCGCCGAGACGTGCGCAGTGCCCGTGGTGTCCGACGGGATCCCGATCGGGGTTGTGAGCGAGTACGACGTTCTGGTCAACCTCGAGTTCCACGGCGGGGTCGACCAGATGCCGCTGATCGGAACGAGCGCAGCACGCCGACGGCGCCGCAAGGCCCGTGCGGCCACCGCACGCGAGCTGATGTGTTCGCCTTCGCCGACCATCTCCTCCGATGCGTCGATCGGGGCGGCTGCGCGCCGACTGGCAGATCCGGCAAGGCCTGCGTTGTGCGTCGTCGACGACCAGCTCCGCTTGATCGGGCTGGTCACCAGACGCGATCTGCTCGAGGTCTTCCGGCGCCCTGACGCGGAGATCGCCGCCGAGGTCCGTGTTGTGGTCGAGCGTGACCGCCGACGTCCGACACGCGACCTTGCGGAGCTGACGGTCCGAGTGATCAGCGGTGTCGTTGAGCTGGAAGGGATGCTTGTATATCGCAGCCAGGTCGAGCATGCAGCTCTCGTGGTCTCGCGCGTTGCCGGTGTTGTGGCCGTACGCAACAACCTGACCTATGACATCGACGATCTACATGTGACGGGCTTCTGAACGCGCCGAGCTATGTCAGTCCGGTGAGTCTGTGTCCGGCAGCGGGCGAACGTGGACCCGCGAGCCGGTGGCCGCGGCTTGGCGGACGAGTTCGGTGACTCCGGCGGCATCGGTCACCGTGCGGGTCGGCTCGTCGTGCTCGGCTGAGGTACAGGTCACCTCGTAGAGCGTCGGGTCGGCCCTTCGGCCCGAATCGCGCGCGGTCAGTGCTCGTCCTCGGGGTGGTCCGGCACTGTCACGCCGTGCTCCATGGCCAGGCGGAGGAGGCTGTCGAGCTCACCCGAGTACACGCGCTCGGCGTCGAGATCACCGTCGGCCCTGGCCGCCCGGAGTGCGTGACGGGCGGCGGCGATCCGCTGTCGCAGTTCCGCGCTGAAGGTGTCCATGGTCTCCCGTCCGGCCGTGGCTGGGGCCACACCGTACACAAGAGTTGCAGATTCTTTCAATTCATGATCGCATGCATTGCGCAGGACATGGAGTGATGGAGGCGGATCGATGACAACACCGCTGCACCAGCTGAAGGCGGAGTTCTTCAAGACGCTGGGGCACCCCGCCCGGATCCGGGTGCTGGAGCTGTTGAGCGAGCGGGAGATGGCGGTCGGTGAGTTGCTGTCCGAGGTCGGGCTGGAGGCCTCCAACCTGTCGCAGCAGCTGGCCGTGCTTCGACGGTCCGGACTGGTCGCGACGCGCAAGGACGGTTCGGTGGTCTACTACTCGCTGACCAGTCCGCAGGTTGCCGAGCTGCTGGCAGTGGCGCGACGGATCCTGACGACGGTGCTGTCGGAGCAGGCGGAGCTGCTCGACGGTCTGCGTGCGGACGCGCGAGCGTCAGGGCGATCGCGGGTGAAGCGGGCGGTGCGATGAGAGCGCTGCTGCGGAAGATCCGCGCGACAGGTCGGGTCGCGGAGCCCGCACCGCAGCGCGAGACCGGGGGAGACGACGTACTGCGCGGCTCGGTGCAGGTGCGCCATGTGGACGCTGGGTCGTGTAACGGCTGCGAGGTCGAGATCGGTTCGGCGTTCGGCCCTGTGTACGACGGCGAGCGGTACGGCGCCCGCCTGGTCGCGTCGCCGCGGCATGCCGATGTGTTGCTCGTGACCGGTCCGGTGACCCGGAACATGGCGGAGCCGTTGCGGAAGGCGTACGACGCGACGCCGGCGCCGAAACGGGTTGTCGCCGTCGGGGACTGTGCGCACGACTGCGGTGTGTTCGCCGGAGGTTATGGCGTCGAGGGAGCGGTTGCTGACGTGATTCCGGTGGACGTCGTCGTCCGGGGCTGTCCTCCGGAGCCGCCGCAGATTATTGAGGCGTTGCGGGATCTGACCGGCAGATGACGATCGGTTGGGCGCTGCTCGGTGTGCTGCTGGTCGCCGTCGTGGGAGCGCTGGGTTCTGCTCTCACCGGGCCGCGCGTCCGAGCTGTCGTGGCCGGTACGGCGACTGCTCTTGCCGGGGCATTGGGGGTGGTCGCGGGCGTGCTGGCGATCGCCGGCGATGCGTTCACGGTCACCGTTCGGCAACTGCTCCCGCTGAGCGAAGCGGTGCTGCACGTGGATGCGCTGTCCGGGTGGTTCTGCGTCATGGTCGGCGGTGTCGCCGTGCTCGCCGGGCTGTACAGCATCGGCTATTCCGGCGGGCATCACGCTGACGGGACCGGCGCGAGTTCGCGGACCGCGCAGGCGCTGCTGCCGCTGTTCGTGGCTGCGATGATCCTGGTCCCTGCGGCCGGCAACGTGACGACGTTCCTTGTGCTCTGGGAGCTGATGGCGCTCACGTCGCTGGCGTTGGTGCTCGCCGAGCACAGACTTCGGCCTGCGGTGCGTGATGCCGGCGGCTGGTACGGCGCGATGACGCACGCCGGCCTCATCCTGATCCTGCTCGGTCTCGTGACGTTCGCGTCGCGAGCCGGAGGCGAATCGTTCGATGCCCTGCGAGCTGCGCACCTGCCGGAAACGACCCGCTCCCTGACTTTCGTGCTGGTCTTCCTCGGGTTCGGTTCGAAGGCCGGCATGGTGCCCCTGCACGTGTGGTTGCCGAAGGCACATCCCGAGGCGCCCAGCCAGGTGTCGGCCTTGATGTCGGCTGCCATGGTGACGCTCGGCCTGTACGGGATCGTCCGAGTTGGGTTCGATCTGCTCGGTGGCGGCCCACGATGGTGGTGGCTACTTGTCCTGAGTTTCGGTGCTGTGTCGGCGGTGTATGGCGTTCTGCAGGCGAGCGTCGCGGTGGACCTGAAGCGGCTGCTCGGCTACTCGACCACGGAGAACATGGGCCTGGTATTGATCGGTGTGGGAGCCGGTGGGGTGTTGGCTGCTGACGGCAATCGTGCTTTGGCGAGTCTGCTGCTCGCCGCAGCGTTGCTGCACGCGCTCAATCATGCCGGCTTCAAGACGTTGCTGTTCCTGGGCGCGGGATCGGTCCTGCACTCGACCGGGACTCGGGATCTCGACAGCCTTGGCGGATTGGCCTCGCGCATGCCTGTCACGACGATCCTGTTCGCGGTGGGTGCGCTCGCGGCTGCTGCTCTTCCGCCAGGCAATGGGTTCGTGTCGGAGTGGCTGCTGCTGCAGGGCTTGATCCACGGACTGCCAGGAGCGGACACGGTCGTGGCGGTGGCGATGCCGCTGGCGGTCGCGGTCGTCGCACTGACCGCCGGTCTGGGGGTTGCGACGTTCGTCAAGGCGTTCGGCGTGGGCTTCTTGGCTCGACCGCGCTCGGTACCAGCAGCGGTCGCGACCGAGTCGCCGACGATCATGCGTGTCTCGATGGCGCTGGCAGCAGCGGCTTGTGCAGCGTTGGCGATTGCTCCTGCCTCGATCGGGCCGGCGTTGAGCAAGGTGCTCGGGTTGTTGCCGACAGTGCACGATGGTGCCCCGCTGCGAGGCGGGGTGACATTGCACCTGGCAGGCGTTGAGGGACAGATCTCGCCGCTGCTGATTCTGGCGGGCCTCCTGGTGGGCGCATTGGCAGTCGTGGCATTGATTCGCCGCGGTCTGCCGCGTCGTCGGTCGCTGGTGTGGGGGTGTGGTGGCACGCGGTTGGATCCCCGGATGGAGTACACGGCGACATCGTTCGCCGAGCCGTTGACGCGGGTGTTCGACGACGTACTGCGGCCCGAGAAGGACGTCGACGTGACTCACCACGCGGAGTCGCAGTACCTCATCGAGAGCGTCGAGTACCGGCAGCGGGTCGACGACCGGGTGGAAGCGGCCCTGTATCCGCCGGTGATTGCCGGGGGCATCAAGGTCGGAGACGTGATGAGCCGGCTGCAGAACGGCAGCGTGCACAGGTATCTTGCGTTGGGGCTTGCCGGCCTGATCGTCGTCCTGGTCGTCGTGGGGTTGACAACATGAGCACGCTTGGTGTGGTCATCCAGGTCGCCCTGCTGGTGGTCGTCGCGCCGTACCTCGCAGGTGTGATGCGGCAGGTTCGGGCCCGGCTCGAGGGACGCGCGGGTGCCGGCATCGGCCAACCGTGGCGGGACCTGCGCAAACAGTTCCGCAAGGAGCCGATATCGCCCGAGGGATCGAGCTGGGTGTTCGCCGCGGCTCCGGCCGTCCTGGTAGCCACAACGGCTGTGATCGCGGCCGTCGCGCCGTTCGTCGCCACCGTCTCGCCGTTGAACGGCGTTGCCGATCTGTTCGCCGTGGTCGCGTTGCTGCTCCTGGGTACGGTTGCGCTGGCCCTGGCCGGTCTCGACACCGGTACGGCGTTCGGTGGGATGGGCGCGAGCCGGGAGATGACCGTGGCAGCGTTGGCCGAGCCGACGATCCTGCTGGCCGGGTTCGCGTTGTCCGCCGGCGTCGGGTCCACCAACCTGTCGGCGATCGTGGAGCGCGGCCAGCAGACACCGGGAGCCGGGCTATCACCCGCTACGTTGCTCGCCGCCGTCGCTCTCGGGGTCGTCGTGATCGCGGAGGCCGGCCGGCTTCCGGTCGACAACCCGTCGACGCACCTCGAGCTGACTATGATCCACGAGGCGATGGTGCTGGAGTACTCCGGCCGCGACCTGGCTCTTGTCGAGTTCGCATCGGCGCTCCGCCTGACCGTCCTGCTGGGGTTGTGGGTGAACCTCTTCGTGCCTTGGGGCGTCGCCACCACCGTGTCTCCGGCGGCGTTGCTGTTGGGAGCTGTCGTGTTCGTGCTGAAGGTCGCTGCGGTGGGAACGGTCCTGGCTGCAGGTGAGGTATTCATGGCGAAGCTGCGGCTGTTCCGGGTCCCGGAGTTGCTCGCCGGCTCGTTCCTCTTCGGTGTCCTGGCAGTCTCGTCCTCGTTCTTCCTGGCGTGATTCTGATGACTCAGTGGCTCTATCTGGTGTGCGGCGGCCTGCTCTTGTCATCGGTCATGGTGCTGTGGCGCCGTGAACTGTCGGCCATCGTGCGTCTGTTGGTGTTGCAGGGGATCTTGCTCGGGGTGCTGGCAGGGACGCTCGCCGTCCGGCTGGACAGCGTCGAGTTGGGTGTCGTCGCGGCCGGCGTCCTGGTCCTCAAGGCGATCGTTGTCCCAGGCATCCTTCGACGGGTACTGCGGGACAGCGGCGAGGCCCGCGAGACCGAGCCGCTGATCAACGTGACCGCTTCGATCGTTGCCGCCGCTCTGCTGATTCTGCTGGCGTACGCCGCGAGCCGGCCGCTGGTCAGGCTTTCACCGACGGCGGAGACCCAGGCCGTGCCGGTCGGGCTCGCGATGGTCCTGCTCGGGTTCTTCCTGCTCGTCACCCGTCGACGGGCGCTGTCGCAGATCGTCGGGTTCCTGCTGCTCGACAACGGGATCGCGACGACCGCGTTCCTGATCACCGGCGGTGTGCCCGGCATCGTCGAGCTCGCTGTGTCTCTCGACGTACTGCTGGTCGTGCTCGTCCTGCAGGTGCTGACCGCGCGGTTGCGGGCAACCTACGGCGCGACCGATATCGACGAGCTCCGGGAGTTGCACGACTGATGAGGGAGAGTTGATGACCGCGGATCTCACTGGCGGCGCCGCGCTGCTGCTGGTCGCTGCGCCGATCGCGGCCCCACTCCTCGCAGCGGGAGCCACACTCCTGATGGGCTGGCGCCGGTCGGTCGCGGTGGGAACAGTTGCCGCGGCGACGGTCGTCCTGACCGTCGGCGTCGGTACGGCGGTCTGGACCGCCGACGGCGGCATCGTTGCGGCGGGCAACTGGTTGCGGATCGATGCGCTCTCCGGGCTGATGCTCATTGTCATCGGCGCCGTCGGCGTCATCGCCACCTGCTCGGGCCTGGGGTACATCGCCGATGAGCTCGACGCAGGTCACACTGATGCGACCGGCGCTCGACGATACGGCGTACTCGTGCCCTTGTTCATCGCAGCGATGGTGCTCGCGGTCGTGGCGAACAACCTCGGTCTGCTCTGGGCAGCGGTCGAGGCCACCACGATCGTCACTGCCTTCCTCGTCGGCCATCGGCGTACCAAGCAATCGCTCGAGGCGACCTGGAAGTACGTCGTGATCTGCTCGGTCGGCATCGCGCTCGCCTACCTCGGGACCGTCTTGGTGAACTACGCCGCCAAGCATGCCGGGATCACCGAGCACGGAACGCTCGATTGGACCCAGCTCGTCGCGCACGCCGGTGACCTCGATCCGGGAGTCATGCGGCTCGCGTTCGCTCTGCTGGTCCTGGGCTTCGGCACGAAAGCCGGTCTGATGCCGTTGCACAGTTGGCTCCCGGACGCCCACAGCCAGGCGCCAGCGCCGGTGTCTGCGCTGATGTCCGGCGTACTGCTCCCGGTCGCGATCTATGCCCTCGCCCGCTACCGCGTGATCGCCGTCGCCAGCGTCGGCGCCGGATTTGTCCGTGGCCTGCTGATCGCCGTGGCGCTTGCCTCGCTCCTGCTGGCCGTCGGCCTGATCATTGCCCAGCGCGACTACAAACGGCTGCTGGCCTACTCCAGCATCGAGCACATGGCCATCGCCGCGATCGGAGTCGCCATCGGAACGCCGCTCGCGATCGCGGCGGTGTTGCTTCACATCGTCGGGCACGGGCTCGGCAAGGCCGTGTTGTTCTGCGGAGCAGGGGAGATCCTCGCCCGCGAAGGAACCACACGGATCGATCAGGTCCGCGGGCTGCTCCTTCGGGCGCCGATGCTCGCGGGCGTGTTCGCGGTGGGCTTGGCAGCGCTCCTCGGCCTGCCGCCGTTCAGTCTGTTCGTCAGCGAGATCGGCCTGATCCGCGCCGGCTTCGCGGCCGAGCTGGGCTGGGTGGCGGCCGCCGTACTCGTCCTTCTGCTCGTCGTCTTCATTGCGATCGTCGCCAAGGCTGCAGGCCTCCTGCTCGGGACCTCGACAGCAGGACCGACGGGCGCCCTTCGAGTATCCACGGCGGCGCCGTTGCTCGCGGGTCTAGGAATCGTCGCAGTCCTCGGGATCGTCGATTGGCCTCTCGGCAGGCTCCTGCAGGCGGCGGGCACGATCGTGGGGACACGATGAGCCCTGACCCGAGAACCTATCCGAACCGGCGTCAGTCCAGCGTCACGCCGGCGACGTTGGTCGAGCGTGCTGCGACGCTGCTGGCCAACGGCTATCGACTCGCGCTGATCTCCGGCCACGACGACCCGGATGCGGTCCGCGTCGTCTACCTGTTCGTCGCCGGCCAACCTGACCGTCGCGTCGAGTTGATCCTGACGACCAGCCGATCGTCTCCGCAGATCCCCAGTCTGGCCGCGCTGTCCTTCCCAGCTGGTCGGTTCGAACGTGAGTTGCACGATCTGTTGGGCATCGAGGTGACCGATCACCCGTTGCCCCGTCGGCTCGTGCTGCACCAGCACTGGCCCGAGGGCTGGTATCCGATGGGCCGTGACGCCGGGCCGCCCCCGGAGTTCGGGGACGTCGACGAGCCCTACCCGTTCATCACGGTCGCCGGGCCGGGAGTTTACGAGATCCCGGTCGGCCCGATCCATGCCGGCCTGATCGAACCGGGGCATTTCCGGTTCTCGGTCGTCGGCGAGACCATCCTGAAACTCAAGGCGAGGCTGTGGTTCGTCCACAAAGGCATCGAGAAGCTTGCCGAAGGCAAATTGCTCGCCGATGTCCTGCCGCTGGCCGAACGTGTGTCCGGGGACACGACAGCCGGACACGCCCTGGCATTCTGCATTGCCGTCGAGGAGGCCAGGGACTGGGCGGTTTCACCACAGACCCAGGTTCTGCGCGCGATCCTGCTCGAGCTCGAACGCCTGTACAACCATGTCACCGACATCGGTGCCCTCTGCAACGACGTCGGGTTCGGCATCGCCAACGCCCACGCCCAGCGAATCCGCGAGCAGCTGCTCCGCCTCAACAAGCACGTCACCGGGCACCGCCTGCTGCGCGGGGCGATCGCGCCTGGCGCGGCTCGCGTCCGCGCTCTGCCCGAGCCCAGTGTGTTGACCGCGATCAGGTCCGACATCGCGCAGATCGTCGACATCGCGCTCGGCAACAGCGTCGTACTGGATCGCATGACCGGTACCGCCGTACTGAGCCCCGACCAGGCCCGCGACATCGGCACCCTCGGGTACGTCGCCCGCGCGAGCGGCGTGGATCACGACGCTCGCCGCGACCACCCCTTCACCCCGTTGACGAACGGCGTCGTTGCAGCAGCCCACACGACCGGGGATGTGCTGGCCCGGCTCCTCACGCGGGTCGACGAGATCGACAACTCCGTCGCACTCATTGCCCTGCTGCTCGAGACCCGGCCGCCGCTGACCGCGGAAGCTACCAAGCCCACGTGGCTCGCCAGGGGGCGCACCTCCGGCGTCGGCCTGGTTGAGGGATGGCGCGGAACTATCGCTCACCGAATCGAGTTCGATCCGGACGGCACTGTCTCGCGACTCAAGATCGTCGACCCGTCGTTCTTCAACTGGCCCGCGTTGCCGGTGGCACTTGCCGACACGATCGTTCCCGACTTCCCCCTGACCAACAAGAGCTTCAACCTCTCCTACGCCGGGAACGACCTGTGAAACGACGACGCCCCCGCCCGATGAAGATCGAGACCGTCCAGAAGTGGGTCGCCTCTGTGATCCTGATCCACGTCGGCAGCGTCCCGGCCGTTTCGCTCGCGGTCTACAGCATCGGCGTCGCTGAATCGGATCGCGGTCGGGGGATTGGGCTGTGGATCATGTCGGGCGTCATCGGCATCCTCACGGTCACCGGGGTACGCCTCATCTTCCAGCGCTCGCCGATCTCCCCGTGGCTGATCCTCGGTCTCCTACCCACTGCGGTCACAGGTTTCTACATCTTCTGACCAGCCGTACGATGCAACGCACTATCGGATAACTCGCTCCACCGCACTGAACACCAGAAGGGCGATGATGGCCAGATGGACCTGCAGCTGACGACGTCCTACGGCGCTCCTCCTGAAGAGGTGTTCGCGATCATCACAGACGTAACCTTTCAGCAGCAGGTGCTGGAGCGGCTCGGTGCTCTGGCCTACGACGTGTCGACGCTCGACGTGGGCCATGATCTCCGGCTCGGCGTCCGTTGGGAGATGCCGCCTGACGACGCGTCGGGAGTCATGCGACGCCTGATGGGCGACAGGCTGGTTCTGGAACAGCACAAGATCTGGCACCCGGCCGGCGTCGACCGGGTTCGCGAGGCGGACGTCGAGGGTGACGCCGCGGGCATCCCGGTCAGACTAAGTGGTCACACGAGCATCGTCCCGACGGGCGATGGAACCACTCAGTCGTTCGACATTCACGTCAGCGCATCGGTCCCGGCGATCGGCGAGAAGGTCGAACAGCTCGTGACCGACGCCGTCCGCATCCGCCTCGAGACCAAGTTCGAACTCGTCTGGTCCTGGCTCGCCGGCACCTTCTGACACAACATCGGCGCTCAGGTGACCAGCCAGGTATCGAGCCGAAGACTTCCTCCTGGATGTGCGAGAGCCGGACGCCGGCATCGATCGGCTGTGCGGGATGGCGGCGGATGCCTTCGATGAGAGGTGCCTGTGGCCGGTGACTGCCTGCCGGCAATAGATCGCACAGCTGCGACCGTGACCGAGTGCTCGACGTTCCGATTGCGCCGTACGTCGCTCAACCGGTGACAAACACCTGATCGTCGGCCACAGGCGTCAACTGCCTTGAGTTGGACGATGTTCCGAGGCGGGACTTCGTGCTGCTCTTCGTGGAGAAGAGCCAAGGTGCGGCCCAGCCAAGTGGCATAGTGACAATTCGTGCACAACGCACCGGAGGAGCGCCAGTCGCATCAGTGGTCTGGGGGCATTGCTGCCCTTGAATCTCGGCGCGGTTTGCGGACCGTCGGGAGGAGTCGCGATGCCAGAGAGCGTGGAGGACTCGCTGCAGGGGGCGAGCTCGGCCTGGCGCCAGGCTGTCTAGGTCCTAAAGGTCCCTGGACCTTGCTACTCAAGTGTGGTCACCGCGGCGGCCTCGTACGGTATGTGCAGCCGGCCGACGTGGCTGCGGGGGTCGAACAGGCCGAGGGTTCGCAGGAGCGTATGCGCCATCACGACGTGCCCGTAGCCGTTCGGATGGCAGCCTTCGCTGATCCACGCCTGCGCGGCGCCCGTGGGCTCGGCCCGTGCCCAGACCCGGTGGTGGTCGATCAGGCCGCAACCGCGCGCCGTGGCCAGGGCCCGGATGTCGTCGGCGTAACCGGGAATGGCGCCGGTCCGGGCTTCGAGGCTCGACGGAAGTACGCCGTTCGGTGTCTGGAGGATCAGGTGGGCTCCGGCTGCGAGGATCCGGTCGACCACCTCGACGTACTGCTTGCGGAACTCGTCGCGGCCGGCCTCGCCCTGACGGCAGTCGTTCAGCCCGATCCCGGCGATCACGATGTCCGGCTTCCAGCGCAACACCGCATGGTCGAGCTCCGCGACCAGGTCACCGGCGGTCCAGCCGCTCTTCGCGGTGTTGATGACGGTGTCGGCGCCACGACCGAGCTCGTACCGGATCCGTTCCTCGAACAGCTGAGTGAAGTCGCGCTGCCCGTAGGTGTGCTGCTCTCCCGCTGTCACGCTGTCGCCGGTGAAGAGCCAAGTGAGCGGCCTACCCGTGGCCATCAGCCGTCCGACGGACCCGATCGGCGGGGAAGCCATCGTCAACCCTTCGTGCCGGTCGAGGCGACGCCCTCGACAACCTGTCGCTGCAGCACTGCGAACACCACGATCATCGGCAATGTCGCCATCACGGCACCAGCCATCAGGACCGGATAGTTGGTCAGGTACTGACCTTTCAGTGAGGCGAGGCCGGCTGACAACGTCATCTGCCGCGGGTCGGTGTTGACGATGAGCGGCCACAGCAGGTCGTTCCACGACCAAAGCAGCGTGAGCACCCCGAGGGCGATCATGCCGGGCCGTGCGAGCGGTAGGTAGATATGCCAGTAGGTACGGAGCGGACCGCACCCGTCCAGCTCGGCGGCCTCGCCCAGTTCATTGGGCAGGCCAAGGAAGTACTGCCTCAGCAGGAAGGTGCCGAAGGCACTGAAGATGCCTGGAACTATCAGCGCCTGCAGCGAGTTCAGCCAGCCGAGCTCCTGCATGATGCGGTACTGCGGAATGATGAACAGCTGGCTCGGAACCATGAGGATGGACAGCAGAACTCCGAACAGGATCCGACGGCCGGGAAAAGCCAACCGAGCGAACGCGTAGCCCGCCAGCGAGCAGAGCAGGAGCTGACCGGTGGTCCGGCCGATCGCCATGACTACAGTGTTGGCGAACTGCCGCGCGAACGGCGCATTGTCGAAAACCATCGCGAAGCTGTGCCAGCGCGGATGCGCGGGCAGCCAGACCGGGGGAACCTGGATCGACTCGCCCAGGCTCTTGAACGCTGTGGACAGCTCCCAGGCGAACGGCACGACCGCCAACAGTGCACCGAGAGTCAGCACCGAGTAGGTGATCAGGCGACCGGCGCCTGGGCGGATCCGGTCAGGCATAGTGCACCCAGCGCCGCTGGAGCCGGAACTGCAGCCCGGTCAGGGCTCCGATGAGCACCAGCAGCAGGAAAGCGATCGCGGCGCCGTAGCCGGGGTTGCTCTTGGCGAACGCGGTTTCGTAGAAGAGGGACACCACAGTCCGGGTTGCCGAGCCGGCCGGACTCGTCGGCGGGATCATCAGGTAGACGAGATCGAACATCTGCAATGATCCGATCGCAGAGATCACTGACACGAAGAAGGTCGTCGGCGAGAGCATCGGCACCGTGACGCGGAGGAACTGCCGCAGACTGCCGGCTCCGTCCAGAGCGGCCGCCTCGTAGAGATCGCGCGGGACGCCCTGGATGCCCGCCATGAACAGCACCAGGTTGTAGCCGAACTGCGACCAGATCCCGACCAGGGCGAGCGCGATCAGCGCCGTGTGCGGATCGGTCAACCAACCAGGACCGGAGATGCCCACTACATCGAGACCCTGGTTGATCAGACCGTAGTCGCCGTTGTACAGGTATTGCCACAGCAGGCCGATGGCTGCCGGCATCGTTACCACCGGCAGGTAGTACAGCGTCCGCAACACTCCGCGGCCGCGAAGGTCCCGGCGGTTCAACAACGCTGCGAAGACCATCGCGGCCGGGATTCCGAGCAGTGTGAGAGCCATGTAGGCGATCGTGTTGCGCAGCGCCACCCAGACAGCCGGGTCGTGCAGCAGCCGGGTGTAATTGCTCAGTCCGATCCAGGTGCTGCCGCCGAACGGTCCCCACGCGGTGAAGCTGAAGTAGAAGGTCTCCAATATCGGCCAGAGGTAGAGGACCGCGACGCCGAACCCCAAAGGAGCGATCATCGCCAATCCCCACCACCGTTCCTGTCGCCTGAGCCGAGAGCTCATTTGCCCTGCTCGGCATCAAGGGCAGTGTTCATTGCCGCTGCCATCGCGGCTGCGGCCTGCTGTGGGGTCTGCGCGCCGCTCCACGCCTTGCCGAGGATCTCCGGCTCCTGAGAGGCCCAGGCATCGGTGTTCTTGGATACCGGATAGGGCACCGCGACCGAGATCTCGTCGACCAGGCTCTGCAGGTGGTACTGCGGTACGGAGGACACCCAGGCCTGCGCCTCGGTCGTGTACGCCGGGATCACGGTGCCGCTCGCTGCCCGGATACCGGCGGCTTCCTTGCTGCCCATGAATTTGACCAGCTTCCACGCCTCGGCGGGATGTTCGGTCTTTGCCGAGATCGCCTCGGACAGACCGGTGGAGATGGTCGCGCGCTTCTTTCCGGCCGGCAGAGCGGCCACGTCGAAGTTCTTGGCGGTATCGACCTTCGCAAAGGTTCCGGCCAGCCAGTTGCCGCCGTACAGCATCGCCACCTTGCCGGACTGGAACATCTGGACCGGGTCGGTGTCCGTCATCTGCCGTAGACTCGGAGAGTGTCCGGCCGCGATGAAGTCGGTCCAGTAGGTGATTCCCTCGACTGCCGCCGGGGTGTCGTACCCGGATCGCCGGCCGTCGGACGAGATCACCTGGCCGCCGGCCTGCGCGATCGTGTCGTAGAAGTTGGACTGACTGTTGAGGTTGGCCGCGATGCCGTAGGTGCCGGTCGCCTTGTTCGTCAGCTTCGCCGCCGCGGCCTTGGCGTCGGCCCACGTCCAGCTGTCAGTCGGGTACTTCACGTGCGCGGTGTCGAACAGGGCCTTGTTGTACCAGAGTCCGATGGTCGTGTTGTCGCGCGGCATCCCGTACTGCTCGCCGTTGAAGACAAAGCTGTCGGTGACGGCCTTGGCGAACACACCTAGGTCGACCTTGTCCTGCGCGATGTACTTCGACAACGGCAGGAGGACCCCGTTGGAGGCGTACAGCTGGAAGTTCGGCGCGTTCATCCACATCACGTCCGGAGCCTCGCCACCGGACGCCGCCGCCTTCAGTTTCTGCCAGTACTGGTCCCACGGAGTTACCTGGATCTGCACAGTGACACCAGGATTCGCCTGCTCGAAGTCGTGGATGATCTGCTCCTCCGACGGCTTCATCGACACGTCCCAGATCGCGAGCGTGAGCTCGACCTTCCCGCCCGGGTCGGTGCTGTTGCACCCGGCAATCATCAGCAGGGCAAGAGCGGCCAGGGCCGGCAGGATCTTGGTGCGCATGTGGGTCACCTCTCGCGACGGAAGAGGCGGCAGGGCCGACGGTCCGATTTATGCCTCTTTGCGACATATTGTCAGCGGTGCCGCGGTTTCGTCAACGAGGCGGGGCGATCAGGTCCGGTAGCGGACCCCGTGGCGGCGCCAGTAAGCGGTCGAGTTGCTCCTGTGCGACGCAGACCGCTCCGAGGGCGACGCACTCCGCGCCGAGCGTGGAGCCGCGCAGTTCGGGGACTTGGCCTGCCACGCGCTCGAGATCGTCGGCCAGCAGGTCGAGAATCAGGTCCGCCGACTGCGAGAACGCGCCGCCGACGACGAGCAACTGCGGATCGAGAATCGCGATTGCGGTCGCAGCCGCAACGGCCATCTCCGCGACGTACCGGCGGATGGCGGTCATCGCCGGCCGGTTGCCGGCCCGCGCGGCAGCGAAGACCCACTCGGCGCGGTCCACGATCGGCATACCGTGCGGCACGGCCGTGCAGCGATGCAGATACTCGATGGCAGCCTCCCATCGCACCATCGGCAACGACGAGAGGTTGCCCGCGGCGCCGTTGAAACCCCGGCGCACGGTGCCGTCGACGACGACCGACAGGCCGGTACGCCGACCTGCCTGCAACAGGACGAGGTCCGCAACATCACGGGCGCAACCGCGCTGATGCTCTGCCACGGCGGCCAGGTGGGTGTCGTTCTCGACGATCACGAGGGCCGATCGCGTACGGCGGAACTGCGCGGCGAGGTCGGCTCCCTGCCAGTCCGGGATGGCCCGCGAACTCCTGACCCGTCCACGGCGGTCCACCACGCCGGTCGTACCGACGCCGAGCGCCCATAATGCCGACGGAGCGGCACCGGCCGCATCCAGGCAACTGGACAGGGCGGACTCGGCGGCCTTCAGCCGGGTCCGCCTCCGCATCGCCGGGCGGACCGTCTCGTGGCTGGTCGCGATCAGTTCTCCGGAAAGATCGGTGAGCACCGCCCGGACACTGTGCGCACCGATGTCGACACCGCCTACATATCCGGCCTCGGCGCGGAATCGGTAGCTGCGGGCCGGGCGCCCGCGTGCCCCCGCGATCGTCTGTTCCTCGACCAGCCACCGCCGCTCGACCAGGCTCAGTAGAACCTTCTCGACGGCAGTTCGGCCCAGGCCGGTCCGTTCGACGATCTCGGCGACCCTGACCCGCCCGGACCTGCCAACCGCGGCAAGCACCGCGCGCTCGTTGAACTGGCGAAGTCGGGAGGGGTCTCCGCCATCGGAATCATCGTGCATGCGCGCCAGGCTAGACGCTTCCCCCCGAGGTGCGCGGGGACCGGCCGATGAGACTGGCCCGACGGGTTTGTTAAGGCCCTCGGATGCGGGATTGGCTTGTTCGTGCGATGACGATCGCCTTCCTCGCAAGGCCGGCGGTGATAGTGAACAGTCGGAGGCCTTCTGACTGCCGAGGCTGCAGAAGGCCTGGAACTCCTTATGTGGGTTGGTGTTTCATGGGCGGGACATGCCGCTGGCCGTTTCAGGGGCGGAGCAGTGGGAACAGCGCTACGCCGTGGGACGCGCCGATCCAGCTGACGCCGTTGGTTGTGAGTGTGGGCGCCTGCAGTGCACGGAGTGGTGTGCGCCGTCGTCCGTGCGGGCGACGATGCTGGTCGCCTCGACGTGGGCGAACGCATCGGTCGGGGCCTTTGAGCTCAACACGACACTGAGGCCGGAGTCGTCGGGCTCGTGGCCGGCGGCCGATACCTCGGGGTGGTTCATCACGGCGGCGACGGCGGCCGTGAGTTCGGCGCGGGAGTAGGCGACCTGCTTGAAAGTCACTCGGGTTGGAGGCCATGTCGCCAGCCACCTCAACCCGGCCGGCGCGGTCCCCTTCCAATAGATCAGGACGGTCCTACGGTGCGTCAGAACCCTCACACCGCCCGCATTGGCAGCGTTCGGATGGGCCGCAATCCATTCCGCCAATTTGTGCGCAGCCTTCTCGGCTCGCGTTGAGCGCGGGACGGCGTCGCGAGTTGAACGCACACCATCTGCCTGATGCATGTGCATAACCAGACCGCCTGTTCTCCGACTTCAAAGGCTAGGCCCAGTCCACGTCCCTGCTGGCCCGAGACATCGTGCGAGGTGCCAGGCTGGTTGCACTGTT
Source organism: Kribbella sp. NPDC000426 (assembly GCF_040300265.1). Lineage (NCBI taxonomy): Bacteria > Bacillati > Actinomycetota > Actinomycetes > Propionibacteriales > Kribbellaceae > Kribbella > Kribbella sp. NPDC000426. Next base: position 1,072,037 of record NZ_JBEPDK010000002.1, on the reverse strand, counting down.
GATGAGGCAGGACCTGCTGTGAATCCCCGATGGCAGGCGTAGTCTGGGCTCAAGCCGTTGTGGGGGCGGCGATTGATTGGGATGCCTGACGGGGATGTGCGTTGACTCAGGCAGGCCCTCGGAGTTGGAGGATGTCGGTGCGATGCACCTTTTCCAGTACCCCCTGCTCGCGCTGATCACGGTCAGCATCGTTGCCTTACTCGATTGGCTTGCCTGGCTGCGCTTCAACTGGTGCGTGTTCCGAGCGACCAAGGACCTCAGCGCATTCGACCACACTGCGCAGATCGCGCCGGCCTTCCTCCGGCCTCTACGAGGCCAGACTGGCAAGAGCGAAGAGCCGTCGGCACGCATAGCCGTCACCCACAGAAAGGGTCCGCCGCGACGCTGGTGGCAGATCGGGCGGCGCACGGCGGGCGGTCGCAAGTGGTGGTGCGTCGTACGGAGGTCTCTTGTCAGTTGAAGCCTGGATAGCAGTTCGGGCGTCGAGGACCTTGGGCGAAGCGGCCGTTGGTGCGGCGGGGGCCGTCCTCGATTGCGGCGTGAGGCTGTCGACACCTGGGCGTCGGCGGTCTTTGTTGCTGGTGCCAACCCGCGCCGAATTGGTCGGCGACAGGTGGGACGGGACAGTCGTCGGCGGGTGTTTCGGCGCGGTTTGTCCTAGCTGCCGAGGAAGGTGTCCGTCGCTGAGCCGAGGATCCTCCCAGCCGCCGCGACCACAGCCCGTACCTCGCGTCCGCCTTTGACGGCTGTTGCGAGCGGTGGCTATGCGGTGCCGCCGGCGGGTTGGGCGTCTGCGTAGGCGAGCAGGTCGTCGTAGGTCTGCTCTTCGGGGCGGTAGAACCGGTGCGGGTCGGCGGCTGCGCCGATGGTGGATTCCGCGATCAGTCGCGAAAACGTGAGTGCCGCGGCGAGAGGGCGATGGCTGACGACCACGGAGTCGATCTGGCCTTCGGAGTTGCGGTGCATGGTGGCGGTGGCCTTGAGGGGGCGGCCGGCGACCACGGCGGAGTATTCCTCGACGTGGTAGTCACCGTGGTCGAAGCTGAACAGTTCGAGGCGGTCGCGGTAGAACTGGCTGACCACGGCGAGTTGGGCCAGGACTGCCTCGCGGCCGTGCAGGACACCGTTCATCACGGGACCTTCCAGGGTGACGTTCTCGGCGAGGTTGTCTTTGAACGATGCCATCGTGGCTCCTCGGTAGGTTTCATCCGTTGCGCTACATAGGCAAACGGCGTACGGTTATGTCATCGGTTGCGACATAACCATAAAGGAAACGCCTATGTCAATGGACGGACGGTACGCGGTTGAGGCCGCTCCGGGTGGGTTGAGCCTGGTGCAGCGGTTCCTCAATACCGCGGCGACTGCCAACGCTAAGTACCCCGACCTCCTCGCCGACCGCGAAGCCGTGAGCCGCTGGATGGCGTCCGTGGACGAACTTCAGACTGCGACCGTCGCCGTCACGCACGCCAACGTGGTCCTGCTCCGGCAGTTGCGTGCGCAGGTGCGTGGCGCACTGATCGCCCGCGACCATCCCGCGGGTACGGACGAGATCGTCCTGGGTGTTGCCGATCTGCCGGCGACGGCGCGCATCGCGGACGACGGGGTTGTCGCGCTGGCTCCGGCGCTTGACGGTGCCGCTGGAGCGGCGACCGCGGTTCTGCTGCGGGCGTACGAGGCCCAGCTCACGGGGGAGTGGCGGCGGTTGAAGGTGTGCCGGAACGCGGCCTGCCGGGTCGCCTTCTATGACCGCAGCCGCAACACGAGCGCGGTTTGGCACGACGTGCACACCTGCGGCAACAGCGCCAATCTGCGTGCTTCCCGCGCTCGCCGCCGACCATCCGGACGATCGGACGGATGACCGCCGGCGCCGGACGTCTCCGGGATTCGAGCCCCGGTGTCACGCATCAGCAACAGGTCAGTCGGTGATGGTGATGATGCCACTCGGGCTACTCAGGGATTGGACCATGAGTTGTGCGGCGTGGTCGATGTTTACTCGCCTTCCAGATTGCGATCGCGACCAGCCAGGTCGCGACGATGAGCAGAACGATGCCGTAGCCCACGGACCCCGGGCGGAATGTCTGCTACGGCTCCGCGGGAAGGTCCGAGCGCGCCGCCGATCGGGCAGCGCAACCTTGGTTCCGACGCGGGTGTCAGACCGCAGCTGCTGCCATCGTCCTGCTCCGTCACTGCTCCGTGGGAGGTTGAGAAGTGCTGCTGGGACTTGAGCATCGATGAGCACAAAACCGCAGGTCAGAGGTTAGATCGACGTGAGCCGCCGATCTGCCCTCGCTTGTACCGGCAAGATCCTCGACATCTTCGAAGGCACCCAGCAGGTCCAACAACTGATCGTCGCGCGCCGCCTGCTGGGAAGACGTCTGCTGAGCTCAAATAGTCTTATTTGCAAGCCGGTTCTCCGCTGTAGCGGGCGCGTAGGTGCGGGAGTTGCAGTACTTCGCCGACCGCGTAGATCTCGCGGCCGACGCGGGCTCGGAACGGGTACTCGACGGTGGGGAGGTTTTCCCACGGTACGCCGGCACCGGGCGGCAGGTCTTCGAAGAAGCGCAGGTTGGCTCGGAGCTGCAGGCCGAGGATCTGTCGCAGCGGATAAGGGGAGTCGTCCAGCCAGTCGTCGAATGCCAGCAGATTGGCGACGTTCTCGAACAGTGCCGGGTAACACATCGCGGCGCAGGCCTGGAAAGAGCCGGCCAGGTCGCCGCGCCAGTAGAGCATGCGGAGCGCGGCCGCGGTGAAGTCGTCGCGGTATCGGCGCCATCGAACGTCGCCCGTGCGCGCTGCGAGGGCGTCGGCGGCCCAGGCCGCACGGGGCAGTAGAACGCCCGCTCCGTACACCGCGTCCGGCGATCGGCGATGCAGCACCTCCAGTGCCTCGCCCGCGGCACGGAGGTAGCGGTCGTCCCGCCAGAGGTCCCAGGCGCGCACCATCAGCCAGGCGAACGCACCGCCGGCGGCCGGCTCCTCGGCCGCTGAGACCGCCTCGCCGTCGTCCAGCCACCAGAAAAGCGGGAAGAGATAGCGGTTCGCCTCGGCGAGGCGCAGGGTTTGATCGGTGGCTGCGCGCAACTGCGGGAGCCACTCGATCGCGTTCGGCAAGAGGTGAGCTAGTTCTGCCAGGCGGGCGTGGGTGTAGAGGTGGTACCACACGTTGGTCCGCTCGCGACTGCCCAGCCGGCCGACGACGACGTTGCCGCCGGCAAGGTTCGTACGTGTCAGCGGCCACACGTTCGAGAACACGCGCAGTTGCGGCGAGTAGAACCTGCCGATCGCGGTGACGAGGTGAGACAGCCACCGAGCCCGCCGTGGATCGTTGTCGACACCCGCGGCGGCAAGCCCGAGCGCGACATCCGACTGGCACAACAGTTCCAGGTGATCGACACGTGAGTCGTCCCACGCCTCGCTCGAGCCGGCGACGTACATCCGGTGACCGCGCAAGCCGTCGACGTCGAGCAGGGCTGTGTCCTCCCGGAGACTCTCGGCGAACGCCGCCGCCGCGATGTCGTCGTACGGCGGGATCGTCGCCGGATCCGGCGCCGGTGGCAGTTTCGGCAGGCACCAGCCGACGAGCCGGGTCAGCCCTTCCCAGCGGGCCGGCGGCGAGAGCGCCGGCCGACTGAGCGCGGTCAGTCGATCGGCCGGCAGCGCCTGATCGGACCAGAAGCCCAGCACCCAGTGCCCGTCACGCATCCGCAGGCCGGCCTCGGTCGACCGCCAGTCCACGTCGGCGTCGAGGTGGAGGAAGTGTTCGACGCCGGCCGGGTCGTGGAGGTACGCCGCCGCGAAATCGTTGCCGAGCGCACCCGAAGTACTCCGCGCAGGCCCGGCCAGTAGCGTGCGCCACCAGATGTCGTACTGGACCTCGCGGAGCGGATCGGCCTCGCCGACGACCACACCCACCCCGTCGCGCCCAACATATGACGGGATGCGGTACCCTACCATACCAGTACCGTTCTCTGGAGGAACAGATGGCCGATCGCACCCTGGGCAGGACCATGCGGGCACAGCTTGGCCGCATCCGCGAGTCGACGACCCGATGGCAGGTCTACGCCCAGCTGCGCAGCGACATCGTCACTCTCGACCTGCCACCTGGCCGCGCAGTTTCGGAGGCCGAGCTCGCGGAGGTCTACGGCGTCAGCCGGACGCCGATCCGCGAGGCACTGATCCGGCTCGCCGAGGATCACCTCATCGAGGTCGTCCCGCAGCTCGGGAGCTACGTCACCCGGATCAACGTGCGGGAGGTCACCGACGTGCAGTTCATCCGGGAGACGCTCGAGCTGGCGACCCTGTCGGACATCGCCGACCGGATGACCGACGACGACGAGGCCCAGTTGCGCGACCTCCTGGTGCGCCAGCGATCGGCTGCCGAACGTGGCGACGCCGCCGCCTGGTTCAGCCTGGACGAGGAGTTGCATTTCACCCTCCAGCAAATCGGTGATCACATGCGGACCTGGTCGGTGATCGGCTGGGCCAAGGCACACCTCGACCGGGTCCGGATCCTGTCGCGCCCCGACACCGACCGGCTGATGGCGATGCATGCCCGGCACGTCGCCCTTGTCGACGACTTGGCAGCAAAGCGGGTCGGCTCCGCCGCCCAGGTTCTCACCGAGCACCTGCGCGAGGTGCTCGGGCTTCTGCCGACGTTGCAGGACGCCCACGACGACTACTTCGTCAGCGACGACGCGCCGGCAGGCTCGGCGTACTCGCGCGTCTCGTCGGCGAGCGCGAGCGGCCGGCGGCGGACGGGCTCCGGCCAGGCCAGCGGTACGTCGAAGGCATCGGACAGCAAGCGCTGATAGTCGGCGAGCAGTCGCGGGTCGGCCCGGACGGCGCGGGCGAGATGGCCGCCGTCCAGGCAGAAGGCTGCCAACGCACCGATTGCCTCGCCGATCGCCCATTCCACCGGGTGGAGCCGGTAGCAGCCGTTGGTGATGTGCGTGGTGCCGATGTTCTTGTTGGCCGGCAGCAGGTTGTCCACTCGTTGCGGCAGGAGGGCGCCAAGCGGTATCTGGAACGGGTGTGAGTCGATGTCGACGTAGGTGCGGCCACCGGTGCTGGGGTGCAGGTCGATCCGGTAGGCGCCGATGCCGACGGTGTCAGCGAACTGCGCGGGGCCGTTCAACCCGGCACGAGCCTCGACGCCGACATGCTGCTCGAGCACGGTGAACTCGGCCCGGATCCGTCGGCTCTCGCGTACGTAGACGTACTTGGCGAGCCCGTCCTCGGTCCCCATCACCTCCGGGCACAGCCGCAAACCGGGATAGCCGGTGCCGCTCGGACCGGGCGCCTCGGTCTGCAGCCAGTAGAGCAGCGACAGGCTGAGCTCCCGGCTGCCTTCGAGCGCCTGCTGCCGCACCTCGTCGCTCACGCCGAGCAGGGGCGCGTCGTAGTAGTCGTTGAGGGACCAGTTGACGATGGTCACGTCAGTGTTCAACGGCCGGTCGAGCAGCACCCCGCTTCGGATGCGGCGGAAGTTCCAGCGACTCGAAGAGGCGTCGTCGTGCCCGCTGCCGTGATCAGGTACGAACAGCGGCCAGGTCCGCAGTACGTCGGGCACCGCCGGATCCACGTCGGCGAGGCCGAGGGGCGGGAACGCGACGAAATCGGCATGGTAGTTGCGCCAGTACTCGTACTGCTCCGGTTTCTCGATCGTGTGGTCCTCGCCGGGCCGGTTCTCGACGGCGAAGCACCAAGTGATGGCCTGCTGGTCGAGGGGGTTGGGAGGCCCCGGCAGGGCGTGCGGTTCGCCGGTGTCGTCCTGCGACTCGGCACCGATCACATGTTCCACACCGGCCAGCTCGAGCAGGTCGCCGAGTTCGGTGGCGTCGACCACGTAAGCAGCCGAGATGGTCGTGTCTGCGCCGGTGCTGGACCTGACGGTCACTGCCGTGACCCGGTCTCCGGCCACCTCGGCGGCCACGGGCGTCTGCCGGTACAGCACTTTCACCAGCCCGGCCGCGATGTGCGGTGCGAGCATCGCGTCAAGTACGGCTACTGCGACGGGCGGCTCGGAGCACAGCCGGCTGACCAGTCCCCGGCCCGGGTTGAGCAGCGGATCGGCGTACGCCGAAGGGACGAGCGGATAGTGCCTGCGGTAGTACTCCCGGATGCCCTCACGCAGCGCGCGGTAACTCCGCGAACTCCAGGGACCTTCGATCCAGGCATGCTCGTCAGGCGGCACGCCCTGCGAGGTCAGCTGACCGCCCAGCCAGTCGGTCTCCTCGGTCAGGACGACGGTGCGGCCGAGGCGCGCGGCCGCGAGTGCGGCCGCGACGCCTCCCAGCCCACCGCCGATGATGGCGATGTCGGTGTGCAGTTCGTTCATGGAAGGTTCGGATCCTCCGGTCAGGGCACCGTCGGCGCGGCGACCGTTGCGGTCGAGAGAGCGGCCGAGGTGCTGTCAGTGGTGCGGAAGTAGTAGGAATGGATCCCCTTCGGCAGAGTCGTCGCGTACTGGTAGGTCTTGCCGTCGGAGTAGGTGGTGTCGCTGGAGTCGACTGCGGTCATCGCGTGGATGACTCCGTCCACGACGACCTGGAGCGCCTGCGGCGCTTGGTTGTCGGCGTCGGTGTAGGTAACGGAGTACGTGAACGTCTGGATCGATGTGCCGGTCGTGGGCGAGACGCTGCCCGCGGTCAGTGTCGGCGCGGTGCCGCTGGGGTCGTCGGTCGTGCTGATCTGGTCGATCAGCAGTTCGCCGTAGGCGCCGGATGCCTGTCGCAGCCACAGTTCGAGATGGGCGCGGCCGCGATCGATCTGCGGGCAGACGTCCATGTCGAGCTTCTGGTCCGCCCACGCCGTGCCGACGCTGCGGAACTGACCGCCGGTGAGGCTACAAGTTGTCGTGCCGTCGTTGAGGCTGATCTTGTACTGCGCGTCGGGATAGCCCGGATTCTTCATCGTCAGCACGAGGTAGCGGTAGCCGGCGAAGTTTCCGTAGTCGTGCCACGGCTCGAACTTCGCCCAGGAGCTCGACGAGGACGGCGTCTGGGCGAACCTGCCGACCGTGCGGCCGTCGACTGTGGTCTGGGTGTATGTGCCGGTGCCGCCGCTCTGGTTGAACCAGTTCACCCAGCCGAGGTTCTGGCTTCCCCAGGTGCCGCCGTTGCCGAAATCGTCGTACAGCAAGGGATGTCCGGGATCCGGCAACGGGGGCGCGACGGTCACGCCGGCGCCGCTGTAGGTGTAGTGGCCGTTGGACTGCTGTGTGCCGCGCACCTGCAGCTGCAGATTCGTGTACGGCGCGGACGCGTCCACGTTGACTGTCCCGGACCACACCCCGTTGCCGGCGGTCATTGGGGTGCTGCCGACGCTGACCGCGCTCATCTGGCTGGGCGGCTGTGCCAGAACCGTGACGTCGCCGGTCACGAGATCGCCGGTCCGCGGAGACGTGATCGGCAGGACGAGCGGAGCGGTGCCGCCGCCGCTCGGTGCGTCGTTGATGTCGGACATCGCCATCACCGTGTACATCAATCCGGCCTCGATACTGATGCTCGGCTCGTTGTAGCGCCATTGCTGGACGTCGTCGGACCACAGCGGCCGGTCCTGGTACCAGGGCTTCGCGCTGTTGACGTCCTGGGGGTCGCGGATGTTGGGGCCGCTCACCATCGCGCCGGGAAGCACGATGCCGGTGTTGGTGTGGTCGTAGGCCTGCTCGTCGAGGCGGGTGTGGATGAAGTCGACGTAGTCGGTGCCGATCCCCGAGACCCAACTGATGTTCCAGGGGTTGTCACCGAAGATCCAGTTCGTGCCGCGCAGTACTTCGCGCAGCGCGGGTTGATCGCCGAAGAGTTCGTAGTACCGGACCAGATCGGCCAGGTACGCGGCGTGTGGTTCGTTGACGCCGAAGTTGCTGAACGTGTCGAGCACGCCGTACGGCGTGTCGTCGGCGAGCGACATGGCGTACTCGGCTTGTTGCCGCAGCAGGTCCTTGATGTGTGTCTGGGTGGTGGTGTCTGCCGCGGGATAGAACTCTGCGAGCGAGAGGGGACGCAGATCCCAGTAGCTGGTCGAGCGCAGGTCCGCGAACGTCAGCGGCGTGATCCGACCGGTCGCGGAGGTCTGATAGGCGGTGTTCCCGGTCAGCAGGTACAGCTCGACCTCCGCCCACAGCATCGAATTCGGGAGGCCGCCGACGGTCGCATAGGACCCGACCGGCCCGTCAGGATGGGCCGCCGCGTAGTTGTAGAAGGTCACGGCAGCGGTCTGGCAAGCGGCCGCGAAGGCAGTGAAGTCGGCGACCTTGTCCGCGGCGATGTGAGAACCCGACAGTGCCGCCTGGATCGCTCGGGCGGTGGCCGCGAGAGCCCCCGCGGCCTTGGCCGAACCACCGACACCGAGATTGCGGATGCGGCGGTCGTCCGCCGTACCGGAGATTCCATCGGTGATCGCGTCGGGATGCTGCCAGCCCCCGGTGTGCGGTACGTCGTACAGCGCACCGGCGAAGGCGTTCGCCCACTTGATCAGGTACTCGCTGCCGAAGCGTGCCTCGTCCACCAGGTCGGGCACACCGTTGTCGTCGTTGTCGAACTGCAGTGTCGGCGCCGTCGCATGGCGTACATAGGCCAGGGCGATCTCGCCGCCGACCCACTGGTTACCGGCGTACTTGCCGTAGTCGCCGGCGTCGTACCAGCCGCCGGTGAGGTCGTAGTGGGCCGATCCGTCCTCGCTCGCCGCGTCGTCGAGATGTCCGGCGCCGTGCAGTGCCTTCGCCGACGGCGCGACGGTGCTGTATCCCGACGGATAGGCATCGGCGCTGGACTCGCCGGAGCGCTGCAGCCGGTAGAACGCCATCATCTCGTCCTTGTAGCCGTCCCACATGTTCTGGCTGACCGTGAAGGAGTACGACGAGACGCCGTTGGAACGCAGCGTGTAGGTGCCGGCCTGGGTGAGTGTGGAGAAGTCGATGTCGTAGACGCGGCTGCCCCAAGTGCTGCCCCGGTCGGGCATGCTTCCGGACGCGACCACGGTGCTGCCGGACAGGACCTGGAACGTGTTGTCCGGCAGTACTCCGGTGGCGACCACGTGGGCCAGCTTGAACGCGCCGGCGCTGTAGCCGGCTTGGTCGACCACCACCTCCGTGACGGTGCCTGCGGCGTGCGCCGGCGGACTTGGTGTGGCGATGGCGACGGTGAGGATCCCGGCCATCGCGAGTGCGACGCGGACGACCCATTGTTGCCGGGTTGCGGTGGACCGCATGGGTTCGCTCCTTCCCGGTTCAGCCTTTCAGGCCGGTGAACGAGATGCCTTGGACGATGTGACGCTGGAAGATGATGAAGATCAGCAACGGCGGGACGAACGCGATGAACATGCCCGCCAGCAAGAGGGCCTGGTCCGCGGAGTCGGCCAGACGCGGGAGCGCGACGGCGAGCGGCTGGGTCCCAGGATCGGGGAGCACGATCAGCGGCCACAGGAAGTCCTTCCAGGCCGACATAACCGACAACAGCGAGATAACGGCGATGAGCGGACGGGACAGCGGCAGCACGAGACGCCAGAAGATCGTCAGTGGACCGGCGCCGTCGACCTGGGCAGCGTCGAACAGCTCACGCGGAATCCCGTCGAAGAACTGTTTGGCCAGCAATACGTTGAAGGCGTGCGCGCCGGCCGGTAGCCACACCGCAAGCGGCGTCCCGGTGAGATCGATACCGAGGCCGGGGACGTGGAGCACCGTCAGGTACAGCGCAACCATGGAGACGGTCCCGGGGACGAACAGCGTTGCGAGGATCGCAACGTAGATCACCCGGCCGAGCCAAGGACGCAGTACTGACAGGGCATATCCGGCTGTGGTGGCGACGACGATCTGACTCAGCCAGGAACCGCCGACCAGCACGAGCGTGTTGAGGAGGTACCGGCCGATCTCGAGTGACGACCAGGCATCGGACAGGTTGTGCCACTCGGTCCGGCTCGGCCAGATCGCCAGCGGATCGCGGAGCAGTTCCTGGGTGGACGACAAAGCGCTGCGGACGGTCCAGAACAGCGGTCCGGCACCGGCCAGGATCGCGGCAACCAGTACGACGATCCGGCCGGCGGTCCAGCCGACGCGGAACCCCGGGCGGCGGAGGTCGGCAGCCGAGATCAACTGCCGGTCGCTGACGGTCATGCGCTCCACCTCCGGGTGAGTCGCAGGTAGATCGCGGAAAGCAGGCCCAGGGCAACGACCAGCAGCACGGTGAGCGCGGCCGCCGCCCCGTAGTCACTGCGCAGGAACGCGTAGCGGTAGATGAGCATCAGCACGGTGATCGTCGCGTTGGCCGGCCCGCCATCGGTCATGACGTAGGGCTCGGTGAAGATCTGCAGCGCACCGATCATCTGGAGCAGGAGCAACAGCAGGATGACGCCCCGGATCTGCGGCAGCATGACGTGCCATGTCCGTTGCGGCACGGACGCCCCGTCGATCTCCGCCGCCTCGTACAGCTCGGACGGAACCCCCGCGAGCGCAGCGAGATAGATCAGAACCGAGCCGCCGAAACCCGCCCAGGTCGCCTCGAACACCAGACTGGGCATCGCCCAGGAAGCGTCCTGCAGCCAGGGAAAGGGACCGAGGCCGATCTTGTCCAGCACCAGGTTGAACAAGCCGGAGCCGGGGTTGTAGAACCACTTCCACAACAGCACCGACACCACCGGCGGTACGACGACCGGCAGGTAGACCAGCACCCGGAACAGCCCGCCGGTGCGGCGCAGCTCGGATCCGATCATGCCCAGGAGCAACGGGATCGGGAACCCGATCAGCAACGACAGCACGAAGAACCACAGCGTGTTCCGCACGGCGATGGGCAGGACCGGGTCCATGAAGACGCGGTGAAAGTTGTCCAGCCCGACCCAGGTCGCGGTCACCAGGTTGGTCTTCTGCAGGCTGAGCAGCAGACTGCTGATGATCGGCCACCAGGAGAAGTAGCCGAACACCACCAGGGCAGGCAGCAGAAACACCAGTCCCGTGAGCCGCGGTCGCCAATGCCTGCCGGTCTTGCTTCGCGTCACCGCCCTGGGGGCAGCAGCCGTCCGGACAGAGACCGCCATCAGGACTGTTGCTGCTGCAGGATCGCGTCCACCTGGTCGCTCGCGGCGGCCAGCAGTTTCGCCGGGTCGGCGTCCGGTTTTGTCAGGACAGCCTGGACCACCGGGTCCAGAGCCGCATACACATCCTGCGCCGCGACTGCCGGCTCCGGCACGAACTTGAGCGTCTTCGTGCCCTCGACGTACGGCTTGAACTGCGCGACCGGCACATTGACGTACGGCGCGATGGCCGCATTGACCTTGTCGACGATCGCCTGTCCGAACACCGGGACCAGCGGAATACCGACCGGCAGTTTGTCCGCTGCCTGTGCCTTGGCGACGGCGGCCGCAGCATCAGGGTCGAAGTTCGGCCGCACGTACTCGTAGTCGATCCACTTGATCGCGGCCGCTCGCTGTGCGTCGTCCGCCCGGGCCGTGATCTGCTCGACGGTGCCGCCGAGCAGCGTCGCGTTGCCCGCACCCTGCGGCAGGACGCTCGCCCCGAAGTCCACGGCCTTGCCGCCGAAACGGGTGATGAAGCTGTTGTACGTCGTGGTGCCGTTGATCCACATGCCGACCTTGCCGGCCGCGAAGTCGGGCGCGACGTCTTCGGACTTGCGCAACATGTTCGTGCCGAGCGAGTTGTCCTCGAAGCGCATGGCCTTGAGCAGCTGCAGGGCCTGTAGCGTCGGGGCGTCGTTGAACGCGGCGACCGGCTTGCCGTCGACCGTCTTCTGCATGACCCCGCCGTTGGCGTAGGTCATGGCGGTGAGATGCCACCCTCCGCTGTTGTTGGTCGTGATCGGCGCGTAGCCGACCTGACCGGTCTTCTCGGCGATCTGCTTGGCTGCGGCGCGGAACTCGTCCCAGGTCTTCGGCGGATTGTCCGGATCCAGCCCTGCCTGCTTGAAGAGCGTGCGGTTGTAGATCAGCCCGAGGCTGTACATCGACTCCGGCAGCCCGTAGACCTTTCCGTCCCGGGTCAGCGTCGCCATCACCTTGGGGTCGAAGTCGGCGAATGCCGGGAGCGCCTTCGCCTCGGCGGTGATGTCGGCCACCTGTTGGCGGTCGATCAGGCCCGGCGGCTCGGTCAGCGGAATCCGCAGTACTGCCTCCGCCTTGCCGCCGGCGAGTTTCGCAGCAAACGTCTTGACGTCCCACGGCGCGTCCGAGGGCTCGAGGTGGATCGTGGGGTTCACTTTCTCGAACGCCGCGACCTGGTCGAGGAATGCTTGCCGTGTCGCTGCATTCGTCGTCGGCGGCAGACCCATCACCGAGATGGTGGTGCCGTCGCCGGACGAGCCGGACCCCTTGTTCCCACACCCTGGCAGCGCGAGCGTTGCCGCTCCGGCAAGTCCACCGATGAGCACTGTGCGACGGGTCAGTTGCATGCCGACCTCCTGAAACCTCAGTCCGGGATCCGCGGGCCGAACCCCGTCAGCATGCTAAGGTGCTACCATACAACCTGCAAGACCTTCTGACGCTGGTGCGTGAAACCGCCCACTGCGGACCTTCCCTGCCCGGTGTTGTGGCCCGGAACGAGTTCCGCAGCAGTGGCGCGCCTGGCGGGAGCAGGTGTGTCAGACGGGCTTGCCGGGGGGCGCGTCGGGCCGGAGCAGACCTTCGGCCCGAAGATCGTCCCACAACGCATCCGGAACCTCGGTGGCGAAGGCGGCCACGTTCTGCTCAACTTCGGCGGGTGTGCGCATTCCTGCCAGCACGCTGACGACAGACGGGTGCCCGAGGGGGAACTGCAGCGCCGCGGCGGTGATCGGCACACCGTGGCCGGCGCAGACACGACGTATCGCCTGGGCCCGCTCGAGCAAGGCCCTCGGAGCTGGGCCATAGTCGTAGTGCGCCGACTCGGTAGGGCTTGCCAACAAGCCGCTGTTGAACGGCCCGCCGATCACGACTCGGGTTCCCCGGGTGAGGCAGGTGGGCAGGAGGTCATCGAGTGCGCCCTGTTCGAGCAATGTGTACCGGCCGGCCAGCAAGACGACGTCAAGGTCCAGTCGCTCGACGAAACGGGTCGGCATGGCCGACTGATTCATGCCCACTCCGATGGCCCGCACCGTACCCTCGTCTCGTAGGCGGGCAAGGGCGGGAAAGGCCGTGTCGTAGACGTCCTGTTCGTTGTTGTCCGGGTCGTGGATGTAGGCGATGTCGACGCGGTCGAGACCCAACCGAACCAGGCTGTCCTCGAGCGATCGACGGATGCCGTCCTCGGTCCAGGCGTCGACGGCGTGCAGCTGGGGTGCTCCGGGATACGCATCATTCTGTGCAGCGGTGGCGGGCAAGGGCTCCAGGACGCGACCGACTTTCGTCGAGACGACGAGTTGGCCGGGGTCGACGTCGTGCAATGCGGCCCCGGTCTTGGATTCCGCCGCACCGAGGCCGTACGCCGGCGCAGTGTCGAGGTAAGTGATGCCGAGCTCGAGCGCGCGGTGCACGGTCGCCGCGGCCTGGGCTGCGCTGACGGGCTCGTACAGCCAGCCAAAGGTGGCGGTTCCGAGTCCGAGTTGGCTCAGCACCGGCAGCGGCCGGGTGATGCGTGGAGAAGCGGTTGCGGAATCGGACATGATCGCGTCCTCTCAGAGGTCCCAGGGAGCGGAGTAGGTCGGCGGCAGCCGATCGAGCCGCACGGTGAGCCGCAGCCGCACCCGGGAACGCGGCTGCAGCTGTACGGCGAGGTATCGGCCGGCGACGTGATGTTCGAGCGTGATCGTGTCGACTCGTGGCGCGAACTCGACGTACGGCGATCCTGGATAGTCGCTGTCGCGACGGTCGTAGCGCACCGACTCGATGAGGTGCTGAGCGAAGGTTCCCGATTGCAGGAGGACTTCGCGAGTGCCGTGCAGGGACAGATTGACCAGTTCGATGCCGAGCCCGGTGTCGTCGAGCGCGAACACGAGCGCTGCCACGTCGGTAGGCAGCCCGGGGCGGCGTGCCACAGCATCCCAGTAGCGGACGGCGAGTTGCAGCAGGCCGCCGTTGTAGACGACCTGCGGCGCGCCACAGCACAACTGGAGCAGCGCTTCGGTGACCACCGGGTTGAGCTTCTGGTAGTGCGAGTCGGGGATCTCGCCCGGATCGGAGTCGTCGGCCTCGATCAGCGCCAGACGGTGGGCCACGATCGCGAGGGCGGTCCGCAGCGCGTCCGTGGGATAGCCCGGGTACGCACCGGCGAGGTACGCCAGCCACGGCTGTTCGTGTCCGTCCTCACCCTTGTTGCGGAACGGCAGTGTCACCGCCCAGTCGTAGCCAGAGGTGGCGCGCAGAGTGTTGAGGCACTCGAGATCTGTTGCTTCCCGGCTGCCGTGCCAGAGCGCGGTCAGTAGGTTCACCGGGGGCGGCAGCGGGTCGAACCAACCCCCGTCGGCGAGCCGGGTCGGCACCAGTAGCGTCTCGGCGTCCTCGTCGAGGCCGAGCCGTCGCGCTACCTCGGTCCGCCAGTCCTCGACCACGTTGGTCAGCGGCTGCATGCTTGCCTGGTCGAGGACCAGCTCGAACGCCCTGCGAGTTGGTTGCCAGTAGCCACGATCGCCCGTGAGCAGTGCCGCGTTCTGCGCGGCGACAACGGCTGCGGCGCCGACGCTGCCGATGCCGTGCGGGAACGACCAGCCGTAGTTGCCGCCGTACCAACGGCCGTCCAGGTACTCCCCGACGCGGCCCGAAAGCCCCACGTTGTCGGGGAGTACGCCGTTGTTGCCGGCGGCCCGTTTCCACCAGCCGTCGGTGTATCGCACGACCCAGTCGGCGAAGGACCGCTCGCCGGTCATCAGGTAGGCGTTCAGGACGAGGCTGGTCGCTGCCAGGTTCACGACGGCGTCGCCGCGGCCCATCCGGTCGCGCATCTGCTCGCCCATCATCCGGGCGGATGCGGGGTCCTTGAGCTGGTCGACCGAGTCAACGCCGAGCCAGTCGATCGGCAGGCCGTAGCGCTGCATGACCGGATCCCACGCGTAGCTCGGCTCCGCGTCGGTCAGACCCCAGCGCGGTCCACCGCTGCCGGTGTGCGGTGCCCGGATGATGTTGAGGTTGGCGTCGTAATTTCCGGCTTGGCCGCCGGTGTACAGCTCGGCGAACCGGGCTGCCCGCTCGATCAACTGCGGATCCTGAGGATCTGCCAGGCACAGCCCGTAGAAGAACAGGTTGCCCTCGCCCTGGTGGAACCAGTCGTAGCCGATCTCGTATTCGTGGTCGACCCGGCCGAGCTCGGCGAGCTGGGTGGTGACGCCGTTCCAGTGGTGCTTCGCGGCGGTCAACAGGTCGGCCGAGCCGCTGAGCAGATACAGCGTCGGCCAGTTGAAGAACGCCTCGTAGAAGTCGTCACCGGCGTCGCGGGACGTCAGTTGGCCGCGGTCGACGAACGGAAGACTGCCGTTCGGCGCTGTGCACTGCGCGCTGAAGACCCGCCACGCCTTGTCCTGTGTTTCCAGGAGGTCCCGCTCGAGCACCGCCCAGGTCGGGGGAGGCCCCAGCGGGAGGTCGCCGACCACCGTCAGCGCCGGCCGCCAGGTCATGCCGGGAGATGTGCGGCGAGCCAGCGCGCGGCGTGCTCGACCTGTTGCCCGTCGAACACGTGACCGACCCCGGCCAGCGTGACGTGTTGCAGGTTCGCCTTCGCCTTGCGCCGGCTGTAGGCACCGGCCAGGCTGCGAGCGAACGCGGCGGCATCGGCATCGGTCGCGATCTCGTCGTCGGCCCCACTCACCAGCAGGATCGGGCGTGGAGCCAAGAGGGCCGCCTCACCGGGTCCGACTCGGCCGGCGGCCGCGCCTGGCTGATCGGCGAGTTCCTGGAACGAGCCCAGATTGGCGGCGTCGCAGACCGGCATGATCATCACCCCGCAGGCGATGCGCTGATCGCCGCACATCGACAGGATCGACTGCAGTCCGCCCCAGGACTGACCGACAACCGCGATCCGGTCGGTGTCTGCCGTCAGCCCGAGTGCGAGTACACCGTCGACGAGGGCGGTCGCCAACTCGCGTGATTGACCGAGCAGCGCCGGCTCATCCAGAGCGAAGTCCGCGGTCAGCAGTTCCGCGGTGTCTTCCCAGACCCGCTTGCGGACGCCGTGAGCCGGGTTGTCGACCACGACGACGTGATAGCCGCAGTTCAGCAAACCGGCGACGATCGACGGCGCGATGCGATCCCCGGTGCTACCCGGGAGCGCTTCCTCCTTGGTCGTGCCCATCCCGTTGAAGAAGATGCACAGACCGCGATCCGGGCTCTGGTCGGCCTGCTCGAGCACAACGACAGGCAGCGGATCGCCGGGCGTCGGGATCATCACCTCGCGCTGATGCGGCCATCCGCGCCACGGGGACGCGGGGCCGGGAGGGCCTGCGAACAGCGATGCCTCCCGCACTGCCGCAGTGATCGCCTCGACCGCGGCCAGCCCGGCGAGCTCGACCGTGCCAGTCTCCGGAATTGTCAGCAAGACGTCGACCTGGCGATTCTGCGCGCGGGTGGACCGCTGCGTGACGGAGATCAGCGTCGCCCCGGCGTCGCGGGCGGCGGTGGAGGCCTCGCTCCAGGCGATGTGCTCGCTGTCGGACGAGAGCAGCAGTACTGCGGATTGCGGCGGCAGCCCGGCCGCACGGCGGGACCAGTGCGCCGGGATCGCCGAACACGACGCCGGCACCGACAGCTCACGTAGCGATGTCTCCAGCAGCTCGCCGGCGAACGCCAGGTCGGGCGCGGTCCAGATCTCCACTGCGGACGCCGTCCGCAGTGCCGTTGCCAGGGCGGGGATCGCGGCGTCCAGCGCGATCTGCTCCGCCGCACCGGGCTGACGGTCGGTCGTCGCCGGTTCGGAGTCGTTGGCGAAGTCGTGGGCGATGTCCAGGCGCACCGCGGGATAACCGTCGAAGCCGACGCTGCGGGCGAACCGCGAGACGGTTGGTTGGGCAACGCCGCAGACCTGCGCCATTTCCCCGATGGACAAGGCGATCGCCTCGCCGGGGTTGGCCAGAATGCGTTCGGCGACCCGCTGCTCTGCGGGCGTCAGGGTGGGCAGCGCCGACCGGATGCGTTGGAGGGCGGCGGACCTCGTGCCACGAAGCGGCGCTTGACGAAGGAGGCTCATTCCATGAATATAACAGACGACGGACAGGAAATTTTGATCCAGGAAGGGTTGGCGAAGAGCATGTCTGGTGCGCTCGGACCGCCCACGACGTCTGTGCTGACCGACGGCGCCCCCGACGGCCCGGAGTCGGTCGAGGCACTGCCGCCGGATCGCACGCGATCATATCGGCGCCGCAGAAACCGGGGCTCGTGGCAACGAGACCTGACGCTGCTGTTGATGGGCGCGCCCGCCCTGGTGGCGCTGCTCGTCTTCAACTACCTGCCTATGGCGGGAATCGTTCTGGCGTTCAAGAACTACAACACCTATGACGGAGTGCTGCACAGCCCGTGGGTCGGGCTGCAGAACTTCCACTTCTTGTTCTCCAACGGCGACGCCCTCCGCGTCACCCGCAACACGGTGGTGATGAACTCCCTGTTCATCGTCGCCAATCTGGTCATCTCCATCGGTCTGGCCCTGCTGCTCAACGAGATCCGTGACCGCGCGCCGTGGCTCGGCAAGGTCTACCAGTCGGCGATGTTCCTTCCGTTCGTGCTGTCCTACGTGGTCATCACGAACTTCGTGCTGACCTTCCTGAACGCCGACACCGGGATCGTCAACCACCTGCTCCGCCATTTCGGAGCCTCGGGCGTCGACTGGTACAACGCGCCGAACTGGTGGCCGCTGGTTCTGACGGTCGTGGAAGTCTGGAAGAGCGTCGGGTTCTGGGTCATCGTCTACCTGGCCGGCATCATCTCGATCAGCCCGGAGTACTACGAGGCCGCGTCGATCGACGGAGCCTCCCGGTGGCAGCAGATCCGGCAGATCACGCTCCCGCTGCTCGTCCCGCTGATCGTGATCAACGTGCTGCTCTCGCTCAGCCACATCTTCAACGCCGACTTCGGGCTGTTCTTCCAGGTGACCCAGAACAGCACGACGCTCTACCCGACCACCGACGTGATCGACACCTACGTCTATCGGTCGCTGACCTCGATCGGTGATGTGGGCATGGCCGCGGCCGCGGGTCTCTACCAGTCCTTCGTCGGATTCGTGCTCGTCGTGACTGCCAACTGGCTGGTCCGCCGGCGCGGTGCCGACGCCCTGTTCTGAACTCAGCAAGGAGGGAGGCCATCGTGGTGCTCGAGACGGCGCCGGCGAAGGTGCACCGCCCCGTGCGGCGATCCGCGCCCGCATTCGACCTGCGCCGCCTGGCGATCCACTGCGGCCTGGTGATCGTGGCGCTCGGCTTCGTTACGCCGTTGATCATCGTGATCTCGGCGTCGTTCTCCAGCGAGTCCGCGATCACTGATCACGGCTACTCGCCGTTGCCGCAGCGGTTCAGTACCACCGCCTATCGCTATGTGCTGGGCGATCCGAGCAAGATCGTCCAGGCGTACGGCGTCTCGATCCTGGTGACCGTGACCGGAACGATCCTCTCGCTGACGATCATGTCGATGCTGGCGTACACCCTGTCCCGTAACGACTACCGGCTGCGCCGCCCGCTGTCGTTCTACGTGCTCTTCACGATGATCTTCAACGGCGGGCTGGTCCCGACGTACATCCTCATCACCCAGTACCTGCATCTGCAGAACACCGTGCTGGTGCTGATCCTGCCGTACGTCGTGACGCCGTGGTACCTGCTCCTGCTCCGGACGTACTTCGCGCAGCTGCCCAAGGACATCATGGATGCGGCGCGCATCGACGGAGCGGGCGAATGGCGGGTGTTCACCGGCATTGTGCTGCCGCTGTCGAAGCCGGCCCTGGCCACCGTCGGGCTGTTCGTGATGCTCCTGTACTGGAACGACTGGTGGCTCGGGCTGCTTTACATCACCGACGACCGGCTCGCCCCGTTGCAGCTGTATCTGTACCGCATTCTGACCAACATCGACTTCGCGGCGTCGAACTCACAGTTGGCCGGCACCACGATCGCGATTCCGATCCAGACGGTGCGGATGGCGGTCGCCGTACTGGCGATCGGTCCGATCGTCGCAGCGTTCTTCTTCATCCAGCGGTTCCTCATCCGCGGCATCGCGCTCGGCGGATTGAAGGATTGACCAGCTCGACGCGGCCTGGTGCGCGCGCCCTTCAGCAGGAGGATTCAAATGACAGTGGTCTCTCGCCGGTCGTTCCTGTCCGGTTCCGGGAAGGTTGCCTTCGGCGCCGGTCTGGCGGCCCTCGGCGTGCCGTCGCTGGCGGCGTGCAGCTCGTCCCCGAAGTCCGGTGCCGGCGGCAACGGTGTCGTCAGCTACCAGTTCCTCGGCAACCCGAACGAGAGTGACGCCACCGCGGTGGCCGACGCGCTCAACGCGATGCTGAAGGCGAAAGGCAAGACCTTCACCGTCTCCTTGCAGCCGGTGCAGAACTATACCCAGGCGATGACTCTGAAGTCGTCGGCCGGGCAGCTCGGTGACATGTTCTTCACCGCGCCGTGGGCCACTGACTACTACCGGCTGGCGGCCGCGAAGAGCCTGCTCCCCTTGGACGACCTGCTCCCGAAGCACGCCCCGACGCTGTGGGGCAGCATGGCCAAGTCCACCTGGGACGCGGTGCGGGTCGACGGAAAGATCTACGGCGCCATCAACCAGCAGCGGTTCCCGAAACTGTGGGGATTCGTCACTCAGCAGAAGCTCGCCGAGAAGTACCATTTCGACGTCGCGTCGATCGCGCACTACGAAGAGCTCGAGCCGTTCCTGGCCACGATCAAGCAGCGCGAGCACGGGATCGTGCCGTGGGCGACCGACAGCGTCGGGAACAACACGATCTTCCAGCCTGAGCTCTTCGGCTGGGACCCGGTCGCCAGCGCCTACGGCCTGGCGGTCCGCTACGACGACGAGAACCTGCACGTCTTCAACATGTATGACACAGCTGAGTTCAAGGCTGCCGCTGAGGTCAGCAGGCGCTGGCACGAAGCTGGCTACGCGGTCTCGTCGCCGTTGTCGGACGCGGACGCGGCGGCGCAGAACGCCGGTGGCAAGGTGGCCGTGATAGCGGGACAGACCGGACCGAGCAACCCGCAGGCGTTCGGGTTCCCGACGGTCGGCAAGGTGCTGGTGCCGACGCCGTTGCTGAACACCGACGGGGCCAGTGCGACCCTCACCGGGATCAACAGCCATGCGGCGAATCCCGAGAATGCCGTGCAGTTCCTGGAGATGCTGAACTCGGACAAGGATTTCTACAACACCATCTGTTTCGGGATCAAAGGGACCCACTGGGCGTTCACCGACGAGAGCCTCGGTGTCGTGGGATTCCCGCCCGGTCAGAGCGCGGGGAGCAGCAAGTGGAACCCGAACAGCGACTGGGTGTTCGGCAACCAGTTCAACGCCTACTACCGCAGCGTCTACGACGCCCAGCACAAGCGCTGGGAGGCCGAGGCCCAGGTGAACCGTACGGCGGCAACGTCGAAGGCGATCGGCTTCGCCCTGGACACCACGCCGATCAAGACGCAGATCGCGACCCTCTCAGCAGCCCTCGGCCAATACCGTCCGCAGGTCGTGAACGGACTGCAGGACGCCGGTAAGGGAGTCTCGACCCTGCTCAAGACCCTTGACAATGCGGGGATGCAGAAGGTTCTGGCCGAGGCGCAGAAGCAGCTCGACGCATTCAAGCAGAACGGCCATTGAGGTGACCGATCCGTTCGCAGCGACCATGGAGATGGATCGCTACCTGGAACAGCAGGCACGCGATCCGCGTCCCCGGCCGGCGTTCCCCATCCGGCCGCGACCGGGCGACGACCGCAGCTATGTCACCGCGCGGCTGGACGAGATGGTGGCGGACACGCTGCGTACGAGTCCGGCGCTGGACTACCCCTACATCGCGCCGGGAGCGATCTACGACTCGGTCTGGACGTGGGACGCGTACTTCACGGGGCTGGCGCTCCCGCCGCAGCATCTCGACCACTTCGTGGGATCGCTGCGGATCCTGCTCGAAGCGATCCGGGCCGACGGCCGCGCGGCCTCACTGGTCGAGCCCGACGGTACTGCGAGCTACGACCACATGGGCCAGCCGATCCACGCGCAGTGGGCGCTGGCCGCGGTACGGCGTACCGGCACGGAGGAGTGGCTCGCGCCGTACTGGCCGGCGCTGGTCGCCACGCGGGACTGGCACCGGCGGGAATGCTCAGGGCGGCGCGGGCTGTACCGCTGGACCGACGAATCGGGTTCCGGGATCGACAACGATCCGGCGATCTACGGACGGTTCGGCGCGACGGTCGGCCTGGTGGACATGAATTGCTTCCACGTGCGGGAGTTGGACTCGATGGCAGCCCTGGCCGAGCTGCTCGGGATGACCGGCGCGGGGGAGTACCGTCGCGAGGCGGAGCTGCTGCGCCAGGCGATCAACGCCTTCATGTGGGACGAGCGGGCCGGCACCTACCGGCATCTCGACCTGTCCGAGCTGCACCGGACCACCCATCAGAAGGTCACCTGGGAGGTCCCGCTTCAGGTTGGTACCTGGGGCTGTCTGTTCCCGTTGTGGACCGGCGTTGCGGAACCGGCTCTCGCCGATCGATTGATCACCGAGCATGTCCTCGACCCACACCGGTACCTGTCCGGGTTCGGGATTCGCTCGATGGCGGCCGACGAGCCCATGTACAACAACGTCGCCATGGCTGATCCGTCCAACTGGCAGGGGCCGGTCTGGGGGCTGAGCACCTTCCTGACCTGCTACGGGCTCGCCCGCTACGGCTACCGCACCGAGGCCGTGCGGGTGGCTTCCCGACTGGTGAACCTGATGGCAGACGACCTGCGAGCGAACGGCACCATCCATGAGTCGTACCACGCCGACACCGGCGCTCCACTGTTCAACCCCGGCTTCATCAGCTGGAACCTGCTCGCCCGGCGGGTGCTCGATGACCTCGAGGCGGGAGTCGATCCGACAGCGCTCGATTGACCGCGTGCCATGCCGATGGACCTGATCGACTCACATGTCCACGTGTGGGACCCGACCGCCGGCTACCCATGGTTGACGGGCGTACTGCGACGGCCGTACCGGCTCGCAGATCTGCGTCGATCCATTGACCTGGATGTCTCGGTGTCGGTGATCCTGGTGGAGGCCGGCCGAGGCGATCCTGCCGAGACCTCCGATCTGCTAAGTCTTGCTGTCACCGACCCTTCCGTAGCCGGCGTTGTCGGGACCGCGAACCTCCAGTGTCCTGGGGCCGGGGGCAGGATTAAGGCGCTGATCAGCGGGCCACACGGCAACTACCTTGTCGGACTCCGCGAGCGACTGGACGCTCGGCTGATCTCTGCTGTCCAGACCGTGCGCGGGCAACTCGGTGAGCACGGACTGGCCTTGGAGGTGAACTGCTCGCCGGAGCAGTTCGAGCAGGTTGGCCAGCTGGTAGAGACACTCGGGCCTGACGTCCCAGTCGTGCTCGATCATCTGGCTGGGCCGCCGGCCGCTCCCCAGCCCTCGGACTTGCTTGAGCGGTGGGTGGATGGACTCAAGGACCTGGCCGCCTTGCCGAGTGTCTCTGTGAAGCTGTCCGGCATCCTGACTCAAATCACAGGGCCGGCCTCTTGGCGAGTCGAGGTGGTCCGTCACGCCGTCAACATCGTCGGTCCGGGCAGAACGATGATCGGCTCCGACTGGCCGGTCTGCCTGACCGGCGGAAGTTGGGCGGCTGCGATCGATACGGTGCGCGCCGCCTTGACCGACTGTCCGCCGGCTGACCTTGAGCGTGTGCTCGCCGGTACCGCTCGCGAGGTGTTCCGTCTCGCCGAACGCCCGCCCGTCGGATGACGGGCGACGACATCGTCGAGACGGTCACCTTCGCTCTCGACGGTCAGACCTACGACGTCGACCTGACCAGCAAGGATGCCGACGCATTCCGGAAGGTCCTCTCGCCGTTCGTGCGGGCGGGCCGGCGGGTGCCGACGGAGCGCGGTACCGCGCCGGAGTGTTGCCACTGCTGTCCGACCGCGAAGACCGTCAGGACCTGGGCTCGGGCCAACGGTTACGACGTTGCTGACCGGGGCCGGCTGCGGACGGAGATCCGCGAGGCTTACGTACGTCGCCGGGCGGCGCGCTGAATCGGCGCCGCCCGGCGACGAGGTCGATCAGGCGATGATCGAGTTCGTCCCGGCGTCGGTGAAGGCCCCGGCCGGACCGTCGTACACGGTGTGGTTCCACGGAATGTCCTGGACTGTGTTCACCGTGCCCGGGCCGGTGTTGCCGGTGACCACCGTCAGCTCTGCCATCACGCCGACCGGCTGAGTGATCACGTACGGAGTGCCGAGCCGCACCGCCGAGGCGGCGTTGCTCACCCGATTGCCGGCCAGCACGTTGCCGCGCATCAACGGCTGCGGCGGCAACGACGGCGACAGCGTGGTGAAGTCGTCGTACATCAACGTCGCCAGGCCGCCGGTGATCCGGTTGTCGCGGACCTGGTTGTAGAAGCTGACGTCGATCACCGGGAAGTCCTTGCCGCCCATCACGCTGATGAACGACACCCCGGTCCAGTCGAAGCCGGGCGGATTGGCGTTCACCGAACCGGCGGAGTCGAAGTCGTTGCCGGCGGCAATGCAGAGCACACTCGCACCGTAGTTCCCGACGTACTTCGGCGTACTCCGGATGGTGTTGTTCACGTAGAGCTCACGTTGTTGAGTAGCGCAGACGACGAAGACCGAATCCGTGCCGGGCACGGCCTCCCACGGCTCGTCGAGGATCAAGGTGGTCGCCGTGTTGGCGACCACCTTGCGCAGCTGCCCGACTCCGGTGCCGGCCAGGATGATCACTGTCGTGCCGATCGGATCGAGCTTGGCATCGTCCATCACGAACTCGACCAGGGTGGTGCTGATGGTTGTCGACGTGGCGGCCGAGACCGGGAGCGGGCGGCGGCCGCCCTGTGCCGAGTTGATCTGGTCGCCGACCAGCGCCTCACCGCAGTTGCCGGCCGGTTGTCCGGCATCGACGATCAGGTTCTCGCCGTAGTAGCAGTCCTCGATTCCGCAGGCGTCCTCGACTCCGGCCACCTGCGACGGCAACCGCAGTGCGCCGGTCTGCACGGCGCGCGCGTAGTAGAACTCGTCGGAGCCGCGTCCGAAGCGGTTCCGACGTACGGTCAGCCGTCGCCCGCCCCAGACCTTGACGCCGTCGTTGTCGGCCTGGTGCTCAGGGTTGTTCGGGTCGGTGGGATTGCGCGGGTACACCAGCCGGAACGTGTTGTCCTGGACGCGTACGTCGGTGACGGCGACGAAGAACGCGCCGTTGCCCGCGTGCAGGTCGCACTGCTCGATCGTGAGGTTGCGCAGGTTCTGCCCGAAGATGGCGAAGGTGCCGACGTAGAGCCACACATCGTCGGGATACAAGGGGTTCTCGACCGTGACCTGTGCGATGGTCGCGTTGTTGCGAGCGTCGAGCTCGATCGCGACCATGCGGCGCTCGTTGGTGTCGAATCCGAGCCCACGGACCTCGGTCGGTGTATCACCTGGCGCGAGGTAGAGCATGCCGTAGTCGTCGGCGCTGTCGACCGCGTACATGTCCGTCGGCGCGTTCCGGGGCAGGTCCGTGGACCACTCCACATCGGCGCTCATCCGCAGCTTGGTGCGATCCTGACCGGCGCCTTGGACGACGATCGGGCCCTTGCCGTTCGGGAGCCGCAGCTTGCTCGTCAGGGTGTAGGTCCCGGCCGGGATCCGGACCCGGGCACCGCCCCGGGCCTGCGCGGCGGCGGTGAGCGCGGCCTGCAACGCGGCCGTCGAATCCTGCTGTCCGCCCGGGTCGGCCCCATAGTCGCGAACGGCGTCGATCTCGTGTCGCGGGGCAGCAGTACGGGCTATCACCGGCAGCCGCAGGCTGGAGGTCACCCGAGCCCCGGCCGGACCGGTGGACACTTGGACGGTGCAGTCGCCGTTCAGCCCCTTCGGCACCTCGAACCGGATTTGGTAGCGGTCGGCCTTGAGAACTGTGGCCGACCGGGTCAGTCCGTGACGCGTCAGCGTCACAGTGGGCCTCGTCGAACCGAGTTGCAGGTCGTTGCCGTAGACGGTGACCTCGTCCCCGGCGCTCGCTGTGGGCATGTCGAGGTACCACGGGTCGGGCGTGTTCACCAGGAACGGCTGTGACCACGCGCGGCCGTCACCCGAGGAGACGTACACCGCGAAGGCGGTTTCGGTGCGGCCGGCCGGCGCGCGGAGGACGACGGCGTCGGCCGTCACTCCGACAACGTCGAGCGGGCTGGCGTCGTGGGGTGGCTGGGCGGGCACACCGTTCGCGTCGCGGCCACGCAGCGGCCAGACCCGGGCCTGAGCGGCGGTCGCGAAGCCTGCGCCGCTCACACCGAACACCTGGCCGGGGCTGGCCGAGCGTACCTGGCGCCGGTACAGCACCGGAGCGGTTTCGGTCGGTCGGGCGTCGGCCGGCCGGGGTGACCAGACACCGGCGGGCACGCCACCGGCCAAAGCGCCGGCGACGATCGCGCCGGAGGTGCCGAGGAAACGACGCCGGCTCGGACCGGCGACCGCAGCGCCCGGTGTGGGCAGGGGATCGGAAGTCATCGTGTTTCTCCTTCGAACGTGGGTCGGTGTGGTCGCTGTTGTCCTAGACGGTCCGGACTGCGTCGTAGATCTCGATCTCGAAGACCCGGACCACGTCCACGGGGTCGCGCGACTTCTGGCTGAAGACGACCCGGATCGTGTCGGTGTCCAGCGGGGTCAGCGCAACGTCGGTGGTGGCGAGCGTGTTGCCAGTGACCGTGCCGACCTGCTGCCAGTCGCCGGCGGGGGTCCGGCCCTGCACCACGAACGACACGACGACCTGCGCCGCGCCAGGTCCGCTGAACATGCGCAGCAGCTTCGGGGTCGTCGCCGCCGCGAGCTCGATGGTGATCATCGGCGCGCTGTCGTCGAGGCTGCACAGCCACCGGCTGGCCGAGTCGGTCCGGTTGCCGTCGACCGCCTTGTCGCCGGTGTACGCCGGCGTGTATGTCGAGCTCACGGTGACGGGCCGGTCAAGTGCGAGGTTCGGGCCGGTCGGCACGTACTGCAACGGGACGTTCCAGTTCGATGGCTCCGTGAAGACCGGCGTACCGTCGGCGAGCTGGGTTGCGACGCGGATCTGCACCGTCGCCGGCGCGCTCACCGAACTCAGGTCGAGCGCCTGATGGAGTGCGTAGCCCTGGTGTACGGCGGTGTCGTTCCAGGTATCGCCCTCCGATGCGCGCCACTGGACCCAGCTCGTCTCGGCCGCGTAGTACGACCAGGTCACGGTCGGCGTCCGGTACGGGCCGTCGACGGAGTACGACCGCAGTGCCGGGCCGGCCGGGTCGTCGGTGAGCGTGATTGCCACGCTGAAGACCGCGATGCCGTCGGGCTCGAGCTTCAGCTGCCATCCGTCGTCTGCGGTCTTGGTGATCCGGCCGGCCTCGGCGGTCCACTGCCCCCAGGTGGCGAGCTTGCCCGGCTCGACCCCGCGGGGATCCAGCGTGAAAGTGGCTGTCGTGGCCACTGAGCGCTGGTTCAATGCGACCAGGTAGATCCGTCGGCCGTCCGCCGAGCGGCCGGTGAGCCAGTCCACATCGGGCTGGTCACCGGTCACCAGCGTGCGCGGCATCCACAGCTCGACGGCGTCGCCGTACACCTTGCCCGGAGCGAAACCGGCCGGGCGGTGCGAGCCGACCTTGGCCGTGCAGAACCCACGGGGGAAGTCGACCTTGCCGCCGCTTCGCAGGTGCGCCTCGGAGAGCAGATAGTCGACGACCCAGCCGATGTGCCACCAGCCGTGCCACGGGAACACGCTCGAGCCACCATTGCCGGCCGACCAGTAGTAGGACGGGATGCCGCTCGTCGCGCCGACGAACGCGTCACGTCCGCGCGCCGCAGCCCGGGCGAGCAGCAAGAAATGCGCGTCACCGGTCAGCTCGTAGAACCGGACGAACGATCCGGCGTGGCTGCTGAGCAGAATCGGGCCGGCGCCGTTCGCGCTGCCGAAGTAGCCGGCGTGCTCGAAGTTGAGCCCGGCCTGGCTCAGCTGCCAGTCCTCGACCGTCGGCCCGTTGAACGTCTTGGTCGCGGTCGTCGCCACCGGATGGTTGTAGATGTGCTGGGTGTAGACCCGCGCCGCGGTGACAGCCGCGTCCAGATAGGGACGGTGACCGGTCAGGTCGTACAGATCGAGCAGCGCCTGCGCAGCGAAGATCACCTGGAAGTCGCGGACCAGGACGGCGTCGTCACAGACCCCGAGGTAGTTGCCGGTGGCAACCGCAGTACGGATGAACCAGTCCGCCCCGCGGCGGGCCGCGGCCAGGTACCTGCGATCACCCAGAACGCGATAGGCCGCGACGAATCCGTACCAGGTCGCGCGGTAGTCGGTCAGCTCCGGATACTGCAGTGTCTGCGGATCGTCGCGGACGTAACCGATGTCGAAGCTGCCGTCCCGCTTCTGCCACGTCAGCAGCCGATCGGCGGCCAGCCGCAACCGGTCGTGGACCTCGGTGTCGTCCGGGGTGAACAGTGCGATGTTCCCCATGTCGGCGAGCGTGTAGAACGTGGTGAAGATCGGTGAGACGTAGGCTGCGTCGAGCCCGACCCATTCACTGTCGGTGATCCAGCCGTCGTTCTTGAAGTACTCGCCGAGCGCGGCGCCCTGGAACGGTCCACCGGCCGTCTGCTGCTGGGCCAGTTTGAAGTTACGCGCGTACGGCAGCCGGTCGTTGTGAATCACCGGATCGGTGGTGAGCGCGTCCAGCATCCACATGGCGCCGACGTCGGACAGCTTCCCGCTCTCCGCACCCAACGTGATTCCGTTGTATGTCCAGGTGTGCCACTGGGACTGTGGCGAGACCAGGAAATCGTGCATGCGGTTGAGGCGATGGGTGAGCGAGTCGGTTGCATGCGCCAGCTTCAGGTACTCACCCACCGGATAGATCAGCTCGGACACATAGCGGTTCACCTCGTACCAGCCCGTGGGCCGCACGATGTACCGGAACGTCGCAACAACAGTCTGGCCCGCGGTCAACCAGGATCCCTCCTGCCCGAGGACGGGCGACGCGATGGTCGGGCCGAGGACGCCGCCGGTGGTGCGCAGCGACGTACCGACGTGCCAGGTCGACTGAGTGATCTTGTCCTTGGCCCAGGGATCGCGAGCCAAACTCGGATCGGCGACGACGCCGAGGCTCACCTGCTCCTGCCGTTGTTGCAGGATTGCGACCAGACTGGTCGTGCTGGCCTCGGTCGCGAGCGCTGGGGCCGTCGGTACGCCGAACTGGTAGCGGAAGGCCAGTTCGTCGTCGCTCTCGATGGTCGAGGAGTTCCAGTACCCGGGGACGACACCCCAGCCGAGGTCGCGGTCGGCCAACGTGCCCAGCGTCGGACTCGTCACCGAATACCAGCCGTCGGCGGTCGGCGTGAACTGGACGGCGGCCACGACATCGTCGTCGTCCATCGCCCACGCCACCTTGTATTCACCGGTGGGTTGGCTGCTGCTGAACGTGACGGCGTCCTTCGTCGCGCTGCCGATCTCGGGCCAGAACCGTACCGTGCTGCCGACGCCGAGCCGGCGCGCGTCATCGATGGTCGGCACGGCCGGATCGGTGGACCACCACAGCCCACATTCACCGGAAGGTGTGAAGACCGACCGCCAGCGGCCGCTCGAACGCAGTTGCAGCTGGTCGAGCCGCCAGCCCTGCTGGTCGCGTTGCCACTCCAGGCGAACGCTGCGGCCCTCCAGTCGCTGCCGATTCGGACCTGCCGTCGCGGCGCCCGCATCGGGTTGCCGAAGGGCGTTCAGCAGTACGGCACCAGCCGTGCTGGCCGCGGCAAGCTTCATGAAATCGCGTCGTTGTACCTCGGGCATGCTGCTCCTCAGGCGGGAAGAACTGGATCGGGGGAAAGAGCTCGGCGTCAGCCCGGCACGACGACGGGGTTGGTACCGCCGCTGGCGAGCTCGGACGTCGCACCCTGGTAGACGGTGTGGTCGAAGCGGCCGTCGACGGCGGCCTGGTAGGTGACACCGCTACCGAGTTCGTTCTTGACGATCGCGTTGTAGCGACCCCAGGTGGCGGCCGGGCTGCCGCCGAGGGTCGAGTCGGCAAGCGCCACGGTCTGGGTGACGCCGGACGCAGTGTTGCGCGCGACGACGTTGCCGCGTACCAGCGGTGCCGCAGGAACAGCGCCCTTGGCGTAGTTCTGGTAGCTGAGGAACGCGTCGGCGCCTGTCAGCTGGTTGTCGGCGACGACGTTGTAGAAGGACGGCTGACTGTTGTAGGCGCCGTTACTGTCCACGCCGTAGATGCTGAAGAAGCCTGCGCCGGTCATCGTCGACACGGTTCCTGGAGCGCCGGTGCTGTCCACGGTGTTGCCGGCCACGACGCTGAGCACCGACGGGCCGTAGTTGCCGACGTACTTGCTGCAGGCGGTGATCGTGTTGTGGACGAACAGCTGCCTGGCGTGCACATTCTGGACCACGACGACCGACGTAGTGTCCGGCACGACCTCCCAGTCGTACTCGACAGTCAGCGTTGTGGCGGTGTTGTCCACCACGCGGCGGATCTGGCCGGCGCCGGTCCCGGCGACCACGAACACGTACGAGCCGACCGGGTCGGTCAGGGTGTGGAGGGTGAAGGTGGCGCCGCTCGGCGTGACGGTGTTGCTCGTTGCCGAGTCCACTGCCGTCAGGGCGCCGCCACCGGTCGGCACCTTGATGCCGTCGCCGACCATGGCCTCGCCATTGTTCTTGCCCGGCTCGCCTGCTGAGTCCACGGTGTTATGGGCCGTCAGCACGTCCTGCACACCGCAGGCGTCGGTGGGACCCCACGTGGTCGCCCACAGCTTGACCGCGCCGGTCTGGACTGCGCGTGCGTAGTGATACGTGCTCGATCCGCGCGTGAACTGGTTGCGCCTGATAGTCAGTCGCCGCGCTCCCCAGACCTGAATACCGTCGTTGTCGACCTGGCCGTTCTTGGTCGCCGGATCGGTCGGGAGCCGGGGGAAGTAGATCGCGAAAGTGTTGTCCTCGACGCGGGTGTCGACGACGTTGCTCAAATAGATGCCCTTGTTGCAGGTGAACGAACAGTTCGCGACGCGCAGGCCACGAGTGTTCTGGACCAGGATCGAGCACACTCCGGCGTACAACCAGATGTTCTCGGGATAGCTGTCACCGACGAATCTGCAGTTGGTGACCATAGTGCCGGTGCGGCCGTCGATCTCGAGGATGACCGGGCGCTTGCCGTTGCTGCCGAACCCGATCCCCGTCAGCCTGACCGGGTGCGTGGAGGGCGCGAGGTACAGCATGCCGTGGTCGTCGCCCGCGTTGCACCCGAAGAAGTCGACCGACGTCTCGGGCGTCACCGTCGGGCTGAAGACTGAACTGTCGCTCATCAGCACCGTGGTGGTGCCGGTGGTGGCGCCAACGATTTCGATCACGCCGGAGCCGGCGCCCAGCGTGAGCTTGGAGCTGATGGCGTAGCTGCCGGCCGGGAACAGCACGCGAGCGCCGCTCGACGCCGCCGCGGCGGCGTCGAGGGCGTTCTGGATGCTGGTCGTGGAGTCGTGGGCGCCGGACGGATCGGCTCCGAAGTCGGCGACGATGTCGTAGCTGGTGGTGGGTGAGGCCGCGGCCGCCGCGACGGTGAGCGTCAACGACGCGTCGTACCCGTAGTGGCCGCCGAGGCCGTTGGACACCAGGACGGTGTAGCTGCCGACAGCCAACGTGCTCGGAAGCGTGAACGCCAGCTCATAGTCACTGGTCACGCTCACCGGGGCCGGGATCAGAGTGCCGCTGGGGCTACGCAGGTACACCTGCGGCGTCTTCGCGGTCGGAGCGGAGTGGGCGACGCTCGGGCCGATCACTGTCACGACGTCGCCGGGTGCAGAGGTCGGCTGGTCGAGGTACCAGGGCTGCGCAGCGTTCAGCACCAGCGGCACCGACCAGGTGGACCCGGAGTCGCCCGAGACATAGACGGCGTACGCGCCGTCGGTCGTGGTCGCGGGAACCGTGATGACGACGTTGTCGCCTTCTGGATCGGTCGCGGTGAGGCTCACCGACCCACTCGGCGGCGTCGCGGGTACGGCAGCCAGGCTCGCCGGCGCACTCGTGTCATCGGGGATCAGCCACAGCTCGATCAGTACGCCGGACGTCAGCCCGGAGCCGGCCAGCGACAGGACTTCGCCGGGCCGCACACTGCGCACCTGGTCTGCATAGAGAACGGGCGCACTGCCGTCAGCCGCGGTGTTGGGAGTCGCGGCCGCCGAGGCCAGGCGACCGGGACCGGCGAGCACCGCAGCACCGGCCACCAGCCCGGTCCCGACCAAGAAGCTTCGACGCGACGGACCGGGCTGCGCCGCACCGTCCGGCTCGGCGGAATCCGCTGGATTGGGGTCATGCATGGGGGACCTCCTGTAAGAGCTGCGCGACCCCGAGACACCGCGGATCGCCGGGATGACATCCGTTCCGACCGTGACGGAATCTAACAGGCAGTGTGTCTGAATGATAGATTCAGAGCCGGATTGCATCGATTCACGATGCGACGTGATTGCGGGTGCGCCTGCTTCTGCCGCCCGCGTGCTGATGGCCCGGGCGACTCGTGGTGATGTGCGCAGAGTTGAGCACTTGCTCATCTGGGTGCGCATGTATTCGTATGCCTTGACCGGAAATGGTCAATATGGCTACCTTCGGATCAAGTTCGCGCGAAATATGCGCACCTCTGCGCAGTGTGTTCACTTGATCGGTCCGCGGCCGCCGGTCAGGTCTCGGGGGCTGCGCTGTTCCGCGCGCGGAGGGGGTTCCCGCCGTGCGACACCCCGGTTCACAGTCACAAAGGAGTCGAATCAATGGGCTTCAACTCGTCAGGCATACGTGGTCGGCGGCCTCTGATCGCCGGCCTCGTCACGATCGGGACCATCGCGATGTCACTGGCCGCCTGTGGAGGTGGGGGATCCGACGACGCGGCCGGGGGCAAGGTCACGATCACCTTCATGAACGACCAGGTGGTCGCGGGCATGCCGCTGGAGGAGGCGATCCACAAGTTCGAGCAGGAGAACCCCGACATCACGGTCGAGGTACTCCCGGTTCCGTCGGAGTCCGACTACGAGGCGAAGATGCGTACCTCGCTGGCCAGCAGCAAGCCGCCGGACATCTTCCGGATCAACGACGACTACGTGCAGCAGTTCACCCAGAACGGCACGCTGTTCGACCTGGCGCCGTACGTGAAGTCTGCAGGGCTGAAGGACTCCGACTACGCCGCTCAGGTGTTCAACTTCGGTAAGCAGTCCGACGGCCGGATGACCTCGTGGCAGCTCGGCTACCAGTCCACGATCGTGTTCTACAACGTCGATGCCTTCAAGAAGGCCGGGCTGCCGCTTCCGCCCGGCACGTGGAGCAGCAAGGGATGGACGACGGCGGACTTCCTGGCAGACGCGCAGAAGCTGACCGACGGCACGAAGATGTACGGCGCGACGGTGACTGCGGCGACGAACTACGAGCAGACGTTCACGCACAACAACGGCAGCCCGACCGGGGTCTACAGCGCCGACGGCAAGAAGTTCGCGCTGGCCGACCCGGTCGGGGTCCAGACCGTCCAGTGGGTCGCGGACCTGACCTGCAAGTATCACGTCCAGCCGGCCTGGGCCGATCTGCTGCAGGACAACGCGGACATCCAGTTGTTTGCCCAAGGCAAGACCGCGATGTTGTTCGAGCAGTCGGGGTCGGTGCCCTATCTGCGGCAGACCATCAAGAGCTTCGACTGGGACATCGCGCCGCCGCCTGCGGGTACGGCGGACCAGGCGAACGAGGCCAGCGTGGTGAGCTACGCCGTACCGGCGAAGGCGAAGCACCACGATGCCGCCTTCAAACTGCTCAACTACCTGGCCGGTCCCGAGGCGGGTCAGATCCTGGGCAAGGGCGGTTCGTTCACCCCGGTGAACAACCAGGCGGCCGAGGCGATCTCCAAGGCGAGTACCGGTGCGCCGAAGCATGCCGACCTGCTGGCTGAGGCGGCCCACCACCTGACGGCCGGGAGCAAGACCAACAACACCCTGGGCGCTCGTGCCATCTACCGCCCGGCGCTCGACCAGGTCTACAACTGCAAGAGCAGCGCTCAGGATGTGCTGTCGGGGGCCAGGCCGCAGGTCGAGCAGGCTCTTGGGCAGGGCTGAGGCCGTACCCATGGCGATTCACTCCGCAGTGCGACGCGTCGAGGTTCCGCCGGAGCTCCGGCGGAGGCGGCGACGCCGTACCCTCGAAGGCTGGCTGTTCGCGCTGCCGCTGGTGTTCGGCATCGTGGCCTTCCAGGCCGCGCCGATCGTCGTGTCGATGTACACGTCGTTCACGAGCTGGGACGGGTTCAACTCGCCCCGGCTCGTCGGCGGCCGCAACTATGTCGACCTGATCGTGCACGACCCGATCTTCTTGCAGGTGGTCCGCAACACCATCGTCTTCACGATCCTCGGCGTACCGGCGACGGTCGTCCTGGCGCTCGTCCTGGCGTTGCTCGGGAACCTGAAGATCCCGGGTACGGCGTTCTTCCGGATGGCGTTCTTCACGCCGTACGTGATGAACGTCGTGGCCATCGGGTTCGTGTGGTACTACATCTTCGGCCCGACCAACGGGTTGATCAATCAGTTCCTCCGGAACTTCGGCATCACCGGCCCGGCCTGGCTCGCCGACTCCGCCTGGGTGATCCCGGCGGTCGTTGTGGTCAGCGCCTGGCAGGGCGTCGGCTATCCGATGATGATCCTGCTCGCCGGCCTGCAGGGAATTCCGGAAGAGCTGTACGAAGCGGCGCGGATCGACGGAGCCTCGGCCTGGTCACGGCTGTGGCGCATCACCTTGCCGTTGCTGACGCCCCAGATCTTCTTCGTCACGATCTCCCAGTTCATCGCATCGTTCCAGGTGTTCGGACTGATCTACGTCCTCACCAAGGGCGGGCCCGGCTACTCGAGCAGCGTCTACATCTTCTATCTGTGGCAGGTCGCTTTCCAGCAAGGGAAGTTCGGCTACGCGGCGGCAATGGCCTGGCTGATCGTCGCGCTCATCGCGGTACTGACGTGGATCCAGTGGAAGCTGCAGAAGAAGTGGGTGTTCTATGACTGACCTGGCGATCGACGACAGACCAGTCGTGGCCGGTGGCGGCGACCGCAAACCTCTACCGCACGGCAAGCGCAGGTTCCAGGGGCGGCGGATCATCCTGATGATCTTCCTGATCCTGCTGGCGTTGTCCTTCCTCACCCCGGCGTTGTGGATGCTCAATGCGTCACTGCGCCCGGAAGAGCACGTGATGGACTTCCCGCCGGGATTCGCGCTGTCGCATCCGCAGTGGAGCAACTACGCGACCGTGCTCCGGAACATGCCGGTCTATTTCCTCAACAGTGTGAAGCTGGCCGTTCTGAATGTTGTCGGCGGTTTGATCGTGTCTTCCTTGGCCGGCTACGCGTTCGCCCGGCTGACCTGGAAAGGCCGCGACGCCCTCTTCGGGATCGTGCTGGTGACCGCGATCGTGCCGAACATCATCTACCTGTTGCCGCAATACATTCTGTTCCAGAAAATCGGCTGGATCGACACGTTGGCACCGCTGTGGGTGCCGAGGGTGCTGACCCCGGTCTTCGGGACCTTCCTGATGCGCCAGGCATTCAAGAGCCTGCCGGTCGGGCTGGAGGAGGCGGCGCAGGTGGACGGCGCTTCGACCTTCCGGACCTTTCTGACGATCATGCTGCCGCAGACCAAGCCGGCGTTGGCCGCGGTCGCGATGTTCACCTTCCTCGACTCGTGGAACGACCTGTTCGGACCGCTGATCTTCCTCAGTTCGCCGGAGAAACAGACCCTGCCGATCGGACTGGCGCAGTTCCAGAACGAGTTCTACACCCAGGTCGGACCGTTGATGGCGGGTGCGGCGGTGACCGTCATACCTGTCTTCATCGTCTTCTTCCTTGCCCAGCGCTATTTCATCCAAGGAGTTACCGGCAGCGGCTTCAAGGGCTGACTGTGCGGGATCACTCGGACCAATTCGATCGCCACCCGACAAGGAGCACGCATCCAGATGTCAGACAAGTTTGTGGCCATCCAGATCGGTGCCGCGTCATTCATTGACGAAGGAACCGACAAGGTGCTCGATATTCTCGCCGACCGGGGCGGGGTGAACCAGCTCTTCCTGGCCACACCGACCTGGACCAGAGGTACCGGCGGGCGCCAACTGCCCGGCCATCCGATTCCCGATCACGGCGTCCAGGAGTACGACCTCGACTGGATCGGCGGAAACTACGCGACGGTTCACCCCGAGTACTACGGAAACACCGTCCTCGGATCGATCGGCAGGGCGCCCGAGCATCCGGGGTACGACATGCTCGAGGACGTGATCCCGAAGGCGAAGGAACGCGGGATGGGTTCCTACGCCTGGATCGAGGAGTCGAACTACTCCCAGGCTCTGCGGGATTACCCGAACTTCCCGAAGATCCTCGAGGTCGACCTGTGGGGCCGGCCGACCCTGCACACCTGCTTCAACAACCCCGACTACCGGAACTGGCACCTGAGCATCGTCGAGGACTACGCGAAGTCCTACGACCTCGACGGCATCGCGTGGTGCTCGGAACGGCCGGGTCCGCTGAACCTCGCGATCCAGAAGCCGGTCGAGGCGGGTGAGCTCGGCTGCTTCTGCGTGCACTGCCAGCAGATCGGCCGGAACCAGGGCATCAACGTCGAGCGGGCCCGGGAAGGCATGCAGGCGGTGCTTGCCTGGAACAACAAGACGTCATCGGGGGAGAAGGATCCCGACGGTGCGTTCACCTCGTTCTGGCGGATCCTGCTGCGCTACCCCGAGGTGCTGGCCTGGCAGAACCTGTGGACGAACAGCCAGCGCCAGATGTACGCCGACATCTACGGTGTCGCCAAGGCGTGCAAGCAGGACCTCCAGGTGGGCTGGCACGTCTACCACAACATCTCCTTCAGCCCCTTCTACCGGGCCGATCAGGACTACGCCGAGCTCGCCAAGGTCTCCGACTTCCTCAAGGTCGTGATCTACAACAACTGCGCCGGACCGAGGTTCTTCACCTGGGTCACCTCGATCTGCCGCACTCTGTTCGCCGACGCCACCCCGGCCGAGGTCTACCCGCTGATGCTGAAGCTGCTGAACCTGGACGAGGGCGAGTTCGACGACCTGTCCCAGGTCGGCTTCAGCGCCGACTACGTCAAACGTGAGACGGCCCGCGCGAAGGCGGGTGTCGAGGGGACTGCCACGAAGATCTACTCGGGTATCGACATCGACATCCCGGTCGGGATGAAGGAGGACTACGACCTCACCTCCGGCGACAACCTGACCCGGTGCTCTCGCGACGGTGTCCGCGACGCGGTCACGGGCGCCTTCGACGGCGGCGCCGATGGGGTCGTGCTCAGCCGGAAGTACTCCGAAATGTTCCTGGACAACCTGTCCGGAGCGGGTGACGCGGTCCGCAAGATCTGATCAAGCGGACCGGTAGAGCGCGCCGGTCGGAGCCTGATCCTCCTGCTCACGTCGCGGAGCTCGGGGGATCAGGCGACCGGCGTCGTCCACAATGGCCGAGTGCGCAAGTGCGCAACTCAGCGCAAGATGACGATTGGAAAGTGCCGTTCGTGCGGAAGTCGGAGCGGTTGAGCGTGATCCTCGATCAGGTCGGCCTGCAGGGCACGGTGGACGTCGCCGCCCTGGCCGTCGCACTCGGCGTGAGCGGGGCGACCATTCGCCGCGACCTGCAGACGCTGAGCCGCAACCAGTTGCTGGTACGCACCCACGGCGGCGCCATCTCCAACGAAGCCGGCGACGAGGTGCCGACCCGGGTCAAGGCCGCGCTGCGGCAGGCGGAGAAACGCGCGATCGGTCGTGCCGCCGCAACGTTCGTCGAAGAAGGCTCGGTGGTCGGCATGACCGGTGGCACCACCGCGCTCGAGCTGTCCCGCGCCCTGGCCCACCGACGCGGGATCACCGTCGTCACGAACGCGATCAACATCGCCTCCGAACTCGTCGGCCACGCCGGGATCCGGCTCGTCCTGGTCGGCGGTATCGCGCGGTCGTCGTACGAGCTGGTCGGTCCGGCGGCAGAGACGATGCTCGCCAACTACCACCTGGACATCGCGTTCATCGGAGTCGACGGGCTGACCCCGGAAGAGGGCTGCACGACGTACGACGAGATGGAGGCCCAGACCGACCTGGCCTTTCTGCGCCGGGCCCGGCGCGGTGTGGTGATTGCCGACAGCTCCAAGATCGGTCGGGTGACGTTCGCCCGGATCAGCCTGATCTCCGGTGTCACCGACGTCGTCACCGACCGCGCGGCCCGCCCCGAGCAACTCGAAGCGCTGATGCGGGCCGGCGTTCGCGTGACCGCGGTCTAGCGCGGCGGTCGGGTCAGTTGGCCTTGACGGCTCGGGTCGAGTTCCAGAGGACGCCTCGGTTGAGGCGGTTCGGGTACTCGGCGAGTACTGCGTTGTAGAGGTCGAGGGCGGTGTTCGTCCGGGACTCGGCTGCTGCGAACGCCTTGAGGTAGCGGCGGGTTTCGTCAATGTAGCGGGGATCGTCGGAGGCGTCGGCCGGGCGGTGACCGGAGATGACGGCCGTCGGGTGCAGTTGCTCGAGTACGTCGAGCGCCGCCAGCCACTGATCGATGCCTCCGGCAACCGATTCCGCGAGGTACAGGTGGACCTCGTCGTAGACCACGTCGCCGGCGACCACCAGACCGATCGACGGGACGTGCAGAGCCGAGGTGCCGTCGGTGTCGGTGTGGCCCAGGTCCATTGCGACCAGCTGCTCGCCTTCCAGCTCGAACGTGTCACCAGCGAGTGGTTCGCCTGCGACGAGCCGCTCGGCTAGCTGCCCGGGGAAGCGGTCGCGCCAGAATCCGTCCAGCCACGCCGGGCTGAGATTCAGCTTCATACCTTCCACGACCGCCGGCGTCGCAACCAGCCTGGCGTCGGGGAACCGGTCGAGAACAGGTGCGGCGCCGAACCAGTGGTCGCCGTGGCCGTGGGTGACGAAGATCGTGGTCAGGTTCTTGCCACTCGCCGCGACCCAGCCGGCCAGGTCGTCGCCCTCGGCCTGGGTCATCAGCGGGTCGACCAGGACCGCGTCGTGTTCGCCGTGGATCAGCGTTGCTGTAGTCGGCGACCACATCCGCCGTACCTCACCGGGCGGGAGGTCGTCGGACACAGCCGGTTTGGAGGGGGCGACGTACGTCGAGTAGTTCAACATCTCGGGACTCCTGAGACTGTCTGCGTGGCCTGGTTGCCACACCGACAGCGTCAGGCCTCGCGGCGACCGGAAGAAGGCCGCGACTTCCTGGGTGCGCCACACCCAGGAAGGTCAGCGTGATGCCAGCCGCGCCAGGGCTTCGGCGCTCGGGCTGCCCGGTTCCGCCGTACCGACGAGCAGTTGCAGCCCGGGCGCGGCCCGCACGTCGAAGGTCTGGTAGGTGAGCTCGACGCGGCCGACCTCGGGGTGGTGGAAGATCTTGTACGCGCGGCTCAGCCCACGCGCGGTCTGGTCCTCCCAGAGCGCGCGGAACTCGGGCGACCGCAGGAGCAGGTCCGCGACCAGCGCCGCGATCTCGGGGTCGTCCGGGTACGACGCGGCGTTGAACCGTACGGCGTACACAGCGCGCCGGACGACCGCCTCCCAGTCGCCGAAGATCGCGTGTGCCTGGGGATGCTCGAACATCATCCGCAGCATGTTGGTCATCCCGAACGGCTCGAGCAGACCCTGGGCGATCCGGTTCGTCGCCAGGATCTCGTACGCCGGACTCAGTACGTACGCCGCCGCCGTCGGGAAGTTGTCCAGGAGCTGGAGGAGCGCCGGGTGCACCTGGTCACGGGCCGCTCCCAGCTGCGGTGTCGGCGTCAGCCCGGCGAGCCGGAACAGGTGCCCACGGGCGTCCGTGTCCAGCCGCAGCGCGTGCGCGATCCCGTTCAGCACAGCGGCGGACGGATTGCGTTCCCGGCCTTGCTCCAGCCGCGTGTAGTAGTCCGCGCTGACAACCGCCAGTACGGCGACCTCCTCCCGCCGCAGCCCCACGACCCGCCGATCACCACCGGCCGGCAGACCAACCATCGCCGGCTCCACCCGAGCCCGCTGGGCCCGCAGGAACGACCCCAGCTCACCACCCCCACCACGCATGTCCGCCAGCCTACGCGCCCCCGCTGCTTCTTCGTCGGATCGTCCATATCATCGCGCCGAACGGCCATGTTCCAAGGTGCGTCGGATGGCTATGGTTGCGAGCGAGGGAGCGTTGGTGCGCCTCATCTGGGATCACTGTGAGGAGTGCCGTGGGCAACGAGATGGGCTCGGGTTCGACCGTCGGGAACGGCGCTCTGGCAGCGTCGATATCCATCGGCGAATCGTCCATCAGTCTGATGATCACGCGGCAGGGCCGACCGCTCGGAGCGGTTGCTCTGGGCATCGAGGTCGACGGTGTCGACCTCGGCTCGGGGTCTGCTGCCGTGCGATCGTCCGAGATCCCGGTGGTCGAGGAGTGGTTCGCCCACTCCGGCAAGGCGCGCGGCGTGCACGTGGTCGACCACCGCGAGCTGCGGGTGGACCTGCACCACGCGTCGACGGCCCGCGACTGGACGATCCGGATTCGCGTCGGACGCGACGGGGTCGCCGTACGGTACGCGATCCCGGACCTGCAGGGGACCGCGAACCTTACGTCCGACCACACCAGCCTCGACCTCGCCTTGTTTTCAAGGGCGTGGGTGCTCGAGTACCAGACGTGGTACGAGACTCCGCGGACCGGAGTCGACCTTGCCGCCCTCGAGCCCGGTGACTACGGGTTTCCCTTCCTCGCCCGGTCCGGTGACGACTACCTGCTGGTCTCCGAGTCGGGCATCGACGGACGCTACTCCGGCGCCCATGCGTCGATGTCGGGAACGACGCTCGGGTTCGAGCTCGCCGACGCGGTTGTCGAGATCGCGCGTGGTGACGTCACGCCGTGGCGCGTGTTCATCGTCGGCCCGCTCGCGGAGGTTGTCGAGTCGCTCTTCGTCGACGAGCTGGCTCCCGCCGTACGACCCGAGCTCGCCAGTGCGGACTGGATCCGGCCCGGCCGGGCAGCCTGGTCCTGGTGGTCCGACTTCTACTCCGGTGCGCAGCTCGAGCAGCAGAAGCGATTCGTCGACGCGGCGGCCGAGTTCTCCTGGGAGCACCTGCTGATCGACTGCGGCTGGGAGGAGACCTGGGTCCCGGAGATCGTCTCGTACGCGAGCCGGCGAGGCATCCAGGTGCACCTCTGGACGGTCTGGCACGACCTGGACGGACCCGAGAAGCTCGGCAGGTTGGCGCTGTGGCGTTCGTGGGGTGTCGCCGGTATCAAGGTCGACTTCATGGAGTCGGAGTCGAGGGATCGGTACCGCTGGTACGACTCGGTCCTCCAGGAGAGCGCACGCCTGGGCCTGATGGTGAACTTCCACGGCTCGGTGATCCCCCGCGGCTGGGCCCGGACCTGGCCACAGGTCGTCGGGTACGAGGCCATCCGCGGCTCGGAGTACTACGTGTTCTACAACGACACGCCGCTGACGCCCGAGCACAACGTCATCCAGCCGTTCACGCGCAACGTCGTCGGCGCCATGGACTACACCCCGGTGGCCTTCTCGGCTGCCGATCGGGTCACCAGCGACGGTCACGAGCTCGCGCTGAGCGTGGTGTTCGAATGCGGGATCACGCACTTCGCCGACGATGTCGCCGCCTACGCCAAACGACCGCTCGCGGCCCGGTTTCTCGCGGAGCTTGCGCCGACCTGGGACGAGACGGTGCTGCTATCGGGGACACCCGACACCGAAGCGGTACTGGCGCGCCGTCATGGCGACCGATGGTTCGTCGGGTGCGTCGCTGCGGGTGGCAAACGGACGGTGTCGGTCGATCTGGACCGCCTCGGGCTGACGGATCCGGTGGCCTGGATCGTCGAGGACGCCTTCGGCGAGAGTGCCCTGGCCGAACGCACCGTGGTCGGCGGCGGGTTCGACGTCGCGGTCGCCGAGCACGGCGGTTTCGTGGCAATCGTCTCGGACGGGGAGCTGTTCCGCTCGGTTCCTCGGCGTACGACGGACGCGCCGTCGGTCGAGCCGGCGTTGGTCGTGCTGAATGACCAGAACACGGCCGTACTGACGACCAGCATGGGCGCGCGGGTGCGCGTGGCGCCCGGCTGGAGTGCCGGGTCGCTCGGCGAGGGTCGATGGGAGATCCGGGCTCCGCTGGACCTGGCACCGGGATCGCAGGGCATCGTGACCGTCGAGTCCGCGGCGCTGCCTGCCGCGGTGGCGCATGCGCGGGTCGTGGCGCCGCTCGTACCCGGCGTACACCGGGTTTCGGCGCTGCCGATGCTGGCCTTCGAGAACGAGAGCGGTCCGGTCGAACGTGACCAGAGCAACGGCGGCGGCAATCCGAACGACGGGTCGCCGATGGGGATCGCCGGCGTTGACTTCGCGGACGGTCTCGGCGTGTCGACGCCGTCGTCGGTCGACCTGTACTTCGGCGGACACACCGGCCGGTTCACGACCAGTGTCGGCGTCGACGACGAGACGCTGCGGACGCGCGCGCGGATCGTCGTGAGCGGCGACGACCGAGAGCTCACGAGCCTCCTGCTGGAGGCGGGCAACACCGCTGTGGAGATCGACGTGGATGTCTCCGGCGTTCGCGTTCTCACCTTGTCCACGCGAGCGGTCGCCGAGGGCGACCCTCCCGCCCACGTGGATTGGGCTTCGGCCCGGCTCATCGTGGCGTCAGCCGTCGGCGACACCACCACACCACACGCCGGTCGCTCAGAACCGGCGTGACGAAAGGAAGCACCATGAACAGGAAGTTGTTGCTCGCGTCGGCGAGTGTGGCGGTGGCGGCGCTGCTGGCGGCGTGTTCGGGCGGTGGCGGGTCGGGCTCGGCGGACTCCGGTAAGCCGGTGACGATCACGTACGGCATCTGGGCCGGAACCCAGACGCCCGCGATGCAGGAGATCGCGGACGCGTTCCACAAGGAGAACCCGAACATCACGGTGAAGCTCGAGACGCGGCCGTACCCCGAGTTCTGGTCGACCCTGCAGACCGGGGCGGCCGGCGGGACGGCGCCGGATGCGTTCTGGATGCTCGCGCAGCAGATCCGGCCGTACGCCGCCGGAGGACAGCTGCTCGACATCTCGGACGCCGTCAAGGCCGCGAACGTCGACCTGAAGAACTATCCGCAGGCCGTGCTCGACCTGTACGACCAGGGCGACGGGAAGCT
This sequence comes from Kribbella sp. NPDC000426, assembly GCF_040300265.1. NCBI lineage: Bacteria > Bacillati > Actinomycetota > Actinomycetes > Propionibacteriales > Kribbellaceae > Kribbella > Kribbella sp. NPDC000426. The sequence goes on along the minus strand of NZ_JBEPDK010000002.1, from coordinate 1,029,813 downwards.
CTACGGCCTGCCGAAGGACGTCGACACCAACGCCGTGTGGTTCAACAAGGCACTGTTCGACAAGGCCGGAGTGCCGTACCCGTCGGCGAACTGGACCTGGGCGGATTTCCGCGCGACCGCGAAGAAGCTGACCAACCCGGCCGCCGGTACGTGGGGCGTGGCCGCGCCGCTGGACTACCAGAGCGGCTACTACAACTCGATCTTCCAGGCGGGCGGCAAGGTCATCTCTGACGACGGTAAGTCGGCGCTCATCGACAGCCCGGAGGCTCAGGCCGGGATCAAGTTCTGGACCGACCTGCAGGCCGACAAGTCCTCGCCGACGCTGCAGCAGCTCTCGGACACCGAGGCCGAGACCATGTTCGAGCAAGGCAAGGTCGCAATGTACGTGTCGGGCGCGTACTGGGCGCTGAAGCTCTACCAGAACGAGGCGATCCGGGCCAAGGTCGATGTCGCGCCGCTGCCGACCGGCGTCAAGAAGGCGACCGTGACGAGCGGGATCGAGAATGTCGGGTACGCCGGGACGAAGCACCCCGAGGAGACGAAGAAGTTCCTGCTCTTCGCCAGTGGCCAGGAGGCGGCGAACATCCAGGCGAAGACGGGCGCCGTGCTGCCGGCGTACCAGGGGACCGAGAAGACCTGGATGAAGGCGATGCCCGAGTTCAAGAATCTCCAGATCTTCATCGACGCCAAGGCGTACTCCGTGCCGCTGCCGGTGCAGGGCAACGCCGCGGAGTGGCAGGGGCTGCAGGCGAAGTACCTGACACCCGCGTGGGACGGGAAGGTCTCGGTCGCCGAGGCCACCGCGCAGTACGCCGACGCCATCGACAAGGTACTGGCCGAGAACGGATGACGAGCATCTCCATGCAGCGGAGCCGGCGCCGTCGTGGCGGTGCCGGCTCCGCGGTGCGTACGGACTGGTGGGCCTACGCGATGATCGCCCCGGCCTTCGCCGGCCTGGCGGCGCTCTATCTCTGGCCGTTCCTGTCCACGTTCCTGAAGAGCTTCCAGAACGTGCCGGTGTTCGGGCCGGGAAGGTTCAACGGCGTCGACAACTACCAGAAGCTGCTGTCCGACGCCGACTTCTGGAGCGCGCTCGGCAACTCGGCGCGGTACACGGTCATCGTGCTGCTCGGCATTCCGCTGGCGATCGTCTTCGCGGCGCTGATCCAGCAGGTCTCGCGCGGCCGGGCGGTGTACCGGGTGCTGTTCTTCTTGCCGGTGGTCACGCTGCCGGTCGCGGTCGGGATGGTCTGGCGATTCATCCTGAACGGCGACTTCGGGCTGCTGAACTACGTGCTGTCGCTGGTCGGACTGCCAGGTGAGTACTGGGTGGCGGACGACCGGTTCGCCGTCTACGCCTTCGCTGTGGTCGGGATCTGGATGGGCATCGGGGTGAACCTGATCATTCTCGGCGCAGGGCTGCAGAACATCCCGCTCGATCTCTACGAGGCGTCCGCCCTCGACGGAGCGGGCCGGGTGCGGCAGTTCTTCTCGATCACGTTGCCGTTGCTCAGTCCGAGCATCTTCTTCGTGACGATCCTGACGACGATCTCGGCGCTGCAGATGTTCGATCTCGTCTTCATCATGCTCGGCAGTATCAACAACACCGCCCTGAGCGGTTCGAAGACGATCGTCTACCTGTTCTACGAGGCGGCGTTCGTGCAGTTCAAGCAGGGCTACGCGGCCGCGATCGCGATCGTGCTGCTCGTCCTGATCATGATCGTCACCGCCGTTCAGTTCAGCTTTCAGAAGAAGTGGGTCACCTATGACTAGCCGGAGCCGCGGCGAGTGGCGTCTTCATGTTGTTCTGATCATCGCGGCGGCATTGATGGTCGTTCCGTTCGGGTGGGAGATCCTGACCTCGTTCAAGACCAGCAACGAGGTCGCGTCGCTGCCGCCGACGTTGTTCCCGGCCCATCCGACCGACCGCGGTTACCGCAGCTTCTTCGAGGTCACGCCGTTCTGGACGCAGTTCTCGGTTTCGGTGATCTCGCTCGTACTGCGGGTCGCCGGTCAGGTCCTCGTGGCCGCATTGGCGGGGTACGCCTTCGCCCGGCTGCGATTCCCCGGGCGCAACATTCTTTTCGCGCTTTTCGTCCTGATGCTGATGGTGCCGAGCCAGCTGTTCCTGCTCGGGCAGTTCGGCATCATGAAAGGGCTGGGCCTGCTGAACACCGTGCCCGCGCTCGCGATCCCGGGCATCTTCTCGGCCTTCGGGACCTTCCTGATGCGGCAGGCCTTCATGACGATGCCGAGGGACTACGAGGAAGCGGCGCGGATCGACGGCGCCGGTACGTTGCGCATCTTCTGGAGTGTGATGCTGCCGATGGCGCGATCGATGTTGGCGGCTCTGGCGGTCCTGACGTCGCTGTACTCGTGGAACGACCTGCTGTGGCCGCTGATCGTCACGCCGGCCGGCGACGCGCGGCCGCTGCCGGTCGGGCTCGCGAGCCTGCAGGGTCAGTACGGGACGGACTATCCCGCGTTGATGGCGGGAGCTCTCGTCTGCACGTTGCCGCTGGTGGTCGTCTTCATCGTGCTGCAGAGGCAGTTCTTCACCGGAATCGCGAACAGCGGTTTGAAGGGGTGATCGGCCGTGTCACTGGGCGTCGCGCTTGCGAAACTCGGTCGGGCTCATGCCGTGGAACCGGCTGAACTGGCGGGAGAAGTACAGCTGGTCGGTGTACCCCAACTCATCGGCAATGCTCCCGATCGTCGCTGGAGAACCGTCGAGAAGCTGCCGAGCACGTGCCATCCGCAGGCTCTGGTGGTGGGCCAGGACTCCGCCGCCTGTGACCTTGCGGAACAGAGCGCTCAGGTGCGACGGCGAAACGCCGACAAGCTTCGCGAGCTCCGGAACGCGCACCCTGCTGTCGAGGCGATCGGCGAGATAGCTCATTGCCCGCTCCAACGGATCTCCCTCTGCCGGCATCACCCGGTCGACGTTGATCTGCGTGAGGAGCTTCCAGGCCGCGCCCGCGGTGCCGATCAGCCGCGGTGGCGATTGGTCGCGCTCGAGGCTGGAGACGATCTCGTCGAGCAGAGCCACGGCCCGCTCCATGCGCCGGATCGGAACGATCGGCCGCTCGACGGAGACCTCGAGTGTCTCGACGAGCTCCGCGACGTCGGTGCCGGACAGGTGACACCACCAGATAGACCACGGGCTGGTTTCGTCAGAACCGTAGGCGTGCGGCGCGCCGCGGGGGATGACCAACGCCGACTGTGAGCCGATGCGATGCGTGGTGTCGCCGACGCGAGCCCAGCCCGTGCCGGCCGCGCACACGATGACGACGGTCTCATCGGTACCGCGCGGTCTTTGCATCCGGTGTCCGCGTGCCGTCGGGAAGTAGCCCGCAACGGTGACGACGAGTCTGCGAGTCACCGGGCGCGCCAGGGCTTCCACGACCAACGGCCGAGGCACCACGACAATCCGCTGGTTCCGGAAGCCTTCCTGGACGGGCACCCGCCCATGATGCACCACCGGCTCTCCCGGACAGGTTCGTCAAATGGAAACATACCTGTCGGTACGAGCGTCAACTCGTTACGCTCCTGACACGCCGCGACAACACCGGCTCCTTAGCTTTCTGGTCAGCAATCTCAAACGTCCGGTGAGTTGCCCAGTGAGGAGAAGGTATGGCGCAGACCAGACGTCAATTCCTGCAGCAGGTCGGGATCACCGGTGGGGCGGGGGTTCTGTACTCCACGATGTCGGCGCTCGGCCTCACGAGTGTCGCCGAGACGCCCGCGTACGCCGCTCCGTCGCGAGCCGATCTGACCGGCCGCGGTGCCAAGCACGTGGTCATCCTCGGCGCCGGGATCGCCGGGCTGACCTCGGCGTACGAGCTCCTGAAGGCGGGATACAAGGTCACGTTGCTCGAGGCCCGTAATCGTCCGGGCGGCCGCAACTGGACCGTTCGTGGCGGCACTGTGGAAACGGATCTGGCCGGCAACACCCAGCATGCGACGTTCTCGCCCGGTCAGTACATGAACGCGGGGCCGGCGCGGCTGCCGCAGCACCACGTGACGGTCGAGTACTGCCGCGAGCTCGGCGTCGCGATCGAGCCCTTCGTCAACCAGAACGCCGACGCGTACTTGTACCGCGAGGGCTCGACGGCGCTGTCGAACCAGGCGATCCGGCATCGCACCGCCAAGGCGGACGTGTACGGCTATGTCGCAGAGCTGCTCGCCACCGCCACCGACCAGGGTGCGCTCGACGACCGGCTGACGGCGGCCGACAAGGACGCGCTGATCGGGTTCCTCGGCAGCTTCGGCTCGATCGGGAACAAGGCGGCCGGTTTCGCCTACACCGGGACCGACGGCCGCCGCGGCTACACGGTCGAGCCGGGCGCCGGGCTGGAGGGCGGTACGACGGCCGCGCCGTACGCGCTGAGTGACGTGTTCGCCAGCGGTGTCGGGAACTACTTCTCGTTCGAGTTCGGCTGGGACCAGGCGATGATGATGTTCCAGCCGGTCGGCGGCATGGACCGGATCCCGTACGCATTCGAGCGGGCGATCGGCAAGGACAAGATCCGGTACGGCTCGGAGGTGACCGGGCTCAAGAACACCGGTTCCGGCGTCGAGGTCACGTACAAGAACCCGACGCGGACCCGGACGATCACCGCGGACTACGCCATCTGCACGCTGCCGCCGCACCTGGCCGCGAAGGTCCCGTCCAACCTGCCCGCGCCGATCATCGAGGCACTGAAGTACGCGCGACCGACGAACGCCGGCAAGATCGGCATCGAGTACGGCCGCCGCTGGTGGGAGGAAGACCACAAGATCTACGGCGGTATCACCAACAGCAGCCTCGACACGGTCAACACCTGGTACCCGTCGTACAACTTCCACGGCGAGCGCGGGACCGTGATCGGCTACTACAACACCGGCGCGAACGCCAACGCGTACGGCGCTCTGACGCCGGCAGCACGACTGGAGCGCGCGCTGATGCAAGGCGCCAAGATGCACGGCGACGTGTACACCAAGGACGTGAAGGCGGCGTTCTCGGTGAACTGGATGGGCACGAAGTACTCCGAGGCGTCGTGGGTCAGTTGGCCGTCCCAGACCGACGGGATCTACGCCCGGCTACTCGATGCCACCGGCAACATCTACTTCGCCGGGGACCATCTCTCCCACGTCATCGCCTGGCAACACGGCGCGATCACCTCGGCACGCGCGACGGTGACTGCCCTGCACGACCGGGTGGTGGCGAGCCGATGAGAGCACGCCTCCTCGGTGGGGAGAGATCGAGTTAACTTGCGTGTCTCGGTTATTCACGTGGCTGAAACATGTGGTTCTTACTTTGAGAGTCCACGTCAGCGGGGCGAGGCGGTGAGCCGATGTACGAGCACGTTGACCCGTTCATCGGGACAGGGGCCACGGAGTTGCCGGCGCCCAAGGGGCTGGCGGCGTCGTGGTGGTGGCCGAAGCCGCAGGTCGGTAACACCCATCCGGGCGCGATGCACCCGTTCGGGATGGTCTCGGTCTGTCCGTACTCCGGGGCCTATCCGACCGGGTACGGGCTGTACGACTTCAACACCGAGGGCGTGCCCGACCTGCTGTACGACCGCCAGGTAGCGTCCGGCTTCACCCACTTCCAGCAGTCCGGCACCGGCGCGATCCGGAAGTACTACAACTACTTCCGGGTCACGCCGATGCTGGGCCCGCTCGACGACCTGGGTACGACGTGGGACCTGCGGGACGAGGTGGCCGAGCCCGGGTACTACGCGGCGACGCTGAGCTCGGGGGTCCGGTGCGAGCTGACGGTCGGCCCCAAGTCGGCCGTCCACCGCTACACCTTCCCGGCGAATGACGCCGCCAGGATCGTCATCGATGCATCGACCGGCGGCCTGGCCATCCCGCACAGCCGGACCGTGCCGCTGAAGGCGCACCTGGCGATCCTGGAGCCGGGGGTGGCGCAGGGGGAGATCCACGTCGAGGGGGTGCCGCTGGCCCTCCACCTCGAGGTCGATGCTCCGGGCTGGCGGCAGCTGCTGTGGTACGACCGGCGCCTGATGCCCGGCGGTACTCGCCTCGACTTCGACTACATCCGGCCGACCACGTTGCGGCCGTTCGGGCTGATGTTCATGGGTCCCTCGCGCGCCGAGCAGACCGTCGAGGTGCGGTTGGGATTCTCTCTGCGCGGGTGCGAGACGGCCCGCGCCAACCTGCACGCGGACGTCGGACGCAGCCAGGCAACCTTCGCCGGGCGGCGCGACCGTACGGCAGCCGGTTGGCGTGACCATCTCGGCAAGGTCGAGATCGAGGCCGGATCGGGTGACCAGGCAACGATCTTCGGTACTGCGCTCTATCACTCCCTGGTCAAGCCGTGCTTCGCCCCGGACGAGAGCCCGTCGTGGACGACCGCGGGTCCGTACGCGTTCGACATCTGCACCATGTGGGACATCTATCGGACCCAGCTGCCGCTGATGACCACGCTGTTCCCGGAGCGTTCGGTCGCGCTGGCCGGCGCGCTGCTGTCGATCTGCGAGCAGGAGGGCAACCTGCCGATCGGCTACCGGATGGCCAAAGGCGCCGACCGGTTCTCACGGCAGGGCAGCGCGCTCGCGCACACCTTTCTGGCCGACCTGTGCGATCTGGATCTGCCCGGCATCGACTGGGACTGGGCCATGGTGCACCTGGAGACGGACCTGAGGCGGACGTACGGCGAGGACTACCTGGTCCACGGTGTAGCGCACCCGATCAGCCACACCCTCGACCTCGCGTACGCCTACCACTGCACCGCGGCGATCGCCCACAAAGTGCGCGACCGTCCGCTGGCCCAGCAGATGCGCGACCTCGCCAAAGGCTGGCGGGCGGCGTACGACCCGGGCACCGGCCTGCTGCGCGACTCGACGTTCTACGAGGGCGGCCGGTGGAACTACTCGTTCCGGCTCCTGCACGACATGCGCGCCCGGATCGCGCTCGCCGGCGGCGACGATTCGTTCGTCGCGCTCCTCGACCGGTTCTTCGGGTACGACGCCGTACCGGTCACCCAGCCGGGAGTCGCGCCGAGCGTTGCCGAGATGGACGCCGGGTACGGCCTGTGCCGGTTCGAGGGATTGAACAACGAACCGGACTACGAGGCGCCGTGGTCCTACCACTACGCGGGACGGCCGGACCGAACCGCCGAGGTGGTGCATGCCGCGATCGCCAACCAGTTCGGCACCGGCCGGGGCGGGCTGCCCGGCAACGACGACTCCGGCGGGCTGTCTGCGTGGTACGTGTGGGCGACGCTCGGGCTGTTCCCGGTGGCCGGGCAGAGCCTGTTCCTGGTGAGCGCGCCGGCCGTGGCCGAGTCCACGACCCGGCTGCCGGAGGGCGAACTGTCGATCACCACAACAGGATTCGAGCCGGTCGAGGCAGGTGGACCGGTGTCCTACGTCCAATCTGTCGCGGTGGACGGCAAGACCCTCGAACGCCCCTGGATCTCCGGCCGGGAACTGCGGCACATCCGCAACCTGCACATCGAGCTCGGCCCCCACCCGTCCGGCTGGGGCACCCGGATCAGGCCACCGTCCACATCCGACCCGCTGCACGTTGCAGGAGGTGAGAGATGAACACCGCCGACGACGGGCTCGTCCAGTCCGTACCCACCCGCCGCCTGGTCATTGTTGTCCGCGCCGATCCGGTGATCTGCGGACACTCCGGTGAGGCCCGGTGCCTCGCGGAAGTCGCGCTCACCCGCGGGTTCGACGACGTACGGATCGTGACCTGGCCGCTGGATGCGCTGGAGGCGGCCGGGCTGCCGCTGAAACCGCTCGATCGCGTGCTTCCGTACAGCCCCGGCATCACGGTGGAGCGGCCCGGTCCGATCGGCGACTACCGGGTTCCGGACGGGCGCTATCTGTCCGGGCTCGTCGGGCGGCTGGTCGAGCTGTTCAGCGACGGGATCCCGACGGTCGCGATGTCGCTGTACCTGAGCCCGCACGCGGTCGCCGTACACGAGGCCGTCCAGGTGGCGCGCCGGATCGGGCCTGCCCAGGTCGTCACGGTGGCTGAGGCAGTGGGCTCCGACATCACCAACGTCGTGCGCGAGTGCGTCGACACCGGCCGGTTCGGGGCGGCCGCGCACATCTTGTCGGTGTACCTGGCGGCCGACCGTTGCGTGGCGGTGTCGGAGTACACCCGGGACCTGATCGTGGCATCGGCGGCGATCCTCGACGGCATGCACGGTACGTCGTTCGCGCAGCTGTGCCGTGAACGGATCGGCATCTCCTACCCTGCCGTCGACTCCTGGTCCTACCTGTCGCTCACCGAGGACCAGATCGCCGAAACCCTTGCCCGGCGTGGGCTTTCGCGGGACGGGTATGTGCTGTTCCTGTCGCGGATCGCCTCGGCCAAGGGGGTCGATGACCTGATCGACGCGTACGCCGGATCCCGGTCGGCCGAGCGGGTCCGTCTGGTCCTGGCCGGGCGCGGGCCGCAGGAGGACGAGGTGGTCGCACGGGTCGCGGCCGCGGGTCTGGGCGAGCGGGTGCTGGTGCTGACCGACGTCGACGACGCGGAAAAGCCGGCGCTGATGGCCGGCAGCGCTGCGTTCGTGCTGCCGACACGCGAACAGCCGGAGTTCGTGGAGACGTTCGGGATCGCTCTGGTCGAGAAGGCTCTGGCCGGCGGCGGCCCGACCATCACCTGCGCGACCGGCGGGGTGCCAGAGGCAGTCGGCGACACGGCCCTACTGGTCCCGCAACGCGACCCGGCCGCCCTGCGCACCGTGCTCGACGAGGTCGTCTGCGACTGGACCCCCGACCAACGATCCGAGGCCGAACAACGCGCCCGGTCCTACGCCCTACAGTTCGACCGCGCCGCCGTATTCGACCGCCTCTTCACCCTCACCACCCCTCCCGCCGTCCCCGTCGCCTGAACGGTTCTAGTTCGTTGTGGCGTGTTCTTGTTCGTAGCGGACGAGGCCGGCTACGTCCTCGGGGACCAGCCGGCCGATTGCGCCGCTGGAGTAGACGCTGACGAGGACCTTGCCGTCGGGGTCGAGGACGAAGCCGGTGGATTGCAGGTAGACCGGGTTCGGGTTGACGAAGGCGCCGGTCAGCTCGGCGAGGTCGTGGGCGTCGGCGCCGAAGCCGACCGGAAATGCGAGTTTGTGTTTCGCGATGAGGTCAGCTGTGTCGGACTCGCTGTCCACCGACAGGGCCGCCACCCGGACGCCGACATCGGCGAGCGTGCTCGAGGCTCGTTGGAAGGAGCGGAGTTGGTGGTTGCAGTACGGGCACCAGGACCCTCGGTAGAACAGCATCACGCCGTACGCTCCGGCGAAGATCTCCGGGACGGAGACCTTCTCTCCGCCGGGCACGGTGAACGACAGGTCGGGGAAGGTGTCGCCGGGGTGCAGTAGAGGCATGACTGCGAGCTCCTTGTCGGGTGAAGTCGGTCAACCGACCTTGCCTCATGTGACGCAGTATCGCGTCCGGTAATGGCCCAGGCATGTCCCTGGTGGTGACCAGTGGGCGCGGGTGACCGGGGTGGGGGCTCGGGTGTTCCTCGATGCGAGGGATGTTCGGTGGGGCGCAGGCTCTGGGGGCACCGGTCGTCCCCTTGACGTAAAGGCCGAATCATGGACAGTTCTGAGAACTCGCTGCGGGTCGACATCCTCGTCATCGGTTTTGGCAAGGGCGGAAAGGCTGTCGCGGGTGCGATGGCGCGGCTCGGCAGGCGTGTGGTGGTCGTCGAGCAGTCCGACCAGATGTACGGCGGCACCTGTCCCAACGTGGGTTGCGTGCCGACGAAGGCGCTGGTCCACGAGTCGAACCACCGGCGGCCGTCGGACGTGCCACAGGAGTGGTACGAGCGTGCCGTCGGCGAAGTACACAAGATCACCTCGTTGTTCCGCCAGGGGAATCTCGACGGGATGAACAGCCTGGAGACCGCGACCGTCCTGACCGGACACGCGGAGTTCGTCGACGACCACACGGTCCGGGTCGACGCCGTGACCGGGGCCGTGACGGTGACCGCGGAGTACATCCTGATCAACACCGGATCGACGCCGGTGATCCCCGGCATCCCCGGGCTGCGGGACAGCAAGTATCTGGTGACCAGCGCGGAGCTGATCCACCGGATGGACCTGCCGGAACGGCTGGCGATCGTCGGCGGCGGCTACCTCGGTATCGAGTTCGCCGCGATCTACCGGCGGTTCGGCGCCGAGGTCACGATCTTCGAGTCCACCTCGGCGATCTTCGACCGTGAGGACGACGACATCGCGGCGGTGGCGGAGAAGATCCTCGTCGACGAAGGCATCCGGATCGTCACCGGCGCGAACGTGACCGAGGTCCGCGACGGCGACGGCGAAGCGACAGTGCTGTTCATGAACGACGGCCGGGAGCAGGAGCTGGCCGTGGACGCGGTGCTCGCCGCAGCCGGTCGCAGGCCCGCGACCGAAGGACTCGGCCTGGCGGCGGCCGGCGTCCGTACGACGGACGGGGGAGCGGTCGAGGTCGACGAGTACCTGCGCACCAGCCGGCCGCACATCTTCGCGCTCGGCGACGTGAACGGCGGACCGCAGTTCACCTACATCTCCTTGGACGACAGCCGCATCGTCCTGGACCAGCTCGTCGGCGCCGGCGTGCGCGCCACGACCGACCGGGTCGCCGTTCCGCGGACCTTGTTCATGACGCCGCCGATGGCGAACGTCGGTCTGACCGAACGGGAGGCCCGCGACGCGGGGTACCGGATCAAGGTCGCCAGCCAGCCGGTGGCCGAGATCATCTCGATGCCCCGCGCGTACGTCGTCCACGAGACCCGCGGCGTGATGAAGTTCGTCCTCAATCTCGAGACCGACGAGATCCTCGGCGCCACGCTGCTGAGCGTCGACGCCCAGGAACTGATCAACGTCGTGTCGCTTGCGATGCGCAACGGCATCAAGGCCGGTCAGCTGCGCGACGCCATCTACACCCACCCGTCGTCGACCGAGGCGTTCAACGACGTCATCGGCGCGATCGTCCGCACCGACGAGTCGTAGCCCCAGCCACAGAAGCGAGGAAACGCAATGATGGAGCAGAGCATGCAGGCCTCCGGGCACCTGTACATCCAGACGAACGAGGTCAAGAACTTCGTCATTCACTACGCCCGAGCGGCCGACGGCTCGATCAGCGAGGTGGAGCGGGTCTCCACCGGAGGCGCCGGATCCGGCGTTTACAAGCCGATCAGCGGTCAGGAGAGCGCGCCGAACGCGTTCGAGGCTGCGGGAAGCGTGATTCTGACCGCGGACAAGCGTTTCCTGTTCGCGACGAACGGCGGCGACAACTCGGTGTCGAGCTTCGGCGTCGGCGAGAACGGCAAACTCACGCTGATCGACGTCAAGCGCACCGGCAACCTGGTGACCGGCCGGAGCGGGACCGCGAAGTCGCTCGCCTACCTGCCGTCGACCGGCACGCTGTACGTGCTGCACTCGTTCGGGCCCGACCACGTCCGTCTGATGTCGGTAGATGCCGATGGCAAGTTGAAGACGCGGCCGGAGGGCTACACGGTGAACGTCCCGGGCAAGCCACTGCGGGTCTCGACCATGGTCGTGCTGTCGCCGGACGAAAGGTTCCTCGTCGTCGGTACGACGTTCGACGAGCCGGCGAAGGCGAACCCGGACGGGTCGCCGATCCTGTGGGCGACCCAGCCCGACGGCTCGGCGAAGTCGGTCGCGTCGAACGCGCCCGACCCGGACGGCATCATCGTGTTCCACGTGCAGCCGGACGGGTCGCTGGGCGAGGGGATGTTCCAGGACGGCGGCGGCGGTTCGCCGTTCTATCCGGCGTTCCTGCACCACCGGCCGAACCAGTTCGTGATCGGCTATGCCGTGGCGGACGGCGTCGCGTTGGCGAGTCTCGGCGAGGACGGCAAGATCGGCACCGGTCCGGTGGTGAAGATCGACACCAGCGCCGGGCTCCCGTCGGAGCTGTGCTGGCTCGCGGTCTCGCCGGACGACCAGTGGGTGTTCGCGACGAACTTCGGCTACAGCAACATCAGCAGCTTCCGGATCGACGGCGACGTGATCTCGCTGGTCCACAACGCGGCCTGTCCGAAGGTGCCGGGCGACGGCACCTTCCGGGCGCTCAACGGGACGGTCAGCAGCGGACCCAGCGACAACTGGATCAGTCCGGACGGACGTCACCTCTACCAGATCTACGCGAACGCCTCGAAGCTCGTCGGGTACGCCGTACAGCCGGACGGGTCGCTCAGCGAGGTCACCAGCGCGCAGATCCCCTACAACAGCCCGCAGGGCCTCGCCGGGTTCTGACGAGATGACGGACGGTGGACCCGGGGAGCCGCGCATCGAGACCTGGATCTCGTCACTGATGCTGAGCCCCCGGGAGGTCGAGAAGCTGGTGATCTACCAGGTCGCGGAGCTTGCCCGCAGGCGCTGGGAGCGGGGTCTGAAGCTGAACTTTCCCGAGTCGATCGCGCTGATCACCGAGGCACTGCTCGAGGCGGCCCGGGACGGGCGCTCGGTCGCCGAGACGACGGAGCTGGGCAAGCAGGTGCTGTCGCGTGACGATGTGCTGCCGGGTGTGCCGGAGATGGTGAACGTGGTCCAGGTCGAGGCGACATTCCGGACGGGGACCCAGCTCGTGGCCGTCGCCAACCCGATTCCTTGAGGATGCGTAATGATTCCAGGCGAGTGGCTGCTGTCGGACGAGCCGATCGAGATCAACGCCGGTCGCCGGACGGCGCGGCTGGCGGTTCGCAACACCGGTGATCGACCGATCCAGGTCGGCTCGCACTTCCACTTCTTCGAGGTCAACCGGGCGCTGGACTTCGACCGGGCGGCAGCACTCGGGATGCGCCTCGACGTGCCGTCCGGCCAGTCGATCCGCTTCGAGCCGGGCGACGAACGCGACGTCGAGCTGGTCGAGTTCGGCGGCGCGCGCCGGGTGGTCGGGTTCAACGGGCTGCTCGACGGTACGGCGTCCAACCGGCGGGCACGGGCTCTGGCCCGGGCCGCGGAGCGCGGCTTCTCGGGAGCGGGGGAGCAGCCGTGACGACCGTTTCGAGAAGGCAGTACGCGTCGCTGTACGGACCGACCGCCGGCGATCGGTTCCGTCTGGCCGACACCGAACTGCTCGCCCGGGTGGAACGCAGCCTGATCCTTCCCGGCGAGGAGGCGATCTACGGCGGCGGGAAGTCGATCCGCGACGGGATGGCGCAGGTCCCGGGTCTGCGCAACTCCGACGGGGCGCTCGATCTGGTGATCACCTCGGTCATCGTGATGGACGCAGTGATCGGGATCGTGAAGGCCGACATCGGCGTCAAGGACGGACGGATCGTCGGGATCGGCCAAGCAGGGAACCCGCAGCTGCAGGACGGTGTCTCGGCCGACCTGCTCATCGGCCCCGGCACCGAGGTGATCTCGGGCGAGGGCCTGGTCGCGACCGCGGGCGCCATCGACACCCACGTGCACTTCCTGACACCGGCGCAGGTACCGCACGCTCTGTCCAGCGGAGTCACCACGATGCTCGGCGGCGGTACCGGCCCGGCCGACGGCTCGAAAGGTACGACGTGCACACCCGGCCCCTGGAACTTGGCCGGGATGCTGGCTGCCACCGCGGACCTGCCGGTCAACGTGGGCTTCATGGGCAAGGGCAACAGCAGTCGCCCGGCGAGTCTGCGCGAGCAGATCGAGGCGGGTGCATGCGGCCTCAAAGTGCATGAGGACTGGGGTGCGACCCCGGCAGCGTTGGACTGTGCGCTGACCGTGGCCGACGAGTACGACGTACAGGTCGCGCTGCACGCGGACACTCTGAACGAGAGCGGGTACCTCGCGGACACGCTCGATGCGATCGACGGCCGGACGATTCACAGCTACCACACCGAGGGCGCCGGCGGCGGGCATGCGCCGGACATGATGGCGATCGCGTCGTTCCCGAACGTGTTGCCGTCGTCAACCAACCCGACTCGTCCGTACACCACCGACACGACCGACAACCTGTATTACATGACGATCGTGACGCACCACCTGAACCCGGACAATCCCGAGGACGTCGCGTTCGCGCAGTCCAGGATCCGCGCGGAGACGGAGGCGGCCGAAGACGTGCTGCACGACCTGGGCGTTCTCAGCATGTACTCGTCGGACTCGCAGGCCATGGGACGGATCGGTGACACCGTGACGACCTGCTGGCGTACTGCCGACAAGATGAAGAAGGTCACCGGAAGCCTGCCCGGTGAGACGGCCGGCGACGACAACCAGCGGATCCTGCGCTACCTGGCCAAGCTGACGATCAATCCCGCGCTCACGCACGGCATCGGGCATCTCGTCGGATCGCTGGAGCCGGGCAAGTTGGCCGACATCGTGCTGTGGCCGACGAACACGTTCGGCATCAAGCCGAAGTACGTGATCAAGGGCGGCATGGTGGCGTGGTCCGTGATGGGGGACGCGAACGCGTCGATCCCGACACCGGAGCCGGTGCTGTTGCAACCGATGTTCGGCGCGTCTGGACAGGCCGCGGGGCGTACGTCGGTGACGTTCGTCTCGCAGGCGGCAGCCGAGGCACGGGTGCTGGAGCGGCTCGGCATCGATCGGCGGGCCGAAGCGGTTCGTGGTTGCCGCACGGTGGGGAAGGCTCAGATGGTGCGAAACGACCTGACCCCGGACATCGCGGTCGACAGCGAGACCTACCAGGTGACGGTCGACGGCCGGCCGGCCGTCATACCCGCGTCCGACGAGGTCTCGATGTCCCAGCTCTACTACATCGTCTGATGTCCGGTTCTTCGCCAGGCTCGGAACGGTTGACCGGCTTGCTGTCGATGGTGCAGTTGAGCGACTCGGCTTTCCCGAGCGGCCGGTACACGTTGTCGTACGGTCTGGAGACCTTGGCGCAGTCGGGTCATCTGACGACGCCGAGCGATCCTGCGGTTCTGGCAGCTTTGCTGCGGGACCAGTTGCGGCTGTCTGTCGGTCCGTCGGAGGGCGTGGGACTGGCCTGTGCGCATCGCGCGACGACTGGTCCGCACTCGGTAGACCTCGAGCTGGTCAGGCGAGCCGACGAGCGGTTGACCGCCGTCAAGCTGTCGCGGGAAGCCCGGGAGACGTCGACGCGGACCGGGCGAGCGCTGTTGCGCGTCGCTTCGTCGGCCTTCGGATCGGGAGCTCTTGCCCTGTATGCGCGAGAGATCGCGGCGCGACGATCGCCGGGCAACCACGCTGTCGTGCTCGGCGTGCTGAGCGCGTGTCTCGGCGTACCCCGGTTGGAATCGGTGGCCGGCGAGCTGTTCGCGTTCGCGGCGAGTTGGGTCGCGGCGGGGGTGCGGCTCGCGTTGACGGATCACGGCACTGCCCAGGCCGTGCTGCACGACGTACGCCCGGTGCTGGCCGCGGCGGCTTGTCAGGCCGCGGACAAGGACGTTGCGGACATCAACAGTTGCACGCCGCTGCTGGACGTGATGGCGATGCGGCACGAGGAGACGGATCTCAGGCTGTTCGCCAGCTAGAACAAGGAGATTGCGATGCAGGAACATACGCACGGACATGGTCACGGCCATGGTCACGATCACATGTCGCGGTTCGCGCAGGTGCGGGCGGAGGGGATCCCGCGGATCGGCATCGGCGGCCCGGTCGGCTCCGGCAAGACGGCGCTCATCGAGGCCTTGGTCCCGATGCTGATCGCCGCGGGCCATCGCCCGCTGGTGGTCACGAACGACATCTTCACCAGCGAGGACGCCCTGCATGTACGACGCACTCTCGCCGGCGTGCTCGCGCCGGAGCGGGTGGTCGGTGTCGAGACCGGCTCGTGCCCGCATACCGCCGTACGCGACGACCCGAGCATGAACCTCGACGCGGTGGCAGAGCTGACCGATCGCTTCGCCGACGCCGATGTCGTCCTGGTCGAGTCCGGTGGTGACAACTTGACGCTGACGTTCAGCGCGGCCCTGGCCGACTACTTCGTGTTCGTCATCGATGTCGCGCAGGGGGACAAGATCCCACGGAAGCGCGGCCCGGGTGTCACGCACTCGGACCTGCTGGTCATCAACAAGATCGACCTGGCCGACCTCGTGCGGTCCGATCTCTCGGTGATGGAACGAGACGCCGCAGCGGTACGGGACGGCCGTCCGTTCGTCTTCACCAACTGCTTCACCGGCGAAGGCCTGTCCGAGGTCGCCGGCCGGATCGACGAGGTGATCGGCCGGTTCGCGGCCGCCGCCCGTCCAGCATGACGCGACGCGACGATCGAGCCTGGTGTACGCCGTCCGCGCTACCTCCTGAGGTGCTCGCCTACGGCGCCGACGTCGAGGGTGCGCTGGGAGTCGGGGCCGCCGGAAAGCTCGGCGTACTCGACCTTCAGCTTGCGTCGCGCGCAGGTACGACGAGAGTCGTCGGGCAGTACCAGCGATCGCCGCTGTACGTGTACCGGCCGATCTACCTGGACCCGGTCCGGCCGGATATGGCGTTCGTGTTCATGCAGCAGCAAGGTGACGGACTGGTCCAGGGCGATCGGTACCGAACCGACATCGATTGCGGGCCCGGTACGGCGGTGCACCTCACGACCCAGGCGGCGACGAAGGTCTTCCGAGCGCGTGACAACTTCGCGACGCAGTTGGTGAACCTGCGCGTCGGCGAGGGAGCTGTGCTGGAGTACCTGCCCGACCCGGTCATACCGTTCGCCGGATCACGGCTGTACCAACGGACCTGCCTCACCGTCGCGGATGACGCCACGGTGATCCTTGGGGAGGTCCTGCTCCCGGGCAGGACGGCACGCAGCGAAGCCTTCGACTACGACCTGTACTGGGCCGATACCGAGGCGCGCGACCCGCACGGGACCTTGCTGTTCAGCGATCGGCTGCGGCTCCGGCCGGGCGAGCTGGACGACCCGAGGTCGCCGGCGGTGCTCGGTCGTCACGACGTCTTGGCGAGCCTGTACGTGATCTCTCCCCGAATGTCCTCGGCCGCTCTGGTCACCGAGCTTCGTGAGGCGCTCGCCGACGTACCGGATGTCCTCTCGGGAGCCACGGAGTTGCCGGCCGGTCGCGGCGCCGCCGTACGGATCCTGGGCGGGACGTCCCGGGCGGTCCGAGCCGCGATGCACTGTGCGTGGGAGCGGGCGCGCATCAGGTTGCTCGGCGCGCCCATCCCGAATCTTCGCAAGGGGTGAGACGGCGTTACGACGATCCGTCGGCCAGGACCAGGTGGAGCTCGGTCCGGGAAGTGATGGACAGCTTGGTGAACACCTTGTGCAGGTGATACTCGACGGTGCGCGGGCTGATCGACAGAGTGGTCGCGATCTCGGGGTTGGACCGTCCGTCGCGCGCGAGCGAGGCGATCCGGACCTCTTGGGGGGTGAGCTCGGGCGCCATCTCACCTGCCCGCCGCCGAGACTTCTCGCCGGTTGCCTGCAGCTCGCGCAAAGCCCGCTGTGCGAAGGCCCTCGCACCCATCGCCGCGAACGACTCGTGCGCAGTTCTCAGTTGTACTCGCGCATCGACGCGTCGGCCTTGGCGGCGCAACCACTCGCCGTACACCAGCCGTGCTCGAGCCAGCTGAGTCTTGATCCGGGACCGTCCGAGCCGGTCGATCGCCTCCAGATAGAGGTCCTCCGCAGTTCGGCCGGCGCGCAGTAACGCCCGGGACTGTGCTTCGACTCCCAGCGCCCAGTCCGTACCCGCCAGGCATGCCCGCTCCGACAAGCAGTCGAGGGCGTCTGTCGCCGTACCGACATCGCCGGAGCGAACTGCGCCTTCGACGAGCTCGGAGAGGGTCCACCCCTGGAGCTCGAGGGCGTCGTACCCAAGCACCTCATGGGTCGCGGCAACAGCTGCGCCGTAGGCGCCGGACCCGTTGTTCGCCACGGCCGTGGCGTAGCGGGCCAACCCAGCGGCTATGCCCTGACCGGCCAGTTCGGACGCCAGGCCGCCGGACACGTCCTCGCCGCGCCACGCCGCCAGCACCCAAGCCGCGTGCGACAACGGTGGCGTGCACACGGCTTCGGTGATCGAGCTCGCCTCCTCGACCAGAGCCTTGGCCGTACAGAGCCTGCCGCTGTGGATCTCGACCAGCGCACGATCCGTGAGCACGTACGGAAGCAGCGTGCGTGCTCCCGCTCGGCGGGTCAGCTGAACCTGCGAAAGGGTCAGCTCATGCCAGACCCCGTCGTCCCAGAGGTCAGCCGCCACCAGGCACGCGAGCAGACGGGAACGAGTGTCTTCCTCCTGGTCACAGTCGAGGGTCTTCAACGCGAGCTTCAGCGGTTCAACCGCGGCCGCATAGCCGGCAGTGCACCGCAGCGCAACGCTCTCGACCATCCTGTCGTTGCCTTTCGGCTCCTGCTGGGCCAGCCGGTGCAGATCCTGGTCTACGACATCGAGGTGCCCGGTGAGCAGGGCCGCGCCCATCGCCTCCAGATAGGCCAGTCTGGCGAGCTCGGGCTGCGAAGTCTCGAGGTCACGTGCCGCCGCCAGCAGTTGCTCGACCGCAGTACGGCCTCGACTCGTGTCGAAGGCCATCCGGGTCCGGACCTGCTGCAGCCGTGCCTGGGCCGGGGGACCAGGTGATCCGACTTCCGCGGTGGCGAGCAACCGGACGGATGCGTCGACCGCGCCGGCGGCATGGAATGCACCGGCCGCCATGATGGCCCGTTCCACCCGGAGCTCCGGATCCGCGGTGCACAGCGCCGCGCGCTCCAGGAAGGCGGCCGCCGCCGCCATGCCGCCACGATCCCGGGCCTTGTCGGCCGAGCTGACGAGTGCCTGTCCGATCGCGTCGTCCGGTGCGAGCAGGCTGTGCGCGAGATGCCACACGCGGCGGTCCGGCTCCGTCACGGAATCGGTCGCGAGGGCAAGTGCGCCGTGCGTACGGCGGAGTTCCTCGGCGGAAGCTAGTCCGTAGATCATCCATCGCAGGCAGGGATCGCGGAACGTGACCCAGGCGCCGAAGGACACCAAGTTCGCTGCTTCGAGCTGCTCGGCCGCGCGTGTCTCGATCCCGAGCCGGGCCGCGGCGCGCCACAGTCGCACCGGGTCACCCAGGGGTTCGGCGGCCGCGAGGATCAGCAGAGCCCGGCTGTCCGGTGCGAGGTCGGCGAGTAACGCTGCATCACCCGGCTTCGAGGCACCGGCGCCGTACCCACCGGCCAGCTCCACGGGCGAGGCGCCGTACACCGCGTCGAGAAGTACCTGCGGATTGCCTCTCGCCTCCGCGATCATTCGCTCGAGTACTGCGTCGTCCAGCGCCGCCGTCAGCGTGGAGTCGAGCAGCCGGCGAGCGTCGACGTGGGTCAGTCCTTCGACCATCAGCTCCGGCAGTCCGACGAAACGCTCGCCCCGGTCGGCGAACAGCAGACCGACGGCGACCGGACCGACCCGCCGTGCGACGAACCCGAGCACGTACGCCGAGGCCTCGTCGAGCCACTGCACGTCGTCCACCACACAGAGCAACGGCCGTTGCCCGGCGGCCAGCGCGACCAGCTCTTGGACCGCGACGCAGGTCACGAACCGGTCAGGAGCTGAGCCTGCGCGCAGGCCGATGACGGTCTCCAGGGCCTCCCGCTGATGCCTCTCCAACGCAGCGAGCTCGGCCGGAAGAGCCGAGCACAGCTGATGCAGCACGGCATAGGGGAGGTCGGTCTCCGCGACGCTGCCGGAAACGCGGATCACCCGGTGGTCGATGGCGTCCCTGGTGAGGTCGTCGAGCAATGCGGTCTTCCCGACGCCGGCCTCGCCCCGGATGACAAGGACTGCGCTGCGGCGGCCGGCCGTTGCCGAAAGCATTTGCCGCAGCCGTGCACGTTCCATCGCGCGCCCTGTCAGGGGCGGTTCGGTACTCGGGACCATCCTGCCGTCGACCGTCATTGTGCTCGGAAGTCCTCGTTTCCTCGCCGGGATTCGCGCCTGGTTCGGGCTCCAGGATGTGGTCCGGTGGTTGCCGGTGGCATCCCCCGATGGCTAGCCATCCTCGCCCGCCACCTGGCTGGGCAGGGCCGGTTCTCAGCCGGTCATGGAGTGAAGCCGGATCACCGCAGTACTTCGCCCAGGTGGGTGCGCGAGGTGACGTCGAGCTTGGTGAAGACCTTCCGCAGGTGGTACTGGACGGTATGCGGGCTGATGAACAGGCGGCCGGCGATCTCCGGGTTCGACAGGCCGTCACGGGCCATCCGGGCGATCTGGACTTCTTGCGGCGTCAGGTCGTCGTACTTGTTGGCGTCGTTGCGTTTGCGCGCCACGCCGCCGGCCGCGCGCAGCTCGCGGACAGTGCGTTCGGCGAACGCGGTCATTCCGATCGCCTCGAACAGCGAGTGAGCGGCGCGGAGCTGTTCGCGGGCTTCGTTGTGGCGCCGTTCCCGGCGCAGCCATTCGCCGAAGAGCAGGTACGCGCGGGCCCGATCGACGCGCATGCCGGTCCGGTCCAAGCGCTCGATCGCCTTGCGGTACAGGCCTTCCGCCTGCTCGCCCGTGCACAGCAGCGCCGCACACCGGGCCTGCAGGCCCATCGCCCAGTCCGTGCCGCTCGCAGTGGTCATTTGCTCGAAGCGCTGGAAGGCCGAGAGGGCCGTGTCGTTGTCCTCGGTGCGTGCGGCAGCTTCGATCAGCTCCACCAACGGCCAGATCTGGGCACTTGGGTCATCGTCGTACGCGGTGGCCGTCCGCGCGGCCGCCAGCGCGTCGCTGTAGCGGCTGTGGCTGTTCAACACAAGGGCCTCGGCCCATCCACCGATGGTGAAACCGACTCCGTCCCCGCGCTCCCGTACACCTTGCATCATCGTGGCGTACAAGGCGGCCGTCTGGTCCTCGCGGCCGCGGAAGGCCGCGACAAACAGCGCGATGTACGGCGCCAGCGCGGTCCCGGTCGACTCCTTGATCGCTTGTTCCTCGTCGGCCATCGGGGCGGCCGCGCCGAGGTCGCCGCGGAAGAGCAGGAAGTACGCGCGTGAGGTCAGTGCCAGCGGCAGATCGCTGAGCGCACCGACGGTACGGGCCAGTTCGAGATGGCGGGCGGACAGGACGTCCCAGCTCTTCTCGTCCCACAGCCGGAGAGCGGTGGTGCTGGCCAGCCACAGCCAGCGGAGTTCCGCCTCCGCCGGCGTTCCGTCGCTGACCTCCTGCAGTGCCTGACGCAGGGTGGGAGCAGCTGCCGCATAGTCTTGGTTGTACGTCGCCGCGATGCCGTCCAGCAGCAGATCGGGTACGTCGGGCTTTGGTGCCGGCGGTGCCGTGCCGGCCACCCGGGCGACGTCCAGCACGTCGCCGCCCGGGATCGCGAGCCGGCCGACGAAGATCGCAGCCGACAAGGCATCGAGGTACGTGGCGCGAGACAGCCGGGCGTCGATCGGTTCCAGCCGTTGTGCGGCCCGGACGAACAGCGCGGGCGCATCGTTTCCCCGGTTCGTGACGAAGGCGAGGTGCGCCCGGATCAGGTCGGATTGTGCGCGCTGCAGATCGCTGAGCGGTCCGGTGTCGGCCATGGCGAGCAGGTCGAGGGCTGCGTCGTACGAGCCGGCGAGGAGCTGCGCTTCGGCGGCGGCCAGGGCACGTGCGGCGCGGCGGGAGGGATCCAGGGTCAAGGTCGCGGCGCGGAGCAGGAAGGCAGCCGCGGCCGGCAGTCCGCCGCGGGCACGGGCACGCCCGGCCGAGTCTTCGAGCTCTGTGGCTACATCCTCATCGGGCCCCGGGGCCGCCTGAGCGCGATGCCAGGCGCGCCGGTCGGGGTCGACGTCGGTATCGGTTGCCCGGGCCAGGGCGCCATGCACTCGCTGTCGTTGTTGCAAGGACGCCGACCGGTACACCGCGGAGCGGGCCAGGGGATGACGGAACTGGACCCGGGCGCCGAGTTCGAGGAGGCCGGTTCCGGTGGCGGAGGTAGCCGCATCGGCGTCGAGGCCGAGCAGGGCAACTGCCCGCCAGACCAGTGCGGAGTCTCCGGACGGGTCGGCGGCCGCGATCAGCAGCACCGATCGGGCCGCTTCGGTAACAGTGGCGGCGCGGCGAGCGAAACTCTCCTCGATCTTGCTCGTCAGCGGGCCGGACCCCGGCACACCGAAGCCCCCGGCGAGTTCGGCAGCCGTGAATCCTCGTGGCAGCTCCAGGAGGGCGAGCGGGTTGCCCTGCGTCTCGGCGAGCAGTTGAAGTCGCACTCGTGCGTCGACAGGGCCCGGCAACACGCTGTCCAGCAGCGCGCCGGCGTCGGGAGCGCTCAGCCCACGCACCTCGAGCCGAGGCAGATCTGTCAGGTCGTCGCTGACGTCCCGGGTTGAGAAGATCAGCCCGACCGACTCCGCACCGAGCCGCCGAGCGACGAATGCCAGCACCTGGGCCGACGTGCTGTCGAGCCATTGGTAGTCGTCCACGATGCAGATCAGCGGCCGGTCCTGCGCGCTCACCGAGAGCAGACTCAGACCCGCGAGTCCGACCAGGAATCGGTCCGGTGGAGGCCCGGCGCTGATACCGAAGGCTGTCCGGAGCGCCGCGGCCTGGGGTCCTGGCAGGTCGTCGACCCGGTCCAGGAGCGGGGCCCAGAGCTGGTGCAAACCGGCGAACGGCAGTTCCATCTCCGATTGGACGCCGCTACCGCGCACCACCCGGCTTCCCCGAGCCTGTGCGGCGGCGTAGTCGAGCAGCGCGGTCTTCCCCACCCCCGGATCGCCGTACACGACCAGCGCGTGGCTGTCACCGGAACGCACCTCTTCGATCAGGTGATCCAGGCGTGTGGTTTCTGCGCGTCGGCCGATCAATCCGCCCGGACGGCGTCCTCTCGACAGATCAGCAGGCACCTGCATCCCAAAACCGTAACCGTTGCTCATGGTCTAATGATTTAGTGGTTGACATCCATTAGGATGGTGCCGGTTTTCCGTAGCCGAAGTCAAATCGGCATGCCCTGCAGCCACGAGGAACGCACCATGAGCACTGACTACTCGCTCAGCGAGCCGCTTGTCGTCGAGCTGATGAACACCGTCAACTTCGGCGTGGGTGGGACGGATGACGAACTCGAGGGCGTGGCCGGGGTCGTCGCCTGGCTCCGCACGGTCGGCGATCGGATCAGTGCGGAGGCGGGGAGGCCCGTGGACGGTCCGGATCAGCTCGACGCCGTACAGGCTCGCCGGTTCAGGGACCTGCGCGACGCGGTGCGGAAGCTGGCGGCGGACGTGACCGACGATCCGCGCCCGGCAACGGCTCCGGAGCTGACCCGCCAGCGGGCGATCAACACCGTGAACGAGCTTGCTCGCGCCTGGCCCGAGCTCGTCTGGCCGGACGATGGCCGGCCGGCCCGAAGCTTCCGGACGAGCAGGACGAGTAGCGACCTCGCAGTCTCCTTGATCGCCCACCAGGCGGTCGAGCTGTTCGCGGGTCCGGGCCGCGAGCGGCTCCGAGCCTGTCTGGCGCCAGGCTGTCTGCTGTTCTTCTTCAAGCGCAGCACGCGTCGGGAGTGGTGTTCACCTGCCTGCGGCAACCGCGCGCGCGTGGCCCGTCATTACGTGCGCCACCAGGCAGTCCGCACGCACTGACGAGCGCCGCCGACTGGGGTGCTTGGACTGGGGCATTCCCGGATGCGGAGAGTCGGCGAGACTGCTCTGCTTGTCGGTGGCGATGCCAGGTCCAGCCATTCGAGGAGGTACGGATGCCGCACGTGATCGATTGGAGTCCGGTCACCCGCGCCGAGGTGATCCGCGCGATGGAGGATTACCGGAAGCTCGGCCCGGAGGGCTTCTTCGCGCAGCACGGCTTCGGCCCGACGACGACGTACGACCTCGTATGGGAGGAACTCCTGTATCCGCCGAAGGCGATTCTCGGTGTCGCTTACGAGCTGGCTACCGGAAGCAGCCTTGCTCCGGCGGATTTCGAGGGCGGGCGGACCGGCGCGGTGAAGGTGCTGCGCAACCTGGGATTCACGGTCCAGCAGAAAAACGCTGGATGAAGGACGCGGCTCGGTGAGGAGATCTGATGGCTGTTACTCGAGGGTTCCTGGGACGGCGGTCCGGCGGCGACGCGTCGCGGCTGCCGCCCGGTCAGCATCTGACGGCGGACTTCCCGGTCCTGTCGGCCGGGCCGACGCCTTCGGTTCGGCTGGAGTCGTGGGACTTCACCATCCGGGGTGCGGTCGGCAAACCGGTCTCCTGGACGTGGGAGGAGCTCCGCGCGCTGCCGAGCGAGACCTTTGCCGCCGACATCCACTGCGTCACGAAGTGGTCGAAACTGGACACGACCTGGACCGGCGTCCGCGTGGATACGTTGCTTGAGGCAACATCGACGGCGGCCGGCTACGTGACGGCGTACTGCGACGGCGGGTACACGACGAATCTTCCGCTGGCCGACCTGCAGGGCGGCCAGGCCTGGGTGGTCTACGAGTACGCCGGCCGGCCGCTCGCGCCCGAGCACGGTGGACCGGCCCGGTTGCTGGTCCCGCATCTGTACTTCTGGAAGAGCGCGAAGTGGGTCCGGGGCCTCGAACTCCGTGATGTCGACGAGCCCGGGTTCTGGGAGATGTACGGCTACCACAATTACGGAGACCCATGGCGAGAACAGCGGTACAGCGGCGACTGACCTGGCAGCTGGGCACTGTCGTCGACACGACCTTCGAGACGCCGGAGGTGAAGAGCATCTTCGTCGCGGTCGACGACTGGCCCGGGCACCGGGCCGGTCAGCATGTCGACGTCCGGTTGACCGCCCCGGACGGATACCAGGCGGAGCGAAGCTACTCGATCGCCTCCGCGCCCGAGGACGGACACGTCCAGCTGACCGTCGAGCGGCTCGACGACGGCGAGGTCTCGCCGTACCTCGTGGACGAACTGCAACCGGGCGAACAACTGGAGCTACGCGGCCCGGTCGGCGGGTACTTCGTCTGGGAGGAGGCGCTCGGAGGACCGCTGCTGCTGGTAGCGGGCGGATCTGGGCTGGTGCCTCTCCGGGCGATGCTCCGTCACCATCGTTCGATCGGCAGCAAGGTGCCTGTGCGGGTGCTGTGTTCGGCGCGATCGCAGGAGTTGCTGCTGTACCGGGAGGAATTGGACGAGCTGGCCGCTGCTGGTCCGTACCAAATCTCGGTTACCTTGACCAGAGAGGAGTCGACCAGCTGGCACGGATACCGCCGGCGGATCGATCGGGAGTTGCTGGCCGAGGTGGCCTGGTCACCTGAGCACCGCCCGCTCGTGTACGTCTGCGGTCCGACTGCCTTCGTCGAGAAGGCTGCCGACGAGTTGGTGGCACTCGGACATGATCCGGCGCGGATCCGGACCGAACGGTTCGGCGGAACAGGGGAGGCAGCGAGATGACGCCGTACGACGGGAACGCGATCGCCGGCGTGCTCGAGGAAGTGTTCGGCCACGACATGACAGCAGCGGACTGTGTCTGCGCCGAATGCGGCCGGACCGGAGTCGTCGCGGAGGTGGCGGTGTACCTCGGCGGTCCTGGCGCGGTCGCTCGCTGTAGGTCGTGCGACAACGTACTGCTGGTGATCACCGAACGCCGCGCAATGTACTGCGTAGACCTCACCGGCTTCTCCCACCTCGCGACGCCGTAGCCTCAGGCGGACCGGCGGGTGTAGGCCGATGCCGGTAGGAGCCGGAGGCCGGTGTGGAGGGTTATCAGCTCGTGGAGTGTGTACTGCGCGGATCGGGAGAGCTCGAAACCGTGGGTGCTGAGGGTGGCGTCGGCTGAGCAGGCGCCTGGGCCCAGGCCGATGAGTAGGCCGCCCTGCACCGTCAGCAGGAGGCCTTCGAGGGTGAAGTGCAGGGTGAGGTCGAAGGTGATTGTGACTGGCGCCCACTGGTCGACGGTGATGTCTACCTCTGGGTGATGGATCGACGAGATCTCGTGTTCGGCCAGCGCGACGTGCTCGGGCTGACCGGTTCCGTCGAGGGTGGCGGTCGCGGCGGCTTTGAGGTCACGGTGCGTCTGCCAGGCCCACAGGATCGGATCGCCCAGGCTGTGATCGAAGGCCGCTTCGAGTGCATGGCCGACCGGAGCCGACACCAGCCGGCCCGCCGGACCGAGGTGCGGTACTGATTCGAGCACCTTGCTGCTGATGATCAGGTTGTTCAGCTCGGCGGAGGTGTCCTGGTTGGTCTGGTTCAGGTGCGAGGCGATGGTGACTCTACTGGTGTTCATCGGTCTTCTCCTGCAGGTGCTGGTGCCCGCGATCAAGGTGAGCGTTGACGCGGATTCGGTGTGCCGGGCCGGATTCGTGGATCCGCTGGGTCCCCGGCGTCAGCCGGCCCGTCGCAGTGACCTGAGGCACCGGATCGGCAGGCAGTTTCGGTCGGCGCAGGTTCTGGATGCGGCTGGCCAGGGCGACGGCCAGGACGGCCGTCCCGAGTAGCAGCGGCACCAACCACGGGGGCCAGCTCGACTCGTTGGCGACGACCTCGACCGTGACTGTCGCTCCTGTTGGGACCAGGTCCCCGGCGTGCGGCTGCTGGCTGACGACGTGGCGCTCACGACCCGCAGAATCTTCTCCAGCGATCAGATCGAACACCAGCTCGGCCCCTTCGACCGCGCCGCGGGCGTCGGCCTCGCTGCGGTTGAGCAGGTCAGGAACCGGTACCAGCTTCGGTTGGGGCGCGCGGGTGACGTCGACGACGACGAGGGTGCCCACGGCGACCTCGGCACCCGCCCGCGGCTGCTGCTTCAGGACGATCCCAGGGGCGTTCCCGGGACGGACGACGCGAGATTGGAACTTCAGCCGAGCCACCCCGACCGCCTGCCGCGCAGTCGATTCCAGACTGCCGACGAGATCCGGTACGACGGTGTGTACTACGGCCCGCGACGTCGGCGGAGTCGTCGGGACCACGGTGGTCGGTGGCGGCGTTGGCGGTACGGGCTCCCGGCGGATGTCGGCGGACACAGTGGTGCCGCGTACGACCAGCTCGCCCGGTTGCGGCTGCTGGCTGACAACCCGCCCAGGCCGTTTGCCGTCCTTGCGGACCCGTTGCACGTAGACAAGCCCGGCCTGCTTGACCATGGCCGCGGCATCGGTCTCGGTGTGGCCGATCAGATCCGGCACAGTCACCGGCTGCTCAGGCTCCTCAAGGATCAAAGTGACAACTCGTCCAAACACCACGTAGCCGCCGACACCGGGCCGCTGCTGCCGCACAATCCAGTCGGCCCCTCCGTCCGCCGGCGACGTCCGTACGCCGAGCCCGAGCTGCCTCACGGTGTCCCCAGCAACCTGCAGCGTCTCCCCGACGAGGTCCCGCATCACCACGCCGTGCGAGAGAGCAACGAGCGACACACCCCCATCAGGATCGTTCTCGGTCCGTGTCTCCTGCGCAGCAACCACGACGTCCTCATCAGCGACCGCGCCGGGCTTGTCGTTCGCAATCAGGCAGCTGTACCCCGCGGCCCCCAGGTTCTTGGCCGCCTCATCCACCGACTTCCCAACGACATCAGGAGCAGACCCCGACGGCGAGCGCACCCAGTCCCCGCTACAGGCCCCTGCCGAAACCGCCGCAACACTGCTCCCAGCCGCCATCACCATCGCAACCAAAAAGGCTGCAACGACCACCACATACCTAACACGACAAATCCCCACACCCCTCAGACCGACCCACCAGCACAGCTGATACCGACGTCAGCGGGTGGACTGGAGGGCTATCCAGGCGTTGACGCGGGATTGGGGGTCGTCGAAGGAGGTGGTCAGGAGGGTTTCTATGTGGGTGATTCTGTTGCGGACGGTGTTGCGGTGGACGCCTAGTTCGGTGGCGGTGTCGCCGCGGGAGCCGTGGTGGCGGAGGAAGGTGGCGAGGGTTTCCAGGAGGATGGGGTCGCCGGCCAGCGGGGCCAGGTACGAGCTCGCGAAGGCGGTGGCTCGGTCGGTGCCGAGGAGGGCGATGACGCCGGTGTCGACGAGGTCGTCCCAGGTGCGGACCGGCGTCGTACGGCCGGTGGCGGCGAGGGCGTGGCCGGCTGCGTCGTAGCTGATGGTGCTCTGTTCCAGCGGCATCGCGCGGCCGACGCCGACCTGCAGCCCGAGGATCGCCAGTTGATCGGGTACGTCGTCCGCCCGGGCCTGGAGGACCGCGAGGAGCTCGCCGTCGAGGATGGTGGCGAGAATGCGCCGGTCCTCCAGCAGCGCGAGCGCATCGGCGGTCTCCTCCCGCGTGCCCCGCGCCCGCAGCAGTCGGACATCGTCCGGCAGCTTCGGGCCGGTGACGGCCGTTGCCTCCAGGACGATGCGGGCAGTACGGACGTCGCCGGCGAGCAACAACTCGACAGCGCGCAACCGGAGTTGCCGGTCGGTCGCGCGCCGTTCGTGGCGTCGCTCCAAACTCAAGCTGAGCAGGGATGCGGCTGTCGCGATCGCCAGGCGGTCGGCATCGCTGCTCAGCCCGGGAACGAAGACGGCGAGCCAGGCTTCGGGACGCGATCGCACCCCGAGCGGCCGGACGATGGTGGAACCGGTCACCGACGACGAGCTCGCGGCCGCGCGGAGGCCCTGCGCCTGAATCCGTTCGACGACGCTCCGGACGTCGTCGAGCACCAGGTCTGTGGTGCGGCTGCCGAACGGCCCGTCCGTCGGTTCTCCGTCACGCGTGACGATCGTGGCGGCGCCGCTGACGAGGGCGGCAAGCCGCCGTACGAGCGTGGCCTCGTCGTCGACCTCGAGCGCGGCTCGGGTCAGTACTCGTTGTGCGTCCAGCGCCCGCCGGGCCAGGCTCCCACGCGCCGCCTCGATCATGGTGGCGGCCGTTCGCGAGATGGCCACGAAGGTCGTACGGCGTGGCACCTCGAACAGGTTGAATCCGAGATCCTCGCAAGCCGCCCGCAGCGGTTCCGGCGTCTGCTCGTGCGTCAGCCCGACCCCGAGCCCGAGCGCAGCGACTCCCGCACCAACGAGGCGCTCGACGTACTCCTGCCACTCGTCGCCCCACCCGGTGGTCTCGAGCCCGGTTGTCAGCAGCACCTCACCGCCCTCGAGGTACGGCGTCGGGTCGACGAGCTCGCTGGTCGCCACCCAACGGACCTCGGCGTCCGCCGGGGACAGATGCACCGGAGCCAGAGCCAGCTCCGGAACGGCCAACAGATCCGCCACCGTCACCACGGTGTCATTCTCGCACAAGCACCTGGTTTCGATTGTGCGAAGCCGACATGGCCACGACCGGGTGCGAACTCCTACCGTCGGGTGTGTCTGTACCCGAATTTGGAGCGCACCGATGACCGTTACCCTCACGCAGCCCGCAGTCGGCGGACCGCAGCTCCCGCAGGAGCGTCGCCTGGTGACCGAGATCCCCGGTCCGGTGTCGAAGCGCCTCGCCGCCCGGAAGGACGGCGCGGTCAGCAGCGCGGTCGGGACGATGCTTCCGGTGTACGTCGCTGCCGCCGGCGGTGGGGTGGTCGTGGACGTCGACGGCAACTCGCTCATCGACCTCGGCTCCGGCATCGCCGTCACCACCGTCGGCAACAGCAACCCGCGGGTCGCGGAGGCAGTCGCCGCGCAGGTCGCGGCCTTCACCCACACCTGCTTCATGGTCACGCCGTACGCCGGGTACGTCGAGGTCGCCGAAACCCTGAACCGGCTCACGCCCGGCGATCACGACAAGCGCACGGCACTGTTCAACTCCGGCGCCGAAGCGGTCGAGAACGCGGTCAAGATCGCCCGTTCGCACACCGGCAGGCAAGCCGTGGTCGCGTTCGACCACGGCTACCACGGCCGGACCAACCTGACGATGGCGCTGACCGCGAAGAGCATGCCCTACAAGAGCGGCTTCGGCCCGTTCGCGCCCGAGGTGTACCGCGCGCCGATGTCCTACCCGTTCCGTGACAGCGGCAGCGGCATCGACGGCGAGGCCGCCGCGCGCCGCGCGATCGACGTGATCGAGAAGCAGGTCGGCGCCGCCAACCTCGCCGCCGTCATGATCGAGCCGATCCAGGGCGAAGGCGGATTCGTCGTACCGGCCCCCGGCTTCCTGCCCGCGCTGGCCGCCTGGTGCACCGGTAACGGTGTCGTCTTCGTCGCCGACGAGGTGCAGACGGGTTTCGCCCGTACCGGTGACCTGTTCGCGTGCGAGAACGAGGGCGTCGTACCGGACCTGATCGTCACCGCGAAGGGCATCGCCGGCGGTCTGCCGCTCGCCGCGGTGACCGGGCGCGCCGAGATGATGAACGCCCCGCACGCCGGTGGCCTCGGTGGCACGTACGGCGGCAACCCGCTCGCCTGCGCCGCGGCTCTGGCCGTGTTCGACAGCATCGAGGCGGACGGGCTGGTCGATCGCGCCCGCCAGATCGGAACGACGATGGCCGAGCGCCTCACCGCGCTACAGGCTGCCGATCCGCGGATCGGCGACGTCCGCGGCCGCGGCGCGATGATGGCGATCGAGCTCGTCCAGCCCGGCACGACCGAGCCCGACGCGGCACTGACGCAGCGGGTCGCCGCGGCCGCGCACGCGCAGGGCCTGGTCGTGCTCGTCTGCGGAACCTGGGGCAACGTACTCCGGTTCCTGCCGCCGCTCTCGATCCCTGATCACCTCCTCGTCGAGGCGTTCAACGTCCTCGAACAGATCTTCAAGCAGAGCTGAGCGCTCACACGACGCTGTGGCGAGCCCTGGTCAGGATCGCGGCTCGACGCGGAGGGTGGTGGGCCGGGCTGTGGCGTTGATGATTGCGACGGTGTCCGGGCCGTCGCCGTACTTCGCGAGGTAGGCCGCATCGAGCTGGTCGTCGACCGTGTCGTCGGGAACATAGGTGACGTCGCGGGTCCGGCCGTCCCAGGAGATCGCGCCTTCGTAGTGGCGGACGACGCCCTTGTACCAACTGCCCTCGGTGCCTCGCACCGAGCGGACGTACACCTTGCCGTCGACAACGACATGCCACACGATCGTCAGCGTGCGCACCGACCCGTCGTTGCGCCGCCCGGCGACCCGGATCTCGTCGATCCGGTCCAGGGCCCGCAGTTCGTCAGCTGTCCAGCTACTCATGTGTTGAACCATCCCACGCTTCGCGGGTTGTGGCGACAGATTCGCCGCGTTCGGCGGACGCACCGATCGCCAGGCCGATGAGGTGGTCCTGGCATGCTTCCGCCAGCGGGTACGGCGGTGGGCCGTCGCCGCGGACCCAGTCGCCCGTTTTCTCGAGGAGGGTGGCGACGGCGATGTCGTCGTCGGACAGGCTCACGCCTCGGTACGGGTTGCGGAACACGACCCGGCCCTCGAAGGTCAGGTGGGTGAGATCGAGGCCCTCGTAGTTCATCCCGACGCCGGTGCTGACACGCTCCAGGCGAGAAGTGACCGGCGTTGTCGGGTCGAGCATCCGGACGACGGTGTCGTCGTGGATCTCGCCGTGCGAACCGCGGACCGTCAAGCGATCCGGCCGCAGCGGATTCCACCATTGATTGTCGGTGAAGTCGTACAGCCCCATGCCCGCGGCGCCGAAGTCCAGCGTGGACAGGATCGTCTGCGCGGTCTTCGGCTCGGTGTCGTTCGTCCAGCCCGCGGGCGTGATCGGATCGACCAGCGGACCGTCGAACGTCTGCGAACGCACCGTCGCCGGCTCGAACCCGGCGCCGAGGAACTGCCGGATCAGCGAGACCACGTGATAGAGATGCGTCGAGCTCACCTGGACCGAGGTCGGAGTACCGATGAGCCCGTCGCGGACGAGTTGGAGCCGGGCGGCGTGCAGCGGCATCAGCGCGTATTGCTCAGCCACCTGCACGAGGCCGCTCCCGCCGACGTCTGCCCAGAGCGACCGCATTCCGGCGAGATCGGGCGCCGGGGGTGTCTCTGCCAGCGTCGGAACGCCGGCCGCGACGAGCTGCCGGATCAGCTCAGGCGTCACGGGCCAGGGCACGCTCAGTACGACGAAGTCCGGCTTGGCGCTAAGTGCTTCGTCGAGCGTCCGGTACGTCGGCACGCCCCAGTCGGTCTCCAGCTGAACACCTGCCTCCGCGCGTCGCGTCACGACGCCGGTCACCTGGAAGCGCTCGGGCATCAAGTACGCCATCCGCAGGAACACCGACGACCGCCACCCGTTGCCGACGATCGCGTACCGGGTCGAGCGGCCGGCGCCACCGGCCGGCAGGGTCACCGGCACGGTCGCCGCACTGATCGAATCCAAGACAATCTCCCACCAGATCGGACAGGTCCGACCTAGTGTCGCCGATCTGGAACCAGTTCGCTCGGCTCACCTGGAGTGGGATAGTCAGTCCTTCACCAGGACGGCGCGGGTGTAGAGGAGGTCGAAGCCGCTGCGTTGGGCGTTCTGTTGGGACTTGGATGCCGGTTGGGTGGTGATGACGCCGACGTCGCAGCCTGCGGCGGCCGCGTCGGCGAGGCGGGTGAACAGGAGCGCGGACTGGATGCCGTGGCGCCGATGGGCGGGGAGCGTTGCCGCGCCCGCGAACTGGGCGATGCCTCCGGCCGTCCGGAGCCCGGCCCCGCCTGCGATCTCGCCGTTCAGTACGGCGACGTAGCGCGCGATGTCGGCCGCCGCGGCATCGCGTTCGGCTTCGATGTAGGTGTCGCGCGGGAACTCCTCGCGCCACGGAACGCCCTGCGTGTCCGGTACGGCGACGGCGTCGGCCATCAGGTTCAGCCAGAGATCGAGCTCGTCGTCACCACTCGGCCGGACCTCGATGCTGTCGGGCAGCGTGACGTCGTACTTGTCGGCGACGGCGATCCCGAGCACGTTCTCGAACGACTCCAGCCGGTATCCGCGCCGGCTGAGGACGATGCCGATCTCGGGGTCGGCGAGGTGCGGCAGCTCGACCTGCACGGGCGCGTCCACCGCGGCGTACGCGTGCTCGATCTCGTCGAGTACGTCGCCGGCCGGCACACCGCCGAAGCCGACCCCGACAACCTTGTTGAACGGCGAGTCGTCGTCGGCAAAGGTCGCGAGCCCGCCTGCCACCGGAATCACGAATCCGCGCCCGTCCCCGAGCCGCCGGTGAGCGGCCAGGACGGTGGCTTCGATGAGGTCGGTCTCAGCACGCTCGATCCGCTCCGCCAGCTCGGCGTCACAGAACAGCGGTTTCCGTTCGGTCGTCATAGCTCCTCCGTGTCCTGCTGACCGCCAGACGTTACGTTGCCGCGGACGTGACCTCGGCCGAGGCGGTGACGGGGGAGTTGCGCGACGACCTGGTTGCTGCGCGGGAGGTGGCGTACGGCGTACTGGCGCGTCTCGCGGTTGGGGAACAGCCGGGGCGGGCCGCGATCGACGCTCTGCACGGGCTCATCGCCGGCGTAGTCCGGTCAGCCTCGGTCGAGATGGATCCGTTCGGATGGCGGGCCGCTGATCCGGCCGGCGCCGTACGGCTGGCGGTTTGGCGGCTGTTCGAGGATGAGGATCTCGGGCGGTTGCGGCAGTGCGGGGACGACGGCTGCGGCTGGCTGTTCCTGGATCGGAGCAAGAACGGGTCGCGGCGGTGGTGCAGCTCCGCCGACTGTGGGAACCGGGCTCGTGCTCGGCGCCACTACGAGCGTGCGCGGGACGGGGCGACGGTATGACGTGGCCCGGGCGGCAGTCGTTCGTCGGTGGCCTTCGTCTCGGTGTCGGGCCGGCGCTCGCGACCGGCGTACTGGCGCTCAACTTCGGGGCCGAGGCGCGGGCACGCGGGTGGGGGAGTGTGGAGACGGTGGCGTTCTCCGCGTTCGCGTTCAGCGGGTCGGCGCAGTTCACGTTGCTGAGTTCGTTGTCTGGGGCAACCGTTCTGGCGGCGATCGTCGCGGCGATGGTGATCAACGTGCGGTACCTGGTGATGAGCGTCGCGATCACGCCCAGCCTGCACGGCGGCCGGTTCGCGCGCGTGCTACAGGCGCAGGCGATCGTCGACGCGTCGTTCGTGGCCGCGCACCAGGAGGACGACCGGTACGACATCTGGCGGCTGATCGGGGTCAGCGTCCCGCAATGGATCTGCTGGACCGCGGGCACGGCCGCCGGCGTACTGGCCGCTCCCTCGCCCGAGCTCATGCACAAGCTCGGTCTCGACGTGGCGTTCCCGGCGTTCTTCATCATCTTGCTGATCGACGAGGTACGTCGTTCGCGCCGCGCGATCCTGGCCTGTGCGCTCGGCGCGATGATCTCCGCCGGGCTGTTGTTCGTCACCGGCCCCAGCTACGCCCTGCTCGGCGCGGCCGGGGCCACCCTGATCGGATTGCGACGAAGGAGGCCTGATGAAGCTGTGGCTGTCGATACTGGCCGTCAGCGCCGCTAACTGGCTGATGAAAGCGGCAGGACCGCTGATCTTCGGCAAGCGGGACCTCCCGCCGGCCCTGGTCGACATCACCCGCCTGACCGCGCCGGCGCTGCTCGCCGGCTTGATCGTCACCGACCTGGGTCGGGACATCGACTGGACCGAGCTGGTCGGAGTAGCTGTCGCCGGCGGCCTCAACCTGCTGCGGCTGCCGATCCTCCCGGCCGTCGCGGCCGGCGTGGCGACTACCGCCCTCATTCGCCTCGCGTCGGCCTAGCTTCCGGCTGCCTTCTTGCGTCGCCGCTGTTGGGCGGAGCGCGGTGGGGTCTGGCGCATGTGATCCCGGGCGCGGCCGAGGATGTCGGCGAGGGTCTCGATGTCGGAACGGGACAGCGGGGCGAACAGCAGGTCGTCGAGGACGGCGATGTGCCCGGGGAAGACGCCCGCGAGCACCGCACGTCCCTCCTCGGTAATGGTCACGGTGGTACTGCGCTCGTCGTCGGAGGACGGGGTCCGGGTCACGAGGCCGCGCTTCTCCAGCGTCTGGGCCTGGTAGGTCAGGCCGCTGCGGCTGTACACGACGCCGTCGGCCAGATCGGTCATCCGGCGGCTGCCTGTGGGGGAGTCGCCGAGGGTGGCCAGGAGCTGGAACTGCACGTAGCTGAGATCCCCGGCGTCCTGCAGTTGCAGCTCGACGGCGTGCTTCAGCAGGCTGCTCGCCTCGATCAGAGCGAAGTACGCGCCCAGTTGCGTGGCATCCAGAGAGGACGGCGAGGAAGTCATGAGCCGACTCTATCAGTGCTTCTAACTCGAAGTACTTGCTTCCAATTCGAAGCAGTGTTAGCGTGAAGTTGCTTCGAATCCGAAGCACATCGCGAAAGGGAAGCCATGATGAAGGCAGTCCGGTTCCATGAAACGGGCGGCGCAGAGGTGCTGCGCTATGAAGACGCCGAGGTGCCGGTGCCCGGCGCGGGGCAGGTGCGCATCCGGGTCGCCGGGTCGGCGTACAACCCGGCCGACGGCGGCATCCGCGGCGGATTCTTGCCGATCCCGGTGACGCTGCCACATGTTCCGGGCTACGACGTCTCCGGCACGATCGACGCGCTCGGCGACGGGGTGGACGGTCTGACGGTGGGCGAGAACGTGGTCGGGTTCATCCCGATGGCCGCGGACGGCTCAGCGGCGCAGTACGTCGTCGCGCCGGCGGACATGCTGGTCAAGGCGCCGACGCGCATCCCGCTTGCCGATGCTGCCGGGTTGCCGTCGGTCGGGCTCACCGCCTCACAGGCACTCTTCGAGGGCGGCGAACTCAAGGCCGGTCAGCGGGTTCTGATCAACGGCGCCGGCGGCCCGGTCGGTGGATACGCCGTACAGCTGGCCAAGCGCGCGGGTGCGTACGTCATCGCCACCGCGAGCCCGCGCAGCAGCGACATCGTCAAGGCAGCCGGTGCCGACGAGATCGTCGACCACACGGCCACCGCTCTGCTCGACGCGGTCACCGAACCGGTCGACGTACTGCTGAACCTGGCCCCGATCACTCCGGACGGATTCACGGCGCTGGTCGCACGAGTCCGTGACGGCGGCGTCGTGGTCTCGACGACTCCCCGCGTGCCGACGCCAGGTGACGAGGAGCGAAACGTCCGCGCGGTCACGATCTTCGTCCACCCCGACGCAGACGTGCTCTCCCACCTCGTCGCCCTCATCGACACCGGCGACCTCCACGTCGAGATCACCCGACGCGTCCCCCTGAGCGAGCTACCCACGATCCACCAGCAAGCCGACGCGGGCGAAATCCACGGCAAGGTCGTCGCGGTTCCACCCCGAGTCTGACGCTACGCGAACACGCCATGGGCAACCAATCCGAACGTTGTGTCTCGAAGCGGAGTTGGATACCTACTATTTCTTCATGGCGAGAGCGAGCGAGGGCGTCGGGCGGGCTCCGAGCATGACCGATGTGGCGGCTGCGGCCGGTGTCTCGCATCAGACCGTGTCGCGGGTGCTGAACGGGTCGGAGTTGGTGCGCGCCGACACTCGCGCTCGCGTGGAGGCGGCGATCGCGGCGCTCGGCTACCGGCGGAACAATGCGGCCCGGCTGCTGGTGACGAACAGGTCGCGCCGCATCGGGATGATTTCGGCACACCTCGTTCTGCATGGGCCGAGCATGATCGCGGTGTCGGTTCAGGACGCCGGCCACAAGGCTGGGTACGACGTCTCGCTGGTCGCCGTCGAGGACTTCTCGTCGGAGTCGCTCCGGGAGGCGGTCGGTCGCCTGCTCGACGAGGCGGTCGAGGCAATCGTCGTGGCGGTCGCGCATCGGGAGGCGCTCGAGCAGGTCCGATCGCTCGATGCGGCTGTGCCCATCGTCGTCGTCCAAGGTGTGAGTGCCGGACAGCCGATGGCGGTGGGGATCGACCAGAAGGCCGGTGCCCGGCTGGCGGTGGAGCACTTGCTGGACCTCGGTCACCGTCACGTCGCCCACGTGACCGGACCGCTGGAATGGGTCGAGGCCGGTCAGCGTCGCGCGGGCTGGCAGAGTGCGCACGAGGAGCGTCATGTCCTGCCAGGGCCGGAGCTGGCGGGTGACTGGTCGCCGAAGAGCGGGTACGAAGCGGGTCTGCGGATCGCCGAGGACCCGGACGTGACCGCGGTATTCGCGGCCAACGACGGTATGGCGATCGGGCTCATGTACGCCTTGCACGCGAAGGGTCGCGACGTACCCGGCGAGATCAGCGTCGTCGGATTCGACAACGTGCCCGAGGCGCCGTACCTCTGGCCGGCTCTGACGACCGTCGACCAGGAGTTCTCGCTGCTCGGCCGGCGCGCTGTCGAGCTGACGCTGAGCGCGCTGGAGGGCGATCCCGACCCGTCGACCCAGCTGATCCGTCCGGCCCTGGTCGTGCGCGACTCGACGGCCGCACCGCGGCTCAGTTAGCGCTAACAGCGGTCACCTAGGTCACCTCGGCCAATCTTGACAGCGCTGAATGTTAACGCTCACAATTTGATCTCATGAGCCCTGCCGAACAGTTCGTTGTCGGAGTGGACTTCGGGACACTGTCCGGTCGTGCCGTCGTCGTTCGTGTGTCCGACGGGGCCGAGCTCGGCGCCGGCGTGCACGAGTACGCGCACGCGGTGATCGACGACCAGCTGCCTTCGACCGGCCGGCGGCTGTCGCCGGACTGGGCGCTGCAGGTTCCCGACGACTACCGCGACGTACTACGGACCGCCGTACCCGCCGCCGTTGCCGCGGCCGGGATCGACCCGGCGCAAGTGATCGGCATCGCCACCGACTTCACCGCCTGCACGATGGTGCCCTGCCTGGCCGACGGTACGCCGCTGAACGAGGTCGACGGGCTCGCGGACCGGCCGCACGCCTACGTCAAGCTCTGGAAGCACCACGCCGCGCAGCCGCAGGCCGACCGGATCAACGAGCTCGCGCGGGACCGGGGCGAGAGCTGGCTGCCGCGGTACGGCGGGCTGATCTCGTCGGAGTGGGAGTTCGCGAAGGCGTTGCAGCTGTTCGAGGAGGACCGCGAGCTCTACGACCGGATGGAGCGCTGGGTCGAGGCCGCCGACTGGATCGTGTGGCAGTTGTGCGGCAGCTACGTCCGCAACGCGTGCACCGCCGGCTACAAGGGAATCCTGCAGGACGGCCACTACCCGTCGACGGACTTCCTCGAAGGCCTCGCGCCGGGCTTCGGGCCGTTCGTCGCCGACAAGCTGGAGCACCCGATCGGTCAGCTCGGATCCGCCGCCGGCACGCTGACGGCCGAGGCATCGGGGTGGACCGGTCTGCCGGCGGGTATCGCGGTCGCCGTCGGGAACGTCGACGCGCACGTGACAGCGCCGGCAGCCCAGGCCGTCGAGGCCGGACAGATGGTCGCCATCATGGGTACGTCGACCTGCCACGTGATGAGCTCTGATGCGCTGCGCGAGGTTCCCGGCATGTGCGGCGTCGTCGAAGGCGGCATCATCGCGGGAAGCTGGGGCTACGAAGCCGGCCAGAGCGGCGTCGGCGACATCTTCGGCTGGTACGTCGACAACGCCGTACCGCCGTCGTATCACGAGGCCGCGGCCGCAGCCGGGGAGTCGCTGCACGAGCACCTCACCAGGCTCGCGGCTGAGCAGGCCGTGGGCGAGCACGGGCTCGTCGCGCTGGACTGGCACAGCGGCAACCGGTCGGTGCTCGTCGACCATGAGCTGTCGGGCCTGGTCGTCGGGCAGACGCTGGCGACTCGTCCCGAGGACGGCTACCGAGCGTTGCTCGAGGCAACGGCCTTCGGTACGCGGGTGATCACCGAGACGTTCGGCGACAGCGGCGTAGGAGTGAAGGAGCTGATCATCGCGGGCGGGCTGGCGAAGAACACGCTGCTGATGCAGATCTACGCCGACGTCACCCGGCTTCCGCTCTCGATTATCGACTCCGAACAAGGACCGGCGCTCGGTTCGGCGATCCACGCCGCGGTCGCGGCCGGTGCCTATCCCGACGTTCCGGCTGCCGCCAAGAACATGGGCAAGGTCCGGCGCGGCGTCCACCTCCCCGACGAGGAGCGGGCCAAGGCCTACGACCAGCTGTTCGAGCTGTACCTCGAGCTGCACGACTACTTCGGGCGGGACAGCCGGTTGATGCGCAAGCTCAAGTCGATCCGGCGTACTGCTCTGGAGGGCCGATGAGCGTGATCGCGGAAGTCGCCGACACCCTCACCCGGCTGCGGTCCGAGGTGTCCCAGCTGCACGCGCATCTTCCGGCGTACGGGCTGGTGGTCTGGACGGCGGGCAACGTCTCCGCCCGGGTCCCCGGCCACGACCTGATGGTGATCAAGCCGAGCGGGGTCGCGTACGACGAGCTGACGCCGGCCAACATGGTCGTCTGCGATCTCGACGGCCGCGTCGTCGACGGTGAGCACGCGCCGTCCTCGGACACCGAGGCGCAGGCGTACGTCTACCGGGAGATGCCGCACGTCGGCGGCGTGGTGCACACGCACTCGCCGTACGCCGTCGCCTGGGCCGCGCGCGGGGAGTCGATCCCGTGCGTGACGACGATGTGCGCCGACGAGTTCGGCGGCCCGATCCCGGTCGGGCCGTTCGCGATCATCGGCGACGACTCGATCGGCCGCGGCATCGTCGAGACGCTGCGCGACTCGCGCTCGCCCGCGGTGCTGATGCAGAACCACGGCGTGTTCACGATCGGGCCGACCGCCAAGGCCGCGGTCAAGGCGGCGGTGATGTGCGAGGACGTCGCCCGCACGGTGCATCTCGCCCGCCAGCTCGGTGAGCCGATCCCGATCGAGCAGACCTATATCGACAGCCTCTTCGATCGCTACCAGAACGTCTACGGACAACGATGACCACTGCACGACCCGGGAAGGACCACATGTCTGTGAACAGCACGCTGCGCGAGGTCTGGTTCCTCACCGGCAGCCAGGGCCTGTACGGTCCCGGCACTCTCGAGCAGGTCGCCGAACAGTCCCAGGCCGTCGCGAAGCGGCTCGTCGGCGCCAACCTGCCGGTGGACGTCGTCTGGAAGCCGGTGCTGCTCGACGCCGGTGCGATCCACCGCCAGATGCTCGAGGCAAACAGCGCTCCGGAGTGCGTCGGCGTGATCGCCTGGATGCACACGTTCTCGCCCGCGAAGATGTGGATCGCCGGCCTCGACGCGCTCCGCAAGCCGCTGCTGCACCTGCACACGCAGGCCAACGTCGCGTTGCCATGGGCAACGATCGACATGGACTTCATGAACCTCAACCAGGCCGCCCACGGCGACCGGGAGTTCGGCTACATCCAGTCCCGCCTGCACGTACCGCGCAAGACCGTTGCCGGCCACGTCGAGTCCCGTGACGTGCAGGAGCGGGTCGGGCACTGGGCCCGCGCCGCGCTCGGTGTCGCGGAACTGCGGTCGCTCAAGCTCGCCAGGTTCGGTGACAATATGCGCGACGTCGCGGTCACCGAGGGGGACAAGGTCGAGGCGCAGCTGAGGTTCGGTGTATCGGTCAACACCTACAGCGTCAACGAGCTCGTCGCCGCTGTCGACGGTGTGGCCGACGGGGAGATCGACCCGCTCGTGCAGGAGTACGCCGACACCTACACCGTCGCGCCCGAGTTGCTGCCGGGCGGTGACCGGCACGAGTCCCTACGGTACGGCGCCCGGATCGAGCTCGGCCTGCGATCGTTCCTGACCGAGGGTGGATTCGGTGCGTTCACCTCGAACTTCGAGGATCTGGGCGGGCTCCGTCAGCTGCCCGGCCTGGCGGTGCAGCGGTTGATGGCCGACGGGTACGGC
Organism: Kribbella sp. NPDC000426; assembly: GCF_040300265.1. Lineage (NCBI taxonomy): Bacteria > Bacillati > Actinomycetota > Actinomycetes > Propionibacteriales > Kribbellaceae > Kribbella > Kribbella sp. NPDC000426. Next base: position 989,500 of record NZ_JBEPDK010000002.1, on the reverse strand, counting down.
TTCGGCGGCGAGGGCGACTGGAAGACGTCGGTGTTGCTGCGCGCGAGCAAGGCGATGGCCGGCGGGCTGCCCGGCGGCACGTCGTTCATGGAGGACTACACGTACCACCTGGTGCCGGGGGAGGAGAAGATCCTCGGCGCCCACATGCTCGAGGTGTGTCCGTCGCTCACGTCGGAGCGCCCGTCGCTCGAAATCCATCCGCTCTCCATCGGTGGTCGCGAGGACCCCGTCCGCCTGCGCTTCACGGCTGATCCCGGCGCGGGCATCGTGGTCGGGATCGCCGATCTGGGCGATCGGTTCCGGCTGACGGCGAACGTCGTACACGTCGTCGAGCCGGATGCGGCGCTGCCGCAGTTGCCGGTCGCCTGTGCGGTGTGGAAGCCCGAGCCGTCCTTGGCGACGTCCGCGGAATCCTGGCTGACCGCCGGTGGGCCGCACCACACCGTGCTGACGACGGCCCTCGATCGCGAGGTGTACGAGGACTTCGCCGACCTGCTCTCGGTCGAGCTGGCCGTCATCGACGCGTCGACCACCGTGCGCGAGTTCCAGCGCGAGCTGCACTGGAACGACGTCTACCACCGACTCACCCGCGCCGGCGCTCGCTGATGTCGATGGCCGGAGTCGGCCAAGCCGTCGAGGAACTCCGCCGGAGTGCCGCGGATGCCTTCTTGTTCACGACCGGCGTCGTGTCGATCCGTCGTGCCGACAGGTTGGTGATCAAGCCCTCGGGAGTCTCCGTCGAGGGCCTGTCGACCGATTCGGTCGTGCTGACGGACCTGTCGGGAGAGGTACTCGAGGGCGTGCTTGCTCCGTCGGACGCAGGTGACGCGCACGCCTGCGTGTACCGCGAGATGCCTGGTGTGGGGAGCGTCGTGAACACCCGATCGACGCTCTCGCTCGCCTGGGCGGCGCGGGGCGAGCAGATCCCGCACGTGCCGACGATCGCGGACGGGTTCGACGGCCCGATCCCGGTGGGTCCCTACGTCTCGGACCGGGGCCGAGGGATCGTCGACACGTTGGCGGCGACGAGCTCACCGGCCGTCCTGATGCCAGGTCAGGGCCTGTTCACCACCGGGCCGAATCCGGCCGAAACCTTCAGAGCTGCTGTCGTGCTCGAGCAGCTGATCCGGTTCGTCCACATCGGCCGCCACCTCGGCACAGCCGAACCCGTCGACCCGCACGAGCTCGATCGGCTGCTGCGGTCTACCTGATGTCCTCCTGGAGGAGGGTGTTACCGGCCTTGTCGAGGTACGCGATCGTCAGCGCGTGCGTGTCGAAGATCCACTTCTCGATGCCGCTGTCGGCGAGAGCCTTCGACATCTTCTCGTAGTTCTTCTCCTTGAGCGCTTCGGCCAGCAGCGTTCGATCGCTGGTCTCCGCAATCGTGAACTGCTGGTGAGCCGGCGGCGTCGAGACGACGTACCCGTCGGCGCCGCGATGCTCGGTGTGGCCGCGGCCAGGGTCAGCCGAAGCTGAAGGTGAAGGCGGAGATTCCCGCCGTGTAAGTGAGGGTCATGGTCTTCCGTTCGGCGGCCGGCTTGTCGACCAACTGGTAGGCGTTCGGGGTGCCGTCGACCTGGATGACGCGGTCGGGCTCGCCGGGAATCGAGACGGTGACGGTGCCGTGGCCGGACAACACGTGGTACACCTTCGAGGCGTTGAAGTTGAGGCGTGCCTGGGAGCCGCTGGTCGACGTGACGCTCTGGGTGCCGACGGCCCAGTTGCCGCCGAGGCTGTAGGTGTCGTTCGGCTGCGCGGGATTGAGGCCGAAGGCAACGGTCTTGCCGGGGGTGAGCTTGCCCGACGTACCGGCGAGGTTGGCCGAGCGCGAGTAGGCCAGGTACGTCTCCGGCGTACGGCCGTCGACGCCGACGTCGGCCTTCACGGTGCCGTCCACCGGCTTGGGCAGCTTGGTGTTCGGGTTCGCGGCGGTGAGGAGGTCGCGGATCTGCTGTTCGGTCTGTGCGTAGTTGCCTTCGCCGAAGGTGATCGAGCGAACGGTGCCGTCGGCATCGATCAGGTACTTCGCCGGCCAGTACTGGTTCCGGTACGCCGTCCAGGTGGCAAGGTTGTTGTCCTGGACCACCGGATACTCGATGCCTTCCTTGCGGATCGCCGACGCGACGTTGCGGGCGTCCTTCTCGAACGCGAACTCGGGGGAGTGGACGCCGATGATCTCCAGCCCCAAGGACTTGTACGCCTTGTCCCACGCCAGCAGATGCGGCGTCGCGCGCTGGCAGTTGATGCAGGAATAGGCCCAGAAGTCGACCAGGACGACCTTGCCCTTGAGATCGGCCAGGGTGGTGGGCGATCCGTTGAACCACTTCTGCGTACCGTGGAGCTCCGGCGCCGGCCCGCACGAGGCCAGCTCCGCCGCGCCCGGCGTGCACTTGCTCAGCTCGGTCGATGCATTGCCGATGGCCGGCGCGAGTGCGCCCTGCACCGTCTTGTTCTCGGCGACCTTCTTCTCCAGCCCACTGGTGTACGACGGCAGCTCGCGCTGGATCACATCGGTGATGTTGAAGGCCAGTGCGCCGGCGAGCAGGATCATCACGACCCCGCCGCCGATCCGGAAGCCGCGGGCATGACTGCGGTACGCCTTGACCCGCTGCGAGATCCGCGAACCGGCCGAGGCGAAGATCAGCAGCGGCAGCGCGGCGCCGAGTGCGAACGACACCGTGAGTACGACGGTTCGCCAGCCGATGTTGCCGGTGGCGCCGGCGACTGTGATCGCGGCGAGGACCGGGCCTGCGCACGGCACGTACAGCGTGCCGAGCCCCAGCCCGAGGACGAACGCGCCATTGTCGTTCCGGTTGATCTTGGGCAGCCGGTAGAACGGCTTCTCGATCAGGTGGCCGAGCGCGGGCACGATGAGACCTAGCCCGACCAGCGTGAGGATGGTCAGACCGGCCCACCGGAGGAAGTCGTCGGGCAGGCCGAGCACTGAGAGGATCACGGACCCGACCAGCGTGAACACGCTGAAGCTCACGACGATCCCGACGATGATCTTCACCGGCCGCAGGTCGCGGCGCTTGGACGTGTCACCGGCCCCGTTTCCAGTTCCGTTTCCGGCTCCGGCGAAGAAGATGATCGGGAGCATCGGCAGCACACACGGAGACACCCCGGTGATCAGACCGCCGAGCAGTCCGATGAAGGCCAGCGTGATCATCAACAACACCCCAAGGCGGAAGCTCGACAGGACACGAGTACTTCGTCCCAGCTCGGCCACCGGATGGGTGAAGCCGTATAAACTCGAGCGGTATGAAGACCGCCGCCGGTGTGACCTACTCGGAGACCGGCACCGGACCGGCCGTCGTGTTCGTGCACGGCCTGCTGGTCAACGCCGGCCTCTGGCGGAAGGTCGTGCCGGACGTCGCCGCGGCCGGCTTCCGCTGTATCGCGCCGAACTGGCCGCTCGGCGCCCATCAGTTGCCGATGGCACCCGAGGCCGACCTCACGCCGCCCGGGGTCGCCAAGCTGATCGCGGACTTCCTGGCGGAGCTCGACCTCACCGACGTCACCGTCGTCGCCAACGACACCGGCGGCGCTCTCACCCAGATCCTGATGGCCAACCACCCCGAGCGAGTGGGCCGCGTGGTGCTCACGCCGTGCGACGCCTTCGAGGACTTCTTCCCACCCGGGTTCGACAAGCTCCCCAAACTGGCCCGTCTCCCGGGCGCGATCTGGCTCGCGAGCCGCCTCCTCCAGTTCAACGTCGTACGCCGCCTGCCGAACACCTTCGGCCTGCTGGCCAAGCGCGGTATTCCGGCCGCGATCCTCGACTCCTACCTACAGCCGATCCGCGACAGCGCCGACATCCGTCGAGACGCCAAGCGGTTCATCGCGAGCGTCGACAACAGCTACACGCTCGCGGCCGCCGAGGCGCTGACCGGCTTCACCAGGCCGGTCCTGCTGGTGCAAGCGGCGGACGACCGCGTCTTCGCGCCGTACCTCTTCGAACGCCTGGCAGAAACGTTGCCCGACGCAACAGTCAGCGTGGTCGCCGACTCCTGTGCCTTCATTCCGGAGGATCAGCCTGAGGAGCTGACCCGGCTGATCATCGACTTCACCAGGTCCCGCGGTGGTCGGGAACCAGGAACGTGATCGGGATCATCAGCAGCAGGATGGCGGCGAAGACCACGAAGCTGTGGGCCTGGGCGGTGCCTGCGTTCGTGGCGTGATTCAGGATCGCGGTGGTGATCGAGACGGCGACGATGCCGCCCGACTGGCGGAACATGCCGCGCAGACCGGCGATCGCGGAGATCTGATCAGGGGCCAGCTGCAGGCTGGCGTTGTTCGACGCCGGGATCGACAGACCCATCCCGATCCCGGTGATGCCCGCCGCCATCGCCAGCCAGGCGTACGGCGTGAGGCCGTGCGGGGCGAGCGACATCAGCGTCATCCCGCCCGCGACCAGCACGAATCCGCCGACCATGGGAGCCCGATACCCGGTCCGGCGGAGCGCGAACACCGCCAGCCCCGCAACGCAGATCATCCCGACGGCCCGTGCCGTGAGTAGCGTGCCGGCCTGCAGCGGCTGGATGCCGTACCGCGATTCGGCGTACAGCGGGACGAGTGCGCCGAAGCCGAGCATGGCGGCGCCGAAGAGGAAGTTGATCGTGTTCATGGCGCCGAACCCGCGTCCGCGCAGCAGGCTGACCGGGATGAACGGCGCCGCGTGCCGGTTCGCGTGCCGGACGAACAGGAAGCCGAGCGCGAGCGCGATCACCATCGGCACGATGAACTGCGGGTCGGTGGGCTCCGCACCGGTGCTGCCGAGCGAACTGATCCCGTACATGCCGAACAGCATCGTCACCGCGAGCAGGAAGGCGCCGGTCCCGTCGATGCGGGAGGCCGCCTTCGGTGCGCTGCTCGGGATGAACCGGAGGCCGAGGACGATCAGCAGCAGACCGATCGGGATGTTCACCACGAAGATCTCGCGCCAGGACCAGTACGTGACGATGATGCCGCCGATGATCGGGCCGATGATGCCGCCGATCGGAAAGATCGAGGTGAACATCCCGATCGCCCGGTCCCGGTCGCGGCCGAACTGTTCGGCGACGATGCCGGTCGCGGTCGGCATGAACGCGCCGCCGCCGATCGCCTGGAACGCGCGGAAGATCACCAGCAGATAGATGTTGTCGGCCAGGCTGCAGCACAACGAGGCGACCGTGAACAGCGCCGCCGCACCGAGGAAGATCTTCTTCCGGCCGAACTGGTCGCCGAGCCGGCCGGCCAGCGGCATCACGATGATCTGGCCGAGCGCGTAGACGGTGATCGTCCAGCCGCTCCAGGTCAGTTCGGCGTTCAGGTCGCTGCGGATTGCATTCAGCGCCGTCGCCACTATGGTCTGATCGATCGATGCCATCAGCAGCGCGATCGCGACGATGCCGAAGACGAGCCGCCGGTGCGCCAGCGGCTCGCCTGACCCAGCTCCGGCAGGCTCGGTGATGACTGAGGGTGAACTCGACGGTTCCATCGATGAACAGACTACATTGCTTGCTGGCAGGCAATAAAGGGGTGACATGACTGACACCGAGACGTTGAGCAAGCTTCGCGGCGTGATCTCCAAGCTGGCGCGGGAGCTCAACGCCACGGCGACCGACGAGGGCCTGACGCCGACGCAGGCGTCCGTCCTCGGACTGATCACGTTCCGTGGCCCGCTCGGGCTGACCGAACTGGCCCAGCTCGAGGGGCTCAATCCGACCATGCTGTCGCGGGTGGTCGGCCGGCTGACCGAGCTCGGGCTGATCCAGCGCGATCCGAACCCGGACGACCTGCGCGCGGTCCGCGTCGAAGCCACCGACGCCGGCCGGCAGCTGCACGAACGCGTCAAGCTGCTCCGCACGGAGGCCCTCGGCGCCTGTCTGGACCAGTTGCCGGAAGCGTCGGCCCGGACGATCATCGACGCGCTCCCGGCTCTGGACGATCTCGCCCAGAGCCTCCGTGCGAACCGGTAGCTAGCGGACGTCGAGCTGCTTGAGCTGGTCCTCGGTGAGGGTCAGCGCGACGGCGTCGAGAGCTGATTCGAGCTGGTGGAGTTTGCTGCCGCCGAGCATCGGACGGATGCCTTGGGCAACCAGCCAGGCTAGGACGACCTGGCCGCGGGCCGCGCCGGTCTGCTGGGCGACGTCGTCCAGGGCGGCGAGGCGGCGGGTGTTGCCCAGGTGGTCAAACGCCTCCGGGATCTGCTTGTCCGGGTTGTCGTACGCGCCGGCCAGGAGCGGGGTGTAGGCCCAGACCTCCATCCGGTGTTCGCGCGCGTGATCCAGCTGTTCCTCGCTGAGCTGGCCGAACGGGTGGGCTGTCGCCTCCGGCAGGGTGCCCGGGCGGACGCGTAGGTAGGTGGCGCTCAGTTGTAGGGCGTCGATGGGCGTGAATCCTTTGGACAGGGCATGAGTGCGGGCTTGTTCGATCCGCCAGGCCGGGTGGTTCGAGGCGCCGACGCGTCGTACCTGGCCTTTGAGTTCGGCAACGGCGTCCACGGTTTCCTCGATCGGTGTACGGCGGTCCTCCTGGTGGAGCCACAGCAGGTCGACGTACTCGATGCCGAGTCGCTCGAGGCTGCCCGCGAACGCGTCGTGGATCGCCCGCCGGCCGAGGCCCGCGCGCTGCTCCGGCCACGAACCCGCCCAGAGTGGTTCCGCGCCGACCTTGGTGGCGATCCGAATCCGGTCCCGTACGCCGGGACGCGCGGCCAGCCACCGCCCGAGCACCCGCTCACTTGCGCCGCCACGCCCGTCGTCACTGGCCCAGAACGCATAACAATCAGCGGTATCGATCCAGACCCCGCCCCGCTCCACGAACCGATCAAGCAACGCGAACGACGTGTCCTCGTCGATCGCCGTACCAAACATCATCGCGCCGAGCACCAACGGTGAAGTAGGAAAAGTCATGCCCCCGACCATCCAACCTGGAGCGCACACCAGGTCAACCCACCACCCCAACCAAGAAGGAAGACAGAGGAATTCAGAGTGGTGGCTGGCTCTGGCGATCAGCCGCAGCTCAGAAGAAAGACAAGAGAAAGGTTCTCTAGGGCTCGACCGGGTCTGCCGACCGGCCCCTGGATCAGCTGTCCGGTGTGCGGTTGGGCAGGCGGTGCGTCCCGGTCGGGCCGACCTCGAACATGAACCCGTGCGGCGTCGTCCACTCCAGCGTCTTGTGGTCAACGCGCTGAACATCCCACCCGCGGGCATGCGTCTTCACCCGATGAGCAAATCGACTCAGCGGCGCCAGGTTCCCGGTGCTGGTCTGCCCGCCTGGACCGTACGGGTCATAGGGCTCGATGTGATCCAGATCGATCGCACGGTGACTTTCACGGGTTCCGTACGGGAACAGCTCCACCGGGTAGGTCAGCCGTACCCGTTCGCGGATCCGGATGGGGATCTCGTAGGCGTCGACACTGACGGCGTCGTTGAGGTCGATGACCGGCTTGACCGTGTACGGGCCGTGGCCGACGAGTTCGGTGAGCTGCTCGGCCAGCAACGGCCCGATCCCCTCGGCGCGCAGCACACCGGTCCCGGTGGCCAGGGTGAGGTCGGTGAGGTGCACGAAGACCTCGGTCTGCCCAGGACGCACCTGTCCACCGCTCCGACCCGCGGAGTTCGCGGAGTTCGCGGGGTCGGCGGGGTTGGCGTAGGCGTCACGTTTGATCTGGGCAAGGCGTGCGTCGAGCGCCCGCTGCGCGGATGCATCCATCGGCACACCCTCGTCGGGCTCACTGCGCGGACCGGGAATGTATCCGGGTAGTCGACTGTCGAACGGATCACTCGGCGGATCGGGATCGTACGGCCCCACACCGTCCTCCAACGGAGGCTCCCGCAACTCCACGGACTCAGCCACGCGATCGTCACCGCCATCCGGGCCCTCGTCCGGCGGGCTTGCCGGGCGCACCTGCAGTCCATCGCGACTCAGCGATGGACCGTCGGCCGACGTGCACCGCGTGCGCGAGGTGTCGTCCCAGCGATCGCCCGGGCCGTCGTACGGCGGGCTTGCCGGGCGCACCTGCAGTCCGTCGCGACTCAGCTCGGCCGACGTGCACCGCGTTGGCGGGGTGTCGTCCCAGCGATCGTCCGGGCGATCGTACGGCGGGTGTGTCGGGCGCACCTCGAGTCCATCGCGACTCAGCGATGGACTGTCGGCCGACGTGGCCCGCGTTGGCGGGGTGTCGTCCCAGCGGTCGCCCGGGCTGTCGTCCCAGCGGTCGCCCGGGCTGTCGTCCGGCGGGCTTGCCGGGCGCGCCGCATCGCCATCACAGGCAGGGTCTGCGGACCGGCGCGGTGCGTCAGTCGAGCGGTTGCGTGGGCCGACGTACGGCGAACCCGTCGAGCGCGCCGCGATGCCGCCGGGGGCCGGGTCCGGCGTCGTCCACGGTGCGTCGCTCGAACGGTCGGGCGGGCTCAACACGGCGGGCGCGATGGATGTACTGCGGTCCGTTGCAGGCGATCGTGCATCCGGGGATTGGGTGTCTGTGTTCGGGGCCCGCAAGCCAGAGGCCGCTTGGGAGTTCGCCTTGGACGAACGCCGAGCAGGCGTCCAGGCCGGACTCGAGGCGTCGACGGGCGCGGTGTCGACGGCGGTGTCTGCGGCGGTGGTCGCAGGTGCGGCGCGGTGGTTGCGGGCTTGGGTGAGGAGTTCTTGGGTGAAGCGCGGGTCGCTGATGATGCCGAGGGCGTCGGCGCGGCGGTGTTGGAGGTGGCGGGTGTCGCCGAAGGTTTTGAGGGCGTCGGCGATGGCGGTGATGGTGGCGTCGTGGCGGATGACTGCGCCGGCGGGGGCTTTGGCGTAGATGGTTTTGTTGCCGTGGGCGTCGCTGCGGCCGATGAACACGCCGCGTTCGCCGGCGGCCTCGGCGGCTTCGGTGCGGGCTTGGTCGGGGGCGGCGTGGAGTTTGGCGGCGCGGATGATCTTGTCCAGGCGGTACGGGGTGATGGCGTCGATCAGCGGCGCGACGCGCTGGTCGACGTACCGGGCGGCTTCTTCGGACAGCTTCACGCAGTCGGCGACCAGCCGGCGCGCCTTCCAGGCGGTGGCGTCACCGGACAGGACGCGGGCCCAGGTGAACGGGAACCGGTGCCGCAACGCCAAAGCCTCACCGAGGAGCCCGGAGGCGACCATCGGGGAGATGCCGAGCACGACACCGAACTCGGCGATCGCGAACTCCGCGATCTCCGGGCAGCCCTCACCGCCCAGCACCACCGCCCGTTCCCGCCCATCGGCCACCCGGCGGCCGGGACGGATCGGGCGGGTGGCGCAGACCGACGGGTGGTGGCGGTCGGCGTAGATCTGGGCGTGCTGCAGCAGCCGCGTGTCGGCCTGGTTGGCCGTCGCGCGGTGTTCGGCGGCGGACTCGAGTAGGTCGGCCGTCGACAGCTGCTCCAGATCTATGTCGAACATGTGTTCGATTCTACACACTCTGGACCGGCACGCCAAATCGGTGGAACCGCTGGAACCCCTTATTTACAAGACGAACAGGCGCACCACGCAGCCGCCGCGAACCTGGCCGCGGAGGCTGCCGACAAGGTCAGGGTTGCGACGTTGAGAGGGCAGTCTCTGCGAGGAGCGGATGGTCGCGGCATGAGTGCCGGCTTCGCCTGGGCACGACGCATTCCGTGCAGCGTCGGGGAACTGCAGCCCTTCACGAACTGGCGATGGAGCAGGTCGCTGTGCTGGCAGGGATCGTGCTTACGCCCCCAGCAGGCACAAGCCGAGGACCGCCGGGCGCGAGGGGTTGCAACTTGGTTTCCTCGAGCATAGAGGGCGATGCCTGGCCTGATGCGCTAAGCAGAAGAGCAAACTGACAGGTGGCCGCTGAGGCTGACCACTGCTCTGAATCTCCTCTTAATGCTCTGAGGCTTATCCAGATCTCAAGGTGGCCGCTGCTAGCCCCAGCTTCCCCATGACGGTGAGTCGATCTGCTGATGCCACGCGAAGAACCTCCGGCCGCTCACGGAGCCTGCCACCACCCTGAACCTCTTCTTTCTTCGGCCTTCCTTGCGAACCTCCGGCTGGCGGCCGAAGCTGCCACCCCCTAAATCTCTTCTCTCCTTCGGCTTTCCTAGTTGCCTGCCGGGGTTACGGCGGCTACCAGACCAGTGGGGGCTGAGGTCTGGTGTGGGGGTGGGTTGTCGCATAGCCTCTGGGCAGGCGGGCGCCGTGGGGGCGTCCGTCGTACGCCGGTCCCGGGGGGAAGGGTTCGGTCACAGGGCTGGGGGGTCTGCTGGCTCGACGGGGCGTCGTCCCGACGTCTCGCGATGTCTCCTGCCGTGGCGGCGTGATCCGTCCGCACTGGAGGCCCACGCATGAGGTCACCGATTCACCTACGTACCACTAGACGCACTGTGGCCGGCTTGTCCGCCGGTCTGCTCGTCGCCGCGACGCTGCCTGTCCTGAACGCGTCCGCGGCCGACCCGTCCCCCACCGCCCCGAACGGCCGGCCCTGGACCGCGACCCCGTTGACGGTCGCGAACACGGTCAACGGCGCAAAGTCGCCCAGCGGTCAGCTCGCCAAGAGCGACCCGGCCCTCGTGAACAGCACTTCGGCCAAACAGGTCCGGGTGGTCGTGAAGCTCGACTACGACTCGCTGTCGGCGTACCGCGGCGGGCTCAAGGGCCTGCCCGGCACCAGCCCGGCGGTCACCGGCAAGCGTCTCGATCCGAAGAGCGCAAACTCGACGAAGTACCTCAAACACGTAGCCTCGGTCGAGGACTCGTTCCTCGCCGCCATGCGGGACAAGGTCCCGAGCGCGAAGGCGGGCGCGAAGCTGCGCACGGTGTACGGCGGTATGGCGCTCACCGTGCAGGCGAACAAGGCACGGGATCTGCTCAAGCTGCCCGGTGTCGCCGCGGTCCAGCAGGACAACCTGCAGCAGATGCTCACGGACTCCAGCGGCGAGTTCATCGGCGCGCCGACGATCTACAACCAACTCGGCGGCTCGGCCAACTCCGGCAAGGGCATCATCGTCGGCGTCCTCGACAGCGGCGCGTGGCCAGAGCACCCGTCGTTCGCGGACCCGGGCAACCTGCCCGCACCGGCGCCCAAGGCCGACGGGACGCCGCGGACCTGCAACTTCGGCGACAACCCGCTGACACCGGCGACCGACGTCTTCGTCTGCAACCGCAAGCTGATCGGCGGTCAGCCGTTCCTGGACACGTACAACTCGGTCATCGGCGGCGAGATCTACCCCGATAGCGCGCGCGACTCCAACGGTCACGGCACCCACACCGCCTCGACGTCGGCCGGCGGCGCGGTCGCGCACGCGAACCCGCTCGGAATCGACCGCGGCGCAATCCTCGGGATCGCCCCGGCCGCGGAGGTCTCGGTCTACAAGGTCTGCGGCGCCGAGGGCTGCTTCCCGTCCGACTCGGTGCAGGCGGTCGCGCAGGCGATCCTGGACGGCGTACGGGTGATCAACTTCTCGATCTCCGGCGGCGCCGACCCGTACAGCGACCCGGTCGAGCTCGCCTTCCTGGACGCGTACGCCGCCGGCGTGTTCGTCGCCGCCTCGGCCGGCAACTCCGGGCCGGGTGCGAACACGACCGACCACCGCAGCCCATGGGTCACCACGGTCGCTGCGTCCACGCAGAGCCGTACGTTCCGCTCGACGGTCACGCTGTCCGGCGGCGGCGCGACCGCCACTGTCTCCGGGGCGTCGATCACCGCGGGCATCAGTACGCCGACGCCCGTCGTGATCGCCGGCAGTACTCCGGGATACACCGACGCGACATGCAACACTCCGGCGTCACCGGGCGTGTTCACGGGCAAGATCGTCGCGTGTCAGTTCACCTCGGGCCGCGTGCTGAAGGGCTTCAACGTCAGGCAGGGCGGCGCGGCCGGAATGCTGATGTACAACGCCGCTCCGTTCGACGTGTTCACCGACAACCACTGGCTGCCGAGCGTCCAACTCGAGAAGCCCGACGCCGACACGCTGCTCGCGTTCCTCGCCGCACACCCAGGCACCACGGCGACGTTCACCCAGGGCGCCAAGACCACGTGGCAGGGCGACGTGATGACGTACTTCTCGTCGCGCGGCCCCGGTGGTGATTTCCTCAAGCCCGACGTCACCGCGCCCGGCCTGCAGATCATGGCCGGCCTGACGCCGACGCCGGAGTCGGCGGCCGAAGGACCGCCCGGAAACCTCTACCAGGTGATCGCCGGTACGTCGATGTCGTCCCCGCACGTCGCCGGTTCCGCGGCGCTGGTCTTCGCCCTGCATCCGTCATGGACGCCGGGCCAGGTCAAGTCCGCGCTGGAGACGACCGCGAAGACCGCGGTCAAGAAGCCGGACCGGACCACCCAGGCCGACCCGTTCGACATGGGCGGCGGCCGCATCGACCTCACCAAGGCCGGGGACCCCGGTCTGACCTTCGACGAGACCGCAGCCAACTACGCGGCCGCGGCAACCGACGCGCTGAACCGGATCGACCTCAACCTGCCGTCGGTGAACGCACCGACCATGCCGGGTCTGATCACGGCCGAGCGGACCGTCAAGAACGTCACCAACCAGACGCTGACCTTCACCGCGACCGGTACGACGGTCAACGGCGCGAGCGTCACCGTGCTGCCGCCGCTGTTCCAGGTGAAGCCCGGTAAGACGCAGAAGCTGACGATCGCGATCACCGCACCTGACCTGCCCGACGGACAGTACTTCGGCCAGGTCAACCTCAAGCAGGTCGGCGGCAGCCGGGCCCTGCACCTGCCGGTCGCGTTCTTCCGCCAGGAAGGCATCGTGCCGGTCGACCAGACCTGTACGCCGTCCACCATCGCGCGCAACACCGGCCAGTCGACCTGCACAGTCACCGTGCAGAACAACAGCCTGAAGACGACGAGCGTGACCGCGGTGAGCACGCTCAGCTCGCAGCTGCGCCTGAACAGCGTCACCGGCGCCACGAAGGTCGGCACCCAGACCGCAACCACAACCAAGACGCTGGCCGGCCGCCAGCCCGACAAGCCGGTCATCGCCCCCGGCTCGCTCTTCGGATACGTCCCGCTAGACGGGTTCACCAGCGCGATACCGATCGGTGACGAGCAGGCGCTCAACTTCAACGTTCCGCCGTTCGTGTACGCCGGTCAGACGTACACCCGGATCGGGGTGACGTCGGACGGCTACACCGTCGCCGGCGGCGCCACCGGTGACGACGTCATACCGACGCCGCAGACGCTGCCCGACCCGGCTCGGCCGAACAACGTGCTCGCGCCGTACTGGACCGACCTGGACGGCACCGGCGCTCCGGGCGTCTTCGCAACCATCCTGACCGACGGCGTCAACAACTGGATCGTCGTCGAGTGGCGGCTGAACCTCTTCGGCACGTCCGGCCCGCTGAAGGTCTTCCAGCAGTGGATCGGCATCGACGGCACCGAGGACATCACCTACGCCTACGACGGCACCAACCTTCCGGGCGCCCCGCCCGCGGGCTACGGCCTGACGGTCGGCGCCGAGAACTCCGACGGCACGTCGGGCAGCCAGATCACCGGTCCGCCCACCGAGGACTACCGGATCACGTCGACGCCGGGTGCGCCCGGTGGATCGCTGACCTACTCGATGAACATCAAGGGGGTGCAGAAGGGGGTCGGCACGGTGACGACCGGTACGTCGACGCCGCTCGTCAAGGGCCTGACGATCGAGGTCGACAAGATCACGGTCAACTAGCCAACAGCTCCAGTTGTACGGCGGGATCAGCCATTTGGCTGATCCCGCCTGCATCCCGATGGGCGATGCCCGCGGGGTGGTCGTTCGGCGAAGCTCTAGCCATGACCACGAACAGGCCGATCGTCGAAGTCGGCAACCTGCGTAAGTCGTACGGCGGCCGCGCCGTCGTCGACGACCTGTCCTTCACCGTCGACGAGGGCGAGATCTTCGGGATCCTCGGCCCGAACGGCGCCGGCAAGACCACCACGGTCGAATGCGTCGAGGGACTGCGGGTCCCCGACAGCGGCCTGGTCCGCGTCGCCGGGCTCGACCCGGTCGCCGACCACGCGGCCGTCACCCAGGTCCTCGGCGCCCAGCTCCAGGAGAGCGAACTGCAGGCCAAGCTCACGGTCCGCGAGGCCCTCGAGCTGTACGCCGCCCTGTACCCGAACCCGGCCGACTGGCGCCCGCTGGCCGAGCGGCTCGGCCTGACCGACCAGCTGACGTCCCGCTTCGGCGTACTCAGCGGCGGCCAGAAGCAGCGGCTGTTCATCGCGCTCGCGCTGATCGGCAACCCGCGCGTCGTCGTACTCGACGAGCTGACCACCGGCCTCGACCCGCGCGCCCGTCGCGACACCTGGGAGGTCGTCGAGGACGTCCGCGCCCGCGGCGTCACCGTCCTCCTGGTCACGCACTTCATGGAGGAGGCCCAGCGACTGTGTGACCGGATCGCGGTCATCGACAAGGGCAAGATCACCGCGCTCGACACACCGCAGGGCCTGATCAGCCGTACGGCGGGATCGACCGTCATCTCGTTCACCCCGTCGGCCCCGCTCGACGACGTCGATCTGGCCGGGCTGCCGGCGCTCGCGTCCGTCGAGCAGAAGGACGGCCGGATCACCCTCGGCGGCACCGACGAGACCGTGACCGCTCTCCTGTCGCTGCTCGCCCGGCACCGCATCACTGCCCACCAACTCCGCGTCACCGACGCCACCCTCGACGACGCGTTCCTAGACCTCACAGGAGCCACCCGATGAGCGCCACCACCGCACCAGTACGCCGCATGTCGCCCAGGGCCGCCGTACTGCGTTCCGAGGCCAAGTTGTTCCGCCGCGAGCCCGGGACCCTGTTCTGGATCCTCGGCTTCCCGCCGCTGCTGCTGGTGATCCTCGGCAGCATCCCCGCGTTCCGTAAGGTCGACGCCGGCCTGGGCGGGCTGCGGATCATCGACCTGTACGTGCCGATCCTGGTTCTGGTCGCGCTGATCGTGACCGGTCTGCAGACGATGCCGCCGATCATCACCGGGTACCGCGAGCGCGGCATCCTGCGCCGGATGTCGGCCACCCCGGTCAAGCCGTCGGCGCTGCTCACCGCGCAGATGGGCCTGAACGGTGCAGCCGCTCTCGTGTCCGCGCTGGTTTGCCTCGCGATCGGCCGGATCGCGTTCAACGTGCAGCTGCCCCACGAGGCCGCCGGCTATGCGTTGTCGCTGCTGCTGGCGGCGGCTGCGGCGCTGGCGCTGGGAGCCCTGGTGTCGGCACTCGCGCGGACCGCGAAGATCGCCACCGCGATCGGCTCGGCGGTCTTCTTCCCGAGCATGTTCTGCGCTGGAGTCTGGCTGCCGGTGCAGTCCATGCCGCACGTACTGCGGACGATCGTCGAGCTCACACCGTTCGGTGCCGCGGCTCGGGCGATGGGCCAGGCAGCGGTCGGCGACTGGCCGTCCTGGTCCCACCTGGGCGTGCTGGCCGCGTGGGCCGTGGTCCTGACCGCAGTCGCCGCACGCTGGTTCCGGTGGGAATGATCAACCGGTAATGCAAACTGGGACGGTGACTGTGGAAGCAGGGGCGGCAGCTGATGCGCTGGACCGGCGGCAGGAGACCTTCCGCCGGTGGGCCCCGTACTTCCTGCTGGCCCTGAGCACCTTCCTCGCCCTGGTGACCGCCGGCCTGATCACACCGTTCAACAACGAGCGGACCGTGGCCGCGGCGCTGGTCGGGGCTGCCCTCGTCCTGGAGCTGTCCTGGAGCCGGATCGCCCGGAACCACCCGACCCCGGACCGGACGTCCATCGCGTACTACACGGTGCGCTGGGCGATCAGCCTCGTGCTCACGCTCCTGAACGGCTTCTTCGCGTTCTACGCCGCAGCGGGGTACTACGACGCCGACGAGCGGATCCCCGGGCGACGGAAGAGGCGGTTCGCGCTCTTCGCCTGTTCGGTCCCGATCTCCCAAGCTCAGGCCAGTGGGCTCCCGGTGCACGACGCCGCGCGGTGGCTGGTGTTCGGGGGGCTGTTGATCGCGAACAACGCACTGCTGACCGTCGCCAAGCACTTCGCCGACCAGGAGGAGGCGCGATCGAAGGCCAGGGCCGCCACGATCGCCGAGCTCCAGCAGGCGCACGACGAGAACGCCGCACTGCACGCACAGCTTCTGGTCCAGGCCCGCGAGGCGGGGATCGCGGACGAACGTCGCCGGCTCGCCGCGGAGATTCACGACACCATCGCGCAGGGGCTGACCGGCATCATCGCCCAGCTGCAGGTCGTCGCGAACACGTCCGACCCGGCCACCGTCAAGGACCACGTGGGCATGGCGACCGAGCTGGCCCGGCACAGCCTCGGCGAGGCGCGGCGTTCGGTCCACAACCTCGCGCCGGTCGGCCTGTCGAACGACGGGCTCCCGGAAGCGCTGCGGAAGATCGTCGACCAGTGGGCCGAGCGCAACGGCGTACGGGCCGAGTTCACCGTCACCGGGCCACCGCAGCACCTGCACGGCGAGATCTCGGCGACGATCTTGCGCATCACCCAGGAGGCGCTGGCCAACGCGGCCAAGCACGCCGCCGCCACCCGTGTCGGAGTAACTCTGAGCTTCATGGACAGTGAGGTCACGTTGGACGTCCGCGACGACGGCAAGGGCTTCGACCCGATGTCGCTACCTGCCCGAACCCGCACCGGCGGCTTCGGCCTCGACGGCATGCGGGCCCGCGCCGAACGCATCGCCGGCTCCCTCACCGTCGAGGCCGAACCAGGCTTCGGTACGGCGGTGTCGGCTCGCGTACCGTTGGTGCCCCATGCCTGACACCGAGCCTGACACCACTGCGATCTCCTTGATCCTCGTCGACGACCATCCGGTGGTACGCAACGGCCTGCGTGGCATGTTCGAGGCCGAGGCCGGCTTCAGGGTGCTCGGCGAGGCCTCGAACGGCGTGGAGGCGGTCGAGCTGGCCGCGGACCTCGACCCGGACGTGATCCTGATGGACCTGCGGATGCCCGGCGGTGGCGGGCTCGACGCGATCACCGAGCTGACCCGTCGCGGTATTCGCTCGAAGGTGCTGGTGCTCACCACGTGGGACACCGACACCGACACGCTGCCGGCGATCGAGGCGGGCGCGACCGGGTACCTCCTGAAGGACGCACCGCAGGACGACCTGTTCAACGCCGTCCGCCAGGCCGCCGAGGGTCGCACCGTGCTCTCCCCCGCAGTCGCATCCCGGCTCGTGACAGCTGTCCGTACGCCGGCGCCGAGTCCGCTCGCCGCCCGCGAACGGCAGGTTCTGGAGCTGGTCGCGAAAGGTACGCCGAACCGCGACATCGCCCGCGAACTGTTCATCAGCGAAGCCACGGTGAAGACCCATCTCAGCCACGTCTTCACCAAGCTCAGCGTCACCGATCGCGCGGCCGCGGTGGCCAAGGGATACGAGCAGGGCATCCTCGGCCGCGACTGACGTCAGGGGAAGGGGCCTGCCCGGAGTACTGCGCTCGGAAGGGTCTTGCCGAGCTGCTTCTGCAGCCAGGCGGCGTTCGTGATGGTCTCCTGGAGGTCGACGGTTGTGGTCCAGCCCATGCGGTCGAGCAGGTACAGGAGGTCCTCGGTGGCGAGGTTGCCGGTTGCCGCCGGGGCGAACGGGCAGCCGCCGGCACCGCCGATGCTGGTGTCGAGGGTGGTGATGCCGGCCGACAGAGCCGCGACCGCGTTCGCGGCAGCGGTGTTGCGGGTGTCGTGCAAGTGGAGACGCAGCGGCAGGTCCGCGCCGGCGGCCGCCTGTGCGATCGCAGTGCGCTCCGTCACGTCCGTCGGTACGGCGACGCCGATCGTGTCCGCCAGCGCGAGCTCATCGGGGCCTGCGGCAACTACCTGCTCGAGCACCGCTCGCAGCCGGGCCGGTGGGACCTCGCCCTCGAAGGGGCAGCCGAAGGCGGCGCCCACGGTGATCGTGGTGAACTTCCCCGCTGCTCTGGCCGCTTGGACGACGTCCGCCGCGACAGCGCAGGCTTCGGCGGTGGTCATGCCCTGGTTGCGTTGGCAGAAGGTGTCGGTGGCGACGACCACCACGTCGATCTCGTCGACGCCGCCGGCGAGGGCCCGGTCGAGGCCGCGCTGGTTCATCACCAGGCCGGCGTAACGGACGCCGTCGTACCGCGGGAGGGCCCGCATCAGCTCATCGGCGTCGGCGAGTTGTGGGACACGCTTCGGGTTCACGAAGCTGGTGACCTCGATGCGCCTGGTGCCGGCGCGGACGGCGCGATCGATCAGCTCGAGCTTGGCCTCGGTGGTGAGGACGGCGTCCTCGTTCTGGAGGCCGTCGCGCGGGGCCATCTCGACAAGGTCCACCGACGTCACGCTCACCGCTCCTCCGCGAAGTAGCCGGTCGCTGTCTGCTCGCTGACTACCTCGGCATACTTGGCCTGCAGGTCGAACAGGTTGGCCTCGTGCGGACCCGGACCACGGTCACCCACCGCGTCCCTGACCACCAGCGGGACGAACCCGTACTGGATCGCATCCACCGCGGTGGCTCTGATGCACCCGCTGGTGCTGACGCCCGCCAGCACCACGGTGTCGATCCCCCGCGCCTGAAGAGCAGACGCCAACGAGGTCCCGAAGAACGCCGACGCATACTGCTTCACCACAACCAACTCGCCCTCCACGGGCGCTACCTCATCCATGAGTTCGCCCGACGCCCCGCCCCCGCCGAAGAACTGCCGGAGGGCGGGCACCTTCCGAACGAACATCCCCCCGTCCATCCCGTCGCCCGCATACGCAACCCGGGTATGAACCACCGGCACCCTGCACCCTCGAGCTACCCGCAGCAATCGGGCCGACGCCTGCAAACAATCCTTCGACGGCAAACACAGCGGACCGGCCGGGTCGAAGTAGGCCCGCATCAGATCCACGAGCAGGAGAACAGGCCGGCTCCCCGGTTGGAGCCGACCGTCGAAACCTTCGGTAAAACTCATCGGGCGACCGGCGGGTGCGGGGCCGGGAGACCGGTCTCGGCAAGCGCATTGGCGAGGATGGTTTCTATGCCTGGACCGTTGTCGAAGGTGGGAAGCGGGTCCGGGCGTGCGGATCGGAGGTCCGCCCGGAGGGCATCGGTGGCTGCCTCGTCGACGACGCCCTCCGCGTCGCACACGACGCCGTACCTGCGTGCGCCGTCCACCGTGATCAGGCCGCGGAGGACTTCGAGTCCGACCAGCGAAGCGTCGCGGGCGAGCGGGTCGCCCCAGCCGCCTCCGCCCCAGGTGACAAAGTGGAGAAGGTCGCCGGCTGCCACCGGTACGTCGTGGACCTTGCTGCCCAGCATCTCCCGGGTACCGTCGGCCCGCTCCAGCCACTTCCGCGACCGCGCGCCGGGCTCGCCGCCGTTCACGCCCCACGGATACGTCAGCCACCGGTCGTCGTGGATCGCGATCGTGCCCGCTTCCAGGAAGCGGTAGGCGACATCCACCCCGTTCCCGCCCCGGTGCAGTCCGGCCCCACCCGTGTCCGCGACCGTCTCCCAGCGCTCGATCCGCAGCGGGTAGTACGACTCCAGGTACTCACACGGGATGTTCACGAACGACGGCCACAACGAGTGCCCGTCCGGCCCGTCCCCGACCGGCCGTCCGGGGATCCCGCCGAACCCGATCGAGTACAGCTGGAACCACTCGCCCTTGCGCTCCCCCGGCCCGTAGTTCCCGGAGTACATGAAATGCGGTGACGACGAGAACCCGGCCGCGTTCAGCAGGCTCGGGTTCGTCTGCCCGAGCAGCCCGCCGAACAGGTCGAACACCCGCCCGATCCCGTGGTTGCGCGCGTTCAGTGCCGCCGGGTACTTCGGCTTCCAGAACGACTCGTCCGGGATGTTCACGTCCACCAGCGGGTAGAACCCGTCGTTCCACAGGATCTGCGGGTCCGCGACCGTGATCATGTAGATCCCGAAGAACATCCGGACCAGGTTCTCGTTCAGGTAGTAGTTGATCGGCCCCTGCGCCTGCGGGCTGCTGCCGGCGAAGTCCAGCAGCACCTTCGATCCGGTCCGGGTCAGGCTCAGCTTCAGCTCGTACGGCCCGTACCCGAGCCCGTCGTCGCAGATGTAGTCGGTGAACGAGATCGTCTCCCCGTCCTTGAACACCATCTCCAGCAGTGTCTTCATCGCCCGGTAGTTCCGGTCGAGCAACGCGTCCAGCGCCGAGGTGTACGTCGGCACCCCGAACCGCGCGCACATCTCCTGCACCCGGCGCGCCGCGGTCCGGCAGGCCGCCACGATCCCGTGCAGGTCGGCCCGGTTCCAGTCCGGCTTGCGGACCTGGTTCAGGATGATCCGGAGCGCGTCGTCGTCGAGCTTGCCGGCCTTGTAGAGCTTGAACGGCGGGATCACCACGCCTTCCTCGAAGATCGTCCGCGCGTCGGTCGGCATCGAGGCCGGCGACTTCCCGCCGACGTCGGACATGTGCCCGAACATCGCCGACCAGCCGACGATCCGGCCGTCGACGTAGATCGGGATCACCACCAGCCAGTCGTTCGCGTGGCTGATCGCGGCGCCGCACGAGTACGGGTCCGAGGTGAGCAGCACGTCGCCGTCCTCGATGTCGCCCGCGAAGTTCGCCAGGAAGTCCGGGATCGACAGCCCGAACTGCCCGACGACCATCTTCCCGGCCGGGTCGGCGATCAGCGGGAACTCGTCGTGCTGCTCGCGGATGCCCGGGGACAACGCCGTCCGGAACAGCACCTCGTCCATCTCGTAGCGGGCGTTGCGCAGCGCGTTCTCGATCAGGTCGAGGGTGACCACGTCGACGTCGACGCGGGCCAGGGGTTCGGTGGCGGTCTCGATCAGGCGGGCCATGTCACAGCTCCTCGTCGACAGGGCGGATCAGCAGGCTGCCGCTGGGATGCACGCTCGCAGCGTGCCCGGGCAGGATCAAAGTGGTGGAGTCCATCTCGGTCACGATCGCCGGACCGGGTACGACGTTCCCCGCGCGCAGCAGCGCCCGGTCGTAGATCGCGGCGCTCACCTCGGCACCCTCGACCCAGATCGGCGCCCGCGACCGCAGCGCGGCCGACGGATCCGTCTCCCCTGTGGCCACCTCGGCAGCAGCGACCTCGGGCCGCGGCCCGTGCGCGGTGGCGCGAGCGGTGACCAGCTCGTGCTCGGCGTCGAGCACGAACGAGAACAGCCGCTGGTGCTCGGCGTCGAACGCCTGCCGCAAGGTCTCGAGCCCGGCACCGTTCCCGTCGAAGCTGTCCAGGTCGACCTGGATCGGGATCTCGAAGCCCTGGCCGTGGTACCGCAGATCGACCGAGTAGACGACCTTCTGCTCGTCCTCGCCCTGCTCGACCAGCGTCGCCCGCGCCTTCGCGGCGAGGTCGGTCAGCAGCTCGCGCAGGCTGTCGTCGGTCAGCTCGCCGAACCGCCGTACCAGCGTGCGCCCCGCCTCGTCCCGCAGGTTGGTCGTCGCATCGCCGTACGCACACAGGACGCCCGGCGACGGCGGGATGATCACCGGCCACGCCCCGGTCAGCTTGCCCAGCGCGTTCGCGTGCAACGGCCCAGCTCCGCCGAAGGCGACCAGCGCGAAGTCGCGCGGGTCGAAACCTTGCTGGATCGACACCAGCCGCAGCGCGCCGAACATGTTCTCGTTCACGATGTCGACGATCCCGGCCGCGGCCGCCTCGACCGACGACAGCCCGGTCGCGTCGGCGATCGGCTTCACCGCCGCCCGCGCGGCCTCCCGGTCGAGCGTGATCTCACCACCGGCCAGGTCGGTCGGCAGGTAACCGAGTACGACGTTCGCGTCGGTAACGGTCGGCTGCGTACCACCGGCCGCGTACGCCGCCGGCCCGGGAGCCGCGCCCGCCGACTGCGGACCGACCCGCAATGCCTGCGTGAGCGGCGGCACGTGCGCGATCGACCCGCCACCGGCACCGACCGTCCGGACGTCGACCGAGGTCGCCCGCACCTTCAAGTCGCCGACTGTCGTCTCCCGCCCGACCCGCGGCGTCAGCGCCTGGACGAGCGCGACGTCCGTCGACGTACCGCCCATGTCGAAGCTGAGAAAGTCCGGGTGGCCGGCCTGCTCCGCGACCCAGGTCGCGCCGGTCACTCCACCGGCCGGACCGGACATCAGCAGGTTCACCGGGCTGTCCGCCGCGACACTCGCCGACACCAGCCCGCCGTCGCTGCGCAGGATGCACAGCCGTCCCCGCACCCCCGAATCGCGCAGCTGCGCCTCGAGGTTGGCGACGTACCGCGTCACCTGCGGCTGGACCGCCGCGTTCGCGACCGTCGTGATCGTCCGCTCGTACTCACGCAGCTCGGGCAGCACCGCCGACGAGCGCGACACCGGCACGCCGGGCAGGATCTCGGCCGCGAGCGCCGCGACCCGCTGCTCGTGGTCCGGGTTCGCGTAGGAGTTGATCAGGCTGATGCTCAGCGCCTCGATCCCACGCTGCTTCAGCCGGCCGAGCTTCGCCCGTACGTCGTCCTCGTCCAACGGCGTCACCTCGACGCCGTCCGGCGCGAACCGGCCCCGGACCTCGACCGTGTCCTCCAGCGCCGCGAGCGGCTCCGGCTTCGGCCAGATGATCCAGCCGGCCAGACCGCCCGGCACGAACGAGCGCGCGATCTGCAGCACCTGCCGGAACCCCTCGGTCGTCACCAGACCGACCCGGGCCCCCTTGCCCTCCAGGATCGCGTTGGTCGCGACGGTCGTGCCGTGGAACACCTCACCGATCGCCGTCGTCCCGATCCCGGCCGCGGCGCACGCACGCTCGATCCCGCGCAGTACGCCGATCGACTGGTCCTCGGGCGTCGACGAGGTCTTGGCCCGGAAGGTCCGGCCGGTGTCCTCGACGATCAGCAGGATGTCGGTGAACGTGCCGCCGACGTCCACGCCGAGCCGATACGTCATGTCTCCTCCTCAGATCACACCGGCCGCGCGCAGCGAGTCCAGCTCGCCGTCGCCGAGGCCCAGCAGGTCGCGGTAGATCAGGTCGTTGTGCTCGCCGAGGGCCGGACCGACGTGCCGGACCCGGCCCGGCGTGCCGGACAGCTTGGGGACCACGTTGTGCATCGCGAACTCGCCCAGCTCGGGGTGCAGCAGCCGGACGATCGCCTCCCGCGCCTTGAAGTGCGGGTCGGTCAGCATGTCCTTGGCGGTGTAGATCCGCCCAGCCGGTACGCCGTGCTCGTTCAGCCGCTCGAGCAGGTCGTCGGCCTTCACCGTGCTGCTCCAGGCTGCGATCAGGCCGTCCAGCTCCTCCATCGAGGTACCGCGGGCGCCATGCGTCGCGTACCGCTCGTCGTCGGCGAGCTCGGGCCGGCCCATCGCCTCCGCGAGCCGGCGGAAGACCGTGTCCTGGTTCGCCGCGACCAGCACCATCTCGCCGTCCGCGGTCGGGTAGACGTTGCTTGGGGCAACGTTCGGCAGCGTGGTCCCGGTGCGCTCGCGCTGGTACCCGGCCACTTGGTACTCCGGTACCAGCGACTCCATCATCGCCAGCACCGCCTCGTAGATCGCCGAGTCGACGAGCTGCCCCTGCCCGGTCCGGCCGCGCTGGTGCAGCGCGACCAGGGTGCCGAGGCAGGCGAACGTGGCGGCCAGCGAGTCGCCGAGCGAGATCCCGGCCCGCGCCGGCGGCCGGTCCGGGTCGCCGGTGACGTACCGGATCCCGCCCATCGCCTCACCGATCGAGCCGTACCCGGCGCGGCCGGCGTACGGACCGGACTGGCCGTAGCCGCTGACCCGGGTGACGATCAGGCCGGGATTGAGTTCCCAGAGCTGCTCCGGCCCGAGGCCCCAGCGTTCGAGGGTCCCCGGCCGGAAGTTCTCCAGCAGTACGTCGGCCTGCGCGATCAATCGGCGGACCAGCGCCTGGCCGTCCTCGGTGCGGAGATCCGCGGTCACCGACAGCTTGTTCCGGGCTACGACCGGCCACCACAGGGACTTGCCGTACGGGCGCTCGCGACCCCACTGCCGCATCGGGTCGCCGCGGGCCGGATCCTCGACCTTGATCACCTCGGCCCCGAAATCACCGAGCAGCTGACCGCAGAACGGGCCGGCCAGCAGCTGCCCGAGCTCGACCACGCGGACGTCGTCCAACGGCAGGGGTGTACTCATCCACCATCCTCGGATTGCATGCAATCTGCTTCCTCGATGGCCGAGAAACTACGCCGCCACGCTGAGCCCGTCAATAGATTGCATACGATCAGGGAGGGAGATACGGTTGCCCTCACCATGGACGAGACCATCCGCGCGGCCGACAACGGGCCTGCCGCCGACGAGGCGTACCGGCTGATCCGCGAACAGATCCTGACCGGGCGGCGGGACGGCGGCGAGTGGCTGCGCGAGGGCGAGCTCGCCGAGGCGTTCGGCGTCAGCCGGACCCCGGTCCGCGAGGCGCTGCGCCGGCTCACCGCCGAAGGGCTGGTCCGGTACGAGCGGAACCGCGGTGTCCAGGTCCAGGTCTGGAGCGTGCGCGACCTGGACGAGATCTTCAGCCTGCGGTCGGTGATGGAGCCCTGGGGCTGCCGGCTTGCCGCCGTGTCCGGGCGTGCCGACCTGACGGTGCTGGCCGAGCTCGCGGACGCCATGGACCGGGTCGCGCCCGACGGGCGGCCGACCGATGTGGACCGGCTGACCGAGCTGAACAACCGGTTCCACGGCGGGATCCTGGAGGCCGCGGACAACAGCCGGCTGACCGCGGTGATCGCCTCCGTCGTGCAGGTCCCGCTGGTCTGGCGGACCTTCACCCGCTACTCCCCCGAGGCACTGCGGCGCAGTCTCGCGCACCACCACGAGCTGGTCTCGGCGCTCACCGCCCGGGATCCGGACTGGGCCGAATCGGTGATGCGCAGTCACGTCCGCGCGGCCTGGAGCACACTGCGTGCCGACGATATGTCCTGAGTAACGCGATTACCGCGCGGGTACCGGTGACGCATGAAGCCAAAACCCCGAGTGGTCAGCTCCGCCCACCGACCGGTTGAGGTGAGCGGACCTTTCGTGTGCAGCTGGAGTGCTGTCGGCGAGTGCGCGATCGTCCGCGTCGCCGGTGCGATCGACGTCGCCGCGCTGCCGACGTTCGCCGGTGAGCTCCGGCACGTGATCACCACCAAGCTCCCGCGGCTGGTGGTCGATCTGCGCCGGGTCACCCGGATGGAAGCGGCGGCCCTCGACATCTTCGCCGACGCCCACGAGCTCGCCGTCGAGAACGGCGGCTGGCTGCGCACCTCCGGTGCCGCCCAATGGCTCGCCGATCTGATCCGAGCCACTCGCACCGACCGCCCCCTCGACCACTACGCCACCCTCGCCGACGCGCTCCCGTCGTACCGCCCGAGCATCATTTCCCCCCGCTGAACGTGATCCCGTTGGTGATCTGCTTCTGGGCCACGAAGAAGATCAGCAGGCACGGGATCGTGATCAGCACAGACGTTGCCATCAGCAACGGCGTGTCGGTGCCGTTGACCGACTGGAAACCGGCCAGTGCCAGCGGCAGCGTCTTCCACTTGTCGGAGTTGATGTAGATCGCCGGGCCGAGGAAGTTGTTCCAGTAGCCCATGAACAGCAGGATCGACACCGCGACCACGGCCGGCCGGGCCAGCGGCAGGTAGACCAGCCAGAACGTCTTGAACCAGCCGCACCCGTCGACGACCGCCGCGTCGGCCAGCTCGGACGGCATCCGGGCGAAGAACTGCCGGAACAGGAAGATGTAGAACGGCGACCCGAAGAACGCCGGCAGGATCAGCGGGTACAGGGTGTCGACCATGCCGAGGTTGTTGAACAGCATGAACTGCGGCACCATCGTCACCTCCCCCGGCAGCAGCATCGTCGCGAGTACGACGGCGAACAGCACACCGGAGAACCGCACCCGCAGCCGCGCGAACGCGAACCCGGCCAGCGAGCAGGACAACACCGTCCCGACGATCGGGATCACTGTGGTCAGCACCGAGTTCAACGCGTACCGCCAGAACGGGAACGACGTCACCGCCCGCCGGTAGTTGTCCCACAGGAACTCGTGCGGTACGACGCTCGCCCCCGAACTCCCGACCCCCGCCAGCGAGCGCAGGGAGGTCGCGATCATCCACAGGAACGGGTAGACGAACACCAGCGATCCGAGTGCGAGCACGACGTACAGCACGACGGTGAGCGTGAGGTTGCGGCGCCAGAACGGCCGGTCCGCACGCACCACCAGAGGTTCTGCGAGTGCAGTCATCGACGCCTCCGCTTCCGGCCCAGCTCGGTCTCGTAGTAAACGGCGAACGCGCTTCCGCGGAGCGTGACCGCGGTCAGCGCGAGGATCACGACGAACAGGATCCAGGCCAGCGCGGACGCGTAACCCATCCGGAAGTTCTGGAACGCGTTGTCGTACAGGTAGTAGACGAAGAACAGCAGCGAGTCCTTCGGGCCGCCGTTCGCGATGAAGCCCTGGGTGAAGATCTGCAGCGAGCCGATGATGCCGGTGAGCGCGTTGAACAAGATGATCGGCGACAACTGCGGCAACGTCACATGCCAGAACTGCCGTACGGCGCCCGCACCGTCCAGCGCCGCCGCCTCGTACAGGTTGGGCGGGACGTCCTTCAGCCCGGCCAGGTAGATCACCATCGCACCGCCGACCGTCCACAGGCTCATCAGGATCACCGTCGGCAGCGCCCACGACGAATCGTTGAACCAGCCCGGTCCTTGGATGCCGAAGTGCGCGAGTACGTCGTTCGCCAGTCCGTACTGCGGGTTGAACACCCACAGGAACAGCACCATCTGCGCGACCCCGGAGACGAGCGACGGCAGGTACCAGACCGTCCGGAAGAACCGCATGCCCGGGAGCTCGCTGTTGAGCAGCAGTGCGACGAGGAACGCCAGCGCGGTCTGCAGCGGGACACTGATCACGGCGTACAGCAGGGTGACCTTCAAGGCCTGCCCGACCTGGGGGTCCTGGAAGGCCTCGGTGTAGTTGGCCAGGCCAACGAACTGCGGAGGGGTGATCAGGTCCCAGGAGGTCAGGCTGACGTAGACCGACGACGCCATCGGCCCGAGCGTGAACAGGCAGAACCCGATCAGCCACGGCGAGACGAACAGCCAGAATGCGATCGTCTTGTCCGCCCGGGGCCACCGCCGCCGCGCCCCGTACGCCGCCAGCCCGATGACGGCGTACAGGACGATCAGCAGGAGCAGGAACGGGACCAGCGGCACGAGGGCGCTCGGGACACCCCAGGACGCCGCCAGGTCACGGATCCAGCCGATGGTCGGGTTCATTTCTTGAGGGCCTGCGTGCACTTCTCCGCGAGCTGCGGCAGGATCTTCGCGACATCGTCCTTGCCGGTGCCGAGCGCGGTGTAGCTGGTCATGCCCTTCTCGGCGTCACCGGACAGCTGCGCCTCCTTGGCGACCGAGACGCCGACAATGCCGGACTTCAGCGCGGTGGTGAACGCGGCCAGGTTGCGCTCGGCCGGCAGCACCTTCTCCAGCGTCGGCGTCGAGGCCGCGATGATCGGTACGCCGAGTGCCGTGTTGCCCTGGATCAGTTGATCCTGGGCGACCTGCTGCGTACTGGCGAACTCGACGAACTTCTTCGCGGTCTCGAGCTGCTTGCCGCTCGCGTTCTTCGCGATCCCCAGCCCGTCGACCTCCATCGGGAATCCCTTGCCCGGCACCGGGACCAGGGTCCAGCTCGGCTTGCTGATCTTCGCGAAGTCGGCGACCGTCCAGGGCCCGAAGTCGCTGAACGTCGCGAGCCGGCCGGCCGCGAACCACTGCGCCTGGTCCTGCCCCTGGATGTCGGTCGACGTCGGCGCGTAGCGGTTCTTCTGCATGTCGACCACGTACTGCGCCGTCTGCACACCGGTGCCGTCCCCGAAGGTGCACTGGGACGCGTCCGCGTTGTAGTAGCCGCCGCCCGCGGCGGTCAGCCAGCCGCGGTACCAGAGGTTGCTGGAGCCGTAGACGCGAGCCTTGCCGTCGCCGTGGGACAGCTTGGCGGCGATCTTCTTGAACTCGTCGAGGCTCAGCGGGGTGGTTGCGCTGGGCAACGGTACGCCGGCGGCCTTGAACGCGTCGGTGTTGATCGCCATCACCTTGGGCTTGGCCGCGAACGGCATCGCGTAGTACTTGTCCTGGTACTGCATCGCGGCCGAGATGTTCGGCTGCACGTACTTGCCGGGGTCAACGGTCTGCTCGGCGAAGCTCGGGGCGAACCCGGCCAGGCTGGTGTTGCTGATCTCCATCACCGTCGACTGGGTGCCGGCCGCGATCGAGGTCTGCAGCTTCTGCTCGTAGTCGGACTGGATCCAGTTGGTGGTCACCTTGGCGCCCGGGTTCGCCTTCTCGAAGGCGGCCGCGATGGCCTTGAGCGAAGCGGCTTCGGAGTTGGTGCCCCAGAACGAGAAGGTGATCTCCGCTGTGCCGGAGTCCTTGTTCGAGGCCGGCGCATTGCCGGTCGCGCAGCCGGCGGCCAGCAGGAGCGCGAGTGCGGTGGGGATGAGCTTCTTCATGAGGGGTCCTTGGGCTGGGTGACCCGGGCGGTCCGGCCGGGTTCGAGGGAGTGGGTCTCGGAGCCGACGGTCACGGCGAGCGGACCGGGTCCGCTGTGGATGGTGACTTCGGTGGTGTCGCGGCCTTCTTGGCAGATGCGGATTGTCCACGCGCCGATCGGGAGATTGTCGACAATCAGATCGTCGATCTCCGCGGGCAGGTGGGAGGTGACTGCGAGCGCGGCGTTCGGTGCGTCCGGACGCAGTCCGAGCAGGCCGGCGACGAGATGCTCGACGACGGTGAAGGAGATCTCCGGGTAGTCGTCGCGGCTGTCGATCAGGTGCTTGGTCCAGCGCCACGCCGACTCGTCCCGGCCGTGTTTGAAGAGGAATTCGGGCCAATAACTGAACGACTCGATATTGAGCGGCGGACTGGTTTCCATCTGGGCTTCGAGATAGTCGAGGAACTGCTCGTTGCGCTCCCCCGTCCCGCTCAGCCCGAACAGCGGGACCAGCGTGTGCGACTCCAGTCCCCAGTCGAAGTCGAGCCCGTCCTTGGTGATGCCCCGGGCGAAGTGATCGCCGTTCCACCACCCGTCGTACGTCGCCCGGATCCGGGCCGCCTCGGCGTGGCAGCCGAGCTTGCGGAGTGCGGCGTACTGCGTGGCGAGGCCGTCGCCGGCGACGAGGAGCGGCGCCTCGCGTTCGTTGTAGGTGGCGGTGCCGAGGAAGATGTCCGCGGTACCGCCGGCTTCGGGGATGCCGTCGCCGTCGGCATCGTGTGCTTCGACGAACTCGCCGACGCTGTGCCGGTAGTAGGCCGTCAGGTCGGGGTCGTCGATCCAGCGGCGGTCACCGGTCCAGTCGTACTGCTCCAGGGCGCGGTAGGTCAGGTCGAACACCGCGGGGATCTCCCGGACGAAGTGCTCGTCGTCGTGGTAGTCGAGGGCGGCGATCCGCCCGTCGAAGTGGAACGCCCAGATCGGGAACCACTTCCGCGCCGGCGTCGCGGAGCGGGCGAAGTGCCGGAACATCGCGAAGTTCTCCGCGTCCAGCCCGAGCAGGTGCGCGCCGGCCGCCTGGTGGCAGACGTCGCGCGAGTAGAACATCGGCCGGGACGGATAGCCGGCCCAGTACGACGGCAGGTTGCCGGGCCCGGTCCGCACCCAGTCCAGAGCCCGCTTGCGAGCCCACGCGAAGGCGTCCTCGACGTAGGTACTGCTGGACGTCAGGGTCAGCACGACGGCTCCTCGGAGAATCGGATATTAGCGCTAAAACTAGAGATGGCGGCCAATTCCGTCAATACCTTCTGGGAGTCTGGTTTTACCGCTATAGTCCACGGCGTGACGAGTTTCGAGATCCGCTCCCCCGACGGCCGCACGCGGCGCACCGCCACTCTCACCGGGGAGGGCACCATCACGCCGCGGCCGCCGGAGGCAGCCGGTCTGCAGTCCTACGAGGTGGCTGCCGGCGGTGCGGTGACGTTGCGGTGGACCTGGCCGGCGGAGGATGCGGTCACGTTGTGGCGGGCGACGCAGGACTCGCGGCGCAATCTGCCGACCGACTGGGGCGCGCACCGCGAGATCCGCTCGGTCCGCTCCGCGCCGGTCGCGACGCTCGTCGACGCACAGGACCGCGCATTGTTGACAATCTCCTTGTCGGCGAGTGTGCGCGTCTGCGACTTCGCGGTGGGGGTGAACGAGGAGACCGCCGAGCAGCTGATCGAGTTGACGGTGACCGACGTCGAGGACGACTGCTTCACCCTGCGGATCGACACCCGGCCCCAGCACTTCGCCGACGCGTTGCGCGGCGTGACCGACGCGTGGACGGCTGAGCTCGGGGACCGCATCGCGCGGGTCCCGGACGTTGCCCGGACCGCGATGTACTCGACCTGGTACAGCGACCACCAGCACGTGTCGGCCGAGTCCGTGGAGCGGCACGCCCGCGCGGGAGCGGCGTACGGCTGCACTGCGGTGATCGTCGACGACGGCTGGCAGACCGACGACACGCGGCGCGGGTACGCGTACTGCGGCGACTGGGAGCCGACCAGCCAGACCTTCCCCGACATGGCCGAGCACGTACGGCGGGTGCACGACCTCGGCCAGCGGTACGTGCTGTGGCTCGCGCCGCCGCTGATCGGCGTGCACTCGAAGGCCTGGGCCCGGTTGAAGGATCGCACGCTGGGCTTTGCCGATGGCGAGGTGACCGCAGTACTCGACCCGCGGTACCCGGAGGTCCGGGAGCACCTCGTCGAGTGTTGTGTGCGGCCCGTCCGGGACTGGGGAGTCGACGGGCTCAAGCTGGACTTCATCGATTCCTGGGCACGCGACGACGTGCCCGCGGCGCCTGGTGGCGACTGCACTTCGGTCGACGAAGGTGTGGAGCGGTTCCTGCAGGACGTGACGGACGAGCTGCGGCGGCTGCGGGCCGACGTACTGATCGAGTTCCGGCAGGACTACGTGCACCCACGGCTCTGGCAGTTCGGCACGTTCTTGCGAGCAGGCGACTGCGCGCTCGACCCGGTGGAGAACCGCGTCCGCACGGTCGATTGCCGACTGCTGGCCGGCGATCGCGCGGTGCACTCGGACATGCTGCTGTGGCACCCGCAAGCGTCCGCGGAGAACGTTGCGCAGCAGTTCATCGGTGCCTTGTTCAGCACGCCGCAGGTGTCGATGGAGCTCGATGCGCTGTCGCCGGAGCACGCGCGGGTCGTGCGGCACTGGCTCGGGTTCATGCGCGATCACGCCGACGCGCTGCTGCACGGCGTACTGCTGCCGTCTCGTGCGGACGCGCGCTACACGCAGGTACGCGCGGTCGGATCGTCGGAGACTGTGATCGCCACGTTCGCCAACCCCGTCGTGCGGGTATCGGACCCGTGCACGCTGGTCGTGAACGGCGGCGCGGACGGCAGGATCTACGTCGAAGGTGCCGACGATCGACCGGTCGAGCTCGTAGTGTCGGACTGCGCCGGCGTCGAACTCTCTCGTAGCAGGACGACACCGGCGGGGCTGTGGGCGATCGACGTACCGGTCGGCGGGGTGGCCCGGATCGTACGGACCTGAGGGGGATCGATTGAAGCGAACAACCGTTGCGGATGTGGCGAAGCTTGCCGGGGTCTCGGCGATGACGGTGTCGAACGTCCTGAACGCACCGCACCGCGTGGCACCGCCGACGGTCCAGACCGTGCGCGCCGCGATCGAGGAGCTCGGGTACATCCCGAACCACGCGGCCCGCGCGCTCTCGTCCGGACGCAGCCAGGTGATCGGCCTCCCGCTGTACTTCGAGGACGAGGAGAACCCGGGCCTCGGTGGATTCCTGCACGGTCTGCTCGGCGGTCTGGTGAAGGCGGCCGCGTTGTCCGGGTACGGCGTGCACGTCGCGACCCCGGTGGAGGACGCGACCGAGATCGCGCTGTACGAGAAGCTGATCGCGGCTCGCCAGGTGGATGCGATCGTCGTACTCGAGACGATGCCGCACGACGAGCGGATCGGGTTCCTGAGCCGGCGGCGGTTCCCGTTCGTCGCGTTCGGGCGGACCGGGCCGACGCAGCGGCAGTGCTGGGTCGACGTGGACAACGAGACCTCGATGGCCGGTATCGCGCAGCATCTGCGATCGACCGGTCGCGAGCGCGCGGTGTACCTGGCGACGGACAGTTCGCTGCCGTGGGTGCATCAGCGGCAGGCCGGGTTCGTCCGCGAGTTCCCGTCGACGGTGGTGCGATCGTTCGGCACGCTGGAAGCGGTAGCGGCGTACGTCGAGGAGGCCCCGGCGCCGGACGTGTTCGTCGCCGACAACGACGCGTTCGCGGTGGTGGCGATGCGGTCGCTGCAGCGGCGCGGCGTCGCCGTCGGCGAGGACGTCGCGGTCACCGGGTTCAACGACTTCCCGTTCGCGAGCATGCTCGACACCCCGCTGACGACCGCGCGGATCCCGTTGCGGGACATCGCGACCTGCCTGTTCGACCGCGCACTCCAGGAGATCGCCGGCGAGCCGGATGCCCCCGGACGGCTCGTTACTGCGCCGCTGGTCGTCCGCTCGAGTGCCTGATCGCTGCCTCGACGAAGCGTGCCAGCTCCTTCGAGCGGCTGCCGGCCGGCCAGACCACGAACATCCGGTACGCCTCGACGTCGGCCACCGGCCGGTAGACGACATCCGGCCGGATGTTGCGCTCGGCCATCGACTGCGGCACCAGCGCGACCGCCTGCCCGAACGCGACCACCTCGAGCAGTTGCGACGAGTCCTGCACGATCGGCCCCTCGACCGGATCGTCCGGCCGCGCCGACCAGTAGTTGCGCTCGGCAACATTGGACCGGCTCCACCGCGGCGCCGGGATCCCGGCCAGATCATCCGCGCACAGCACCTCCCGCGCAGCCAGCTCATGCCCGGCAGGCAAGGCGGCAACCCGCGGCTCTGTGTACAACTCCTCCATCTCCAGCCCGGGGTCGTCGAACGGCCGGCTGACCAGCGCCACATCCGCGCGCCCGTCCCGCACCATGTCCGCCTGCTCCCCGAACCCGCTCACCACAACCTCGATGCCCGGCATCTCGTCCCGCAGTTCCGAGACGATCCGATGCAGCAGCTCGGTCGCGACGCCAGGCTTCGCCGTGACCACGAGTCCCCGCGACGACTTCCCGGCCCGCTGCGTCCGGCGTACTGCGGAATCCAGCGCGTCGAGCACCGGCCCCGACTCCTTGAGCAAGGTTTCCCCGGCGGCGGTCAGCTCGAGACGCTGGCCCGAGCGGTCGAATAGCTCGACGCCCAGGCGGTGTTCCAGCTGGCGGATCGCCCGCGACAGCGGCGGCTGTGCGATCCCCAGCCGCTCGGCCGCGCGGGTGATGTTCAGGTCCTCG
This sequence comes from Kribbella sp. NPDC000426, assembly GCF_040300265.1. NCBI lineage: Bacteria > Bacillati > Actinomycetota > Actinomycetes > Propionibacteriales > Kribbellaceae > Kribbella > Kribbella sp. NPDC000426. The sequence goes on along the minus strand of NZ_JBEPDK010000002.1, from coordinate 956,304 downwards.
GCGACCGCGCGGAAGTACCGCAGCTCGCGGATCTCAGGTTCCGGCATACCTCCAGGGTATGGCGGACCACCTGATCGGTGTTGGTCCGCAGCAGTCGGTCCGGGCTCAACTGGGGACATGAATCAGAACGAAGTCGCCCTGGTGACGGGCGGAAACAAAGGCATCGGCCGCGAGATCGTCCGGCAACTCGGCCGGCGCGGACTCACGGTGTATCTGGCGGCACGCAACCCGGGGCTGGGCTCGGCCGCCACGGCGGAGCTCCAGGACGAAGGGCTCGACGTACGGTTCGTGCAGCTCGACGTGACCGACGCGGAATCGGTCGACGCGGCCGCGAAGCAGGTCGAGGCGGACTCCGGCCGCCTGGACGTGCTGGTGAACAACGCCGGCATCGTCGCCGAGTGGGGTACGTCGGTCGCGGACATCACGGCCGACCAGGTACGCACGGCGTACGACGTGAACGTGTTCGGAGTCGTGTCCGCGATCCACGCCTTCGTACCGCTGCTCCGACGGTCGCCGAACGCTCGGATCGTGAACATGTCCAGCGGTCTCGGCTCCGTCAACCTCCTCTCCGAGCTGGACGGCCGCCTCGCCACCCAGGGCCTGCTCGCCTACAGCTCCTCGAAGGCCGCCCTCAACGCGCTCACGCTGGTCTACGCCAGCGCCCTCCGAGCCGACGGCATCAAGGTGAACGCCGCAACCCCCGGCCTCGTCCCGACCGACCTCAACACGCAGGCCTCGGTCCCGCGCGGCGAGCGCACCGTCGCCGACGGAGCAGCCGTCCCGGTCGCGCTCGCGATGCTCCCCGCAGACGGCCCGACCGGAGTCTTCAGAGGACCTGGCTCACTGGACGACGTTGCTCCGTGGTGAGCGCCTGACGGGCAATCAGCAGGGTGGTCACCGCGCCGAGGATGCCTGCGGCGGCGATCGTGAGGTTCGGCGACAGGAATGAGCCGACGACGCCGGCCAGGGCGATGCTGACGCCCTGGATCGCCATCAGGCCGCTGGTCTGCACGGTGAACAGGCGGCCGCGGTACGACGGCTCCACGGCCTGCAGGATCAGCGGATCGATGCCCTGGTTGAACGCGTAGCCGGCCCCGGCGATCGCGAGCAGGACGGCCGCGACCGGGACGGACGGCTCGGCCAGGAAGGCGATCGCGGGCAGCTGGCTGGTGAGCAGGAGCGGGACGACGAGCCGTCGCCGCGCGGAAGGGGGAAACCGCGCGACGACGAGCTCGCCGAGTACGGAGCCGATCGCATAGCCGGCGAACAACACGCTGGCGGCCGCAGCGGCGCTGCCGACCTGAGCGGTGTAGGCGACGGCCAGTCCGTCCGGCACCGACGAGAACGCCGGCGCCACCCAGGTCAGCAGAATCAGATAGCGAAGCTTCGCCGTCCCGAACAGCAGCTGCAGGCCGGACCAGGAGTCCCGGACCGTGTTGCTCTTCCGCTCCCCCGGCGGCGTGTACGGCGTACCCGCACCGATCAGGACGGCCGACGCGACGAAACTCAGCGCGTCCAGGGCCAGTAACCAGTTCGCGCCGACGAGCGCGACCGCGATCCCGCCCAGTGCGAAGCCGGCCAGCACGGACACCTGACTGATTGCCCGCAGCAACGACCTCCCGACCGGGAACAGTTCCGTCGGCAGCAGGTGGGCCAGGCTCGCGGCCCGCGCGCCGGCGAACAGCGGCGCGATGATCCCGGTCCCGAGCAGCAGCCCGAGCAGGCCCGCCACCGGCATCGCCGGCAGCAGCATCGCGGCCACGCAGGCGGCGCTGAGCAGGTCGCACACCACCAGCACCCGCCGCGCCGGGAACCGGTCCGCGACCGAGGACAGCAGTACGCCGCCGACGGCGTACGGAAGGAACGAACACGCGAGGACGAGTGCCGACAGCAACGGTGAGCCGGTGCGCTCGAAGACCAGGATCGAGAGCGCCACCTGCGCCGCAACCGTCCCCAGCATCGAGACCGTGTGCGCCGCGTACACCGCCCGCATGCCGGGGACGCTCAGGACAGCTCCGTAGGACCTCACGCCGAGAGGGTGCACGACTGCGGCCCGCCCGGCGTAGAGTTTTGGTTGTGGCCGAAAGTTCGCGCTCATGACCGTACTGCGCTTCACGCAGGCCGATGCCCTGCGCTGCCGGTTCGGGGCGTCGCCGCTGTGGGAGACGATGTCCGCGGTCCGGGTGCTCAACGGGTCGAAGCACCGGCCGCTGTACGGCGACTGGATCGACGCGAACCGTGACGCGGCGAGCCGGCTCGATCTGCGCGGGCTGAAAGCCGTGCAACCGCGGGTCGGGTTCACGCCGGACTTCCTGACGCCGCCGCCCAAGGCCTCGCGGGCGAAGTTCGCGACCGAGATCGCTCGTGTACGCAGCACCCCACTCGAGACCGTGCGGACCGAACTGATCCGCTCGCGGGACGAGCTGAAGAACCCAGCCGCGCCCGAGATCGACAAGATGCTCGAGGACCTCGCCGGCACGCGGGAACGGCTCGCGGACGAGATCGAGAGCGCCTGGGAGATCCTGATCAAGCCCGATTGGCCGCTGATCAGCCGGGTGCTCGAAGACGACATCGCGTACCGCGGTCAGCAGTTGACCGACGGCGGCCTCGCCGGGCTGTTCGACGACCTACACCCGACGCTGGCCTGGGAGGACGACCGCCTGATCGCCACCCGGTACCGCTCCGAGGACCGCGACCTCACCGGCCAGGGTCTGCTCCTCGTGCCCGGAGTCTTCGCCTGGCCGTACCTCGTCATCGTCGCGGACCCGGCGTACCACCCGACCCTCGTCTACCCGGCCCGCGGCGCCGCCCGCCTCTGGTCCGACGCACCCGCTCCCCCGGACCCGCTGGCCCGCCTCCTCGGCCGCACGCGCGCCACCCTCCTCGTCGCGCTCGACCCACCGGCGACCACGAGCGCCCTCGCCAGCCAGTACGGCCTGGCTCTGGCGACGGTGGCCGAGCACCTCTCCGCGCTGTACGACGCTGGGCTCGCCACACGTCGTCGTACCGGCCATCAGGTTCACTACCGGCGAACCGAGGTTGGACAGGCCGTCGTCGACGCCTCCGTCGGATAACACGGCATCGGGGACAGAATGCGGGGGTGAACAAGGTTCAGAAAGCCCCGGCACCGACCATGCGTCACATCCGGCGATGGCCGGCGTCCCTGGCGGTATGCGCGGCACTGGTCCTGCAGGTGCTGGTGCCGACGCAGATCAACGTGCTGCCGCAGTGGCTGTTGCCTGGCCTAGGGCTGCTGCTCCTACTGCCGCTGGTGTGGATGAACCCGTTCCACCTCTTGCGGGACGAGCCCTGGCTGCGCTGGGTCGCCCTGGTGCTCATCGGGGTGCTGGTGGTCGCCAACGCGGTCTACCTGGGCGGCCTGATCTACTTCCTGAACCATGGCGCCGCCAACAACGGCGACGTGCTGGTGAAGGGCGCCGTGGTGATCTGGGTGACCAACGTCGTCGCGTTCGGGATCTGGTACTGGGAGATCGACCGCGGCGGGCCGTTCGCGCGGGCACCCGAGCACGAGCGCAAGGAGGAGCGGGTCGACCTGCTGTTCCCGCAGCTGACCGTCGACCTGCCTGGCTGGGAGCGCTGGCTGCCCGGATTCACCGACTACCTGTTCGTCTCACTCACCGCCGCAACCGCGTTCAGCCCGACCGACACCATGCCGCTGACCGCCCGCACCAAGACACTGATGGGCGCCCAGTCGCTGATCTCGCTGCTCACGATCGCGGTGGTCGCGGCGCGCGCCGTGAACGTCCTGTGAGATCTCACTCGACAGGCCTGTAATGAGCATGAGACCGTTATGCCCATGTACAGCACGAAGTCGGTGGGGTTGGGGTTCGCGATCTTCTCCGCGATCACGTTCGGCGGCTCGGGACCGTTCGCCAAGGCGCTGATCGGGGCCGGGTTCACGCCGGAACAGGCGGCCTGGCTGCGCATCCTCGGCGCTGCTGTCGTGCTTGTCCCGCTGGTGCTGGCGTTCCGCGGCCGCGCCGGGCTGCGGGCAGCACGCGCGTCCTGGAAGGCCCTCGTGCTGTACGGCCTGACCGGGATCGCCGGCTGCCAGACGCTGTTCTTCCTCGCGGCGAGCCGGCTGCCGGTCGGCGTCGCGCTGATGCTCGAGTTCTCCGGCCCGATCCTGGTGGTCGCATGGCTGAAGTTCGGGCAGAAGGTCGCCGTACCGCGGTCCGCCGCGATCGGCGTCAGCATCGCCGTCGTCGGCCTCGCGACCGTGGCCGAGATCTGGTCCGGGCTGCAGATCGACCCGATCGGCCTGCTCGCCGGGCTCGGTGCGGCCGCGTGCCAGGCGACGTACTTCATCCTGATCGACAAGCTGACCGGGGCTGCGGACCCGCTGGTGATGACCGCGGCCGGCAGCGTGGTCGGCGCCGTCGTCCTCACCTTCATCGCCGCACCATGGGGTACGCCGTGGCACGTGCTCGTCGACACGATCGCGATCGGCCACCGGCACGCACCCGGCTGGCTGATGGCCGCCTGGCTGATCCTGGTCAGTACGGTCGTCGCCTACCTGGCCGGCGCGGCCGCGGTGCAGCGCCTGTCCGCGGCGATCGCCGGCGCGGTTGCGTACGTCGAGGTCGTCGCGGCCTGCATCTTCGCGTTGATCCTGCTCGGCGAGACGCTGCGGACCAACCAGATCATCGGCGGCGTGATCGTCCTGGTCGGCGCATTCGTGGCCCAGTCGTCGGTCGGGAAGGTCGCATCGCCGGAGATTCCCGACGCTGACGCTCCCCGGACCGACGTACTGGATCCCGTCATCTGAGCGAGTCCACCAACTCCCGCGGCAGGCCGTGGGTCTCGTGCAGGTACTCGTAGTCGGTGTCGTCGAGCGACTTGTGGAACCGCTCGTGGCTGAGCACCTTCCGGCCGCGGTCGAGCAAGTTGCTGAACCGGATCTCCTCGTCGATCAGGATCCGCCGGATCAGCGTCACCGTTTCGCCCTGGTGGAAATGGCCCAGCGTGTGCTCGAACAGCTCGATCGGCACGTCGGACAGCGACCGCGAGTCGTCGTCGCGCCACAGCGTGGTCAGCATCCGGCGGATCAGCCGGCGCAGCACGTACCCGCGGCCGGTGTTCGACGGGTACACGCCGTCGCCGACGATCACGATGCTGGACCGCAGATGGTCGATCACGATCCGCTGCGAGCGCTCGTCGAGCTTCCACAGCTTCGGGATCGTCCGCATCCACGGCTCGAACAGCGACGTCTCGTACACCGACCGCTTGCCCTCGAGCAGCATCGTGAGCCGCTCGAGCCCGAGACCGGTGTCGATGTTCTGCTGCGTGAGCGGCTCGAGCGAGCCGTCGTCGAGGCGGCGGTACCGCATCATCACGTGGTTCCACACCTCGAGCCAGCGGTCGTCCGTGGTCGGCGTACCCTCCGGGTCGCCGTCGCCGGTCCAGATGAAGATCTCCGAGTCCGGGCCGCACGGACCGGTCGGGCCGTTCGACCACCAGTTGTCCTCGGTGGTCAGCTCGATCGGCAGGCCGAGCTCCTGCCAGGTCCGCAGCGATTCCTGGTCCAACGGCACCTGCTCGTCACCGCCGAACACCGTCACGTACATCCGCCGCGGGTCGAGGCCGAAGCGGGTGGTGAGCAACTCGTAGCCCCACTTCAGCGTCTCGCTGCTCCCGTAGTCGCCGAGCGACCACGAGCCCAGCATCTCGAACACGGTCAGGTGGGTCGGGTCCCCCACCTCGTCGAGATCGGTGGTTCGCAGGCATCGCTGGACGCCCACGAGTCTGCGCCCCAGCGGATGTGGTTCTCCCTCCAGGTACGGCGTGAGCGGATGCATCCCGGAGGTCGTGAACAGCACCGGATCACCCTGCCGCGGGATGAGCGTGGACCCGGTGGTCGGGACGTGGTCGCGGTCGATGAAGAAGTCGATGAAAGTCCTGCTGATGGTCATTTCGGGTCCTTGGTCAAGATCGGACCGGAAAGCAGACCACCGGGCTCAGGAACAACAACACCGGCGAACCGTTTCCGGTCGCCGGTGGGAGTTTCGAAGATGTCAGGCAGCGGCAGCCGGGGAGCGGAAAGCTCGTACGGCTGCGGCAAGTCGGAACATCCGGTGCATGTCGATCACAGTACACGATTCAACGCATCAGCTGTCCAATAATTCCCGCAGCACCGCCCCGGACCTGCTCCAGGTCCAGTTTTCGGCGACCCACGTCCGCCCGGCCGCGCCCAGAGCGTCTCGGTGCCGGGGGTTCGTCAGCAGTTCCGCAATCCGCACACCGACGCCGACTGGGTTGTGCGGGTCGACCAAGTATCCGGTCTCCCCGTGCTTCACCGTGTCGGCAGCTCCCCCGGAGTCCCCGACGATCACCGGTTTCCCGGTCGCCGACGCCTCCAGAGTCACGATCCCGAGCGCCTCCGGCTCGAGTCCGAAACGCCTTGTCCGGCAGGGCATCGCGAACACGTCGGCGGCGTCGATGTACGGCGGGATGTCGGCCCACGGAACCGGGCCGGTGAACACCACCGCGTCCGACACTCCGGTCGACGCAGCCAGCTCCTCGAGGTACTCCCGGTCCGGCCCGCCGCCCACCAGCAGCAGCGTGGCGCCCGGCGCCGACTCCCGGACGCGCGGCCATGCGCGGATCAGCGTGTCCTGTCCCTTCCGGCGGATGAGGCGCGAGACGCAGGCGACTACCGGAACGCCTTCCAAGCCGAGGCCCTTGCGTACCTGCTCCCCGCCGCAGCCCGGGGTGAAACGGTGCGTGTCGACGCCTGGGGTGAGTCTTCGCACGCGTTGGGCGGCCGCCGGGGAAAGAGCGGGGACGATCTGCTCCTCGCACCACGACGACACCGTCGTGAGCGTGTCCGCCGCATCCCCGATCCGTCGCAACGCTTGCCTGGCGCCCGGTACGCCGGCCCACCACGTCTCGTGTCCGTGCGTCATCGCCACGATCCGGCGTGCCCCGGCCCGACGCAGCGCCGGCCCCATCAGCCCGAGCGGTGCCGCCGCTCCGAAGAGGACCCGGTCCGCGTCGTACTCGCGGAGCAGTCCGGCCGCACGTTTCGTCGTACGGGCCGTGGGCAACAACATCGACGTCCGGTCGCGGATCACCGGGAACGGCAGCGCGGCGTCGTACGCCGTGTCGCCCGGCTCTCGCGAGGTGTAGACGACGACGTCGGGAAGCTCGTCGCACAAGGAGCGGACGAACGTCTCGATCCCGCCCTGGCGTGGCGGGAAATCGTTGGTGACGACCAGGACGGTCATCGCTTGACCAGTGGCGGGACCGGGTCGCCGTTCGCGGTCCCCCAGGCCCGGCCCATCGCGATCCGCTCCGGCGGGGTCGGGTGGTCGGCGAACATCCAGTACCGCCAGCGGCTCGGGTCGAGGCCGGAGATGTTCTGCACCGCGAGGTCGTGCTGCATCGCGACGAAGTCCTGCGGATCGTTCGTCAGCCGCAGCGAGTGATAGTCGGCGCGGGCCTCGATCTTCCGGCTGACCAGATTCTGCACCGGGCTCGCCAGCGTCGTCGCGGCCGCAATCAGTGCGACCAGCAGCGCGGCCCGCCGCGGATCGGCCATCCGGTTCCCGAGCAACAAATACAGCAGCGTGACGCCGAACGCCGTACCGAGAACGCCGATCAGCGTGCCGTGCAGTACGTCGTCCTCCGCCGCGTGACCGAGCTCGTGCGCGACCACGAGCCGTACCTGTGCGGGCGGAGTGTCCTTGAGCAGCGTGTCGTACACGACCAGCCGACGGGTCGAGCCGAAGCCCGAGACGTAAGCGTTCAAGGCGGTTGTCCGCTTGGACGCGTCCGCGACCAGCACGTCCTTGACCGGTACACCGTCCTGCTTGGCCAGCTCCAGGAACTCGTTGCGCTGGGCACCGGCCGGCATCGAGGTGAAGTGGTTGAACCGCGGCTCGATCAGCACCGGGTACGCGAACGAGACGCCGAGCACGAGCAACGCCGCAACGATTGCCCCCGGCAACCACCAGCGCTGCCGCCAGATCTTCGCGAACGCCATCAGGACGACGGCGACCACCGCGAGGCCGAGCGAGGTGATGGCCCAGTTGATGCCGCGGTCCCAGACCCACAGCCGCCAGTTCTCCACCGACAGGCCGTACTTGAGACTGACCCGCTCGGCGAAGACGTCGGTCGGGACGGTGAGCAGACTCGTGATCAGGACGACGGCGGCGACCGTGATCGGAACGGCGATGAACCAGAGCCGGACGTGCAGCGCGTCGTACAGCCGGCGGCCGAGCGGGGTGAAGCCGATGACGAGCGGCACCACGAGCGAGATGATCCAGGACGCCGTCGACCACGGCAGGATCTCGTGCCGGAACGCGTTCTGGCGGGCGATCTCGGCGGTGGTGAAGTCGAGCGCGGCGTCGGGTTTCGGCAGGTCGATCAGATGCCACGGAGTCGTGACGGCGATCGTGAAGACGAGTGCGACGGCGAGCACGCCGCCGGCGATCCAGGGAGCCGACCGGCCGGCCGGTCTAGGCACCCGCGAGCCTTTCGAGGTACTTCTGCCACTCGGCGACGAACTCGGCCTCGGTCATCCCCAGCACCGACTTGAACGCATCCGCGAGACCGGTCGAACTCTTCGACGTGTGCACAGTCCGGTAGAACTTCACCAGCTTGGCCTGTCCTTCACGCTCGGCGATCAACCGGCACGCGAGCCAGGCCGACTCGTAAGCTTGCGGCAGGTCGGTCGCCGACGCCGCGAACGCCTCGGGCGTCGGCAAGGTGGTCGGCACCTTCCCTGCGCGGACCGCCTTGAACAGCTCCTTCGCTGCCGACTCGTCCTGCACGGGCACAGCGGTGAACGCGACGTAGTCCGCGAAACCCTCGGCCAGCCACAACGGCACCGGTGAGGCGGTCGCGGTCGATGCGACATGCGTGGTCTCGTGCGTCAGCACGATCCGGCGGCCCTGCTTACCGAGCTCCTCGAACAGCTTCGGGTTGGCCACGATCCGCACCGGCGCGCCGACGGCCGGCGTGTCGAGCTCGGCGAAGGTGACCGCGGCGATCTGGGTGTAGGTGTTCGGCTGGGCGCCGAGAACGCCTTCCATCTGGGACTGTTTGGCGGGCAGGTAGACGACCACCTTCTGCCGCCAGTTCTTGCCCCAGACCTTGCTGACCGAGTCGACCGCCTTGTCGGCCACCGACACGTAGCTCTTCGCTTCCGCTTCCGAATCGAGGCTCACCACGAGACTGTGCTTGCCCTTGGCCACCTCGACCTGGCCGAGCGCCCACACCGGTCGCCGCTGTCCCGCTGCGAACCGCTCCGAGAACGAGGCGGCGTACGTCGTCCCGTCGCGGGTGACGAACGTCACCGGAAGGGTCTCGCGGGCCGGCTTCACGTCGTACCCGGAGAGCTGCCAGGAGACCTCGACCTGGGCCAGCCAGGACTGCGTGCCGCCGAGCTGGGTCTGCCGGTCGGGCGTCAGCGCCGCGGGGTCGTCGCTCACGTAGCGCAACTGGAACGTGCTGATCGGCAGCGTGGTCAGGTTCGAGAAGATCGTCCGCGCGGCGCCGCGGAAGTCCGTGGCCTTCGGGTCGATGGTGTCGAGGAACTCGGTGCGGTTGTCGTTCTCGACCGCGTCGGTCATCTTCTGCAGGACAGCCTCGCCGGCGACGGCCCGACGTACTCCGGCCTCGGCCTGGTCCGGTGTCGCCGAAGTGGCCGAATGCGAGTGTGCCGGTGAACCGTTCGGGTCGGCGGGCGCGTTGGCGACCTGCCGCAGACCGGCGTACCCGGCTCCGGCGACGAGGCAGACAGCGACTCCGAGCGCGACCTTCTTGAGGATCGGCGCCTGCCGGTGGCCACTCGGCTTCTGTGGGTCACCTGCTGACGGGATCACTGGCAGCGGCACCGTATCGCCCTGTTCGTCGATCACCTCGGCCCTTCGCTGCTCACCTGCCCCAGTCAGGCGGGACACCCGGCCTCCTCCGACAGTACGTCATCACCAACGCCGCAAATGAATCGGCTCCGGGGGAGATCCCCCGGAGCCGCAGAGTATGTCAAGGGCGCAGGTCAGCCCGGGCGGACCGCGGAGTTGTACGGCATCTCGTCCATCGGGGCGATCTCGACGCTCTTGCCGGGGCGCGGGGCGTGCACGATCCGGCCGTTGCCGAGGTACATCGCGACGTGGCTCACCGGGGAGTAGTAGAAGATCAGGTCGCCGGGCATCAGGTCGGACTTGCTGACCGGGCGGCCCTCACCGGTCTGCGCCTTCGAGGAGTGCGACAGCGAGACGCCGGCCTTGCCCCACGCGTACATCATCAGGCCGGAGCAGTCGTAGGAGCTGGGTCCGTCGGCGCCCCAGACGTAGGGGTCGCCGAGCTGGGACAGCGCGGCGTTCACCGCGATCGCCGCGCGGCCGCTGGCCGGCACGTTCGGCAGGTCCTTGTCTTCCCGGTCGCCGTCGCGGGTCGGACGCTCGTTGCGCGCCTTCTCTGCGTCCTTGGCGTTCTCTTCCTCGATCCGCTTGCGGTCGGCGGCGCTGAGCTTGTCGAGCACCTTCTCCGCGTTGTCGAGGTTGGTCTGGATCTGCTTCTTGAATGCGTCCTGCTTGGCCTGCACGGCCTGCAGCGCGGCCAGCTCGGTCTGCTCGCTGGCCTGGAGGTCGGTGAGCTTGCCCTGAGCGACCTGGTAGCGGCGCAGCGCGGAGTTCTGCTGGCCGGCGAAGGCCTGGGCGGTGGAGGCCTGGCTGAGGAACTGGTCCGGGTTCGTCGACAGCAGCAGCTGCGCCGTCGTCGAGATGCCCGAGGTCTGGTAGCCGGCGACCGCCAGGGATCCGATCTGCCGCTTCACACCGTCGACCTGGCCCTGCTGCTTGGCGATAGCGGCCTTCAGGGCGGCCACCCGCGCACCGGAGGCGGTGATCTGCCCGCGGAGGTCGTTCGCCGACTCACCGGCGACCTCAGCCTGGTGCTGCAGCGCAGCGACCTGCTTCTTCGCCTCGTCCAGCGTGGGCGCGGGGTCGGCACTGGCCGCCCCCTGGATCAGGATCACTCCCGCAGCGACAGCGGTGCTGGTGATGGCGGCGAGGGCGATTCCCTTGGTGCGGTTGATGCGTCCGATGGACACAGCCCGGTCGGTCCCTTCCTCTGCTCGCGCCGTCCCCGTTGACCAGGCCCTGCGCGGACCGGATCACTCCCTCGGCTTGCCGCTGCCCGGTCGGCCGGAGCGGCCGACACCCTGAGGCAACGAGACGTAACAGTAGTGACCGTTTCGTGACCAGTGCAATTCGCCCCTCGGGTTTGATCGAAAATTAACGAAGCGTCATCCCGACCCAACGATCGTTTCGCCTTCATCGGAAGGGGTTTGGGCAGCAGCATCCAGCTCGACACTGCTGACGGCGTGTACTAGGCGTAACGGTGGCACCAGGCCCGAATCGGCGAGCGCGTCCAGCGCGGCCATCTCGTCGTCGTCGATGCGCAGGCTGCCCTCGCGCTCCGCAGCGAATCCGAGAACAACCGTCACCACGCAGTCCTGACAGCCCGGACCCTTCATCGCGCAGGCGTCGCAGTCGATCAGCACAACATCCTCCAAGTGGGGAAGCACCCGGACTTGCATCCGGCTGAGAAGGACGCTAGAGAACCCCGCCGACAATTTCTGAAGGACAACAGAACCGGGCTTCGCCCGGGGTGGGGCGGGGTTTCTGTTCTCAGGTGCGGGCGATCCGTGCTATCAGGCTGGTCGCGGAGAGTGCGCGGGCGCCGAGTTTGATGATGCTGTCGGCAACTTCGCGGTCGGTGGACACGACCACGACCGGGCGGCCCGGCGGTTCGGCGCGGACAAGTTGCCGGATCACGTCATCGGCGATCACACCGGCCGGGCTGAACCGCACACGGACCCCGCGCGGCGGATTCAGTTGCACAGGGCCCGACAACTCGGCGCCGTCGAACACCACCGTGATCTCGACGCGACGTTGCGCGACCAACGCACCCAACGCGGTGACGAGGCGCTGACGTTGCGAATGCAGCGGCGAGTTCGGCCAGGCGGTCTTCGTCACGTTGTAGCCGTCGATGATCAGATGCACCTGCGGCAACGCCAGCAGCTCGTCGAACAAGGCCGGGTCGTCCTCGGGCGCCGTACGTCCGACCGGGGCCGCGTCAGGCTCGGAGCCGGCCACCGTGTCGGCAGGGCGGAGCTCTCCCCCGGGCGGCAGGGCCAGCTCGCGACGCAGCCCGCTCGCTGCCTCCAGCAACGTGTCGAGCAGCAGCCGGGTGCGCGTCGACGCCAGCTCGCGTTCTTGCCCCGCAGTACGGCGTGCCGCGTGTTCGACCGCCTCGAGTTCGGTGATGCGGGTCCGCAGCTTGCGCAGCTCCCGCTCAACTTCGGCACGGGCGGCGTCGACACGTTCATCGGCGCTCTCGGCCTCTTTGGTGCGTTGTTCGAGATCCGTGTGCAGACCGGTGATCTTCTGCCGTGCTTCGTTGAGCTTGCGGCGGAGCGTGACGTTCTCGGCCTTGAGCTCGTTGACCTGTTCACGAAGACGTTCGCGGACCTGACGGGTCTCGGTGCGGGCCTGATCGAGCTGGTCGGCCAGCCGGTGGACAGCCTCGTCGTCGGCGCGCGGGTTCTCCACCGGGAGCTGGGCGGCCGCCGCGATGTGCTGCTCCCAGTCGTCCGGGCGCAGCAGGTACGCGAGCGCCGCTACCTCGACCGGGTCGGCGGCCGGAACAGGTACGCCGTCGGCAACGGCATCGCCGAGCTCCGGGTGCTCCCGCCGTACCTCGAAGGCGGTCAGTTTCCGGAAGTGGTCGTCCGTCTCGAGGATCGGACCGAGCACCGAGGCGGACAGCTTGGCCCGCTTCGCCGGCGCGAAGCTGGCGAACCGGCGCAGCGGTGCCGGGATGTCGGTTGCGGGGAGCTGGCCGAGTGCATGCGCGGCGAGGGTCAGGACGCGTTGCCGGACCGGTTCAGGCAAAGTCGTAGCGGCGGAGCTCGCGGCGGTGCCGGCCTCAGTCACCGGTCCGCAGTCCGGCTGGAACGACTACCTGGCAGCTGCTGCTGGACCAGTGACGCAGACCACGGCGGACGGGCATGCGGCCCGGATTCGCAGTGATCGCCTGTGTACGCATACAGAGAGCCTAGTCGACTCGCAGGCGTGTCACCTGCGGAATTGTCGGTGGCGGCTCTTAGCGTCGTGACCATGACCAGCCCAGGGCATGCACAGGCCGCGGATCCAGCGATGCCGATCCGCGGTGTGCAGCACAGCTTCGACGACCTGGGTACGCCGCTGCACGCGATCACGTTCTGCGTCGTCGACCTCGAGACGACGGGCAATCCGCCCGGCGAGGGCGGCATCACCGAGATCGGCGCGGTGAAGGTGCGGGCCGGTGAGGTGATCGGCGAGTTCCAGACGTTGGTCAACCCCTCGGAGGCGATCCCGCCGTTCATCGCCGTGCTGACCGGCATCACCAACTCGATGGTTGCCACGTCACCGCGGATCGAGTCGGTGCTGCCGGCGTTCCTGGAGTTCGCGCACGGGTGCGTGATGGTCGCGCACAACGCGCCGTTCGACATGGGCTTTCTGAAGCACGAGAGCCTCGTGCACGGCTACGACTGGCCGGACTTCGCCGTCGTCGACACCGCGCTGCTGGCGCGGCGCGTGATCACCCCGGACGAGGCGCCGAACTGCAAGCTCGGGACGCTGGCCAAACTGTTCCGCACGACGACGTCACCGAACCACCGCGCATTGTCCGACGCGCGCGCCACGGTCGACGTACTGCACGGGCTGTTCGAGCGGGTCGGCTCGTTGGGTGTGCAAACGTTGGAGGACCTGCAGACGTACTCGTCGCGGGTCGCGCCGGCGGTGCGGGCCAAGCGCCACCTGGCCGAAACGTTGCCGCACGCACCGGGTGTGTACTTGTTCACGGACGACCGCGGCGAGGTGCTGTACGTCGGGAAGTCGAAGGACCTGCGCACCCGCGTCCGGTCGTACTTCACCGCCTCGGAGACCCGCAACCGGATCGGCGAGATGGTCGGCATCGCGACCGGCGTCCGCGGTATCGAGTGCGGCACGCCGCTGGAGGCCGAGGTCCGGGAACTGCGGCTGATCGCGGAGCACAAGCCGCGGTACAACCGGCGGTCGAAGTTCCCCGAGCGGCAGCATTGGCTGAAGGTCACGGTCGAGCCGTTTCCGCGCCTGTCGCTGGTCAAACAGGTGCGTGACGACGACGCCGGGTACCTCGGGCCGTTCAGCTCGCGGAAGACGGCCGAGCGGGCGATGGCCGCGCTGCACGAGGCGTTCCCGATCCGGCAGTGCACCGCGCGGATGTCGAAGCACCCGTCGCTGTCGCCTTGTGTGCTGGCCGAGATGGGCCGGTGCGTCGCGCCGTGCGACGGACGGATCTCAATGGATTCGTACGGCGAGTTCGTGGCGGCGCTGCGGACCGCGCTGACCGTGGATCCGACGCCGGTGGTCGACGCGCTGGACCGGCGGATCGATGTGCTGTCGGCGGACGAGCGGTTCGAGGACGCCGCCGTCCACCGGGATCGGCTGAGTGCGTTCGTGCGGAGCTCGGCGCGGATGCAGCGGATGGCGTCGGTGACCGGCTGCGCCGAGATCTGCGCGGCCCGGCGGACCGAGGACGGCGGCTGGGAGCTGCATGTGATCCGGCGTGGCCGGCTCGCGGCGGCCGGGTTCACGCCGCGTGGCACGGACCCGCGCCCGCATCTGGAGATGCTGCGCGCCTCGGCGGAGACCGTGCTGCCGGGGATCGGCCCGGTGGCGGCGGCTTCGCCGGAGGAGATCGAGCTGATCCTGCGCTGGCTCGAGCTCCCCGGCATCCGCCTGGTCGAGATGGACGGCACCTGGACCTGCCCGGTCAGCGGCGCCGGCCGGCACCTCACCCGCCTCGACAACTCCCACTCCGACGCCCATCACCACCCCACCGAACGCCGCCGCCACCTGCGGCCTTTGGGGCCTGCCCGGGTGGGTTAGGCCTCGACGAACTGGTAGTCGGTCAGGATTCGGCCATCCGGGGCGAGCAGGAGGAGGTCGATGCCGATGGCAAGTGGTTCTCCCCCGCCGGCCGGGACCATCGCCCAGCGCAGTTTCACCAGGTCGCGCAGCCCGGCGGCCTCGCCGTGCGGCACGAACTCGTACTGCCCGGGCGCTACGAACTCGTCGTACGCGCGGGTGACCCGGCGCTCCAGCTCCGCGTAACCGCGGGCTTCCAGGCTGGCGGTGACGCCGATCTCGGTGGCGCGCTTCACGATCTCCTCAGGCGGCTCGAGGAGGTGTACGCCGTCCGCCGTCCACAGCTCCTCGATCGCCTTTCGGCGGGTGTCGGCGTCAGGCTCGTTCCAGACTGCTACATAGCGGTTCGCAAGGTCTTTGCTGTTCATGGATACGACCTTGCCGGGCACGGCTGGGGCGGACAATTCCCTGCTGGGTATGGATTGTCGGTGGCGTGCGTTAGAACTGCGGTATGGGATCAGAGCTGTCCGTCGGCCTGCGGTCGTGGCGGAACCGACGACGAGTGAGCCAGCTCGAGCTGGCGATCCGTGCGGGGACGACGCAGCGGCATGTCAGCTTCATCGAGAGCGGTCGCTCGGCGCCGGGCCGGGAGATGATCATCCGGCTCGCCGAGTCGCTCCAGGTGCCGCTGCGCGAGCGCAACCAACTGCTCGTGGCCGGCGGCTACGCCCCGGCGTACGACGAGACGCCGTACGGCGCGCCCGGTCTCGGCGCGATCCGCACGGCGCTGGAGGCGATCCTCGAAGGCCACCGCCCGTTCCCGGCGGTGGTCGTCGACCGCAACGGCAACCTCGTCCTCGCCAACCATGCCTTCCGGGCCCTCATCGCCGGCGTGGACGCTCGCCTGTTGGCGGCGCCGGTCAACATCCCCCGGTTGCTGCTGGATCCCGCCGGTCTCGCTCCCCGGATCGTCAACTTCGCCCAGTGGTCCTGGCATGTCATCGACGCGCTGTCCCGCGAGGCCGCGCAGAACCCGTCGCCCGCAGCCGTCGCCCTCATCCACGAGCTGACGGCCCTGGTCCCGCCCCGGCCGGCGCCCGACGACCTGGGTCTCGCCGTACCGCTCCAGCTCCGCTCCCCGCACGGTGACCTGCATCTCATCACCACGCTGACCAGGTTCGGCACGGCGATCGACGTGACGGTGTCGGAACTGCGGATGGAGGCGTTCCTGCCCGCCGACGAACCGACGGCGACGGCGTTGCGGGGCCTCGACCGCACTATGCTTCAGCCGGTTGAAGTGTGAGCTCTGAGGAGAGGACGGCATGGTCACCGCGATCGTGTTCATCAAGGCCGACGTCGCACGGATCCCGGAGGTCGCCGAGCAGGTGGCGGCGATCGAGGGCGTCAGCGAGGTGTACTCCGTCACCGGCGGGCTCGACCTGATCGCGCTCGTCCGGGTCGCGCGGCACGACGACCTGGCCACGGTCATCCCCGAGCACGTCAACCGGGTGCCCGGCGTACTCAGCACCGAGACGCACATCGCGTTCCGCGCGTACTCCAGCCACGACCTGGAGGCGGCCTTCAGCCTCGGCGAGGAGAACGGTCTCTGACGACCGGTCTGATCGATCCGACTGACACGAGCTGAAGTTACGGTGAACACATGAACGTCCGGGGCCAGTTCCGTGCCGACAACGACCGAGGACGCGGATGAGCCATCCGCCTGCCGGCTGGTACCCCGACCCCACCGGCCAGCCGAACACCATCCGCTTCTGGAACGGGGAGAAGTGGACCAACCAGACCGAGATCGAGCAGGAAGACACTGCGGATCAGCCTGATCCGGTCCGGCAGGAGGCGGTCGTCGGTGAGACGGCTGGTCCCGGGCTGCGTTCCGTGCAGCAGTCGGCGCACGAGCCGGCGCGGGAACCGGTGCACGAGTCGGTGCAGGAGTCTGTCCAGGAGTCTCGGGACGGGGAGACGGGGCCTGGTGGCTGGTGGCAGCCGACGGCTACTCCCCAACTCTGGGACCTCGAGCCGACCGACGACGGCACTCGGGCGAACGGTGGACCGCGTCTGCGTGCGGTGACCCCTGAGGAGCCTGCTCAGGACGCGGGGCCTAGTGCGGCTGAGCGTGCCCAGGCGACGTGGGGTGCGCCGGAGATCGCGCCTGCTCCCCCGGAGCACTGGACGCAGCGCGAGGTCACGGAGGAGGAGCTCGAGGCGGAGCGGGGGGCTGCCGACGTACCGGCCGAGGCTGTGGAGGCCGCGGAGCCTTCCAGCTGGACGCTGAAGCTTGCTCCGACGCCGAGTGAGCCTGTTGAGGCGACGGAGGGTTGGTCGGACGTCAGCTTCACCGAGCAGCCTCGGTTCGCGCCGACGCCGAAGGAAGATGTCCAGCCTGAGGGTGACGTCAGTGAGCAGGACCCCGAGGTTCAGGCGGCGGATGCGGCTGAGGTTGCCGCGCAGCTGCAGCCGGACTGGGGTAGCCAGGCGGACGAACAGCAGGAACAGCAGTCCAGTGATCAGCCGTCGTGGGGCGTCGAGGCCAGCGACGAAGAGGACCTGCAGACACCGGACCATCCCGCCGCGCCGCTGTGGACGATGCCGGACGCAGAGGACGCGACACAGGAGCAGCCAGTACCGGTCCAGCTCTGGGGCGACCAGCCGACCCAGCAGCAGCCCGAGGAGAGCCAGCCCTGGGACGCGGCACAGACTCAGCCGGACCAGAGTTGGGGCGGTGAGCAGGCTTGGGGTCCGCAGCAGGGTGCCGCGGGAAACGAGGCGCCGCCGGCGGACAACGGCTGGGGTGTTGGCGACCAGCACGCGGTGCAGGAGTCGGGTCCGTGGAGTCCGCAGGCCGACGAGCAGCAATGGGGCGGCCAGGGCTGGCCCGTACAGCAGGCTGGCGACCAGCAGAACGGCAACCAGCAAGCTGGCAACGGCTGGGCACCTGAGCCCAGCTGGGTCCAGAACCAGCAGAACCCGGCACCTGTCCAGCAGAACGGCGCACAGCCCTGGAGCAACGACCAGGGCGACCAGCAACCGTGGGACAACGGCCAGGGCGAGCAGCAGCCGTGGGGCAACGGCCAGGGGGAGCCCTGGGCCGGCCAGCAGAACGCTGCCCAGCAGAACCGTGGCCAGCAGAGCGGTGGCCAGCAGAGCGGTCCCCCGCAGGGCGGCGTACAGCAGGCTTGGGGCGAGCAGCAGCACGGTGGCCAGGCTGGCGGCGTACAGCAGGCTTGGGGGGAACAGCAGACGCAGCGTGCCTGGGGTGAGGACGAGAACGAGGCCTGGGGCGGGCAGACCGACCTGAGCAGCGGCGTCGGGACCAAGAAGTCGAAGGGGTCCGGCGGCGGTGGCGGCGGCCGGTCCGGCGCGAAGCTGCCGTTGTTCGTCGGCGGTGGGATCGCGCTGGTGCTGCTGATCGTCCTCGCGGTCGTGCTGATCACCGGCGGAGGCGACGACAAGCAGGCCGACCCGACCCCGACCGGTACGCCGACACAGTCGAGCGGTACGCCGACCAACCAGAGCACCACCAAGCCGGGCCAGTCGAAGAACCCGAAGCTGCACGAGGGCACCGGCCGGATCTCCTCGGACGCGATCTCGTTCCCGCGCCAGAACCCGCCGTGGTCGGACCGCAAGCGCCTGGTCCAGCAGCTGCTGAACTCCAGCGGCCAGCACATCGTCCTGCAGGAGAACGTCAACGGCGCCGACGACTGGACCGCGGACATCTTCGTCGGCGGGCTCGGTACCGGATCGGGCTTCAACGGCGACGCGAAGGCGACCGCGGCGACGCTGTCCGGGCAGCTGCGGACGAGCATGTACGGGTCGATCCCGGCGACGTACCGCACGGTCGCGAACGGTGCAGTGAAGCGGACCGACAAGTCAGGCTGGTTCTACCAGCAAACCGTGACCGCGAAGTCGGCGGCAGTGACCGATCGAGTGCTTACGCTGACGGTTGCCGTTTTCGACCTCGGCGACGGTACGGCGGTCGCCTACATCAGCGGCATCCCCAACAACCGCCCAGACCTCAAGGCGGCCGAGAGCCAGGCCTACAAGGGAATCAACGTTGGCTGAGAACGAAGACCAAACCCCGCCCCGCCCCGGCGAAGGCGGCTCACCCGCAGTACCCACCCCCGGCGACCCCCTCGCCAACCCGTGGACCCAGCCTGCGCAAAACACCCCCGACTCCTCGGACTCGGCGGACGCCCTCTTCGGCCAGTCCCCCGCCCCCGCTCCACCCCCGCCCCCTCCCACCCGCCCCCAACACGCCGCTCCCCAAAACCCAGGCTGGCAACTACCACCCCAACCACCGTGGCCAACCGGCCAACAGCCCAGCGAACAACCGTGGATCACACCACCGGGCGAAGATCCGTGGGCCACACCACCGCCAGCACAACACCCCGGCCCACAACACGCCGCCCGCCCCCAGGCTCCGCAGCACCCAGGCCAGCCAGGTGTGGAGCACGATGGCCAGCCGTGGTCAGGTCAGCCGTTCACCGGCAGCCCACAAGCGAACAAGCCACAGGCGGGTACGCCGAGCGGCGCGCAGCCACGCCCAGGTGACCCGACTCCAGGCCACGCCCGTCCAACTCACGCCGGGCAACCACAGCCAACCCAACGCCAACCAGGCCAACCGCACCAACCACCTCTCGGCCACCCCCAGCCCGAGCCCGGCCAGTCAAGCCAGTCAAGCCAGCCGGGCCAACCGGGCCAAGCAGCTCCGCAGCAACCACCCCTCGGACACCCACAGGCCACGAGAGCTGCAGCCGGGTTGCAGCCTGGCCAGAACGCCGCCCGGCCACAACCCCACGGCCAACCACTGCCCGGTACGCCGTCGGCCGGCCAGCCACAGGCTGGGCAGGGTCAACCTGGGCACGCCGCCCCGCCACAAACCCCTGGACAACCGCGGGCCGGTCAGCCGCAAGCTGCGCAGTCTCAGCCCGGGCATGCCGCTCCGCCGCAAACCCCTGGACAGGCATGGGCTGGCCAGTTGCAAGGCGGACAGCCGCAGGTCGGTCAACCGCGAGCGGGGCAACCACAGGCTGGGCAGGCCACCCCACCAAACCCCCTCGGACAGCCGCAGGCTGGGCAGGGTCAGCCAGGGCACGCCGCCCCGCTGAACCCCCTTGGACAGCCGCAGGCTGGGCAGCCGCAAGCCGGTGGACCGCAAACCAGTCAGCCGCAGGCCTCACAACCGCAAGGCGGGCTGTCGCAACCTGGGCAGCCGCAGGGTGGGCAGATGTGGGGGCCGCCGCAGGGGGCGCCTTCGCGGGGGCCTCTGCAGGTTGGGTGGCAGGCGCAGGCTACTGGGCCTCAGCCGGGGCAGCACGCCGGGCAGCCGCAGGCTGGCGGGGGCGGGGAACCGTCGCTCGGGCAGGCCATCTCGCGCGCGGCGGGGCCAGGAGCAGGTGCGGGCGCGCACGCTGGTGCGGCTGCTGGTGAGCAGGCGGCTGGAGCCGCCGGCGCACACGGTGTCGGCGCAGCAGGCGCTCAGGTAGCTGGCCAGCCCGGAGCTCACGGTGCGGGAGCCGTCGGCTCACATGCTGCGGGAGCCGCGGGCTCGCACGGCGCGGGAGCAGCGGGCTCGCGGACGGCTGGTGCGGCTGCGGCTGGTGGGTTGGGCTCCGGCGTACATGCGGGAGCGGGTGGCTCGCATGCGGCAGGTGGTTCGCATGGTGCGGGGAGGTCTCGACGGCTGCCTGGTGGGGATGGCGGGGGTGGGCTGCCTGGGATTAGCGGGCGGCCTCGGATGGTGGGAGCCATCGTGCTGGTGGTGGCCGCTCTTGCGACTACCGGTTTGAGTGTGGGCTGGATCTGGTCGAAGGCGGATGCTGTCAGCCCGGTCGCGCTGCCCTCGGGTGGTACGCCGATCGAGACCGTGAGCCCATCGGTGAAGCCCTCGGAGACGCCGACGCCGTACGGCAAGGTGCTCGGCACCTCGATGGTTGCCTCGAACAACGACACGATGCCGATCATGAGCTCGGCCTGGGGCAACTACGGCGAGACCACCGGCCTGTGGGGCGGCGCCGCGATCTGGCTCACCGTGCACAAGAACTACAACGGCAAGGGCGCCTCCTGGGGCAACTACACCGCGTTCGGGCAGCTCCCGCCGGACATCCCGTACAAGAACACCGCGGCCGGCCTGAAGGAGGCCGCCGTGCAGATCGGCTCGCGCGCGATCGTCAGCCTGTACGACAAGAACGCCCAGGTGATGAAGGGCACGACGCACAAGGCGATCTCGGTCAATGGTCACCCGGGCCACGAGATCGTCGCCAAGGTCGTCGTCAAGGTGCCGATGCTGCCGGAGACCTTCTCCACCGTGATGATCTCGGTGATCGACCGCGGCGACGGTACGGCGGACGTCGCGATCGCCGACATCGCCGGATCGACCCCCGCCTGGCAGAACGTGTACCGCTACAAGGTCAGTCAGATCCAGATCAACAAATAGCGAAAGGGGCCGGCGGGTCACCCCGCCGGCCCTCGCAGCAGACTCAGCGCACCGAAGCGCAAGCAGCGATCCACCGGTCCAGCACGTCCTTCGCGGCACCGGAGTCGATCGCCTCGGCCGCCCGGTCCATCCCGGCCCGGATCCGCGCCGTCACAGAACCCTCTTCCGGCGTGTACGCCGCCAGCGCGGCCCCGGCGTTCAGCAGTACGACGTCCCGCACCGCTCCCGGCTCGCCGTCGACCAGCGCCCGCACGACCTTGGCGTTGTACGTCGCGTCCGCGCCCTTCAACGCGTCGGCCGACACCGGCTCGATCCCCAACTCGCGCGGATCGAGCGTGACCGGCCCCTCGACCTTCCCGTTGCCGACGACCCACACCTGCGAGGTCGTCCGCGTGGTCAGCTCGTCGAGCCCGTCGTCGCCGTGGAACACCAGCGCGTCGATCCCGCGCCGCGCCAGTACGCCGGCCATCAGCCCGGCCACCCGCCCGTCCGCGACCCCGACCGCCTGCGCGGACGGGTCGCCCGGGTTCGCCAGCGGGCCGAGCAGATTGAACGTCGTCGGTACGCCGAGCTCCCGCCGCGGCACCGCCGCGTTCCGCAGGGCCGGGTGGAACGCCGACGCGAAGCAGAACGTGATCCCGACCTGCTCCCCCACCTCGGCCACCTGCGGCCCGGTGAGGTCGAGCGGGATCCCCAGCTCCTCGAGTACGTCGGCGGCACCGCACGCGGACGAGGCCGCGCGGTTGCCGTGCTTGACGACCTTCGCACCGGCGCCGGCCGCGACGATCGCCGACATCGTGCTGATGTTCACGGTGTGGGCTTGATCACCGCCGGTGCCGACGACGTCGAGCGTCCGGCCGGACACGCTGATCCGGGTGGCGAAGTCGCGCATGGTCGCGACCAGGCCCTCGACCTCGGTGACCGTCTCGCCCTTGGAGCGCAGCGCGATCACGAACCCGGCCAGCTGCGCGGGCGTCGCCGCACCCGACAGGATCTGCTCCATCGCCCACGCGGTGGCGGAGGCCTCCAGGTCTTCGCGCCGCAGCAGCGGCCCGAGCACCTGGGGCCAGGTGTAGGCGGCCATGGCCGTCAGGCGGTGGTGGCAGGCAGCTTGGCCAGGCGCTGGCGGAGCAGGTCCGCGGTGACCTGGGCCATCCGGACCGGGTCGATCGGGTGCGAGACCGCGCCCTCGGCCCGCGACCAGGTCGCCAGCCACGCGTCCTGCGGACGCCCGGTGAGGACCAGGATCGGCGGGCACTGGAAGATCTCGTCCTTCAGCTGCCGGGCGATACCCAGACCGCCGGCCGGCACCGCTTCGCCGTCAAGGATGGCGAGGTCGATCCCGCCCTTGTCCATGGTCTTGATCACGGCCGGCTCGGTCGCGCACTCGACGTACTCGAGCTCGGGCAGATCGGCTGCCGGACGCTTGCCGAGGGCCAGCCGGACGGACTCCCGCGTCGTACGGTCGTCGCTGTAGAGCAGCACCTTCAGCGGACGCTCTGAACTCATCGATCCATCCCAAGCTTGTTCAAAGAAGACTGGACACCCGGAATGCTACCGGGGCGACTGTTCGGCCCGGCGAGCCTGTTCCTCCAACCGGTCCAGGCGCCGGTCCTCGCGGCGCGCCTCGCGCTGCGACTCCCGCACCCACTGGACGAACAGCACGGCGAAGAACACCACGCCGACGAGGTCACCGGAACCCCACAGGAGACCGCCCGCGATGTACTGGTCACGCAGCGGCGACGGCGGCCAGGACCGGCCGAAACTGGTGTACCAGTCCTCAGCGATGAGCTTGTTCGCCGACATGATCGTGATCCCGAGGAACGCGTGGAACGGCAGCGTCAGGAACGTCAGCATCAGCCGGAACGGGTAGATCATCCGGCCCGGCACCGGGTCGAGCCCGAGCAGCGGCCAGAAGAACAGCGACCCCACCAGGATGAAGTGCAGATGCAGCAAGTCGTGCAGTACGGCGGAGTGCAGCGTCGCGTCGTACCAGCCGCTGAAGTACAGCGCCCACGGGCTGAGGACGAACAGCGTGAAGCCGATCAGCGGGAAGCACAGCACCTTGGCGATCCGCGAATGCAACACGGAGAGCAACCATTTCCGGGGCCGCGGCGGCAGCGTCCGGAGCGCCAGTGTGATCGGCGCGCCGAGCGCCATCATCAACGGCGTCAGCATCGACAGGATCATGTGCTGCACCATGTGCACGCTGATCAGCACCGTGTCGTAGGTGCCGAGCGCCGACTGGGTGGCGATCACGGCGCTGCCCAGCCCGAGGCCGACGAACGAGAATGTCCGCGCCCGGGACCACTTGTCGCCCCGTTTCCGCAGCCGGTGAACGCCGTACAGGTAGAGCCCGCCGAGGACGATGATCACGCCGAGTAACACCGGCTCGAAGGTCCATGCCGTCAGCAACCGGACCGGCGTCAACGGCTCGATCTGGTCGCCGGGCGTGGCGTGGAGGGGAAGCACGCTTCCACAGTAGAAACGTCTGGTTCACGACATGCACGGGGGTGGTCGTAGCGCTGAACGCGAGGACCGACATAATGACCGCGTGGCCACTGCAACCGCGCTCCCAGCGTCTCGTGAACACGGACACCACGACCGTCCCAGCATGGTCAGTGTCGGCACGATCGTCTGGCTCTCGAGCGAACTGATGTTCTTCGCCGCACTGTTCGCGGCGTACTTCACGATCCGGTCGGTAACGACCGCCGCTGCGGCTCCGGGGACGGAGACGCTGTGGCAGGTGTCGACGCACCTCCTGGACGTCCCGTTCGCCTCGGTGAACACGTTCATCCTGGTCGCCTCGTCGTTCACCTGCCAGGCCGGCGTGTTCGCCGCCGAGCACGGCAAGGTGGGCCGGATCGGCTCGCTGACGAACCCGCGCAACTGGGGCATGCGTGAGTGGTTCATCCTCACCTACATCATGGGCGCCGTCTTCGTCGCCGGGCAGGTGACCGAGTACACCGGGCTGGTGCACGAGGGGCTGACGATCTCCTCGACCGCCTACGGCTCGGTGTTCTACCTGGCCACCGGTTTCCACGCGCTGCACGTGACCGGCGGCCTCATCGCCTTCGTGTTCGTCCTGGCCAGGACGTACATGGCTCGAAAGTTCACCCACGAACAGGCCGTCTCGGCGATCGTCGTGTCGTACTACTGGCACTTCGTCGACGTGGTCTGGATCGCCCTGTTCGCGACCATCTACCTGCTCAAATGAGTGAGAAGAGATCTTCCTTGTCACCGGCGCGCTTTCTCTCCGCGCGACGACGGCACCGGTCCGCCGGCCTCGTCGTGCTCCTGTTCGGCCTCCTGGCAGTGGGTTCGGCGTACGCCGCCTTCGCCCCTGACGACGCGGTGGCGGACAACTCGGCCCAGTCCCAGCAGATCGAAGAGGGCAAGAAGCTCTTCGCGGTCGGCTGCTCCAGCTGCCACGGCCTGAACGCCGAGGGCGGCGGGAACGGCGCGGGCAAGATGGCCGGCCCGTCGCTGATCGGCGTCGGCGCCGCCGCGGTCGACTTCCAGGTCGGCACCGGCCGGATGCCCGCGATGCAGCCGGGCGCCCAGATCCCGCGCAAGACCCCGGCGTACTCGCAGGAGGAGATCGAGGCGCTGGCGGCGTACGTCGCCTCGCTGGCCCCCGGCCCCGCGGTCCCGGCGCAGGACTCGTACGACGTGAGCAAGGCCACCGACGAGCAGATCACCCGCGGCGGCGAGCTGTTCCGTACCAACTGCACGGCCTGCCACAACTTCGCCGGTCGCGGTGGAGCGCTGCCGAACGGCAAGTACGCGCCGTCGTTGATGGGCGTCAGCGAGAAGCACATCTACGAAGCCATGCTGACCGGCCCGCAGCAGATGCCGGTCTTCTCCGACCAGGTCATGCAGCCGCAGGACAAGGCCGACATCATCGCCTACCTGAAGGCACTGCAGACCCAGAAGGACCCGGGCGGCTTCGGCCTCGGCCGGCTCGGCCCGGTCTCCGAGGGTCTGTGGGGCTGGCTCGTCGGCATCGGTCTGCTGGTGTGCGTAGCGGTCTGGATCGGCGCCAAGGGCGTCAAGGCCAAGGGAGCGAAGGCTCATGAGTGACGACAAGAACCTTCCGGCGGTGAAGGACGACGGCGAGCACCACGGCGCCGTCGAGGTGGCCGAGCCGATTCCGGACCCGGGTCTGGAGCCGCACGAGCCGCGGATCACCGACATCGACCCGAAGGCCGCGAACCGCGTCGAGCGGCAGGTCTCGGGCATGTTCGGCCTGGCCACGCTGCTGGTGCTCGGCGCCTGCGTGGCGTACTTCGCGATCCCGCGGGACTCGATCCTCCAGTTCGGGCCGCTGACAGGCAACGCGAACAACATGGTCATGGGCCTGTGCATCGGGCTCGCGCTGTTCCTGATCGGCGCCGGCGCGATCCAGTGGGCCAAGAAGCTGATGGTCGACGAGGAGATCTCCGAGGACCGGCACGCGGCGCACTCCTCGCCCGAGCAGATCGCCGAGATCACCGAAGCGTTCAAGCAGGGCACGGCCGAGTCGGGCTTCACCCGGCGCAAGATGATCCGCAACTCGCTGATCGGCGCCCTGGGCGTGCTCGGCCTGCCGGCCATCATCTTCCTGCGCGACCTCGGTCCGCTGCCCGGCCGGTCGCTCTACAACACGATCTGGGCGAAGGGCATCCGGGTCGTCAACGACGTCACCGACCGCCCGATCAAGCCGTCCGACCTGATCGTCGGCCAGCTGGTCAACGCGGCGCCGGCCAACCTGGCCCCGCTGCAGGAGGAGAACCCGACCGAGTACCAGAACGCCAAGGCCAAGGCCGCGGTGATCGTGGTCCGGATCAAGCCGAGCGAGATCCGCACCAAGCCCGGCCGGGAGAACTGGGGCATCGACGGCATCCTGTGCTACTCGAAGATCTGCACCCACGTCGGCTGCCCGATCTCGCTGTACGAGCAGACCACCCACCACGTGCTCTGCCCCTGTCACCAGTCGACCTTCGACCTGGCTGACAGCGCCAAGGTCGTCTTCGGACCTGCGGCCCGGCCGCTGCCTCAGCTACCGTTGGCATTGGACAGCGAGGGTTATCTGGTTGCGCAGAGCGGCTTCCACGAGCCGGTCGGCCCAAGCTTCTGGGAACGAGGGTGACACCAGTGTCTGACACACAGCAATTCCCACCGCCGGTCAAGTGGGTCGACGATCGCCTCGGCATCGCGAAGATCGGGAAGAAGAACCTGCGCAAGGTCTTCCCCGACCACTGGTCGTTCATGCTGGGCGAGATCGCGCTGTACAGCTTCATCATCCTGATCCTGACCGGCACGTTCCTGACGTTCTGGTTCAAGCCGTCGATGGCCGAGGTCCAGTACAACGGCTCGTACAGCCTGCTCAAGGGTCTGCACATGTCGGAGGCCTACGCCTCCACGCTGGACATCACGTTCGACGTCCGCGGCGGTCTGCTGGTCCGGCAGATCCACCACTGGGCGGCCGTGCTGTTCATCGCCGCGATGATGGTGCACCTGCTCCGGATGTTCTTCACCGGCGCGTTCCGCAAGCCGCGTGAGCTGAACTGGCTGATCGGCTTCGGGATGCTGTTCCTCGGCATCATCGAGGGCTTCATCGGCTACGGCCTGCCCGACGACCTGCTGTCCGGTACCGGTCTGCGGATCACCAACGGCATGATCGCGGCCTCACCGGTGGTCGGCACGTACATGAACTTCTTCATCTTCGGCGGTGAGTTCCCGGGCGACGACTTCGTCTCGAGATTCTTCATCGTCCACGTGCTGCTGATCCCGGGCATCATCCTGGCGCTCGTCACGGCCCACCTGTTCCTGGTCGTGTACCACAAGCACACGCAGTACGCCGGTCCCGGCCGGACGCAGAAGAACGTGGTCGGCTACCCGCTGTTCCCGGTGTACACGGCCAAGGCCGGCGGCTTCTTCTTCGTCGTGTTCGGCATCACCGCCCTGATGGGCGCCCTGATGCAGATCAACCCGGTCTGGCTGTACGGGCCGTACAACCCGGCCGAGGTGACGGCAGGCTCCCAGCCCGACTGGTACATGGGCTGGCTGGAAGGCTCGGTGCGAATATTCCCCGGCTTCGAGTCGCACTTCTGGGGAATCACCCTGAGTTGGAACCTGCTCATCCCGGCGCTGATCGTGCCACCGGCGTTCGTCACGCTGGTCGCGCTGTATCCGTTCATCGAGGGCTGGATCAGCGGTGACAAACGCGAGCACCACCTGCTGGACCGGCCGCGGGACGTCCCGACCCGGACCGGTATCGGCGTCGCGTTCATCACCTTCTACGCCCTGCTGTGGATCGGCGGCGGTAACGACCTGATCGCGACCCACTTCGGGGTCTCGCTCAACCACGTCACCTGGTTCCTGCGGTTCGCGATCTTCCTCGGGCCGGTGCTCGCCTTCTGGGTGGCGCGCCGCTGGGCGATCTCGCTGCAACGGGCCGACCACGACCGGCTCACCCACGGCCTCGAGACCGGTGTCATCGTGCGCTCGCCCGAGGGCAAGTACACGGAGAAGCACCAGCCGATCTCGACGTACGAGGCGTACTCGCTCACCGCACGCGACCGCGTCGTGCCGTACGAGATCGGTCCGGAGACCGACGACAACGGCGTACGGGCACCGCGCCGGGCGCTCAACAAGGCCCGGGCCGCACTGTCCCGCTTCTACTTCGCCGACGCGGTGCAGAAGCCGACCGCACAGGAGCTCGAAGAGGCGCACGAGCACGCGCACGACGCCGACGAGATCCACGAGCTGACGGAAGACACGGAGACCTACCGCGAGGTCACCAGCGACCGCAACTGACGCAGCACCGAACGTGAAGGGCTCCGGCACTCGCCGGGGCCCTTTCGTTTATGCCAGTGCTTTGGAGACGGCCGTGAGGTAGTCCTTCACCATCGCCTGCTCGCCGTGGCCGAGGGTCTGGGTGGTGGCGATCATGCGGTCGAGGAGCGGGCCGAAGAACTGCCAGCCGAGGTCGATGGCGCTGTCGGAGACCTGAAGCCGGGCGCTGCGGCCGTCTGTGCGGCTTCTGAGGCGTTCGAGGTGCCCGGCGGCCTCCAGGCGGTGGATAACGGCTGTCGTCGCCTGAGAGGTCATTCCGAGCTGCTGAGCCAGCCAGCTGGGCGTGGCCTCCACCTCGGCCCGTTCGGCGTCCAGGAGGCTCACCAGCGCCCGTACGTCGGTGGCGTGCAACCGGGTCGTCCTGGCGAACTCGCCGATCGCGAGCTCCCACCGGAGCACGATGTCCCGCAGCCGGTGCACCAACTCCAGCGCGGCCGCCCGCTCGGGGTCGGCCGGCATCACTCCGTCACGCATACCCGCCAGATTACCTCACTCAGTGAGCTATTCTCGGCGACATGACCTTCCAGGACGCGTACGACGCTCTCCTCAGCCGCTGGGACGTGCCGGTCGAGCAGCTCGAGCTGACCGACGAGTTCGGCACGACGCACGTCAACGCCTGCGGACCCGCGGACGGGCCGCCCGTCGTACTGCTTCCCGGGCACGGGGCGACCTCACCCGTCTGGTACGCCGTGGCGGCCCGGCTCGCTTCGCGGTACCGGGTGTACGCCGTCGACCTGATCGTCGACGCCGGCCGCAGTACGAACACCGGGCGCATCCCGAAGACACCCACGGATCTGCACATGTGGCTCTCGAACGTCCTCGACGGCCTCGGGATCGACCGTGTCGCCTTCTGCGGTCACTCGTACGGCGCCTGGATCGCCCTGACCTACGCCATCGCCCACCCGGCCCGCGTCACCCGCCTGGCGCTCGTCGACCCCACGGACTGCTACACCGGCCTGCGTCTCCCATACATTCTTCGAGCGCTGCCGAGCCTCCTGCGCCCCTCCCGCGCCCGCAGCGAGTCCATCCTCCGCTGGGAAACCCAGAGCCTCCCCGTCGACCCCCAGGTCCTGGAGTTGGCCGGCCTGGCCGCCGAGCAGCCCTCAACCCCCTTCGTCCGCACCAAGCGCCCCACCGACGATCAGCTCCGGGCGCTAGCCTCCGCTCCCCTCGTCTTCGTCGCAGACCGCAGCAAGAGCCACGACGCCAGCCAGCTGGCCCGCCGCGTCAACACCCTCACCCCATCCGCCACCGTCGTACACCTCCCCCAGGCAACCCACCACTCGCTGCCGTCCCTGCACGCGGACGAGGTGGTTGCTGGACTGTTGGCTGCGTGGGCCCACGAATTGCCCACAGAATAAGGGGATTCTGGGTCGTGGATCGTCGGCGGAGCCGCCTAGGGTCGAGGCATGGAACTCCTGGGCGAGCGGCCGGCGTGGTCGATGAGCGGCGGCGAACTGCTGTCGACTCTCGACGCGCTGGACGCTGCGATCGCCCGTCTGGAGTCCTATCGGCTGACTGTTGTCGCCACGGTCGAGAGCACCGGGTACGCCGCCGAGCTCGGCGCTCGCGACACCGCGGAGCTGCTCCGGTTCCGCTACCGGC
This sequence comes from Kribbella sp. NPDC000426, assembly GCF_040300265.1. Taxonomy (NCBI): domain Bacteria; kingdom Bacillati; phylum Actinomycetota; class Actinomycetes; order Propionibacteriales; family Kribbellaceae; genus Kribbella; species Kribbella sp. NPDC000426. Next base: position 926,490 of record NZ_JBEPDK010000002.1, on the reverse strand, counting down.
TGGACGCGGCAACCGCCCGCCGTACGCTCCGGCTCGCGCAGGCACTACCGAAGTACCCGGCCGTCTCCGCCGCCCTCGAGCAGACCGCCGCCGCACCCACCGCACCCGCCGCTGCCGATGAGGCCGATGCTGCCGGTGAGGCCGGTGACGCTTGGCTGTTGAGGCCCGCGCAGGCTGACGCGATCGTGTCCGCGCTGGAACGCGTCCCGGCCGACGTGCCGACCGACGACCGCGACGCCGCCGAGCGCGAACTGGTGAAGCTGGCCGCACACCTCTCACCGACCGAGCTGCGTCAGGCAGGCAACAAAATGCGGGACATCCTCGACACCGACGGCCCCGAGCCCGAGGAGCTCAAGGCATACGACCGCGAGTCACTAACCCTGATGCCCGCAGATCGCGGGGTGAAGTTCCGCGGCTACCTGGCCAACGAGAACGCCGAACTCCTCCGCGCCCTGATCCACGCCGGCGCCCGCCCCCACAAAACCCTCGACGGCGCCCCAGACCCCCGCCCCCGCGACAAACGCCAAGCAGACGCCCTCAGCACCGCCCTCACCATCGCCTCCGGAGCCCTCGAGCCCGCCCCGTCCACGAACCGCTCGCCATCGGCGGCTCGCTACTCAGATGATTCGACCGGCAGCACAGTGGGTCCTAAGGCCCAACTGACGGTCACCATCGACTTCGAGGACCTCAAAGCAGCAACCGCGGACGCGAGCGGCCAGTTGGTGTACGGCGATGGCCTGTCGCCCGCGACCGTCCGCCGCCTAGCCTGCGACGCGAGGATCATCCCGCTGGTCCTCGGTTCGGACTCCGAGCCACTGGACGTCGGCCGCTCCGAGCGACTCGTCACCCGCGCCATGCGCCGCGCCCTCAACGCCCGCGACACGGGCTGCGTAGTCTGCGGCGCCCCACCGATCATGTGCGACGCCCACCACCTAACCTCCTGGATAGACGGCGGCGAAACCAAGATCTCCAACCTTGCCCTCCTCTGCCGCCGCCACCACGTCGACCTACACCACGGCCACTGGACCATCACCCTCACCAACGGCAAGGTCCACGTATCCCGCCCCACCTGGTCCACCCCGCCACCCACCCGACATCATCCAGCGGCACCGGCCCCCACCACCCACCAGCCGCCCGGCCACCCCACCGCCAACCCTGCCGGTCGTCCCGGCGGTGCTCCCGCCTGCACTCCCGCCAGCACTCCCGCCAGCACTCCCGCCAGCGCCCCCGCCAGCGCCCCCGCCAGCGCCCCCGCCGGTGGTGCCGCCGGTGCAGGTGCTGCTCTCGCCAGACCTGCCGCCGGTCCTTTTGACGGCACTCCCAGCGGTGCTCCTGGCAGTGCTCCCGCAGGTACTCCCGTCGGCGCTGTCGCTGGTGCTCGCACCGGTGGTGGCGGTGGTGCTCGCACCGCTGGTGGAGGTGGTGCTCGCGGCTCGGCTGCGGCTCGCCGATCCCGGTGGAAAGCCAACGCCGCAGTACTCGAGGAAGCAGCCGCCTTCGCATCCGCAGGCCCGTCGACAGCCTGACAGCAGCACCTGTCCGGTGTGCTCACCGTCGCGACCGGCCTCGCCACTGACGCGGACGGCCATCTGAAGCCACTCATACGGCGCCAGACGCACTGCCTCACGCCGTCGCCCACCCGAAGCGCATCGATTGCCTGGCACTCCTCGACCTCGCAGACCGACCTCGTGCTGGATTCGGCCGGTGGCGCCGCCAGACCGCAGCCTCCAGATCCATTGAGATGTAGCCAGGTGCAGGTGGATCAACCGAACGGCCGCCGCCGGAAGAATCCGGCCAGCCAGCACGGCATCCGCTGCTGGCGCCACCCTCCGATCACCACCCGAGGCCCCGCAGGCGACGGCGTACGGCGTGTAGCGGGACTCGGTCGGCCGACCACCCCAACCCGCTACCGGCGACCCGCGACCACCCACCAGCGACCGGCCACCAGCGACCGGCGACCGGCGACCGGCGCCAACCCCGTCGTACCGCGAAGTGCAGCTCCCGCTGGCGGTGCTCCCGCTGGCGGTGCTCCCGCTGGTGGTCCTCCTGCCGGTGCTGCCGAGGGCGCTCCCGCCCGTCGTGCGAATGGTGCTCCTCGCTAGGCTGGAGCTCGCCGATCCCGGCGGAAAGCCAACGCCGCAGTACTCGAGGAAGCAGCCGTCTTCGCATCCGCCGGCCCGCCGGAAGGCTGACGCGCAACCGCACGCCATCCATCGGACGGCCAGCTGTGGCTCAGCCGCGCTCAGGTCGCTCCGACTACGCCGTCGCGCACTCTCCCCGCCCCTCCACGCAACCCAGGTTCTACCGCAGCTCGTGTGGTACTTGAGCTAGCAGGCGTGCGCCGGACGACACCTCGGCAGGCGCGGAAGCGAAGGAAGTCTCCGCGCAAGCGTCCGCGGTCTGGCCGTACCGCGAAGATTCGGAGACGGAGAACACACGCAGTTGGGACTCTCACCGTCCCGCAGCAGCACAGGGTCGATCTGGCTGCTGAAATCCGCGCGAGCGTTGTCACGGACGGCTGGCGCGAGGTCGTCGGGGACCGGGCCAGTGAGTATGTCGCCTCCAGCACCTTCGCGCGTCTCACACGCAACTATCGGCGTCGCCGATGCCGCTTCCTGGCCGACATCGCGAAAGCGATCCTCGCCGGCAAGGCGAAGTACCACGATCTGGTCGGTGGGCTTGCCGACAAGGTCATGGCCTTGTTCGGCACCGAACGGATCGAACGGCAGTTCGTCCGGGAGCTTGTGACCAAGATTCCGTTGCCCGGCGACAGCCGACTCGTCGCGACGGCTCGCGGGGTGCAGATCACCGGCATCCTGCTGTGCGTACTGAATGGCGACGACCTCAGCCGCTGTCAGTGCTCCATCGATCTCGCCCTCGAGCAGGCGAAGACTGCAGTTGAGAAGCTGCTGACGACCGCGCTGGAGGACTGGACCCAACTGGCGCGGTTCGGTCCCAAGGCGTGACCACTCCGAGGGCCCGCCTCGCGGGACCGGAGCTCGCGTCCGATCAACTGTTCGACGCGCCGACTGCCGCAGGACCGCCGGATCCCGCCAGGCACCCAACTCCCATCTCTAGCTTTGTTCTTTGGTTTCTGTTCTTGATTCTTGTACCGGGCCTGGCTCCCAGGTGGTGTTCCAGTCGGTGCCAAGACGTGGCGCTGGGCCGGACTCCGTGAGGTGTCCGGCCCAGTGCGAGCTTCCTGCTGGGGTTGACTCCCCGGCTCAGGAGAGGGCGGAGCCCTTCTTGTAGGCGGCCCAGGTGGTGTTCCAGTCGGTCCAGCCGTTGCCGGGCTCCATGTGGCGGTTGGTGCCGGTGACGATGACCGGGTCGCCGCGGAGGGTCTGGTTGAAGAACCACTGGGCGTCGGCGAGGCTCATGCCGACGCAGCCGTGGCTGACGTTGGCGCTGCCCTGGCTGCCGGCCGACCACGGGGCGCCGTGGATGAACTCGCCGGAGCTGGTGACGCGCTGGGCCCACTTCACGTCGCTGATGTTGTAGTAGTTCGGATCGCCCGGCTTGATGCCGATCGTCGCCGCGTCCATCCGCTTGGTGGTGAACTTCTCCATGATCACCTTCACGCCGCTGCGGGTGGTGAACCCGTCCTTGCCGGCGGTGATCGGGATGGTGCGGGCCAGCTTGCCGTTGATCGTCACGGTCATCGAGTGCTTCTTGACGTTGACGTTGCTGACGACCGACTTGCCGATGCTGAAGGCGATCTTGCGGCTCGAGGTGCCCCAGGTGTTGTTACCGGCGTTCACACCCTGGGTGTCGATGTTGACCGAGACCTTGGTGCCGGCCGGCCAGTAGTTCATCGGCCGGTAGTTGACCTGCTTGCTGTTCACCCAGTGCCAGGTGCCGGTGACCGGGACCGAGGTGGTGACCTTCAGCCGCTTCTCGACCGCGGCGCGGTCCTTGACCGGGTTGTTCCAGTAGATCTGGATCGGCAGCGCGACGCCGACGGTCTCGCCGTTCAGCGGGACGACCGAGGCCTTCAGGCTCTTGGTCGCCTTCAGCGTCTTGAACGTCGAGCTGATCGGGATGGTGCCGCCGTCGGTGCCCTCGGCCGAGCCGCTCACGGTGTACGACGCGCCCGGCTTGAGGTGGTCCGTGGAGGTCCACTGGGTCTTGTCCGTGTTGAAGCTGCCGGCGACCTTGTCACCGTCGTCGTCCTTCAGCGTGACCTCGGCCAGCTTGCCGGCCGTCGTCGTCACGGTCACCGGCTTGTCCGGCTGCACCGAGGACGCGCCCTTGGCGGGCACGACGGCGATGCTGGCCGCGGGCGAATCCGACGGCGTGGTCGAGTCGCCCGGGGTGGTCGATGCACCGGGCGAGTTGCTCTGCGACGTGGACGGGGTCGACTGACCTCCGCTGCCGTTACCACCGTCGGCCTTCGTGTCACTGCAGGCCGTGCCGGCCAGCAGCAGCACGCAGATCCCCGCCACGGCAAGCCCGTGCTTCCTCACCGAACCGCTCACCATTCCCCAGCTCTCCCCTGTTTAGTCAAACCGCGGTAAGGGTAACCTGCCGCAGCGACATTTCTTCGCACCGCACCGCCACCGAACTGGTACGGACCACAACGGTCCGTACCGGTGGCACTCCTAAAGACGCACGAAGACGCCGCCCGGTTCGTTCCCGGACGGCGTTTTTCGTACGATGCTCAACTAGCGAGCAGCGTCAGCACACTCAGTGAGCGTGGTCACCGCGGTAGTACTCGAAGATGAACCCGCTCAGCGTCACGATGCCGATGCCGACGCCGGCGATGAACAGCCACCAGCCGAAGACGACGCCGAGTACGACGACGGCCAGCGTCAGCGCGCACCACAGCGGCCACCAGGAGTACGGCGGGAAGAAGCCGAGCTCACCGGCTCCTTCGGCGATCTCCGCTTCCTTGCGGTCCTCCGGCCGGGCGTCCATCCGGCGGGCGGTGACGCTCAGGTAGAACGCCACCAGCAGCGACAGGAAGAACGTCATCACCAGGGCGGTGGTGCCGGTGGGGTCGTTGGACATCAGCCAGTAGATCGGCGTGACGACCACGACGAAAACGCTCAGGATCCCGAAGACCCAGGCTTCGACCTTCACGCCTTGTCCTTCCCTTCGGTCTCGCTATCGGCGATCTCCTCGAGATGCTCCACGCGCCCCTGGTCCTCACCCGCGTCGAGCAGGTTGTCGGCGCCGGCCCGGTTGTCCGGGTACTCCGCCAGCGCAAGCTCGGCGTGGTGCAGGTCGAACGCCGGGGACTCCGAACGGATCCGGGGCAGCTTCTCGAAGTTGTGCCGCGGCGGCGGCGAGCTGGTCGCCCACTCCAGCGAACGGCCCCAGCCCCACGGGTCGTCGGAGTTGACCTTCGGCGACTTCCGCGACTTGTACACGTTGTAGAAGAACGGCAGCATCGACATGCCCAGGATGAAGGCGCCGACGCTGGAGACCTCATTCAGCGTGGTGAAGCCCTCGTTCGCACCGTAGTCGGCGTACCGACGCGGCATGCCCTCGACGCCCAGCCAGTGCTGCACCAGGAACGTGGTGTGGAAGCCGATGAACAGCAGCCAGAAGTGCAGCTTGCCGAGGCGCTCGTTGAGCATCCGGCCCGTGAACTTCGGCCACCAGTAGTAGAACCCGGCGAACATCGCGAACACCACGGTGCCGAAGACGACGTAGTGGAAGTGCGCGACCACGAAGTACGAGTCGGACAGCTGGTAGTCCAGCGCCGGCGAGGCCAGGATGATGCCGGTCAGACCGCCGAACAGGAAGGTCGTCAGGAAGCCGACCGACCAGAGCATCGGGGTGTCGAACGACACCGATCCGCCCCAGATCGTGCCTATCCAGTTGAAGAACTTCACCCCGGTCGGTACGGCGATCAGGAACGTCATGAACGAGAAGAACGGCAGGTTCACTGCGCCGGTGACGAACATGTGGTGGGCCCAGACCGCCACCGAGAGGACCGCGATACCCAGGGTCGCGCTGACCAGGCCGATGTAGCCGAAGACCGGCTTGCGGCTGAAGACCGGCAGGATCTCGGTGATGATGCCGAAGAACGGCAGGGCGATGATATAGACCTCGGGATGGCCGAAGAACCAGAACAGGTGCTGCCAAAGTAATGGCCCACCGTTCGCGGCATCGAAGACATGCGCTCCCAAGGATCTGTCTGCCTCGAGCACGAGCAGCGCGCCGGCCAGGATCGGGAACGCGATCAGGACGAGGATCGACGTGACCAGGATGTTCCAGGTGAAGATCGGCATCCGGAACATCGTCATACCGGGTGCGCGCATCGTGATGATCGTCGTCACGAAGTTGACCGCACCGAGGATCGTGCCCAGACCGGCCATCCACAGACCCATGATCCACAGGTCACCGCCGACACCGGGCGAGCGGACCGCGTTGGACAGCGGGGCGTAGGCGAACCAGCCGAAGTCGGCCGCGCCGCCCGGGGTGAAGAAGCCGCTGACCGTGATCAGGCCGCCGAACAGGAACAGCCAGTAGCTGAACATGTTCAGTCGCGGGAACGCGACGTCGGGGGCGCCGATCTGGATCGGCATGATCTCGTTCGCGAACCCGACGAACAGCGGGGTCGCGAACAGCAGCAGCATGATCGTGCCGTGCATGGTGAAGAGCTGGTTGTAGACCTCTTCGTTCACGATCTGCAGGCCCGGCTTGGCCAGCTCGGCGCGGATGATCAGCGCCATCACGCCGCCGATCAGGAAGAACGCGAACGAGGTGATCAGGTACATGTGCCCGATCAGCTTGTGGTCGGTCGTGGTGATCCACTTGACCAGGATCTGACCCTTGGTGCGCCGCCGCGGATATGCGGTGCTGGTACCGATGGCGCCGGTGCGCTCGGCGAAGTCGGTCACTTCTCGCCCTCTCCTGTGCCGGGGATGGTGGTGGCGTCGGAGCCTCCGGTGGCGGCGCCGGTCTGGCCCTTGGCGGCCAGCTCACGGAGGTGTGCGTCGTAGTCGTCGCGACTGACGACCTTGACACTGAAGACCATCCGGCTGTGGTAGAGCCCGCAGAGCTCCGCGCACTTGCCCTCGAAGGTGCCGATCTTGGTCGGGGTCAGCTCGAACTTGTTGGTCCGGCCCGGGATCACGTCGAGCTTGAAGTAGAACGACGGCACCCAGAACGAGTGGATCACGTCCGGCGAGGTCAGGTCGAAGCGGACCGACTCGTTCACCGGCAGCCACAGGGTGGACGGCTTGTCCATCGTGCCGGTCTCCCAGACGCCCTGCTGCCCGTCGACCGTGTCCTTGTAGTTGAAGGTCCACTGCCACTGCTGGGCCACCACGTTCACGGTGTGCTGCGGGCTGCTGGACATCGCGGTGATCTTGTTGCCGTGCTCCACCGTGTAGAAGAAGAGCACGCCGATGATCGCGAACGGCGCCAGCGTGTAGAGCACCTCGAGCGGCAGGTTGTACCGCACCTGCCGGGGTGCGTCGTCGTTGCGCTTGCGGTACCGCACGGAGACCCAGAGGATCAGGCCCCAGACCATCACGCCGACGATCAGCGCGGCGATCCACGCGCCGATCCAGAGGCTTCGGACCGCTTCGGTCCGGTCGGATGCGCCCTCGGGGAGACCGAGTCGTTTCCACTGCTCAGTGGTCGCCGTCGAGCAACCGGTCAGCATGAGGGTGCCGAGCACCACTGCACTGCCGACCAGCAGGCGACGCTTCGCCGGTCGTGTGGCGCCGGCAGAACCTGCCGGTCGCTCCTCCACTCCGGGCGTGCCGTTCGAACCCACGGGGCGCCTTTCCCTTCCCAAGTGAGACTGACGACCAAACACTACTGGACACCTTTCGCGTCTCTGCGCATAGGTAGGGCTTAGCGTTTCCCGCGTGAGCGAGCGTGGGTATCTGGACGCGGCATCGGCGGAGCCGCTGCACCCGGCAGCACGGGAAATGTTGCTGTCGGCAGTGGATTCCGGATGGCCCGATCCGGTGCGTCTGCATCACGGCAGGTGACACACTCGGTGGGGTGACCGACTTCGCCCACAAACCCACGCTGACCGGCGAGCTCGTCGTACTGCGACCACTGGACGAGAACGACTACGACGCCATGCGCGCCGCCATGGACGACCCGGACGTGGCTCGGCTGACCGGGAGCCACGGGGAGATCGGCGAGGAGCGCGCCCGGGAGTGGTTGCGCACCCGGAAGGACCAGACCGACCGGCTGGACCTGGCGATCGTCGACCGCGCGTCCGGACAGGTCGTCGGCGAGGCCGTGCTGAACGAGTGGGACCCGGACAACAAGTCCTGCAACTTCCGGATCCTGATCGGCCCGGCCGGCCAGGGCCGCGGCCTCGGCACCGAGGCGACCCGGCTGATCGTCGGCTACGGCATCGGCCAGATCGGCCTGCACCGGATCAGCCTCGGCGTCTACGCGTTCAACCCACGGGCCCAGCGCGCCTACGAGAAGGCCGGCTTCAAGGTCGAGGGCCTGCTGCGCGACGCCCTGCTCTGGGAGGGCGAGTGGATCGACGAGATCGTGATGTCGATCCTGGCGTCGGAGTGGATACCGTCAAAGGTGTGATCGACGCCGAACGAATTGCTGTCCTGACCGGAGCCGGTATCTCGACTGCCTCCGGGATCCCCGACTTCCGGGGGCCGCAGGGTGTGTGGACGAAGGACCCGGCCGCCGAGGCGATGTTCGACATCGACGAGTACGTCGGCAGCCGTGAGGTCCGGGTGGCCACCTGGAAGCACCGTCTCGCTGTGCCCGCGTGGACAGCCGAGCCGAACCCGGGGCACCTCGCACTGGTCGAGCTGGAACGGCAGGGCCGTCTGACCGGTCTGGCCACGCAGAACGTCGACGGACTGCACCAGAAGGCCGGATCGTCACCAGAGCTCGTCCACGAGCTGCACGGGACGGTCTGGTACGTCGACTGCCTGCAGTGCAGGCGGCGCCTCCCGATGGCTGACGTCCTCCCCCGGCTGGAGTCAGGTGACGAGGACCCGGCTTGTGAGATCTGTGGCGGCATCCTGAAGTCGGCGACGGTTTCCTTCGGCCAGTCGCTCGACCGCGACGTACTCGATCGAGCGGTTGCCGCCACCGAGGCAGCGGACCTCCTGCTGGCTGTCGGCACCTCACTGCAGGTCTACCCGGCCGCAGGTCTCTGCGACCTCGCTCTGAACGCCGGGAAGCCGCTGATCATCGTGAACGCCCAGCCGACGCCGTACGACGAACAGGCCGCGACTGTACTGCGGACCCCGATCGAGACCACGCTGCCGGAGCTCGTGACCTTACCGTGACATTCGAGCCCTCCTCACGGTAAAAGCCGACGGCTAGCGTCCCCGGCAGGTGAATCGGCGGGAGGGGACCGTGATGCGCGGGTTCAGGCGTTGGACGGCAGGTTTCACCGCGGCCGCAGTGGTCGTGCTCGGGCTGGGTACGGCGTCACCCGCGCCGGCTCAGGTCGCAGTGGATCGGGTCGTCACGTTGGCGGGGTCACTGCAGAGCGAGCTGGGGTGTGCGGCCGACTGGGATCCGGGCTGTGACGCGACCAGTCTCGGGGCGGGTGCGCCGTACACGAAGGTGTTCGACGTGCCGGCGGGGACCTACGAGTACAAGGTCACGATCAACAAGGCTTGGGACGAGAACTACGGCGCGGGCGGGGTGCTGAACGGGCCGAACATCCCGCTGAGCATCGCGGGTCCGGCCAAGCTGCAGTTTAGTTACGACGACACTAGTCACATTGTGACGGTGAAGCCGGTCGACCTGGCCGGGTCGACAGTCACCGCCGCCGACAAGACGCTGGCCTCACCGAGTCTGCGGCCGGACCTGACCAAGGAACGGTTCTACTTCCTGATGGCGGACCGGTTCGCCAACGGTGACAAGTCGAACGACGCCGGCGGGCTCACCGGCGATCGTCTGCAGACCGGGCTCGATCCGACCGACAAGGGCTTCTACCACGGCGGCGACCTGGCCGGTGTGATCCAGAAGCTCGACTACATCAAGTCCCTGGGTACGACGTCCATCTGGCTGACCCCGTCGTTCAAGAACCGTCCGGTGCAGGGGGCCGGGGCGGACGTGAGCGCCGGGTACCACGGGTACTGGATCACCGACTTCACCCAGATCGACCCGCACCTGGGCACCAACGCGGACATGAAGCGCCTGATCGACCTCGCGCACCGCAAGGGGATGAGGGTCTTCTTCGACATCATCACCAACCACACCGCGGACGTGATCGACTACGAGTCCCACAACTACGGCTACATCCCGAAGTCCACGTCGCCGTACAAGGATGCTCAGGGCAACGTCTTCGACGACAAGCAGTACGCCGGTGGCGACACCTTCCCGCCGCTGGACGCCGCCACGTCGTTCCCCAACGTCCCGTACTTCCGGACCCCGGCCGACGCGACCGTGAAGGTGCCGGCCTGGCTGAACGACCCGACGCTCTACCACAACCGCGGCGACTCGACCTTCGCCGGCGAGAGCGCGGAGTACGGCGACTTCGTCGGGCTGGACGACCTGTTCACCGAGCAGCCGCGGGTCCGGGACGGGATGATCGACGTCTACAAGACCTGGGCCGAGTTCGGCATCGACGGCTTCCGGATCGACACCGTCAAGCACGTCAACATCGAGTTCTGGCAGAAGTTCTCGCCGCAGATCCTGGCCGCGGCTCACGGTGCCGGCTCGAAGAACTTCTTCATGTTCGGCGAGGTCTTCGACGCGAACCCGCAGTTCATGTCGACCTACACCACCAAGGGCGATCTGCAGGCGACGCTCGACTTCGGGTTCCAGCAGAACGCGGTCGCCTATGCGAAGGGCGATCCGAGTACTAAGCTGCAGGACTTCTACGCCGACGACGACTACTACACCGACACGAACTCGAACGCGTACGAGCTGCCGACGTTCCTCGGCAACCACGACATGGGCCGCGTCGGCATGTTCCTCAAGCAGGGCGGGGCGAGCGGTGCCGAGCTGCTGCAGCGGGACGAGCTCGCGCACTCGCTGATGTACCTGACACGCGGTCAGCCGGTCATCTACTACGGCGACGAGCAGGGCTTCACCGGTCCCGGCGGCGACAAGGACGCGCGCCAGGACATGTTCGCGACCAAGACCGCCGACTACGCGGACGACGAGGTCGTCGACGGTACCGGTACGACGACGATCGGCAGCAAGGACCGGTACGACGTCACCTCGCCGATGTACAAGCACATCGCGGCGCTGGCGAAGCTGCGGGCGCAGTACCCGGCGCTGTCCGACGGACGGCAGGTGCACCGGTACTCCTCCAACCTGAACGGTCTGTACGCGTTCAGCCGGCTCGGTAGCGACAACGTCGAGTATCTGGTGGTCGCCAACAACTCGAGGACCGCGGCGTCGGCGACAGTGCCGACGTACGGACCGAACACCTGGCTCAAGCCGGTCTACGGTGGCTCCAAGTCTGTGAAGACCGACCGTGAAGGCCGTGTGGTCGTCAGCCAGGCTCCGCTGTCCGTCACGGTGTACCAAGCCCAGACGAAGGTCCCGAAGCCGGCTAAGGCGCCTGCTGTCTACATGAGCTCGCCGGAGCTCGGTGCGACGGTCGGTGGGCGCGCTGAGATCGGTGCCGCTGTTCCTGCGAACACTCCGGTCACTGTGACCTTCGGCTACCGGCCAGTGGGTACGACGGCGTGGACGCGGCTCGGTGCGGACGACAACGCGCCGTACCGGGTCTTCCAGGACGTATCTGGGCTGGCTAAGGGCACCCTGCTCGAGTACCGGGCCGTACTGCGGGATGCCGCAGGCAACTACTCGGTGTCCGGGTCGTACGGCGTTGTCGGCGACGCACCGGCGGCCGGTGGAGGCGGTGGCGGGACCGGTCCGGTCGTCCAGCCTGCCAACGTCTCGGTGCCGGGTGACCACAACAGCGAGATGGGCTGTACTGCGGACTGGGCCCCGGACTGCGACCAGGCCCAGTTGACGCTCGACCCGAAGGACAAGGTGTGGAAGGGCACGTACACGATCCCGGCCGGTGAGCACGCGTACAAGGCGGCGATCAACAAGACCTGGGACGAGAACTACGGCGCCGGCGGTGTCGCCAACGGCGCGAACATCTCCTACACAGCGCCGAACGGGCCGGTCAGCTTCTACTACGAACACGGACGGCATTACGTCACGTCCAGTGCGCAGGGGCCGATCATCACCGTGCCCGGGTCGTTCCAGTCCGAGCTGGGCTGTCCGGCCGACTGGGACCCGACCTGCATGCGACCCTGGTTGACCGACGAGGACGGGGACGGGACGTACACCTGGTCCACCAGCGAGTTGGGAGCGGGCAGCTATGAGGCGAAGGTCGCGCACAACCTGTCGTGGGACGAGAGCTACCCGGCTCAGAACGTACCGGTCACAGTGCCGGGCGACGGGCTCGTGGTCACGTTCTCGTACGTGCTCGCGACGCACCAGTTCACGGTGACGACGTCCAAGCCCGGTGCGACGCCGGACCTGAGCCAGGCGAAGGCGTACTGGCTCGACCGCAACACACTCGCCGTACCGGCCGTCGCCCACCCGGAGCGGTACCGGTGGCGGCTGCACTGGTCCGACACGGGCTCGTTGAAGGTCGACGCCGACGACATCGGTGGATTGTCGACATCCCTACGATATGACGCGCGGATTGTGAAACCGGGGTACACGACCCTGCGGCTGGACAACGCCGACGCCCGCAAGATCCTCACCGGGCAGCTCGGCCTGGCGCAGTACGACGACACCGGCCGACTGCTCGATGCGACCGGCGTGCAGATCCCCGGCGTCCTCGACGACCTCTACGGGAGTGCCGCCAACCGGTCGTACGGCGTGACGTGGCACAGCGGCGCGCCCACGTTCGCGTTGTGGGCGCCCACCGCGCAGAACGTGCGGTTGCTGGTCGGTTCGTCGGCTGTTCCGATGAAGCGCAACGACGACGGGTCGTGGGTCGTCAGCGGATCGCGCTCGTGGAAGAACGCGTCGTACCGCTTCGAGGTCACGGTCTACGCGCCCAGCACCGGGAAGGTCGAGACGAACGTCGTCACGGATCCGTACTCGGTGGCGTTGACGACGGACTCGACGTACTCCGTCGCCGCCGACCTGAACGATCCGGCGGGTCAGCCCGCGTTGTGGTCGAAGACGCCGGCACCGAAGCTCGCTCGGGGAGTCGACTCGACGATCTACGAGCTGCACGTCCGCGACTTCTCGATCAACGACAGCACCGTGCCGGCGGCGCACCGCGGCACCTATCTCGCCTTCGCCGACAACGGCGACGGGACCAAGCATCTGAAGTCCCTGGCCGCGGCGGGCCTCAACACAGTGCACCTATTGCCGACATTCGACATTGCGTCAATCCCCGAGACCGGTCAGCAAACGCCTGCCTGTGACCTGAAGGCGTTGCCGCCGGATTCGGACCAGCAGCAGGCGTGCGTGGCGGCGGTCGCTGCGAAGGACGGGTTCAACTGGGGTTACGACCCGTTCCACTGGCTCGCGCCGGAGGGTTCGTACGCGACGGCGAAGGACGGGCTGGCTCGGGTCTCGGAGTTCCGCACGATGGTCGGCGGGCTGCACAAGTCCGGGCTGCGCGTCGTACTCGATCAGGTCTTCAACCACACGCCGGCCGCCGGTCAGGCGCCGACGTCGGTGCTCGACCAGATCGTGCCCGGGTACTACCAGCGGCTGAACGCGACCGGCAAGGTCGAGAACTCGACCTGCTGCAGCAACATCGCCACCGAACACGCGATGGCCGAGAAGATCATGGTCGACGGCACCGTGAGCTGGGCTCGTAATTATCACGTCGACGGATTCCGGTACGACCTGATGGGCCACCACACCAAAGCCAACATGCTGAAGATCCGGGCCGCGCTCGACAAACTGACGCTCGCCAAGGACGGCGTCGACGGCAAGTCGATCTACCTGTACGGCGAGGGCTGGAACTTCGGCGAGGTTGCGAACGACGCGCTGTTCGTGCAGGCCCGCCAGGGCAATCTCGGCGGCACCGGGATCGGCACGTTCTCCGACCGCCTCCGCGACGCTGTCCGCGGCGGTGGTCCTTTTGACGACAATCCGCGGATCCAGGGGTTCGGCTCCGGCGAGGCGAGCGACCCGAACGGCGACCCGGTCAACGGCACACCGGACGAGCGCGCGAAGCGGCTCGCGCACGACACCGACCTGGTGCAACTCGGCCTGGCCGGCAACCTGCGCTCGTTCACCTTCCGGTCGGTCGAGTCGGGTACGACGGTGCGCGGCGACGGTGTCGACTACAACGGCTCCCCCGCCGGGTACGCCGGTCAGCCGGACGAGGTGATCAGCTATGTCGATGCCCATGACAACGAAACGTTGTGGGACACGCTGACGTACAAGCTGCCGACGGATCTGCCGATGCCGGACCGGATCCGGATGAACACGTTGTCGCTGGCAACAACCGCGCTGGCACAGACGCCGTCGTTCTGGCACGCGGGCGCGGACCTGCTGCGGAGCAAGTCGCTGGATCGCAACTCGTACGACTCCGGTGACTGGTTCAACACTCTGGACTGGACCGGCGCCGACAACGGGTTCGGGCACGGCCTCCCGCCAAAGGCCGACAACGAAGCCAAGTGGCCGTACATGAAGCCGCTCCTCGCCAACCCGGCGCTGAAGCCGTCGTCCGCAGATGTGGCGACGGCGTCCGCAGCGGCCGCCGACCTGCTGAAGCTGCGCTTCTCGACACCGCTGTTCCGGCTCGGCACCGCCGACCTGATCAACCAGAAGCTCAGCTTCCCGCTCAGCGGCGCCACACCCGGCGTCATCACCATGCGAATCGACGACACGGTCGGACCCAACGTCGATCCGGCGCTGAAGGGCGCCCTGGTCGTCTTCAACTCGACAGGATCCTCTGTAACACAGCGGATCCCGGCGCTCACCGGCGCCAACCTGTCCCTGTCCCCCGTCCAAGCCACAGGTTCAGATCAAGTCGTCAAACAGACCACCTGGACCGCCACCACCGGCACAGCCACAGTCCCTGCGCGCACGGTCGCCGTACTCCTCCAGCGGTAGTCAGCTCAGGAGACCGGCCAGCACTTGGCCGGTCTCTGGGACCGCCAGGGTGGTGCCGGTGTAGGACAACGTCAGCTGCCGGGACAGATCAGCCGCGTGATAGCTGATCGTCTGGTAGCCGAAGATCCCACCAGTGTGCCCCCACAGGACCTGACCGTCCGGCAGACGGCGGCGCTCGATCCCCAGCGCGTACCCGAACGAGTCGTCGACAGGCACCACGGTCAGCAACGCTTCCTGCTCGGGCTCCCCGAGCAGCTCCCCGTCGAGCACTGCGGCGTAGAAGCGGTTGAGGTCGGCGGCCGTCGAGACGATCTCCCCCGCCGCCCATGCCTGCGACGCGTTGAACCTGGCCAGGTCGACCCACTCACCGGCGATCTGGATATACCCACGCGCGTGCGGATCGGGCAGATCCACGTCGTCGCCTGGCAAGAGTGTCCGCTCGAGTCCGAGTCGCTCCAGGACGCGCGTCCGTACCTCATCGCGGTACGCCTTGCCGGTCACCGCTTCGATCCACAGGCCGAGCACGATGTAGTTGGTGTTCGAGTACGACCACGACTCACCCGGCTCGAACAACCTCGGCCTCGCCAGCCCGGTCCGCAGCGCCTCCGCTGGGTCCCTGTGCAAATACCGGTCAAGAAGGTGCCGGTCGGCGGGCAGGTCGTCGGTGTAGTTGTAGAGGCCGCTCGTGTGGTTGAGCAGCTGCCGCAAGCTGATCGAATCCGGTACGTCGGGCACCCACTCGCCGACCGGATCGTCCAGTCGCAACTTGCCTTCGGCCACCAACTGTAGGACTACGACGGCCGTGAACGTCTTCGTCACGCTGCCGACCCGGAACCATCCGTCCGGATCCACCGGGCGGTCCGGATCGAGCTGGGAGCGGCCGCTGGAGCCTACCCAGGTCTGGTCGCCGGAGCGGTAGTGCAGGAGCACTCCGGCTGCGCCGTCATCCACCAACGAGTCGAGGTACGCCTGCATGGCCCCACTGTGTCAGGTCAGGGAGGCGAACCGGGCTGCAGCTACGAAGGCCGCCAGTGCCAGGAGGATGGTGTTGGCGGCCGTCGGGCGGGGTTCGCGGAGCGACGAGTGTGAGGTGGCGGCGCCGATCATCACGATCACCAGCCCGACGGCGGCGAGCGGTGTGAGGACGCGGGCGTTGTCGGTGAGCCATGGGGCGATGAGGCCGGCCACCGCCAGGAGTTCGCAGACGGCGACGAAGCGGACCAGCGGCATCGGGAACGGGGCGATGCCGGTCTGACCGCTGGCGATCAGGCGGGCGCGGGGCATGGTGGCCTTCAGGAGGCCGGAGATCGTGAAGACGACGGCCAGCGCGCCCGAGAAGATCCAGGTGATGGTGTTCATGTCGATTGCAGACGATCGACAATCCGCTCCTGTGACAATCGACAAAGTGTCACGGGGAAGCGTGGCCGATCGTCTGTGAAGGTGTGATGGAGGAACTCAGACCGCTGCTGCTGTCGATCGCGTACCGGATGCTGGGCACGTTCGGCGATGCCGAGGACGTCGTCCAGGAGGCGTACCTGCGCCTGCACCGCGAGCCCGAGGTCACGTCGCCCAAGGCGTTCCTGACCACCGTGACGACCCGGCTCGCGATCGACCAGCTGCGCTCGGCCCGGCGGCAGCGCGAGCAGTACTTCGGCCCGTGGCTGCCCGAACCCGCCGTCGACGAGTACGTCGACCTCGCCGACCGCGCCGCGCTCGCGGACTCGCTGTCCACCGCGTTCCTCGTCGTCCTCGAGCGCCTCTCCCCCGACCAGCGCGCGGTCTTCCTGCTCGGCGACGTCTTCGGCTACTCGTACGACGATCTCGCGGACATCCTCGGCAAGACGCCGGCCAACTGCCGCCAGCTCGCCGTCCGCGCGCGTCGTCGGATTGCCGACAATCGACCGCGCTTCGACGCCTCACCGCACGAACGCGACGAGCTGGTCCGCCGCTTCACCGCGGCCGCCCAGGAAGGCGAGCTCGACAGCCTGGTCGAGCTACTCGCCCCGGACGTCACGTTCACCGGCGACGGCGGTGGGAAGGGCGGCTTCCCCCGGCCGGTGCACGGCGCCGGCAATGTCGCCCGGCTGCTCATCGGCGCGTTCGGCAAGTTCCGCGAGCTGACCACCGAGCCGGTACACGTCGGCGGTCAACCCGCGCTGCGGATCCACGACCGCAACGACCGTACGGTCGCGATCTGGTCGTTCACGGTCGTCGAGGCCCGGATCAACGCGATCCACGGCATCGTCAACCCCGACAAACTCACCCGCGCCCAGCCGTCAGGGCACGCGGACGACGAGCGCTGACGGGTCCACCTCCGCGACCAGCGACGTACCTTCGGCGATCGCGTCGCCGTCGAGCTGCCGCCGTACCGCCCGGTCGGCGCGCACCTGGATCCGCTTGCCGATGAAGCGCTCGACGTGCCGCTCGCGCCACGACTTGATCACCAGCCCGAGCGCCAGCCGCGGCCAGTGGCTGATCCGCCGCGGCGCGAGCACGACCACATCGATCTGCCCGTCGTCGGGCGCCGCGTCCGGGAACAGCGGGATGTTCGCCTGGAGCGTCCCGACGTTGCCGATCACCACGGTCCGTGCGCGACGGCGTACCGGCGGCTGGTCGTCGACGACGATCTCGACGTGGACGAACGGGTGGTTCAGGTTCTTCAGCGTCGACACGACGTACGCCGCCCAGCCGACCCGCTTCTTCAGGTCGTCGGGCGCGTCCTCGATGATCGCGGCGTCCAGACCGAGCCCGGCCATCACCACGAACCGATCGCCGGGCAGCTGATCACCCTCGATCCGCACGCTGTCGATCCGCTTCTCCGAGCCGTCGAGCAGCTCGTGCAGCGCGACGTCGAGCTCGAGCGAGATGCCGAGGTTGCGGGCCAGCAGGTTCCCGGTCCCGCCCGGCAGTACGGCCGCCGGGACATCGGTCCCGGCCAGCTCGGCACACACCACCCGGACGGTGCCGTCACCACCCGCGACCAGCACCAGATCGACCCGCTCGTCGAGGGCCTGCCGGGCCATCCCGACCCCGGGGTCGTCCTCGGTCGTCTCCAGCCAGAGGGGGTCGGCGTACCCCCGCTCGGCCAGGGCGGATTCGACGGTACGACGGAACGTGTCGTCGTCGACCTTGACGGGATTCAGGATGACGGCTGCCCGCCTGGCAGGACTCACTTATTTTTGTCCGTTCGGAGAGATAGCGTGCTCGGGGTGAGCAGACTTCCACGGAGTACGCCAGAAGCCCAGGGGTTGTCCGCCGCGGCGCTCGACAGTTTTGTCGGGGCGCTCGACGCCGGCGAGCCGGAGATCCAGACCATCATGCTGCTGCGGCACGGGCAGGTCGTGCTCGAGGAGGCCTGGACGCCGTACCGGCTGGAGGATCCGCACCTGCTGTTCTCGGTGTCGAAGAGCTTCACGTCGACGGGTGTCGGGCTGGCGATCGACGCCGGGCTGCTGTCGCTGGACGACCAGGTGATCTCGTTCTTCGAGGCCGACGAGCTGCCGGAAACGGTCAGCGACAACCTGGCCGCGATGAAGATCCGGCACCTGCTGACGATGACGACCGGGCACTCGCAGGACACGGTCGAGGCGCTCAGCCGCGACCGCCGGATGGTGAAGATCTTCCTCGGCCTCGAGGTGGCGCACGAGCCCGGCACGGTGTTCGTCTACAACAGCGGCGCGACGTACATGCTGTCCGCGATCGTGCAGCGGCTGACCGGCGAGCGGCTGCTCGACTACTTGCGGCCCCGCCTGTTCGAGCCGCTCGGCGCGACCGAGGCGACCTGGCAGGTGTCGAGGGAAGGCATCACCACCGGCGGCTGGGGTCTCAGCATCAACACCGAGTCGCTGGCGTCCTTCGGGCAGCTCCTGCTGCAGCACGGCGAGTGGCAGGGCAAGCAGCTCGTCCCGGCGGAGTGGTTCGAGGCGGCCACGTCGAAGCAGGTGCCCAACGACAGCGAGGAGAACCCGGACTGGAAGCAGGGCTACGGCTTCCAGTTCTGGCGCGGGCGACACAACACGTTCCGCGGCGACGGCGCCTTCGGACAGTACTGCCTGGTCTTCCCGGAGTACGACGCTGCCCTGATCATCACCAGCGCGACGACCAACATGCAGGCGATCCTGAACACGGTCTGGGAGTATCTGCTCCCGGCGCTCGAGGGCAAGGACGTCCCGTCGGTCGCGCGTCCGTCGAAGCTGGAGCTGCTGCCGCCGACCGGTGCGGCACCGGCGGCGGGGGACGGGCGGACGTACCGGTTCACCGAGCGCAACGACGCCGGGCTGACCGCCGTACGGCTCGACCCGGACGGCACCGGGGTCTTCACCTTCGAGGAGTTCGGCGGAGGCGGGTCGCATGACATCGTCTGCGCGCCCGGCGACTGGCAGGAACAGTCGACGCTGGGCAGTCTGTACGACGCGAGCCTCGAGGCGCGCAACCGCATCTTGTCCAGCGCGTACGGGGACGGTGATGCGTTCGTCGCCACACTCCGTTGGGTCGAGACGCCGTTCGTTGCGAAGTTCACCTGCCGGGTCGCCGGTGACGCCATGACCGTCGACGGCGAGCTCAACGTGTCGTTCGGGCCGACCGAGTTCACGCTGACCTCGGAGGTGTGATCGGGGTCATGTCACAAAGCTGAGGCCGCCACGTGTCCTCCGGGTCGTAACAACAGACGACGGAGGATGAGATGAAGGTCTTGGTAGCAGGTGCGACCGGTGGATTGGGCCGGTCGCTGGTACCGCAGCTGATCGCGGCCGGGCACGAAGTGACCGGGATGACCCGGTCCGAGTCCGGCGCGAGCAGCGTGCGGTCGTTCGGGGCGGACGTCGTACTCGCGGACGGGCTCGACGCCGCCGCTGTCCGAGCGGCCGTGGAGAAGGTTCGCCCGGAGGTCGTCGTACATCAGATGACGGCGCTCAAGGGCGGGATCGACTTCAAGCACTTCGACGACAGCTTCGCGATGACGAACCGGCTGCGGACCGAGGGCACCGACAACCTGCTCGCCGCTTCCCAGGCTGCCGGCGTACGACGGTTCGTCGTCCAGTCGTACGCCGGCTGGAACTTGCAGCACGGCGGGTCCGCTACCAAGACCGAGGCGGACCCGCTCGACCCGAACCCTGTGCCCGCGCAGCAGCAGACGATGGCCGGGATCAAGCACCTCGAGTCGGCGGTCCTGAACGCCGACGGGATCGAGGGCGTCGCGCTCCGGTACGGCAGCTTCTACGGCCCGACCGGCGATATCGGCAAGGGCGGCTCGATGGTGGAGCTGATCCAGAAGCGCCGTCTGCCGCTGATCGGCGACGGCACCGGGGTGTGGTCGTTCATCCACTACGACGACGCGGCCTCGGCAACCGTGAAGGCGGTCGGGAGCGACGTGACCGGGGTGTTCCAGATCGCGGACGACGACCCGGCGCAGGCGGCGGTGTGGCTGCCGGAGTTCGCTCGCATCCTCGGGGCGAAGCCGCCGCGGCACGTGCCGGCCTGGGTCGGACGGCTCGCTGTCGGCGATGTCGGGGTGGCGGCGTTCACCGAGATCCGCGGGGCCGACAACACGCTGGCGAAGCAGACGCTCGGGTGGCAGCCCGGGTACGCATCCTGGCGTGAAGGTTTCCGGCAAGGGCTATGAGCCGGAAACAGTGAGAGGTTTTCTTTACTTCGGCGTTACAAGCGAGGACGACTGCTGAAACCGGCGGGCCCTGAACTGGAAAGGACCCGCCGGGACGGCGGGGCGCCCCTAGGGTTCCGCTGCTGGTCGAGCCGACCGGCAGGACTGGTCCGAGAGGGGAGGCGGTGCTCGCAGCAGAGCACCGTTCCACGGCGGGACAAAAGCCCGGGAGGCCTTGAAGGCCCCGGGTTGCTGTGCGCATTCCGGGCCATATCCCCAGCGGAGGCCGGAAATGCCAGCATCCAGCACTGCATCCCCCGAAACCCTGACACCCGATCAAGTCGGCGCGCGCGACCTCGGCCACTTCGGCTACGCCCAGCAACTCTCCCGCCGGGTCGGCAGCTACGCGTCGTTCGCGGCCGGCTTCTCGTTCGTCTCGATCCTCACCACTGTCTTCCAGCTCTTCGGCCTCGGCTTCGGCTTCGGCGGTACGGCGTTCTTCTGGACGTGGCCCGCGGTCCTCGCCGGTCAGCTGATGGTGGCGTTGTGCTTCGCCGAACTCGCCGCGCGGTACCCCTTGTCGGGCGCGATCTACCAGTGGGCCCGCCGTCTCGGTGGCGCCGTGGTCGGCTGGTTCGCGGGCTGGACGATGGTGATCGCGCAGATCATCACGCTGGCCACCGCGGCGATCGCCCTGCAGGTCGTCCTGCCCGCGGTCTGGCCCGGGTTCCAGCTGGTCGGCAGCGATCCGGCCCTCGCGTCGAAGGACGGCGCCGCGAACGCCGTACTCCTCGGCTGCATCTTGCTCGCCGCGACCACTGTGCTGAACGCGACCAGCGTGCGGATCACCGCGATCGTGAACTCGGTCGGCGTGACCTGTGAGCTGATCGGCGTCGTTCTGATCATCGTATTGTTGACAATGCGCGCCGAGCGCGGCCCCTCCGTCGTACTGCACACGACGAACCTGGACAGCTCGACCGGGTACGTCGTACCGCTGCTGATCTCGGCGTTGATGGCGGCGTACGTGCTGGTCGGGTTCGACAGCGCGGGCGAGCTGTCGGAGGAGACACACAAGCCGCGGGCGACGACACCGCGCACGATCATCCGGGCGGTCGTTGCCTCCGGCATCGGTGGTGCGTTCCTGATCATCGCGGCGCTGATGGCGGCGCCTTCGTTGACCGACGGCGATCTGGCCACCCAAGGTCTCCCCTACGTGCTGACGAGCAGGCTCGGTACGACGCCCGGGAAGCTCCTGCTGCTCGATGTCGCCCTCGCGGTCTGCGTGTGCACGCTCGCGATCCAGACCGCTGCGGCCCGGATGATCTTCTCGATGGCACGCGACAACGTGCTGCCGGGATCGCGTGAACTGCGCAAGGTGTCCAAGCGGACGGGCACGCCGGTCGCCGCAACCGTCGTACCCGGCGTGCTGGCCGCTGTCTGTCTGGTCGTGAACGTGGGGAACGCGGGCCTGTTCCTCGGTCTCGCGAGCGTCTGCATCATGCTGCTGTACGTCGCGTATCTGATGGTGACCGCACCTTTGCTGGTACGCCGTCTGACCGGCGGCGGTCTGCCGGCCGGAGTGGACGAGAACGGCCGGCCGCTGTTCTCGCTCGGACGGTTTGGTCTGATTGTCAACATTGTCGCGGTCGCCTACGGACTCGCGATGGCGATCAACCTCGGCTGGCCGCGCGCCGAGGTGTACGACCCGGCCGGAGACGGCTGGTACCTCCACTACCTTCCGCTGATCACCCTCGCCGTCGTCGCTGCCGGTGGGCTCCTCGCGTACCGGACCCAGCGCACGGCGTACTACGCGTCGATCGGCGTACCGCTCCGAACCGCCGCGCCGGCAATCGAGACGGAAGGCGCCAGCGCATGAGCCCCGCACCCTCCCACGTGCACGAGCTGCCGGGTGGCGCCGCGTGGTCGGCGCAGGTACGTGCGGGACGCACGATCACGCTCACGGCACTGGCCGACGGCGCGAACGCGACCGTCCTGATCATTGGCGCCGATCGCCTCGACCGGCTGAACATCCCCGACACCCTGAAGTCCCAGATGTCTGCGCGCATCAAACCCGGCATGGTCCTGATGTCGGAC
The DNA here is from genome assembly GCF_040300265.1 of Kribbella sp. NPDC000426. Taxonomy (NCBI): domain Bacteria; kingdom Bacillati; phylum Actinomycetota; class Actinomycetes; order Propionibacteriales; family Kribbellaceae; genus Kribbella; species Kribbella sp. NPDC000426. The sequence continues at coordinate 903,830 of NZ_JBEPDK010000002.1, read as the reverse complement.
CGCGGTCTCGCCCTGGCAACCGTCATCGGCTCGACTCTGGACTGGCACGACTGCCTCACCGGAGCCCTCCCCGACCGCCTCCTCCTGCTCGAACTCGTCAAGCACGGCTTCGGCGAGGCGGACCTGCACGGCTGCATCAACTTCTTCAGCAAGGTCGCCGTCTCGGACGACCCGCGAGCCTCACTCGCCTACATCCCCGACCACGCCCACGCAGGCGACAGCGTCACCCTGCGCGCCGACCAGGACCTCCTGATCTTCGTCTCAACCGCACCCCACGCGCTGTCCGACGGCGCAGCAGCAAGCGTTGCGGTACAGCTCGAATCGCCCGCACACGTGGACGATCCCGAGCTGCGTGAGGAAGCGGTCCGCGCGCTTCGCCTGACCCGGGAGCTGATCGCATGACCATCACCGCGACGACCGTCGCCCTCGACTCCGTGGTCGAAGCCGGTGACGGCGCACTCGTCAGCGTGCCGGCTGGTGGGCGGCTGCGGATTGTCGACCTGCACGGGAACCAAGCTGTCGACACGCTCTTCTACGACGCCCACGACATCGACAACCGGTACTCGGCCTTCGACACGATCCGCGAGCAGCGCGCCGTGTTCCTGACCACCGGATCGCGTCTGATCTCGACCAGGCTCGACGAGCTCGCCGTGATCACCGACGACACCTGCGGCCGGCACGACACCGTCGGCGGCGCATGCTCGCAGGAGAGCAACGTCATCCGGTACGGCGAGTTCACCCGCCACCAGCACGCGTGCCGGCAGACGTTCCTGCGGTACGGCGCGGAGGCCGGCATCGGCCAGCGGCAGCTCACCCACAACATCAACTTCTTCATGAACGTACCGGTGACGTCGACCGGCGGCCTGACGTTCGAGGACGGGCTGTCGGCGCCGGGCAAGTACGTCGAGGTGACCGCGAGCCGCGACCTGTTCGTACTGATCAGCAATTGTCCGCAGGTCAACAATCCGTGTAACGGCTGGGATCCGACGCCGATCCAGCTGCTGGGCTGGTGGTGACGTTGGCCATCGTCACAGTTGTTGCCCCAGGCACCCAGACCACGGTGCAGGATCTCGCCGGCCGGCCCGGCCTGTGGGATGTCGGCGTACCGCCGTCCGGAGCCGCCGACGAACTGACCTTCGCCCTGCTCAACGCCGCGGTCGGCAATCCGGACACCGCGGCCGGACTCGAGTGTGTGCTCACCGGCCCGGTGCTCACCTGCGACGAGGATCGACTGGTCTGTGTCGGCGGCGCTGTCCGCAATGCGACTGTCGACAATCTGCGGATCAGGCCAGGCATGGTCATCCGCTGGCCGGCCGGCTCGGTGCTGGACATCGGCCCGCTCGACGGTCCCGGGGTGCGCGGATACGTGGCGATCCAGGGCGGCCTCGACGTACCGCGGGTGCTCGGCAGTCGGTCGACGTTCATCCTCGGCGGTTTCGGCGGTCAGGGCGGCAGGCCGCTCGAGGCCGGCGACCAGATTCCGCTCGGTCGGCAGGAGAACCTGTTGTCTCCGTTGTCGGTAGAACTGCCGGCGATGTCGGATTCTTGGCAGTTACGCGTGATTCCCGGACCGCACGGAGCGCCGGAGCATCTGACCACCGAAGGTGTCGATGCGTTCTTTGCCAACAGTTGGATTGTCGACCATCGGTCCGATCGCACCGGCGTCCGGCTGATCGGGCCGACTCCCGGATGGGCGCGAACCGACGGCGGCGAGGCCGGTCTGCATCCGTCCAACGTGCACGACTCGGCGTACCCGGTCGGCGGCATCATGCTGTCCGGCGACACCCCGGTCATCGTCGGCAAGGACGGCCCGTCGCTCGGCGGATTCGTCGTACCCGCCGTCGTGATCGAGGCCGACCGCTGGATGCTCGGCCAACTGCGCGCCGGCGACTCAGTGCAACTAGTCCCGGTGACACTAGTTGCAGCGACCGAAGCGATCGAGCACCGCCGTCGCTGGCTCAGGGATCTGCGCCAGGAGCCGACCTCCCTCGCGGTCTCCACCGGTACGCCGAGCCGTCCGGAGATCCTGTACGACGGCGAGCGGTCCGCCACGGCGCCGTCGTACACGATCAGATGCGCCGGCGAACGACATCTGCTCGTCGAGGCCGGACCGGCCGAGCTCGACCTCACCGTCCGCGTCTGGATCCACCTGCTGGCGCAGGCCCTGCGGGAAGACCAGCCGGCGGGTGTGGCGGAGATCGTCGAAGGCGTCCGGTCCGTGCTCGTCGCCGTGGATTCGTCCCGGCTGTCACTGGCCACGCTCGCGGAGCGGCTCGCGTTCCTCGCAGCCGGCCTGGACGATCCCGAGACTGTGGTGCTGCCGGCTCGCGAGGTGGTGCTGCCGATCGCGTTCGACCACCCGGAGGCGCACGAGGCGATGCGCAGATACGCGACCTCGGTCCGGCCGGATGCGCCGTGGTGCCCGGACAACGTCGAGTTCATCCGGCGGGTCAACGATCTGGACACGCGGGACGAGGTCTTCGAGATCGTGCAGGCCGCGACGTACCTGGTGGTCGGTCTCGGCGACGTCTATCTCGGCGCGCCGGTCGCGGTGCCGGTCGACCCGCGGCACCGGCTCGTCACCACGAAGTACAACCCGGCCCGGACCTGGACGCCGCAGAATGCGGTCGGGATCGGCGGGATCTACCTGTGCGTGTACGGGATGGAGGGTCCCGGCGGGTACCAGTTGGTCGGACGCACCGTCCCGGTCTGGCGGCTCTCCCCCGCCGACGAGCAGCCTTGGTTGCTGAGGCAGTTCGATCTGATCAGATTCACACCGGTCAGCGCGGAGCAGCTCGCCCACGAGCGGGCCGAGATCGCCGCCGGCCGGGCAGACCTGAAGACCACCCCGGCGACGTTCTCGATCTCCGATGTACGCCGGATCGAGCAGGAGGCACCTGTGGACATAGCGACCGTGCGGGCCAGACGCCGCGCCGCGTTCGAGGCTGAGCGGGCCCGGTGGGGCGCATGAACAACGAGTGGATCACCAGGGTCGACCCGGTCGAGCCCGCCGACGGGCCGCTGCGCGGGCTGAGGATGGCGCTCAAGGACAACATCGATCTCGCCGGGGTGCCAACGACGGCCGGCGACCCGCGCAACTCACAGCCTGTTGTAGACAATGCGTTTGTCGTCAATCAGCTGATCGCGGCCGGCGCCGTACCGCTCGGGAAGACGAATCTCGATCAGTACGCAACCGGTCTGGTCGGCACCCGATCGCCGTACGGCGCTTGTCACTCCGTCTTCTCCGAGCAGCACGTGTCGGGCGGATCCAGCTCCGGCAGCGCAGTCGCCGTCGCGAGTGGGCAGGTCGATTTCGCGCTCGGGACGGACACGGCCGGCAGCGGGCGGGTGCCTGCCGCGTTCAACCGGCTGATCGGCATCAAGCCGAGTCGCGGGCTCGTGTCGGCGCGCGGCGTCGTACCAGCCTGCCGCTCGCTCGACTGCGTGACGGTGATGGCCCGGAACGTTGCGACTGCGCGAGCGGCGTACGAGGTGATGGTTGCCTATGACCCCGATGATCCGTGGTCGCGGCGTGCCGAGGATCTACCGCGCGCTCGCGGTGGGCGTGTGATCGGCGTACCGGATATCGGGCTGGATCTGGATCCGCTGCATGAGGCCGCCTGGCAGGAGATGCTGTCGGAGGCTCATCGGCTCGGCGAGGTCGTGAAGGTGGATGTGCGGCCGCTGCTCGAGGCGGCTGATCTGCTGTACTCGGGGCCGTGGCTGGCCGAGCGGTGGCTCGCCTTCGGTGACAAGCTTGTCGACAATCCAGCAATCGACCCCACCGTGCGGACGATCGTGCGCGGCGGTGCGGCCTTGACAGCGTCCGCAGCGTTCGCAGGGTTCGACCGGCTCGCCACGCTTGCTCGGGCGAGTGAGCATCTGTGGAGCCAGCTCGACGCGCTGCTGCTGCCCGTCACGCCCGGACATCCCACGCTGGCTGAGGTCGCCGCGGATCCGATCGGTGTGAACAGTCGGCTCGGTCGATTCACGAACATGGTCAATCTGCTGGACCTGTGCGCGGTCGCGTTCCCGGGACCAGATCGTGCCGACGGCCTGCCGTTCGGCGTACAGCTGCTGGCGCCGGCGGGTCATGACCATGCGCTGATCGATCTGGCCGCGCTGTGGTGCGGCGAACCGGTGTCGACGGCGCCTGTGGAGACTGATGTCCTGCTGGCAGTAGCGGGTGCGCATCTGTCCGGGCAGCCTCTCAATGACCAGCTGGTACGGCGTGGTGCGCGGCTCGCGTTCGATGCGCGCACCGCGTCGTCGTACCGGATGTATCTGGTCGACGGGCCTCGGCCCGGGCTGACCCGGACGGTGACGGGTGCTGACGGTCCCGGGATCGAGGTTGAGGTGTGGCGGCTGCCGGCGGCTGAGCTGGGCGGATTCGCCGCGACCATCGATCCGCCGCTCGCGATCGGGCCGCTGGAGCTGTCGGACGGACAGCAGGTCCTCGGCTTCGTGTGCACCGCGGACGCTGCGGACCCGGCCCGCGACATCACCTCGGCGGGAGGCTGGCGCACGTACCTGGCCGGTCGCTGAGCCTAAGGTTGGTGGGCATGAGCCTGACACCCGCCGAACAGAAGGTGCTGGACCGGATCGACGAGGACCTGCTGGTCCGGGTTACGCAGGACCTGGTTCGCGCCCACGGGCAGAATCCGCCCGGCGAGGAGGCCGCCACCGCGGTCGTCCTCGCCGCGGCGGCCCGCGAGCTCGGGCTCGACGTACAACTGTCACCGGTCGAACCCGGCCGCGACAACGTCACGATCACGCTTGCCGGAGGCAACAATCCCGGACTGTTGCTGCTCGGCCACACCGACGTCGTACCGGTCGGCGACGGCTGGACGGTCGACCCGTACGGCGGCCTCCTCCGCGACGGCCGCATCTACGGCCGCGGCGCCTCCGACATGAAGGGCGGCCTCGCCGCAGCCCTGATCGCCCTCGCCGCCCTCCGCGGCACTCCCCTGTCCGGCCCGGTCGAACTGGCCGCAGTAGTAGACGAAGAAGAAACCGGCAAGGGTATCCGCGCATACATAGCTGAGCCGCAACGACAGTACGTCGGATGCATCACTGCAGAACCGACTGATTTGCAGACAATCATCGCCGCCCGGGGCGACTCCTATCTTCAGGTGTCCGTGCACGGGCGCGCCTCGCATGCCGGCAACCCGGATGGCGGCGCCAACGCGATCTACGGCGCGGCGGGCGTCGTCGCCGAGATCGAACGCCTGCACGCCGAACTCGCCACCGCCCCGCACCCGCTGCTCGGCCCCGCGACGTGGAGCGTCGGCCAGATCAACGGCGGCACCGGCGGCTCGATCGTCCCCGCCGAATGCGTGGTCGTCGCCGACCGCCGCCTCCTCCCTGGCGAGTCCCCCGCCGAAGTCCTCGCCGACCTCGGCCGTCGCGTAGCCGCTCTGCACCTGGAAGACCGCGGCCTCACTGTCGAGCTCGCGATGCCGATGGAAATGCCCGCTTTCGAGACCGCCGCGGACGCCGACCTGGTCCGCGCCACCGAAGCCGCGCGCCTCGACGGCGGCGGCCGGCCGATGCCACTCGCCGGCTGGACTGCGGCGTGCGACGGTGGCTACATCGCCCGCGACCTCGGCGTACCCGTCGTCGTCCTCGGTCCCGGCTCCGTCACCACCCAGGCCCACCGCGCCGACGAGTCCGTGCCCGTCGCGGAGCTCGTCACTGCAGCCCGTACCTACGCGCTTGCAGCCCTCCGCCTCCTCACCTGACAACGGCATCACGGGACGACAGGGTCAGCTGCGCGGGTGGCTGGACGCTCAGGCTGTGGTTGCCCGGATCGCGTCTGGGGTTGTTCCGGTCCAGGATTTGAAGGCCCGGTAGAACGAGTTGGTGTCGTTGTAGCCGAGGAGGAAGGCGATCTCCGAGGTCCGCAGGTTGCCGCTGGCAAGGTAATGCCGGGCCAGGTTCTCGCGGGTGCTGGCGAGGATCGCCTGGTAAGAGGTGCCTTCCTGACTGAGCTGGCGCTGCAGGGTCCTGGCGCTGGTGGCGAGTTGGTTGGTGACTGCGGTGATCGAAGGATCGCCTGCGGGAAGGGTTTCGACGAGGGCGGCGTGTACACGTTCGGCGACGGTGGCTGAGGCCTGGAGGTCGGTGAGCCGTCGGCGAAGGCCGGGGGCGAATACGCGCCACATCTGGTCGTTCTGGGTCAGGAAGGGGCGAGCGGCATCGGCCGCGGTGAAGGTGACCGGGTCGCCGGTGCCTTTGCGGACCCGGCTGCCCAGGTAGTTCTCGAGCGGGATGCGATTCGCGGGCAGGCTGGGCATCGCGACGCGGGCAGGGCCGATGTGCTCGCGGGTGGCGATGCGGGCGAGCGCGACCCAGAAGACCAGCTCCGTGGTGGCCAGCAGCGCCGGCGGCGCCTGGCCGGTAGGCCACTCGTAGGTGATCGTCAGATCGTCGGCTGTGTCGATGTCGAGTCGGACCGGGCCGATAAGGGGTTTGTATGCGGCCAGTCGTTGTGCGGCCGTACTGAGGTCAGGGCTGCAGAACGCGGCGAAGATCGGCGGTGAGAAGAGTTCGGCCGAGATCGCGTTGCCAATGGTGACCGCAAGGTCCCGGTCAGGGCTGGCGGCGCGGCCTTCGGCGTCCAGCGCGTCCCAGAACCGGTAGTACTCCGGAACCGCCAACTCGATGGGCCGCCGGGTGAACAGATCTGCCGGCAGCGCAGCACGGCGAAGGACCCTCGCCGTGGAGATGCCCAGATCGCGCAGCAATGCCCTGATGCTCGGTTCGAGGTCGAAGCGTTCGCCGGCCATGGATCGAGCCTAGCCACCGAGGCCGTTCGAAGGACATGCATCGGGCGCCATCCGGCTTGCAGATCCCGCCGCGCAGATCTTGGCGTGAATCGCGAGCCGAACGGCGTCTTCTGCTAGTGGCGCTGCGCTGTCCGGTTCCTAGCGTTGAGGGAGTCACCACCACATCAACCTCACTGGAAGAAGGACTCATACCATGAGCCACAACCTCTCGATGAAGGTCGCCCTCGTCACCGGCGCCTCGTCGGGCATCGGGGAAGCCACCGCGCTCAAGCTCGCCAACGCCGGCTACACCGTGTACGGCGCGGCCCGCCGCGTCGAGCGGATGGCGCACCTCGCCGATGCCGGAATCCGCCCGATCCGCATGGACGTCACCGACGACGCCTCGATGCAGGAAGGTGTCGCCAAGATCATTGCCGAGGCCGGCCGCATCGACGTCCTGGTCAACAATGCCGGCTACGGCTCGTACGGCGCCCTCGAGGACGTACCGATGGACGAGGCCCGCTACCAGTTCGAGGTGAACGTCTTCGGAGCCGCGCGGCTGACCCAGCTCGTCCTGCCGCACATGCGTGCCCGTCGCGCTGGGAGGATCGTCAACATCACGTCCATGGGTGGCAAGATCCACACCCCGCTCGGCGCCTGGTACCACGCCACCAAGTTCGCCCTCGAAGCCATCAGCGACTGCCTGCGCCTCGAAGTGAGACCCTTCGGCATCGACGTCATCGTCATCGAGCCCGGCGGCATCAGAAGCGAGTGGGCCGGCATCGCCGCCGACAAAGTCCGCGCCGTCTCCTCGGAGAGCGCTTACGCACCGCAAGGCAACGCCGTCGCCGACTCCCTCGCCGCAGACTCCACACAGCGGCGCTCCTCGCCGCCCGAACTGATCGGCCGCACAGTCACCAAAGCCGTCACCGCCCGCAATCCAAGAACCCGGTACGCCGTCGGGTACGGAGCCAAGCCGATGATCTTCCTCCGCGGTGTTCTCCCCGACCGCACCTTCGACGCATTCGTCCGTCGCGCCACGGGCGTGCCGTCGAACTGACGCCGGTGCCGGCCTGGTCCTGTTGGTTGCGAAGATGCGGGGATGACTCGGCTGTTGCTTCGTTCCGGTTCGGTTCTCGACGTTGCATCGGGCCAGGTGCGTACCGCGGACGTGGTGCTTGTCGACGATCGGATTGTCGACGTTGGGATCGGGCTGGATGGCGACGAGGCAATCGACTGTGACGGCGGGCTGATCGTCCCGGGGTTCATCGACTGTCACACGCATGTCTGTATTTCACAGACGCGGCTCGACCCGTTCGGTTTGCCACGGTCGGTGCGGCCGTTGTCCGCTGTGCCGGTGCTGCGGACGCTGCTGCAGTTGGGTGTGACGACCGTGCGGGACGCGTGGGGTGCGGACGCGGGCGTGCGGATGGCCGTCGAGAAGGGCTGGATCGACGGACCCGAGTTGCTGATCAGCCTGCGGCAGGTGGGTACGACAGGCGGCATCGGCGACCTGTGGGCGCCCCGGACCGGACCAGTCGACTTCTTCGATGATCCCTCGCTGCCGGATCCGATCTTCAACGGGGCTGACGGGGCACGGGCCGTCGTACGGCGGATGGTCCGCGCCGGGGCGGACTGGATCAAGGTGACCGCGACCGGCTCGATGGCGATCGGCAAGGGCGTGCACGACGTCGAGCTGACGGCCGATGAGATGAGCGCTCTGGTGGACGAAGCCGGGCGGCGCGGCGGCCGGAAGGTGATGGTGCACGCGCACGGAGCACGAGCGGTCGAGCTGGCCGCGCGTGCCGGTGCGGCGAGCATCGAGCACGGGACCTACCTGGACGAAGCGGCCGTCGCGGCGATGGCTGCGGCGGGGACCACATACGTGCCGACGTTATCCGTGACTCAGTCCGATCCCGAGCACGCACCAGAGGGTGCGGCCGAGGCGCATCGGGAGTCGATGCGGCTGGCGATCGACGCCGGGGTCCGGATTGCGATGGGAACCGACAACCCGGTTCGCCCACACGCGGAAGCGCTGTGGGAACTCAGGCATCTCGCGGCAGCGGGGCTGGGCGACGCCGGTGCGTTGCGTGCAGCAACGATTGATGCGGCGCGGTTGCTCGATCTCGGAGACGATCGAGGCGAGATCGCAGTCGGCAAGCGGGCCGATCTCGTGCTGCTGGATGGGACCTCGCTGGACTGCACGTCACTCCAGGACCGGACCCGACGGGTCATTCACAACGGCGCCGAAGTTGCGCGCTGACCAACCCGTCGCCCGCACGCCGTCCTGGCGGCCGGTCAGTGCTGTACCTAAGGACGGGTAGTACACCCGCCGAACACCGTACGCACCGGCGAGTTCACGCTCAGGTGTTCTACCCGGCCGCGACCACTACCTGTCGTTAGGTACGCCAATTGACTCTGACACCGTGTCAGGCCATAGACCGGCGGCATGATGACAGCTGGAGAGATTGCCGAGCAGATCCGCACCGGGCAGGTCACGTCGCGTGAGGTGACCGAACAACTGCTGGCGAGGATTGTCGACGATAAGACAATCAACGCGGTGGTCGAGATCCTGCCCGATTACGCACTGGCCGAGGCGGATGCAGCGGATGCGGTAGCCCCGAGTCAGCCGGTCGGCCCGCTGCACGGCGTACCGATGACGGTGAAGGACTGCCTGAACGTCGCCGGCATGCACACGACGTGGGGCAATCCGGCGTTCGCGGAGTACGTCGCCGATGCGGACGCGACCGTCGTGCAGCGATTGCAGCAGGCCGGAGCGATCATCGTCGGGAAGAGCAATGTGCACACGATGCTCGCCGACTTCGGGCAGACGGTGAACGAGATCTACGGACGGACGAACAACCCCGCCGACCTCAGTCGAACGCCAGGCGGCTCGAGCGGTGGCGGGGCGGCCGCACTCGCCGCCGACCTCACGTACCTCGAGTACGGCTCGGATCTCGTCGGCTCGATCCGGCTCCCGGCGGCGTACTGCGGGGTGTACGGACTCAAGCCAACCAACGGCCTCGTCCCGCAACGCGGCTTCCAGGTTCCCGGTACGCCGTACCTGCCGAGCGAACTCCCGAACTTGTCGACAATCGGACCACTCGCCCGCTCCGCCGCCGATCTGCGCATCGCCCTCCGTGCGACTGCCGGACCCGAGGCGCCGTACTCGTGGTCGCTGACGCCGCCGCGGCACCGGCGACTGGAAGACTTCCGCGTCGGCGTTGTGACCGATCATCCCGCCGCGCCCGTCTCGAGCGAGGTCGGCGACGCGATGGCAGAGATGATCGACCGGCTTGCCCGGAGCGGGGCGAAGATCGTCGAAGGCTGGCCGGACGAGGTCGATCCGGGCGAACAGGCTGAGGAGTTCGGTCAGCAGGTCGGCCTGTTCTTCGCACTGCACGGGGGCGAACCGACGGGGATGACCGTCGACGACCTGCTCGCGACCGAACGTGCGCGGATGGTCGCGCGGGCCAAGTGGCAGCGGTACTTCGAGGATGTCGACGTCTTCCTATGTCCGACCAGCTTCACGGTCGCATTCCCGCACGGCTCGACCAGCATCGATGGACAGCGGTACGACACCCAGGTGTTCTGGATCTCGCACGCTTCCCTGATCGGTCATCCCGCCCTCAACATGCCGATCGGACGCACCAAGGGCGGCCTGCCTGTCGGCGCTCAGGTGATCGGTCCGTGGCACGAGGACGACACCGCGGTGACCTTCGCGGAACTGCTGGCTGGTTGACTGCATCCCATGTTCGCGATCGGTGAGTTCGCGCGGCACGGGCGGGTGTCGATTCGGATGCTGCGGCACTACGACGCCCTCGGCCTGCTCCGGCCGGCGTACGTCGACCCGTCGACCGGGTACCGCAGTTACACCGCCGGGCAGCTCGCCGATCTGAACCGGATCGTCGCGCTCAAAGACCTCGGTTTCACGCTCGAACAGGTCGGTGCGCTGATTGCAGACAATCTCGGCGCGACCGAGATGCGCGCATTGTTGACAATGAGACGAGCAGAATTGCAGACAACCGTCGCCGAGAGCTACGCGCGGCTCGCTCAGGTTGAGTCGCGGCTGCGCGGCCTGGAGGCTGATGTGCCAGCCGCCGATATCGTCGTCAAAGACCTCCCCGCGGGACGGCTAGTTGCTCTGACGGCGACCGCGGCGAGCTTCACGCCTGAGGACATCACGCCGATAGTGCGTCCGTTGTGCGCCGAACTCGGTCGACGGTTGCCCGATGCCGACGTCCATCCAGCGGGCCGGTTGACCTGCCTGTACGAACGCAATCACGCGTCCGAGGACGAAGTCGTCGTACGGGCGACGGTTCCGGCGGCAGTCGATGCCGGAGGCAACCTCAACGGTCTCGAGGTGATCGATCTGCCGGCGATGCGAGCCGCGACGTTGGTGCATCGCGGTCCGATCGACCAGGTGCTGCCGGCCTGGCAAGCGTTGGCGCGCTGGATCGACGAGAACAACCACCGCGCGGCCGAGCCGGCGCGCGAGCTCTACCTGGACACACCCGAGTACCCAGCCGACTGGGTCACCGAACTGCAGGAGCCGATCAACTGAACCCGATCGACTAGAGCCGGCTGAACGACAGGGTCTCGCCGCGCGCGCCGCCCATCCACAGGTCCTGGCAGGCCGCGGCGAACTCGTCGAGGTTCTCGGTCACCGCGCCGAACACGTTGCCCGGCACCCACCCCTGGTCGCCGTTGATCAACAGGTTGTTGCGTCCGTAGAAGACTGCAAGGTCGACAATCGCACCAGTTGTCCCGGTGCCGGTCGTGTTCTCGTACCCGTACGCCGGATTGCCAAGATCGTCCGAGTCGAACGAGAACCAGCACAGATCACCCGGGATCGGCGTAACGGTGGTGTTCTCCTTGCCCGGATCCGCCGGAGCGAACGCGGGCAGCAACGTGTAGATCTCGTTCCGCGCGTACTTGCCGTGGAACACCGGTGCCGACAGCGGCAGCGCGTCCCACACCGCCGCGCACGTCCGCGGCGCCACGTCGTCGAGCAGCTTCGCCACACAACTCACGCCGCGCTTGTCCAGGCTGACGGTGATGTACTTACTCACTTCGCCTCCAAGGTGGGTGTACGCAGATGCCAATCGGTCGCCGCCTGGTACGCCTGCCCGACCCGCAACGTCAGCGCATCGGCGTGCCGTGGCGCGACCACCTGCAGACCAACTGGCAGTCCGGCCTTCGTAAATCCGCACGGCACGCTGAGCGCCGGCTGCTGCGTGAGGTTGAAGGGATAGGTGTACGGCGTCCAGTCGGTCCAATCCGGTGACGTCGAACCGTCGGGCACGTCCTGTCCGATCGGGAACGCGGTGATAGGCAGCGTCGGCGTGATGAGTACGTCGTACTTCCGATGGAAGCGCCCCATCAACGTCCCGAGTTCCATCCGCACCGTGGTGGCGTCGAGGAAGTCCGACGCCGAGTACGCCGAACCGAGCTCGCCGACGCGACGCAGCCCGGGGTCGACCCGGTCGTCCACGTCGTACGCCGAGAGCACCTTCGCGGCGCCGGACCACCACAGCACGTTGAACGCGTCGATCGGATCGCTGAAGCCGGGATCCACCTCGGTCACGATCGCCCCGGCGTCTGCGAGTACGCCGACTGCCGTCCGCACGAGGGTCTCGACCTCGGGATCATTGTCAACAAAACCAAGATCGGCCGAGAACCCGACCCGCAACCCGGCGACTCCGTCATCGATCCCGGCAAGGAACGACGCCGCCGGCGTCGGCATCGCCGACCAGTCCCGCGGGTCGTACCCGGTGACGATGTCGAGCAGCGCCGCAGCATCGCGTACCGTCCGCGTCATCGGCCCGGCATGCGACAGCGTCCCGAACGCACTCGGCGGGAACAGCGGAATCAGCCCGTACGTCGGCTTCAGCGCGACCGTCCCGGTGAACGCGGCCGGGATCCGGACCGACCCGCCGCCGTCAGTGCCCAGCGACCACACGCCCATGCCGAGCCCGACCGCGGTAGCGGAACCGCCGCTCGACCCGCCGGATGTCTTGGTCGGATCCCACGGGTTGCCGGTCGCGCCATACGTGTAGGAGTCCGTGACGCCCTTCCACGAGTACTCCGGGGTGGTCGTCTTGCCGAGGATCACGGCGCCGGTCTCTCGCAGGCGTGCGACGGACGGCGCGTCCTCGTCCCACGGACCGGCCGCGTCGATCAGCGTGCTGCCGCGCATTGTCGGCCATCCTTTTGTCCACAATGCGTCTTTGATCGAGGTCGGTACGCCGTCGCCGGGGCCCAGTGGCTCCCCTGCGTGCCACCGGGCCTCCGACTCCTTCGCGGCAGCCAGCGCACCCTCGGCATCCACCAGCACGAAGGCGTTCACCTGACCGTCGTACCGCTCGATCGCGCTCAAGGCCTCCTGCGTGGCCTCGACCGGCGAGATCTGCTTGCTCCGATAACCCTCGACCAGTTCGGTTGCCTGCGTCATCGATCTCCTGTCGGGATGTAGCCGAGCTTTTTGTCAACAATGTTCAGGAGCGGTTCGCCGGCCAGCCAGCGCCGGACGTTGGCCGCGAACTGGGCCGCCAGGGTGTCGCGCCAGCCGATCACGTCGCCGGACATGTGGGCGGTGATCGTCACGTTCGGCGCAGCCCAGAGCGGGTGATCAGCCGGTAGCGGCTCCCGGTCGAAGACATCCAGGGTCGCCGCGATCCGTCCGCTCCCGAGCGCGGCGAGGAGTGCCGTTTCGTCGACAATCGGACCGCGGGCAACGTTGACAAGATGCGACCCCGGCCGCATCGCGGCCAGCACATCGGCGTCCACCAAGCCTCGGGTCGCATTCGTCAACGGCGCCGCCAACACAACATGGTCGGCCCACCCGATCTCCGCTGCCAAGTTGCTACTAGCAACAATCTCTCCGAAGTCGTCGTCCTCCGCGCGGGGTACGCGGCCGGTGGCGCGGACTTCCAGGCCGGCGGCGCGGAGGAGGCGGGCTGTTGCTCGGCCGATGGCGCCGGTGCCGACGACCAGGGCCTTGGCGCCGTGGATGCTGCGGGTTTCGCGGTGCCGCCATTCGTGGCTGCCTTGCAGGTCGAAACTGCGGCGGCTGTCCTTGGCGTGGGCGATCACTGCACCGAGGACGTACTCCGCGATCGGCCGGTCGAAGACGCCGTGTGCGTTGGTGACGACGACCGGCGAGTCGCGCAGTTCGTCGAAGAGCAGGGTGTCGACGCCGGCCGCGGTGACGTGGATCCATTCGAGGCTGCCCGCGTCCGCCCAGACATCGCGGACCGCAGTCGAGAAGAAGTCCCAGAGCATCAGCGCCTGGGCTCCTCGCACCGCCGCGCCGAGTCCGTCAGCAGCGCAGTACCGGAAGTCGACAGGTAAGTCGTCGAGACCGGGTGGGCGGTCGGTCGCGCGCTCACACAGCACGGCGATCACGGGGCGCGCGGAGGAGGCTGGCACGCCATTGAGGCTAGGAATCCAATGGTAGGATTGTCAACAATCTGCTGTGGCCTCACACTGACTCGCATGAGCACGCGCCCGTCCACCCACCCGCTGCCGGCACCGGTGCCCACACTGTTGCAGACCGGCATCGGAGTGGTCGCCCCGTATGACTTCGCGCTCGACCGCGAACTGTGGCGTTGGGTCCCGGACAACGTCACCCTGCATCTCACCCGCACGCCCTACGCGCCGATGGCAGCGACGATGGAGATGGCCGTTCACATTTCGGACCCGGAGATGGTCGCCCGCACGACGATGAACGTTCTTCCGGTGGGACCGCTGGCGGTCGCGTACGCCTGCACGTTCGGCAGCTTCGTCGGCGGGCTGACCGGCGAGGCCGCCCTGGTCGAGGCGATGGTCGCGGCCGGAGCGCCCGCCGCGACGACCACCAGCGGCGCGCTGCTCCTCGCGCTGAATCGCCTAGGGATCAGGCGGGTCGCGACGGTCACGCCGTACACGAACGACCTCACGGCCGGGCTGACCACGTTCCTCGCCGAGGCCGAGATCGAGGTGGTCGCGACCGCCGGACTCGGGCTGATCGGGCAGATCTGGGCAGTGCCGTACGAAACGACCGTCGAACTGGTACGCAGCATCGACAGCGACGCGGCCGAAGCCGTGTTCATCAGCTGCACGAACCTCCCGACGTACGACGTGATCGCGGGTCTTGAGGCCGCGCTCGGCAAGCCAGTGCTGACCGCGAACCAGGTCACGATGTGGTCCGCGCTGGAACTCGCCGGGCACCAAGGCGTCGGGCCCGGGCAGAGCTTGATGGACGCCGCATGAGCGAGTACGCCGACCGGCTGGCCCGGGTCCGCGCCGTCATGGCTGACCGCGGTCTCGGCGCGCTGATTGTCAACGATCCGGCAAACCTCTTCTACCTGACCGGGTACGACGCCTGGTCCTTCTACACACCGCAGTGTCTGCTGATCCCGGCCAACGGCGAGGTCCAGCTGTTCGCGCGGGCGATGGACGCGGCCGGGGCGTCGTACACCTGCAACCTGCGCGCGGACCAGGTCCACGGCTATCCCGAGGATCTCGTGCACCGGCCCGATGTCCACCCGTACGACTGGATCGCCGGGTTGTGCCGGGACCTGATCCCAGCCGGCGCGGACGTCGCGATCGAGGGCGACGCGCACTATTTCACCGCTCGCGGTTACCTTGCCCTGAGCAACGGCCTACCGGCCCACCGCCTGGTCGACTCGGCGGAGCTGGTCAACTGGGTCCGGCTGGTCAAGTCGCCGTACGAGCTGGACCGGCTGCGCATCGCCGGATCGATCGCCGAGCGGGCGATGCGGGTCGCGCTCGAACGACTCCGCCCGGGTCTGCGGCAGTGCGATCTCGTCGCCGAGATCCTCGCCGCGCAGACAATCGGCACCTCCGAACACGGCGGCGGCTATCCGGCGATCGTGCCGATGCTGCCGACCGGCGAAGCGGCAGGTACGCCGCACCTGACCTGGACCGATCGCCCGTTCAAGGCCGGCGAAGCGACCACCATCGAACTGGCCGGCGTGTACGACCGCTATCACGCGCCACTCGCCCGCACGGTGATGCTCGGCGACCCGCCGCAACGGCTGCGCGAGACCGCCAAGGTCGTTGCCGACGGCATGCAGGCGACGTTGTCGACAATCCGCGCCGGCGTCACCGGCAGCGCCGTACACGCCGCGTTCAACGACGTGATCGCCGCGCAGGGCCTGATCAAGGACTCGCGGATCGGGTACTCGATCGGGATCGGATACCCACCGGACTGGGGTGAACGCACCGTCAGCCTCCGCCCCGGCGAGACCACCGTCCTGACCGCCGGGATGGCGTTCCACGTGATCCTCGGGATGTGGATGGACGGCTGGGGATACGAACTGTCCGAGCCCGTGGTGGTCACCGCGGACGGAGTGGAACGACTGACCGGCCTGTCCCACGAACTGACGATCAGGAGGTAACCCTGTGACAGCACTCCCATACGCCGCACGCACCGCCGGACTGGTGGGTTCGGTGATCGACTCGAGTACTTCGCTGCTGCACAAGCAGACCCACGACATCGTGCGCTTCGCGATGGGATCACCAGCCGCCGAAGCCGTGCCTGCAAAAGTATTGTCAACAATCGCTGCCGAACAGCTCAGCCGCCCAGACGCATACGACTACGCTGCCACCGAAGGCGATCCCCCGCTCCACGCGGCGTTGCTCGAGATGCTGCGCGGGACCAGCGACGAGACCACAGCCGACCGGCTCACCATCACCGCCGGCGGGATGCAGGGTCTCGACCTGTTCTGCAAGATCTTCGTCGACCCGGGCGACCTCGTCGTCGTCGAGTCACCGACGTACACGAACGGCAGTGCGACCGCGCTCTCGTACGGCGCCGAACTGCTCGAGGTGCCCGTCGATGACGACGGCATGATTGTCGACGATCTACCAGGCCTACTGAACGGGCGGACGCCGAAGGCGATCTACACGATCCCGACGTTCCAGAACCCGTCGGGCGCGACGCTCTCGCTCGCACGACGACACCGCTTGCTCGACCACGCGCGATCGTGGGGATCGATGGTCATCGACGACGACCCGTACGGTCTGCTTCGGTTCGCGGGAGAGCCGCTGCCGACGTTGCGCGAACTGGCCGCGGGTGATCCGCTGCTCTTCGCTGTCCGAACGTTCTCGAAGATCGTCGCGCCAGGGTTGCGGGTCGGCTGGGTCGACGCCGACCCCGAACTGCAGCAGCTACTGATCAACGCCAAGCAGGCGATGGACACCTGCACCAACCTCCCCGCCCAGCGACTGCTCGCCGGATTCTTGGACGGCGGGCATCTCGAGGATCACCTGGTCACGCAACGAGCGCAGTACAAGGTCCGCAAGGAAGCGATGCACGACGCGCTGACCGAGCACTTCGGCGACATCGCGCGATGGACCGACCCGGAGGGCGGTTTCTTCCTCTGGGTGACGCTGGAGAACGGCGTCAACACCGAGCAACTGTTCGAGATCGCGCTCGCGGAGGGCGTCGCGTTCATCCCGGGTCCGGCCTTCTCCCCCAGCGGTCGATTCACCGACGCGTTCCGCCTGTGCTTCGCGTCGACGCCACCCGACCGAATCCGCGAAGGCGTCGCCCGGCTACGCCGCGCCGCCGACAAGCTGGTCGGGTAGGGCGTCGGCAAGCAGTTCGGCGAGGTGGCGGGCTCGCCTGTCCGTTCCCTGGGCGATCTGGGTGCGGCAACTGAAGCCGTCCGCCAGTACGGCGGTTGCTTCGGGCAATGACCGGACCGCGGGCAGCAGGACGCGTTCGCCGACGGCCTTCGAGAGGTCGTAGTGCGAGCGTTCGAAGCCGAAGTTGCCGGCCAGGCCGCAGCAGCCTGCGTCCGGGACGGTCGCGTCGATGCCGGCCGCGTCCATCAACGCGCGATCGGCGTCGAACCCGAGTACGGCATGTTGGTGGCAATGCGTCTGCACGAGCGCCTCTCCGCCAACCTGCGGCGGCTTCCAGCCCGCATCGACGAGCAGCTCGGAGAGAGTCCGCGTGTTCGCAGCAGCCATTGCGGCGAGTGGATTGTCAACAATCAGATCGGGCGCATCGTGGCGGAGCGCCGCAGTACAGCTGGGCTCGAGGCCGACGATCGGCGTACCGGCCGTGAGGTGCGGCTCGAGCGTGCGCAAGGAACGGTCAAGAACACGGCGGGCCTTCGGCAATTGGCCGGTCGAGATCCAGGTGAGGCCGCAGCAAACCGGCTTCGCAGGCAGGTCGACCTCGAAGCCCGCGGCCTCCAACACGGCCACCGCCGCTCGACCGATCTCAGGCGCGAGGTAGTTGGTGAACGTGTCCGGCCACAGCACAACCTTCTGCCCACCGGTCGAACTGCCGCGCCGGGCAAACCAAGCTGCAAACGTCTCGCGAG
The DNA here is from genome assembly GCF_040300265.1 of Kribbella sp. NPDC000426. NCBI lineage: Bacteria > Bacillati > Actinomycetota > Actinomycetes > Propionibacteriales > Kribbellaceae > Kribbella > Kribbella sp. NPDC000426. The sequence continues at coordinate 885,721 of NZ_JBEPDK010000002.1, read as the reverse complement.
CAAACGCCGGAACGTCCCGCTCCGCGGCAATCCCGCCAAGCCGCTTCGTCAACTGCAACCCGGCGAACCGGTTCGCGATCCCCGGCGCCCGCGACGCGAGCCGCGACCACAACGGCAGCCACCCCATCGACCAATGCGACATCGGACGCTTCCACGGCCGCCGTTCGTAGAAGTGCTGCGTGAACTCCGACTTGTACGTCGCCATGTCCACATTCACCGGACAATCCGACAGACAACCCTTGCAGGACAGGCACAGATCGAGTCCGTCACGGACTTCCGTCGACCGCCAACCGTCCTTGATCACGTCCCCCTGCAGCATCTCCCACAGCAGATGCGCCCGCCCGCGCGTCGAATGCAGCTCGTCGCGCGTGACCTGATAACTCGGACACATCACGCCGCCCGAACTCTGCCGGCACTTCCCGATCCCGACGCACCGCCGCTGCGCCTGCGCGAAGTCGTGCCCGTCGTCCGGGTAGTCGAACAGCGTCGCCACATGCCGATCCTTCGCCGGACCGTCATGCCGGATTGCGAGGTCGAGGCGCGGCGGGTCAACGATCATCCCCGGGTTCATCACCCCGCGCGGATCCCAGATTGTCTTCAATTCACCGAACAGCGCGACACCGTCGGCGCCGTACATCCGGCCGAGCAGCTCACCCCGCGCCCGCCCGTCGCCATGCTCGCCGGACACCGAGCCGCCGAGCTCGACGACCAGGTCTGTCGCCTGTTCGACGAAGTCGCGGTACGTCGCGATGCCGCGCGTGCTGAGCAGGTCGAAGTCGATCCGCATGTGCATGCAGCCCTCGCCGAAGTGCCCGTACGACGCACCCGACAGCCCGTGCCGTCCGAGCACCTCGTCGAGTCCGCGAAGGTACGCACCCAGTCGCTCCGGCGGCACGGCGGCGTCCTCCCAACCACCCCACGCCTCGGCACCGTCCGCGCGCCGGGTCGCGAGACCGGCCGCGTCCGTACGGCAACGCCAGAGCACGGCCTGCGCCGCCGGATCGGTGACGAGCGATGCCGTGGCGGGCGATCCGCCGTCGCGCAAGTCTTCGAGCATGGTGCGGGCAGCTCGTGCGGCGGTGGTCTCCTCCTCGCCGCCGATCTCGACGAGGAGCCAGGCGCTGCCGGCCGGCAGTCCGGCGTGGATCGCGGCCTCGCGGACCTCGGCCGGAAGCCGTTCGACCAGGTCGCTGTTGATGGACTCCATCGTGAGCGGGCCATGGCGCAGTACGACGGGGACGCAGTCCGCCGAGGAGATCGAGTCCGGGAACCCCAGCGCACAAAGGACCTTTGCCTTAGGCAACTCGGTCAATCGCACGGAGGCGCACAAAGTCGCCGCCAGCCCACCTTCACTACCCGACAGCAGACCGGCCACGTTGTAGCCGTACTCAGGCAGCAACCGGTGCAACGCGTACCCGGAGATCTGACGCGTGAACTGCCCGAACCGCCGCCGAATCAACAGGTCATGCCGATCGACGAATGCCTGCAGCGCCCGATGCAGCTCACCCTCGCGCCCGGGCCGGGCAGCCGCAGCCGCGCGATCCGCAGCCGAGGCGACGGTCAGGTGGGTGCCGTCGGCAAGGATCACATCGAGGGACAGGAGATTGTCGGCGGTCGTCCCCCAGGCGACTGAGTGGGCACCGCACGCATTGTTGGCAATCATGCCGCCGAGCGTGGCGCGGCTGGCGGAGGACGGGTCGGCGCCGAAGGCCAGGCCGTGCGGCTTCGCGGCGGCCAGGAGGTCGGTGAGTACGACGCCTGGCTCGACGACTGCTGTCCGGCTCGCGCGGTCGATGTCGAGGATCCGATTCACGTACCTGGACGCGTCGATCACCACGCCGCCGATCGCGTTGCCGGCCATCGACGTACCGCCGCCTCGGACGACCACCGGCGCGCCTGCTGCCGCGGTCAGCGTGACGGCTGTCGCGAGCTGGTCGGCGTCCGCGGGTACGACGACCAGGTCCGGCACCGCGCGGTAGTTCGAGCCGTCTGCCGCGTACAGCGCGCGCGTACGCCGGTCGTCCGCGACCACCCCGCGGACCTCCCGTCGCAGACCGTCCAGCAACCGCGCGACGTCGTACTCAGGGTTTAGCATTGTCAACAATCTACTCATTTCGGTGCGCGGCAGCCAGGAGGTCGGATGGTCACGGTAGGCCTGCTCTATCCCGGACACAGCGCTGAGGACGACTATCCGGCGCTCGAGGCCAGGCTCGACGGGTCGGTGAAACTGCCGGTGGTCATCACCTCGGTCGGCGAGGACGCGCACCGGGTCGACGCGCTCCTCGACCTCGGGCGCGCCGAGCGGCTCGCCGAGGGCGCCTCCGCGCTCGCGTCGGCCCGGCCCGACGCGGTGATGTGGGCATGCACCTCGGGCAGCTTCGTGTTCGGGCCGGAGGGTGCGCGCAACCAGGCGTCCGGCGTGGCACAGGCCCTCGGCGTACCCGCGTCGTCGACCTCGATCGCGTTCGTCGACGCGTGCCGGCGGCTCGGGATCCAGCGGGTCGCGATCGCGGCGTCGTACCCGGAGGATGTCGCGCAGCACTTCGTCCGATTCCTGACCGGCGGCGGCGTCGAGGTGGTGTCGATGGGTAGCCACGGCATCATCACCGCCGCGGAGGTCGGGACGCTCCGGCCGGAGCAGATCGTGGAGATGGTCAAGGCCGCCGACCACCCGGACGCCGAGGCGATCCTGGTACCGGACACCGCCATGCACACGCTGGGGATTGTCGACGATCTCGAGGCCGCGGTCGGCAAGCCCGTGCTGACGGCGAACCAGGTGACGGTCTGGAAGGGCCTCGAATTAGTCGGCCAGGTACCGTATCTGCCACATTTGGGGACTCTGTTCAGCAGGAACACCTAGGGGGACGTCGGAGTGAGCAACTACATCGAGCCGCTGGCGCAGGAGTCGACGCCGAGCATCATCGCGGACAAACTCCGGATGGCCATCGGCCACGGCGAGCTCAAGCCCGGCGCGCAGCTGGGTGAGGCCGACCTGGCCCGCAAGCTCGGCGTCAGCCGCGGGCCGCTGCGTGAGGGCATGCAGCGGCTGACCCAGGAGGGGCTGCTGGTCTCGATCCGCAACCGCGGCCTGTTCGTCGTCGACATGACGCCGGACGACATCCGCGACATGTACCTCGCCCGCGAGGCGATCGAGCGCGCCGCGGCCCGCAAGATCCACATGGGCGACACCGAAGGTCCCGGCACGGTCCTGCTCGAGATCGTCGACAAGATGTCGTATGCCGAGGGCGATCCGGCCGCGGTCGGCGAGATCGACATCGAGTTCCACGAGGCACTCGTACGACTGGCCGAGAGCCCCCGGCTGTCGCGGATGCACCAGACGTTCATCACCGAGACCCGGATGTGCATCCACGCCCTCGCCGAAACGTACGCCACCGCCGACTTCCGCGTCCGCGAGCACTACGCCCTCGCCGAGGCGATCCGGATCGGCAACGCCGACTTCGCCGACAAACTGCTCATCGCCCACATGGACGACGCGATAACCCGCCTGATCAACCGCTGACCCGTCAGCCGCCTCAACCCTTGAAGCGGGCTCGAGTATGGCTCACGTGTTGAGGGCGATGCCGATGTACTTCGTCTCCAGGAACTCGTCGATGCCGACGGCACCGCCCTCGCGGCCGAGACCGGACTGCTTGACCCCGCCGAAGGGGGCCGCGGGGTTCGACACCACGCCCTGGTTCAGGCCGACCATCCCCGTCTCGATCGACTCCGCCACGCGCAGCGCGCGTCGCAGGTCGTTCGTGAACACGTAGGCGACCAGCCCGTACTCCGTGTCGTTGGCGGCACGCACCACCTCGTCCTCGGTGCTGAACGCGGTCAGCGGCGCGACCGGCCCGAAGATCTCCTGATCCGCCATCGCGGCCTCGCGCGGCACGCCGGTCAGCACCGTCGGCGGATAGAAGTACCCCCTGCCAGTTCCATGGCCCACGGCAACCTCTCCGCCGGTCAGCACCGTCGCGCCGCGCTCGACCGCGTCCGCGACCAGCGACCGCACCTTCTCCAGTCCGGCCTCGTCGATCAGCGGCCCGACCTTCACGTCGGGCTCGGTCCCGCGCCCGACCGTCAGCGCCCCCATCCGCTCGGCGAGCCGCCGGCCGAACTCGTCGATCACCGAATTGTGGACAAAAATACGGTTGGCCGCGGTACACGCCTCGCCCATGTTCCGCATCTTCGCCGCGATCGCCCCCGTCACCGCCTCGTCCAGGGCGGCGTCCTCGAACACGATGAACGGCGCATTGCCGCCCAGCTCGAGCGAGGTCCGCAGCACCTTCTCGGCGCACTGTTCGAGCAGGATCCGGCCGACCCGGGTCGAGCCGGTGAACGAGAGCTTGCGCGCCAGCCCGGAGCGGATGAGCGGTTCCATCACGCCGCCCGCATCCATCGCGGTGACACAGTTGACCGCCCCTGCCGGCACGCCGGCCTCGGCCAGGATCCCCATCAACGCGAGCATCGACAGCGGGGTCTGGTGGGCGGGCTTGATGACGCTCGTACAGCCCGCCGCGATCGCCGGGCCGAGCTTGCGGGTGCCCATCGCCATCGGGAAGTTCCACGGGGTGATCAGCAGACACGGACCGACCGGCTGCTTGGTGATCAGGAAGCGCGCGTTGCCGGCCGGTGCGGTCTGGTATCCACCGTCGATCCGCACCGCCTCGCCGGCGAAGTGCCGGAAGAACTCGGCCGCGTACGCGATCTCGCCGCGTGCCTCAGGCAGCGGTTTGCCCATCTCCAACGTCATCAGCAGCGCCAGCTCGTCGACGCGCTCCATCAGCAGCTCGTACGCCGCCGTCAGCATGTCGGCCCGCTCACGCGGCGACGTCCGGGCGAAGTCCGCCTGCGCGGCAACCGCCGCCTCGAGCGCAGCGCGTCCGTCGGCCGGCGACGCGTCGGCCACCGCACACAGCACCTCGCCGGTGGACGGATCGACGACATCGAACGTCGCTCCGCGGGTCGCCTCGATCCACGTCCCGCCGATGAACAGCCGCTTCTCGACCGCCTCGATCACCTGGGACTCGTCCATCTGCACCCCTTCACCGGCCTCAACCGCTGAGATACGCTGATTGTCGACAATCTACCATTCTGTTTGTCGACGATTCGACAGGTGAGGGGAAGTCCGTGGCCGAGCTCTCGCAGATCCTGAAGCAGGCGACCGGCGTCGTCGCCGCCCGCGGTGTGGGCGTGCAGCTGTTCGACGAGGACGACCGCAGGTACCTGGATTTCACCGCCGGCATCGGTGTCACCTCGACCGGACACTGCCACCCGCGCGTCGTCGCAGCGGCTCAGGAGCAGGTCGGCAAGATCATCCACGCGCAGTACACGACGGTCATGCACCGGCCGCTGCTCACGCTGGTGGACCGGCTCGGCGAAGTACTCCCCCGCCAGCTCGACCGGATGTTCTTCGCGAACTCCGGAAGCGAGGCGATCGAGGCGGCGCTCCGACTCACCCGCCAGGCGACCGGCCGGCCGAACGTGATCGTGTTCCACGGCGGATTCCACGGCCGGACCGTGGCTGCGGCCTCGATGACCACGTCGGGGACCAAGTTCCGTTCCGGGTTCAGCCCACTGATGGCCGGCGTACACGTGTCACCGTTCCCGGACCCCGGCCACTTCGGCTGGCCGGTCGAGCAGGCGACCGACTTCGCGCTCAGCCAGCTCGACTACGTACTGCAGACGTTGAGTACGCCGGCCGACACCGCGGCGTTCTTCGTCGAGCCGGTGCTCGGCGAAGGCGGGTACGTGCCAGCGAACGAGCGGTTCTTCGCCGGACTGCGTGAACGCGCCGACGCACACGGGATCCTGCTGGTGGTCGACGAAGTGCAGACCGGCTTCGGGCGTACGGGCAAGTTCTGGGGCGGCGATCACTTCGGGTCGCGTCCCGACGTACTCGTCACTGCGAAGGGTCTGGCGTCCGGATTCCCATTGTCTGCAATCGCCGCATCGTCAGAGCTGATGGAGAAGGCCTGGCCGGGATCGCAGGGCGGTACGTACGGCGCGAACGCCGTCGCCTGCGCCGCCGCGCTCGCGACGCTCGACGTGATCGAGGACGAGGGCCTCGTGCAGAACTCGGCCGACCGGGGTGCGCAGCTCAAGCAGGCGCTGCAGTTGGTGGCCGACAAGCACGAGCAAATCACCGACGTTCGCGGGCTCGGTCTGATGATCGGCAACGAGTTCCGGGACGCGGATGGCAAGCCCGACCCGGTGACGGCGGCCGCAGTGCAGCAGGAGGCGGCGAGGAGGGGTCTCCTGCTGCTCACCTGCGGCGCCTGGGGTCAGGTCGTCCGCTTCATCCCTGCCCTCGTCGTCTCCCCCGAGGAGATCGACGAGGCCGCGGCCCTGTGGTCCGACGCCGTCTCCGCTGTCATCAACTGACGACGGCTCGGCTCCGGCGCACTGCCGGAGCCGAGCCGCCGCTGTGGCCAGGGCGGCTGCGGGTTGGTCAGGCCTTGGCGGGAGTGGGATCCAGGGCCACTGGGGGTGGGGCTTGGTCGGTGCCGGGGATCTCTGTGCCGTTGATGGGGCAGCGGGAGGTTTCAGGGACTCGGGCCAGGGCGATCGCGCCCACCACGCAGGCGGCCATCATGTAGTACGCCGGGACCAGCGAGTCGCCGAGCTTCTGGGTGAGCCAGTCGTTGACCGCGGGCGCCGTACCGCCGAAGAGCGACGTCGACACGTTGTACGCAATCGCGAAGCCGGCATAGCGGACGTGCGTCGGGAACATCGCCGGGAAGGTCGCCGAGATCGTCGCCAACTGCGGCACATACAGCAGTCCCAGTACGGCGAACCCGACGATCGCGCCGACCAGGTTCGTCCCCATCAGCAGGAACATCGGTACGCCGAACACGAACAGCCCGGCCAGCGACGTCCACCACAGCGGCTTGCGGCCGACCCGGTCCGACATCCGGCCGGCGAACGGCACGAACACCATCATCATCAGCATGCCGATGATCGGCACGATCAGCGACTGGTCCGAACTCAGGCCGATCTCCTTCTCCAGGTACGTCGGCATGTAGGTCAGTAGCGTGTAGTTGACGACGTTCAGCGCGATGACCATGCCGCCGAGGCGCAGGATCGGCGCCCAGTAGCCGGCCAGCAGATCCTTGAACTGGTGGGCGGTCTGCTCTTCCTTCTGGCCCTTCGCCTCCAGTTCGCGGAAGACGGGCGTGTCCTCGAGCCGCGACCGGAGGTACACGCCTACCAGGCCGAGCGGCGCGGCGACCAGGAACGGCAGCCGCCAGCCCCACGCGTGCATCGCGTCGTCGCCGAGCACCAGTGAGAAGAACAGCATCAGCAGCGCACCGGCCGAGAAGCCGGACAGCGTGCCGAACTCCAGGAAGCTGCCGAGGAACCCGCGCTTGCGGCTCGGCGCGTACTCGGCCATGAACGTCGCGGCACCGCCGTACTCGCCGCCGGTCGAGAAGCCCTGGATCATCCGGAGTACGACGAGCAGCGCCGGCGCCCAGTAGCCGATCGTGTGGAACGACGGGACGAGGCCCGCGCACAGGGTCGCGCCGGACATCATCAGGATCGTGATCGCCAGCACGTGCTTGCGACCGAGCCGGTCGCCCAGCGGGCCCCAGACCAGGCCGCCGAGCGGGCGCACCAGGAACGAGACGGCGAACGTCATCAGCGCAAGCAGCGTCGCGCTCTGGGTGTCACCAGGGAAGATCGCCGCCGAGATGTACGTGACGCCGTACGCGTAGATGCCGTAGTCGAACCATTCGGTCGCGTTGCCGATCGCGGACGCGGCGATCGCTTTCCTGAGTACGGCGGGTGACTGCTCCTTCTCGACAGTTCCGGGCGGCTGGGCGCCCTTCGAGGGCTGTGTCTCGGCGTCCACGGGTCTCCTCCTGTCGTCTTTACGGCCTCACCCGTGTGCCCACCTCACGCATTTCGACACGCCTCACAGGCAAGATCGTATTTTTGTTGACAATCCGAAGGTTAACCATGTGCATTCGTGAACCACAAGCAGTGACTCGTAGTTGATCAGTTCTTCTCGGCGAGTGACGCCAGACCGGCAACGATGACCGCGATGCCGAATTCGAACCGCTCGTCGCCCGCGGCGCCGGACGTCAGCGGGCCCGACAGGGCGACGGTCAGCGGGAAGCGGCCGGCCGGCAGCGACTCGAAGTACGACCGGAGTCCGCTGACGAATCGCTCGACGTCCTCCGGCGTCCAGTCCGTGGCGCTCTGCACCGTCTCCTCAAAGGCGACCGCCGTCACGTAGAGCGGAATCAGATCGACCGCCCAGGCGGCCGCCTGGTCCGGGACGTTGCCGGCCTTCAGCAGTGTCAGGATCCGCTCGGTGCTCATCAACGCCCGCTCCCCCAGCGGTACGGCGCCGATCGCGGCCCGCGCCACACCCGGATTGGCCCGCATCGCGCGCAGCATCTCGCGCATCATCGCCTTCAACTGCTCCTGCCAGCGGGTCGGGTCCACCGGCTCGTCGTACCTCATCTGCGCGGCGGCCCGCTCGACCAGGAGCTGATCCAACTCGCGCTTGTTCGCCACATGGGCGTAGAGCGAGGCGGGTCCGGTACCGAGCGCCTGCGCGACCTTCCGCATCGAGACCGCCTCGTACCCCGACTCCACCAGCACCCGCATCGCGGCGTCGACGATCCGCTCCCGGTTGAGCGGCTCCTTCGGCGTGCGGGTGGGCTTCGCGGGGGTGATCGGCTGCCACGGAGGTTGGGTCATACGAACACTGTACTTGACGCGAACACCGTTCGGGAGTAGAACAGTGTTCGTCAACGAACACCGTTCGAAATCCACGAGGGGCCCACGATGAGCACCACGACAGTTGTAGACAATCCACCTGACACCACACCGTCCGGCGCCGGACCGACGCCGTACCGCTGGCGCTGGATCGTGCTCGCGACGATCCTGATCGCCGAGATCATGGACCTGGTCGATGCGACGATCGTCAACATCGCCGCTCCCTCGATCCGCGCCGACCTCGGCGGCTCCGAGTCCGCGATGCAGTGGATGCTGGCCGGCTACACGCTGGCCTTCGCGATCGGGCTGGTCACGTTCGGCCGGCTCGGCGACCTGGTCGGCCGCCGGCGGCTGTTCGTGATCGGCGCCCTCGGGTTCACGATCGCCTCCGCGGTCTGCGGTTTCGCAACCAGCCCCGAGCTCCTCATCGGCAGCCGGGTCGCGCAGGGTCTGCTCGGCGCGGTGATGATCCCGCAGGGCTTCGCGATCCTGAAGTCGATCTTCCCGTCCGACGAGCTCGGCAAGGCGTTCGCGATGTTCGGTCCGGTGATGGGATTGTCGGCAGTCGCCGGCCCGATCCTGGCCGGCGTGCTGATCGACGCGAACTGGTTCGACGCCGGCTGGCGCACGATCTTCTTCATCAACGTGCCGATCGGCATCGCGGCCCTCGTCGGCGCGCTGAAGTTCATGCCCGAGGTGAAGACACCCGGCGCCTCCCGCCTCGACGCCGCCGGCGTGCTGCTGGTCAGCCTGGCCTCGGGTCTGCTGATCTACCCGCTCGTCCAGGGCCGCGAGCTCGGCTGGCCATTGTGGACAATCCTAATGTTGGCGAGTTCGATTGTCGTCTTTGTGCTGTTCGGCTGGCGTGAGCGCCGATCCGGCAACCCGGTCATCGACCCGTCGCTGTTCCGCAACCGCGGGTACGTCGCCGGCCTCGGCGTAATCACCACGTTCTTTCTCGCGATGAACGGCTTCATGCTCGTGTTCAACCTGTTCACCCAGCTCGGACTGCACTACAGCCCGCTGAAGGCAGGCCTCGCGATGGTGCCGTTCTCGCTCGGCATCGCGATCGGCGCCCCGCTGTCCGGCGGCCTGCTCGCCCCGAAGCTCGGCCGCAAGGCACTGCAGCTCGGCGTCGCTGTGATGACCGTGGCGATGGCCGGCATCTGGTTCACGCTGCACACCTACGGCGATGCGACAACGATCTGGAACCTGGTGCCGGCGACGCTCGCCACGGGGATCGGCGCCGGCCTGGTGTTCGCTCCGTTGTTCGACATCATCCTGGCCTCGATCGACGACCAGGCCGCCGGTTCGGCATCCGGCGTACTGACCGCCATGCAGCAGTACGGCGGGGCGATCGGCGTCGCGGTGATCGGCACCGTGTTCTTCCAGCTGCTCCCGGCGCACGCCTTCCTCGGCGCCACCAAGACGTCGGTCCTGGTCGCGATCGGCCTGTTCGTGGTCAGCCTCGCCGTCACCTTCCTACTCCCGAAGCGGGCGCGCGAAGGAGCCGTCAGTCACGGCTGACGAAACCTTCCTTCACCAACCAGTCCATGGCGACGTCGGCGGGCTCACGTCCGTCGACGTCGACCTGTGCGTTGAGGTCGATCAGCACCGGGTCGGTCAGCTTGTCGGACACCGGCTGCAGCAGATCCCGCAGCTGCGGGTACTTGTCCAGCACCTTCTTGCTGATCACCGGCGCCACGTTGTACGCCGGGAAGTACTTCTTGTCGTCCTGCAACACGACAAGGTCGAGCGACTTGATCCGACCGTCGGTCGTGTAGATCTCACCGAACAAGCAATCCCCGTGACTCGTCGCGGCGTACACAGCGCCTGTGTCCAGCGTCCGCACGTTGTTCCGCGGTACGGCGGAGCCCAACGGAACGCCGTAGTGCTTGAGCATCGGCTCGAACCCGTCGTTCCGGTTCGCGAACTCGGACTCGACGCAGAACGTCCGCTCCTTCGCCGGCAACGACGCGATCTGGGACAGCTTGGTCAGGTGCAGCCGCTCGGACTCCTTGCGGGTCACCGCGAACCCGTAGCTGTTGTTCATCGGCGCCGGCTTCAGCCAGACCAGCCCGTACTTCTCGGCGTCCTCCTTGCGGACAGCGTCGTACTGCTTCTGCTTGTCGGGGATGCCGGTGTCATGGCCGAGGTACGAGATCCACGCGGTACCGGTGTACTCCCAGGCCATCTGGATCTGGCCGCCGATCATCGCCTGCCGCGACGTGTCGCTGCCCGGCATGTTCGTCAGGTCCTGCACATGCGCGCCGGCCGACTGCATCAGGATCGCGGCGATCTTGCCGAGGATCAGCTGCTCCTGGAAGTTCTTCGACCCGATGGCGATCGTCAGCCCGTCCAGGCTCTTCACCGACCGCAACTGACCTTCCAATGCGCCGGTCGGCACGAAACCCCCGCTGGTGCCAAGACCGCAGCCGGACAACACCAGAAGCAACGCGGACGCAGTCGCGATCAGCCGCTTCATGCGAGCCCCCTCGGGCGGGTGATCTCTTCGAGCACTCGGCCCGCCCAGTCGATCAGCAACGCCAACGCGGCAACGAGTACGGCGCCGCTGATCAGCACCGGATACCTGAGCAGCCGGATGCCGGTCGTGATCAGACTCCCCAGTCCCCCGGCGTCGATGAACGTCGCGAGGGTGGCGGTGCCGACGACAAGGACCAGCGCAGTACGGATGCCGGCCATGATCACCGGTACGGCGAGCGGCAGCTCGATCCGGCCGAGCACGGCCACGCTCGACATCCCCATCCCCCGACCGGCCTCGACCAGCGTCGCGTCGACACCTTGCAGGCCGACGATCGTGTTGCGCAGCACCGGCAGGATCGCGTACAGGCAGAGCGCGAGAATCGCGGTCCAGAAGCCGAAGCCGAGCCAGATCGCCAGCAGCACGATCAACCCGATCACCGGCGCGGCCTGACCGGCGTTCGCGACCGCGACCACCAGCGGAGCGGCGCGGCGGGACCGCGGCCGGGTCAGTGCAATGCCCAGCGGTACGGCGATGAACAGCACGATGATCGTGGCGACGGCGGTGAGCTCCAGGTGTTCGAGCGTCAACTGGCCGACCAGCTTCCAATCGAGCTGCCGCTGCTCGATCGAGTCGAGCTCGGCCTGCGACCGCCAGATCGCCCACACCCCGACCACGATCGCCACGAACAACGGCTGCCCGATCAGCAGACCCCATGACGGGCGACGCGCACGAGTAGCAGCGAGTCCGGCGACGGCAGCCTTCGCGTCGGCCAGGTTCTCCTTCGACGGGTGCTCTTCGGTCACCGTCACTGCGCGACCTCCTCCGGCTCCGCGGATCCGTTGCCGTCCTGGATCCGGGCCAGCACCGTCTGGAAGTCGACGACGCCCAGGTACTCGTCGCGCCGGCCGGTGACGACCGCGCTGCCGTGGCTCGACATCAGCATCGTGTCGAGCGCGTCGTTGAGCGTCGCGCGCCGGTCGATCGTGACCAGGTCGGTGTCCTCGTGCGGCGCCGGCACATTGTCAACATTCGACAAGTCGGATGTCCACATCCAGTCAACGGGTCGCCGACGTCGATCGAGGACGACCACGGATTCGTCGCCGGCCTGCTCGGCCGCGCGCAGTACGTCGGACGCCGGGTCGCCGATCTCCGCGACCGTCGGCTGGCCGAGCTCGATCTCGCTGACCCGGCTCAACGTGAGCTGTTTCAAAGCAGCCCCCGCACCGACGAAATCCGCGACGAACCGGTCCGCCGGGTTCGCCAGGATCGCCTCGGGAGTGTCGTACTGCGCGATCTTCGCGCCCTCGGTGAGGATCAGGATCCGGTCGCCGAGCTTCACCGCCTCGTCGAAATCGTGGGTGACGCAAACGATCGTCTTGCGCAGCTCCTCCTGGATGCTGAGCAGTTCGTCCTGCAGCCGCTGCCGGGTGATCGGGTCGACCGCACCGAAGGGCTCGTCCATCAGGATCACCGGCGGATCGGCCGCGAGCCCGCGGGCCACCCCGACGCGTTGCTGCTGACCGCCGGACAGCTCGCGCGGGTAGCGGTTGCGGTACCGGTCCGGGTCGAGGCCGACGAGTTCGAGCAGCTCGCCGACGCGTTCCGCCGTACGGGCCTTGTCCCAGCCAAGCAGGCCGGGGACCAGCGCAATGTTCTGCGTGACGGTCATGTGTGGGAACAGGCTGCCGCCCTGGATGACGTACCCGATCCGGCGGCGCAGATCGTCGTCGTCCTGGGTGCTGATGTCCTCGCCGCCGATCCGGATGCTGCCGGACGTCGGCTCGATCAGCCGGTTGATCATCTTCAGCGAGGTGGTCTTGCCGCAGCCGGACGGACCGACGAACATCACGATCTCGCCGGCCGGGATGTGCAGGGACAGGCCCTCGACCGCGGGTTTGCGCTGACCCGGGTACCGCTTCACGACGTCGGTCAGCTCGATGTCGACGCCGCTGATGGCAGGTTCGGTTTCAGGCACGGATACCCCTCGAGGTGGTCAGGCGGCCGACGAGCAGCAGCATGGCGTCCAGGATCAGAGCGAGCAGGACAACGCCGATCGTGCCGACCAGCGCGGAGTTCAGAGCGTTCTTGCCACCGATCTGGGTCAGGCCGGTGAAGATGAAGCTGCCCAGGCCGGGACCGAGCACGTACGCCGCGATCGCCGCGATACCCATCGACATCTGGGCCGACACCCGGACGCCGGCCAGGATCACCGGCCACGCCAGCGGCAACTCGATCCGGAGCAGGGTCCGGATCGCGCCCATGCCCATCCCGCGCGCGGATTCGATCAGCGTCGCGTCGACGCCGGACAGGCCGACAACGGCGTTCCGCAGGATCGGCAGGCAGGCGTAGAAGGTGACCGCGATCACCGAGGTGGCGGTGCCGATGCCGGCCAGCGGGATCATCAGGCCGAGCAGCGCGAACGACGGGACGGTCAGGCCGACCGCGCTGACCGCGCCGGCCAGCGACGCCACTCGTGGATTGCGGTGCACGACGACTGCCAGGCCGACCGCGATCACGGTGGCCAGCAGTACGCACTGGATGACCAGACTCAGGTGCTGGTAGCTCTGGTAGAGCAGTTGTGAATGACGCTCAGTTATGTAGTCCCACACGCGGTAGCCAGTGCCCAACAAACGTTGGCTTCACACGGTGGGCCATCTCATACGAAGCCATACCGGCTCATACCGGGTCCGGACATGCCGAAGCCCCTGGTCACCGTGAGGTGCCAGGGGCTTCAGAGGTAGATCAGTTGAACGAGTCGCCGCAGGCGCAGGAGCCGGTCGCGTTCGGGTTGTCGATCGTGAAGCCCTGCTTCTCGATCGTGTCCACGAAGTCGATCGACGCACCCTTGAGGTACGGCGCGCTCATCCGGTCGGTGACAACGCTCACGCCACCGAAGTCGGCCACCACGTCACCGTCGAGCTGGCGCTCGTCGAAGAACAGCTGGTACCGCAGCCCGGAGCACCCGCCCGGCTGCACGGCGACCCGCAGCGCGAGGTCGTCGCGGCCTTCCTGGTCGAGCAGCGCCTTCACCTTGGCGGCGGCCCCGTCGGTGAGGAGAACACCAGTGGCGACGGCCTGCTCGGTCTGCGCTTCAGTCATCCCTGACTCCAGTCATCTGCTCAAGTGCCGGCCAGACGGCTCGGCCAGCACGGAAGTCTCTTGTCAACACGGATCAACAGCGGCCGATCCGCGCTCATTCCCATGGTCGCACACCAATTTCACGGATCAACTACCACATCGCGGAATGACCGGTCCCTGATCAGCGTGCCCAGGTCCGGGCGACACGCTCCGCGACCGTCGCGAGCGAGCCGTGCGGGTCCGCGAACGCCCGCTCCTCGCCGACCACGTCGACCAGCGCGTACGCCGACTCGACGCCCATCGTGCGCATCTCCCGGGACCCGATCAGCACCTTCCCGGCGAGTACGACGCAGGGCCGCATCGCGTCGTTCGCGACCTTCGCGACACCGGCGATCACCTTCCCGTCCCGGGACTGGAAGTCGAACGCGCCCTCGCCGCTCAGCACCAGGTCGACCCGCGCGGCCTTCTCCTTCAGCCCTGTGAGCTCTGCCACCAGGTCGATTCCGGACACGCGCTCAGCGCCGAGCAGCAGCAGGGCATAACCGAGCCCACCCGCGGCGCCCGCGCCCTTCTTGTCCGCAGTCTTCCGATCGGCGAGCTCGGCGAAGTGCGTCAGCCAGCCGTCAACCGCCGGCTTCCGCTCGTCCGAAAGGCCCTTCTGGGCGCCGAAGATGTTGGTCGCCCCACGCAGCCCGAGCATCGGGTTCTCCACGTCACTGGCCGCGACGAACTCGACCCCCGCGACCCGGTCACGGGCCGGTTGCAGATCCACCGCCGTCAACTCCGCGAGCCCGGCAGCTCCGCCGTCCAAGTGACCTGTCTCACCCGTCGCTCCGAGTGCGGCGAGCATGCCGGCGCCGGCGTCGTTCGTACCCGAGCCGCCGAGGCCGAGGATGATCCGCTTGGCTCCGGCGTCGACGGCGGCCGCGATCAGCTGCCCGACGCCGTACGTCGTCGCGTCCTCGGGGCGCCGATCCTTCGGCTCGACCAGATGCAGTCCGCACGCCTGCGCGGTCTCGACGTACGCCGTTTCGCCCGCCATCAGGACGGTCGCCGGGGTCTCGTCGCCGAGCGGGCCACGGACCGTGACCGACAGCAGCGTCCCGTCGACGACCGCGGACAGTACGTCGATGAAGCCGGGCCCGCCGTCGGCCATCGGCGCCACCAGCACCTCTGCCCCGGGATCGCGCCGCCGCCATCCTTCCTCGATGGCCGCAGCCGCCTCCACGGCAGTCAGCGTCCCCGCGAACTTGTCCGGCGCAATCAGAATCCGCATGCGCACATCCTCTCCCACCCGCGCCCGCCTCCGCCCGGCCGTCCCATCCGCGCCGAACCTCCTGTCGTTTCGTACAGGACAGGGTTAGATCGGCTGGTATGAAGTCGATCCTGTTCGCACTACGCGTCGGTGACCTGGACCGTTCGCTCGCCTTCTATCGCTCGGTCGGGTACGTCGACCTCGGGACGGTGCCGTTCGACGACGGGTCGAGCCTGGTCTGGCTGCGGCTGCCCGATGAGCCGTCGGTGTCCCTCGAACTCGTCCACCGCCCGGCGGACGGTCCGGTGGAGATCGGCGGGTTCCAGCACTTCGCGATCGAGGTCGTGTCGCTGCGCGAAACCGTCGACCCGCTGACCGCGGCAGGTCTTCGACCAGGCGAGCCGGAGTTGCCCGGCGGTGCCGACGGCCCGAAGACCTCCTGGCTCACCGACCCCGACGGCTATCGCGTCGAGCTGGTCGAATGGCCCCCGAGCGGCCCGCCGACGGTCGAGTGACAGCGCCGAGTTGGCCCACCACGGCCGCCGAGGCGATCGCGGTGCAGGAGAAACTGCGCGGGCTGGTGGAGGTCGTGGATGTGGGTCCGGCGCCGCGGTATGTGGCCGGGTTGGACGTGGCGTACGACGGTGATCGGCTAGCGGCCGCGGTCGTCGTACTCGAGCGGGAAACGCTCCGCGAAGTGGACCGCGCGGTTGTGCGCGGGGAGACGACGTTCCCGTACGTGCCGGGATTGTTCGCGTTCCGCGAGGTGCCGGCGTTGCTCGCCGCACTGGAGCAGCTGACGACCGGGCCGGATCTGTTGGTGTGCGACGGCCAGGGGCTCGCGCATCCGCGCCGGTTCGGGCTCGCCTGCCATCTCGGTGTGCTCACGGGCATCCCGTCGATCGGCGCCGCGAAGACCACCTTCGTCAGCTCACACATGCAGCTCGCGCCGGAACGAGGCGGGACCGCGGCGCTGATCGATGGCGGTGAGGTGGTGGGCGCCGCGGTGCGGACTCAGCACGCAGTCAAGCCGGTCTACGTGTCGGTCGGGCACCGCGTGAGTCTGCCGACCGCCGTCGAGCACGTCCTACACCTGGCACCGCGCTATCGGTTGCCTGAGACAACACGCGCGGCAGACCGCGCCTGCCGGGAGGGTTTGCAGGATGGATGAAGCACCGAGAGTGCCCGGGTACACGCGCCACGAGTTCGGCGAGCGGATCGGAGCGACGGCGGCCTTGCGGATCGGGGCCGCCGCAGCCGTGATGCAGCGGAGGTGAGCGAGTCTGGCTGGTTCACGGCCGAGGAAGCTGGGCGGCTGACGGTGATTGCCGGGCATCGGCCGATCCTGCCGGCGGTCTTCGCCGGTGAGCTGTACTTTGACATGCCCAACGGATAACCGCTATCTATTAGCTAACCGTTAGGGGGTAGGCGTGCAGGACGCAGTGCTGGCGATGCTCGCCAAGGAGCCGTCGCACGGGTACGAGCTGCGGGCTCGATTGCAGCAGAGCCTCGGACCGCTCGGGGAGTCGATGAACCCTGGGCAGATCTACGTCACTCTCGGGCGACTGGAGAAGGCCGGTCTGATCGTTTGCGAACCGTCGGACAGCCCGGATCGCAAGGTGTATGCCCTCACGCCGTCCGGGCAGCAGCGGGTCGCAGCCTGGCTCACCGAGGTGGCTCGGCCAAAGCCGGATCTGGCGGAGTTCCATCTGAAGCTGGTCGTGGCGGCGGCTGCGCGGCTCGCCGACCCGGTCGAACTCGTCGCTGCTCAACGCCGCGAACTGCTGCGGATCCTGCGGGAGGCGCAGCAGGCCGCGCTGGCCGAGCCGGCCGGATCGGCGGCGGTTGTCCTGCTCGAAGGCGTGATGCTCCGGCTGCAGGCCGACCTGCGCTGGCTGGATGTCTGCGAACGCACCTGGTCGAAACCCCACGACGAATCCGAGGACGCATGAACCTGCTCCAGACCCGCGGGCTGACCAAGGAGCACGGCGCGGGCGCGAGCCGGGTACGTGCTGTCGACGAAGTCGACCTCGACGTACCGGAAGGTCAGACGCTGGCCGTGATGGGTCCGAGCGGCTGCGGAAAATCCACACTGTTGCATCTGCTCGGCGGCCTCGAGCGTCCGACGGCCGGTGAGGTGTGGGTCGGCCAACGCCGTACCGACACCCTCAGCGAACGTGCCCTCGCGCGTCTACGCCGCCGGTCGATCGGGTTCGTCTTCCAGGCCTTCCATCTGGTCGACGAGTTGAGTACCGCCGAGAACGTCGAGCTCCCCGCACTGCTCGCCGGCCGCTCGCTACGCGCGGCCAGGAGACGAGCCGACTTCCTGCTCGACCAGGTCGGACTGGCGGACCGCGCGCGGCACCTCCCCTCCGAGCTGTCCGGCGGCCAGCGCCAACGCGCGGCGATCGCGCGTGCACTCGCCAACGAACCGCAGGTCGTACTCGCCGACGAACCGACCGGCAACCTCGACACGACCGCGACCACCGACGTACTGCGGATCTTCGCGGAGCTCCGCGCTGCCGGGCAGACCCTCGTCATCGTCACGCACGACGAACGGGTCGCCGCCACCGCGGACCGACTGATCTCGATGCGCGACGGCATGTTCGTCGACGACACCCAGCTGCTCGACGGGACCGGCCGGCTCGCCGGGCTGATCGGGCTGGAGGGCTAAGTGGGCCGGATCCTGCTCGTCGTACGCCTGGTGCTGGCCGACGTACGACGGCACAAAGCGCACGCCGCGATGCTCGTCCTCGCAGTGACAGCAGCCGTTGCCACGCTGGCGCTTGGGTTGTCCCTGAACGGCGCATGCCAAGGGCTTTACGAGCAGACCCGTTCCGCGACCGCCGGACCGGACGTCGTTGCCCTAGCTCCGGACACGGGCCCGGACGCGACGTCGGAACTCAACTCGCTGGCCGCCGATCCACAGGTCGTGGAGCACAACGGACCGTACGCCGTCGTGTACGGCGACCTCACGGTCCACGGAAGGAACTCCGGCGTGGTCGTGCACGCCGCCGGCCGCACGCCCGGCCCGATCAACAAACCATTGGTCATGTCCGGCGAATGGATCCGGCCGGGCGCAGCAGTCATGGAACGCGGTCTGGCCACCGCGCTCGGCGTCGAGGTCGGCGACCGCGTCACGATCTCCGGCCGCACGTACCCGGTCGTCGGGATCGCCGTGACCGCGGCGACGTCGATCTACCCATGGGCCTCGGGCATCGGTCCACTCGGCGGTCCAAGTGACGCGAGCGGCCTGGTCTGGATGACGGCGAAGGACGCCACTGCCCTGGCGGGACGCGACCTGGCCGTCACCACGGCCATGGATCTCAAGCTGCGTGATCCTGCTGCCACCAACGACTTCATCAGGTCGCTCCGCTCCCCCACGACCAGGGTGACGATGCACTCGTGGCAGTTCATCGCCACCCAGGACCGAGTCATCCTCAACGGCAGCCAGCCGATCCTGGTCGTCGGCGGTTGGCTGCTCGGCTTCCTCGCCATCACCGGGGTCGCCGCGCTCGCCGCCGGCCGGGCAGCCGAGCAGACCCGGCGAGCCGGCCTGCTCAAAGCCGTCGGCGCGACGCCCGGTCTGATCGCCGCGGTTCTGCTGACCGAGTTCCTCGCGCTCGCGATCGTGGCTCAGGTCTTGGGAATCGTGGCCGCCCGCCTGGTCGAGCCGACCATCGCCAACCCGACCGCCAGTCTCATCGGTGGCATCGTCGGCCCGGACGGCACCACGCTGGTTGCGACGTCGATTCTCGTCCTGGCCGTGGCATTGCTGACGACATTGCCGCCGACGGTGCGTGCGTTGCGGACGGCAACGGTGGCCTCGCTGACCAGCCCAGCGCAGTACCCGCGGCACCGCCCGTTGCTGACCACTCTGTCTGCTCTGCTGCCGACCTCGTTGCTGGTGGGACTGAGGTTGACTGCGCGTCGGCCTGGTCGCGCCGTGTTGCACGCCTTCTCCACTGCTGCGACCGTCGCCGGCATCACCGGATTGCTGATCGGCGGCGTACAACCGGTCCGTCCGTACGCCGGGTTGCCGAATATCCGGGACCAGCAGAACTACCGGCTGCTGCTGGCCGTGACCGTCATGCTCGTCGCGCTCGCCGTCGTCAACACGATCGCGATCACCTGGATGACGGCGATGGAGTCGCGGATGAGCATGGCCGTCACGCGCGCGCTCGGCGCGACGCCAGGTCAGGTGTCGGCCGGTCTGTCCTTCGCTCAGCTCTTGCCGGCCGTTCCCGGGGCAGTCGCTGGGGTGTATCTGGGCATCTTTCTGTTCGGCATCTTCAGTGTCGGGCAGATCGCGATGCCACCGGCGTCCTGGATGTTCTTGGCGGTTCTTGCGACGCTGTTCGCGACGGCGGCGCTGACAGCGTTGCCTGCGCGGTTCGCTGCCCGGCATCCGGTGGCACGAACCCTGAGAGCTGAGACGGCTTAGCGGCGGATCAGGCGTCGGAGCAGTAGGGCGACGACGGCGCCGATCAGGTACGGCGCAGCGCGGCGGGCGAGCACGGGGAGGATCGTGCTGCCGAGGTCGAGGGAGACCGCTGCGGGTTCCGATGCGGCGGTCGGAGGTGGGGCGCCAGGCGGAGGCGGCGTACTGGCCGGTGGAGCGTCACCGGTCGCAGGCATGTCGCCGGACGGCTTGCTGTCGCCGGTCGGCGAGCCGGCGTCGGTAGGTGTGCTGTCCAACTTGGTTTTCAGGCAGGTCGTGAACTGGTCGAGGAGTTTGTTCGACACGTCCTGGACCAGGCCGCGGCCGAACTGGGCGGGGCGGCCGGTGATCGTCAGGTCGGTGTCGACGGTGACCTCGGTCGACCCCGGGCCGGCCTCGGCCAGGCGCGCCGTGACCCGGGCGGTCGCCGTACCGTTGCCGCGCCGGTCCTTGCCCTTGGCCTCGATCACCGCGTGGTGGTCGGCCGGATCACGTTCGACGAAGGTGCCGTTGCCGGAGTACTGCAGGGACACCGGCCCGAGCTTGACCTTGCACGAGCCGGTGAACTCGTCCCCTTCGTACGACGTCAGGGTGGCGCCGGGGAAACACGGCACCACCCGTTCGAGATCGTTGAACGCGGCCCACGTCTGCTCGATCGGAGCCGGTACGACGAACCTGTGCTCGAGCTTCACGCCGTACCCGCCGCCGCCAGCACCGCACGCCGGGTGAGCACGGTGGCCAGATGCCGCCGATAGTCCGCGTCACCGTTGAGATCCGTCACCGGTGACGTCCCGTCCGCCGCCCGCGCCGCCGCTTCCCGGACGGCGTCGGCCGTCGCGGGTTGGCCGACGAGCGCCGCCTCGACCGCGGTCGCCCGGACCGGTGTCGAACCCATGTTGCCGAGCGCGACCCGCGCCTGCGCGATCGAGTCGCCGTCGAGCCGGACCGCCGCCGCGACGGAGACGATCGACCATCCTTGCGCGACCCGGTTGAACTTCTCGTAGTGCGCGCCCCAGCCGGTGTACTTCGGCACCCGCACCTCGACCAGCAGCTCGTCCTCGCCGAGCGCCGTACTGAACACGCCCTGGAAGAAGTCCGACGCGGAGACGGTACGACGACCGCCCGAGCCGGCGATCACGAACGACGCGTCCAGCGCCACCGCGACAGCCGGCAGGTCCGCGGCCGGATCCGCGTGCGCCAGCGAACCGCCGAACGTGCCGCGATGCCGGATCTGCGGATCCCCGACCGTTGCCGTCGCCAACGAAATCAGCCGGGCATGCTCGTTCACCACCGGTGAGGACTGGACGACGCTGTGCGGCGTCATCGCGCCGATCACCAGCACGTCGCCGTCGTCGCGGACGCCGCGCAGCTCGTCGATCTTGCCGAGGTCGACGATCGTGTCCGGCGCCGCCAACCGCAGCCGCAATGCCGGCATCAGGCTCTGCCCGCCGGCCAGCACCTTCGCGTCGGAGTGCTCACGCAGCAGCCCCAACGCTTCGTCGACAGTCACCGGAGCGAAGTACTCGAACGGCGCCGGGATCATGACTGCGCCCCTTCCTGCTCAGAAGCGGTCTGGATCGCCTTCCACACGCGGTACGGCGTGCACGGCATCGGCACGTCCGTGACGCCGAGCGGCCGGAGCGCGTCGACAATCGCATTGACGACCGCCGGCGTCGACGCGATCGTGCCGGCCTCGCCGACACCCTTCACACCGAGCTGGTTCGTCGTCGCGGGCGTCTCGGTCCGCGCCGTCTCGAACCGCGGCAGATCAGGTGCCCCTGGCAACAAATACTGGTCGAACGACCCGCTGATCAACGTCCCGGAGTCGTCGTGCACCGCCTCCTCGTAGAGCGCCTGCGCGATGCCCTGCGCGAGACCGCCGTGCACCTGCCCCTCGACGATCAGCGGATTGACGACAACCCCGACATCGTCGACGCTCACATACGATCGGATTGTCGACAATCCTGTTTCCGTATCAACTTCGACCGCGCACAGATGCGTGCCGTGCGGGAACGAGAAGTCGTCCGGATCGAGCGTCGCGTCCGCGTCCAGGCAACCCTCGGCGGATCCGTCGAGCTTGTGTCCCTGGAAGACCGCGAACGCCAGCTCCGCCAGCGTCATCCCGGCCTCGGTCCCGCGGACGCCGTACCGGCCGGCCGAGAACTCGAGGTCGTCCGCGTTCGCCTCCAACAGCTGGGCTGCGATCGGCTTCGCCTTCTCGATCACCTTGTCGGCAGCCGCCAGTACGGCCATCCCGCCGACGGCCAGCGACCGCGAGCCGTAGGTGTCCAGGCCGCGGACGGCGACCTGCGTGTCACCGTGGAGTACTTCGACATCCTCGAACGCGACGCCGAGACGATCCGCAACCAGCTGGCTCCATGCGGTCTCGTGGCCCTGCCCGTGCGGACTCGTCCCCGTGACCACCTCGACCTTCCCGGTCGGCAGCATCCGGACCGCCGCGTGCTCCCAGCCGCCGCCGACGTACCCCATCGAGCCGAGCCAGCGCGACGGCGCCAGCCCGCACATCTCGGTGTACGTCGAGATGCCGATGCCGAGCTGGACCGGGTCGCCGGACTCCCGGCGCTCCGCCTGCTCCTTGCGCAGATCGTCGTACCTGAAGAGGTCGCGCGCCTTCGCCGTGGCTGCCTCGTAGTTGCCCGAGTCGTACTGCAGGCCGGACACCGTCGAGAACGGGAACTCCTCGTGCTTGATCCAGTTCTGCTCGCGGATCTCCAGCGGGTCGACGCCGACCCGGGCGGCGAGCTCGTCCATCATCCGCTCGATCGCGAACGTCGCCTCCGGCCGGCCGGCACCGCGGTACGCGTCGGTCCACGTCTTGTTCGTGAACACGTTCGTGATGCCGAGGTGGTACGACGGGAACTTGTAGATCCCGTTGTACATAAAGGCTCCGAGCAACGGGATCGCCGAGGTGACGAGTCCGAGGTACGCGCCCATGTCGGCGATCAGGTCGACCTTCAGCCCGGTCACGGTGCCGTCGGCGTTCGCCGCCAGCGTGACCTGCTGCCACTGGTCACGCCCGTGGTGCGCGGCCATCAACGACTCGGACCTGGTCTCGCAGTACTTACAGGGCTTTCCGGTCCGGCGGGCCGCGATGACCGTGAGGACTTCCTCCGGTGTGAACTGCAGCTTGCCGCCGAACCCGCCGCCGACATCCGGCGCGATCACCCGGATCTTGCTCTCCGGGATGCCGAGCACGAGTGCGATGAAGATCTTCACGAAGTGCGGCACCTGCGTCGACGACCACACCGTCATCTGCTCGGTTGTCGGATCGACGACAATCGCCCGCGGCTCCATGAACGCCGGGATCAGCCGCTGCTGCCGGAACTCCTTCTCGATCACGATGCCGCCGTCCCGCGCGGCCGCGATCGCCGCCTCGACGTCACCGCCGGTACCGGACTCGGCCGAGTCGTACGCCCACACCGCGGACAGGTTCGTCCCGAGGTCCGGATGCGCGAGGACCTCGTCGCGGGCCGCGGCGCGGAGCTCGAGGGCCGGCGGGAGTTCCTCGTAGTCGACGTCGACGAGCTCGGCGGCGTCGTTCGCCTCGGCCGCCGTACGGGCGACGACCATGGCGACGATCTCGCCGGCGAACGCGACGTGGTCGACCGCCATCGACGGATGCACCGGGGCCTGCTGGTCGGAGACGACGGCCCACGCGTTCGGCAGGCCGCCTTGCTCGTCGGCGATGTCCGCACCGGTGATCACGGCAACGACCCCGGTCGCCGCCCGCGCGGCCTCGGTGTCGATCGAGGTGATCCGCGCGTGCGCGAACGGGCTACGCACCATCGCGATGTGCTGCATCCCCGGCAGCACGATGTTGTCGGTCCAGCGGGTCCGGCCGGTGATCAGCCGGGCGTCCTCCTTGCGGCGGCGCGGGTTGCCGATCTCGGTCGCCGGGCGGTCCTCGGTGGTCGTCATTGCGCACCTCCCGCGGCGCTGGCCCGGTTGGCTGCCGCCGAGGCCTGCACGGCCTTGACGATGTTCTGGTAGCCGGTGCAGCGGCAGAGGTTGCCCTCGATACCGAGTCGCACGTCCTCCTCGCTGGGATTCGGATTGTCGACAATCAGATCGATGGATTGCATGATCATGCCTGGTGTGCAGTAGCCGCACTGCAACGCGTGGTTCTCGTGGAAGGCCTGCTGCATCGGGTGCAGCTGACCGTTGCTCGCGAGCCCCTCGATCGTGGTCACCTCGTGACCGTCGGTCTGGACCGCGAGCAGCGAACAGGACTTCACGCTCCGCCCGTCGAGGTGGACCGTGCAGGAGCCGCAGTTCCCGGTGTCGCAACCGACCACGGTGCCCGTCTTCCCCAGCTGTTCGCGCAGGTAATGCACGAGCAGCGTGCGCGGTTCCACCTCGTCGGTGAAACTGCTTCCGTCGACCTTCACTGTGATCCGGGTCATCGCCCCGCCTCCAGATGTCAGCACCGCCGTACGTTCGATCCTGCTCCCCGTGTGATGTCGCCCACAAGGCCCGATCAGTTGTTCATCAGTGGTGGATCGGTCCCGCCGCGCCCGAGAGCCGTTGCCCGGCGCCGCCCCAGCGCTGGGCGATGATCTCGGCCGCGATGCTCACTGCGGTCTCCTCCGGCGTCCGGGCGCCGAGGTCGAGACCGATCGGACTGGCCAGCCGGGCCACCTCCGCCTCGGTCAGCCCGGCCTCCCGCAACCGCTTCAGCCGGTCGTCGTGCGTGCGCCGCGAACCCATCGCGCCGATATACGCCACCGCCGGCAACCGCAACGCGACTTCCAGCAGCGGTACGTCGAACTTCGGGTCGTGGGTGAGCACGCAGATCACCGTCCGGTCGTCGATCCGGCCGGCCGCGGACTCCCCCGCCAGATACCGGTGCGGCCAGTCCACGATCACCTCGTCGGCCGACGGGAACCGCGACGCGGTCGCGAACACGGCACGCGCGTCGCACACGGTCACGCGGTACCCGAGGAACGAACCGAGCCGCGCGACCGCCGCCGCGAAGTCGATCGCGCCGAACACCAGCAACCGCGGCACCGGCGCGTACGACGAGACGAACACCCGCATCCCCTCCCCCCGCCGCTGCCCGTCCGGCCCGTACTCCAAAGTCTCCGTCCGCCCGTTGGCCAACAATCCGCGCGCGTCATCCAACACAGCGTCGTCGGCCCGCTCCGACCCCAGACCAACCTGCCCCTCGCTCCGCTCGGGGCGGGGGGAGAAGGACCCCGAACCAGCCGGTTCGGTGGTCACGCCGAAGCCCACCGCACTCCGCGCGCCCACCGCGCCCACCGCGCCCTCCGCGCCCTGCGCGTCATCCGCCCTGGAGGCGGGTGGGGTCAGGGGCGGCGTGTCGGTGTCCTGCTCCGGGCGGATGATCAGGCGGCGGCCGATCAGCTGCGGGTTGGGATGGGCAACTGTTGTGGCGACTGCGACCGGGCGGCCGGCGGCTATGTCTTCGGCTACGGCGCCCAGTTCGGGGAACGTTGTGCGGTCGACCTTTTCGACGAAGATGTCGAGGATTCCGCCGCAGGTCAGGCCTACTGCGAACGCCGACTCGTCGCTCACGCCGTAGCGCTGCAGGACCGGCTCGCCGGACTCGAGGACCTCCTCGCCGAGCTGGTAAACAGCGCCCTCGACGCAGCCGCCGGACACACTCCCGACCGCCTCCAGGCCAGGGCCGACGAGCATCACCGCACCGGGCGGCCGCGGCGCCGACTCGAACGTCGCGACGACGGTGCCGACGGCAACCGACTCGCCCGCGTTCCACCAGCTCAGCAACCGGTCGAGAACATCACGCATCGGCGACCACCTCCAGAAGCTCGGCGAAGCTGGTCAGACTGTGCCCGGCGACCAGGTCGTCCAGGTGCGGCAGTACGGCGACGATCCCGGCCTGCACGGGCTCGTACCCAGGCTTGCCGCGATGCGGATTCAGCCACACCACCCGGTGCGCGAGACCCGCCAACCGCTCCATCTGCGCCCCGAGCAGCGTCGCGTCGCCGCGCTCCCACCCGTCGCTGCAGACGACCACGACCGCGCGCCGCGCCGTACCACGCTGACCCCAACGATCCAGAAACACCTTCAGCACCTCACCCAGCCGCGTCCCGCCCGACCAGTCCGGTACGACGTCACCCGCCGACCGCAACGCGAAGTCCGCATCGCGCCTCCGCAAAGCAGTGGTAACGCGCGTCAGCCGCGTGCCGATCGTGAAGACCTCCACCGAACGCGGCGCCTGCTGGACCATCGTGTGCGCAAGCCGCAACAGACTGTCGGCGTACGGGCGCATCGATCCGGACACGTCGATCAGTACGACGACCCGCCGGGCCCGGACACCGCGGCGGCGGTAGTGCACGCGGCCCGGTTCGCCGACCTGCCGGAGCTGCGCGCGCAGCGTCTGCCGCGGGTCGACGTCGCCGCGATGTGAAGGCCGGCGGCGGGTGGCGCGGCGTACCGGGGCGCGCGGGCGGAGCGTGCCGAACAGCCGGGCCAGCTCGGCGCGATCGGTCGCGGACAGGTCGGCGACATCGCGGTGCCGGAGCACTTCCGTCGTACTCGCGGCAACGTTGAGCGTGCGCTTGCAGTCCTGCCCCTCGCCGTTGTCCCCGAGCGCAGCCTGCACCGAGGCCTGCGGAGCACGCCGGACGACGCCGCGCGATCGCTGTCCGGAGAACCAGGCGGCGAACACCTCGTCGTACCGCGCCGTGTCGTCCGGCCCGCTGCAGAGCGCCGCGCGGCCGGCCCAGTACACATCGGCGGTCATCGTCGCATCGAGCACAGCCACCGCGCGGAGGAACAGCTGCACCCGGTCCGCGGTGACGGCGAGGCCCGCGTGACGCAACGCAGAGGCGAAGCCGGCCAACGCGAGATCCGGCTCGGCGCTCGTCGGATCGGTCGGCTCTGTCATCATCGTCAGCTCGCCAGGAGCCGGTCGAGTGATTCGCGGACGCGGTCGGTGTCCTCGCGGTACTTGAGCACGGCGCCGAGGGTCGCGGCCGCGGACTCGACGTCGAGGACGTCGGCGCCGAGCGCTTCGAGGGCGCGGGCCCAGTCGAGGGTCTCCGCAACACCGGGCGGTTTGAGCAGGTCGAGTTCGCGGATCCGGTGCACCGACCGGGCCACCTGCTCGGCCAGCCGGGCCGAGACCCCGGGCAACCGCGTCCGGACGATCTCGACCTCCCGGGCCAGGCCGGGATGGTCGATCCAGTGGTACAGGCAGCGGCGCTTGAGCGCGTCGTGCACCTCGCGGGTCCGGTTCGAGCTGAGTACGACGATCGGCGGCACCTCCGCGGTGATCGTGCCGAGCTCCGGAATCGTCACCTCGTACGTCGACAGCACCTCGAGCAGGAACGCCTCGAACTCGTCGTCCGCACGATCGATCTCGTCGACGAGCAGTACGGCGGGGCTCTCGCGCAGCGCCCGCAGTACCGGCCGGGAGAGCAGGAAACGCTCGTCGAAGAGGCTCTTCTCGACCTCCTCGACGACGGCGTCGGAACTCGTTGCCTCGACGGTCCGCAGGTGCAGGATCTGGCGCGGGAAGTCCCAGTCGTAGAGCGCCTGGGAGGCGTCGATGCCCTCGTAGCACTGCAACCGGATCAGGTCGAGATCGAGCGCCTCGGCGATCGCGGCGGCCAGCGAGGTCTTGCCGGTACCGGGCTCGCCTTCCAGCAGCAACGGCCGGTGCAACGCGAGCGCGAGATAGCCGACCGTTGCCAAGCCCTCTCCGGCGAGGTATCCGGTCGCCCGCAGACGCTCGGCCAGCTCAGCCGCCGAGCCGACGGCACTCACTCCTTCAGCATTCACCTACTTCGGCGTGCTGCCAACAGTCAGCGGTGACCTTGTGGCAGATCGCCCGGCGTGTCCGCGTCGGCACCGTCGCCGATGTCGTCGCACGCGACCAGCTCGACCGGGTGAGTTCGAAGGTAGTCCCGAGCACCCGCGTCTCCGTGGGCCGACGCGATCACGCCGTCCCAGTGCGTCCGCCCGATCAGCACCGGATGACCCGGCGCACCGTCGTACGTCGCCCGCACCAGCGCGTCCGCACCGTCGCTCTTCAGAACCCTCCGAACCGCAGCACTCGTCAACCCAGGCAGATCCACCGGCACAACCACAACCGCGTCACCTGCACCCTGGAGGGACTCGAGGCCCGCACGGAGCGAGGCGCTCATGCCTTCGGGCCAGTTGGTTGCCTCGACTACCTGGACCGGCTCAGCGGCGAGCTCGGCGCGGACCTCGGCCGCGGCGGCTCCGATGACGACGACGACCGGTGAGCAGCCGGAGGCGGCGAGGATGCGGGACGCCCGGACGACCCATGGCACACCGGCCGGATCGCGGACGAGGGCCTTCGGGCCGCCCATCCGACGGCCGGCGCCGGCAGCCAGCACCAGACCCGCGACCGGCACGCCCAGCGAATCTGCGTTCGTCATCACTCTGCGAATCAGTGCGAAACGCGGGCCGGTGCGTACCACTCGGCAAGGATGTCCGGGAGCCGGTCCGGCCCCCAGCGATCGACAGGCGTGATCCGCCCGCGGAGCGAGGCCAGGCCCTTCGCCAGACCGCCGACCACGTCGCCCTGCCACGGGACGCTCACGCCCTCGTCAGGGCCGACGATGACAGCCGGGCCGCCGCGATCGACGCAGACCACCGGACAGCCTGAAGCCAGCGCCTCCGTGACCGCCCAGCCGGCGGCCTCCCGGAACGCGGGCGCGATAAGTGCGTCAGCGCGGAACATCGCCGCCAGCACGTCCTCCCGCGGCAGCGCACCCATGAACTCGACCCGGTCCCGCACCCCGAGCTGCCACGCCAGCCCCTCGGCGCGTCCCCAGTCCGGGCCGTCGCCGATGATACGGAGCTCCCAGTTGGACGCCTCGGGGCGGGCCAGCGCGCTGACCGCGAGCAGCACGCCCTTCCACGGGATCAACCGGCCCACGAACAGCGCGGTCTTGATGCCGGGGGCACCGAACGGCTCGTACGGACCGGAGGCGGTGAAGCGCCGGATCGCCACGTTCGGCTGGACCACGATCTCCTTCGCGTACGGCCGGAACGCATCCGCGACATCGTTGTTCTGGGCAACCATCAGGTCCGCGGTCTGCGCCATCCGGCGGCCGGTCAGCCGGCGCCGGAGCCCGGTGTACGCCCGGCGTACCAGCTCCCCCACGACGCCGCGCGGACCGAGCCAGTGCGCCATCGCCAGCGGCGCGGTGGTCGATCCGCCGACCGGTCCCCAGATCACCTTCGCCGACGACTCCTCGACCACGCCGGCGCCCATCCAGTCCACGGCGAAGGTCAGATGATGGATCACGTCGAACGACTGCTCGGCATGCAGGCGTCGCGCCGTACGGCGGGCCAGACCCTGCCACAGCGGGTAGTACCAGTACACGTCCGAAGGCCGTCGCCGCAGGCGCAGGATCCAGCGCGGCAGCTCCAGCGGTACGACGGTCAGCCCGGGCACCGGCCGGACCGCGAGCTCCGCGTCGATCTCGTGCCGGAACTTGCCGCGGGTCAGCAGCCACACGTCGTGGTCGCGCGCGGCCGCTTTGGCCCACGCCCATCCCGCGCCCGGCTCGGACCCGCCCGTCGGCCGGCAGGCGTATGCGCTGAGCAGTACCTTCGGCCGGCCAGGCATCAGCTCATCCCCTCCAGAAGCCTGCGCAGATCGGTGCTCGAGGTGGAGGCGGTGTACGGGAAGTAGTGCACCTGTGCGCCGACCTCACCCAGCAACCTCTCCAGTCTCGTCCCCTTTTCCGTGCCCTTCCAATCATCACCCTTGAAGAGAACGTCGTACCGCAGTTGTTTCCACATCTCGAACTTGTCGCTCGACCAGTCGCTGACCACCTCGTCGACGAGGTCGAGCGCTCGAATGACGTCCATCCGCTCCTGGTGCGGAACCACCGGCGGACGGCCCTTGATCCGGGCCACCACGTCGTCCTCGACCACGCCGGCGATCAGGTGGTCGCAGTGCTCGCGGGCGCGCCGCAGGATGTTCAGGTGCCCGATATGGAACATGTCGTAGACACCGGGGGCGTACCCGACGAGCGCCATCAGGCCTGCACCCCCAGGAGCGCCATCTCCCGGTACCACTTCGCGACCGCGCCGGCGAGGAACAGCAGGTTCAGCGCGAGCAGCGCGCCGTACAGCACCAGGAACAGCGACGGCGTCCCGAAGGCCAGGAACACCAGGCACAGCACGCCGTAGTCGGTCGGTGCGATCAGCAACGACTTGAGCACCGAATCGCCACGCTGGTTGGGTTTCGCCGCGCCGCCGTGGCGCCGGCGCAGCTGGTCGATCAGGATCAGCCCGAAGAACAGCACCGACGACATGCAGACGTAGGCGAGCGGCACGAGCAGCACCAACTCGTTGTCAAAGGCATCGAATCGGTAGAACGAGATCAGCACCGCGCTGTGCAGCAGCACGATCTTGACGGCGTCGATCATGTGGTCGAGCCACTCGCCCAGCGGCGACCCGCCGCCACGCAGCCGGGCCAGCTGCCCGTCGGCGGAATCCAGTCCGTAGCCGAGCACCAGCAGCAGCGTCACGACCAGCGCCAGCAGGAACGACGGCCGGACCGTTGCCACCAGCACGATTCCCACCAGCGAGCAGAACCCCGACGCCAGGCTGACCTGGTTCGGCGTCCGCCGCCCGAGGAACGCGGCCGCCGCGAACACGCGCCCGATCCGCCGGTTCACGAACCGCGAGTACGCCGGCGTACCGGCGGACGGCTTCTGCGCCCGGGACAGCTGCGCGACCGTCTCCCGCAACCCACTCATGCGACAGAGCTGCGCGACTGCCGCTGGTCGACCGCGGCGCGCAGGATCGGGCTGCGGGAGGCCCGGCCGGCCGGCAGGACGGTGATCAGCGCGGGCGGAATCCCGTCCAGCTCGTCAACGCCCAGCACACCGTCGGTGCCAGTGGCAGCGAACACGGTCTGTACCCCCAGTACGCCGGTCAGCCACTCGGACCGCACGTCGTCCACGGCAACCACTTCGTCGACGCACCGCAGGTGCTCGACGATCTGCGCCCGCTCGAGCAGCGGCACGAACGGCCGCGCACCCCAGGCGTCCAGCGCCCATTCGTCGGACAGCACGGCCACCACCAGCCGGTCGCTGTGCCGGCGCGCCCGTTCGAGCACGTCCACATGCCCGACGTGGAACAGGTCGAAGACCCCGGCCACACATCCGATCCGCGGCACCCTGACCCCGTTGCCCAACCTGCCATCCCCCAACACGAATTCCTGCGATCCCTCTGGCGCGACGCTGCCCCCTGCGTCCCGCGGAACTTTATACCTGTCCGGCACGGCGCGCCCAGGATCCCCGACGCGTCCGGCCGCTGTCGGCGTGCCGGGCGATCGCATCGGTGTAGATCCTCTCCGTGGCTACCAGGTCACGCTCCGGAGTGAAGCGGTCGAGGTAAACCTGTCGGGCTCGTTCGCCGAAGGCTACCGAAGTCACGGGATCAGTCACCAACCCGATCGCCTTCCGCAATCCCTCCGGATCACCGGGGACGGTCAATGCACCGGTTTCTCCGTCGTCAACAAGCTCCGCGAGTGCACCGAGCCGGGAAGCGACCACCGGAACACCGTGCGCGAAAGCCTCTACCACCACGAGTCCGAAGCTCTCATACGAACGTGCCGGTACGACGGCGACGCGCGCGGAGCGCAGCAGTTCCATGCACTCTGCCCACGGTCGTTGACCAAGCACCTGAACAGACAGGTCTTTCCGGGCCAGCTCCTCGGCCGTGCCCCGCAGCGGACCGTCGCCGACCACGATCAGCTTGCCGAGCGAGGAGTCCCACGCCTGCAGCAGATCCGCGAACCCCTTGTCCTCGCTCAGCCGACCGAGGAACACCACGCCGTCCCCCGCGCCGCTACGCACCTCGCCCGAGTGCGGCACGGCGTGCGGCTTCACCTCGAACCGCTCCGGGTCGAAGCCGGCCGCGGCGTACCGGTCGCGGACGAACCCGGACGGTACGACGAACGTGTCGACGTACCGCTGCCAGGTGTGCAGCGTGTTGTGGACGCCGATGCTCGCCGCGAGCGGCAGCGTCTGCACGCGGGATTCGCGATAGCAGCTGTGCCGCACCGCGGCCAGCGGTAGCTTGCCGACGCACGACTCGCACGGCGCCCCGTCGCGCTGCAGCACCGCGTTCGCACAGAGCAGCCGGAAGTTGTGCAAGGTCGCGACCACCGGCAGGTCCAGGCGGTACGCCGCCCGCAGCACCGAGGCGCTGAACAACGGAAAAGTGTTGTGAACGTGCACCAGATCGGGCCGCTGCGCTTGCAATAGATGTGTTAAATCGCGTTCCGCCGAAAATGACCAAACGGAGCGAAACGGTAACAGTGCGCGATCTTTCCGGCTCAACTGCGCGATGTCGTCGCTGTTTCGGGCGTACAGGTCGATCTCATGTCCTGAGTTACGCAATAAATCAACCGTTTGCGCGACGACGGTGTTCTCGCCACTGGGTTGACCGGTCCGGTAACGGTTGTGCAACATGGCGACCCGCATGGCACTACCTTAAGTCCCGCCCTCGTCACGCAGACGGCTACACCTGGTTTCCCGCTCCCAGGAGAGTGCATTGAGGAAGTTGTGGTTCGCAGCGCTTATCGCTGCGGCGCTGGCAGTCGTTACGGTCGCAATGCCCGTGATCGCCAACGAGAACAAGGCGACGACCGCAGCCAGGTCCGTGACCGCGGAGCAGGCTGCGTCCCGGGTGCTCCCCTCGCACCGGCCGGGCAAGACCACCACGACTCCGGGCAAGACGCAGCCCAAGGCCACCCACACGACCGGGACCCCCTCGAAGAAGCCCGGCGCGACGACGACCCCGACGAAGAAGCCGACGAGTACGCCGACCGAGCCCGTCGAGCCCAAGCTGCCGACGACCCCCACCGTGGACTCGGACGAGGCCGGCCCGGCAGTCGCCGGTCCGTGTGTCGGCACAGTGATCGAGCCCAGCGACAACGCCCAGTCGGTCGTGAACTCCAAGCCGGCCGGTACGACGTTTTGCTTCGCGGCCGGCCTGCACCGGATCAGCTCGACCATCCGCCCGAAGGCGAACCAGGTGCTCGCGAGCTCGAAGCGGGCCGTCCTGACCGGGTCGGTCCCGCTGACCGGCTGGACGAAGTCCGGGTCGGCCTGGGTCGTGCGCGGCGCGCTGCCGGCGGCGTACGGCAAGAGCGGTGAGTGCGAGGACAACAAGGCGAACATCTGCTACCTGCGGGAGCAGCTGTTCCTCGACGACGTCCACCTGACCCGCGTGGCGAGTGTCTCCGCGGTCAAGGCCGGCACGTTCTACGCCGACTACGGCGCGAACGTGATCTACCTCGGCAGCAACCCGGTCGGGCATGCCGTGGAGATGTCGAAGACGGCGACCGCGATCGAGTCGAACGCGACCGGGGTCGTCATCCGCGGCCTGACCATCGAGCACTTCGCCAGCGCACCGCAGGCTGGCGCGCTCGTGTCTGGACCGGGCTGGAAGGTCACCGCCAACGACGTCCGCTGGAACCACGCGGTCGGCGTGATGCTGGTCAAGGCCAACAGCACCAAGGTCGACAAGAACCTGATCCGCAACAACGGGCAGCTCGGACTCGGCCAGTACAGCTCGGCCGCGGCCGCCGTCACCGGCAACATCATCACCTCGAACAACACCGACGGCTTCTGGATCGCGGACTGGGAGTCCGGCGGCATCAAGTCCACCCGGTCGTCCGGCACGGTCAGCGGCAACGTGATCAAGTCGAACAAGGGCATCGGGATGTGGGCCGACGTCGCCGATGACGGCCGGGTGATCAGCGGCAACCAGATCGTCGGCAACGCCGCCGACGGCATCCGCTACGAGATCAGCCGCAACGGCACGATCGAGGGCAACACGGTCACCGGCAACGGCTTCGGCACCGGCCGCGGCTCGGGTACGTCGCTGTGGGACGGCGGCGGGATCAACATCAACACCTCGTCCGGCATCACGATCAAGGGCAACAAGGTCTCGGGCAACGTCAACGGCATCGCGATCCAGTCCCGGACCCGCGGCAGCGGCCCGTGGGGCACGTACCTGCTCCGCGACGTCCAGGTCACCGGGAACACGATCGAGATGACCGCCGGTACCCAGGCGACCGGCATGGTCCAGAACGCCGGCGCCGCCGTACCGGCCGGTGAAGTCGTTTTCAGCGGCAACAAGTACGTGCTGGACGACCTTGGCACGCAGCGGTTCAGCCGGTTCGGCACGAAGCTCACCGCGGCCGGCTGGCAGTCCGCCGGGCTCGATGCCGTGGGCACCTTCCTCGCGAACTAGCCTCGCGAACCGATCGCTTGCTCACCGCAACATATTTGTGCGCTACGTATTGCCATGACTACGTGATGTAGGGGTAATCTGCAAAGCGAAGCCGCGCCATGGGGGGTGCGCTCAGGGCTCACCTGTGCCACCGGAGGCTCCGCATATGAAGAGAGCAGTTCTGGCAATAGTTGCAATCGGCACCAGTCTGGTTGCCCCTGGCCCCCTGCCCGCGCAGGCCGCCACGACACCCGCCACACCCCCTGCGGACGGCACCTTCCGCAGCGGACCGGCGCTCGCGCCGGCGTGCAGCGGCGTGACGATCAAGACCACCGACAACGCCGCCCAGGTCGTCGACGACTGGCCCGCCGGTACGACGTTCTGCTTCGCGTCCGGCCTGCACCGCATCTCCGAGACGATCCACCCCAAGGCCGACCAGGTGCTCGCGAGCGACGACGGCGCCGTACTCACGGGATCCGTGCGGCTGACGCGATGGACGCTGTCCAACGCCGCCTGGGTGACCACCGGCGCGCTGCCCCCGGCGTACCCGCAGACCGGGCAGTGCGAGGACAACAAGACC
Organism: Kribbella sp. NPDC000426; assembly: GCF_040300265.1. Lineage (NCBI taxonomy): Bacteria > Bacillati > Actinomycetota > Actinomycetes > Propionibacteriales > Kribbellaceae > Kribbella > Kribbella sp. NPDC000426. The sequence goes on along the minus strand of NZ_JBEPDK010000002.1, from coordinate 850,914 downwards.
AACATCTGCTACCTCCGCGAGCAGGTGTTCTACGACGGCAAACACCTGACCCGGGTGGCGTCCCGAGACAAGGTTGCCCACGGCACCTTCTACGCCGACTACGCCGCGAACGCGATCTACCTCGGCGACGTCCCGGCCGGCCACGCGGTCGAGATGTCGAGTACGCCGACCGCGATCGAGCCCGGCGGGAACAACGTCACCGTGCGCGGGCTGACCGTCGAGCACTTCGCCACTCCCCCGCAGGGCGGGGCGGTCGTGCTGGGTCTCGGCTGGCACGTGTACGCGAACGAGCTCCGCTGGAACCACGCCATCGGCGCGATGCTGCAGAACGCGGACAGCGCCGTACTCGAGAAGAACTGGATCCACGACAACGGCCAGCTCGGCGTCGGGCAGTACAGCACGCTCAAGGGCACGATCTCGGCCAACCAGATCAGCGGCAACAACACCGACGGCTTCTGGATCGCCGACTGGGAGTCCGGCGGCGTGAAGACCACTTGGTCGAGCGGTGGTTCGGTGACCGGCAACCTGATCCAGGACAACCGCGGCATCGGACTGTGGAGCGACGCCTACGACGACAGCCGCACGTTCAGCAACAATCAGATTGTCGACAATGCGGCGGACGGGATCCGCTACGAGATCGGGCGCAACGGCGTGATCGCCGGCAACTCGATCAGCGGCAACGGCTTCGGCACCGGCCGCGGTTCGGGTACGTCGCTGTGGGACGGCGGCGGGATCAACATCAACACCTCGTCGAACGTCCAGGTCCGGGACAACGTGGTCGCGAACAACGTCAACGGGATCTCGATCCAGTCCCGCACCCGGGGCTCCGGCCCGTGGGGTACCAACGTGCTCCGCGACATCGTTGTCTCCGGCAACCAGGTGACGATGCGCGGCGGGACCACCGCGACCGGCATGGTGCAGAACTCCGGCGCGGCGATCCCGGCCGGCGAGGTCAGCCTGAACGACAACGTGTACATCCTCGACAGCCTCGCCGCCGAACGCTTCCAGAAGACCGGCCAGTGGTACACCGCACAGGAGTGGCGCGGAACCGGTCAGGACACCGCGAGCGCCTTCACCATCGGCAGAGCGATCCTCGACGCGACCGGCGTACTCACGATCCTGCCAGCAGTGAGCTGACGTGCTCGACGAGCAGGTCGCGGAAGACGGCTGAGTCACGCAGGTCGGGAGTGAAGACAGAGTCCACGGCGAGGAGGGCGTCGACGAGCTTGGCCGGGTCGGAGGTGCCTGCTACGGCGGTCTTGAGGCGGGCGGCCTGTGGGTCGTCGAGGTCCGGGGTCCGCAGTACGTAGACCATCCAGGCGGCGACGGCGAGCGAGATCGTGCGCGGCTCGGCGCCGGCGGCCAGGCGGTCGCGGACGGTGCCGAGCATGCGGACGGGCAGCTTGACCGAGCCGTCCATCGCGACCTGGCGGGTCCGGTGCTTGAGGGCCGGGTTCGCGAACCGCTCCAGCACGCTCGCGCCGTACGCCGTGAGGTCAAGCCCGTCCGGAGGCGTCAGGGTCGGTACGACGTCGTCGGTCATCAGCGCCCGCGACAACCTGGACAGCTCCTCGTCGCGGACCGCTTCGGCGATCGTCTCGTAGCCGCGGAGCGCGCCGAGGTAGGCGAGCATCGAGTGGGTGGCGTTGAGCATCCGCAGCTTGGCCTGCTCCCACGGCGCGACGTCCGCGGTGAGGACGGCGCCGCCGCGCTCCCAGGCCGGACGGTCGCCGGCGAAGTCGTTCTCGATCACCCATTGCAGGAAGGGCTCTGCGACCACCACGGCCTCGTCGCGTACGCCGAGCAGCCGCGCCGCCTCGGCCCGGTCGTCCTCGGTCGTGGCGGGCACGATCCGGTCGACCATGCTGGCCGGGAACCTGGTCGCCTCGAACGTCTCCGGGATCTTGCCCAGGGCATCGAAGTAGTCGGTCACCAGCTTCCGCAGGAACGGGCCGTTGGCAACCAGGTTGTCGCAGGACACGATCGTCAGCGGCTCCGCACGCCGCGCGATCCCGGCGGCGAGCTGGCCGACGACCGTCCGCGGCGGGCGGCCGGTCAGGTCGGCCCGGATCTCCGGGTCGTCCAGGTCGAGCCCGGTGCCGGTTGCGCGGTAGCCCTTCTCGGTGACGGTCAGCGTCACCACGGCGACCGCCGGATCCGCGATCCGTGCGACCACCGCATCGGGGTCCTCCGGCGCCGTGAGTACGTCGCGGATGCTGCCGATCACCTGGACGGTCGGATCACCGAGGCCGCGCTCCAGAACGGAGTACAACCCGTCCTGCGGTGCCAACTGGTCGCGGACGGTCGCGGACCGCTGGCTGACACCCGCGATCCCCCAGCGCGTCTCGCCGGTAGCCACCGCTGCTTGCTCGGTCACCACCGCCTGGTGAGCGCGGTGGAAGGCGCCGAGGCCGAGGTGGACGATGCCGACCGACAGGGATCGCGGATCGACGGCGGGGGTGACGGGAAGGTTGGTGAGACTCAGCCTGGTCAAGCCAGCGCACCTTTCTGTTGGTGGGGTGCTGGTCCGGTGCTGTCCCGGACGATCAGTTCGCCATGCAGCTGCCCATGCAGCTGGGAGTGGGTGCCGGCATCGCTGTCCGGGTCGTCGAGCATCGTGAGCAGCAGCTCGACGGCGATCCGGCCGGCCTCCTGCTTGGGCAGGCGGACCGTGGTCAGTGCGGGTCGGGCCATCGACGAGATCGCGATGTCGTCGACGCCGACCACGCTCAGGTCACCCGGGACCGAGAGCCCGCGGGAGTGCAGGCGGGCCAGCAGGCCGATCGCGACGAGGTCGTTGTAGGCGACGACAGCGGTGGCGCCGGTCGCGACGACCTGGTCGGCAGCGGCCATGCCGCCTTCGTACGTCGGGGCGAAGTTGCCCACTGGAGCCAGCTTCGCGCGCAGTTCCTCGACCGCGTTGCGCAGGCCGAGGCCGCGATGCTGGGTGGACCAGGAGGTGGCCGGTCCGCCGACCCAGGCGATCCGGTGGTGGCCGAGGGCAACAAGATGGGCGACGGCCTGGCGCATGCCGCCCTCGTTGTCGTAGGTGACGCCCGGAAGCCCCTCGGCGGCCCGGTTGACCAGGACCACGGTGGTGTCCTGGGCGATCGCCGCGAGCTCGTCGTTGCTCGCCCGGGGCGAGCACAGGATCACGCCGTCGACCTGCTTGGACAGCGCCCGGACGAGCCCGGCCTCCGCCGCCGGGTCCTCGTCGGTATCGGCGACGAAGACCGCGACATCGTGGCGGCGGGCGCGTGCCTGCACGCCTTTGGTGACGCTGGCGAAGAACGGGTTGGCCAGATCCGGCACGACCAGACCAATGGTCCCGGTCCGTCCGGTGATCAGCCCACGAGCCGCGCGGTTGGGCTCGTACCCCAACTGCTCAACCGCAGCAGCAACCCGCGCCCGGGTAGCTGCATTCACCATCCCCGGCAACGACAGCGTGCGCGACACAGTCGAAGCCGACACCCCGGCCAACCGCGCCACATCCCGAATAGTCGCCGCCACGCCACCGTCCCTTTCCGGTCGGGTTGAGTTTGCAATCGGTTGCACCTTGTGTCAAGCGGTCACCCATTGGACGCTCGCTTGTGCTGACAAGAACCGACTGCAATCCTTTGCAGGATACGTTTCAGCCCATCGCATCGGAGGACCCATGTCGAAGGCTCTGCAGCCTCATCCGGATCGTGCTTTCCCGGCCGGGGAGGCGCGTGAGGTCGCCCGCCGGATCCACGCTTCGACGAAGGACCTGCCGCTGCTCTGCCTGCACGGGCACGTCGACATCCGGCTGTTCGCCACCGACGCGCCGTTCGGCGACCCGGCCGAGCTGCTCGTCGTCCCGGACCACTACGTCACCCGGATGCTGGTCTCCCAGGGCGTCTCCCCCGACAAACTCGGGCTCCCCCGCCGCGACGGCAAGCAGACCGCCCAAGAGACGGCACACCCGAGGGAGATCTGGCGCGAGTTCTGCGCGAACTGGCACCTGTTCCTCGGCACCCCTAGCCGCTACTGGCTCGAGCACGAGTTCGCCGAGGTCCTCGGCATCACCGTGCACCCGTCGGCCGACAACGCCGACGAGCTGTACGACCAGATCACCGCACGCCTCGCCGAGCCCGAGTTCCGCCCACGGGCCCTGCTCGACCGCTTCAACATCGAGCTGATCTCCACCACCGACGCGGCCACCGACGACCTCGCCCAGCACGCGAAGCTCGCCGCGGACCTGCCCGGCCGGGTCGTCCCGACGTTCCGCCCCGACGCTGTCGTACACCCCGACCGCGCCGGCTGGCCGGAACTGATCGCCCAACTCGGCGCACTGGCCGACGTAGACACCACGACGTACGACGGCTTCCTCGAAGCGATCCGCCAACGACGGCAGGCGTTCGTCGCGGCCGGTGCGCGCGCCACCGACCACGGTCACCTGAGTGCGACCGCCGTACCGCTGTCGGATGCGGAAGCCGGCCGTATCTACGCGGGTGCGTTGAAGGGCGACGTGACGCCCGACGACGCGGCGGCGTTCGCGGGCCACATGCTGTATCAGTCGGCGGTGATGTCGGCCGAGGACGGCCTCGTGATGCAGCTGCATCCCGGCGTACTGCGGGACCACGACCCGGCGATCTTCGCGACGTACGGCCCGGATCAGGGGCACGACATCCCCGTGACGACCGAGTTCACGCGATCGTTGCGGCCGTTGCTCGAGCGGTTCGGGCACGCGGAGGGATTCCGGCTCGTGCTGTTCACCGTCGACGAGACCGTCTACTCCCGCGAGCTCGCGCCGCTGGCCGGCGTCTACCCGGCCGTCCGGTTGGGTGCACCGTGGTGGTTCCTCGACAGCCCCGACGGGATGCGGCGGTTCCGCGAGCTCGTGACGGAGACGGCGGGCTTCTACAACATGTCCGGGTTCGTCGACGACACCCGTGCGTACCTGTCGATCCCGGCCCGTCACGACCTGGCCCGGCGCATCGACGCCGGGTACCTCGCCAACCTCGTCGTACAGCACCGCCTCGACGAGGACGACGCCTTCACCGTCGCGAAGGCGCTCGCCTACGACCTGGCGAAGGACACGTACCTCTAGAGCAGGTAGTCTCACGCAGATCTGTTCGCCGGAAGGGACCTGCATGAGGCGTGGGGTTGTCGCGGCAGTCGGTGTCGCGTTGCTGCTGGTATCAGGCTGTTCAGGGGGCTCCACCGAGCCTCCGAAGCCGACTGCGACGACCACGGTGACCGTCCCGACCGCACCCCCGACCGCGGCGGCAGCCGTACTCGGACCGACCGGCCCGAGTACGGCGAAGCCCTGCACCGGCACGAACATCCCGGTCGGGACCGATCCGCAGCCGATCATCGACGCCGCACCGCAGGGCACGACCTTCTGCTTCGCCAAGGGCGTCCACCGGCTCACGCGTCCGATCCAGCCACGCAGCAACGACACGCTGGCCGGCAACACCGGCGCAGTACTCAGCGGCTCAGTGCGGCTCACCGGCTGGAAGCAGGCCGGCAACGGCTGGACGGTCCAGGGGGTGCTGCCCGCGGCGTACCCGCTGAAGGGCCAGTGCGAAGACAACAAGACCAAGCCCTGCCAGCTCGGCGAGCAGGTGTTCCAGGACGGCAGGCACCTGACCCGCGTGATGAGCCTGGGCCAGCTCGAGCCGGGCACGTTCTTCGGTGACTACAAGGCCAACGCGCTCTACCTTGGCGACGACCCGACCGGCCATGTCGTCGAGATGGCCAGGACGCAGACCGCGATCGACAAGTCCGCGGACGACGTCACCGTGACCGGCCTGACGATCCAGCAGTTCGCGAGCCGCCCGCAGGCCGGCGCGCTGCAGGCCGGCCGTGGCTGGACGGTGACCGCGAACGAGGTCCGCTGGAACCACGCCGTCGGCATCATGGTGATCGAGGGCGACAACGCCGTGGTCAGCCGCAACACCGTCGCCGACAACGGCCAGCTCGGCATCGGCCAGTACAAGTCGGCCGGTGTGAAGATCACCGCGAACCTGGTCACCCGCAACAACACCGACGGCTTCTGGATCGCGGACTGGGAGTCCGGCGGGATCAAGTCGACCCGCTCGTCCGGCGAGGTCAGCGGCAACGACATCATCGCGAACCGCGGTATCGGGATGTGGAGCGACATCGCGGAGTACGACCGCCGGATCACCGGGAACCGGATCCGCGACAACGCGGCCGACGGCATCCGGTACGAGATCAGCTACTCCGCCGTCATCGACCAGAACGTCGTCGAGCACAACGGGTTCGGCACCGGCCGCGGTTCGGGCGGCACGCTCTGGGACGGCGGCGGGATCAACGTCAACACGTCCTCCGACGTACAGGTCCGCGGCAACCTGATCAAGGACAACCGCAACGCCCTGTCGATCCAGTCCCGCACCCGCGGCGACGGTCCGCGCGGCACATACGTACTGCGCAACGTCCTCGTCGAGGGCAACCTCGTCGTCATGAGCGACAAGCAGTCATCCCTCGGTGTGGTGGAGAACAAGCGCTCGCCGGCCCAGCCCGGCGCGATCACGTTCCGCCGCAACAGCTACCAGGGCGCCGACCACTTCGCGTACCGCGGCAAGACCATGACCTGGTCCGAGTGGCAGCAGTCAGGCTTCGATCAAGACTCAGTGAGTAGCTGACAGTCGTCTTCGATGGCGGATGCGGTCGGCGTCGCAAATGGCGGCGGCGACCAGAAGGTGCACGGTCATCGAGGACAGGTCGGACAGGCCGCTTTCGTTGAGCGACGCCGCGGTGACGTAGGCCAGCAGGAGAGCCCCGCAGGCCCGGATGTACGGCGTCGGCGCGCGCAGGACCGAGACCCACGCGACGATCAGCGCGACCGCGACGATCGCGACCGCCAGCAGACCGGTCTCCCAGTACAGCCCGAGCCAGCTGTTGTCGATCGCCATCACGTCGACGTCGCCCTCGCCGCGGGTCAGCAGGACCCGTTTGTTGCCGAGGCCGTGGCCGATGATCGCGGTCTGCGTCGACACCTTCTCGTCCACGACCGCCTGCCAGCTCGTCGTACGGCCGCTCAACGAGGTGATCTGCCGGGTGCCCTGACCGCGCAGCAGCCAGGTGTGCAGCGACCCGATCGTCAGGAACGCGAGCCCGAGCAGCGCCGGTACGGCGAGGCACGCGATCCGGCCGAGCCAGGTCTTGCGGGTGATGATCAGCGCCACCACCAGCCCGAAGGCGAGCGCTGCCGCCGACGTACGGGTGCGACTTGCCGCGATCAGCACACCGCCCAGCCCGATCAGCACGAAGGCCGGCAGCACGGACAGCTTCCGGCACACCAGGCCGATCAATGCCAGCCCGAGCAGGATCGCCCCGACCTCGCCGACGCGCGGCGGCAGCATCGGGATGATGACGCCCTGCAGCCGGGACCCCGTGCCCAGCGAGCTCAACGGCCGCCACGCCTGGCCCGGGTCGTAGACGAGGCTCAGTACGACGGTTGCCGCCAGCAACACATGCGCCCACAGATGCGCCCGGACCAGTCGCTCCGGCACCTCGACCAACGGTCGCCAGAGCAGGAAGACGAAAACCAGCCCGATCAGGAAGCGGGCCAATCGCGTCAACGGCCCCATCGGCTCGGCCAGCAGGAACGCGGTCGCACACGCGAACAGCACGTACATCACGTACAGCCAGCTGGCCGGATTCACCCGGGTCCGGAACCCCGGCTTGGTCGCTGCGAGCGCGACCAGGAAGACCGCCCCGAGCAGCAGGCCCTTCGCGATGCTGTTCGTGGACCCGGTCGTGCCCTGCGGCGCCGCGACCCGCGACGACCACGGCTGGACGCCGAGCACGAACAGGCACCACAGCATGAGCCAGAACCAGGCCGGCCGTTGGATCTCGCGGTCGATCGTCCCCGGCACGGCCGGGGCCAAACGATTCCCGCGCGAGTAGGTGCTGTACATCAGCGCATCGGCGGAGCCGAGTCCAGCGGCTTGTAGTTCAGCGGGATCCCGAGCGTCTCGTCCTGTGAGGCCGCCCCGATCAGTACGACGCCCAGCACCGGCGCGCCCGCGAACTGCAGCGCACCGGTCAGCCGCGCGACGTCCATCTCCTTGTCGAGGCCGACCTGGACGACCAGCACAGACGCGTCGACCGCGGCGGCCAGCGGCGTGATGCCGTGCCGTCCGACCGAGGCCGGGCCGTGGATGACGACGGAGTACCCCGGCGGCAGGTCCGCGACGATGCCCGGCACCAGCGACGGGCCGACCGCCTCGGCGGTCTCCTCGTGGTTCAGGCCGGGCGGCAGGACGTACAGGTCCGCGACCGTCCCCGGACGGAACAGTTTGCGGGCCCGGATCGCCCGGGTCGCGGCCGGCTCCATCACCAGGTCGGTGAGTCCTTCGTGACCGGTGAGGTGCGGCAACACCGGCGTACCTTCGATGTCGGCGAGGACCAGCAGGGTCTCCCGGCCGTCGCGAGCGTTCGCCTCGGCCATCGCGAGCGCGATGCCCGCCGAGTTCGGCGTGGGTGAGGCCGAGACCACCAGCAGGGCTCCCGGGCCGCCGCCCGCGAACGCGCGCGGGCTCAGCTCACGACGCGCCAGCGCACCACTCGCCTCGGCACCCAGCGCGGTGATCTCGTACTGCGGGAGCTCCGGGGCCGACCGCTGCCAGAACCGGCGCCGATGCCCCTCGGAGGCCGCGATCACAGGCGAGCTCGTCGCCCGCGCCGCCTGGTCCCGGGTCAGGATGTACGGCGTCAGGTGGGACCTCAGCAGGGCGAGACCGAAGCCGAGCACCAGACCGAGGATCCCACCGACGAGGATGTCGCGGGCAACCATCGGCGACGAGCTCGCGGTGTCGGTCGTTGCCGGCGTCACCAATTGGCTCCCGGCACCGACCGCGGTGAGCGCCTTGAGCATCGCGGCCGCGTCGTCCGCGGCCTGCCGGGCCTCGGTCGCGAGGCCGACCCGCTGGTCGCGCAGCGCCGCCGCGGTCTGGTTGTCGCCGCGGCCGACCGCCTCGTCGATCTGGCTGACCAGGCTGCGGGACTGCTGGGTGGCCGTCTTCGACCGGGCCTGCGCCTGCTCGGCCAGGTTGGTGAGCAGAGCCTTGGCCTCGGTGTTGCGCTGTGCCAGGTAGATGGCCGCGATCGCGTTCGCCCGGTCGACCGCCTTCTGCGCCGTCGGTCCGTCGGTCGTGACCAGGTAGGCGTTGTCGGTGACCGCCTTCACCCGGGTCACCGACGCCAGCTCCTGGATGGTCTTGTCGTCGGTCGGCATACCGAGCTGCTTCACGACCGCGGCCAGCAGCGTCGGGCTGGCCATCACCCGGGCCTGGGTCTCGGCCGGCAGGTCCATCCCGAGCGGGCCGGTCTTGTCGGCGCCGTCGGACAGTTTCCCGACCAGCGCCGGCGGCACCGCCGGGCCGATCACCAGCTGGCTCGAGGCCGTCCAGCGGGTCGTCTGGGAGAGCGCGAACACGGAGGCGCCGAGCAGTCCGAGCACGATGCAGCCCATGATCAGCCACTTCTGCCGCAGCAGAGACTGAGCGGTTTCCCGCCAGACCACGGTGCCGGGTTCCATTGCCTACCTCACGCTCCCTCGCCGACGCTCGGACGCCAGCGCCTCAGGATATAGGCACCGGAATGTGATCACAGCACCTCCTCCGGTGCCCTACTCTCTTCTCGGGGGATCTGGGGTTATCACTTTTATGTCCAAGGGGGGACATCGCAGCATGACGAAGAGACGTCTGTTCACGCGGCTGGGGGTCGTGGGCACTCTGCTCGCCGGTGCACTGGTGGTGGCGTTCGCGCCGCCCGCGCAGAGCATCGAGGCCTCGCTCTCGGCGGTCAACAGCTCGACCTGGCAGACCAACGCCAGCGTCCAGGGCATCGCCGTCGCCGCCGGCAAGGCGTACGCCGGAGGCCGTTTCACCAGCGTGCGCCCGCCGGGCGCCGCCGCCGGGACCGGCGAGGTCGGCCAGGCGTACCTGGCCGCGTTCGACGCGACCACCGGCGCACTGGTCACCGCGTTCAACCCGGTGCTCAACGGGCAGGTCTACGCCGTGGCCGCCTCCGCGGACGGCTCGCGGATCTTCGTCGGCGGTGACTTCACCACCGTCAACGGCCAGACCCGCAACCGGATCGCGGCCTTCGACACCGCCACCGGCGCACTGGTCTCGAACTGGAAGCCGTCGGTGTCCTACCGGGTCAAGACGATCGCCGTCTCGGGTACGACGGTGTACTTCGGCGGCTCGTTCGGCCTGGTGAACAACCTGACCCGCAACCGGCTAGCCGCGGTCACCACCGACACCGGCACGCTGTTGCCGTGGGCGCCGGACGTGAACGGCGACGTGTACGCCGTCGACGCGGCCGATGACGCCTCCAAGGTGTACGCCGGCGGCCAGTTCAGCACCGTCAACGGAACCAACCAGAACACCGTGACCAGCCTCGACCCGGTCAGCGGCGCAGTACTGCCGTTCCCGGGCGCCTCCGCCGTACCGCCGCCGAACGGGTCCTGCACGACTCGGGTGAAGTCGATCGACGCCAGCGGCGACACCGTGTACTTCGGGAACGGCGGCGACGGCGGCGGCTGCTTCGACGGCACCTGGGCCGTCGACATCGCGACCAACACGCTGAAGTGGAAGAACCAGTGCCTCGGCGCGACCGAAGCGGTCAAGGTCGTCAACGGCTGGCTGTACAAGGGCTCGCACGCCCACGACTGCGCCAACCAGGGCGCCGGCGGCTTCCCGCAGGGCTTCGACTACCGGTTCCTGCTCAGCGAGAAGTTGTCCGACGGATCGCTCGGCCCGTGGTACCCGAACACCGACGCGGACCCGAACAGCGTGACGAACGTCGGACCGCTGGCGTTCGCGACCAGCGGCAACGACCTCTGGGCCGGCGGCGACTTCCTGCACGTCAACGGCGTCGCGCAGCAGGGTCTGACCCACTTCACCAACGCCGTCCCGGGTGCGGCACCGGCGAAGCCGGCCAAGCTGCTCCCGTACAGCGTCCAGCCGGGCGTCGTACAGATCCACTTCCCGACCGTGGTCGACAACGACGACAGCACGCTGACCTACCGGCTGCTGAAGGGGTTCAGCAACACCACGATCGCGACCTGGACGGCCAAGTCCACGCCGTGGGACCGGCCGTGGCTGAGCTACACCGACACCGACAACGCGCCGGGCGACACCCCGAACTACCGCGTCGAGGTCACCGACGGCAGCACCACGATCCGCGGCAACTACTCCGACCCGGTCACGGTCGCCTCGGCGCCGTCGACGGCGTACGACCAGATCGTCAACGCCGACGGGCCGCAGGCGTACTGGCGCCTCGGTGAGGCAGTCGGTACGACGACATCGGTCGACTCCTCCGGTCAGAGCAACAACGGCACGTTCACCGGCGTGACGCTGGGCGGCGCGGGCGCGATCGCGGGCAACACCGCGATGACGAGCAGCACCACCACCGGCCGGATGGTCGGCGAGAAGGGGTACAGCTTCCCGCAGCAGTTCACGGTCGAGGCCTGGGTGAAGCAGAGCGGCGTCGGCCGCGGCGGCCGGATCATCGGCTTCGGCAACGGGAAGACGCAGAGCAGCGCGATCAACGACCGGATGCTGTACATGCGGACCAACGGCTCGATCGTCTTCGGTGTCAACGACGGCAGCCAGCGCACGCTGACCAGCCCGTCCGGCAAGAACGACGGCCAGTGGCACCACGTGGTCGGCACGTTCGACAACGGGATGATGAAGCTGTACGTCGACGGCGTCCTCAGCGGCAGCTCGCTGGTGGGCCAGGCGTCGCTGTACTACGGCTGGTGGCGGGTCGGCTACGACTCCACGAACTCGTGGTCCGGCGGCGGGGCGACCCAGACCGGAATGGGTATCGACGAGGCGGCCGTGTACCCGTACGCACTAACTCCCGTCCAGGTCCAGAACCACTTTGCAGCAAAGTGAAAAGAACGATTACTGCAAGGTTTGGCACAAACCTGTAACGCGATTGGGAGGCCTGCTTCCGGTGGGCCTCCCACAGCGGTAATGTCCGCCGCTGGTGCGTGATGAGGCACGCGCTGTACGCCCCCGCCTGTGTAAGGACATAAATGAAGAAGTTAGTGCTGGCCCTTGTCACCGCAGCGGCTGTCCTGGCCGCGGCGTTGATTCCCTCGGGACCGCCGGTGGAGGCGGCGACTCCGGGCTTCGCATCCGCGGTATCCGCCATCAAGCAGCCTTCGTGGCAGACCAACAACAGCGTGAACGCGCTGGCCATCGCCGGGAACACCGTGTTCGCCGGCGGTCTGTTCACCAGGCTCCGCCAGCCGGGCATGGCCTCGGGTCAGGCACCCGAGACGCAGCGCAGCTATGTCGCCGCGTTCGATCGGACCACCGGGAGGCCGACCGCGTTCGCGCCGGTGCTGAACGGTCCGGTCTACGCCATCGCGACCAGCCCGGACGGCAAGTGGGTGGTGGTCGGCGGCGACTTCACCATGGTGAACGGCCTGCGGCGCAGCAAGATCGCGATGTTCAGCGTCGCGACCGGCAAGCTCGTGCAGGCCTGGGACCCGGTGGTCGCGGCCCGCGTGAAGGCACTGGCGATCTACGGCAACAGCGTGTTCATCGGCGGCGCGTTCGGCAAGATCGACGGCGCCGTACGCAACCGGCTCGGCGCGGTCCGGCTGATCCAGGGCGACCTGCTGCCCTGGAACCCGAACGCCAACAACGACGTGTACGCGCTCGACGTGTCCGACAACGGCACCCGGGTGTTCGCCGGCGGTCCGTTCAGCACGATCAACGGCAAGGACCACTACTCGCTGGCGATGCTGAACAACACGACCGGCGCGGCCTTCGACTTCCCAGCGGCGGCCGCGATCCCGAAGCCGACCGCGACCTGCACCACGCGGGTCAAGGACATCGACACCCTCGGCGACAACGTGTACGTGTCCAACGGCGGTGACGGCGGCGGCTGCTACGACGGCGTCCTCGCGGCGCAGGTCTCGACCGGCAAGCTGCTGTGGCAGAACAAGTGCCTGGGCGCGACCGAGGCGATCAAGGCGATCGGCAACTGGCTCTACAAGGGCTCGCACGCGCACGACTGCTCGTCGTCGCCGAACGGCTTCTCCAACGGCAGCGGCACGCACTACCTGCTGGTCGAGAGCGCGATCAACGGCAACCTCGGACCGTGGTTCCCGAACACCGACGCGAACCTGAAGAGCACCACGAAGGTCGGCCCGCTGGCGATGGCCGGCACCTCGACCGACCTGTGGGTCGGCGGTGACTTCCTGCACGTGAACGGCCAGATCCAGGTCGGCATCACCCGCTTCACGAACACCCCGGGCGGCGCGGCCCCTGCCACCCCGAAGGCGCCGACGCTGAGCGCGACGACCTCCGGCCGGGTCTACGTGACGTACTCCGACGTGTACGACCTCGACAACCTGTCGCTGACCTACAACGTGTTCCGCGGCTCGCTGAACGTCGGCTCGAACGTCTACACGTCGTACTTCTGGCAGGCCCGGAAGTCCTACCAGGTAGTCGATCGCGGCCTCAAGCGCGGCTCGACGTACTCGTACCACATCGAGGTCCACGACGGCCGCAACATCATGAAGGGCGCCACCGCGAGCGTGAAGATTCCTTAACTCGCAGCCGCGGCGCGGCGATGGGCGGCGATGGCTCGGTGCGCCTCGTTCCACCACAGCAGCAATGTGGTGAACGAGGCGCCGGCCAGCCCCCAGGCCGCGCCCTTCGGGCCCCAGAGGAAGGCGCCGCCGATGCCGCACGTGATCAGGATGACCGACGAGATCAGGCGGACGCGCAGCCCGCGAGTGGCGGCGGTCAGGGCTCGCATGATTGCGAAGGCGCCGGCGTTCGAGGCGCCTAGGGCCTGGAGCAGGATGACCGGGATCAGGACGCTGTGAGCCTGCGTCCACACGCCCGGACCGAGCAGTTCCCGGCCGACAACGGCCGGTAGCAGAAGGAAGACGCAGCCCCACGCGAGCGCGCCGGCTCCCACGCCGAACGAAATGGCCAGGCCCACGAGCCACAGCCGGCGGTACGAATGCCGCAAGGCACGGGCCGCTTCGGGTACGGAGATCATCCGGATCCCCTGGTTCAGTACGTTCACCGGCCCGAGCAGGACCTGGGCGCCGCGGATGCCCGCGGTGGCTACCAGGCCGGCGGCCGCCGTGATGCCGAGCATGTAGACCTGGATCGTGCCCGAGACCGCGAGCATCTCCCCGACGTACTTCGGGCTCAGGTCCCAGTTCCGCTGCACCCATTCACGAATCAGCTGCCTGCGTGGAGACACACCGGCCTGGAACCGGCCCGCGATCGCGGCGATCACCGCACCGAGCCCCCAGCCGAACGTCAGGCTGAACGCCGACGTCGTACCGGTCAGGTAGAGGCCGCCGAAGATGGCGAGCATCGCCAGCAACCAGATCAGGTCGTTGACGAACGCCTTGTTGCCCTCACCCACGACGAAGAACGCCCACCGCCACGCATCCTGCAACAACAGGCCAGGCATAGTCACTGCGAAGGCGATGAGCACCCCCTTGGACGGCACGCCCGGGAACGCCGCGATCAACAGACCGACCACCATCGCCAGCAGCCCGGTCAGCAACGCGGTTGCCGTGCTCGCCCGGACCGCGCGCTGCCATTCAGGCGTCCGATCACCGGAATGCCGTACGGCGAGGGGCTCCGTGGAGACCGCCCGTGACACGTTCAGCGCGATCGTGTACCCGCCGAATGCCAGCGCATAGACACCGAAGTCGGCGACCGTGCTCGAGCGGGCGACGACGACCCCAACCGCCAGGTTGCTGAGACTCGACAGCGCCTGGTCGGCCAAACCCCAACTGGCGCGACCGGCCGGTCCGGCCAGCCGACGCAGCTTCGGCCGCCGGAACTTCACCGGCTCACTCTAGAGCGGACGCGGCGGATGACGGAGAACGCCCACCAGGAAACGCGGGATGCCCAGCACGTAGCGCTTCCACAGCCGCCGCGGCTCCTTGTACAGCCGGTAGCTCCACTCCAGCCCGGCGCGCTGCATCCACAGCGGCGCGCGGTCCAGCCGGCCGGTGTGGAAATCGAACGCCGCGCCGACGCCGATCAGAATCGCGGCGTTCAGCCGGTCGCGATGATCGGCCATCCAGCGCTCCTGCTTCGGCGCGCCGAGCCCGACCCAGATGATGTCCGGCCGCGCCTCGTTCATCCGGGCGACGACGGCCGCGTCCTCGGCCTCGGTCAGCGGCCGGTACGGCGGGCACTCGGTGCCGACGACCTTCAACGCCGGGTGACGCTCCTGGAAGACCTCCCGCAACTCCTCGGCCACACCCTCGGCGCCGCCGTAGAAGTACTGCGTCCAGCCGCGCTCCGCCGCCTCCGCCATCACCCGCTTGAGCAGGTCCGGCCCGGCGACCCGGTCCATCTGCTCGAAGCCGGCCTTCTTCCCGGCCCAGACCAGCGGCATGCCGTCCGGCACGGTCAGACCGGCGGTGTTGTAGACCTCGGTGAGTCGCGCGTCGGCGCGTGCGTGCAGCAGCGCGTTCATGTCGGTGACGCAGACCAGCTCGCGGGAGCCGTCGTCGATCCAGCGCGCGAACCTCCCGACGGTGTGGTCCAGATTCGTGATGCTGACATGGATGCCCAGGACATCGACTCGGTCGGCGGTAGAGGTCGCCGCGGTCTGCAGGTCGGTCATCAGTCAGTCCTCCGGGGTCAGCGCGGCGAGATCCGCGTCGACCATGATCTGAACCAGCTCCGGCACGTGCACCTGGGCCTTCCAGCCCAGCTCGGTCATGGCTTTGGACGCGTCACCGATCAGCGAGTCGACCTCGGTCGGGCGGACGTACCGCGCGTCGTAGTCGACATACTCCTCCCAGTCGAGCCCGACATGGTCGAAGGCGCGCGAGACGAAATCCTTGACCGAGTACGACGTACCGGTCGCGATCACGTAGTCGGCCGGGGTGTCGTGCTGCAGCATCCGCCACATGCCCTCGACGTACTCCGGGGCGTAGCCCCAGTCGCGACAGGCGTCCAGGTTGCCCAGGTACAGGCGGTCCTGGCGGCCGGTCTTGATCGCGGCGACCGCGCGGGTGATCTTGCGGGTCACGAAGGTCTCGCCCCGGCGCGGCGACTCGTGGTTGAACAGGATCCCGTTCACCGCGAACATGTCGTACGCCTCGCGGTAGTTGCGGGTCATCCAGTAGCCGTAGAGCTTCGCGGCGCCGTACGGCGAGCGCGGGTAGAACGGCGTGTCCTCGTTCTGCGGCGGGGGCGTCGCGCCGAACATCTCCGACGAGGACGCCTGGTAGAACCGGCAGTCCAGCCCGATCATCCGGATCGCCTCGAGCAGCCGGGTCGTACCCATCCCGGTGGTGTCACCGGTGTACTCCGGCTCGTCGAAGCTCACCCGCACATGCGACTGCGCGGCCAGGTGGTACACCTCGGACGGCTGGATCGACGCCAGCAGCGTGACGAGCCGCGAGCCGTCGGTCAGATCGCCGTAGTGCAGGAACAGCCGCTTGTCCTCCGCGTGCGGATCCTCGTACAGGTGGTCGATCCGCTTGGTGTTGAACGTCGACGCGCGCCGGATCAGCCCGTGGACTTCGTAGCCCTTGGCAAGCAGCAGCTCGGCCAGGTAGGAGCCGTCCTGGCCGGTGATCCCGGTGACGAAGGCTTTTTTCATGAGTGGTTCTCCACGTACCAGCGGTAGGTGGCGGCCACACCGTCTTCGAGGTCGACCGACGGCTTCCAGCCCAGCGCCAGCAGCCTGCTCACGTCGAGCAGCTTGCGCGGGGTACCGTCCGGCTTGGACAGATCGTTGCTCAAGGCACCGGTGTAGCCGACGACCCGGGCGACCAGCTCGGCCAGCTCCCGGATCGACACGTCGGTGCCGACGCCGACGTTGATCGGCTCCGGTGCGTCGTACTGCTCGAGCAGATGCAGGCACGCATCCGCGAGGTCGTCCACGTGCAGGAACTCCCGCCGCGGCGTCCCGCTCCCCCACAACACAACCTCGGGAGCATCCGCGACGCGAGCCTCGTGGAAGCGGCGGATCAACGCCGGCAGCACATGCGACGTAGCCGGGTCGAAGTTGTCATGAGGGCCGTACAGGTTGGTCGGCATCGCCGAGATCCAGCGCAGACCGTACTGCCGGCGGACCGCCTGGACCTGCATGATGCCGGCGATCTTCGCGATCGCGTACGCATCGTTGGTCGGCTCCAGCTCACCGGTCAGCAGGCTCGACTCGCGGATCGGCTGCTCGGCGTACTTCGGGTAGATGCACGACGACCCGAGGAACAACAGCCGCGGCGTCCGCACCTCGAGGGCCGCGTCCATCAGGTTCACCTGGATCCGCAGGTTGTCGCTGAGGAACTCGGTCGGGTGGTCGCGGTTCGCCAGGATCCCGCCGACCCGGGCCGCGGCGTCGACGACCACAGCCGGCCGGTGCTCGCGCAGGAACGCGAACGTCGCCGTACGGTCCCGCAGGTCGAGCTCCGACGACGACGCGCCGACCAGCTGGGTGAACCCGGCAGCTTCCAGACGCCGCCAGATGGCGGAGCCGACGAGGCCGCGGTGACCCGCGACGTACACGGGTGCGTGAAGGTCCATGTCAGTACGCTCCCGCGCCGTAGGCGACCGCGCGCACGGTCTTCCAGAGGATCAGCAGATCCAGCGTCATCGACCAGTTGTCGACGTACCGCAGGTCGAGGCGGACCGACTCGTCCCAGGACAGGTCACTGCGGCCGCTGACCTGCCACAGGCCGGTCATGCCGGGCTTCACGAGCATCCGCCGCGAGTCGTCGGCGGCGTACAGCGCGACTTCCTCGGCCAGCGGCGGCCGCGGACCGACCAGCGACATGTCGCCGCGCAGCACGTTGAACAGCTGCGGCAACTCGTCCAGTGAGAACCGCCGGATCCACCGCCCGAGCGGCGTCATCCGCGGGTCGTCGCGCATCTTGAAGATCACGCCGTTCCCGTCGCTCAACGCGTACAGATCGCCGAGCCGCTGCTCGGCGTCGGAGTACATGCTCCGGAACTTCAGCATGGTGAACTCGACGCCGCCGCGGCCGATCCGCTGCTGCCGGAACAGCACCGGCCCCGGGCTGGACACCTTGACCGCGAGCGCCAGGCCGATCAGCAGCGGAGACAGTACGGCGATGAAGCCGAGGGCAACGGTCCGGTCGAAGACGGCCTTCATCAGGTGCGGCCCGCCGCTGACCGACGGCCGCTCCAGGTGCAGCAAGGACAGGCCGGCGACCGGGCGGACCGAGATCCGCGGACCGGCGACCTCGATGATGCCGGGCGAAACGATCAGCTCGATACCGCGCTGCTCCAGCGCCCAGGACAGGCGGCGCAGTGACTGGCCGACCAACTCCGGATCGGTCGAGATGGCAACCACATCGACGGCGTGCCGGTCGGCGGCGGCCAGGATGTCCGGCTCGTCCAGCTCGTCGGGCTGCAGGTGCCCGTGCCCGTCGCCGCGGGGCCGGCAGGTCGCCACGACGCGGAACCCGTCGGTCGGACGCTTCTCCAGGTGCTCACAAAGCGTCGCGGCCGGGCCACTGCGCCCGACCACGAGAACCCTGTGCATGCAGCGGCCTCTGACCCGGTGGCGATGCAGGTCCTTCCGCAACGCGTACCGCAGCAGCAGGGCGGAGACCACCATCACCGGGATCGCCAGGATCACGAAGCCGCGGGCGATCTCGGTCTTCGTCACGTACGACGTCATCGCGACGGCCGCCGTCAGGCCGACGCCGGAACGCATCAGCGACCGGAACTCGTCCGGCCCGGCGCCGAAGTACCGAGGGTCGTAGCCCTTCGACAGCGCGACGACACCGACCCAGGCCGGCGGCAGCAGACTGCTGACGACGAGATAACTGGGACCGACGTGGTAGCCGAACCGGGTCAGCAGTGCGATCGAGACGCCGAGCATCGCCGCCAGCAGGTCACCGCCGACAGCGGCCCAGCGGTACACCCCGACCCAGCGGGGCTCGGTCGAGCGCGACGGCAGCGGGACGATGGCCGGGACCTCGTGCGGCACGACCCAGAGCGGTCCGTGCCCGTCCATCCGGCCGGGCGCTTCAGCTCCGCTCACACCAGTCCTTCGGTCTCACGTTGCGGCCACTCGGACACGCTCCGTGCCCAGGGCTTCCCGCAGCTGTCCGTCCCCAGAATTCACCCGCGCGTCGGCGACGAGTCACCGAAGATTACTACGCACCACGGGCCTCGGCGACCACCAGGCCGCCTTCCTTGTGGAGAACTTGCATTATGAGCCGCGAACCAGTTGCTTCATCACGAAACGATCAAGAAAACAAGGACAATGAGACGACAAGCCGGCCGGCGTCACGACGACGCCGGCCGGGCAAAAACTTGACGAGTGGTCAGACAGCCTGGCGACTCGGTGTGTCGAATTCGGCGACCACCTCGGCCGGAATGTGCTCGAGGTCGCTCACCCGCAGATAGTCGCCCATCGTCGTACCCGTGCACTCGGAGTCGATGTTCGGTGCCATCCGCCCGGCCAGCGTGTCACCGAGGTGCACGGTGCGCAGGTCGATGCTGAACCGGGTCCGCCCCGAGGTGTTCGGCACGCTGGAGTGCAGCTGCGCCCCGGAGAACAGGATGATGCCGCCCGGCTTGCAGATCGGCCGGATCTGCGGGACCAGCTCGACCTCTTCCTCCGGCACCGGCTGGACGCGGGTGTCGGTGCCGATCTGGGTCGCCGCGATCTTCCGGCTGGTCGCGTTCCACTCGGCGTAGTTGTAGACCCGCGAGCTGTTCTTCACCGGCGTCTGCCAGTAGCGCCGGTGGAACGCCAGCCCGTTGTCGTGGCTGATCGGGAAGATCGGCAGCCACCAGTTCAGCTGCGTGTACGGCGCGGAGTACCAGGTGTCGCGGTGCGGGTGGAACGCGAACGCGATACCGGTGGTCAGGTAGTCGTCCGACGTCGAGCTGCGCATCCGCGGTACGTCGAAGTACACCTGCTCCGGGTCGCAGCCGAAGTCGACCAGCATCTCCTGGATCAGCCGCTTCGACTCCGGGTGGTGGATGAAGGCCGGCTTCAGCTCGGCGAGCAGCGCCGCGTACTCCTCCACCGGCATGTCGAACTGAGCCGTCTCCGGGTCGAGCGGATGGAAGGCCTGCTTGGCCATCTCACCGGCGAACTCGGTCAGCGCCAGCGTCGACGGACGCGGCGAGTAGACGAACAGGTCGCCTTCGTAGAGCTTCTGTCTGCGTTCGTCGTCGCTGAACTCCGCGTCGACATAGATGGAATGCATGGGACCCCTCCTGGTCTTCGATTCCCCCCGGGCCGGCTGTATCAGGCTCAGCCGACCTAGACTCCGGCCTCCGCCGGCAGTAGTTGACGTGACACGTCGGCCAGCGGCGCCAGCTCGACGCCCGGCAGGACCAGGTCGCCACGCATGAGTTCCAGATAACGCTGCCGGAGCTGCGCGAGCAGGCCGGACTGTTCGTACTCGACACCGTCGAGCTCGGAGACCAGCGTCAGCTCCGAGATGGTGCCGGCCAGGCCGCACTCGTCGGCGGCCAGCAACTCGGTCCGCTCGAGCGGGCGCCGCTCGAACGGCATGCCGAGATCCTTGGCCACCTCTTCGAGGATGTCGACCGTGATGCTGTCCAGGCACGACTCGCTGGTCGGCGGGGTGACGATCCGCCCGCGCTGGACGATCAGGACGCAGGCGCCGGTCGCTTCGGCGACCCGGCCGGCGTCGTTCAGCATGATCGCGTCGTCGTACCCGAGCCGGCGGACCTCGATGCGGGCCATCCGGGCGCCGACGTAGTTCGCGCTGCTCTTCACACGCGTCGGCAGCACGAGGTCGGAGGCCCGGCGCCAACTCGTCACACCGAGCCGCATCGGGTCCGGGTCGAGCTTGCGCTGGCTGAACGCGGTGACGACGAGGTCGGCCTCGGTCGCCTCTCCCCAGTGCCCGTGGGTCACGTACATCGTCGGCCGGAACCACAGGTCCTTGTCGGGTACGAGCAGTTCTCCGGCCAGCTTCTCCAGCCCGCCGAGGAACTCCTCGTAGCTGAACCGGACCGGAATGTGGAACAGCGACGCGGAACGGCAGAGCCGGTCGTAGTGTCGCCGCGGGGTCCGGATCGAGAACAACTGGCCGGCGGTGTCCCAGTAGCCCTTCACGCCTTCGAAGACGCTCAGGGCCCGGGTCAGCGCCTCGGCGCCGATGTGGATCTTGACGTCGGTGTACGGCACGAGCTCGCCGTTCACGAGCGCCCACGGCGGCGTCTGGAGCTGCGATATGGATGCGGTGTGAGCCATGAGGGCCCCCTTCCGGAGTCGGTGGTCAGCGAGCGGTCAGGACGCCCGCGGCGAGGTCGGCGAGAGAGACGGCCCGTTGGTCGCGGGCCGACATCAGCGTGACCGGCAGCGGCCACGGGATGGCGAGATCGGGGTCGTCGTACGCGATCACGACGTCCTCGGACGGGTCGTGCGGCCGGTCGATCCGGTAGGCGATGTCCGCGGGTTCGGTGAGCGCCTGGAAACCGTGCCCGCACCCGGCCGGGATGTACACCGAGCACTGGGTGTCGCCCGACAGCGTGAAGTGCGCCTGCCCCAGGTACGTCGGCGAGTCCGGCCGGAGGTCGACGACGACGTCGAACACCTCCCCCGCCGAGCAGCGGACCAGCTTCGCCTCGCCCTGTCCGGAGCGCAGATGCATCCCGCGCAGGACGCCCTTGCGGGACCGCGACAGGCTGTCCTGCGCGAAGCCGTCCGGGTCGATCCCGACCGACCGGGCGATCTCGGCGTCGAAGGTCCGGCTGAAGAAACCCCGGTCGTCGACGTGCGGCGTGGGCTCGAACAGATAGACCCCGGCGATCTCGGGTACCTGTGTCACCTTCATGAGTGCTCCTCCAAGGTTTCCGCGGGCGCCGGGAAGACCTTCGCCGACAGGACGTCGTACTGGTCCTCGAGCCGGCTGCGGTTGACGGCGTTCCGCTCGTCCATCGCCGGTCCGACCACGTCGCGGCGGGACTCGAGCGCGGTGTACTGCGCGATCAGCCGATCCACGTCGAGTGAGCGGATGTTCTGGCAGAACTCCGCGAGACCCATGTCGGCCATCAGTACGTCGTTCTTCGCGGCGTACCCGATCGACACGGTCGGCTTGGACAGCATCAACGCGCACACGACGTTGTGGAACCGGGTGGCGACGACGGTGTCGAGCGCGGCCATCTGCTCCATCAGGTCGTCCAGCGACTTCGGCGGGTCCTCGACGACCCAGGACGGGTCGAGGTCGGGCCGGTTCTCGCGGACGTCGGCGAGGATCGCCGCCGAGACCAGCTCGTCCTCGTGGTCGCCGGTCAGCAGCCGGACCCGGTGCCCGTGGTCGACCAGCCAGTGCACGAAGCGGGTCATCTTCGCGACGTACTCGTCGAAGACCTCTTCGGCGCGGTCGCGGTCGTCGTCCGTGCCCCGATACGTCATCACGCCGACGCCGACGGTCGTGGGTTCTCCCGGCGGAGTCGCCGACCGGACGGCGGGAATCGGCAGCGAGAACGCCAGGTCCGGGTAGACCGGGTCGTCCGCGATCCCCAGACCGGTGGCGCGCATCGCGTCCTTCGACAGCTGGTCGCGGAACGAGCGGTAGTACGCCAGCCGGGCCGCCAGCGTGAAGACGCGGCGCGTCATCCGCCGGCCCGACGTGTTGGCGCCGACGCTGACGAGCGCGACCTTCGTACCGACCAGGCGACCGGACGCGGTCAGCAGCAGCAACGAGTACGGGAAGCCCCACCAGCGCAGCGGCAGGCCGCCTTCCAGCACGCCCATGCCCGGTACGACGACCACGTCGTGGCGCCGCACCCAGGAGGCGGTCCAGAAGAAGTCGACGAGCTTCCCGATCCCCTTCAGCGCGGCCGACCGCAGACCGCTGACGGTGCTGTACTCCTCGCGGTTCCAGTTCATCCGCGTGGCCGGCAGGCCGTAACGCTGCTCGACCACCTCCGGACCCGAGCAGAGGAAGTCGATCTCCGCGTCCGGGTACGACTTGGCGAGGTAGGCGAGGAACGCCTCCAGCGACCCGTCGTTGCCGAGATTCCCGTGGCCGAGCAGACCGAAGAACCCGATCCGCAACCCTTTGCCGCTCATGCGATCCGTCCGTTCTGGCCGGCGACCACCATCGACACCGACACCACCTCGCTGACCTGCTCGACCGGCGTGTCCTGGCGGCGCATCGACGGCGGCACCACCCGGCTCGTCATCCAGCGCACCAGTTGCCACAGGCAACGGACGCGCTGGCCGCCGGTCAGCGGCGCGCGGAACAGCATCCGGACGTAACCCAGCGGGTACTCCGCGAGCAGCCGGACGGTCGAGTGCTTCCGGCGGCGCGGGTCCAGGTTGCCGCACCAGGAACGGACCGTCCGGTTCGACCGCAGCGCGCTGTCCGGGTGGTCGCGGCGGAAGAACAGCGACGCCGGCACGTGCAGGAACCGGCCGTGCAGCGCGATCTCGGCCACGATCGTCCGGTCGGCGTGGTAGAAGCTCTCGTTCAGCGCGGTCCGGCGCAGTACGTCGGCGCGGACCACGCCGTAGTCGTCGTCGCCGCCGACGTCGAACAGCAGGCTCCGGAACCGCTCGACCGGGTCCGGCGAGTCGGTGGTCAACGGGTAGCCGACCTTCGCGACGATGTCGCCGGCCTCGTCGATGATCGCGCTCCACGAGTGGCACAGGACCGCGTCCGGGTGCTCGTCGAGCGTGTCGATGCACCGCGCCAGCAGGTCCCGCGCGTAGAGGTCGTCGTACGACGCCCACTTGAACAGCTCGCCGCGGGATTCGGTGAAGACGATGTTGTGGTTCGGGGACGCGCCGACGTTCACCGGCTGGCGGATGTAGCGGATCCGCGGGTCGCGGGCGGCGTACTCCCGGCAGATCCGCTCCGTGCCGTCGGTGGAGGCGTTGTCGGAGATGACCAGCTCGAAGTCGGCGTACGTCTGCCCGAGCAGCGCGTCGAGCGCTTCCGCAAGGTACTTCTCGCCGTTGTAGACCGGCAGACCGATGCTCAGCCGCGGTACTGCGTTCATCTTCTCCTCATCTCTGCAAGAGCCTGCGGGTGCCTGGCGGGCGTGTGTTGCACCGTGTCTTCGATCCGGGCCGACGATCTGTGCGCCGCCCGGCTCGCCAACCAGCGCAGCAGGTGCGTGTAGCAGCGCCGGCGCTCGGCCGACGACAGCGGTGCGCGGCGGATCGCGCCGACGAAGCCGCCGACGTACTCGGCGAGCAACCGCGCGGTCGGGTTGCTCAGCCGGTGCGCACGGCGCGGCTCCATGTTGGCGGCGCGGCTGCGGATCGTCGGCTTCGCCCGCTCGGCGCGGTCCGGGTGGTCGCGGCGGAAGAACAGCACCTCCGGCACCTGGTGGAACCGCCCGGACAGCGCGACTTCGGCCATCAGCGTGCGATCCGCGTGGTGGTAGCTGCCGTGCAACGGCGTACGGCGCAGGACCTCCGAGCGCATGACACCGTAGAAGTCGTCGCCGCCGACGGCGAACAGCATGCTGCGGAACCGCTCGGCCGGATCCGGAGAATCCGTCGCGAGCGGATAGTCGACCGTGAGCAGGATCTCGCCGGCCTCGTCGACGAACGCTTCCCAGGAGTGGGCGAGGACCAGTTCACGGTCGTCGTCGAGCGCCGCGATGCACCGCTCGAGCAGCTCGCGTCCGTACAGGTCGTCGTACGAGGCCCACTTGAACAGTTCCGTGTGCGACTGCTCGAAGACGAAGTTGTGGTTCGGCGTCGCGCCGATGTTGGCCGGCTGACGCAGGTACGTGATCCGCGGGTCGTTGCCTGCGTACTCGCGGCAGATCGCCTCGGTCCCGTCGGTCGACGCGTTGTCGGAGATGATCAGCTCGAACTCGCCGTACGACTGTCCCAGCAGGGCGTCCAGCGACTCGGCGAGATACTTCTCGCCGTTGTACACCGGCAGCCCGACGGTCAGCCGCGGTACGGCGCTCATGTGCTTCTCACTTCGGGAACGACCGGCTGCGACTCCTCGGAATCCACGGCCGACTCCAGTTGCTTGCGCTCCCGTACGCCGACCCGCAGCGTGTACCACCAGACGAACCCGGCTGCGAACGTCGCACACGCAGCGCCCCAGGCCGAACCGCGGGCACCGTCGAGCGCACCGCCCAGCACACCGCCGACGAGGTAGAACGCCGAGGCACACAGCTGAGCCTTGAGGCTGCGGCGGGCGATACCGAGCGCGCGCAGACCGGCCGCGGCCCCGGTGTTGAAGCCCGCGCACGCCACCGACAAAGTTGCCGGCAGCACCAATACGGACGCGGTCACCCAGACCTCGCCGAGTAGTGCGTGACCCCATTCGTCCGGCAGCGCGAACAGCAGCAGCAGACCCCAGGCCAACGCGGCCAGCGCCTGCGCGCCGCCAAGCCCCAGACAGAACAGCGGCAAGGCCCGGACGGACCTCCGCAGTACCCGGGCGGCTTCCGGTACGGCGACCAGCCCGATGCCGGATAGCACGATGAAGAACGGACCGAGCAGCATCTCCGCGCCGCGCACCGTACCCACCGCGGCGACGCCGGCGAACGCGCCCAGTCCGTACATCCGGAGCTGGTACGCGCCGCTGAGCGTGACGTTCTCGGTCAGGTAGCGCAGGCTGAGATCGCGGTGCTCGGACAGCCAGCGGCGGGCGAGCGCCGGCCGCGGCAGGATGCCTGCCTGCAGCCCGCTCACGAGCGCCGCGAACACCCCGGCCCCGCCCCACGCCAGCACGAACCGGGTCACGCTGGCGTGCTGGGACGCCAGATACAGCAGCGGCACCAGGCCGAGCGCCCAGGTGATGTCGCTGACGAAAGCCTTACCGCCCTGTCCCGAGGCGAAGAACGCGAACCGCCAGCTGTCCTGCAGCATCAGCCCGGGCAACACGATGCCCAGGGCAATGAATGCCTGGCCGGCGTGCCCGCCGAGCAGCAGCCCGACCAGCGCGCAGATCGCGCCGGTGCCGACACCGACGACGATCGCCATCCCGGACGACTTCGCCACCGCGGTCCGCCACACCGGCCGCTCCAGTCCGCTGAAGCGGACCGCGAGCGGATCGGTCGCAAGACCGCGGGAGATGTTCAGGACCACGCCGTACGTCACCCAGGCCAGGCTGAACGCGCCGAACTGCAGCGCGCCCAGCTGCCGGGCGACGACAACGCCCACCAGGAAGCTGACCAGGCTGGTCACAGCCTGGTCGGCAAGTCCCCAGGTGAGGCGGCGCAGAACAGCTTTCATAGTTCGCTCACAGTCGGCTCAGAAGGCGCTTCGCTGGACGTCCGGCAGGTCCTGGAGCCGCCACAGCCCGAGCCGGTTCGGGTCGACCTCGCCGCCGTCCGGGAAGGACTCGATCGGCGCGGGGAAGTTGAAGGGCGGGAGCAGCATGTTCAGCTGCCGCCAGTTGCGGCCGGTGAACTGGTTGTGGTTCCGCTCGACGTTCGCGTAGGTGTTGATCACCAGCCATTTCGCACCGGTGGAACGGAAGTTCGCCAGGATGTCCGCCGCGTCCTGGAACGAGACGTGCACCAGGCAGTCCCGGCACAGGATCAGGTCGACCGCGGGCAGCTTGTCCTTGGTCAGGTCGGCGACCGCGAAGTCCCGCTGCTCGTCGCCGTACTCCTGCCGGTTCTTCTCGATCACGCTCGCGACGATGTCGACACCGTGGTACTTCTCCACCGGGAGCGGGATGTGGCGCATCCAGTTCAGGTCGCCGCACGGCGCGTCCAGCATCGTCTTCACGTCGAGCCGGGTCAGCAGCTCCGGCAGCCGTTCGCGGATGTCGACAGTGGCCCGCAGCTCGGACCCGGTGCCGGACCCCGACTCGGCACTGTCCCAGCCCGAGCTCTCGTAGACCTGGGTGAACAACGCCTCGCGAGACGTCACCCGCCAACGCAGGCGGTGGACCGCCGTCAAGCGGGCCATCGGCCCGCGAAGTACGCGCTTGACCATATCCAGCCCCGAACTGCGCAGGCTGCTCACTACGGATGCCATGCCGGTTCCTCTCCCCAGATTCAACGTGCGTCGTGCCGACGGGCCCCCAGCTCGTGCGGCTCCGGCAGCGGCACGAGGTAAGTGGCGCCCCAGCCGCCGTCGGCTTCAAGTTGCGTGACGATCTCGTCGGCGATATCCCAGGTCAGCACGAGGACGACGTCCGGCCGCGCGGCCCTCAGCTCCTCGATCGGACGGATCGGCACCATGCAGGCACCGGGGATCCGGCGGCCGTGCTTACCCGGCGCGAGATCCACGGTGAACGGCAGCAGGTCCGTCGTGACGTTGCTCAGATCCAGGAGCACGGGCGCCTTGGAAGGAGCTCCGTACCCGAGGACCGTGCGCCCGGCGGCCCGATGGCGGCTGAGCTCTTCGTGCAGCGCGCCGGCCGCATGCCGGGCAGCTTCGTGCAGACTGCCGAGCTGGACCTCGTCCGCGATCCCGGCCGCTTCCTCGTCCTCCAGGACCACGTCGACCGATGCGTCCGGCCTCGCGTCCGCGGTGTGCCGCAGCATCACCATCAGGCTGCCGCCGTACATCTCGGCCTGCCGCACCGACTCGACGGTCAGACCGTGCCGCGCGGCGACGTTCTGCAGCGCGCGCAGCGAGACGTACGCCCAGTGGCCGTGCCGGATCGTGTCGAACTGGTTGCCGATGAACAACGGCAGCAGGTGGTGGAACTCCATCACCAGCAGACCGCCCGGCGCGAGCCGGTCCGCCCGCAGCTTCAGCGAGTCGCCGTACTGCGGCTCGTGCACGATGCCGTGGACGTCGACGACCAGCTCGGCCTGCTCACCGTCACCCGCGAGCCGGCAACCGGCTGCGTACAAGTGATCGAGCCACGAGCCGCCGTGCGGACTGCCGAACTCGAACACCGATCCGCCGCTCAGATCCGGGTAGTCGCCGAGGATCTCCTTGACGGACGCCTCCGCGTGCGCGCGGCTGGTCGCCGATTCGACGGCCAACGGCTCCTCGGCCAGCTGCGCCTGCACCGGACCGAGCTGCACCAGCGTGCACTCCCGGCACAGCCACAGCGACAGCGGCCAGCGCGGATCGGAACCGGGGTTGTCAGCCGGCGGGAAGTAGTCGGCGAGCGGCTGGTCGCCGACATCCACCACGAGTACGACGTCCTCCGACGCGCACCCGCGACACTTGAAGCTCACCACGTCCCCCTCGTTCACCATGTCAGCGTTGCCTTGGCGGTAGTGAAGGCTTCGGCGTACGTCGCCCGGCACTCCATCCCGCGCAACCGGGCCAGCCCGGAGAAGACCTCTCCGTCGAACCAGTCGTGCGGGACCTGCGACGGGTACGCCTTGTGCAGCAGCGCGATCTTCTCCTGCATCTGCTCCTCGGTGAGCTCGACGTACAGCCATGGCCGGCTGATGTCGCCGTCCCACTTCGGGATCTCGTAGTGCAGCACCAGGTGGTTGCGCCACACCGTCGGCGCCAGCTCGGCGATCAGCCGGTGGTCCTGGTGCGCGTCGTGCTTGCTCGGGGCAAACACCAGGTCGGGGCGGCGGCTCCCCCGGGCCGTTGCCTCGAGCAACTCCTTGGTCTGGTTCCAGTGTGCCGGCAGCCGGCCGTCCGGCAGCTCGGCCGAGGTGACGCTCACCTCGCAGTCCGGCAGGAACAGCTCCGCCGCCCGGCGGGCCTCCTCCAGGCGCAACGGCGTACCGGTCGCGATCACGAACTCGGCGGACAGCTCCGGGACCGACTCGGCCAGCTTGAGCAGCGTGCCGCCGCAGCCGATCTCGATGTCGTCCGGATGGGCGCCGAGGGCAACCAGGTGGACCGGCCCGTCGATCAGGCCGAGCTGGAACGGCAGCATCAGATCGCCACCACTACCGGTACGTCCGGCGAGGCCGTGGGCTCCTTGTCCAGCACCTGCGCCTGTTGCTGGCGGACCTGGTGGCTCCACAGCGCCCACGGCTTCTTGCCGGACCGATACAGCTCCTCGAGCTGGCTGCGCTCCTTGAGCGTGTCCATCGGCGCCCAGAACCCGTGGTGCGGGATGGCCTCGAGCTTGCGCATCGCGGCCAGCCGCGGGAACGCGTCGCCGACCAGGTCCTCGCCCTCGTTCAGGACGTCGAAGATCTCCTTCTTGATGACGAAGAACCCGCCGTTGATCCAGACGTTCAGGTCGACCGCCGACCGCAGTCCGGTGACCCGGGAGTCGGTGCCGAACTCGACCGTGTGGAACGACGCCTGCGGCGGCACCGCGAGCAGGCTGGCGGTGATGTCGCTGGTCATCACGTGATCGACGATCTTGTCCATCGGCGCGTCGGTGAGCACGTCGCCGTAGTTGGCCAGGAACGCGTCGTCGTCCTCCAGGAACGGCCGGACCCGGCGCAGCCGCTCACCGATCGAGGTGTCGATACCGGTGTCGACGAAGGTGATCTTCCACTCGCTGATGTCGGAGTCGAGCAGCTCGATGTGCTCGCCGCCCTTCGTCATCACGAAGTCGTTGGAGACGGTCTCCTCGTAGTTCAGGAAGTAGTTCTTGACCGCGGTTCCCCCGAAGCCCAGGCACAGGATGAACTCGGTGTGGCCGAAGTGCGCGTAGTACCGCATGATGTGCCACAGGACCGGCCGGTCGCCGATCGTCATCATCGGTTTCGGTGCGGAGTCGACGCCGCTGCGCATCCGCAGCCCGAGTCCCCCGCAGAAGATCACGACCTTCATCTGACTTCCTTCCCCCCAAACCCGTTTCAGATCCCAAATAATTCAGAGCAGTTCGAGCTGCGGGATGGGTACGACGAACTTCGCGCCCCACTCCCGTGCGTAGCCGAGCTGATGGACGATCTCCGCGCGCAGGTTCCACGGCAGGATCACGATGTAGTCGGGGCGCGTCTCGGCCAGGCGCTCCGGGGCGAAGATCGGGATGTGCGTGCCGGGCAGGTACATCCCGTGCTTGTGCGGGCTGCGGTCGACCGTGTACGGCAGCAGGTCCTCGCGGATGCCGCAGTGGTTGAGCAGCGTGTTCCCCTTGCCGGGAGCGCCGTACCCGGCCACCGTCTTGCCTTCGCGGCGGGCCTGGATCAGGAACTCCAGCAGGTCGGACTTGATCGCGAACACCTCGTCGGCGAAGCCCAGGTGACCCTCGACCGTGTGCAGGCCGGCGTCCTTCTCGTCCTGCAGCACCTTGCCGACCAGCTCCGTCGGCTCACCGGCGGTCTCGATCGGCGTACTGAACAGGCGCAGCGAGCCGCCGTGGCTGGCGAGCTCCTGGACGTCGACGACCTTGAGCCCGGCCTTCTCCAGCGCCAGCGCGGCGGTCTTCAGCGTCAGGTACTGGTAGTGCTCGTGGTAGATCGTGTCGTACTGGCGACGCTCGATCAGCCGGAGCAGGTGCGGGAACTCCAGCGACACCAGGCCGTCGTCCTTCACCAGCGCACGCAGGCCCTTGGCGAAGTCGACGATGTCCGGCACGTGCGCGAACACGTTGTTGCCGACGACAAGGTCCGCCTGGCCGTGCCGGGCCGCCGCGTCCTTGCCGGTCTCCTCGCCGAGGAAGTAGCTCTCGGTGCGGATGCCGTTCTCGTTGGCGATCTTGGCGATGTTCGCGGCCGGCTCGATACCGAGCACCGGGATGCCGAGGGCAACGGCGTGCTGCAGCAGGTAGCCGTCGTTGCTGGCGGCCTCGACGATCAGGCTCTCCGCGCCGAGGTCCAGCCGCTCCTGCATGTCGACGACGAACCGGCGCGCATGCTCCACCCAGCTGGTCGAGTACGACGAGAAGTACAGGTAGTCGCTGAACACGTCGTCCGCGGCGACGTACGCCGGGAGCTGGACGAGCAGGCAGTTGTCGCAGATCCGCACGTGCAGCGGGTAGAACGTCTCACCGCTGTCGAGCTGGTCCGCGCGCAGGTAGCTCTCGCACGGCGGCGACATGCCCAGGTCGACGAACGTGCGCGTGAGCTCCGCGCCGCAGATCCGGCAGCTGTTCATGACTGCATCTCCTTCGGTCCCGGGAACTGCGCGTCGGTCTGGCGCCGCAGCTGGCCGTCGACGAGCCCGGCGCTGAGCAGCTGCTGGATCCGGCGCAGGCGGACGAACTGGGCGGAGTTGAAGTCGTCGAGCGTGAGGCCGTGCCGCTGGTAGGCGTCGTACATCTCCTCGACGCCCTTGCGGACCGTCCACTGCAGCCGCAGCTCCGGGAACGTGTCGTTGAGCTTGCTGAAGTCGACCTTGTAGTTGCGCAGGTCCGGGCCGGCGCCCTCGGCGATCGACAGCGTCGAGCCGGGCACCGCCTCGCGGACCATCTCGGCGATGTCGCGGACCTGGACGACGTCCTCGGACCGGCCGACGTTGAACGCCTCGTCGTGGATCGTCTCCCGCGGCGACTCCAGCACGGTCAGGAACGCGCGGCTGATGTCCTCGATGTGGACCAGCGGGCGCCACGGCGTACCGTCGCTCTCCAGCCGGACCTGGCCGGACGTCAGCGCGATCGCGGTCAGATTGTTGACCACGATGTCCAGCCGCAGCCGGGTCGACGCGCCGTACGCGGTCGCGTTGCGCAGGTACGTCGGGCTGAAGGTGTCGTCGGCAAGCTTCGACAGCTCCTGCTCGGCCAGCGCCTTGGTCTCGCCGTACGCCGTGACCGGGAACATCTCGGCGTCCTCGCCGACCGCCTCGGAGCCGGCCGCGCCGTACAAACTGCACGACGACGCGAACAGGAAGCGCTCGACGCCGGCGTCCTTGGCGGCCTGCGCGACGTTCAGCGTGCCGTCCAGGTTGACCGAGTACGTCGCCGCCTTGTCCAGGTTGCCGAGTGGATCGTTCGACAGCGCGGCCAGACAGACCACGGCGTCGTACCCCTCGAGCTCACGCGCGGTGACGTCCCGCATGTCCCGCGGCGCCCTGTCGCCGATCGGGTCCGGCCCGCCGAGCAGGTCGCACCCTTCGTACAGGCCCGTATCCAGACCGTCCACCTGATGCCCGGCAGCCCGCAGGAACGGCACCATGACGGCCCCGATATAACCCCGATCCCCGGTGACCAGAACCCTCATCCGTTTCCCCTCACCCCAATGCAGCCCTGTCGCCCAATACAGAACCCCCGGACAAGCGCCTGATACATCGTTCTCGAAGTCACCCGCCGAGTCGTGCCAAAGGAACCCACCACCGCCTTGTCATATGTCGTCTGCGACATATATTCTTGAGTCGAGGAACGGCTCTATGCGATCGAACTGGAACCAGAGGTTCGGGCCTGGCTGGAGAGCCTTCCCGCCAAGCATTTCCTGAAAGTCGAGGAGTACGTCGGGTTGCTCGCCGAGCAAGCCGCATCGTTGGGCGAGCCATATGCGCGCCATCTGGGTGATGGTGTCCGGGAGCTGCGGCCGACGCTCGACGGCGCGGCGATGCGGATCACCTATTGGCTCGCTCCCGGCCGGACCGCTGTGTTGTTGACGGTCTTCCGCAAGACGCGAATGCGCGAGGAGGCCGAGGTCAAGCGCGCCTTGCTGGCCAAGCAGACCTGCGAAGCAGAGCATGAACGGGCCCACGAAGAATTCGTCCGGATCATCGAGAGAGGAGAGATCGAGCAATGAGCCACAGCCGCTGGAGGACTGTGCGCGAGCGGAAGCTCGGCACGAATGCCATCGAGCCCGAGGACGTCGCTCAGGCGCGTCGTGAGATCCGCCTGTCCATGGCCCTCGCCCGAGCTGTCTACGAACGGCGCGTCGAACTCGGTCTCACCCAGAGCCAGCTTGCAGATCGGGCCGGGTTGACGCAGGCCAAGATCTCGCGGATCGAGGGTTCGGACACCGTCCCCACCCTGCCGCTGCTCTCAAAGCTCGCGCACGCACTGGACGCGTCGCTCAACATTGCGCTCGACGACGACGAGACCCGGGTCTCGTTCACGCCGCACAAGACCGACGCCGCCTGAGCCCACGCGGAGGCGGATTCAGCGATCCTTCGACCTGGACGGCCCGGGAGTGGGAGGTCGGTTGACGCTCGCCGGAGTCGTGGCAGCCGGCTTCGGCGCAGTTCCGGCCGGCGGGCTGTCGCGGAGGATTGCGGCCTGGCGGAGGAGGTCCCTCGGCACCGGTACCCGGTGCGGAGTGGTCTGGACCCCCGGCCGCTGCGGGCCGACGTCGGGCCGCCCGCCGCCCGCGATGCCGTGCAACTCCGGCTGGGGCATCCCCCGCTCCCGTCCCAGCCGTTGCCCGGCTACCGCGGCAGGTTCGTCCGATCGAGCGGTGAAGTTGAGCGCCTCGCGGTAGGCCTGGGCGTTCGGGTCATGCACGACCTGGCCGTTCTCGACCGTCGGGAGCGGCTCGAACTCGCGGTAGACGAGCCGGTGCGACGGGCCGAGCGGCCGGCCGTGGTCGCTGTACTCCTGGACTACCGGAACCTTTAGTTCCGCGGCATCGCGCAGGTCATGGGAGCCCGGGCCGTAGCCGAGCTGCTTGCCCTGGTACTCGCTCTCGCGGCCTTCCCGCAACGCCTTCAGCGCGTCCACGGCAGCCTGGAACTCCCGGCCCTCCGGACTGTTCTGATCCTGCTTGAACGCCTGGTACAGGCGGTCCATGTCCTGCTTGAGGTCGGGGTGGATGATCAGGTGGTACTTCACCCCTTGCCGCCGTCACCATCCGGGTCCAGGCCGTACTCTCGCATCATGTCCTCGAACGACACCGAGTCCTCGGGGCGCGAGCTCGCGATCCGGCCGCGGGCGATCTGCTCGGTCCGGCGCTCGAACTCGGCCTCGTTCTTGATGGCCTCGTATTCGGCCCACTGCTCGAAAGAGATGACCACACCCTCCGGGCGGGGCTGGTCGCCGAAGAAGACGGGTTCGGTGGCGCCGCCGCGGTAGAGCTCGAGGATGCGGCCCAGGCTCTGTCCCACCGTCGTGGTGTCGATGACCCTGACCCGGTTGCCGTTCGGGAGGTCGTACGAGGCTTCCATGGTTACTCCGATGGCCGGTTGGTCGGACACGTTCCGTGACTCAGGATACTTTCCGCCAATTTGCTGCGCTGATGTATCAGCGCAGCAGTCCCGGCGCTCTCATGGGCGCTGCGGACGTGGGGATGCCGCGTCATGAGCCTGTGGGGGGCGTTATGAAGGTTGCCGTGTTCGGCCTGGGGTACGTCGGATCTGTTACGGCCGCGTGCCTGGCGGCCGCCGGCCACGACGTCTGGGGGGTCGATGTCGATACTGCGAAGGTCGATCCGATCACTCAGGGACACAGCCCGGTGGTCGAGCCGGGTCTGGACGAGCTGGTGGCGGACGGTGCGGCCTCGGGTCGCCTGCACGCGACCACCGATCCACGGGTCGCGCTCGAGCGCGCCGATGTCTCGCTGATCTGCGTCGGTACGCCGTCGACGCCGGCGGGCAGCACCGATCTGACCTACATCCGGCGCGCGGTCCGCGACATCGCGGAGGCCGCGCAGACCGTGGTCCGCCCGGCCTCGGGGTTCCACAGCATCGTGGTCCGCTCGACGGTCCCGCCGGGCACCGTCGACGAGGTGGTCGAGAAGGTGCTGGCCGACGTACCGCCGCCGGAGGGTCTGCGGTTCGGTACGGCGATGTGCCCGGAGTTCCTGCGCGAAGGATCCGGCCTGGCCGACTTCTACGCGCCGCCGTTCGTTGTCGTCGGCACCCGCGACCCGAAGGTCGGTACCGCTCTGACCGACCTGTTCAGCTTCCTCGGCCGGGACGTGGAGGTCGTCGACGTCCGCACCGCCGAGGCGCTCAAGTACGCCTGCAACGCGTTCCACGCCACCAAGGTCTCGTTCGCGAACGAGATGGGCCGGATCTTCCGGCACTTCGGCGTCGACTCGCGCGAGGTGATGAAGATCTTCGTCCAGGACACCAGCCTGAACATCTCTCCGTACTACCTGAAGCCCGGTTTCGCGTTCGGCGGCTCGTGCCTGCCGAAGGACCTGCGCTCGGTCCTGCACCTGGCGCGGATGAACGACACCGAGCTCCCGCTGCTGGCCGGCACGCTGGCCACCAACGAGCGCAGCGTCCGCGACGTCGTCGACCGCGTGATCGCGGGACCCGGCCGGGAGATCGCGCTGCTCGGACTGAGCTTCAAGCACGCCACCGACGATCTGCGCGAGAGCCCGAACGTCGAGCTGGCCGAGCGGCTGATCGGCAAGGGCTACAACCTGCGCATCTACGACGCGATCGTGAACCCGACCCGGCTGGTCGGCGCGAACCTGCGCCACGTGCAGTCCAAGCTGCCGCACCTGCAGCGCGTCCTCACCGACGACCCGTCGGCGGCCCTCGCCGGCGCCGACCTGGCCATCGTCTCGGCCACCGACACCGCCGCGATCAACGCCCTGCTCGACGCCCCGCCGGCCCGGACGATCGACCTGATCGGCCGCCTCGGCGACGACGTGGAGGCGCTGCCCGGATACGAAGGAGTGGGCTGGTGAGCGGTCCGCGGGTCCTCATCATCATCCAGAACCTCTGGGTGCCGTTCGACCGCCGCGTCTGGCTGGAGTGCCAGGCCCTGGTGGCCTCGGGGTACGACGTGACGGTGGTCTGCCCGAAGGGGCCGGGCGACCCGGCGTACCAGGTCATCGACGGCGTGACCGTGCACAAGTACAAGGCATACGCGCCGGGCGGCAGCAAGATCAGCTTCGTCTGGGAGTACGCGTACTCGTTCCTGCTGACGCTGCGGCTGGTCTTCCGGGCCCGCAAGGCCGGCAAGTTCAAGGTCCTGCAGGCCTGCAACCCGCCGGACATCTTCTGGCCGATCGCGATGCTGCTGCGCCGCCTGGACGGGACGAAGTTCGTCTTCGACCACCACGACCTGTGCCCGGAGCTGTTCCAGTCCCGCTTCGGCGGGACGACGAGCCTGCCGTACAAGGGACTGCGGTTCCTCGAGCGGACGACGCACCGCACGGCCGACCACGTGACGTCGACGAACGACTCGTACCGCCGGATCGCGATCACCCGCAGCGGCAAGGCGAACCACGATGTGACCGTGGTCCGCACCGGGCCGGACCCGGACAAGCTGCAGCGCGACCCGGCCGCCGTGGACGAGACGCTGCGTCGCGGCCACCGCTACCTGGTCACGTACATCGGCGTGATGGGTCCCCAGGACGGTGTCGACATCGTCGTCCGGGCCGCGGATCACATTGTCAACAATCTCGGCCGCAAGGACATCGCGTTCACGCTGATGGGCGGCGGCGACTCGTTCGACGAGGTGATCGCGTTGCGCGACGACCTCGGGCTGCGGGACTTCATCGAGTTCACCGGCCGGGTGCCGGACGAGACGGTGCGCGCGGTGATGTCGACCGCGGACATCGGCCTGTCCCCCGACCCGAAGAACCCGCTCAACGACGTGTCGACGATGAACAAGACCATGGAGTACATGGCGTTCGAGCTGCCCGTCGTCGCCTTCGACCTGATCGAGACCAAGGTCTCGGCCGCCGACGCCGCGGTGTACGTCGAGCCGAACGACGTGGCGAAGTACGGCGAGGCGATCGTCGACCTGCTCGACGACGAGGTCCGCCGGCGCCGGATGGGCAAGCTCGGCCGCGAGCGGGTCGAGCAGGTGCTGGCGTGGAAGCACCAGCAGAAGGCGTATGTGCAGGTGTACGACGCGTTGACCGGTCACGTCAGCCACATCGGGGACGTCGGTCGAGTGACCAACGCGACGGGGTCCTGACGTGTGCGGCATCGCCGGCTGCTACCAGCAGCACGACGGTTTCGCACTCGCCGAGGCGATGAGCGACCGGATCGCACACCGCGGTCCGGACGCCGACCGGGTCTACGCGTTCGACGAGGGCGACGTACGGGCGTTCCTCGCGCACCGCCGGTTGTCGATCATCGACCTGTCGTCGGAGGCCGACCAGCCGTTCAGCAAGCGCGGTCTGACGATCTGCTACAACGGCGAGCTCTACAACTACAAGGAACTGCGGGCCGAGCTGTCCAAGGCCGGCGTCGGCTTCCGCACCAACGGCGACACCGAGGTCGTGCTGGAAGCCTGGCGGCGCTGGGGTCCGGATGCGCTGAAGCGGTTCCGGGGCATGTTCGCGTTCGCGATGCTCGACGAGGACAGCGGCAGCATGTACCTGGCCCGCGACCCGCTCGGCATCAAGCCGCTGTACTTCCTCCGCCGTCAGGGCGGAGTCGTCTTCGCCTCCGAGCTGAAGGCACTCGTGACCGCGGTCGGGTCCGAGCTGCGGACCGAGCCCGGCGCGCTGATCGCGTCGATGCTCTACTACTGGCTGCCCGAGCAGCGGTGTGCGATCGACGGTGTCGAGAAGCTTCCGCCGGGTTCGTGGGCCGAGTTCCGCCCGGACGGCAGCAGCCGGCACGAGACGTACTGGCGGGTGACCGAGGTCGCGACCGAGGCCGCGACCGGTCCGCGCGCCGACCTGCGCACGATCATCGAGGAGTCGGTCGCCGCGCACATGGTCGCCGACGTACCGGTCTCCACGTTCCTCAGCGGCGGGCTGGACTCCAGCCTGGTGACCGTGCTGGCCAAGCGCATGGATCCGAGCGTCGACTCGTACACGATCACGTTCCGGGCGCAGGACCAGAAGCTCGAGGCGATGCCCGACGACGCGATCTACGCGCGCAAGGTGGCGGAGCAGTTCGGGATCGACCTGCACGAGATCGAGATCGCGCCCGATGTGGTCGAACTGCTTCCGCGGATTGTTGACATTCTGGACGAGCCGATCGGCGACCCGGCCGCGATCAACACGCTGCTGATGTGCGACACCGCGCGGGACGCCGGCGTGAAGGTGCTGCTGTCCGGGATGGGCGCCGACGAGCTGTTCGGCGGTTATCGCAAGCACCTCGCGTGTGTGATGGGTGCGCAGTACCAGCGGCTTCCCGGCGTACTGCGCAACGGTGTGATCGGACCCGCCGTACGGCGGTTGCCGGTGACCGTGAATGGGCGCGGACTGCGGTACGCACGGTGGGCCAAGCGGTTCGAGACGTTTGCGAACCTGTCGGAGGAGACGGCGTTCCGGCGCAGCTACACGATGTACGACGGGGACCAGCTGGCCGGACTGCTCAGCCCGGACCTGGAGCCGTACGTCGGGAAGCTGTTGTCCGAGCACGCCGACATCTACCACGACACCACGCTCGACGATCACGTGAACCGGATGTGCCTGGCGGACTCGCGGATGTTCCTGCCGGGGCTGAACCTCGCGTACACGGACCGGTCCAGCATGGCGGCCTCGACCGAGGTACGGACGCCGTTCGTGGACCCGATCGTGGCGCGCGCCGCGTTCTCGATCCCGGGCAGCGAGAAGATCCACCGCCGGGTCAGCAAGCTGGCGCTGAAGAAGGCGGCCGAGGCGTGGCTGCCGAAGGAGATCATCTACCGGCCGAAGGCGTCGTTCAGCGCGCCGCTGCGGGCCTGGGTGCGGAACGATCTGCGCGAGCTCGTCGACGACACGCTGCTGCGCGGTGAGTTGGTCGGCAGCGGGTTCCTGCAGCGGGCCGCCGTACAGAAGCTCGTGGACGACGAGCGGGCCGGCCGCGAGGACTACTCGAAGCAGATCTGGCAGTTGCTGACCCTGGAGACCTGGACGCGGCACATGCGCTCGCTCGGGGTCACCATTACCTCTTTGTAAGGACGGACATGAAGCAGGTTGCACAGAACTACAAGTCCGGTGAGCTGGCTGTGCTGGACGTGCCTCCGCCCACCTGTGCGCCCGGTGGCGTGCTGATCCGTTCGCTGTACTCGCTGATCTCGACCGGTACCGAGCTGATGAAGGTCGGCGAGGCGAAGTTGTCGCTGGTCGGCAAGGCGAAGGCTCGTCCGGACCAGGTGCGGAAGGTGCTGGACTCCGTTGCGCAGCAGGGCGCGTTGAACACCTACAAGAAGGTGATGAACAAGCTCGACTCGTACACGCCGCTCGGGTACTCGCTGTGCGGTGTGGTCGTCGAGGTCGGCGCCGGTGCCGAGGAGTTCAGCGTCGGGCAGCTGGTCGCCGCGGCGGGGAACGAGTTCGCCTTGCACGCGGAGTACAACTGGGTGCCGTTGAACCTGTGCGTGCCGGTGCCGGACGGCGTGCCGGCCGAGCAGGCCGCGTTCTCGACGGTCGGTGCGATCGCGATGCAGGGTGTGCGGCAGGCGGAGGTGCAGCTCGGCGACACGGCGGTGGTGATCGGGCTCGGTCTGGTCGGTCAGCTCGTGGTGCGGCTGCTGGTCGCGGCCGGCGTGCGGGTGTTCGGCATCGACACGGTCGCGGACCGCTGCCGGATGGCGGAGAAGGCGGGCGCGCTGGCGTGCTCCTCCCCCGACGAGGCCGGGATCGCGTCGCTCGAGCGGTCGTTGCTCGAGGCATCGAACGGGCTGGGCGCCGACCGGATCCTGCTGGCGGCCGGCGGTCACTCCAACGGCCCGGTCGAGACGGCCGCGCGGCTGGCGCGTGACCGGGCCCGGGTCGTCGACATCGGCAAGACCAAGCTGGACCTGCCCTGGAACGCGTACTACGACAAGGAACTCGACGTGCGGTTCTCGCGCTCGTACGGCCCCGGCCGGTACGACGACCGCTACGAACTCCAGGGCATCGACTACCCGGCCGGCTACGTCCGCTGGACCGAACGCCGCAACCTCGAATGCTTCATCGACCTGATCGCCCGCGAACAGATCGACGTCGGCAGCCTGATCGCCGGCCAGTTCCCCATCGCCGACGCCACCAACGTCTACCAGCAACTGAGCACAGGCGCCCTACCAGGCGTCGGCTTCCTGTTCGAATACCCCGACGTACCTCAGCAGGAAACAGCACCCACAACAACTGTTTCCCGGCCCGCGAACCCGACCACTGGAACTGTTCGGCTTGGATTTGTTGGGGCAGGGAACTACGCGTCCAGCATGCTGTTGCCTCATCTGCAGAAGGATGAGAACGCCGTGCTGGCTCGAGTCGCTACCAACAAGTCGTTGTCGGCGGCCAACGCCCAGCGGCGGTTCGGGTTCGAGCAGATCTCGACGGATGCGCAGGAGGTGCTGTCCGACGACAGCCTCGACGCGATCTTCGTCGTCACCCGGCACAGTTCGCACGCCGAGCTCGCCTGCCGGGCGCTCGAAACCGGGAAGGCGGTGTTCGTCGAGAAGCCGCTGGCGCTGACCGACGAGGAGCTGGACCGGATCGTCGCCACGGTCGATGCTACCGGCAACGACCGGCTGATGGTCGGGTTCAACCGCCGGTTCGCCCCGCTGCTGACCGACCTCAAGGGCCGCTTCGGCGACCCGGGCGGCGCGTTCTCGCTGCGCTACCTCGTCAACGCCGGCAAGCTCGACTCCACCAGCTGGTACCTCGACGCCGGCAAGGAAGGCACCCGGTTCGCCGGTGAGGGCGGGCACTTCATCGACACCCTGACCTGGTGGCTGGGCAGCCTCCCGACCGAGGTGTACGCCGTACCCGGGCCCGACACCGGCGACGTGATCGTCACACTCCGGTTCGCAAACGGCTCGGTCGGCACGATCAACTACGTCGCCGGCGGCAACTCGCGCTTCCCGAAGGAGACGCTCGACATCACCGGCGGCGGCCGCAACGGCCGGCTCGACAACTTCCAGAGCGCGTCGGTGTGGGCCGGCCGCAAGCCGTCGACGAAGAAGGCCCGCGGCACCGACAAGGGTCAGCAGACCGAGCTGGCCCGGTTCGTCGCCGCGGTGAAGTCCGGCGGCCCGATGCCGATCTCCTTCGACGAGCTGGTCGCCACCACCCGCGCCACCATCGCAGTAGACCGGAGCCTGGCCTCAGGCCGACCGGAGAAGGTGTGAGCCGCCAGCCTCTGGGCTGGTACGTCCGCCGCCTGCGCCGGATGTCCCCCACCGAACTCATCCTGCGCGCTCGCGACACCGGACGCCGTACTGCCTGGGCCTACCAACAGGTCAGGCCCGGGCAGAACACGGCCGTCCACCTCCCGCTCCGCAAAGAGCTGACCTTCAGTACGACGCTTCCGGTGCACACCGCGTGCGCCGTACCCGAGGACGCCCGCAAGGCCGTGATCCGGACCGCCGACGCGATCATGGCCGGCAACCTCGAAGTACTCGGCGTCGACCGGACCGACCTCGTCGGGCCGGACTGGTTCCGCGACCCGATCACCGGCCGCCGTTCCGACCCGGCGCAGTATGTCTTCAAGCTGAACCACCGCAACGAGGAAGCTGTCGGCAACATCAAGCAGGTGTGGGAGCTCTCCCGCCACCACCACCTGACCCAGCTGGCCGCCGCCTGGTTCCTGACCCACGACGATCGGTACGCCGAACGTGTAGCCGACCACCTCAACGACTGGTGGCGGACGAACCCGTTCCTGTCCGGAGTGCACTGGGCCAGCGGTATCGAGATCGGCATCCGCCTGATCAGCTGGACGTGGATCCGCCGCCTGCTGAACGACTGGCCGGAGATCACCGAGCTGTTCGAGCACAACGAGCTGGCGCAGCAGCAGATCTACTGGCACCAGCGCTACCTCGCCGCGTTCCAGAGCCACGGGTCATCGGCCAACAACCATGTGATCGCCGAGGCCGCAGGTCAGCTCGTAGCCGCCTGTGCGTTCCCCTGGTTCACCAAGAGCGCCCGTTGGCGCCAGGACGCGGCAGCCTTGCTGGAGAAGGAACTCGACGCCAATACGTTCCCCTCCGGCGTGAACCGCGAGCTGGCCACCGACTACCACCGCTTCGTCTCCGAGCTCGGCCTGTACGCCGCTCTGGAGGCAGACTGGTCCGGTCACCCGCTCAGCCAGCACACGTGGGCGCTGCTGACTCGCACGATCGATGTGGCCGCGGCAATCGTCGATACCTCGCTCCGGCCGCCACGCCAGGGCGACGACGACGAGGGCATGGTCCTGGTCCTTGATCCGCCGGACATCCACCACTGGTCGGCGTTCCTGTCGCTAGGGGCAGCTGCAGTGGGTGCAGCCTCCTGGTGGCCGGACAGCCCGCCCACTGCGACGTCGTACATCATCGGCTCGCTGGTCCAGGCGCAGCAGCCGGACCGTCCCGCCGTACGGCCGGATCACTTCGAGGACGCGGGTCTGACGATTCTGCGCAGCGACGACGACGGTCCGGAGATCTGGTGCCGCGCCGACGCCGGCCCGCACGGTTTCCTCTCCATCGCCGCGCATGCGCACTCCGACGCCCTCTCGCTCGAGGTCCGCGTCGACGGCGTCGACATCCTGGCCGACCCCGGCACGTACTGCTACCACGGTGAAGAGGAGTGGCGGAACTACTTCCGCTCCACGATCGCCCACAACACCGTCGAGGTCGCGGGCGCCGAACAGTCCACCCTGGGTGGAGCGTTCCTCTGGCTGCGCGGCGCGACCGGCAGGGTACTCCGGCACACGTCCAACAGCTGGGAAGCCGAGCACGACGGCTACCGGGTCGGCGATTCACCGATCACGCACCGGCGTACCGCCGTCCTCGACCACGGCGTACTGCGGGTCGAGGACCGGCTGGATGCGGCGTCCGACGTACGTATCGCCTGGCATCTGGGGCCGGAGGTGTCGGTCGAGCTGGACCGGTCGACCGGACGGCTGGAGTGGCCCACCGGCTCCGCGGTCGTCGAGTTGCCGGACGGACTGACCTGGACAACGCACCGCGGCGGCGACGATCCGTTGCTGGGCTGGTACTCACCGCGATTCGGCCGGAAGGTCCCGATCACGACCCTCGTCGGCACCGGAACCCTGCCCGAAGGGCAGCCCGCGGTGAGCACCTTCAGATTCCGGTCTTGACCTGCATAAAGCTGTATCACCCTCCGTCCGCCGCCCTCTATTAACGAGACAGAAAGTGGCGTTCGACTGGAGGGGACTGTGAGCGCACAGCAGCTCGACGTCAAGAAGTCCTGGCGGGCCATCCGCAGGCACCGCTGGATCGTGGCAGCCGTGGCGGCCGCCGGCCTGCTCTGCGGGGTGGCCGTCGGGTTCTTCGTGCCACCGCTGCACACCGCCACTTCGCTGGTCGTGCTGCCGCCGGCGCCGACGACCGACGCGCAGAAGGCCGCCGGCACGCAGAGCACCGACACGCAGGTGTTCATCGCCGAGAGCGAACCGGTGCTGAAGAGCGCCGGGCAGAACCTGAATCCCGCACTGACGACCGAGGTCGTCCGCAGCCGGGTCAAGGTCACCGCCGTCACCCAGGACGTCATCAAGATCGACGCCAAGGGCACGACGGCCAGCCAGTCGATGGCGCTGGCGAACGCTGTCGCCGGGGTTTATCTGGTCTTCGTCACCACGGACCAGAACCTGCCCGGCGATCTGGGGAAGAAAACGGGGGCACGGGTGCTGGAGCAGGCGACAACCGCACGTGGTGGAAACGTGCCGATTCATCTCGGCATCTACGGACTTCTCGGCGCCCTGATCGGCGCCGTGGTCGGATCGATCGGCGTGCTGGCCAAGGAGCGCGGCGACCGCCGGCTGCGGCTGCGGGACGAGATCGCCGACGCGGTCGGGCTGCCGGTGCTGGCGTCGGTCTCGTCGTACCAGGCGAACGACGTGTCCGACTGGGCCTATCTCCTCGAGCATTACACGCCGACAGCGGTCGAGGCGTGGGGGCTGCGCAAGACGCTGCACCACCTCGGCCTGGACGTGAAGGGCCAGGATCCGGTGTCACTGGCGGTTCTCTCGTTCGCCGATGACGACAAGGCACGGCCGCTCGGCCCGCAACTGGCCACGCTGGCCAACTCGATCGGCATCTCCACCTCGATCGTGGTCGACTCGCACCAGGAACCGTCGGGTGACGCGACGCTGAGCATCCACCTGATCCTCGTCGACCGGGATGACCCGATCGTGGTCGGCTCCGAACCGACGACCAACACCATCGTCGCGCTGTCGGCCGGCGCCGTGACCGCCGAGGAACTCGCCCGGCTGGCGGTCGCCGCCGCGGCCGACGACCGCTCCATCGACGGCATCGTCGTCACCGATCCGGACCCGACGGATCGCACCATCGGACGTGTCTCCCAGTCGATGCGCCGGTCGAGCTCGCGGCTGCCCACCCTCCTCACCGGCACCGCGAGGAGGACCAAATGAGCAACCAGCCGTACAACGAACCGGTGGTCAGTGAACCAGCCTGGGCGGACAACGACGGGCTGTTCGACGACCAGCCGACGAACTCGCACCCGCCGGACGCGCTGGTCACGCTGCGGTTCCTGCGCGACGCGATCCGCCGGCATGTGCGGATCTGGGTCGCGATCGCGCTGGTGGGCCTGCTCGCCGGACTCGGATCCACGTTCGCGCTGCCGGCCGCGAGCCAGTCGTCGACCCGCTTGCTGATCACCCACCGCGACGGCGAAGACCCGACCAAGGCGATGGCCACGGACGTCAGCCTGGCCACCACTCACACGGTCGCGCAGCGCGTGATCGATCTGCTCAAACTTCCGGTCACCCAGGACCAGCTGCTGAAGGAGTACACGGTGGTCGCGGAGACCGACCGCGTTCTCCAGATCACCGCCGCGGGCAAG
The DNA here is from genome assembly GCF_040300265.1 of Kribbella sp. NPDC000426. Taxonomy (NCBI): domain Bacteria; kingdom Bacillati; phylum Actinomycetota; class Actinomycetes; order Propionibacteriales; family Kribbellaceae; genus Kribbella; species Kribbella sp. NPDC000426. Next base: position 806,611 of record NZ_JBEPDK010000002.1, on the reverse strand, counting down.
ACGAGCGACGAGGCGACCAAGCTGGCCGGCGTCATCGCCCAGGTCTTCCTGATCTACCGCAAAGAGCAGATCGCGCTGCAGAACGCTCCGCTGGTCAGCGACCTGAACCAGGCCAGGAACGACTTGGCCGTGGCCGAGCAGGCGGTCCGGGCCACCGGCGACGACCCGACCGCGAACGAGCTGAAGCACCCGAACAGCCCCGAGGGAGTCCGGCTCGGCGCCGCCCGCGACCAGATGGTCTACGTCCGCCAGCAACTGACCGACGCCACCGTCGAGGCGCTGCGGATGAACAGCAGCCGGGTGCTCGACGTGGCCGCGCCGGTCCATATCTCGGCGAAGCGGACGATCGCGCTCAACGTCGGCACCGGCCTGATCGCCGGGCTGTTCATCGGGCTCGCGTTCGTCATCGTGCGCGCGCTGATCTCCGACCGGCTCTGGAAGCGTCAGGACATCGCCCAGGCGCTCGGCGCCCGGGTCCGGCTGAGCAGCCCGCGCCCGTCACGGCTCCAGTTGCTGCCGCGGCCGCGGTACCTGCGTCCTGCGCAGCGCAAGCTGCCCGAGGTGCGGCTGATGATGCAGCACCTCGATCAGCGCATCTTCTGGGGTGAGCACCCGACGCCGGCGATGACCGTGGTCAGCGTCGACGACGTCAAGACCTGCGCGCTCGTCGTCGCGTCGCTGGCGGTGGCGCTGGCCGAGGACGGCAAGCACGTCCTGGTCGCCGATCTGACCGACTCCGGCCGGCTGGCGAGCATGCTCGGCGTGAAGACGCCCGGTACGCACGAGTCGCGCTTCAGCTCCCCCGGCCAGCGCATCGACGTCCACCGACCCGACCACGACAACGGCCCGGCACAGGGTTGCTACCTGCACCTGAGCGACAGCAACCGGCCGACCGGATCCGGCGACATCGCCCTCGACTCGGCGTGGGAGGTCGCGGACATCGTCCTCAGCCTCAGCACGCTGAGCCCCGAACTGGGCGCGGACCACCTGGCCACGTGGGCGTCGCACGCCACCGTGGTCGTCACCGCGGGGCAGTCGACAGTCACCAAAATCCAGGCCGCCGGCGAGATGCTGCGGCTCGCCGGGCTCGAGATCGACACCACCGTCGTCCTGCGGCCGGACCGTACCGACGAGAGCGTCGGCGTCACCGAGGCCGAGGCCGGACGGCCGCTGAGCGTGGATGTCGAGATGTTCCGCCGATGACGACGATCGCCACCTCCGCCGGCCGGCTGTCGACGCGGTTCCGCCCCACCCGGCGGGTCGTCGCGCCGGAGGTACGGCGCCGACACCGCGTGCAGCTGGCCTGGGCGCTGCTGGTGCTGAACGTGATGACGTTCTTCCCCGGCGCGCCGCACATCCTCCCGATCCCGGGGTCGGTCGGCAAGCTGATCGCCCAGGGAGCGCTGGTCGGCGCGCTGATGATGGCGCTGTCGGTGAACCGGCCGGTGCGGATCCGGCCGAGCGTGTTCGTGTTCCTGGTGATGCTGCTGGCCGCGGAAGCGCTGCTGGCCAGCATCCGGGCCGAGTTCCTGTTCGGTGCGCTGTTCCGGGCCGGGCGGCTGTGCGGATTCGCCCTGGTGCTGTGGCTGCTGACGCCGTGGTGGCCCCGCCGCGACCTGCTGCTGGTGCGGACGCACTTGATGGTCCTGTGGGCGATCGTCGCCTCGGTGGCCGTCGGACTGCTCGTCGCACCGGGCCTGGCGATGACCGAGAACCGCCTGGCCGGCGTCCTCTGGCCGATCCCGCCGACCCAGGTCGGGCACTACACCGCCGGCGCCCTCGGTCTCACGATCGTGCTCTGGATGTCCGGCCACCTCCGCCGCTGGATCGCACTCATCAGCGTGCTGGTGTGCGTTCCTGTTCTGCTGCTCACGCACACCCGGACCGCATTGCTGGCCTTGGTGGTCGGCGTACTGATCGCCGGGCTGAGCCTGTTCACCGGACGCTCGCGGGTGCGCAAGGCTTTCACGATCGGCATCGTGGTGTTCTCGGTCGGGGCGCTCACCCTCAGCTCGGTCGTGACGACCTGGCTCGCCCGCGGACAGGACGCCCAGGAGCTCGGCGCACTGACCGGACGCAAGTTGGTGTGGGACGCGATCCTGGCCCAGCCGCGCTCGACCTTCGAGACCCTGTTCGGCTTCGGGCTGTCGAACAAGTCGTTCAACGGCCTGCCGATCGACAGCAACTGGCTCGGCACCTACTACGACGTCGGGCTGGTCGGGGTCGCGATCACGATCATGCTCGTCCTGTTCGTGCTGATCGCCGCATGGTTCCGCCCGCAGGGCCCGCACCGGGCGATCGCGCTCTTCCTGGTCACGTACTGCGTGATCGCGTCGTTCACCGAGAGCGGGCTGAGCGAGGCGTCGTCGTACCTGCTCGACCTGACGCTGGCCGCGTCACTCGTCTACAACACGTCCACCCGCGAGGGACCGCGATGAAGATCCTACTGGTACACAACAGATACCGGTCGAACGCACCGAGCGGCGAGAACCGCGTCGTCGACCAGGAGAGCGCGGCGCTGGCCGCCCTCGGGCACGACGTCCGGCACTTCGAACGGCACAGCGACGACATCGAGAACTGGCCCGCCTGGCAGAAGGCCACGCTGCCCGGCCGGGTGGTATGGAACCCGGCGAGCCGGCGCGATCTCGCGACGGCGCTGGCCGAGGACCGGCCCGATGTCGTCCACGTCCACAACACGTTCCCGCTGCTCAGCCCGTCCGTGCTGTACGCGTGCCAGTCGGCCGGCGTGCCTGTCGTCATCACGCTGCACAACTACAAACTGCTTTGCGCCAGCGGCGACTTCTTCCGCGACGGCGAGGTGTGCCACGACTGCGCCGGCGGCAACCCGGCCGCCGCGGTCGTCCACCGCTGCTACCGCGGATCCGCACTCGCGACGTCGACCACGGTGCTGAACGCCCGCGGTCACCGCCGGAGCTGGCGGCGCCTGGTGTCGGCGTACATCTTCATCTCCGAGTCGCAGCGGCGGTTGCTGGGGGCAATGAACTTCGACCCGGAGCGGTCGTTCGTGAAACCCAACGCGGTGCCGTACGACGGACCCGTCGGCGGGCCCCGGGAGCGGCAGGTGGCCTACGTCGGCCGGCTGGACGCGGCCAAGGGCGCTCCGCTGCTGATGAAGGGCTGGGACGCGTACCGCGCGATCGCCGGTGACGACGCGCTCAAGCTCGTCATCGCCGGCGGCGGGCCGATGCTCGACGAGGTCACCGCCTGGGCCGCCACCCGGCCGTCGGTGGAGCTGCGCGGGCTGATGGGCAAGGAGCAGGTGTTCGAGCTGATCGGGCAGTCGCGCGGGGTGGTACTGCCCTCGGAGTGGGAGGAAACGTTCGGCCTGGTGGTGATCGAGGCGATGGCGGTCGGCGTACCGCCGCTCGCCTCGGCGCACGGGTCGTTCCCGGAACTGATCACCGACGGCGTCGACGGCGCGCTGTTCGAGCCGGGCCGTCCGGACGCGCTCGCCAAACTGCTGCTCGACGTCGACGCGTCCCCCGCGCGGTACGACGAGCTCGGCCGGCAGGCGCGGACGACGTACGAGACGAAACACCGGCCGGAGCGGAGCATCGAGCAACTGCTCGAGATCTACCGGTACGCGATCGAACACCCTGTCACCGCCCATCGCTGAGGTCGAGGACGCCATGCCCCCCGAAGGAAACAGCACCCAACGCCGCGAGCCGCCCGCAGTTCGCGCGTGGTACCGCCGTCCGCCCGTCCTGGCGACCGGAGGGCTCGTCGTGGCGACCGCTCTGGTGGCCGCCGGGCTCACCTACTTCAAGGACGACCAGGCCAAGGCTGCCGACCCCACCGCATCCGCACCGGCCGTCACGGCGTCGCCCGCCCCGCCCGCGCCGACGGCACCACCCGCGAAGATCTGCGGGAACGCGAGCGTGCTCGCCGGTCCGGCCACTGCCCCCGCCGGCGCGGTCGTGGTCAGCGCCACCCAGAACCTGAACGACCTCACGACGGCGAACCCGGCCGGCACCACCTTCTGGCTGTCACCGGGCACGCACCGGCTCGGTACCGCGCAGTTCGCCCAGGTGATCCCGAAGGACGGGAACGTGTACGTCGGGGCGCCCGGCGCGATCCTCGACGGCGGCAAGAAGAACCGGTACGCGTTCACCGGGTACGCCAACGGCGTCACGATCAAGAACCTGACCATCCAGAACTTCGGGGCGCCGCGGACCAACAACGACGAAGGCGTCGTCAACCACGACGCGGGCGCCCGCTGGACGGTGCAGGCCAACACGATCCAGCACAACGCCGGCGCCGGGCTGATGATCGGCGACCACAACGTCGTCCGCAGCAACTGCCTGGCCGAGAACGGCCAGTACGGCTTCAACGCCTACAACCCGGGCAAGGTCGCCGGTATCACGATCGACCACAACGAGATCGCCGGCAACAACACCGACGACTGGGAGCGGCTCAAGGGCGGCTGCGGCTGCACCGGCGGCGGCAAGTTCTGGGAGGTCACCGGCGCGGTCGTGCGCTCGAACTGGGTGCACGACAACCACTCGGCCGGACTGTGGGCCGACACCAACAACACCGGCTTCGTGGTCGAGGGCAACTACATCTCCGGCAACTCGGCCGAGGGGATGATCTACGAGACCAGCTACAACGCCGGGATCCGGGGCAACACCTTCGTCCGCAACGGCCTCGGCAAGGGCCCGGAGAACGCCGGGTTCCCGACGCCCGCCCTGTACATCTCCGAGTCCGGCAGCGACCCGCGTGCGCCCGGCGTGTTCAACCAGACCTTCGAGATCAGCGGGAACGTCTTCACCGACAACTGGGCCGGCGTCGTGCTCTGGGAGAACGCCGACCGGTTCGCCGGGTCGCCCGCGAACACCAGTACCGGCTCCGGCACGCTGGTGAACACGTCGGTCGTGACGGCGAAGTCCTGCAACGCGAAGACCATCAAGACCCAGCCGTATCGCAGCGACTGCCGGTGGAAGACACAGAACGTCCGGGTGCACGACAACGTCTTCACGCTGAACCCGGACAACATCGGCAAGACCTGCGCGGTCCGCACCGGCTGCGGCTACAACGGGCTGTTCTCCAACTGGGGCACGTTCCCGACCTGGTCGCCGTACCAGAAGGCCACAGTGCAGGACGCGATCACGTTCCACCAGGGCAACCGGTTCTTCAACAACACCTACTCCGGCCCGTGGAACTTCATCGTGCACGAGCAGGGCAACGGGGTGAACTGGGCCAGCTGGCAGGGTGCGCCGTACGGGCAGGACACCGACAGCGTGATCAAAGTCAGCGGTGAGCGCTGATGATCGGGCCACCGGAGCGGGCCGTCGGCGAGCAGATCGCGCTGCTCCGCTCGGTCGGGTACGCCGCGTTCGGGCGGCACGAGCGGGATCTCGACGTACTGGACCTGATCTTCGACAGCATCCTCGACGCGCCCGGCTCGGTCGACGTACGCCGGCTGCGGTTCTCCGGGCACGGGATCACGCTCGACGTGGACATCCACGACAGCGGCCGGAGCGGCCTGACCATCGAACTGCGGGTCTCACCGTCCGGCCCGCTCGTGGTCGAGTCCCGCGGCGGCGACGCCGAGGGACCGAACGGCGCCCGGCTGGTCAGCTTCCTGCTCCGCTGGCCGGGCACAGCACAACGCCCGGTCCGGACCGCCTGGATCATGCTCTGACTTGAACACGACCTGTGCGGCCCGGACCGGGCTCTGCTGCCTCAGGAGGCAAGCAGCAGTCTGAGTTTCTCCAGGCAGCGGCCGCGGATCGGGCCGATGCTGCCGATCGGGATCCCGATCGTCGCGGAGATCTCGGCGTACGGCGCCGGCGGGTCGGCCATCAGCATGCCGAGCAGCTGCTGCCACCGGTCCGGCAGGCTTTCCAGCGCCCGCCGTACGTCGTCCGCGCGCTCGCCGGCCAGCAGGTCGTAGTCCAGCTCGGGCTGGTCACCGGCGACGTCCTCGAAGGCCGTCGCCTCGTAGGTCAGCAGCACCCGCTTGCGGAACGCCAGCACCCGCAGACATTCGCGCCGGGTGGTGACGACCAGCCAGGCGCCGACCCGCTCGGGGTCGACCCGGTTGATGTGTTCGAGCAACCGCAGCCAGACCATCTGGGATACGTCGGCGGCGTCGCTGTCGCTCAGCCGGAAACTGCGGGTGACGGCCCAGACGAGCCGCGCATAGTGGTCGACCAGCCGGCTCCAGGCCCCTTGGTCCCCCGCCGCGGCCTCGATCACCAAGGTCGCGGCTTCGGATCGGGCCACGCCTGATCCTTCCAGTACAGCAGTCACGAATTCCCCCCTCGGGAATGCACATCCATCAAATGCGTCGCTTCAGTACGCGCCGTCGCTCCCCAGCACGGCACGAGCGGTCTTCCACAAAATGAGCAGGTCCAGCGCGATCGACCAGTTGTCGGCGTACCGCAGGTCGAGCCGCATCGACTCCTCCCAGGTCAGGTCGCTGCGACCGCTGACCTGCCACAGGCCGGTCAGGCCCGGTTTGACGAGCATCCGGCGGGCGTCGTCGATCGCGTACTGCGCGACCTCGGCCGGTAGCGGCGGCCGCGGTCCGACCAGTGACATGTCCCCCCGGAGCACGTTCACCAGCTGGGGCAGCTCGTCGATCGAGAACCGCCGCAGGTACTTGCCGACCTTGGTGATCCGTGGGTCGTCACGCATCTTGAACAGGATCCCGTTGCCCTGGTTCAGCGCGTGCAGCTCGGCCTTGCGGGCCTCGGCGTCGGCCACCATCGTCCGGAACTTCAGCATCTGGAACTGCTCGCCGCCGCGCCCCACCCGGGTCTGCCGGAACAGCACCGGGCCACGGCTGGTGAGCTTCACCAGCAGCGCGGTGACCAGCAGGATCGGCGAGACCCCGAGCAGCAGCAGGCATCCGACCACGCGGTCGAAGATGCTCTTCAGCATGTGCGGCCCGCCGCTGACCGACGGCCGCTCCAGGTGCAGCAGCGACAGGCCGGCAACCGGCCGGATCGAGATCCGCGGACCGGCGACCTCGACGATGCCCGGCGAGACGATCAGCTCGACCCCGCGCTGCTCGAGCGCCCAGGACAGCTTGCGCAGCGAGTGGCCGGCCAGCTCCGGATCGGCGGCCACCGCGACCACTTCGACGTCGAACTGGTCGACGCCGGCCAGGATGTCCATCTCGGTGCGGCCCAGCCGCTCGAACTCGGCGTCCTCGAACACGTCGCCGCGCGGCAGGCAGCTCGCCACCACGACGTACCCGTCGGCCGGCCGCTCCTCCAGGTGCCGCGTCAGCGTCATCACCTGGTCGTTGCGTCCGACAACGAGTACCCGGCGCATGCACCGGCCGGCGAACCGCCGCCAGGAGATCTGCCGGTGCAGGAACCAGCGGCCGACCATCGCGGCGATACAGGTCGTCGGCACCGCGAGGATCACGAACCCGCGGGCCACCTCGCTCTTGGTCGCGTACGACGTGATCGCGACCAGCGCGGTCAGTGCGACCGCGGCCCGGATGATCGAACGGAATTCTTCCGGCCCGGTGCCGAAGTACCTGGTCTCGTAGCCGCGTTGCAAGGCCACACACGCGATCCAGGCGATCGGCAGCAGCGCTCCCAGCACGAAGTAGCCCAGGTTGATCGAGGCCCCGAACCGGGCCACCAGCGCCAGCGCGGCGCCGATCGCCCCGGCGCCGAGATCGGCCGCCAGCGACGCCCGACGGTACTTCGCCACCCAGCGTGCCTCGGTGAACCGGGCCGAGCGCGGCAGCACTGCCGGCACCTCGTCCGGAACGACCCAGACCGGCCGACGACGCTCCCCTGACGGCGCCGGCCGTAGATCAGCCGGCTCAGCGAGCCCCTCGGACATGACAAACTCAGTCACGCACAGTCACCCCCCACAGGTGATACCGAAACCCGCGACCAACCCACTCCCCGTCACGGACCTCGTCCAACGCCGCCCCCACAACGGCGTGACCCAGACAGTACACCGGGAACGCGGCGGACAAAAGCACTGATGGCCAGTGTTTACCGGCGCGCTACCGCACTCACAGCAAAAGACCCCTGGGACCCGAATTCGGGGCCCAGGGGTCTCAAGTGATTACTTCAAGTGATCAGCCGGCGATCAAGCCGTCGCCGCTGATCAGTTCACGCATCTCGGCGAGCGAGCTGTCCGACGGGGGCAGGATGGCGTCGGAGTCGTGCAGCTCGTCGTCCGGCACCTTCTCGCCGGACCGGACGAAGTCCAGCAACGCGGCGAACGCGGACTGGTACGCCGTCTCGTCACCCGACGACACGGCCTTCTCCAGGTCGCCGTCGACGGTGTTGAGCGCGTCGAGCTTCTCGTCGGCCAGTCGCCACTGACCCTCACCCATGATGCGAACGATCACCGAACATCTCCGTCCTGAGGTCTCACCGGCTCCGTGACAGGCTGGGTGGCCGGCTGCTGAACTGGCTGGGCGGACTGCTGGGCGGTGCCCGGCGCCTCACCGGCGATCTCCTTCGGCGCGCCGCCGCCGGCGAGCTGGGCCTTCATCGCGGCCAGCTCGTTCTCCACGTCGGAGCCGGACGACATCCGGTCCAGCTCCAGGGTGATGTTGTCCTTGACCGTGCCGCTGGCGTCGTCGAGCGCGCCGGAGGCGAGCAGCTCGTCGATCGCGCCGGCCCGGGCCTGCATCTGCTGGGTCTTGTCCTCGGCCCGCTGGACCGCGAGACCGACGTCGCTCATCTCCTCGGAGATACCGGAGAAGGCCTCGTTGATCCGGGTCTGCGCCTCGGCCGCGGTGTAGGTGGCCTTGATGGTCTCCTTGCGGGTCCGGAACGACTCCACCTTGGCCTGCAGCCGCTGGGAGGCGAGCGTCAGCTTCTCCTCCTCGCCCTGCAGCTGGGCGTGCTGGGTGGTCAGGTCGTCGATCTGGCCCTGCAGCCCGGACTTGCGGGTCAGAGCTTCCCGGGCCAGGTCCTCACGGCCCATCGAGAGCGCCTTCTGGGCCTGCTCCTGCAGCTTCGCCGACTGGGACTGCAGCTGGGAGGCCTGCAACTCCACCCGCTTGCGACTGGTGGCCACGTCTGCCACACCACGCCGTACCTTCTGGAGCAGCTCGAGCTGCTTCTGATACGAGTAGTCAAGGGTTTCGCGAGGATCCTCGGCCTTGTCCAGGGCGGAGTTCGCCTTGGCCTTGAAGATCGTCGACATCCGCTTGAAGATGCTCATCGATATCCGTACCCCTTCTGTGCCGGACTGACGACCCGGCGTGCGTGTCATCCACCCTATGTCCCTATGGGTCACCACACCATCAGGACCGGCCCCGATAGACTGGTATTAAGGTCCGGGACCACCCCGAGTCGCGACCTGCCCTGCGAATGAGGTTCTGACCCCGTGTTCCGTCGTACCAAGTCTGAATCAGATACCACCGTACCTGCCGAGCCCCAGGGCAAGGTGGGAGGCAAGGGTCGCCCGACCCCGAGCCGCCGCGACGCCGAGGCGGCGCGCAAGGCCGCGTTCAAGAAGCCGCGCAACCGCAAGGAGGCCTCGGCGATCCGCCGGGAGAAGGTGCGGACCGAGCGGGGCAAGATGCAGGCGGCCATGCAGACCGGCGACGACCGGTACCTGCCGGCCGCCGACAAGGGCCCGGTGCGGCGCTTCGCCCGCGACTACGTCGACGCCCGGTACTCCGTGATGGAGTTCGCGCTGCCGATCCTGCTGGTGGTGTCGCTGGTCGGCGTGGTGTTCTCGCCGCAGTTCCCGTGGCTGGCCGGGATGGTCAACCTGCTGTTCCTGGCGATGATCCTGCTGATCGCCGCGGACTGGTTCCTGCTGACGGCCGGCCTGAAGAAGGCGGTCGGGGTGAAGTACCCGAAGGAGTCCACCAAGGGCCTCGGGTTCTACGCGGTCCGGCGGACCATGCAGATGCGCCGCTGGCGGCTGCCGAAGCCGATGGTGAAACGCGGCGAGAAGCCGTCCTGACCTGACTGTAGGGTCGGCCTATGGACTTTCGCTTTCTCGGCAACAGCGGTTTGAAGGTCAGCGAGATCTCGTACGGGAACTGGCTCACGCACGGGTCGCAGGTGGAGAACGAGCAGGCGAGGGCCTGCGTGCGGGCGGCGCTGGACGCCGGCATCACGACGTTCGACACCGCGGACACCTACGCCAACACGGCGGCCGAGTCGGTGCTCGGCGAGGCGCTGGCCGGTGAGCGACGCGAGTCGCTGGAGATCTTCACCAAGGTGTACTGGCCCACCGGCCCGAAGGGCCCGAACGACACCGGCCTGTCCCGCAAGCACATCCACGAGTCGATCAACGGCTCGCTGAAGCGGCTCGGGACGGACTACGTCGACCTCTACCAGGCGCACCGGTACGACACCGAGACGCCGCTGGAGGAGACGATGGAGGCGTTCGCCGACGTCGTCCGGCAGGGCAAGGCGCTGTACATCGGCGTTTCGGAGTGGACCGCCGAGCAGCTGCAGGAGGGCCACCGGCTGGCCCGCGAGCTGCGGATCCCGTTCGTCTCGAACCAGCCGCAGTACAGCATGCTCTGGCGGGTGATCGAGGCCGAGGTGGTGCCGGCCTCGGAGGAGCTCGGCATCGGCCAGGTGGTGTTCTCGCCGATCGCACAGGGTGTGCTCACCGGGAAGTACCTGCCCGGTCAGCAGCCGCCGCAGGGCTCCCGGGCCACCGACGAGAAGGGCGGCGCGACGTTCATCAAGCGCTTCCTGACCGACGACGTGCTGACCCGGGTCCAGGAGCTGAAGCCGATCGCGGCCGAGGTCGACCTGTCGCTGTCGCAGCTGGCGGTGGCCTGGGTGCTGCAGAACAGAGGAGTCTCGTCCGCGATCGTCGGCGCCTCCCGGCCCGAGCAGGTCACCGAGAACGTGAAGGCCTCCGGCGTGAAGCTGGACGACGGCCTGCTGAAGCGGATCGACGAGGTCCTCGGCGGCATCGTCGAGCGGGACCCGGCCAAGACCGCGCAGAACTCACCGCAGGCGCGGGTGGCGTGATGAGCTGGAGCTGGCGGTTCGAGACCGCATCCGGCGCCCTGGTCGACCCGGGCGAGGTCGGCGGGGCAGAGTTCTCGGCCCAGGGCGACGCGGAGAGCTGGCTGGGCGAGGTCTGGCGCGATCTGGCCGACCGCGGCGTCAGCCAGGTCTACCTGCTCGAGGACAACCGTGAGGTCTACGGGCCGATGAGTCTGTCCTCAGCAGAGTAGAGTTCGGTCGAACCACACGCCTGCGTCACAGGGAAGCCGGTCCGAGTCCGGCGCTGACCCGCAACCGTAGGCCACCTGCAGCACCTGGGTGGCGAGCCGGAACACTGTGACGCAGGCAGACAGGCTCACCTACCCGCCGTGGTCCGCGGGTGGAGCCCCTACCCTGCCGGTGCAGGCGGGACCTCCTCCACCGGGCTGCGGCCCGAACGAGGACACGAGAATGACTGCACACCGGACCGTACGACTGCTCTTCAGCCTGCTGGCGGGTCTCCTGCTGGCTGGGACTGTCGCGACCACCGCGCAAGCTGAAGACGGCTACCGCTTCTGGGGCTACTACCAGTGGACCAACGGCGCCTGGGCCTTCTCCCAGAAGGGCGCCGACGCGTACGTCCCCGCTGACGGCGGCGTCGAGGGCTGGCGGTTCGCCGTCGGCGGCGCGAAGCCGCGGCTGCCCCGCGCCGCGGGCGACTTCGACGCGATCTGCGGCAAGACCCCGGCCGAGACCGGCAAGAAGCGAGTGGCGCTGGTCGTCGACCCCGGTACGCCGGAGGACGCGGTCACCGGTGACACGCCCGCCCAGCCGACCGGCACCTGCGTGGTGACGGATCCGAAGTCGAACGGCGCACAGGTCCTGGCCGCGGTCGCACCGGTCCGGATCGAGAAGGGCCTCACCTGCGGTATCGCCGGCTACCCGTCCAAGGGCTGCGGCGACCAGGTGAAGAGCATCAACGTCCCCGCGACCGACGCCCCGGTCACGCTGCAGGTCGGCCCGGCAGTGGGTTCGACGGCAGTTCAGCCCACTCCTGCCGCGTCCTCGAAGGACGACAGCGGAGCGCCCTGGACCGGCATCATCATCGCGGCCGTCGTCGTGGTCCTCCTCGGCGGCGGCGGCTTCGTCCTCAACCGCCGCCGTACTGCGGCCAAGTAGGCGGCCGAGTAGTGCGCGCAGTCAACCACCTCACGCTCCCCCGGGCACTCCACCCGGGGGCCTGGTGGTTGTGGGCGCTCTGCATGGCTGTGGCAGCCAGCAGGACCCGCAACCCGGTCCTGCTGGCCCTGATCCTCGCCGTGACCGGATTCGTCGTCGCAGCGCGCCGCAGCGACGCGCCGTGGGCTCACAGCTTCACTGCGTTCCTGAAGCTCGGTCTGCTGGTCATCGGCGTCCGCGTGGTCCTGCAGGCAGTGCTGTCGACGCGGTCGCAGGGGAACACGGTCCTGTTCACGCTGCCGCTGATCCCGTTGCCTGCCTGGGCTGCGGGCGTCAAGCTCGGCGGAGAGGTGACAGCAGAGGCACTGCTGACCGCTCTGTACGACGGTGCGCAGCTTGCCGTCATGCTCTGCTGCGTAGGTGCCGCCAACGCACTGGCCAGCCCACGGCGCCTGCTGAAGTCGTTGCCAGGAGCCCTCTACGAGATGGGCGTCGCCTGCGTCGTCGCCCTGACGTTCGCACCCCAGCTGGTGACCGACGGTCGCCGCATCCGCGCCGCACGCCGTCTACGCGGCCGCACCCGCGCCTCCTTCCGCACGACGGCCATGCCCGTGCTGGAAGGCGCCCTGGATCGGTCGGTGGAGCTGGCTGCAGCGATGGACTCCCGCGGCTACGGCCGTACGGCGCACGCCCCGCGCGCTCAGCGTCGGCTCACGGCACTGTGCGTACTGCTCGGACTGCTGGGCATCCTGCTCGGCGTCTACGCGTTGCTGACCGACTCCATGTCGTTCCCGCTCGCCGCCGGTGCGCTGGCGGTCGGCGTACTGCTCGCGGTCGGTGCTATGGCGGTCGGGCGCCAGCGGGTGGCCAGGACGCGCTACCGGCCCGACCCGTGGGCCTTGCCCGAGTGGCTGGTCGTTGCGGCCGGTGCGGTAGCTGCGGGCGCGATGGTGGCTGCCGCCGTACGTGGTGTGCACGGCCTGTTGCTGGACGGTCCGTTGGTTGTCCCACCGGTTCCGCTGCTGCCGGTTGCCGGCGTACTGATCGGACTGGTGCCTGCGGTGGCCGCACCGCCGTTGAAGAAGGCGGTCGCATGATCGAGTTCGACCGGGTGACTGTGACGTACGACGGCGCGAGTGAGCCGGCGCTGCGCGACGTCAGCTTCATCGTGCCGGAAGGCGAGCTGGCGCTGGTGATCGGGCGAACCGGGTCCGGCAAGTCCACGTTGCTGCGGGCAATCAACGGACTGGTGCCGCACTTCACCGGGGGCACGCTGTCCGGGCGGGTGCTGGTCGACGGGCGGGACACCCGGAAGTACCGGCCGCGGGACCTCGCGGACGTGGTCGGGATGGTCGGCCAGGACCCGATGGCGGGGTTCGTCACCGACACGGTCGAGGACGAGCTGGCGTACAGCATGGAGTCGCTGGGCGTGGCGCCGGACGTGATGCGCAGACGGGTCGAGGAGACCCTGGACCTGCTGGGGCTGGCCGACGTACGGGACCGGGCCCTGACCTCCTTGTCCGGCGGCCAGCGGCAGCGGACCGCTATCGGAGCAGCACTAACGTCGCATCCCGCCGTACTCGTCCTGGATGAGCCGACATCCGCACTGGACCCGCAGGCCGCCGAGGAGGTGCTGGCCGCGCTGCAGCGGTTGGTGCACGACCTGGGCGTCACTGTGGTGCTGGCTGAACACCGGCTCGAGCGTGTGATCCAGTACGCCGACCGCGTGATCGAAGTACCGGGTCGTGCTGGTGCTGTCTCGACAGGGCTGCCTGCTGAGCGCATGGTCACCGCACCGGTTGCGCCGCCCGTAGTGGAGCTGGGGCGGCTGGCCGGGTGGTCGCCGCTCCCCCTGTCGGTGCGGGACGCCCGGCGGGCTGCTGTGGCGCTACGTCGTGACCTCGACAGTGCTACACCCGTGCGAGCCGCTGCTGCGCTAGGTGATGAGCTGGCCAGGTGCACTGATCTGGTTGTCGGCTACGGCAACGTGACGGCGCTGCGCGGGGTGTCGCTCAGCGTGCGGGCCGGTGAGGTCGTCGCACTGATGGGCCGCAACGGCGCAGGCAAGTCGACGCTGCTCAACACTCTCGTCGGCATCCTGCCGCCTCGGTCAGGCACTGCAGTCGCGGCTGGTACTGATCCGCAACGCGTGAAGCCGGCACAGCTCGTGAAGGCAGTCGGACTGGTCCCACAAGAGCCCGCGGACCTCCTGTACGCCGCCACGGTCGCCGAGGAGTGTTCTACTGCCGACTCCGACTTCAAGGTGCCTGCAGGTAGCTGCCGTGCACTTCTGCAGCGGCTGGCACCGGATGTGGATGTGGACCTACATCCGCGCGATCTGTCCGAGGGACAGCGGCTCTGTCTGGCGCTGGCCGTCGTACTGTGCGGCGCTCCGCCCTTGCTGTTGCTGGACGAGCCGACGCGCGGGCTGGACTACGGCGCCAAGAGGCGGCTCGTGGCGATCCTGCGCGAGCTGGCCGCGGCCGGGCACGCGGTCGTGTTGTCGACGCACGACGTGGAGATGGTGGCCGAGGTCGCCACCCGGGTGATGGTGCTGGCCGAGGGTGAGTTGGTCAGCGACGGCGAGACGGCTGAGGTGATCGCGGGGTCGCCGGCGTTCGCGCCGCAGGTGGCGAAGATCCTTGCCCCGTTGCCGTTCCTCACGGTCGGCGAAGTCGCGGACGCGCTGGACCGGGCGTCATGAGACTCATCCGGCTCAAGCCGCGGAGTACGGCGACGTTGCTGGTCGCGTCGCTCGTCGGCGTACTCGCGTTCGCCTGGCCGCTGTTCTTCCGGCCGTCTCAGGCCGGCGCGTCGGCGATCGGGCACACGACAGACGCGCCGTGGCTGTTCGTGCTGCTGCTGCCGTTGCTGGTGGCCGTCATACTCGCGGAGCTGTCCGAGTCCGGGATCGACGCGAAGGTGATCTCGCTCGTCGGCATGCTCGCGGCGGTCGGTGCGGCCTTGCGGGCGTTGGGTCCGGGTACGGCGGGCCTCGAGCCCGGGTTCTTCGTGCTGGTGCTGGCGGGGCGGGCGTTCGGCGCCGGGTTCGGGTTCGTGCTCGGGGCGGTGTCGCTGCTGGGCGGGGCGTTGATCAGCGGCGGGGTCGGGCCGTGGATGCCGTTCCAGATGTTCGCGTGCGCGTGGGTGGGGTGCCTGGCCGGGCTCTTGCCACGCGTCGGCGGGCGGCTGGAGTTGCTGTTGCTGGCGGCGTACTCGATGGTGTCCGGCGTGCTGTACGGCGTGATCATGAACCTGTGGTTCTGGCCGTACGCGACGTTCGGCAGCGATTTCTCGTTCGTCCCGGGTGACGCGCTGGCCGAGAACCTGCACCGCTACTTCCTGTTCGTGGTGGCGACCTCGCTGGGCTGGGACATCCCGCGCGGCGTCCTGTCCGCCGTACTGGTCCTGCTGCTGGGGCGTCCCATCCTGAACGCGTTCCGCCGGACGGCACGGAAGGCGGCGTTCGAGGCGCCGGTGGTTTTCGAGCGGAGGACCGATGTCTGACCGAACCCTGATACTCGGCGGAGCCCGCTCCGGCAAGTCCGTCGCGGCCGAACGCCTGCTGTCCGCGGAGTCCGACGTCCTGTACGTCGCCACCGGCGGCGACGACTCCGGCAGTCCCGAGTGGGCCGCCCGCGTCGCCAAACATCAGTCCCGCCGCCCGGCGTCCTGGGGTCTGGCGGAGACCATCGACCTGGTCCCGCTCCTGAAAGCACCCGGCCCGCCACTCCTCATCGACTGCCTGACGCTGTGGCTGTCCCGCACGATGGACCAGGTCGACGTCTGGTCCGCCCTGTCAGACCCGCCGGGCGAACCGCACCCAGCTCCGGCCGACGGCCGCGGCACCGCCATGGCCGAGCTCGAAGAGCGCATCGCCGACCTGGCTGCAGCCTGGGCGGCAACATCCCGCCGAGTGGTTGCCGTCAGCAACGATGTAGGCTCCGGCATCGTCCCCGCCGACCCCGGCACCCGACTCTTCCGCGACCTGATGGGCCGCCTCAACACCACCATCTCCCTAACCTCCGACCAAGTCCTCTGGACCATCGCCGGCCGAACCCTCCCCCTCACATGACCCTCAACGGACCGGACCACACCGGGCCTGCCGGCTCCGCGGGCACGGGGCGGGGTGGCGGGGAGCGGAGGTGTTGGTCTGATGCGGCCCGCCTCGCCTTTGGCACGCTCACCGTGCTTCCGGCGGGGGTTCCCTCGCGGGTTGATCGGGTGGTTGGTGGGCGGGCGATGGTGCTGGCGCCGGTTGTGGGGGTGGTGATTGGTGGGGTTGCGGCGGGTGTGATCGCGCTGGCTCAGTTGGTGAAGCCGGAGGCGGACCTGCTGGCGGCTGTGGTGGGCGTGCTGGTGGTTGCCGGGCTGTCCGGTGGGCTGCACCTGGACGGACTGGCCGACTTCGCGGATGCGCTGGGCTCCCGGCGGGATCGCGAGACCATGTTGCGGATCATGAAGCAGAGCGACATCGGCCCGTTCGGCGTCGTCGCGATCGTCGGCGTACTGCTCCTCGACGTCGCCGCCCTCACCACCTGCCTCCAGTCCGGCTTCGGCTGGCAAGCCATCCTGCTCGCCACCACCGCGAGCCGCCTCACCCTCCCCTGGTCCTGCCGTACGTCGGTCCCCCCGGCGCGCCCCGACGGCTTGGGCACGTTCGTGGCCGGCACAGTCCCCCCGACCACAGCCGCCCTCGCCACAACCGTCGTACTCGCCGCCGCCCTCGCCCTCACCTGGCTCTCACCGGCCCCCTCACCAACCCGTCTGGCGGGCTCGACCGCCGCCGTACTACTGGCAGTCGCGACCAGCCTCGCCGCCAGCCGCCGCGCGAAATCCGCCCTCGGCGGCACCACCGGCGACGTACTCGGCGCAACGATCGAACTGGCCCTCCCACTAGCCCTCCTCACCCTCGCCCTCACCGCCTGACGCCCACCTCCACCACTGGCCTGCGCGAGTGGTCTACTCTCGCGGTTGAACGTTCTAGTGGGGTAGTGACAGCGAGGTTGCAGACGATGTTCCTGGTTCACGAGCGCGGAGCGGCCGCGCTCGGCCCGCGATCCGTTATCTTTATGTAATGAACGCAACCCGCCCGGCGCCGGGATCGCAGGCTTCGCTCCGCGAAGCCAACCGTGCGCGCGTTCTCGGGGTCGTCCGGCAGCACGGCCCGCTCACCCAGGTCGAGATCGCCGCCGCGTCCGGCCTGTCCGCGGCCACCGTGTCGAACATGGTCAAGGAACTGGACCAGGCCGGCATGGTCGGGCTGTCCCGCAGCATCCGCAACGGCCGCCGCGCCGTACTCGTCTCCCTCGCGTCCGGCGGCGGCCTGCTCGCCGGTGTCGCGTTCGGCGAGCGAGACGTCCGGGTCGCGATCGCCGACGAGTCCCGCGAGATCCTCGCCCAGCAGCTGATGCCGCTGCAGGCCGACCACGTCGCCGACGACGGCATGGAGCGCGCCGCCCGGCTGCTCGCCGACCTCGCCGAGACGGTCAGCTCCGGCGTCGAGAACATCTCCGCAATCGGATTCGGACTGCCCATGCCGGTGGATTCGGTCAGCGGCGAGGCCGGCTCCGACGCCGTACTGCCGGGCTGGCGCGGCGTCAACGTGACCGAGGCGATGGCCGGTCACCTCCGCGCCCCGGTTGCCCTCGACAACACCGCAAACCTTGCTGCGCTGGGCGAATTGCGGGCCGGCGCGCTCCGCGGCGTACGAAACGGCTGCTACCTGAAGTTCTCGTACGGCGTCGGCGCCGGCATCGTGATCAACGGCGACGTGTTCCGCGGCTCGGCCGGTACGGCGGGCGAGATCGGCCACGTCACGATCGACGAGAACGGGCCGATCTGCCGGTGCGGCAACCGCGGCTGCCTGGACACGTTCGTCGGCTCGCGGGCGCTGATCAACAGCCTGGCCGCCTCGCACGGACCGCTGCGGCTGAAGGACATCGTGCACCGCGCGCTCGGCGGCGACGTCGGCTGCCGGCGCGTGATCGAGGACGCCGGCCGCCGCGTCGGCGTCGCGGTGGCCGGCGTGGTGAACCTACTCAACCCCGAGGTGGTCGTCGTCGGCGGCCTGATGGCCGAGGCCGGCGAACTCATCCTGGCCCCGCTGCGTGAAGCGCTCGACCGCTGCGCGATCCCGAGCGCCGCCGCGACCGTCGAACTCCGCCCGGCCGAGCTCGGCGACGAGGCCGACATCGTCGGCGCCATCCACCGTGCGTCGGTGCTGAGTCACACCAATATCTCCATTTCTTGAATTCAAGTCTTGACGCCAAGACCTGGGGGAGCTTGACTTCGGGGCAGGCCAATCGGGCCGTCTCGTCAAGGAGCCGCCATATGTCCTTCTCTGCAACTCGTCTCGTCGGGCTCGGCATCGCCGTCTCGGCCCTGGCCGTCTCCCTGGTGGCCTGTGGTTCGGACGACTCCGGCAGCGGCTCAGGCGGCGCGAAGAAGATCGCGCTGTTGCTGCCCGAGTCCAAGACCACCCGCTACGAGGCGCTCGACCGCCCGCTGTTCACCGAGGCCCTCAAGGCTGCCTGCGGCGACTGCGAGCTGATCTACAGCAACGCCGACCAGGACGCGTCGAAGCAGCAACAGCAGGCCGAGGCCGCGCTGACCCAGGGTGCGAACGTGCTCGTCCTCGACCCGGTCGACGGCAAGGCGGCCGCCGCCGTGGTCAGCTCCGCGAAGGGGCAGAACGTCCCGGTGGTCGCGTACGACAGGTTCATCGAGAACGCCAACTACTACGTCTCGTTCGAGAACGAGGCGGTCGGCAAGCTTCAGGCGCAGACCCTGGTGGACGACCTGAAGGCGGCCGGCAAGACGTCGGGCAACATCGCGATGATCAACGGCTCACCGACCGACCCGAACGCGGCCGACTTCAAGAAGGGCGCGCACAGCGTGCTCGACTCGAGCGGGTTCAAGATCGCCGCCGAGTTCGACACCCCGGACTGGAGCCCGGACAAGGCCCAGGCCTGGATGGAAGGCCAGCTGAGCGCGATCAAGAACGGTCTGGTCGGCGTGTACGCCGCCAACGACGGCACCGCCGGCGGCGCGATCGCAGCGCTCAAGGGAGGTGGCGTGACGCCGCTGCCGCCGGTCACCGGTCAGGACTCGGAGCTGGCCGCGATCCAGCGGATCGTCGCCGGCGACCAGGCGATGACGATCTACAAGGCGGTCAAGCCGCAGGCCGAGGCCGCCGCGAAGGGCGCGGTGGCGCTGGCGAACGGCGGCAAGCCCGAGTCGACCACCGACAAGAGCGGTGTGCCGTCGACGATCCTCGACCCGGTCGCGGTGACCAAGGACAACATCAAGGACACCGTGATCAAGGACAACATCTACAAGGTCAGCGACATCTGCACCGCGTCGTTCGCGGCCGCCTGCGCCGCGGCCGGCCTGACCAGCAACTAGCCGGAATCGACCGCCCCTCGGCGTAGCCCCCCGCAGTGAGGTGCGGGGGGCTACGCCGACCCCCTCCCCAACCGCGCCCCCGGCGAGGATCATGGCGTGAAATAAGTCCTGGAGGCTGATCTCGTGACACTTCCCTCGGCTACCCCGGCTCCTCCCGACGTCGGTGCCGGCAGCGTGCTGACGCTGCAAGGGATCTCCAAGCGGTTCGGCGCCGTGCAAGCCCTGAAGAACATCGAGCTGGACGTCCGCGCCGGCGAGGTACTGGCGCTGGTCGGCGACAACGGCGCCGGCAAGTCGACGCTGGTCAAGACCATCGCCGGCGTCTACACCGCCGACGACGGGACCATGGTGTTCGACGGCCGCGCCGTACGCGTCGGCAGCCCGGCCGAGGCGCAGCAGCTCGGCATCGCCACCGTGTTCCAGGACCTGGCGCTGTGCGACAACCTCGACGTGGTCGCGAACCTGTACCTCGGCCGCGAGCTGCGAAAGGGCCGGGTGCTCGACGAGGTCGAGATGGAACGCCAGTCGTGGGAGCTGCTCCGGCAGCTGTCCGCGAAGATCCCGTCGGTCCGGATCCCGGTCGCCAGCCTGTCCGGCGGCCAGCGGCAGACCGTCGCGATCGCCCGCAGCCTGCTCGGCCGGCCGAAGGTCGTGATGCTGGACGAACCGACCGCGGCCCTCGGCGTCGCTCAGACCGCCGAGGTCCTCAACCTGGTCGAGCGGCTGCGCGAACGCGGCCTGGCCGTGATCCTGATCAGCCACAACATGGCCGACGTGATGGCGGTGGCCGACCGGGTCGCCGTACTGCGTCTCGGCCGCAACAACGGCGTCTTCGTGGTCAGCGAGACCAGGACGCAGGACATCATCGCCGCCATCACCGGCGCCACCGACAACGCGGTCTCGGAGCGTGCAGCGCGCCGAAGCCGGGAGGAGGGTCCCGCATCATGAGCCTGCACGGATCGGGCACCCGTCCCCAGGACGTCACCAGTACGCCGGCCGCACCCGAGTCGAACGGGATCGAACAGCTCCCCGCCGACCTCCAGGACGAACGGCTGATCGCCACCAGCGGGATCAGCGGCGCCATCTCCGCCTTCACCGCCCGGCTCCGCTCCGGCGACCTGGGTTCGGTGCCGGTGGTCGTCGGTCTGATCATCATCTGGGCGGTCTTCCAGATCGCCAACGGCTCCTTCCTGTCCAGCCGCAACCTGGTCAACCTCACCCTGCAGACCACCTCGGTCGGAGTAATTGCCCTCGGCATCGTCCTGGTCCTCCTCCTCGGCGAGATCGACCTCTCGGTAGGCTCCGTCAGCGGCCTGTCCGCCGCGGTGCTCGGAGTCACTTTCGTCAACAAGGGCTGGCCGCTCGTACTCTCGCTGGTCGTCGGTGTCGCGCTCGGCCTGGTGATCGGCATGTTCTACGGCGCGCTGTACACCCGCTTCGGCGTACCCAGCTTCGTGATCACGCTTGCCGGTCTGCTGGGATTCCTGGGTCTGCAGTTGCTGGTGCTCGGCAAGGAAGGTTCGCTCAACCTCCCTTACGACTCCGCGCTGGTCGGCTTCGCGACCAGGAGCTTCCTCTCCCCCGCGCTCGCCTACGCGCTGATCGCGGTCGTCGTCGCGCTCTACGTGCTGACCCGGCTCCGCACCCGGGGCGCCCGGGCCACCGCAGGTCTCTCGACAGCGCCGACCTCGATGATCGTGATCAAGGCCGCAGCGCTCGCACTCGTACTGCTGATCCCGGTGCTGATCCTGAACGGCGACCGCGGTGTCTCCTCGATGTTCCTGCTCTTCCTCGCGCTCGTCGTCGCGACCGATCTGACGGTACGGCGTACCCGGTGGGGCCGTTCCGTCGTCGCGGTCGGCGGCAACGTGGAGGCCGCGCGGCGAGCGGGTATCAACGTGCGGATGATCTACCTGTCCGTGTTCGCGGCGTGCTCGACGTTCGCCGCCGTCGGCGGTCTGCTGGCCGCGGCACGGCTGGTCGCGGTGAACCAGAGCAGCGGCGGCGCCGACACCAACCTCAACGCGATCGCGGCAGCCGTCATCGGCGGCACCAGCCTGTTCGGCGGCCGCGGCTCGGCGTACTCCGCGCTCCTCGGGGCGCTGGTGATCATGTCGATCTCCAACGGCCTCGCGCTGCTGAGCCTGGACTCGAGCGTCCGCTACATGGTGACCGCCGGCGTCCTCCTGATCGCCGTCACCATCGACTCCCTCAGCCGCCGCAGCCGCCAGGCCCACGGAAGGGCCTGATTCTGTTGCATGCACGACCTCAGTTGGTACGGCATGATCCGCGGGGCGTTCCTGCTCGGGCTGTTGTGGTGGAGCTGGGCGTCGTACTCCTGGGTCTGCAACATCGCGAAGGCCGACCAGGGCGCCGTACGCACGGTGTTGCTGTTCGCGATGGCTGCGATGTTCGTGATCGCGCTGGCGATCCCGGAGGCCTTCGACGACCTGCCCGGCGGACTGTCCGGGCCGGTCGTCATAGCCCTTGCGTACTTCGCACTCCGGGCCATGCACCTCGTCCTGCTGTGGCTGATCGCGGAGGGCGATCAGGTCCTGCGCCGTACGATCGCCCTGTTCGCGATCGGCAAGGTCGCCGCGACCGCCTTGCTCCTCCTCGCCGTACCTCTCGTCCACGCGCTCCCCGCGCTGGCACAGATCGCAGTCCTGGCCGCGGTCCTCACCGGCCTCGTCATGTTCGAGTCCTTCCAGTCTGCCGGCGACCTTTCGGGGGGCTAACGTCCTGGACGGGCTAGTTGCCTTGAGCATCTAATTTGACCAGGATCGAAAGGCTTGACAACGATGAAGTGGAAGCTTCCCGGATCTCGCCGGGGACGGGTACTTGGCGCCGGCGCCGTGGTCACCACGGCGGCACTCGCAGTCGGCGGAGTGGTCGTTGCGAACAGCGCTGGCGCGGCGCAGTCGTCCGCCACGGCAACGTCGTACCGGACCCAGCTGATCGAGATGCGGACGGCCGGCAGCAAGGGCTACTTCTACACGGCCAACCAGGCCGAGTACCTGCGCGCCCAGAAGATGAAGTTCACCTTCACCGGCCAGGTGCCCGGATACGTCGCGAACACGGCGATCCGCGGGACCGTGCCGGTCTACCGGCTGCGGATGAAGTCGGGATCGTCGTACCTGCTGTCGATCTCCACCGCCGAGCGCAACAAGCTGGCCGCGTCCGGCCAGTGGGTGTACGAGGGCGTCGTCGGCCGCATCCCGGTGGCCGCCGCGTCGGACCGTATCGCGGTCTACCGGGTCTCGAAGAACGGGCTCGGCTGGCGAGTACTGCGCTCTACCACGGCAGCGTCGTACGTGAAGGCCGGCTGGCACATGGACGGCTTCATGGGCTACGTCTGGACGCACAAGTAAGTCGGCAGACAGGAGAAAACCCCCGTCGCCGTTGACGGGGGTTTCCTCTGCTCGTTACGCGGTGGCGGCGGTCAGGTCGACCTTGGGCTCCGCGAAGTGGCAGGCGGCCGTGTGGCCCGGAGTGGACTGCGGCTTGATCTCCAGCAGCGGCTCCTGGGTGGCGCAGATGTCCTCCGCCTTCCAGCAGCGGGTCCGGAACCGGCAGCCGCTCGGCGGGTCGATCGGCGAAGGTACGTCGCCGACCAGGCGGATCCGCTCCTTCGGCGGGACCCCGCGGATCGTGCCGAGGTCCGGCGCCGCCGACAGCAGGGCCTGCGTGTACGGGTGCTGCGGGGCGTTGTAGATCTGGTCCCGCGAACCCTGCTCGACGATCTTGCCGAGGTACATCACTGCGACCTCGTCACAGAAGTGCCGGACCACGCCGAGGTCGTGCGCGATGAACACGAACGCGATGCCGAGATCGCGCCGCAGATCCTCGAGCAGGTTCATCACCTGGGCCTGGATCGACACGTCCAGCGCGGACACCGGCTCGTCGGCGATGATCACCTCGGGCTCGACCGCGAGCGCCCGGGCGATGCCGATGCGCTGCCGCTGACCTCCGGAGAACTCGTTCGGGTACCGGTTGTGGTGCTCAGGGTTCAGACCGACCCGCTCCAGCAGCTCCTGGACCCGGGCGAGTTCCTTGCCCTTCTTGACCAGGTTGTGCACGCGCAGCGGCGTACTGATGATGTTGCTGACCGTCTGGCGCGGGTTCAGCGAGCTGTACGGGTCCTGGAACACGATCTGCAGCTGCCGGCGGAAAGGACGCAGGTCCTTCTCCTTCAGCTGCGCGATGTCGGTGCCCTTGAACAGGATCTGGCCCGACGTCGGGGTCAGCAGCCGGGTGATCATCCGGCCGGTGGTCGACTTGCCGCAGCCGGACTCACCGACCAGGCCGAGGCTCGCGCCCGCCTTCAGTTCGAAGTTGACGCCGTCGACGGCCTGGACGACCTTCTTGGTCCGGGCCAGACCGGCTGCTTCCTTGATCGGGAAGTGCATCTTCAGGTCGCGGACCTGCAACAGAGTTTCGCTCATATCTCCTCAGTCCCTCGTCAGCCCAGTCTCGGCGCGACCTCGGCCTCGTAGATCGAGGCCTTGTCGTGCAGGTGACAACGGGACGTATGGGCACCGGCGCCGTCCACCGGCAACAGGTCCGGCAGCTGGGTGGTGCAGAGCTCACCCTTCACGCGCTCGACGTACGGGCAGCGGGCGCTGAACGAACAACCGTCCGGCAGGTTCAGCAGGGACGGCGGCAGACCCTTGATCGGGCGCAGCCGCTCGTTCGCCGCGGAGACGGTCGGGATCGACTCGAGCAGACCCCAGGTGTACGGCATCCGCGGGTTCGCCAGTACGTCGGCCGCGGTGCCGTACTCGACGCAGCGTCCGGCGTACATCACCAGGACGTCGTCGGCCATCTCGGCCACCACGCCCAGGTCGTGCGTGATCAGCACGATCGCGGAGCCGAACTCCTTCTGCAGGTTGTTCAGCAGGTCCAGGATCTGCGCCTGCACGGTGACGTCGAGCGCGGTGGTCGGCTCGTCGGCGATCACCAGCTTCGGGTCGTTGATCAGGCTCATCGCGATCATCGCGCGCTGCCGCATACCGCCGGAGAACTCGTGCGGGTACTGCGCGAAGCGCCGCGGCGGGTTCGGGATGCCGACCAGCTCGAGCATCTCCAGCGACCGCTTCTTGGCGACGTCCTTGGAGACCTTGTGGTGCACGCGGTACGCCTCGACCAGCTGGTTGCCGATCGTGTACAGCGGGTGCAGCGAGGACTGCGGGTCCTGGAACACCATCGACACCGCGTCGCCGCGGATCTTCATCAGGTCGTTCTCGCTCAGGCCGATGAGTTCGTCACCGCCGAGCCGGATCGACCCGCTGATCCGGGTCCGCTTGCGGTCGTGCAGGCCCATCACGGCCATACTCGACACCGACTTGCCGGAGCCGGACTCGCCGACGATCGCCAGCGTGCGGCCGAGCGGGACCGAGTAGCTCAGCCCGTTCACCGCGCTGACCAGACCGTCCGCGGTCGGGAACTTCACGCTCAGGTCCTCGACCACCAGGTACGGCGTCTCGCCGCTGGGGTTGATCGAACCGTCGCGCCGCTCACGGGTGGCGACCGACGGGCCACGCTTCACCTGAGGGGCATCGCCCTGACTCATGCTGTCCTTCCGGTCCTCAGGAACTGGTGTGCTCACGACAACCTCACCCGCGGGTCGATCAGGCTGTAGCCGATGTCCACCAGCAGATTCATCACGACGATGATGACCGATGCGACCAGCACGGTGCCCATGATCACCGGCAGGTCGTAGCTGTTCAAACTGTCGAGCACCAGGACGCCGAGACCGGGGAGGTCGAAGATCCGTTCGGTGAAGATCGCGCCGCCGAGGCTGCCGGCGACATCCAGACCGAAGATCGTCACGACCGGGATCAACCCGGAGCGCAGCGCGTGCTTGTAGGTGACCACGCGGTCGGACAGGCCCTTGGCCCGCGCGGTACGGATGAAGTCTTCGCTCAGCGTTTCGACCATGGAGCCGCGTGAGTACCGCGCGTACGCGGTGCAGTTGTAGACGCCGAGCACCAGCCAGGGTGTCAACAGACCGGCCGCCCATTTCGCCGGATTCTCCGTGAATGGCGTCCATTCACCCCGTGGAAGGATCGGATAGAGCACGGTCAGATAGAGAGCGACCATCAGCGCCACGATGTAGTACGGCACCGAACTGACCACCAGGGTGCTGGTCATCAGTGACCGGTCGCCCAGGGTCCCGCGTCTCTTCGCCGCCATCGACCCGACGAACACACCTATGGTCAGCACCAGCACGGCATACCCGAGCACCAGCGAGACCGTCACCGGGAACCGGGTCTTGATCATATCGGTGACCGGACGGTCGTTCTTGAACGAGAAGCCCAGGCAGGGCGCCGCGCAGTGCTGCGTCACGCCCGACGTGGTGAAGTCGCGGCCGGTGAAGATTCCCGCGGTGTACTCCGCGAACTGCTGCACTTTCGGCTGGTCGAGATGCAGGTTCTTCTTGATCTCGTTGTAGCGCTGCTGGGTGCACTGGCGCTCGCCGCAGATTGCTCCGGCCGGATCAGTCGGCGCGATGAAGAACAACGCGAAGGTCGCGATCAGCGTTGCCAACACGACACTGAGCGCGCTGACCAGTCGGCGCGCCACGAAATAGAGCACGGGATTGTCTCCTCACCGATCGATGTGGTGCCCGGACGGTGGTCCGGGCACCACATCACCGTTCATTGACTGACTACTACTTCAGAACGGGGCGATCAGGGCTGCTTCAGGAACATCGAGGTGAACTCGAAGATGCCCTGTGTCGGGTCGTTGATCGCGTGCCCGATGTTCTTACCGATCGGCATGTTGCTCGAGGAGTAGTACAGCGGCAGAACCGGGAGGTACTTCTCCAGGATCTCCTTGTCGATCTTCGACCACTCCTTCAGCTGCTCGTCCGGCGTCTTGGCCGTGATCGCGTCGATCTCGGCGTCGAGGGCCTTGTCCTGCAGCTGACCAACGCTGTTGCCCAGGGCGATCGCGTCGGACTTGAACAGAACCGGGAACCAGCTCGTACCGCTCGGCCAGTCGGAGCACCAACCGGTCGGGGTCTTGCCGATGTTGACCGGAGCGTTCTGGTCACCGGTGAAGGTACGGATCTTGGCCTTCGGCACGCCGATGGCGCGGACCTTGAAGCCGGCCTTCTCGAACATCTGCTTGCGCAGCTGCGTGGTCTGGGTCGAGATCTTGTCGTCGATCGAGTAGTACCAGCTGAGCTCGAAGTTCGACTTGCCGATCTTCGCCAGCTCCGACTTGACCTCGGCGGCCACTGCGTCGTCCTCGGCGCCCTTACCGGTACCGGTCAGACCCGGGAGCTCGTACTTCTCGAAGCCCGGAACGGCCGGCGGCAGGATCGTCGACGACGGCGGGTCGTCGGTCGGGTTCAGACCGGCAACCTTGCGCCACGCGTCGTACGGGTGCGCCTTGGCGATCAGCTTGCGGACCTCCAGCGGAATCTTCCGGGTGTCCATCGTGTACATGATCGAACACGGCGACTGGCCCTTGACGAGCTGGTTCTGGTCCTTGACCTCAGGCAGCAGCGAGACGTCCAGGTTGGAGTAGTTCACCGCGTCGGCGTCCGGACCGGAGCTGGCCAGCACCTGGCGCTGGGCCTTGATCAGGTCCTGGCTGAACTTGAAGTCCCAGCCGTCGACGTACTGGTGCCGCACCGGGTCGGTGTTCGGGTCCCAGTTCGGGTTCTTGGTGAGCTTGAGCTCGGTACCCGGGGTGTAGGACTGGACCTGGTACGGGCCGGTCACCATCGGGTGCTGCTCGTAGTTCTTCTGGGTGTCCTTGGCCTGCGGGATCGGCGTGAACATCGGGAACGCCGCGTAGTAGGGCAGGTCGTCGAACTTCTTCGCCAGCTTGATGACCAGGGTGTGGTCGTCCGGCGTCTCGACACCCTTGTAGTCGGCGCCGCCGGCGCCGTACGGGCCCTTGTACTTGTCGCCGTCCAGGAAGAACTGCTGCTGGTACGTCGGTCCGGCGTCGTACAGGTCGTGCGCGAAGGAGCGCTTGATCGCGTACGCGTAGTCCTTCGCCGTGACCGGCGTGCCGTCCTGGTACTTGATGCCCTGCTTCAGCTTGAAGGTCCAGGTCAAGCCGTCCTCGGACTTCGTGCCGAGGTCCTCGGCCAGGTCCGGAACCAGGACCGGCTTGTGGTCCGGGCCGTCCAGGCGGTACTGCGTCAGCGCCCGGTAGAACAGCTTGCCGATCTGGTTACCGTCGACGTAGTAGATGTTCGTCGGGTCGAAGGTGTCGGGCGTCACGTCACTCAGGACGGTGATCGTGCCGCCCTTCTTCGCGCCGTCAACGTCAGGTGCAGGGCCCTTCGCAGTGGGGTCCGTAGCCTTGGCCTGAGCGCCCCCCACATTGTTGGTGTCACCTTTGTTGCCGCTGTTCGAGGACGGGCTGCCACAGGCCACGGCGGCCAGCATGACCGTCGCCGCAACCGCGGTTATCCGTTTCCACTGCATGGTCGGGTTTCTCCTTTTCTGCCGCTGGGGCAATCGCCGAACTACCGGCGAGTCTTGGGGTCGAAGGCGTCGCGGATGGCGTCTCCGAGCAGCGCGAGGGCGAGCACCAGAGCGGTGATCCCGATCACGGGCAGCCAGAGGTACATCGGGTCGGCCTTGAACCAGTTCGTGGCGACGGCGATCGTCTGACCCCACGAGGGGATCGGTTCGACGAGTCCGACACCGAGGAAGGAAAGTCCGGCCTCGGCGGTCACGTAGGCGGGCAGCGCCAGCGAGGCCGAGATGACGATCGGGGCGACCAGGTTGGGCAGCAGTTCCTTGAACAGGACCTGCCGGGTCGGTACGCCGATCGCCTTGGCGGCGAGGACGAACTCACGCTCCCGCAGCGAGAGCACCTCGCCCCGGATGATGCGGGCCAGGCCCGCCCAGCCGAAGAACGAGAGGACGAAGATCAGTACGTAGAACCGGATCGACGCCTGTTGCTGCGGCGTCAGGTTGAACGAACCGCCGCGCATCGACTCGACGATCGGTACCAGCGCGATCGCGAAGAGCAGGTACGGCAGGCTCAGCACGAAGTCGATCAGCCAGGAGATCACCCGGTCGACCCAGCCGCCGAGGAAGCCGGCCAGCAGGCCCATCACGACGCCGATCACGGTACCGACCACGGTGGCCAGGAACGCGATGATCAGCGACGGGCGGGCGCCGAACACCCAGCGGGCGAAGTTGTCGCGGCCCGTCTTCGGCTCGACGCCGAACCAGTGCGAACCGTTGACGCCGATCGTCGGGTACCCGTACTCGTCGATCAGGTCGGTGTGGAAGGTGCTGTAGTCCTGGCCCTCGAGCTTGGCCAGCAGCGGCGCGAAGACCGCGATCAGGATGAAGAACAGCACGATCGACGCGCAGATCACCGCTACCCGGTCCTTGCGCAACCGGTCGAACGCGATCCGGCTCGGCGACTTCCCGTGCGGGGTGGCCGCGGTGCGGACCGGCTCTGCCGACGCCGGGTGGTCCTCGATCCCTACGGTCGAGTCGGGCGACCCAATACTCATTCGCACTCCGTCAGTCAGTCGGCCGGATTTCGGTCCGCAGATCCGGCACTTATCGGTGGATAGCGTGCCGAGCCTTTGCTCTGTGGAGGGCTCGCGTCAAATCCCCTTGACAGAGCCGATCCCCCACAACCGCGGGCTAGCCTGCCTGACACTGTGACACCAAACCAGCGGTGCTCGGCACCAGTGCACAAATCGTTACCGGAACGGGTACTGGAACGGAACATTTGCCCCGATTCGTCACTGTTCGCAGTCAATTCTGCGCAAAACGCGTCGGCACAGTACCGACAGTGGCCAATTTGTGCCACGATATTACAGAACGTGACCAAAATCGCCCTACCGGACGTGGACGGTGACGAACGGCGGTTTGACCACGTCGAACAGCTCCTGACGGCCCCGGATGTCGACCGTCACCTGATCGCCTTCCTTTACCGCGGCGTCCAGCAGTGCGAGCGCGACGCCTTTCTTCAAGGTCGGCGAGAAGGTGCCAGAAGTCACTTCACCGAGCGCCGTTCCGTCAGCGCCGAGAACACTCATGTGCGGCCGCGGAATACCCCGGCCGGCGGCCCGCAGACCGCGCAGGATCCGCGCCGGTCCGGCCTCTTTCTCGGCGCGCAGGGCCGCGTCGCCCCAGAAGTGCTCCTTCTTCCACCCGACGGCCCAGCCGGAGCGGGCCTGGACGGGCGTGATGTCCGGCGTGATGTCCTGGCCGTGCAGCGGGTACCCCATCTCGGTCCGCAGCGTGTCGCGGGCGCCGAGGCCGGCCGGCACGATGTTGTGCGGCTCCCCGGCCGCCAGCAGCGCGTCGAAGACCGCGACCGCGGCGGCGTTCGGTACGACGAGTTCGTACCCGCGCTCGCCCGTGTAGCCGGTGCGGCACACGACCACCGGCGTACCGCCGAAGTCGGCTGTGGCGAACGCCATGTAGTCGTGTCCGGTCGGAAGGCCGATCGCGGCCACGACCTCGTCGCTGTTCGCGCCCTGGACGGCGAGGATCGCGTAGTCGTCGTGGACGTTGGTCACCTCGACACCGTCGGGAGCATCGGCCTGCAGCAGCCGGACCACCTCGGCGGTGTTGGCCGCGTTCGGGATCAGGAAGACGTCGTCGTCGGAGTGCAGGTACGCGATCAGGTCGTCGACGACTCCCCCGCGCTCGTTGCAGCACAGTGTGTACTGCGCCTGGCCCGGCGCGATCTTGCCGAGGTCGTTGGTCAGGCACGCGTTCACGTACGCCGCTGCGCCCGGACCCTTGACGGTGGCCTTGCCCAGGTGGCTCACGTCGAAGACGCCGACCGACGTACGGACCGCGGTGTGTTCGGCGACGACACCGGAGTACTCCAGCGGCATCTCCCAGCCGCCGAACTCGGCGAACTTGGCGCCGAGGGCCAGATGGCGCTCGTGCAGCGGGGACTTCTTCAGAACAGGCGACTCGGTCATGGAGCGGAACTTACCCGACGCGTAGCATGCTCAGGCAGCTTGCACGTACCGTCACGACCGGCCATCTGAGTGCCTGGTCAAGGAGGACTGAGGATTTCGTGACCACCATCACCCTGAGCAAGTCAGATGCCGCCGGCGTCAAGACCGACGCCGTGGTCATCGGCGTGGTCAAACTCGGCGGCGGCGTCACCCTGCCGGCCGGCACCGAGTCGCTGAACGCCGCGTACGGCGGGAAGCTGGTGGAGGTGCTGTCCGGACTCGGCGCCACCGGCAAGGCCGGGGAGGTGACCAAGGTGCCCGGGCCGAAACCGGGCAAGTCGGCGACGCTGATCGCGGTCGGCCTCGGCGCGGCCCCCGACGGTGAACTGAAGACCGAGGACCTCCGCGCTGCCGCCGGCACCGGTGTGCGCGCGGCGAAGTTCTCGCAGTCCGTCGCGTTCGCGCTGCCGACGCCGGACGCCGACTGCGTCCGCGCCGTCGCCGAGGGCGCGCTGATGGGCCGCTACGCGTTCACGGCGTACAAGTCCTCGGACAGCTCCGAGGCGCCGGGCAACCTGACGCTGCTCACCGACCTGGCCCGCAACAAGGAGGCCAAGGCCGCGCTCGAGCGCGCCGAGGTGACCGCGGACGCCGTCGCGCAGGTGCGTGACTGGGTCAACACCCCGCCGTCGGACCTGCACCCGGTCGAGTTCGCCGCGGACGCGGTCAAACTCGGCAAGGAGTACGGCGTCAAGGTCGAGGTGCTCGACGAGAAGGCGCTGGCCAAGGGCGGGTACGGCGGCATCCTCGGCGTCGGCCAGGGCTCGACCAACCCGCCGCGGCTGGTCCGGCTCTCGTACACCCCGAAGAAGCCGGTCACCCACCTGGCCTTCGTCGGCAAGGGCATCACGTTCGACTCCGGCGGTCTGTCGCTGAAGACGTCGACCGGCATGGTCAGCATGAAGTCCGACATGGCCGGTGCCGCCGCGGTGATCGGCGCGACGCTCGCGATCGCCCGACTCGGCCTGCCGGTGCAGGTGACGACGTACGCCGCGATGGCCGAGAACATGCCGTCCGGCTCGGCGGCGCGACCGTCCGACGTACTGACGATGTACGGCGGCAAGACCGTCGAGGTGCTGAACACCGACGCCGAGGGCCGGCTCGTGCTCGGTGACGCGCTGGTACGGGCGTCCGAGGACCAGCCGGACCTGATCGTGGACGTGGCGACGCTGACCGGGGCCTGTGTCGTTGCCCTGGGCACCAAGGTGGCCGGCGCGTTCGCGAACACCGACTCCGCGCGGGACCGGGTCGTCGACGCCGCGGTCGCGGCCGGCGAGTCGATGTGGCCGCTGCCGATCCCGGCCGAGATGCTCGACAAGCTGAAGTCGCACTCGAAGGTCGCCGACCTGGCCAACATCACCGGCGAGGCCTGGGGCGGTGCGCTGGCCGCGGCCGCCTTCCTCGGCGACTTCGTTGCCGAGGGCATCGACTGGGTGCACCTGGACGTGGCCGGGCCGGCCTTCAACGACGGCGGCGCATCGGGCTACATCCCGAACGGCGGCACCGGGTACGCGGTCCGCACGCTGGTCGAGCTGGCCGCGTCAGCGAGCTGAGTAACGAGTCTCCAGCATGGTGCAGCCGGTCTCGGTCCGATAGGGACCGTGCGGCATGCCCGGCGGCCGGCAGGCGTAGTCGCCGGGACGGAACGTCTGCTCGAGGGTGAGATCGGTCAGCTCGCCCTCGAGCAGGTAGACCTCTTCGACGTATTCGTGGCGGATGGTTTCCCCGCCTGACACTCCGCCCGACACTCCGCCTGACACCGTGCCGGGCGCCCAGCGGGCCAGCCTGGTCAGCGTCCCGTCCGGGTCGCGGCTCAGCACCCGCTCCGAGATCCCGCCCCCGGTGTCCACCCAGGCGAGGTCGCCGGTCGCGAAGAACTCGTGTTCTTCCTTCACCGACCGTTCTTCTTCATCCGGGCGTTGTACTCCCGCATCCGGGGCGGGTAGCCGACCACGGCCGCGTCGTACGACGGGATGCCGAGCTTGTTGGCGAAGTTGTGGGCCCACTGCACCGACGGGACCCGGCGGCGGGTCCACTCACCGTCGATGGCCACCAGGAGCAGGGTGTACTCCGTGACCGCCGTACGCGGCTCGACGAATCCCTCGACTCCCTGGCGGGTCTGGACGAACTCCTTCAGGTGCGCCGAGTCCGGAGTGTCCGCCCGGCGCATCGTTCCGGCCTTCTGCCGGCGACCGAACCACTTCATGAGGCAAGTGTCCACTATGTGTGCAAGTCGTGGCCGAAATCCTGGATAACGGTTGCGGGTAGTAGCGATCTGCCCGCGCCGGGGCGGCCCCGGCGTGGATCGGGGCCGGATCGGTGACAAGATTGCGCCGGGCCGGAACCGCGATCCGGGACCGCCTGCCTTGGACCTGACTCACGGAGGAACCTGTGACTGACAGCGCTACGACGTTCGACCTGGTGATCCTTGGCGGTGGCAGTGGCGGCTACGCGGCCGCACTGCGCGCCGCGACGCTCGGCATGTCCGTGGCGCTGGTGGAGAAGGACAAGGTCGGCGGGACCTGTCTGCATCGCGGATGCATCCCGACCAAGGCGCTGCTGCACGCCGCGGAGATCGCCGACTCGGCGCGCGAGGGTGAGCAGTTCGGGGTCCGGACGACGCTCGAAGGCGTCGACATGGGCGGCGTGAACAAGTACAAGGACAGCGTGGTCGACCGGCTGTTCAAGGGTCTGCAGGGCCAGTTGAAGGCGCGCAAGATCACGGTCGTCGAGGGCGAGGGGCGGCTCACCTCCCCCACCACGGTGCAGGTCGGCGACACGACGTACACCGGCCGCAACGTGATCCTTGCCTCCGGCTCCTACTCGCGTTCGCTGCCGGGCCTGGAGATCGACGGGAACCGGGTGATCGCCAGCGAGCACGCGCTGACGCTCGACCGCGTCCCGGAGTCGGCCGTGGTCCTGGGCGGCGGCGTGATCGGGGTCGAGTTCGCCTCGGCGTGGACATCGTTCGGCACCCGCGTGACGATCGTCGAGGCGCTGCCCCGGCTCGTCCCGGCCGAGGACGCGGACTGCTCGAAGACGCTCGAGCGGGCCTTCCGGAAGCGGAAGATCGCCTTCAAGACGGGTACGCCGTTCGAGTCCGTCGAGGTGACGGATTCCGGCGTACGGGTGACGGTCGCGGGTGGCGAGGTGATCGAGGCCGAGGTGCTGCTGGTCGCCGTCGGCCGTGGACCGAACACCACGGGCCTCGGGTACGAAGAGGTCGGGGTCGCGCTCGATCGCGGCTTCGTGACTGTCGACTCGACCCTGCAGACGAGCGTGCCGGGCGTGTACGCGGTCGGCGACATCGTGCCGGGACTGCAGCTCGCGCACCGCGGGTTCCAGCAGGGCATCTTCGTCGTCGAGCACCTCGCGGGTCTCGCGCCGACGCCGATCGACGAGGCCGGCATCCCGCGGGTGACGTACTCCGAGCCCGAGGTCGCGTCGGTCGGACTGACCGAGGAGCAGGCCCGGGCGCAGTACGGCGACGTCGAGATCCTCAACTACAACCTCGGCGGCAACGGCAAGTCGCAGATCCTGAAGACGTCCGGCTTCGTGAAGCTGGTCCGCGCCCGCGACGGCGCCGTCGTCGGGCTGCACATGGTCGGCTCGCGTGTCGGCGAGCTGATCGGCGAGGCGCAGCTGATCTACAACTGGGAGGCGTACCCGGCCGACGTCGCGCCGCTGGTCCACGCCCACCCGACCCAGAACGAGGCCCTCGGCGAGGCGCACCTGGCGCTCGCGGGGAAACCTTTGCACTTCCATGACTGATCCTGCTGGTTGGTCCCAGTAGGTTTGAGCTGCTGGAGCGTGACGGGCCCCGTGACCCGGATCCTGCTCGCTCCGGCGGCACCGTAGGCTGACACTCGACCGATCAGACGAAGGAGCAACGACCGTCATGCCGACCTCTGTATCCCTGCCGGCCCTCGGGGAGAGCGTCACCGAAGGAACCGTCACCCGCTGGCTCAAGCAGGTCGGCGACACCGTTGCCGTCGACGAGCCCCTGCTCGAGGTCTCGACCGACAAGGTCGACACCGAGATCCCGTCGCCGGTGGCCGGCACCCTGCTCGAGATCAAGGCCGCCGAGGACGAGACCGTCGAGGTCGGCGCCGAACTGGCCGTCATCGGCGACGCAGGCGAAGCCACCTCTGCCCCGGATGCTCCCGCCGAATCCGCCCCGGCCGAAGCTGCGCCCGCTGCAGCTGCACCGGCTGAGGCTGCCCCGGCCGAAGCCGCGCCTGCACCGGCCGCTGAGCAGCAGTCCGCTCCGGCCGAGGCCCCGGCTCCTGCTCCCGCACAGGAGCAGCCGGCCGCCGCGCAGGAGGCTCCCGCTGCTGCCCCGTCGGGCGGTTCCGGTGGTGGTTCCGGTACGCCGGTGACGCTGCCCGCGCTCGGCGAGAGCGTCACCGAGGGTACGGTCACCCGCTGGCTCAAGCAGGTCGGCGACGATGTCGCTGTCGACGAGCCGCTGCTCGAGGTGTCCACCGACAAGGTCGACACCGAGATCCCGTCCCCGATCGCCGGCAAGCTCCTGGAGATCAAGGTCGCGGAGGACGAGACCGTCGAGGTAGGTGCAGAGCTGGCCATCGTGGGCTCGGGCGATGCGGCTCCTGCCCAGTCCGCCCCTGCCTCCACCCCGGCCCCGGCAGCAGCCCCCGCCGCACAGGCTGCACCTGCACCGGCCCCGGCTCCGGCAGCTGCTCCCGCTCCTGCTCCGGCTCCGGCAGCTGCAGCCCCCGCGCCGCAGGCTGCCGCTCCGGCTCCGCAAGCTGCTCCGGCTCCGCAGTCCGCCCCGGCGCAGGCTCCGGCCGCTCCGGCGCAGGCACCTGCAGCTGCTCCGGCCGCAGCCGCTCCGTCCCCGAACGGCGCAGCGACCGACGGTCCGAACTACGTCACTCCGCTGGTCCGCAAGCTGGCCGCGGAGCACCAGGTCGACCTCAACGCCGTACAGGGAACCGGTGTCGGTGGCCGGATCCGCAAGCAGGACGTGATCGCCGCCGCCGAGGCCAAGAAGGCTGCCGCCGCAGCCCCGGCCGCCCCGGCTGCTGCTCCCGCCGCGGTGTCCGCACCGGCTGCGACGATCAGCCCGCTGCGCGGTACGACCGAGAAGATGAGCCGGATCCGCAAGGCGATCGCGGCCCACATGGTCAACTCGCTGAAGGTGTCGGCCCAGCTGACCACCGTGGTCGAGGTCGACGTCACCGAGATCGCCAAGCTGCGCAACGCGAAGAAGGCCGAGTTCGAGGCCCGTGAGGGCACGAAGCTGTCGTTCCTGCCGTTCTTCGCCCTCGCCGCTGTCGACGCGCTGAAGCAGTACCCGAAGCTGAACGCGTCGATCGACGAGGAGAAGGGCGAGATCACCTACCACGCCGCCGAGCACCTGGGCATCGCGGTAGACGTCGAGCGCGGCCTGATGGTCCCCGTCGTACACAACGCCGGCGACCTCAACATCGCCGGCCTGGCGAAGAAGATCGCCGACCTTGCTGACCGCACTCGCAACAACAAGGTGCTGCCGGACGAGATGGCGGGCGGCACGTTCACGATCACCAACACAGGCAGCCGGGGTGCGCTGTTCGACACCCCGATCCTGAACCAGCCGCAGGTCGGCATGCTCGGGACCGGTGCCGTGGTGAAGCGCCCGGTCGTCATCACCCACCCGGAGCTCGGCGAGACGATCGCGATCCGGCAGATGGTGTACCTGGCGCTGACCTACGACCACCGTCTGGTCGACGGCGCCGACGCGGCCCGCTACCTGACCGCGGTCAAGAAGCGCCTCGAAGAGGCCCAGTTCGACGTCTGATCCGATCAGCGTCTGATCTGATCGACTGAGGCGCCGGTGCATTGTCTCCCCGGAGACGGGCACCGGCGCTTTGGTATTCAGCGAACGCGACCGTGTTCGAACCCGAGAAGGAGCAAGCGGGATGAAGTACGTGCTGGCCGGAGCATCCGGCTTCCTCGGCAAGGCCCTGACCCGCGACTTGGTTGCCGACGGCCACCAGGTCCTCCGCCTGGTACGCCGTACGCCGTCCACGCCCGACGAGATCCGCTGGAACCCGGCGGCCGGTGAACTCGACGCCGCCTCCCTCCGCGACCCCGACGTCCTGGTCAACCTGGCCGGCGCGAACATCGGCCGCCCGTGGACCCCGACGTACCGCAACACGATCCGCGAGAGCCGCGTCAGTACGACCTCGACTCTGGCCACGGTGGCATCGCAGCTCGACCGCCGTCCGGTGCTGATCACGCAAAGCGGCGTCGGCGGGTACGGGACGGATCTCGGCGACCGCATCCTCACCGAGGACTCCGAACTCGGCGAGGGCTTCCTCTCCGACGTCGTCCGCCTGTGGGAAGGCGCGCTCGAACCCGCCCGTGCCGCTGGCAGCCGCGTAGCCGCACTCCGCACCGGCGTCGTACTCGATCGCAAGGCTCCTGCGTTCCAGCTTCTCTCCCTTCCGTTCCGCGTCGGCCTCGGTGGCCGCCTCGGGTCTGGCAGCCAGTACTTCCCGGTCATCTCCCTCACCGACTGGATCCGAGCCGTCCGCTTCACCGCCGAGAACGACACGATCAACGGCCCGGTCAACGTCGCTCTGCCCACCCCGGCCACGAACACCGAATTCACCGAGGCACTCGCCACGGCGCTCAACCGACCGGCCTTCCTACCGATCCCCGCGTTCTTGATGAAGGCCGCTTTGGGCGAGTTCGCGTGGGAACTCCTGGGAAGCAAACGAGCCTTGCCAACCCGCCTCCAATCCGCCGGCTTCGCCTTCCACCACCCAACCGTCACCACCGCCCTCTCGGCTGCACTCGCCTAGCACCTGCTTCAGTTCTGTTGCTTGCTTGGCGTTGGATCAGGCCTGGGTGATGTCCGCGATTCGCCAGACCTTGGTGGTCGGGTCGGTCGTCAGGGTGATGAGTTTGGTCGTCGGAGTTCCCGGCGGAAGTGGGATCTTCGCGCCGCTCTGATCGACCACCTGGCCGGCGGCTAGATGGTCAGTCGTTCTGAGAGTGACTGTGGTTCGCGTGCGACCGGCGATGGACAAGCTGTCGATCTGAACCTGCAGCCCTTCCACCCGGATCTGCTGCTCGCGATACCCGGACAGCAGCGCGCGATCAGACCGCCAAGGCGAGCTGCCGGGCACATAGATCCGGTCGAGAGCGCTCATGTCGAGCATCCAGTACGCCCGAGCCCGCTCAGCATCCAGCGCCTGTAGCGCCTTCGTCCAGGCGACCGAATCGCCGCTCGCCGCACTAGCCGACTCAGGCCGCCCGGTCACCACAGGCCGCCCGGGTTCGACAGGTCGCCCGGTTTCCACAGGTCGCCCGGTCGTCGCGGGTCGCCCGGCCTCTGCGGTCTTCTCAGGCCGCCCAGACGCAGTCGCCAGAGACGGAGAAGCAGCCTGCGAAGGATAAGGCGACTGCGTGGAAGTAGTCAGCTGTCCAGCCGTAGGCCGCACATGAGCCTCCGTCTGCTGGGGTATCGCCGAGGGCACATCACTCGATTGCATGCTCGTCGGTTGCACGATCGTCGGTTGCGTGCTGGTCGGCTGCGTGCCGCTCGGTTGCGGGCTGGTCGACTGAGATTGCTTTGTGGCCGGCTCCCCGGATTGTGGCTGCGAAGGGCTGGACGGCGGATGAGCGCAGGTTGGTTGTGTCGGCTGCGGCGCGCTACAGGTTGGCTGCACGCCCTGCGGTTGCGTCACCTGGGGATGGGCGGGATCTGCTTGAGCTGTCGCCGGGGCATCCAGCGTTCTGAACGTGACCGTGCCGATGGCCAGCACGACAACCGCACCCAGCCCAGCAGCCGCGACCGTGCCATACGGCGGGTGTCGAAACACACGCCAAAGGGCCGCGGGAAGGGCGTTGGACGGCGGGTGTCGAAGCACGCGCCACAGGGCCGCGGGGAGGGCGTTGGACGGCGGGTGCGGGAGGCGTCTGAACACGCGGCCGCGGCCGGATCGCGTCCGGCGGTTTAGGCGCTTGCGCCCTGGACCTCCTGTCGGGCTTGAGGACTGTGCGGGGCTAGCGGGTGGGCTCGGGGGTGCGGTGGGCGGCTTCGGCGGAGGTGCGGCGAGTGGGCCGCGGGACAGTGCGATCGGATCGTCGTCGCCGGGCGTCTCGTCGGTGGTCTTCGGACGCGGGGCGCTGAGAAGCGCTGACAGATCCGGCCCGGCAGGCGGGGCAGAACGGATGACGCCCGGCTCGTCTGGAGCACCAGCAGGCAGTCCAGTCAGTTCGCCAGCGGTACCAGCAGACCCGGTCGCATCCCCCGCCGCGGCGGCCTGCGGCTCCGATGTGGGCGCAGTCGGTTCAGACGACACGGCGGGCGTGAAGGATGGGACGGCACGCGTCCTCGTGGGGTCGGCGGAGGCGGCAGCTGGGGTGTCCGCGGCAACGGGTGGGACGGCGGGCTTCACCAGATGGCCGGCAGGCGTCCTAGATGGGTCAGCGGAGGCGGCAGCTGGCTCGGTGGACGCGCCTGCAGGCTCGGTGGCTGGGTCTGCGGGCTTCGTGGCTGGACCGGCAGGCTTGGTGGTTCGGTCAGCAGGCTTGCTGGCTGGAGCAACGGGCTTGCTCCGTGCGCCTGCGGGCTTGGTGGTTTGGTCAGCGGGCTTGGTGGGTGTGTTTGCGGGGTTGGTGGCGTGGGGTGTTGGGGAGTCGGGGACGGCTAGGTCGATGGGGATTGGGGCGGCTAAGGAGAGGAGCTGGCGAGGTAGGGCTGTGGGTGGGGTTTTGGTGAAGAGGGCTGGGGTGAAGACGGTGGGGTCTGCGCCTGCTTGGTGGGACAGGGTGAGTAGGGCGGTTAGGTCGGTGGTGGGTGGGGCGCGGTGGAGGGTGGCGTCGGTTAGGACGGGGCGGCCTTCGGCGTCCAGGAGGACGTTGTGGAGGGTGATGGCGCCGTGGGTCAGGTGGGAGCGGTGGAGGTAGTTGACGGTCTCGGCGAGTGGGGTGAGGAGGGTTACCAGCTCGCCGCGGGATAGCGGGGCGCGTCGGGACAGGAGCTTGGCGAGGCTGCCGGCGGGGACGTACTGGCTGATGATGATCAGGTTCGTGTCGGTCTCGCGGAACGCCATCAGGCGCGCGATGTGCGGGTGGCGGATGCGGGTCAGGAGGCTCAGGTCTTCGCGGAGTCTCTTCAGGTCGGGTATGGCTGTGAGCGGGATCTGTTTGAGTACGGCGTTGCGGCCCGTCGTACGGTCACGCACCTGCCAGACGGTGCCGGCTGGTCCGGACCCGAGCTGCCGGCGCAGGCTGTACCCGGTGAAGTCGGCGAGGTCCATGCCCAAGAGGATGCACTGATCACGACACGTGCCGTTTGAGTTATCCACAGGCGGGATCTGGGCGTCCGGTGTGCATTGGGATGTGCCGCTGTCGACGGCCCGCACGTCCGGATGGTGTTGCTCAGAACGGAGGGAGGTCCGCACTGTGAGTTCGGCTGGCCTGCTCGGTTCCGGGTCTCTGCGGGCTTGGAGATCCGTGGGGGTGTGAGTCGGTGATCGGGCCTTGGGGCGGTGGGACGGTTGTGTAGCGGTGGCCTGTCGGAGCGGTCAGGGTGATCGAGCCGTCGGGGTGGTTGGTTGTGGTCCAGCCCCAGTCGGGGGTGTCTTTGATGACGTGGTGGTACTCGCAGTACGGCGCTAGGCCGGAGAGGCTTGTACGTCGCGACTGGGCGAAGGGGGTGCCGTGGTCGCGGTCGCATTCGCGGGCGGTTCGGTTGCAGCCTGGCCACGCGCAGGTCGGGTGGCGTGCGAGCAGGGTTTCGGTGACCAGGGTGCTGGGGTCGTGGCGGTGGGTGGAGGCTTCGAGGACGGTGCCGTTGGTGGGGTCGGTGAGGAGTCTTCGCCAGGTGCCGTCGGCGGCTATGCGGCGGGCCATCTCGGCGGGGATGGGGCCGTAGCCGGTGAGTTCGCAGGGGTCGTCGTCCAAGCCCAGGAGGGTGTTGGCGGGGATCAGGACCTCGATGTGTGGGCGGCGTCGGTGTTGGTCGGGTAGGCGGCGGCCGAGCCAGTCGATTCCGTTGTGCAGGAGGTGTTCGAACAGGTCGGCGACGACGTCGGCCCGGCGCTGCTCAGCAGTCCGCCCGTCACGCGAACGGCTCGCGGCGGTGGTTGCGGTGTCGGCGGTGGTTGCGGTGTCGCCGGAGAAGTCGCCCGACAGGTCGCCCGGCTCGGCGTCGTCGGACGCCGCCGTGGGCGGGGTGGTGGCGGTTGCAGTGGTGCCAGTTGCCGCGGTTCCAGGCGCCGCCGTGCTGGCTGAGGTGGTGTGGGCTCGTGCGGCGGCGGGGGGTGGCGCGGCGTGGGTTGGCGCGGTGTGGGTTGGCGCAGTGGTCTTGGCCGGGGTGGTGCGTGCAGATGGCCGGCGCTCGGTGGTTGTCCCAGCGGATCGGGTTGGCCCAGCCGATGGGGTTGGCCCGGGTGACGGGGTTGGCCCGGGTGACGGGGTTGGCCCGGGTGACGGGGTTGGGTTGGGTGCGTGCGCAGCCGGGGTTGGTGGGGTGGTTGGGGTGGGGCGTTTGGCTAGGTTGGCGAGGGCTTGGACGGCGACCCACATTTGCTGGATCTTGTCGGCGGTGTGGACGACCCAGAGGCCGGCCATGCCGTCCGACAAGGGGACGATCTTGCAGGTGCGGTTGTGGACGGCGTCGCGGTGATTGGCGGCCTCGGTGGCGGCGGCGTGTTTGGCGACCTGTCTGCGGAGGGATCGGCGGAGGTTGGCGTGGGTTTGGGAGTGGGCGTTGCGCAGTACGTGGGACTCGACTGCTTGGGCGGCTGAGTCCGGCAGGGATTGGGTGGCCTCTGAGATCGAGAGGGCTTTGGACCAGGTAAGAGCCCCGGTTTTCAGGGCTGTGTGGGTTGCGGTCAACGGGCCGGTCAGGTGTAGCGCGGTGTCGATGTGGCGGGCGGCGGTGTCTGCGGACAGGCGCAGGGCTGCGGCGATCTCGGCGGCCCATGAGCGTTCCGGGTCGATCGGCCGGCCCGAGGTGTCGATCTGGGCTGGGCGTGGTTGCGCGGCGTGCTGGCCTTTGCGCTGGCGGTAGAAGGAAGCCATCGCGGCGAGCTTGATGGACTCCGCCCACGATGCCATTCGGCTGGCGGCCTTCATCAGCTCGATCAGTGCGATCGGTGTTTGGTACTGCGGGCGGACGGGTTCCAGTGCGGTGGCTAAGGCGGCGCCGGGCGGCAGGAAGACCCACTCGGGTGCTTCACGGCGCAGCATCGCCCGCTCTGCCTCGTCCTGATCGACGCCGGCCCACAGCTCCCATTCGAGGGCGTCGACGGCTGACATCGGCGGTAGCTCGTCGTACAGGTCTTCCGCGGACAGGAACCTCGGGTTGATCACGGCGTCCGGATCGTTGGGGTTGTACAAACTGTCGGCGTCGTCGGGTGGCGTGAGCGCGCCGGCGGCCTCCATCGATGCCAGGTCGGCTGCCGCTTCTCTGGCGAGTCGTTCGGCCAGTTCGACGTTGAAGGTAACCGGGACCTCGCCGTTGTCGAAGTACGCAAGCCAGTCGGTCGACGGCGTGGCTGGTGAGGTGAACATGCCGGCAGACCCGGTGAGGGTGCGTTCTCCGGGTGGCTGAGGTGTTGCCTGCATGGTCGCCATGCGACAACATTAGAACATGTGTTCGATTACGCCAAATTGGCGGAGAGGGCCTTTGGCGGGGCGATGTTGAGGGGCGCTTACACTCGGTCGGGTGAGGGTTATCGAGTATGTGGAAGCGGGCTTCGGGGCCGACGCGGTGGAGTACGAGACTGCGTGGGCGGAGCAGCGGCGGCTGCATGCGGAGGTTGCCGAGGGCACCGGGTCGGACACGGTGATCCTGCTCGAGCACCCGCCGGTATACACGGCCGGCAAGCGGACCGAGCCTCAGGAGCGGCCGTTCGACGGTACGCCGGTCGTCGATGTCGACCGTGGCGGGAAGATCACGTGGCACGGACCGGGGCAGCTCGTCGGCTACCCGATCGTCAAGCTCGCCTCACATGTGTATGTCGTGGACTACGTACGGCGGCTCGAGGAGGCGCTGATCGCGGTCTGCGCGGACTTCGGGGTGAAGACCGGCCGGGTCAAGGGGCGTAGCGGGGTCTGGGTCGCGGCCGACGAGCGTGGTCGGGAGCGAAAGATCGCAGCGATCGGGATCCGGGTCGCGCAGGGTGTGACCATGCACGGGTTCGCGCTGAACTGCAACAACGATCTGGCCTGGTTCGACCGGATCGTGCCATGTGGGATCTCGGACGCCGACGTGACGACGCTGTCGAACGAGCTCGGCCGCGAGGTGACGGTGACCGAGGTGCTCGATTCGGTACGCAAGCACCTCGACGAACTCCTCGCCTGGGAAGAGTACGAGCGCAGCCCGGACATCGAGCACGCAGACGAGGGTCCGACGCCGATCACATACGGCCTGACTGTCTGACCGGCCGTTAGCTGGAAGGCAGGCCGACCTCAGAGCGCCAGGTGGTGTGCAGGTTCTGCAGTCGGGCGACGACGTCCGGACGCTCGTCGTACTGGTTGGTTTGTTCGGCGATGTCGGTGGACAGGTCTGTGAGGGACCAGCCGTTGCCCATCGGCGCGTGTTCGTAGCTCTTCAAGTGCTGGGTG
Organism: Kribbella sp. NPDC000426; assembly: GCF_040300265.1. Taxonomy (NCBI): domain Bacteria; kingdom Bacillati; phylum Actinomycetota; class Actinomycetes; order Propionibacteriales; family Kribbellaceae; genus Kribbella; species Kribbella sp. NPDC000426. Next base: position 763,549 of record NZ_JBEPDK010000002.1, on the reverse strand, counting down.
TTGGTGTCGTCGGCGACCCAGCTGAGTTTCCAGGAGCCTGAGCGGACGGCCCATTGGAAGCCGCAGTCCCAGTGGAGAGTGTCGTGGGCTGTGGATGACGTGCCGGCCAAGGCCGGGAGGATGTCCAGGCCGTCCGTTTCGGTGACGGTCGCGCCGGCTGCACTCGCGAGCGTCGGGACCAGGTCCATGGTGCTGACCAGAGCGTCGGTACTGCGGCCCGCGGGCAGCTGACCCGGCCAGCGCCAGATCATCGGGATGCGGATGCCGCCGTCCCACAGCGTGTACTTCGTGCCGCGGAGCGGGGCGTTGTCGCCGAAGTTGCAGGTCGAGCCGCCGTTGTCGGTGATGTAGACGACGATGGTGTTCTCGTCGGCCGCGTCGAGCAGGCGTCCGATCTCCGCGTCCATCAGCTCGAGCTGGGCGAGGTAGTACTCGCGGCCGTGCGGGAGGTTCGGCACGATCACGTCGTCGTACCACTCCATGAAGGCGCCGTCCGTGTCGGGCGACCAGTCCCGGAAGGCAGGCAGGCCGCGTGCCTTCAGCTCGGACTCCGGCAGTTGCCAGCAGAAGTTGTGTACTGCGTTGAAGGCGACCATGCAGAAGTACGGGCGCTCGTCCGCAGTACTCATGAAATCGGCTGCTCGTCGGCCGAACTCGGCCGTCAGGAAGCCCTCGTGTTCAACCGGGGTGTCGCCCGACAGCAGCGGTTGCACAGCCATGTGGTGCGCCGCAGGTTGTCCGTACGACGTCATCGCGTCCTCTGAGTGGTGCAGGTAGTTCAGTCGACCGGAGGACTGGCCAGCCAACCCGTAGAGCGTCTCCTGGAAGCCGTGGTGCGGTGGGCAGCCCCTGTCCCCCACGTCCTCTTTGCCGTAGTGCACCTTGCCGAAGTACCCCGTGCGGTAACCCTGGTTCTGCAGGATCTCCGCCAGGCTCGGTACGTCGTCCGGCGGGAAGGCCGCGGAGTCGAACCATTGGCCGCCCCACCGCTGCTGGTACAACCCCGAGATGATCGCGGCGCGGGACGGGCTGCAGATCGGTGCTGTCACATAGGCGTCGGTGCAGGTCACGCCCTCGGCGGCGAGGCGGTCGAGGGACGGGGTGTGTACGTCGGCGTGCAGTCCGAGGCCGCCGCGGTCGGCGTACCCGTGGTCGTCGGAAACGATCAGCAGAATGTTCGGAGCAGGCACCACACTCATCCTCTCGAGGTCGAGGCAGTCATGCGCTCGGCCTGGTCTGACTTCGCACGGAGATCGGTCGCGTCGGGGTCCAGCAGCAATCTGAGCTCTGCATCCAGGCGTTGCGCCAGAGGCATGTCGGCGGACAGGTCGTTCAGCTCCGACGGGTCGTTGTCGAGGTTGAAGACCTGCGGCGGGTTGGCGGCGCCGTAGTAGCAGTACTTCCAGGGGCCGGACTTCAGCATGAATCCGCCGTCGAGCATGCCTTGTGCGTGGTACTCCGACAGCACTGGGCGATCCGTTGGGTCGAGCAGCGAACGGCCTGGGAGGGCGGGGTCGGATGCCAGCCCGGCAACGTCCCTGAGGGTTGGCAGTACGTCGATCAGGCTGACGTGGGCATCCGTACGACCGGGCGCGATGGCTGGGTGGCGCAGGAGCAGCGGGATGCGCACTGCGGGCTCGTAGAAGCACTGTTTCTGCCAGATGCCGTGATGGCCGGCCATTTCGCCGTGGTCGCTGGTGTAGATGACCACTGTGTCGTCCGGGACTGCATCGAGCAGTCGGCCGATCTGGTGGTCGAGGTGACTGATCAGAGCCCAGTAGCAGACCGTTGCCTCCCGGATCTGCTCCTCCGTCAGCGGTTCGTCGTTGCGGAAGCCGTGACGCAGCAGCGAGATCACTGGGTGCTGTTCGTCGGCGACAGCAGGCAGTTCGACATCGGCGGCGTCGTACAGCTCGCGGAACTCCGGTGGGGCGACCAACGGAAAGTGCGGGTGCATGTAGCCGACGTACAGCAGGAACGGGTCCTCGCCGGGAGCACGCAGGAAGTCCACTGCGGCGTCGGTTGCGGCTATGTCGTGCTGCGTGTGGACGTGGTCGCCAGCGCCTTGCTCGGTGACGTGTGAGTTGGACGGGCGCCGCCAGTCCGGCGTACGGCGGGGTGGCCGGCCACTGTGGTCCAGCCAGAAGTCCAGGTCGTCGGTGAGCCGCTTGTCGAAGCCCAGCACGCGGTCTGGTCCGTTGAAGTGCGTGCGGCCGGCAATGACCGAGGTGTAACCGGCCTCCCGCAGGTGGTGCCCCCAGGTGCGGTACGTCGGACCAGGGATCACGCCGTTGTCCCAGGCCCCGATCTGGTGCACGTACTGCCCTGCCATCAGCGAGAGCCGCGAGGGGACGCACATAGGGCTGTTCGTGTAGGCGCGGTCGAACGAAACACCCTGTGCAGCCAGGCGGTCCAGATGTGGTGTCTTTACCTGCGGATGGCCGGTCCAACCGGCTGCGGCGGCGGTGTGCTCATCGGACAGGACTACGAGGATGTTCGGAGGACGGTCCACGGGGACAGCCTAGGCAAACGATTGCCGGTGCGCTTGGGGCGGATGTGTCTGGTGTGGCGTACCGAAGTGTCTGCACGGCGCGGCGGCCGATCGTCGCTACCTTGGGGTGGTGGCCAAATTTCTTGGGTTCTTGCTCGGCGTAGCCGTTGCTCTGGCCGGACCGGCCGTTTTCGGAGTACTCGCGGCCCCGGGTGGTATCGAGCTGAATGCGAAGGAGCTGGCGCTTGCCTTCGGCATCGGCGCGCTGGTCTTCTGGGCCGTCGTGTCGTACTTCTCCGGCGCCGGCGCGCTCGGGGCGTTCCTCGCCTTCGGCACGCTGGTCTACTGCTGGCTCTGGATCCCGAACCGGACCACGAACTTCCTGAACGACGTCCCCGGCGTCACCACCGGGATGATCGACGGGTCGAAGCAGTACACGCTGAACGGCGTCGTACCGATCCTCGGGGTGATCTCGCTGGTGTACGCGATCCAGCTGATCGTCCGCAGTGTGCAGCGGCGTCGGCGTGAGCGGGCCGAGGACGAGCGTCTGCAGCGCGAGCAGGAGGCGGCGCAGGCGCAGCAGGAGGCGGACGTCGCGGCCGTGTACCCGGTTGCCGCGAGCACCTATGCGGAGCCGGTCGCGTACGAGAGCCACACGCGGTACGACGACCTCTTCGACGAGCCCGAGCCCGAGCCGGTGCAGCCGCGGAACCAGGCGGACGAGCAGACGCGGCAGTTCCCGGTCGGGGCTGAATTCGAGCAGACGCGGCAGTTCCCGGAGGCTGATGCTGGGGGCAACTACGTAGGTGACGAGACGGTCGCCGCCGCCCCAGTGCAAGAGGACGAGTCGGCCGCTGCCGAGGCGCCGGCTCAGGAGCCGGTAGCCGAGGAGACGCAGGCGATGCCGGTCGAGGAGACGCGGGCTGTGCCTGTCGCGGAGACTCAGGCGGTGCCGACGGCACAACCCGAGCCGGTGGAGGAAGACGCGCCGGAGGCCAAAGACGCCGAGCCTGTCGACGAGACCCAGGCCATGCCGGCGCCCCAGCCGGAGCCGACCGACCCGAAGCCGGTGGAGCCGAAGGCAGAAGAGACCAAGCCCGTCGAGCAGCCCAAGCCGGCAGAGCAGCCCCAGCCGCAGGCTCAGGTCGACGAGACCCAGCCGGTTGAGCAGACCCAGCCGGTTGAGCAGGCCAAGCCGGTTGAGCAGGCCAAGCCGTTTGAGCAGCCGCGGGCCGAGGTCGACGGGACCCAGCCCGTCGAACAGGCGAAGCCGCAGGCCCAGCCCGAGGTGGCTGAGCAGCCCAAGCCGCAGGCACAGGCGGAGCCGGCCAAGCCGCAGGCTCAGGTCCAGGAGACCAAGCCGGTCGAGCAGCCGAAGGCGGCTGAGCGGACTGTGACGCCCAAGGAGCAGGTGGGGTCGCAGTATCGGGAGCGGATGGAGGACCCCGAGGACACCGGGGAGTTCCACCTCGCGTTCGAGAACCCGGTGGTCAAGCCCGCCTAACGGCTAGGCAACGTGCATGCGTTCGTGAGCACCTCGGCGCGCGTGCTCGGTGATCGCCTCGTCGTACGCGGCGCTGGCCATCCCGAGTACGTCGGTCGCCATCTGGGCGCGCGGTGATTCCGTGCTCCACGCGAGCACCAGCTTCCGGTGGATCGGATCGCCCACCAGTGTCCGCGTCGTGACGTCCGACGACAACATCCGGTACGACGTGGGCGAGATCAGCGCGACACCCTGACCACTTGTCACGAACCCCATCAGGACAGACGTGTCGACGGAGTGATGCTCCACGCGAGGCTGGAACCCGGCCGCCTCGCACGCCGCCCGGAACAACACATGGAACCCGCTGTCGTCCGGCGGCTCCCCGATCCACTCCTCGTCGGCCAGCGACGCCAGCTCGACCTCGCCGCGTGCCCGGGTCGACTCCGCGACCGGGTGATCGGCCGCGAGAGCGACGTACGCCGACTCCGACTCGACGACCGTGGTGGACTCGACCCCCGTCGGCAGCCGCAGCTCGAACCCGGGGAACTCACGGAGCAGCGCGAAATCCAGCCGCCCGCTCTCCAGTTGCTGCAGCAGCACGCTGGTCGACCACTCGACCTCGATGCTGACCTGCTCGATCTCGCCGTGCGAGCGCAGCCGGGACGCGATCCCGGACATCGGCGCGGTCGGGAATCCACCGAGCCGGACGGCGGACGACTCGACCGCGGTCATCGCGGACACCGTCGCGGATAGGTGGTCGACGTCGACCAGGATGGCCCGCGCGCGATCCACGGCGTACCGGCCCAGCGGCGTCGGGGTGACACCGGTGCGGGAGCGCTCGAACAGCTCTCCGCCGAACGCGGCCTCGATCCGCTTCAGCTGCGCGGTCAGGCTCGGCTGGCTGACTTTGAGCCAGCGGGCGGCCCGTCCGACGGACCCCGCTTCTGCCACCAGGACCACCACCCGCAGGTGGCGCAGCTCGACGTTCATGCGTTGTGACCGTAGTCCAGGTGTAGGCACAGCACACAGGTACCCTACATTGCGGTTTTGTCACAGCCAGGCCCGGAGCTGTAACACCGGACCCGGCTGTAACGATGTGCTACGAAGTTTCGAGTGCCAAGGCCTCGCGGTACCCGAGCCGCCGCCCGGTCTGGAGCAAAGTCCGCTCGTACAGCCGCGCACCCAGCCGGACGATCAGCACGGTCGCGCCGAGCAGCAGCGCGATCGCGACCAGCGGCTGCCAGATCGGCACGTCCTCGGTCAGCATCCGGCCCGGCATCGACATCGACGACGCGATCGGGACGAACGACGCCACCGTCTTGGCCGACGAGCCCGCGAACACCGAGAAGAAGAACGGGATCATCAGGATCATCTGCCCCGGCAGCGTGGTCGACCCGAGGTCCTCCTGCCGCGTGGCCAGCGAACCCGCGACCGCCCACAGCCCGGCCAGCGCCACGAATCCGAGTACGAAGAACACCACGAACCACCCGGCCACCGGCGCGACCACCTCGAGGATGTCGGCCTGATCAGTGGCCAGCAGCCCGACCAGCGACGCGGCCGCGATCACTACGATCTGCGAGAGCGCGAGGACGGTATTGCCAAGCACCTTGCCCCACAGCAGCGACCGGATCGGCACGGCGGCGGCCAGGATCTCGACGACCCGGCTCTCCTTCTCCTGTACGACGCTCTGCGCGATCATCATGCCGAAGCCGAGCGCGGTCATGTAGAACACCAACGCCAGACCGATGTTCACGAACTGCGAGACGAGATCCGGGAGCGGCCCGGGCTTCAGCAGTTGTACGTCGACCTTCGTACCCGCATGCAGTTGCGCCGGAGTCAAGCCTGCCTTCGACGCGTTCGTCTCCATGCCGACGGCCGCGGCCGCCTCGCGCAGCGCGCTCTCGATCCCCGAGTCGACGTGGTCCTTGCCGATGACGACGTACCCGTCGGTGCCCGGCACCAGCGCCGCTTTCACGTCGCCGTCGGTCACCTGCTTCTCGGCGGCCGACCTGTCCGCAACCCGCACTACCGTGTAGCCGTCACCGCCCTGGGTCGTCGATGCCTGCTGAACGACTTTGGCAGCCGCGTCGTCGACGACCGCGATCTTGTCCGCGCCGCCCCGGCCCGCGAGGATCGCCGGCAGGATCACCGCGACCATCACGATGAACAGCATCACCAGGGTCGAGCCGATGAAGGTCTTGTCCCGGAGCTTCGTGCTGATCTCGCGCTCGGCGATCAGCGCCCACGGCCTGTCCAGTACGTTCATCGGGTCGCCTCCCGGAAGACGTCGCTGAGCGCCACCCGCTCCGGCCCGAACTCACGGACCGGTCCCCGGCTGAGCGCCTCCTGAAGAATCTTCTGCTCGATCACACCGTCCACACCGTCCAGTACGTCGAACAGCGCCGTACCGCCGGCCACATCGCGTACTTCGATGCCCCGTACGTCCCGCAGCCAGCCCGCGTCCCCGTCCACCACGAGCCGGTACGTCGTCGTCGAGCCGGCGGACAGGTCCGCGACCGAGCCGGCAGCGACCACCTTCCCGCGGGACAGTACGACGAGGTCGTCGCACAGCCGCTCGACCAGGTCGAGCTGGTGACTCGAGAACAGCACCGGCACCTCGGACGTGACCTCCTCGCGGAGCAGGTCCACCATCGCGTCGACCGCGAGCGGGTCGAGGCCGCTGAACGGCTCGTCGAGCACCAGCGCGATCGGCTCGTGCACCAGCGCGGCCGCGATCTGCACCCGCTGCTGGTTGCCCAGCGACAGCGTCTCCAGCGCGTCGGTCGCCCGCTCGGCCAGCCCGAGCCGCTCGAGCAGCTTGTCGGTCCGTTCCAGAGCGCGGTCCGGCGAGAGCCCGTGCAGCCGGCCGAAGAACACCAGCTGGTCGCGGATCTTCATCTTCGGGTACAGCCCGCGTTCCTCGGGCATGTACCCGAAGTCGCGCCGCACCTCCTGGGTGAGCGCCGAACCGTTCCACAGCGCCTCACCCGCGTTCGCGGCCAGGACGCCGAGGATGATCCGCATCGTCGTCGTCTTACCGGCACCGTTGGCCCCGACGAATCCGGTCATCCGTCCAGGTACGACGTCGAAGGTCACGTCGTCCAGCGCCAGATGATCACCGAACCGCCGGGTGAGCCCGACCACCCTCAGCATGTGTCACCGTTCCCGTCCAGGTCAGCCCCCGCCGGGCGTGCACCCGACACTGACAAACCTAGTGAGGACATACCTCCCGGCACGTCGCCCGTGAGGGTGATCGCGCAGGTCACCCGCTAGGCGGAGGTGTCGTCCCCCGGGGTGACGAGGCCGCATTCGTAGGCGAAGACGACGGCCTGGACGCGGTCGCGGAGGCCGAGTTTGAGTAGGACGCGGGAGACGTGGGTCTTGACGGTGGCCTCGCCGACGAACAGCTGGGTGGCGATCTCGGTGTTGGTGAGGCCGCGGGCGATCAGGCCGAGAACCTCGCGTTCGCGCTCGGTGAGGTCGGCGAGGAGGTCAGGGCGGTAGACGCGCTCGCCGCCGCCGGTGAATCGCTTGATGACGCGCCGCGTCACCTCGGGCGCGAGCAGAGCGTGGCCCGAGTGGACGATCTGGATCGCCTCGACCAGGTCCTCGGGCGCGGTGTTCTTGAGCAGGAAGCCGCTCGCACCGGCGCCGAGCGACTCGAACAGGTAGTCGTCACGATCGAAGGTCGTCAGGATGACCACCTTGCCGGCGTCCTCCGCGACGATCCGCTGGGTCGCGCTGATCCCGTCCATGCCGGGCATCTGGACATCCATCAGTACGACGTCGGGCCGCAGCGCCAGCGCCAGCTCGATCGCCTTCTCGCCGTCGGACGCCTCCCCGACGACCTCGATGTCCGGCTCGACCGACAGGATCATCCGGAACCCGGCCCGGACCAGATCCTGGTCGTCCACCAGCAGGACCCGCATCGGGTCACTCATCGAGCCCTCCAGACAGCGGTTGATCGAGCATCGGGTGGTCCAGCGGGATGCGGACCCGGACCCGGAATCCTCCCACGGGCCGAGGGCCGATCTCGCTCTCGCCGCCGAGCAGGCCGACCCGCTCGCGGATCCCGACATGGCCGAGCCGGCTGCCCACCGGCGCGTGCTTCGGACGACCGTCGTCGAGTACTTCGAGCTCGACCGTGTCACCCAGGTAACGCAGTGTGAGATGAGCGCTGCGGGCCGTCGAGTGCTTCCGGACGTTCGCGAGCGCTTCCTGGGCGATCCGGTACACCGAGACGGAGACGGTCTTCGGCAGCTCGGCCGGCGCTCCGATCTGGTGGAAACCGACCTCGAGACCCTGGCCGTTCACCTCCGAGATGAGCGCCGGCAGGCGGTCGGCGCCGGCCTGCGGCGCCTTCGGATCCGGCGCGGTCACGTCGATATCGGGATCCGCCGCCCGGAGCATGCCGAGCAGTTGGCGCATCTCGTTGACGGCGCTTCGGCTGGACTCCTCGATCACGTTCAGCGCGTTCTTCGCCGCGTCCGGATCGGTGTCCATCACCCGCCGCGCTCCCCCGGCCTGGACGCCGATGCTGCTGATGTGGTGCGCGACGACGTCGTGCAGCTCTCGTGAGATCCGCAACCGCTCGTCGATCACCGCACGCCGCGAGTTCGCCTCCTGCTGGGCGGCCAGCTCGGTCGCCTGCTGTTCCAGTTCGGCGCGCTGCCGGGCGGTGCCCCACGCCGTTCGGCCCCAGAAGTAGGCGCCGAAGAAGTAGAGGACGTTCAACGCGACGGCCAGCACGACGTTCGAGACGTACGGCGAGAACAGGGCGTGGTTCGGCCCCTCGATCGAGTTGTTCTGCAGCGCCTTGACGAAGTTGAGCGTCAGCCAGCCGAACATCGCCACGAACACGAGGGCGACCGCTGCCTTCATCAGCCGCCGGTCGCGGGACCACGCGACCGCCGCGTAGATCGCCATGAACATCGTCGCCTGGGTGACGAGGTTGCCGCCGAACGCGAACAAGGCCCGCTCACCGTTCACGACGAACAGCACCGCTACCACCAGCACCACCGGGATCGGCCAGCGGCGCCGGAAGCACATCGGCAGCGCGATCGCCGCGCTCAGCACGTACGGCTCGACGCCGCCGATGCCGAGGTTGACGTGCGTTGGCGAGCCGCCGCGGGCGAGTTCGGTCCCGAGCAGGGACGCCAGGGCCATCCCGAGCCCCAGCAGCACGTCGTACCGCTGCTCGCGAGGTGTCGGCGCGGGCCGGGTCCATGACATAACCCATGAGCGTACGGGTGAAACAGTCATGTGCGGGGACGCGTACCCTTGGGGGCGTGACCATCGCCCCAGAAGGACGGAAACTGCTCAGGCTCGAGGTGCGCAACGCGGAGACCCCGATCGAGCGCAAACCCGAGTGGATCAAGACCCGCGCCAAGATGGGCCCGGAGTACCAGGCGCTGCAGAAACTCGTGAAATCCGAGGGACTGCACACGGTGTGCCAGGAAGCCGGCTGCCCGAACATCTTCGAGTGCTGGGAGGACCGCGAGGCGACCTTCCTCATCGGCGGTGACCAGTGCACGCGGCGCTGCGACTTCTGCCAGATCGACACCGGCAAGCCCGAGGCGCTGGACCGCGACGAGCCGCGCCGGGTGGCCGAATCGGTCCGGACCATGGGCCTGCGGTACGCGACCGTGACCGGCGTCGCCCGCGACGACCTGGACGACGGCGGCGCCTGGCTGTACGCCGAGACGATCCGCCAGATCCACGAGCTCAACCCGGGCACCGGCGTCGAGATGCTCGCGCCGGACTTCAACGCCGTACCCGAGCAGCTGGCCGAGGTGTTCTCCTCCCGGCCGGAGGTGTTCGCGCACAACGTCGAGACCGTGCCGCGGATCTTCCGCCGGATCCGGCCCGGCTTCCGGTACGAGCGGTCGCTGGACGTCATCACCCAGGCCCGCGACTACGGCCTGGTCACCAAGTCGAACCTGATCCTCGGCATGGGCGAGACCCGCGACGAGGTCAGCCAGGCGCTGAAGGACCTGCACGCTGCAGGCTGCGAGATCATCACGATCACGCAGTACCTGCGTCCCTCGGTGCGGCACCACCCGGTCGAGCGCTGGGTCAAGCCCGAGGAGTTCGTCGAGCTCGAGGCCGAGGCGCAGGAGATCGGTTTCGCCGGAGTCATGTCCGGGCCGTTGGTGCGTTCGTCGTACCGGGCCGGTCGGCTGTACCGTCAGGCCGTTGAGTCACGTATGAAGAACCAGGACAGGTAGAGATGGCCAAGAACGACGCGCCCGAAGAAAAGACCAGCCGGCTCAAGCAGATCGTTTCGGCGTACAAGCTGACGCAGAAGTCCGACCCGACGGTCGGGCTGGTGCTCGCCGGGATCTTCCTCGGCATCGTCGCGCTGGCCGTGCTCGGCGGTTTCCTGGTCGGTCCGCTGCTGATCTGGATCCCGCTCGGCGTGGCGCTCGGCTTCCTGGCCGCGACGCTGGTGTTCGGCCGCAAGGTCGAGAAGGCGGCGTACAGCCAGATCGAGGGACAGGCCGGTGCGGCCGCGTCCGCGCTGCAGACCCTGCGCCGCGGCTGGAACGTGACGCCCGCGGTCGCGGTCACCAAGAACGCCGACATCGTGCACCGCGTCGTCGGCCGGCCGGGCATCGTCCTGGTCGGCGAGGGCCAGCCGAGCCGGGTGAAGAACCTGCTCGCGGCGGAGGCGAAGAAGCACAACCGGGTCGCCGGGGGCGCGCCGGTGACGCAGATCATCGCCGGTCAGGGCGAGGACGAGATCGACATCCGCAAGCTGACCAAGCACGTGATGAAGCTGCCGGCGGTGCTGCAGCCGTCCGAGATCACCGATCTGCTGCAGCGGCTGAAGGCGCTGGACGCGGTCCGTCCGCAGGTGCCGATGCCGAAGGGGCCGGTGCCGAGCAGCCTGAAGGGCGCCCGCCAGGCGATGCGGGGACGGTAACCAAGCGGCATGCTCGACAGTTGATCTGTTCAGACATGCGCCGTGGGGAGGCTGGGAGCCCTTAGGGTGCGACCAGGACGGATTAACAGGGGAACAGCTGACATGACGGATCTGATGCCGCCAGTGCGCCGACGTGTGCACCAACCGGTGGCCGAGACGTGGCCGAGCCTGGCGCGGCCGCGCTCGAATCCGGTCCGGAGGTACGGCGCGGCGACCGCGATCAAGCTGATCGCCAAAGACCTGCCCGCGACGATCCACCTCGACAGCAACCGCTCGTACGGACTCGGCGGCCCCGCGATGCGGGTGCACCGGACGTTGCCGTTCCTGGACCGGCTCGGGCACGACGCCGGGTCCGGGTTCGGCGAGGCGTACCTGGCCGGCGACTGGGATCCGGAGCCGGGCACCGACCTGGCCGATCTGCTGGTCCCGTTCGCGGAGCGGTTCAGCAACGACGAGACCCGGCACCTGCTGCCGAAGTGGGCGCAGTCGCTGCGCTGGCTGGTGACCCGCTCCCAGCCGGGTGAGCAGGAGAACGACCGGGCCGGCGCGCGCGAGAACGTCAGCCGGCACTACGACCTGAGCAACGCGATGTTCTCGGAGTTCCTCGATCCGACGCTGACCTATTCGGCTGCGTACTTCGGTGACGCGGCTCACACCGACCTGGCCACGGCGTCGTACGACGAACTGACCGACGCCCAGCTGCGCAAGCTCGACTCGATCCTCGACGCGGCCGGGGTGGTCTCCGGGTCGCGCGTCCTCGACATCGGGTGCGGCTGGGCGAGTCTCGCGATCCGGGCCGCCCAGCGGGGCGCGTGGGTGACGGCGATCACGATCGCCTCGCAGCAGGCGTTGCTGGCCCAGCGCCGGATCGCGGATGCGGGCGTCGGCGACCGGGTGCAGGTCGCGCTGCGTGACTACCGCGACCAGATCGGCGAGTTCGACGCCGTACTGAGCGTGGAGATGATCGAGGCGGTCGGCGAGAAGTACTGGCCGGTGTACTTCGAGGCGATCGAGCGGCGGCTCGCGCCGGGCGGCGTCGCCGTCGTCCAGGCGATCGTGATGCCGCACGAACGGATGCTGGCGACCCGGAACACGTTCACCTGGGTGCAGAAGTACATCTTCCCGGGCGGCCTGATCCCGTCGATCAAGGTGATCGAGGACGTCACCGCCCAGCACACCGGCCTGCGGGCCGACGTCGTGCGCCACCTCGGCGCGGATTATGCGCGCACGCTGCGGATCTGGCGGAACCGCTTCATCGAGCGCTGGCCGGAGATCTCCGCGCTCGGGTTCGACGACACGTTCGGGCGGATGTGGGAGTTCTACCTCGCGTACTCCGAGGCGGGCTTCCGCACCGGGTACCTCGACGACGTACAGCTGCGGCTGACCCGTCGCTGACCCCGTAGCTGACCTCGAGCTGACCTGTCTAGCGCCGTACGACGACCGTCTTCGCGGCCAGGTCGTGCAGGCCGCGGTGGTCCCGGTCGAAGATGACCGCCGGGATCAGCAGGCAGATCAGGAACGACCTGATCACTCCCCCGAGCAGCCCGACCTGCGGGACGTCCTTGTTCTTCAGGTTCAGCACCCGCAGCCCGCAGATCCGGTGACCGATGGTGCCGCCGGCCAGGCCGGTCAGGATCGCGGTCACCAGGAAGAAGATGGCCAGGTGTGACGTGCTGGAGTCGTTACCGCCCGCCCACATCGGCTTGCCGACCACGACCGACGCGATCAGGCCGGCGATCAGCCAGTCGATCAGCAGGGCCAGCAGCCGCCGTCCCCAGCCGGCCACCGAGCCGGGGCCCTCCTCGGGCAGACCCAGCCGGCTCCCCGGAAATCGGAATTCTTCGGTGGGTCCTGTGCCCGGCTGCGCCGACGATGCCATGATGACTAGCCTACGGAACAGCCCCGGGGCCGCCTGCGGCGGATCGTAAGATCTCAGGGCGTAATCGCCGTACACCAGTGGGTCAGCGCGGACACGCTGGGCGTAACATCCGCGAAACATCAGGGTCACGACGGAGAAACCGGCGGGCCCTACGTTCAGATGCAATCTCTGAGCCACCCTAGGAGTACGTATGTTTTCCAGCGCTGAGGAGCTGCTCGCCTACGTCAAGGACGAGGGCATCGAGATCATCGATGTCCGGTTCTCCGACCTGCCGGGCATCATGCAGCACTTCACCGTCCCGGTGTCGTCGTTCGGGCCCGAGGTCTTCGAAGAGGGCCTGATGTTCGACGGTTCGTCGGTACGCGGGTTCCAGCAGATCCACGAATCGGACATGAAGCTGCTGCCCGACCCGACCACGGCCTTCCTCGACACGTTCCGCGGGACGAAGACGCTGGCCATCAACTTCTTCGTGCACGACCCGCTCACCGGCGAGGCGTACTCGCGTGACCCGCGCAACATCGCCCGGAAGGCGCAGGAGTACCTGAAGTCGACCGGGATCGCGGACACCGCGTTCTTCGCGCCGGAGGCCGAGTTCTACGTCTTCGACGACGTCCGGTTCGAGACCAAGGCCAACACCGGGTACTACGCGATCGACTCGGTCGCCGGCGCCTGGAACACCGGCCGGGTCGAGGACGGCGGCAACCGCGGCTACAAGGTCCGCTACAAGGGCGGCTACTTCCCGGTCGCGCCGACCGATCACTTCGGCGAGCTGCGCGACGACATCACCCTGGCGCTGGAGAAGGCCGGTCTGGTCGTCGAGCGGGCGCACCACGAGGTCGGCACCGCGGGTCAGGCGGAGATCAACTTCCGCTTCGACGAGCTGCTGAAGACCGCCGACAACCTGATGAAGTTCAAGTACATCGTCAAGAACACCGCGTGGGCGGCCGGCAAGACCGCGACCTTCATGCCGAAGCCGATCTTCGGCGACAACGGCTCGGGTATGCACGTCCACCAGTCGCTGTTCTCCAACGGTGACGCACTGTTCTACGACGAGTCCGGGTACGGCGGCCTGTCCGACATCGCCCGCTGGTACATCGGCGGCCTGCTCAAGCACGCCCCGTCGCTGCTGGCCTTCACCAACCCGACGGTGAACTCCTACCACCGCCTGGTCCCGGGCTTCGAGGCGCCGGTCAACCTGGTCTACTCGCAGCGCAACCGCTCGGCCTGCATCCGGATCCCGATCACCGGGTCGAACCCGAAGGCGAAGCGGATCGAGTTCCGCTGCCCCGACCCGTCGGCGAACCCGTACCTGGCCTTCTCGGCCCAGCTGCTGGCCGGCCTGGACGGCATCCGCAACAAGATCGAGCCGGCCGACCCGGTCGACAAGGACCTCTACGAGCTGCCCCCGGAGGAGCACGCGGGCATCCCGCAGGTCCCGACCTCGCTCCCGGCCGTGATCGACTCCCTCGAGGCCGACCACGCCTTCCTCCTCGAAGGCGACGTCTTCACCTCCGACCTGATCGAAACCTGGATCGACCTCAAGCGCGAATCCGAAATCGCCCCGATCCAGCTCCGCCCGCACCCGCACGAGTTCGAGCTGTACTACGACGTCTGAGTTGTCTGAGACCTAACTGAGAAACCCTGTCCGGCCGGTCCGGACGGGGTTTTTCTCTGCCCTGGACCGGACTCCCCGTGAGGCGCAGAATGCGCTGTGTCATCCCTCGGGGGCAGGGAAGGGGGAACACAGTGAGGCAGTCAACCATGCGCCGGTCGGCGATCCTGGGTGTTGTCAGCCTGATCGGGTCGCTCGCACTGGTAGCTACGCCCGCCACCGCCGCCTCGGACGCCGTCACCGTCCACAACCCGTTGCTCAAGGAGGTGCTGGCAGAGGAAGAGGAGCCCGACCCGGACGACCCGGCGCAGTCTGCGCTGTGTCAGTCGTATCTCGGCCATCCGAATCCGTACGGGAATCCGGCGCCGAACGTCGACCAGATCGTCGGCGACACCGTGGTTCCGGTGGGCTCGCAGGCCGGCTGTAGCGCCGCGCAGAACGAGACCACGATCGCGGTCAACCCGCGCAATCCGAACAACATCGTCGCCGGCGCGAACGACTACCGGCTGTTCAACGCGCGCGAGAACCGCAACGACAGCTCGAGTTTCGCGTACACGTCGTTCAACGGCGGCCGGACCTGGACCAATGTGATGATTCCGGGGCTGACCATCGCCGCGGTCGGCACCGGGGCCTTCAGCTGGATGGACGGATCGGGCGACCCGGTGGTCGCCTTCGGACCGAACAACACGGTGTACTTCGCCAGCATCGTCTTCAGCCGGTCGGCGCCGCTCGGCGGGCAGGACGCGACCGCGATCGTCGTCAACGTGTCGCACGACGGCGGACTGCACTGGAGCGGTCCGCGGGTCATCGCGATGGATGGGGTGAACTCCGACGGCACGCCGGCCGTGACGCACATCTTCAACGACAAGCCGTGGCTGGCCGCCGACCCGTCGAACGGCCGGGTGTACGTGAGCTGGACCAAGTTCACCTACGACACCGACGACAACTACCTCGAGTCGCCGATCATGCTGTCGGCCAGCGTCGACTTCGGCGCGCACTTCGGGGCACCGGTCCGGATTCCGCCGTCGCTGAACGGCTTCCGCGGCGGCATCACGCCGTACGATCAGGGCTCCAACCCGCAGGTCGGCAACGACGGGCAGCTGTACGTCGCGTACGAGGCCTCGGTCTGCGCGACGGCCGCGTGTGACGGCGCCGACGACCGGGACGCCACGGTGGTTGCCACCTCGACCGATCACGGGCGCTCGTTCCGGCACGCGATCGTCGACACGAACTACGACTTCCCGGACACGCTCACCGGCGAGAACTTCCGGCTGAACAGCTATCCGCAACTGGCCTACGACCGGGTGACCGGGAAGCTGACCGTGGTCTGGTCCGACGACCGCAACGGCCTGTACGACGCGACCACGGGCGCTTCCGTCAAGACCAACGGCGACAACGTCGTGTCCTCGTCCGGCAACGGCAAGAGCTGGTCCCGGCCGCTGGTCATCGGTACGCCGCAGGACGAGTTCTTCAGCGCGGTCGCGGCACGCGACGGCAAGGTCGCGATCGCGTCGTACACGAGGCACTACGACCGCAACGGGATCAATCTCGACTACGCGTACTGGTCCGCTTCCGGCACCCAGTCGCTCAGCCGGGCCGGCACCCAACGGATCACCACCGCCTCGCAGAACCCGCAGGTCCAGTTCCTCGCCGTCAACCCGGACGGTACCGAGGTGCAGGGCGTGTTCATCGGAGACTACTCAGCGGTCGCCATCGGCAATGACCTCCGGATCCACCCGTGCTGGACCGACTTCCGCGGCCGGCCCGGCGTGAACACCCCGAACCAGGACGCCTACACCCAGAGCATCCAGCTCAGGCGCTGACGACGGAGTCGAGCTCGGCGAGGTCGTCCTCGCCGAGCTCGACGTCGGTGGTGCGGAGGTTGGCTTCGAGGTGGGGGATGGTGCGGGTGCCGGGGATGAGGGCGGTGTTTGGAGCGTGGGCGAGGATCCAGGCGAGGCAGACCGCTGCCGGTGTGGTGTTGAGGCGGGTGGCGACGGCTTGTACGGCGGGGTGCTCGGTCGGGGATGGGATCTGGTCGAAGGCTGAGCCGAGGGGGAAGTACGGGATCCAGGTGATGTTGTTGGTCGCGCAGAGTTGGAGCTGCTCCTCCGACGAGCGGTCGAGGAGGCTGTAGGCGTTCTGGACGCAGACGATGCCGGCCGGGAGGGCCTGTTTCAGTTGCTCGGTGCTGATGTTGCTGAGGCCGATCGCGCCGATCAGGCCTTCGTTGCGTAGGGCAATCAGTTCGGCGAGCTGGTCGTCGAGTGGAACCACCTGGTCGCCTTCGGCAACGAGGCCGGGGCCGCGGTCGGCGCGACGGAGGTTCACGACCGGGACCCGGTCCAGGCCGAGCGACGTGAGATCGAGGTGGACCTGCTCGCGCAACTGCTCGGGGCGTTGGGCCAGGGTCAGGTGCACCTCGACCTCGCGGTCGCCGAGACGCGCGCGCACCGGCTCGTCGAGATGCCTGGCACCGACCTTGCTGACGATGACGAGGTCGTCGGCGTACGGGTGCAGGGCGGCGCGGATCCGCTGGTTGACGGTGGTGGCGCCGTAGAAGGACGCGGTGTCGACGTGGTTGACGCCGAGCTCGACGGCGCGACGCAGTACGGCGCCTGCTGCCGTCGTGTCCAGCTTCTCGAGCTGCATCGCGCCGTACCCGATCCGGGCGATCTCGTGCTGCCCGAGCGTGACGGTGCCGCCTGGTCGTTGCGAGGTCATAGCGGTGTCCCCAGGTAGAGTAAGTGGAGGTTTCTCCAATTACCGTAACACTAACTGGAGGTTTCTCCACTTATGCGAGCTGACGCTGCGCGGAAACGCGAGCAGGTGGTCGCGGCCGCCGTCGACGAGCTGGGCGAGCTCGCCGTCGCTGTTCGCGCGGGCGAACCCGTCAACCTGTCGCTCGACCGGGTCGCGGCGCGGGCGAGGGTCGGAGTGGCCACGCTGTACCGGCACTTCCCCACCCGGGAGGCACTGCTCACGGCGGTCTACCACCAGGAGCTTGGCCGGCTCTGCGACGCCGCAGCTGAGCTGGCGATCGCCGGCCCCGCCGACGAGGCCCTGCTGGCCTGGATGCACCGCTACCTTGACTTCGTCGACTCCAAGCGAGCAATGGGCGTCAGCCTCCGCGCCATCGTCGCGTCGGGCGCGGTAACGCAGTCGGACACTCGATCCCGCCTCGCCACAGCCATCGCCCACTTTCTCGACGCGGGGGTTGGCGCCGGCACCCTGCGTTCCGACGTACCAGCCGACGATGTCGTCGCGGCGATGGCCGGCGCAGTCATCGCCGCAGCCCCCGACCAGCAACACGACCAGGCCGCGCGCTTACTCGACCTACTCGTGGACGGCCTCCGCCCCCGCTAGGCGAAACTCTGCGTGCCGACGCCCCGATCAAGAACGCTCTGACCCGCCGTCATGAGCCTTGACCTTTCGGAGCCTTCGCGTCTGCCGGCAGCGAAACAAGGTCAGCACGGTCGCGATTGACAGTCCACCCACGCCGCCCAGCCAGGTCGTCGGAATCCCGTTCACCGGCTCCAGGCCACCGACCTGCAGCAGCGCACCTATCACCGGGGCTGAGATCGCGATGGCACAGAGTGCCCTGCGTGGCTCGTCGACAACCCGGAAGATCAGGCCTACGACGGTACGAGGATCGCTGGTCAGACCACGGCGTCGCGATGTCATCTGCCGTCCGTCTCAGTAGGTCCACTCGCAGGCTGCATACCGGCGGCCAATGCTGCGACGACACTGGCAAGTACCTCGTCGGCCGCTCCCAACGCCTGTCGTGTGGCTTCTCGCTGCGCCGCCAGCAATCGCAGCATCTCAGCGATTCCAGTGTGCCTTCCATACTCCGGCCAACTGACGGTGATGTCACGGATGTCCGCGTAGCTCAGCGCGACCGCTCCGGACGTCGGGTTTCCAGTCAGCAGAGCAGCCAGAACCAGAGCGCTGTCCAAGGAACCCGCACGGAGCCGAAACCGCTGGAGCGGGGAGCTGACTATCGCTCCTCCGGTCAAGTCGACGCCTGCACGAACCTGCTCACGGTCCGCGAAGACAAGAACGTCACCTGGGCGCGTGAGAGCCGCGTCCTGCTCCAGATCTCGTGGATCGACCAACGTCGACGCCTTGATGCTCCAGTCCGGTCGCAGATCCCGTGCCCTCAGCAGCGGAGCCGAACCACGACCCAAGATGTCCGGAGGCACCCGAACACCACGCACGACATCCACGAGATCGCGAACCAGGACGGAGTCGGATGCGCCGACCTCGAGCTGATCTATGTTCGTCACGGTCGGCAGTCGTTCGGAGGTGCCACGCAACCGTTCGGTGGCGGCGCGGATCCGAGAGACATGCTCATCTGGGGTTGCTGCATTGGCCAGCCAGAAACCGGGGTCCAACCTCGCGTCGCTTCGCCTCAGTTCGTCCATCGGCACGACGACAGCCTTCAGGTTGCTTGCCTCAGGCAACGCAGCGCCGGTGGTCCAAGCACGGTAGCAATCGGCGACCGACTGGATATCGGATGCCCCCAGCTCGCGTTGCGAACGATTCTGGGAGCCAAGTGCCCGCCCATCGATGAGGAGCACTTTCGATCTGTCCGGCGTCACGGTCGGACGGCGAAGAACCCACAGCGCCACCGGGAGGCCGGTACCGGACAACAGACCGGGAGGAAGGGCGATCACCGCTTCGACAGAGCCTGCGCTAACGAGCCGTCGACGCGTGGCGGCATCTCGACCGCCGCGGAACAGCAGTCCCATTGGCGACAGATGGAAGGCCCGGCCGCTGGGATTCAGGTGATGGATGGATCGGTCAATCCACTCCCACTCGCCCGCCGCACGTCCGAACGGCGGGTCAGCGAAGACTCGGTCGGCGTGCATGCTCTCAACGACGGAATCCGCGTCGGTTTGGTTGATACGTCCTCTGGCGTTGTGGATCAGCAGCCGCACAGCAGTGATCACCCAGGCGGTCGGATCGATGTCATCCCCCGCCAGAAAGCACTGGCCGTCATCCGGACGCTGCTGGGCGAGACCGACGAGCACATTGCCCCATCCGCATGCCGGGTCGTACATCAGCCCAGTGATCGGCTCAGCCAGCGCCGCCATGAGTTGCGCGATACCCATCGGCGTGACAGCCGTGCCACCAGCCTTCCCCTGGCGCTCTGACGCCTCCGCAACAAGGGCTTCACAAACCTCGACAGTGCCGTACTCCCGCACCAGTCTCGGAATCTCCGCGACAACAGGACCTGCCTCGACCAGGTCGACAGGGTCGAACACGAGTGGCGCGCCGACGAGATGTTCGCCGACGACCCGTGCAGCCGATGTCACCATCTCGGTCGGCTCATCACGCCGGGCGATCTCGGGAACGAGTCGATTGCTGCGATCCACCCAGCCATTGAGAACGTACATGCCAAGCACCCAAAGGCAGACCTCGACCGAGCGCGTCACCGTAGTGCGACCACGGACCACGTTCAGAACCCGCCAGACCTCCTGGCGAGCCGTTGGCTGCTCGCGAACCTTCCCATGTCGGCTCAACCAACCTTCGATGTCGACCAGACGAAACAGGCTGACCGCACCGGTCTCTCTAACCGGAGGCGGAAAGTCCCGATGGCGCTTGCGCCAGTTGCTGACCGCCGGGCGGGTAACCCGCGCGAGCTGCGCGACGTCAGCCAGGCTGACCAGCTGCTCGTTGTCGTCGGTGAGAGACACAGGGAAAGCATCTTGTGAACCCCCATCACATGTCAAGCGTGAAGGGGGTTAACAAGATGTTGAGCCCATCTAACAACCTGGCCAGCTGGTGGTCGAGCCTGTCGGCAGCGCTCGGGAGCGAACACCGGCATCTTCTATCGGCTGTGGTGAGCTTCTTCCCCGAAGCTCTGGGTGCCGATCACTCGGAGGAGGTCCAGTTTCTCGCGGGCGTCGGTGCCTTCGATGGGGAGGAAGGCGCGAACGCGGAGGTCGGCGGCCGGGGTGAAGAGGGTTTCGCAGGTCAGGTCCAGGTTGCCGACCTCGGCGTTCACGAAGCGTTTGCGGGGCAGGTGTACGGCGACGTCGTGGTGGGACCACAGCGTGCGGAACTCCTCGCTCTGCTCGATGAGGGCGTCGACCAGGTCGGTGACGTCACGGTCCCCCATCCGGCGGGAGTACGTCGCACGCAGGTCGGCCACATGGAACGCCGAGTGGGCGTCCCAATCCTCCGCGGGGAAGATCTGCCGGATCTCCGGATCGGTGAACCAGAGCCAGGTCAGGTTCTGCCCCACTCGGGGACTGACGACGACGTCCGCGAGCGCGTTCTGCCAGAGGACCTCGTCGAGATCCGTGCAGATCACGACCGGGATATCCTTCAGCCGGCTGACCAGCGCGAGCAGGCCGGGCGGGATGTGGCGGCCGGCTCGGCGCAGTGGCGGCGTGAAGCCGGCCAGGTGGTACAGGTGGTCGCGCTCGATCAGGTCACAGCGGAGGGCACGGGCCAGGCCGGCGATGATCGGCTCGGACGGGTTCGCCCCGCGGGACTGCTCCAGCCGCGAGTAGTAGTCCGTCGACATGCCGGCGAGCTGGGCAACCTCCTCGCGGCGCAATCCCGGCGTACGGCGGCGGGCGCCGTCGGGAAGACCTACGTCGGCCGGGTGCAGCACCTCCCGGCGCCGGCGGAGGAAGTCGGCCAGGCCGTCACGATCGATCACGCTCTCCATCATCCGCGACGTCCCAAGGCCTATCCAGGGACAACCTGTCCGTGGATGAGGTGGGCCTTCTCCGGGCCGGTTGCCGCGGCCAAGGTGGAAGCAACCCCAAGGAGGATCAAGAATGCACTACCGCACGCTCGGCCGGACCGGTATCAAGGTCAGCCCCTACGCCCTCGGCGCGATGATGTTCGGTGCCGTCGGCAACAACGATCGCGACGAGTCGCTCCGGATGATCGACAAGGCCCTCGACGCCGGGATCAACTTCGTCGACACCGCGGACTTCTACTCCCACGGCGAGTCCGAGGAGATCGTCGGCGCAGCGCTCAAGGGCCGCCGCGAGCACGTCGTACTCGCCACCAAATCGCACCTGCCGATGGGCGACGACCCGAACCAGCGCGGCAACTCGCGGCGCTGGATCATCACCGCCGTCGAGAACTCGCTGCGCCGGCTGCAGACCGACTACATCGACGTGTTCCAGATGCACCGGCCCGATCCGGACACCGATATCGAGGAGACCCTGTCCGCGCTAACGGATCTGATCCGGAGCGGGAAGGTCCGCGCCGTCGGCTCGTCGGCGACACCCGCCAGCGAGATCGTCGAGGCGCAATGGGTCGCGGAGCGCCGCGGCCTGGAGCGGTTCCGTACCGAGCAGCCGCCGTACTCGATCCTCAATCGCGGGATCGAGCGCGAGGTGCTGCCGATGGTGCAGAAGTACGGCATGGGTGCGCTGGTCTGGAGCCCGCTCGCCCAGGGTCAGCTGACCGGGCGGGCGCCTGCCGATCTCCGGCGTACGGCGATCTTCAAGCACATGACCGACGAGCGGCGGCTCGAGGTCGTGGAGCAGCTGGTCCCGGTCGCCGACGCGGCCGGGCTCAAGCTGACCCATCTGGCCATGGCCTTCGCCATCGCACACCCGGGCGTCACGTCGGCGATCATCGGCCCGCGGACCATGGCACACCTCGACGACGCCCTGGCCGGGATGGACGTCACCCTCGATGACGCCATCCTCGACCAGATCGACAAGATCGTCCCGCCCGGCACCGATGTCGGCCGGCTCGACATGGACTACGACACCCCGGCCGTCCTCGACGCGTCGCTGCGCCGGCGGACGATCAACGACCGGGCAGCTGCCTAGTTGTAAGTGGCCGTCACGTGGTAGACGCGACCGCCCCAGCCGTCGTCGGGGAAGGAGTCCGACACCCGCACGTACCCGGCCTTGTCCGCGCCGAGGTACGGCGTGAGGTCGAACGTGCGGGCTGCCTTGTTGTTCCCGTCGTGCTCCTGGTTGGTCTCGGTCGCGACCGTGGTCCAGGTCTGCCCGTCGCCGCTGACCTGGACGACGAACTCGTTGTCGATCGTCAGCGTCGCGGACGCGCTGGTGGTGTCGGCCGGGAACGGGAAACGGTAGACGAAGTACGAATGCCCGTCGGCGAACCGGTTCTGTACGCCGTTGCTCTGCGAACCGTCCGCGTCGAACAACCACGGGGTCTCGGCCGCCGTACCGGTGTCGAAATCGACGTTGTGCGCGACCAGGATGTCCGACCGCGTACTGAACGACAGCGACCCGGACGACGCGGTCGCGGTGACCGAGTGGAGGCCGTCCGCGGTGCCGGCCGGGATCGTCACATCGAGCGGAACCGACGCCTGCACAGGTGAAGCGATGCCGTGCGGGCGAAGCGTGACAGTGGTCTTCGCGGGGGTCACCGTCCACCCGGCCGGGGCGGCCGGCCGTACGACGACCTGGAGCGGAGTCGGGCCGGTCGCCTGGACATCGACCTGAACCTTCACGTGCGTCGCACTGCCGGTCGCGGGCATCACCACGGGCAGCGCCGGGTTGGTTGTCGCCGACAACGATCGCGCCGGCGGGACGGTGGGCACGGCAGCGATCAGGGCGCTCAGCGCACTGGCTTGAGTACGCCAGTCGAAGACGTTCGGCTCGGCGCCGGACCACCGCTCCCCCAGCCGGTCCGATGCGTCGCGATCGTTGTCCCAGACCCCGGCGGCCTGCTGCGCGACGAACGCCGTGTAGCGCGGGTCGCGCGTGGTGTCGGCGAGGTCCATCCAGTAGCGCATGAAGATGCCCTTGAACTGCTTGCCGTTGTCGTCACACGTGCGGCCCGGCGCATCGCAGTACTCCGTCAGGACGCCGTCGGTCACGAGTCCGCCCGGAGCGATCGCCGCGTCCGCGAGCCGCCGTACCGTCGGGAGGATCTTGGCGTCGTGGGTCGCCCGGTAGAGCTCGAGACCCGCACCGATCGCGAGGCCCTGGTTGTAGCTCCAGACCGTGTCGCCGTTGCTCGTGCAGTCGTCCCGCAGGCCGTCGTTGACCAGGCCGGCGGAGTTGATCATGCCGCTCGCGGTGAACCAGTTCCAGCCCTCCTGCGCGCGGCCGAGCCAGCGTTTGTCGTGCGGCATCCGGTTGTGCAGCTCCGCGGTGAGGCGGATCCAGAGGCCGTTGGTGACCGCGTTCTTGTACGTGCGTTCGCCGTTCCACCAGACTCCGCCGCCGCACGAGCTCGGGTCCCAGTACCCCTCGACGTACTCCGCGATCTTGACCGCCATGTCGAGGTATTTCGGGTTCTTCGTCAGGTCGTACGCCTGGACCCAGGTCAGACCCCACCACTCGGAGTCGTCGATCGCGCGGCTGGTGAAGTTGCCCAGCAGCTCGTCGCCGGACAGGTACCCGGCCGGGAACGCTCCCTTGTCCTTCTCGAACGTGTTGTCCAGCTGCGCCAGGTAGCGGCGGTCGCCGGTGCGTTGCATGTAGTCGCCGATGGTCTGCAGCGCGACCGCGGAATTCCACCAGCTGGAGGGGAACCACGCCTTGTTCGGCTCGTAGGAGCTCATCAGCTCGTCGGCCGCGACCCGGGCCCGCGCGGTGGCGGTCGGGCCGTCGGCCCCTGGGTTCGCGGTGGCGGCGGGCGGCGCCACCAGCGCCGCGGCCACCAGGGCCGCGCCGGCCAGCATGGCGCTCAGAATTCGGGCAGGACGATTCATCAACATCTCCTCGGGCGGTTGGAAACGTTTCACCGAGCTTCCGAGGAGACATCGTCGTCGTACCAGACAACGATGTCAATGGCCCAGGATCGTGCCGATCTCATCCAGTTGCGCCGGGGTCAGCGGACCGTGCTGCAGCGCGCCGGCGTTCTCCTCGACCTGCGCGACCGTCTTGAAGCCCGGGATCGGGACGAACGCCTCGCTGCGCGCCCACAGCCAGCCGAGCGCACCCTGCGCGAGCGTCCGGCCGTCGGAGGTGAGGATGTCGCGGATCGCGTCGAGACGGCGCAGCGACTCGGCCTGATCGCCGGTGCGGAAGTTCCAGCCGTGCCGTACGTCGTCATCCGGCAGACTGCTGTCCTGGTCGAACTTCCCGGTCAGCAGGCCCATCCCGAGCGGGCCGCGGACGATGCTCGCGAGGCACTTGTCCTCGCACAACGCCAGGACGTCGGCGTTCCCGCCGAACACGTTGAAGTGTTGCTGGATCGCCTTGCAGTGCGGGCTTTTCGCGAACCGCGCGGCCCGCTCCGGGTCGTCCGTGCTCCACCCGATCGCCCGAACCTTGCCCGCGGCAACCAGCTCCTCGAAGACCGCGAGGACGTCGTCCGCCTTGGCCAGGTCGTACCCGCCGAGGTGGAACTGGTACAGGTCGATCCGGTCCGTACCGAGCCGCCGGAGCGACTCGTCGCAGGCCCATCGGATGTAGTCGGGGTCGCCGTTCTCACCCGGCGCCTCGCGGGTCTCCTCGACGTAGGTGTAACCGGCCTTGGAGGCGATCACGATGTCGTCCCGGACACCACCGAGCGCGTCCGCGATCAGCTTCTCGCTGTGCCCGCAGCCGTACACGTCGGCGGTGTCGAAGAACGTCACGCCGAGTTCGTACGCGCGCCGCAGTGCTCGCTTCGACTCGCCGTCGTCGATCACACCCCAACCGACCGGACTCCCCTGCCGGGCATGGGGTCCTCCGATCGCCCAGCACCCCATCCCCAGCCCACTGATCTCCGGTCCACCGACACCGAGCGACCGCCGAATCATCGCAACCTCCGACCAAGAACGGGAACGTTTCCAGCCACCAGATCACGCTCCCGCGCAAGAGTCCAACAGGTGTTGCTCATGAGCTCGACAAGTCGCAGCGATGAGTCAGACGTACAGCGATACCGGTACGCCGGCCGGGGCGTCGCCGTAGGAGTTCACGACCTTGTTGAGCTCGACCTGGAGATATACCGCGCCGAGGCCGAACACCAGCATCAGCAGCATCCCGAGCAACGGGTTGCAGGTCACCGGAAGTCCGGCCGCCCGCTGGCTCTCACCTATGCGCTTGCCCGTGCGGAAGTACGAAACCAGCGGCGCAACCACGGTCCACCCGAGCAACAGCAACACCAGCATCGGCCCGGCAACCGGCACCGCCCGTCGCCGGTCGAACCGCGCCAACTCTCGGTGGATCTTGTAGTACCAAACCAGGTGATAGATGCCCACCGTGACAACCGCCAGCAACCACACCCGAACCGGCCTCCGCAACTTCATCTGCAACCCATGCCCGACCGGCGTACTCGCTCGGCTCGGCAGGACGATGTGCTGTCCCACGCGTGTCCCCCCTACGATCGGGTCACACAGCGCAACCCCGTCGGCCGCTACATCGAGTTCTCGTCACGATGCGTTACAACGGGAGTTGATCAAACTCCGGTTCGGGCTGCGACGTGGCCGTCGGCTACGGCCTTGGCGAAGGTTTCGTGGTCCTGGGTGTTCTGGGCGGCGTAGGTCTCGGCGAACTCGGTGACGGCCCGGTCGAACTGTTCGGACTTACCCAGGTATGCGGCGAGGGCGAAGCGGTCGCCGGAGCGGGCGTGGGCGAGGGTCCAGCCGCAGAGGCGGGCGTACACGGTCATCGCGTCCGGGGTCATGGTCTCGATGTCGGCAGACATCTTCCAGTCGCGGAGCTGGCGGACGTAGTAGTCCTGCTCGCCGTCGGCCGTGTCGGCGCGCAGCCAGCCGAGGAAGATGTCGCTGGTCGCCTGCATCATGCGCTGGCCGAGGACCACCCGCTCGCCCTCGTTCACCTGTGCCGGCGATCCGGCGTACGACGCCAGCGCGGACGGACCGGCCTGTTTCGCCTGCAGGACCAGGGCCTCGTCGGCGATCGTGGACTCCAGCAGCATGATCCACGCGCGGGTGCCGACGCTGCCGACGCCGACGACCTTGTGCGCGATGTCGGTGAGCCGGAAATGATCCAGCAGATGACGGCGGTCCTGCTGGAGCGTGCCGCGGTAGCCGGTCATCAGCTCCTGCAGCCGGGCGATCACCATCGGGCCGTCGATGTCGACCAGGTCGTCGACCGGCATCACCAGCGGCGGGTTCGACACGATCCGCCGGCGCCCGTCGACGGTCGTCGTCAGCTTGCCGATCGCCTGCATGCTGTCGCGGGTGTAGGCCTTCTCGAGCTGCCCGCGGGCCGCCTTCAGCCCCTTCCGCTGACCCGACGGCAACGACGCCTTGTACTGCGCGATCACATCCTGGATGTCCAGCCGTGCGTACCAGACGGCGAGAATCGGCTGCTCGGCGAACTCGCGCATCGTCTCGCGATAGGTGCGGACGACGGTACGCACGACCTTGCGGCACTTCTTCGCGTCGAACCCGTTGTCCTGCCCCGCCACCACGAAGCTCGTCGCGAGCCGCTTCACGTCCCACTCGAACGACCCCGGCAGCGTCTCGTCGAAGTCGTTCACGTCGAACACCAGACGCCGATCGGACGACGCGTACGCACCGAAGTTCGACAGGTGCGCGTCCCCGCACAACTGCGCCTCCAGCCCGGTTGTCGGCGTCTCCGCGAGGTCGGCAGCCATCACCAGCGCGGCGCCGCGGTAGAACGTGAACGGCGAGACGAGCATCCGGCCGTGCCGGATCGGCATCAGCTCGGAGACCCGTCCCTCGGCCTGGCTGAGCAGCAACCCGACCGGATCACGGGTGGCACTCAGCCGGACGTCGGCATGCGACTCGAGCGGTACGTCGTTCCGGACCGCCTTCCCCCGCGCCGCCCGTTCCTTCGCACTCAGTGGCTCGTCCCGTGGCTCGTCCATCTCTCCAGAGTCGCCCCGGCACGGCCATCTTGACCAGCAAGACATTCTAAGTCTACTAATCGAGTGAACTTAAACTGATTTCCATGACTTTCCTCTGGTACATCCCGAACCAGGTCGACCCCGGTCACCGCGGCGACGACACCGTCCAGGGACACAACAGCATCGAGCGTCTGACCGAGCTGGCCCGGCTGACCGAGGACCACGGCTGGTCCGGCGCGCTGCTCGGCACCGGGTGGGGCCGGCCGGACACGTTCACCGTCGCGACCGCACTCGCCGCGCGGACCACGACGTTCCAGCCGCTGGCCGCGATCCGGCCCGGTTACTGGCATCCGGCGCACTTCGCGTCCGCGGCGAGCACGCTCGACCAGCTCAGCGGCGGACGGTTGCTGATCAACATCGTCTCCGGCCAGGACAACCTCGCGGCGTACGGCGACAGCGAGGGCGACCAGCCGCAGCGGTACGCCCGGACGAAGGAGTTCCTCCAACTGGTACGGCGATTGTGGACCGAGGAGGATGTGACGTTCACGGGCGAGTACTTCTCGGTCACCGGGTCGACCGTCGCGACGCGGCCCGTCGTACGGGAAGGCCGGTTGCATCCGCGGCTGTACTTCGGTGGCGCGTCGGACGCGGCGCAGCGGGTGGCGGCGACGGATGCCGACGTACAGCTCTTCTGGGGCGAGCCGCTGGACGGGATCGCGGAGCGGATTGCGCATCTGCGGGAACTGGAGGGCGAGCTGGGTCGTGAGCATGCGCCGCTGGAGTTCGGGTTGCGGATCACGACACTCGTACGGGACACGACGGATCAGGCCTGGGCGGACGCCGAGGCGAAGGTCGCGAAGATGGCTGAGGCACAGGGCAACCGCGACCGCCGCTGGTTCAAGGCCGTCGGCCAGCAACGCCTCCTCGATCTGGCCGAACGCGGCGAGGTTCTCGACGACAACCTCTACACCGCGCCCGGCAAGTACGGCGGAGGCGGCGCCGGCACCACCTGGCTCGTCGGCTCCCCCGACGATGTCGCCAAGTCCCTGCGCCGGTACCGCGATCTCGGCATCACCCACTTCATCCTGTCCGACACGCCGTACCGCGAAGAAACCGTCCGCATCGGCGACCAACTCCTTCCCCTCCTGGGCTGATGACCTGACAGGATGCTTCTCACCGCTTGACGTTGGATGCCGAGTGTGATCGGTTGATTACCGAGCGCCAGCGTTGGGTATGTGGCGCTGTGAGGCACGTGAGGAGTATCGATGGTCAATTATCTGCCCCGGTCTGCCTGGAACGCGCGGCCGCCGAAGGACGGGCCGGGGAACCTCACCGTGTCCCGGGTCGAGGGCGCGGTCATCCACTGGCCGGGCACCGGATCGACGAAGGTCATCCACACCCAGGCGGCGGTCGCGTCCGCGTTGCGCGGGTGGCAGGACTACCACATGGACACCCGCGGCTGGTCCGATATCGCGTACCAGGTCGCGGTCGACCAGTCCGGCCGGGCGTGGACGTTGCGCGGTCTGCGGACCCAGTCCGGCGCGAACGGCGACAACGACGTGAACGAACGGTACGGCGCGATCCTGCTGGTGCTCGTCACCGGCGAGCAGCCGTCGGCCGCGATGAAGGCGACCACCCGCGCGGTGATCGCCGACTTCCGCAAGCTCTACCCCCGCGGTACGGCGATCCGGCCGCACTCCGCGGTCCGTCCGGAGCCGACAGACTGCCCCGGCGATCCAGCCCGTGCCGCGATCGCCCGCGGCGATTTCACCCCTGGCCATTCGGAGGACGACGACATGACCCCTGCCCAGATGCAGGAACTGAAGAACTTCATCGAGGCCCGTTCGCAGGCCTACGCCCTCTGGGTGCACAAGCAGCTGCGCCGCGACCTCACCGCGGTAGTGAAGGCGTACGCCCTCGACATCAAGAACTATGAACGCCAGACCGACGCCGCCGACGCCGCCCGCGCCGCCGCCGCTGTCTGGGCCACCGCACCCAAGAGCCTGCAGGTGGACGGCGATCCGGCGCAGGAGCCGGTCAGCCCGGACCCCACCACCGACCCCGAGCCGAGCCTGCCGGATCTGGACCCGTTCCCGAAGGTCGACGAGAAGGCCTAGCGCGACGCACCAGGCCCCGCCGGCAGTTGTCGGCGGGGCCTGTTTAGGTAGTGCAGTGGATCTTGAGACGCTCTCCGAGCGGTTGGAGAAGATTTCCGTCGGATACGGCGAACGCCTCGGCTTCGAGCGGGATCCCGACTGGTTCCTGCTCAAGCTGCAGGAGGAGGTCGGCGAACTTACCCAGGCCTACCTCCAACACACGCGTCGAGCCCGGTCCAAGGGCGCGACGCCGGACGTCATTCGCGACGCTTTCCACCAGGAGTTCGCCGACGTGCTGTGCCAGCTACTACTCTTCGCGCGTCAGCACGATGTCGATCTGCCGGCCGAGATCGAGCGGAAGTGGCTGGTCTACGAGGCCTGACGCGGCGCGCGGGCGTTCAGCACCAGGGCGGCGGTCAGCCCGAGCGTGACCACCGCGTCAGCTGCCAGGCTGACCCCGATCGGGGCCTGGAAGAACGTGTCCAGCGCGATGACGACGGCGTACCCGATAGGCCAGGTCAGGGTGCCGATCAGCTTCCACAGCACGGTCCAGCGGTTCGACGACCAGAGCATCCCGAGGCCCATCGCCCAGCCGATCAAGGCCACGATCACACTGAAAGACAGCAGGTACGGCGCGACCAGCAGCAGCCCGACCGCGATGAAGTCCCACGGACGCAGCCGCGGCGGCACCTCGACCCGCACCAGGCCCTCGGTGGCGGCGCCGACGATCTCGCTCGGCCGACCGAGCCGCTGGAGGACCTCGCGGATCTCGTCCGCGGACGTGGCACCGGCCGCACGCGCTTCGGCGATGTGCGCCTTCACGTCGTCGAGCAACTCGTCGCGGCGGCCGGTCGGCAGCTCCGCGGCCTCGGCGGCCAGCTCGCTCAGGTACGCATCGACCACGCGGTCGCTGTCCAGTTCCATGTTCATCCCCGTCTCCCACTCTGCAAGATCTTGTCGACCGAGGCGCAGAACCGCTGCCAGTCCGCGGTGAACGCGGCCAGCGCCTGGCTGCCCTCGGGTGTCGAGGTGTAGTACCGCCGCGGCGGACCTGATTCGGACTCCTGCCAGCTCGTCTCGACCAGGCCTTCACGGCGCAGCCGGGCCAGCAGCGGGTAGATCGTGCCTTCGGTCGTGACCAGTCCGTCGACTTCACCCAGCGCCTTGACCAACTCGAAACCGTATCGGGGCTCTCCCTGCAACAGCGCCAGGACGCAGAACTCCAGCGTCCCGCGGCGCAGCTGCGTGAAGACCTTCTCGGCTACCATGCGAGACAGGCTACCATGCGAGACCAGGTACCTGTCCACACCAAAGCGCCCGGTGTCGGATCAGGGAATCAGTCGGTCTTCGGGCGGACCGAGAACATCACGGTCAGGACGAAGGCCGGGATGGCCACGACCCACAGCGGCGGCAGGTTGAGCAGCACCGGCGCCAGGCACAGGATCAGCAGGTCGAATCCGCGGGCCGGCTGGGAGAACAGTCCGGGCGGGATCGCCCCCATCGGCGAGGCGACCAGCGGACCGGCGTACGTCGGGGGCCGCGCGGACGCCTGCCGCACCGCGCCGGAGATCACGCCGCCCGCGACCGCGAACGTCGCCGAGAGACTGCCGATCGCCGGGAACGCGAGCCCTGCCCAGAGCACCGCGAACAGCCCCGGCACGATCGCCATCACCACGCGCAACTCGCGCAGATCCATCCCCATCGCACGGACCAGGCCGGTCGAGCGGCAGACCGTCCGCAGCCCGTCGAGCATCGGCCGTACGGCGACGAACCCGGCGAACGCAGCCGCGATCGGAACGAGTACGTCGAACCCGGCACCCGCGACGGCGTACGGCACGACGAGCAACGCGCCCGCAATGACGAGGCGCCGCGGCCAGCGCAGGATCCGCCAGAACTCGCGCTGCACGATCGCCCCGCCGCGCGAACCCATCCCGCGCCGCGACCGCATCCGCCCCTTCAGCCGCCAGTGCCGCCCGGAGATCACGTCACCGAGCATGCTGATGTCCAGACTGCTTGCCGCGCCCGCGAGACCGGCCAGCAACTCACCACCTGCGATCACGCTCGACCGCCCGAGCCGGTCGAGCGTCCGCGAGGTGATCGTCGTCAGGCCGAGGCAGAGCACGACGACGACCGCGCAGACCACCAGCAGATGCAGCCGAACCGTGTCGAAGACGGATGCCTGCTCGATATCCGCAAACGTCAGGACGACGTTCGCCGTCTGCACATTCCGCGTCGGTTCGTGCCGGAACGCGAGGATCGCGGCGGGTACGAGGGCAGCGATCAGCAGCAGGTCGGCCACCCGAAGCGTCCACCGGGAGCGCCGGCTCGACTGTTGGGCCCAGACCGTGCCGATCGCTGCACACACCAGCAGCGCGCTGATCAGAATCGCCGCCTCCAGCACGACGCCGAAGTGCGACCCGATCAACGCCCAAATGATCGCCGCCGCGACCAGTCCGGCGATGGCAACCGTAGCCGTCACGAGGCGGTACGCCGGGCGCAGCAGCGCGGCCCGGTTGACCGGAGTGGCGAGCAACCAGAACCCACTGGCCCGCGACGCCGACACCGGTCCGACCGCCAGCAGCATCCGGATGGTGATTGCCAACAGCAACGGCACCATGATCCACGGCATCCACTCGGCCAGCTGGCCGCAGGTGTACGACGTACAGCCGGCCGCGTTCGAGTTCAGGTGCCGGACGACGTTGCCGGCTGTCGCGCCGACCATTGCCAGCGTGAACAGGACCAGGTAGACGTCCTCGAAGATCTGCCAGAACGACCGGTCCGCGTGCCGTCGCCGGGTCGTGCGCATCCACTGCCGCAACGAGCGCGACGTCGGGATCGCCCCGAAGTCGTTGGGATCGAAGACAACAGGTCCGTCGGTCATGGCAGCGGAGTCAGCGTGACGACGGAATCGGCGACCGACTCGACCAGCGCGGGATCGTGGCTCGCGAACAGGATCGACGTGCCGGACTTCTTCTCCTCGATCAGCCGGTTCGACAGCCACTGCACGCCGTCGGTGTCCAGCCGGGCCTCCGGCTCGTCGAGCACCATCAATTTGCGCGGCCGGACCAGAGCCGTCGCCAGTGCGAGGCGGCGACGCTGACCCGACGAGAGCGAGCCGGGGAGCTGGTCGGCGGCCGGCAGCAGGCCGATGTCGTCGAGCGTGGTGTCGACGAGATCCTCCGGCGACGCGTTGCCGTGCGCGCGGGCGAGCAGGTCGAGATGCTCGGCAGCGGTCAGGTCCGGGAAGAAGTCCAGGTCGTCGAGCAGCGTCGCGACATCCCGGCGAACGACCTCGACCCGCTCGTCGATCGGCACACCGTCGAGCAGGATCTTCCCGGCGGCCGGCTCGGCCGACCCGACGATGCACTTCAGCACGGTCGTCTTGCCGGCGCCGTTCGGCCCGACCAGCGCGATCGCCTGGCCCGCGGCCAGTGTGAAGGTCAGGCCCTCGATCACCGGCCGGTCGCCGTACTTGTGCTGCAGCCCCTGGACCGCGAGCCGAGGCACGGGCTTGCTCCCTGACCTGCTCCCCGACTTGCTCACCTCTTGCGGACCAAAGTCAGCCCGTCGCCGATGCCGAGCATGACCACGTCGACCCGGTCGTCGTTCGCGACGTGCGCGTTGAACTCCTTGCGGTCGGCCGGGCCGTCGGCCTCGATCACCCGTCCGCCGGCCAGCGTGTTGTCGAACAGCATCAGCCCGTTCTGGCGGATCAGCGGCAGGACGGTCTCGAAGTACTTGATGTACCAGTCCTTGTCGGCGTCGACGAACGCCAGGTCGAACTCGCCGTCGAGCTTCGCCGCGGAGTCGTGCGCGTCGCCGATCCGGAGGTCGATCTTGTCCGCGACGCCGGCCCGCTCCCAGTACTTGCGGCCGATCGAGGTCCACTCGTCGCTGACGTCCAGGCAGATCAGCTCGCCGTCGTCCGGCAGCCCGCGGGAGATCGCCAGCGCGGAGAAGCCGGTGAAGGTGCCGATCTCGACCGCCCGGCGGGCGCCGATCAGCCGGGTCAGCGTGGTCAGCAGGCCGGCCTGGTCGGCGGTGGTCAGCATCCCCGCGGGGTTGCCGAGCTTCTCGGTCTCGGCCCGCAGCTCGGTCGCGATCTCGTCCAGCGGCATGCCGTGGGCGACCATGTAGTCGTGCAGTTGTTCGGTCACCGGTACCTGATGGCCCATGAATTCCCGCCCTCCGTGTATTTGTTCGGTCGCCTGTAGTCTCTATTGGCCGTCTGCTGGCCGTACACCGACCCCAGCTCTACCGACTCCGAGGGAGCATCACCCATGCGCATCGCCGTCGCCGGTTCGATCGCGACCGACATCCTGATGACGTTCCCGGGCAAGTTCAAGGACCAGTTCCTCGAGGAGCAGATGCACAAGGTCTCCTTGTCGTTCCTGGTCGACGAACTGGTCGTGCACCGCGGCGGTGTCGGCGCGAACATCTGCTACGGCATGGCCCAGCTCGGGTTCGGGTCGGTGCTGGTCGGGTCGGTCGGCGCCGACTTCGCCGAGTACGGCGCGGCGCTGACCGCGGCCGGCGTGGACGTGTCGCATGTCCGCGTCTGCGAGAACGTACACACCGCGCGGTTCACCTGTACGACGGACCAGGAGGCGAACCAGATCGCCTCGTTCTACACCGGCGCGATGGCCGAGGCGCGGGAGCTCGACCTGGGCGCGATCCATCAGGCCACCGGCGGCGTCGACCTGGTGCTGATCGGCGCCGACGACCCGGACGCGATGCTCAAGCACACCGAGCTGGCCAAGCAGCACGGGATCGCCGTCGCGGCGGACCCGTCGCAGCAGCTGGCACGGATGGAGGGTACGGATATCCGGCGGCTGATCGACGGCGCGGCGTACCTGTTCAGCAACGAGTACGAGGCCGGCCTGATGATGCAGAAGACCGGCTGGAGCCACAACGAGATCCTCGAGCGGGTCGGCGTCCGCGTCACCACGCGCGGCGGCGACGGCGTGGTGATCGAGGACACGACCGGCGTACTGGCGAAGGTCCCGGCGGTGCCCGCTCCGGGCCTGGTCGACCCGACCGGCGGCGGCGACGCGTTCCGCGCCGGCTACCTCACCGGTCGCGCCTCCGGGCTCGACCACGAAGCAGCCGCCCACCTCGGCTGCACGCTCGCCACCACGGTCCTGGAAACGGTCGGCACGCAGGAGTACGTGCTCGACCACGACGCGTTCCTGGACCGCCTCACCACCGCGTACGGCGCCGACGCCGCCACCACCGCGAAGCAGGCACTCAAGTCGTCGTAAGCGCCTGAAGCCGGGCCAGCCCTCCGGTCTGGGCGAGGAGGGCGAACCGGTCCGGGCAGCCCCAGTGCTCGACGATCTGCCCGTCGACTACGCGGGCCATCTCGAAGAGCGTGATGTCGATCGGCGCGTTGCTCGGCGGACCCAAGAACGAACCGGTCGCGGTCCCCCGCGCCCGTCCACGGGCCCACACGACATCCCCGACGACCGTCGACTCCTCCAGCGAGTACTCGATGTCCGGCATCAGCTCGTGCACCTGCCGGATCGCGGCCTTCACCTGCTCGCGTGCCTGGTCACCCCTCCCGGCCAGGCCGAACTGGTGCTCGATCAGATCCGGTGCACACAGCTCGTCGACGATCGCGTCGTTCCCGGTCGCGAACCCCTCGTGCAGGATCCGCTCCAGTACCTCACGTGGTCCTTCCATGACTCCCCCTCGAAGATACTGCACTAGCAGTGCACTCGATGCAGTGTCACTGCACTGAACACAGTGATAGTGTGCCGACATGCCCGAGGCTGTCAAGTCCTATCGCCAGGTGCAGGCCGAGGAGACCCGCCTGCGGATCGCCCGTGCGGCCCGTGCGCTCTTCGCCGCGCAGGGGTACGGCGCCACGAGCATCGACGCGATCGCCAAGGAGGCCGGCGTCGCGACCCGGACCGTCTACTCGGCCTTCGGCACCAAGCGCGAGATCCTCTCGCTGATCTGCGACCAGTGGCTGAGCGAGGCCGGCGCCCTCGAGCGAGCCGGACAGGTGTTCGCGATCGAGGACCCGGCCGAGCGGCTCCGCGGCGCCGCCGGCTGGCTCACCAACCTGTACTCCGCCGGCTTCGACGTCGTGCTGATCTTCGAGGCCGCGACCGACGAAAGCGCCGAAACAAAGGCGCTGCTGCGGTCGAAGCTTGCCGGACGCAACCAAGTGATGGACGCGATGATCGCCTCACTGGGCGATCAGCTGCGGATCCCGCTCAAGCAGGCGCAGGCCATCTACCGCGCGCTCGCTGCGCCCGGGGTCTATCAGGAGCTGGTCGCCGAGTCCGGCTGGACCCCGAGCGAGTTCGAGACGTTCGTTGCCGACTCACTCCATCGTCAGCTGCTCTGAGACCGGGCCCACAATCCGCGGACGTGGCCGATGTGCCGGCGCATCAGCTGTTCGGCGCCCTCGCCGTCGCCGGCTTCGACCAGGTCCATCAGCTCGTGGTGCTCGGTGGCCGACGGGAGCAGCCGACCGCTCTCGACGAGCGGCGTGAGACCGAGCAGGCGGGTCTGGGAGCGCAGGTCCGACACGACGTCGACGAGCTTCTGGTTCCCGGAGTACGCGAGCAGGGTGACGTGGAAGACCCGGTCCGCCTCGATGTACGCGATCAGGTCGCCCGCCTGAGCCGCGACCACGATGTCCTCGGCCAGCCGGCGCAGCCGCGGGTAGTCCGCGGCCGGAATCGCCGGTACGACGTCCCGGATCGTCGGCGGCTCGATCAGTTGCCGGACCGCGGCCACGTTGTCGAGGTCCTCGTCGGACACCTCGGTGACCCGGAAGCCCTTGTTCCGCAAGGAGATCACCAGCCCCTCGCGGACCAGGTCGAGCATCGCCTCGCGGACCGGTGTCGCGGAGACCCCGAACCGCGCGCCGAGCGTCGGCGCGGAGTACACCTCCCCCGGCTTCAGCTCTCCGGAGATCACCGCCGCCCGGAGCGCGTTGGCAACGCTGTCACGCAGGTTCTCGCGCTGTGCGAGCCGCCGTACGCTCGGCATCGGCTCGGTCGAATCGGCAGCCATCGTTCACCTCCCAGGGTCGCCGCCTATTGTGAAACACCAGCCCTCACCGCGCCGGGATGCCACCCCCGATCGCCGCGACCAACTCGGTGAGCCGCTCGAACACGCGGTCCGACCCGAGGCCGTCGTGCTCGTACTCGTTCGTCACCCATGCCTGCAGGTTGCCGACCCGCCCGGCGGTGTCGAGCTGCAGCCCGGAGTCGACGTACATGTCATCGAAGTACACGGCCGCGGCGACCGGTACGTCGTTCGCCGCGAGCCGGTCGAGGTCGTACAACTCGGGCCACGACGGCCGTTGCGCCATCAGCTCGACCGCGCCCTGGAACGGCCGCAGCCCACGGATCTCGGCGAACATCCAGGGATACATCATCTCGCCGGTGAACAGCAGCGGCCGGGCGTCCTCGGCGAACTCCGGACGCCGTGCCCGCTCCGCCTCGGCAGCCCACCCCGTCGCGCCCTCGCCGGATCCGTAGATGCTCTCCTGCAGCGCGGCGAACAGCGGGTTGCCCGCGTAGGAGGAGGACCCCATGGCTTGGCTGAGGAACGTGTCCGAGAGTTCGTCGCCGTCGAGTGCCTCGTCGATCAGCCAGTGGATCCGCTCGTACCCGGGCTTCATCCCGAAGTCGATCCCGAGCGACTGGAACCGCCGTACCGTCAGCCGGTCGCCGTCCGGCAGCCGTACGTCCTCCGCCGCCAGCCGGTCCGCGATCGCGGCGACCTGCTCCACGTTGTGCGGGTAGCGCTTGTAGAACTCGCGGTTCTTCGCCTCGACGCGGGGATAGGTACGCCGGTACACCTCGGCCGCCGACGGATCGATCGAGGCCAGCCCGCCGGTGACGTAGCAGGCGGTCAGACCCTCAGGCGCCTTGGACAGATACGTGAGCGTGAGGAAGCCGCCGTAGCTCTGGCCCAGCGTCGACCACGGCTCGCCGCCGAAGACCGTCTGCCGCAGGTGCTCGGCGTCCGCGATGATCGAGTCCGCCCGGAAGCACGCCAGGTAGTCGGCGCCCTCCTCGGCCGACATCGCCGCGATCCGCCGGCCCGTGACCGGCGTACTGCGGCCAGTCCCCCGCTGATCCATCAGGACGACCCGGTACTTCTTCAGCGCCTGCCCGACCCACCCGGCCGGACCGGTCGGCCGCGGACCCTTCCCACCCGGACCGCCCTGCAGGAACAGCAGGCACGGCAGGTCCTCGTCCTTGCGGACCGGGTCGACGAGTTCCCGCGCGAACACGGTGATCCGCTCGGCTGGGTCCGACCAGTCCAGCGGCACCTCCACCGTGTGCTCGCGGACATGCATCCCAGGAATCGTGTACTCAACCATTGCGCCTCCTCCGTCTGGCGTCCCACTCCGGGTTGATCCGCGGTACGGCGGCCAGCAGGGTCTTCGTGTAATCGTCCTGCGGATCGCCGAACACCTGGTCCCGCGACCCCACCTCCACGATTCTGCCTTTGTTCATCACCGCCACGCGCTGGGAGATCTGCCGCACCACGGCCAGATCGTGCGCGATGAAGATGTAGCTGAACCCGCTCTCCCGCTGCAGCCGCATCAACAGCTCCAGCACCTGCGCCTGGATCGACACGTCGAGCGCCGACACCGCCTCGTCGCAGATCACCAGCTTCGGGTTCACCGCGAGCGCACGGGCGATCCCGATCCGCTGCGCCTGCCCGCCGGAGAACTGCGCCGGGTACCGCCGGTAGTGGTCCGGGTTCAGCCCGACGCGTTCCATCAACTCCTGCGTGAACGCCCGTCGCCCGCCCGCCGGGGCGATGCCCTGGTAGGTGAGCGGCGCGGTGATGATCCGTTCGACGGTGTACCGCGGGTTCAGCGACGAGAACGGGTCCTGGAACACCACCTGCACGTTGTTCCGGAACGTCGCCAGCTCCTTGCCCCTGGCCCGGGTCACGTCCTGCCCGTCGAACACCACCGATCCGTCGGTCGGCTCGAGCAACCGGGCCGCGATCCGCGCCGTCGTCGACTTCCCGCTGCCGGACTCGCCCACGATCGCCAGCGTCTCGCCCAGCTCGACCTCGAAGCTCACGTCGTCCACGGCCGTGAACGTCGACTTCTTCGCCATCGCACCTTCGCCGCGGGTGACGAACTGCTTCGTCACGCCGCGCACCTGCAGCAACGTCATGCCGGCACCTCGTCGTCGATCCTCGGTACGGCGTCCAGCAGCATCCGCGTGTACTCGTGCCGCGGGTCCGAGAACACCTGCTCCGCCGTCCCGTACTCGACCGGATCACCCTCGCGCATCACCAGAACGCGTTGCGCGATCGAGCTGATCACCGCGAGGTCGTGGGTGATGAAGATCATCCCGGTCCCGGTGGTCGACTGCAGCTCGGCCAGCAACTCCAGGATCTGCGC
This sequence comes from Kribbella sp. NPDC000426, assembly GCF_040300265.1. Taxonomy (NCBI): domain Bacteria; kingdom Bacillati; phylum Actinomycetota; class Actinomycetes; order Propionibacteriales; family Kribbellaceae; genus Kribbella; species Kribbella sp. NPDC000426. The sequence goes on along the minus strand of NZ_JBEPDK010000002.1, from coordinate 724,946 downwards.
CTGCACGGTGACGTCGAGCGCGGTCGTCGGCTCGTCCGCGATCAGCAACGACGGCGAGCAGCACAACGCCATCGCGATCATGACCCGTTGCCGTTGGCCACCGGAGAACTGGTGCGGATAGTGATCGACCCGCCGCGCCGGATCCGGGATCCCGACCCGCTCGAGCGCCTCGATCGCCACCTGCTTCGCCGCTCGGCGTGACCCGCCGCGATGGGTCTGGTACATCTCCGAGATCTGCAGACCCACGGTGTAGTAGGGATTCAGCGACGACAGCGGATCCTGGAACACCATCGAGATCGCATTGCCACGCACGGTTCTGAGGTCCCGCTCCGACTTGCCGAGCAACTCGGAGCCGTCCAGCCGGACGCTCCCGGACGTCTGCGCACCGCGCGGCAGCAGCCCGAGGACGGCGAGGGCCGTCATCGACTTGCCCGAGCCGGACTCACCGACGATCCCCAGCGTGTCGTCCCGGCCGACGGTGAACGACAGGTTCTTCACTACGTCCACCGGGCCGCGACTTGTCGGCAAGGTGACAGTCAGATTGTCGACAATGAAGAGATCGCTCATGACGACACCACCCGCACCCGCGGATCGAGCGCCGTGTACAGCAGGTCCACCACAACGTTGCCAATGACAACGAAGAAGGCGGCCAGCAGGGTCACGGCCATGATCACCGGCTGGTCGTTCTTGGCGATCGAGTCGGCGGCCATCTTGCCGATCCCGTTCAGCCCGAACACGGTCTCGGTGATCAGCGCGCCGCCGAGCAGCCCGGCGAAGTCCATCCCGAAGATCGTGGTGATCGGCGTCAACGCCGGCCGCAGTGCGTGCCGCCGCATGATCAGCGCACCGCTCAGCCCCTTGGCGCGCGCAGTACGGAAGTAGTTCTCCGACAACGTGTCGATGACGTTGCTGCGGGTCAACCGTGCGTACAGGCAGGCGTAGCCGACCGCCAGCACCACCCAAGGCATCAAGTAGGACTCGAACCACAGCACCGGGTTGTCAGCGAACGGCACCGCCGACGGGAACGGCAGCACCTGCAGTTTCACCACGAGCACGTACTGCAGCAGGAGCGCGAGCACGTAGTTCGGCACGCTGACACCGCCGAGCGCGAGCGCCATGGACGTACGGTCCCACCAGGTGCCTTGCTTCACGGCGCTGACGAGACCGCCGATCACACCGGCGAGCAGCCACAGTACGGCGGCGCCGACGGCGACGGTGATGCTGACCGGCAGCCGCGCGGTGATCATGCTCCACACCGACTCGTTGGTCTGGAAGCTGTAGCCGAGACACGGCGCCGGGCAGTGCACCGAGCCGTACTGGCGGCCGGCGAAGATGCCGCGCAGGAACTCCCAGAACTGGGTCAGGATCGGCTGGTTCAGCCCGAGCACGTCGCGGATCGAGTTGATCCGGTCCGGCGTACACGTCTTGCCGCAGATCATCACCGCGGGATCCGGCGACAGCTTGAAGAAGATCAGGTACGTGAACAGGCAGACGGCCAGCAGGATCAGTACGACGCTGCCGAGCCGGCCCAGGACATAGCGCGTCATGCCGCCTCACCTTGGTCGATCAGGGTACGGATCTTGTCGCCGAGCACGGTCAGCGAGAGCACCGTCAGGAACAGGAACGCACCCGGGATCGCGAAGAACATCGGGTCGACGGAGTACCAGCTGACCGAGCTCGCGATCATCTGGCCCCACGACGCGGTCGGCGGCGAGACACCGACGCCGAGGAACGACAGGCCGGCCTCGGTGCCGATGAAGCCGGGGATCGCCAGCGTCGTCATCACCACGATCGAGCCACGCAGGTTCGGCAGGATCTCCCGGAAGACCACCTGGTTGTCCTTGGCCCCGGACGCCCGCGCCGCCTCGACGAACTCACGGTTGGCCAGCGTCATCGTCTGCCCGCGGATCACCCGGGCCAGGTACGGCCAGCCGAACACGCTGATCACCACGACCAGCAGCACCGGCCGGTTGCCCGACGGCAGCGACGACAGGATCGCGATCATGAAGATCAGCGCCGGGAACGCCATCAGGAAGTCCATCAGCCGCGAGATCACCTGGTCGACCCAGCCGCGGTAGAACCCGGCCAGCATGCCGAGCACGACGCCGAGGATCCCGGTCAGCAGGGTCGCCGCCAACGAGATCGTGATCGACACGCGGGCGCCGTACACGATCCGGGCGAACAGGTCGCGGCCGTTCTGCGGTTCGACGCCGAACCAGTGCGAGCCGCTGATCCCGCCGAGCGAGCCGTGCGGCAGGCCGCCGAGGTCGGAGTTGATCGCGGCCGAGTCGAACTGGTACGGCCCCCACCCGCTGAGCTTGGTGATCAGCGGAGCGGCGACCGCCATCAGCACCACGATCGCCAGGAACACCAGGCACGCCAGCGCGCCCTTGTCCCGGGTGATCGTGGTCAGGACCCGCTGGCCCGAGGTGGGCGGCGCCGGTGGCGCCGCCTCCTCGAGTTCGGCAAGGGTCGGGGCGGTCGTCACTTCCCGGCGTCCTTCAGACCCACCGAGACCAGGTCGATCCCGCCGGAGAAGCCGTCGTGCAGGTAGGCGCCGCCGATGTTGCTACCGACAAGCATCAGCACCTTCTCGTACAGCAGCGGCACGACCGGCGCGAGCGCCATGATCTGCTTGTCCAGCTCGCCGTACGCCGTGTTCGCCGCGTTCACGTCGGTCATCTTGGCGATCTCGTCGATCTTCGCGTTGACGCCCGGGTCGTTCAGCTGCGACAGGTTCGTGTTGCCCTTCGGGGTGATGTTGCGGCCGTCGAACAGCGGCGGCAGGAAGGTCTGGCCGGACGGCCAGTCCGGGCACCAGCCGGTGATCGCCGCGTCGTGCTGCTGCGACGTCGTACCGATCACCTCGTAGTACGTCGCGGTGTCGATCGTGTTGATCTTCACGGCCACCTTCAGCGGCTCGAGCGCCTGCTGGATCGCGACCGCCATCGCCTGCATCTTCGGTTGCGCGCGGGTGTCGAGCGTCATCGTGAACCCGTTCGCCAGACCCGCTTCGGTCAGCAGTTTGCGGGCGCCGTCGATGTCGCCCTTGTTGTCCGGGCTCGGGTATGGGTCGTAGTCCACCCGGCCGGTGATCGTCGGCGGCTGGATGGTGTTCCCGATCTCGGCGAGCGCCGATCCGCCGTCCGCGTCGCGCACGGTCTGCTTGTTGATCGCGAGGTTGATCGCCTGCCGGACCTTGACGTTGTCCAGCGGCTTCTTCGTGGTGTTGAGCCCCATGTACGTCGTACAACCGTTGATGCCGGTCATCGTGCGCTGCTTGAGCTGCGGCGTCTGCATCCGGGCCACGGTCGCGGCCTGCACGGTACCGGCGATCGCGTCGGCGTCCGTGCCCTGGCCGGCGAGCATCCGCTCGTCGATCGTGGCGGGGTCGAGGCCGAACGTCCACTGGAACGCGTCGGGGTTCGCCGTCCGGACGTCGTCGGTCTTCTTGTCCCACTTGTCGTTGCGGACGAGCTTGAGCGAGGCGCCCGGCTTGTAGTCGGCCAGCTTGTACGGACCGGACGAGATCGGCTTGCCGTCCAGCTGGTTGCCCGCGCCCTGACCCTTCGGGACCGGGGTGAACGTGTTCTGCGCGACCACACTGCCGAAGTCCGCGAACGGCTTCTTCAGGTGGAACACGATCGTCTTCGCGTCCGGCGTCGCGATCGTTGCCAGGTCACCCGATTTGTACGGACCCTGGTACGACGCGGGCGCCGCGATCAGCTGCTTCGCGTACGGCGAGCCGATGCCGATCTCCGGATCCCACGCGCGCTCGACACCCCACTTCACGTCCGCGCTGGTGATCGGCGCACCCGTCTCGAAGAACAAGCCGTCCTTCAGCGTGAAGGTCCAGGTCTTGCCGCCGTCGCTCGGCTTGCCGGTGTCGGTGGCGAGGTCCGGGACGATCTTGGTGCCCTCGGCACCCGGCGCCGCACCCTGGGTGGTGAGCGTCCGGTAGATCAACCGGTAGAAGTTGTTGACGCCGCCGTCGAAGCCGCGGGCCGGGTCGAGGTGCGAGAAGGCCGCGTTCGCGAGCACCTGCAAGGTGCCGCCCTGTTCCGCCTTGGCGCCCGGACCGGAGGCCGCTTGGCCGCTGGATCCGGACGTGCCGCCACCGCACGCGCTGAGGGTAAGCGCAGCGGTGGCTACCAGCCCCACGAGCATTGAAGTTCTCTTCATTAGCCTTCTCTTTCAGTTCGCAGCCACACACGCATGGCCAAGGCCTGACGGTTTCCCCACCGGAAGTACGGGACGAATGTCGCCGGCACCTCGTGGACGGCGGATGGTTCGGTTTCTTCGGTGATGACGGGATAGAGCTCGGCCGGCGGCTCGGGTGCGACCCCGGCCGTCAGCTCGAGGACGAGATGGTCCTCGTGTTTCCGTGCGATCGCCGTACGGACGGCGCGCGGCGTCAGCAGCAGGTCGTCGACCGGAGCGTCGACGTCTTGTTGCTCGATGCAATAGACGAGCGGACCGCGAGCAACTGCGATCGCGCTGCGGGTCGCGTCCAGATATGGGTGCGAGCCGTGCGCTCTGGGTGCCATCGGCAACGTCAGTCGTACGACGTCACCGGGAGCGAAGGCCTGGCGGACCGTGACCCATCCGTCGTCGGCGTCAGCCGGCGCCTCGTCCTCGGCCCCGGGACGGGCGAGCGCCGCCTCGGTCGCCCAGGCGGGGATCCGGAGCGCGATCGTGCGTTCCTCGGCCGGCGCGTTGTCGACCGTGAGCGTGATCTCGCCGTCCCACGGGTAGTTGGTGGAGACGCTGAACGCCAGGTCGCCGGCAGTGATGCGGGCGTCGGCGTACGTCCCGACGTACAGAATGTTGTCGCGGGCAACTGCTACGTGGTCCTGGAGCTCGGACATCCAGCGGACGATGTTCGGCGGGCAGCACGGGCAACCGAACCACGCGCGCCGCAGCAGTTCGCCGCCGTCCTCGGCACCGGATCGTTGCTCGTGATCCGGTCGTCGCTGCAGCGGGTTGTCGTAGAAGAACGCCGTACCGTCCGCCGAAAGCCCAACGGCATAAGCGTTGTAGAGGACAGTCTCGTAGACGTCGAGGTACGACGCTTTGCCGGTAGCAACGAACATCCGCCAGGCCCACTGCATCGTCGCGATCGCGGCGCACGTCTCGGCGTACGCACGCTCGGACGGCAGTTCGTACCGGTCGCCGATCGCCTCGTCGGAGTGCCGGCTGCCGAGCCCGCCGGTGAGGTAGAGCTTGGTCGCGACCATGTCGTCCCAGAGCCGCTCGAGCGCGGCCAGCAGGGTCTGATCGCCGGTCTCGAGGTAGACGTCCGTGGCGCCGGCGGCCAGATAGGCCATCCGGACGGCGTGGCCGATGACCGACGGCAGCTCGCGGAACGGGACGTGATCCTGGAAGTACTCGCCCGGGAAGATCGTGTGCTTGAGCTTCCCCTGCCCGCGGCGGTCGACGAACAGCCGCGCCTGGGTCAGGTAGTCCGCGTTGCCTGTTTCTCGATAAAGCTCGACGAGCGCCATCTCGACCTCGGGGTGACCGTCGATCGCCTCCTCGCCGTGCTCGCCGTACCGGTCGACGACGAGGTCGGCGAACTTGCGGGCAATGGTCAGCAGGCGGTCGTCGTCGAGCCGGCGGTTGGCGGCGACGGCGGCCTGGATGAGGTGGCCGAGGTTGTAGAGCTCGTGCCCCCAACCGAGATCCGACCAGGGCTGCTTGGGCTGGTCCGGGTCCTGGAAGTACGAGTTCAGGTAGCCGTCCTCGGCCTGCGCCTCTTCCAGCAGTACGACGACCTCGTCGAAGAACTCGCGCGCTCCGGCCGGCGCGTCGTCGCGGCCGACCTCGTACGCGAGCCCTTCGAGGGTCTTGTACAGATCCGTGTCCAGGAACGGGTACCGCCCGCGGTACGGCCCGACCGACGGATCGGCGAGCCGGCGGAGGTTCTCCAGGTTCCCGGCCTTCCGCAACTCCCCGATGACATGGGGAATCGTCGCCTCCCGGTTCCGCCGCTGCCAACTCCCCAGCAGCCCACCGGTCAGCTCTACCCTCACCTCAGTACCGTGTGACATTGCACTGACCTTAAGTGCAATGTCACACCTTGCCAAGAGATAACGCCAGACGTTTACACGCCGGAAACCATCACCCTCGACAGCCTCCGGCGTGCCACCGTGGTCAGAGGCGCGGGTCGATTGGTTCTGACTCGAGGGCGAGGACGGCGAAGGCGCATTCGTGGATGCGCCAGAGGGGTTCGCCGCGGGCGGCTCGGGCGAGGGATTCCAGGCCGAGGGCGTACTCGCGGAGGGCGAGAGAACGCTTGTGGCCGAGGTTGCGGTCGCGGAGGCGGGTGAAGTTGGCGGGGTCGGTGTAGTCGGGGCCGTAGATGAGGCGCAGGTACTCCTGGCCGCGGACCTTCAGGCCGGGTTGTGCGAGGCCCTTCCCGGTGCGGGTCAGGTTCGCGGCCGGCTTGACGACCATGCCCTCTCCCCCGGCCCCGGTCAGCTCTTCCCACCAAGCGATTCCGGCGTCCCAGTTGCCCGCGTCAACGAACAGCCGGCGCGTCTGCGTGATCAGCTCCGGGCCCTTGGCAACCATCCGGTCGGCGACTTCCAGGTGCCATGCGTGCGGCCGGTCCTGGTACGTCGCGCCCTCGGACGCCAGCACCTGGAACGGAGCCAGCCGTACGCCGTCGAGCCCGTCCGTCGGCCAGCAGTACCTTCGATAGGCTTCGGTGAACTTCGCGGCATTCGTCGTACGGCGCTCCAACGACGCCAGCAACTCACCCACGTCCAGCCCGGCATCGACGGCGGACCGTAGCGCGGCGGTTGCCGCGGGCAACGACGTACGAGCGGCCGCGCCGACAGCGGCGTACTGGTTGCGCAGCAGGTCCTCGGCCTTGGCGCTCCACGGGAGCAGCTCGGAATCGAGCAGGAGCCAGGACGTGTCGAGTTCCTCGAAGAGGCCGGCATCGGACGCGACCCGGCGCAGCCGAAGCAGGAGCTCGTCGGTCAGGTCCGCGTCGAAGAACGACCGCCCGGTGCGGGTGTGGATCGCACCGCGGCCGGCAAGTCCGAAGCGCTTCTCCGCAACGTCGTCGTCCCGCGTCAGCAGCACGACGGCGCGCGAGCCCATGTGCTTCTCCTCGCACACCAGCTCCGTGACACCTTGCGCGCGGTACATCTCGAACGCTTGCCGCGGGTGCTCCAGCAGACCCGGCTCGGGCGACGTCGCGACCGGGCTCATCGTCGGCGGCAGGTACAGCAGGAATCGCGGATCGATCGCGAACCGGCTCATCACCTCGAGCGCGGCGCCGGCTTGCTCGGCGCGGACGCTCAGTCGGCCGTGGGTCGCGGTCTCGATCACTCGGCGCCCGGTCACGTCGGTCAGCTCGAGTACGTCGGGTTCGCGCGAGGGCGCCGTTGCCACGTGCAACGGTTTGGCCGGCGCGTAGTACTCCTCGGCGGCCTTCACCGACACCAGCTCGCGCTCGGGATAGCGCAGCGCGGTCAGCGAGCCGCCGAAGACACAGCCCGTGTCGAGGCAGATCGTGTTGTTGATCCACTCGGGCTCGGGCGTCGGCGTGTGGCCGTAGACGACCATCGCGCGGCCGCGGTAGTCGTTCGCCCACGGGTAGCGCACGGGCAGTCCGAACTCGTCGGTCTCCCCCGTCGTCTCGCCGTACAGGCAGAAGGAGCGGACCCGGCCGGACGCGCGACCGTGCATCCGCTCGACCAGGCCGGCGTGCGAGACGACCAGCTTGCCGCCGTCGAACACGTAGTGCGAGATCAGCCCGTCGATGAACGTCTCGACCTCGTCGCGGAACTCCTGCGGCTCGAGCGCGTGCTGCTCGAGCGTGGTCTCGAGGCCGTGGCTGATCTTCACGTTCTTGCCGCGGAGCGCGCGCAGCAACTTGTCCTCATGGTTGCCCGGCACACAGTAAGCGTTGCCGTTGGCAACCATGCCGATGACGAGCCGCAGGACTCCGGGGGTGTCGGGGCCGCGGTCGACGAGGTCGCCGACGAATACCGCGCGGCGGTCCGGATGTACGGCGTCGACCGGTCGGCCGGCGGCGTCGCGGGTGAGCGTGTAGCCGAGGTCGGTGAGCAGCTGCTCGAGCTCGGGACGGCAGCCGTGGACGTCGCCGATGATGTCGAACGGGCCGGTCACGTCCTTGAGGTCGTTGAAGAGCCGGGTGCGTTCGATGCTGACGGCATCGATCTCGTCGACGCTGCTCAGTACGTGCACGGTCCGGAAGCCTTCGCGCTTCAGGCTCCGCAGGCCGCGTTTCAGCTGCGAGCGCTGGCGGACGATCACCTTGGCGCCGAACTGCCGATCCGCACGCTGCTCGGTGCGCTCGATACACACCCGCTCCGGCGGATCGAGCACGATCGCGACCGGGAGTACGTCGTACTCGCGGGCGAGGTTCACCAGCTCCTTGCGCGCCTCGGTCTGCACGTTGGTCGCGTCGACCACCGTCAGCCGCCCGGCCGCAAGCCGCTTGCCGGCAATGAAGTGCAACACCTCGAAGGCGTCCTTCGTCGCCGCCTGATCATTCTCGTCGTCCGAAACCAACCCCCGGCAGAAGTCACTCGAAATCACCTCGGTCGACCGAAAGTGCTTACCTGCAAACGTGCTCTTACCAGAGCCGCTGGCTCCCACCAGCACCACCAGGGAGAGCGCTGGTACGTCGATCTTCATCACGCGTTCTCCCGTCGGAACAGTGCTAGCTGGGTGGGTGGGCCTACCTCGGGGTCGGCTGCGCCTACCGGGCGGAACTCGACTGTGTAGCCGTAGCGGGCGGCTACGTCTTGGGACCAGGCCTCGAACTCCCCGCGGGTCCATTCGAAGCGGTGGTCGGGGTGGCGGTAGGTGCCGGCGGCAAGGGACGGGAAGCGGACGTTGTACTCGCTGTTCGGGGTTGTCATGACGACGGCCGCCGGGTGGGCGGCGCGGAAGACGGAGTGGACCAGCGCGGGCAGCCGGGGTGGGTCGACGTGTTCGACGACCTCCATCAGTACGACGGCATCGAGCCCGGTGAGGCGCTCGTCGGAGTACGTGACCGAGGACTGCAGGAATCGCAACCGGTCGCGTTGCCGGTCGGGCAGGTCGTCGTAGTGGAGGCGTCGCTTAGCCGCGATCAACGCTCGCGCCGACACGTCCGTCGCGATCAGCTCGCCGATCATCGGATCCTTCAGCAGCTCGCCGACGAGCGCGCCCTCACCGCAGCCGATGTCCGCGATCCGCCGGGCACCGAGCTCCCGCAGTACGCCGGCCACCGCGCCGCGACGCTCGACCGCGAGCGACACCGAGCCCTCGTCGGACGACTCGTCGGCCAGCTCGACCCCGTCGACCTCGGCGAGCCGCTCGAGTGCCGCATCCGCCAGATAGCGCCGGTGGGCGAGATAGCGGCGCGAGATCAGCATCTTCTCCGGATGCGCACCGAGCCATCCCCCGCCCGCGCGCACCAGCTTGTCGACCTCGTCGGAGCCGACCCAGTAGTGCTTGGCGTCGTCCAGCACCGGCAGCATCACATACAAGTGATTGAGCGCATCGGCCAAGCGCAGTACGCCGGTCAGCCGCAGGTCGACGTACCGCGAATCGCCCCAGGCCGGGATCTCCGGGTCGAGCGGCACCGGGCGCGCGTCGACCGACCAGCCGAGCGGCGCGAACAAACGCTCGGCCAGGTCGGAGCCGCCTCGGCACGGAAGCGCCGGGACGTGGATCTCGAGCGGGATCGCGCGGGCGGCCAGTTCGGGACGCGCGTCGCAGCGGCCGTTCATCGCGGTCCGGAACAGCTTCGCCAGCGCCACCGCCAGCAGGCTCGACGCGGCGTACGGGCGGTCGTTCACGTACTGCCCGAGCGTGAAGCCTTCCGCGGCCCGACCGCGGCCGGACCGGACCAGCCCGATCGGGTCGATCTCCAGCAGGACCGCCGCCGTACACCGCTCGTCGGTCGCCTCGGGGTAGAAGACATGGGCCGATCCGCCGGTGACCTCGATCAACTGCGGGCGGGCCGGGTTCTTGTGCAACAGGAACCCGAAATCACTCGCAGGAGCGTCTACTCCGGTCAGGTCGGTACCAAGCGTCAGGAACACCGCGCCATTCGATCATGGGTCGAGGACTGAGACACGCGGATTAGGGGCTGGCGCGTTCGCCCCTTTGGATCTAGCTTGTGTTGAGAAGATGAGTCGCTACAGACCGTCCTTCCCCGCTGACAGTCGGTAATGTCCCCGGTTTGTGGCGAGAGCCCAAGCACGTGAGTACGGGGAAAGGATCATGGCACCAATCTGTCGCCACATGGGGTGTCGCCGGTGAAACCCCAGACGTTCGAACTCGTCCGCTACGCCGACATCAGTGGGGTTTCCGGTACCGGCGTCGTCGCCGAAGGCTGTGTCTTCACCGACGGCTCGGTCGCCCTCCGCTGGCACGGGGCGAACCCCTCCACGGCCGTCTGGCCGGACCTGGATTCCATCCTCGCCGTTCACGGCCACGCCGGCGCGACCGTGGTGCGCTGGCTGGACGTGTCCGAGATGGAGCCGGTACCGGGCACCGACCTGCTGCCCGGCGAGCTGACGCACATCCTCGCCACCGGCCGGCGAACCCACCACCACCCGCGGACCGCCGCGTCCGCCTGAACCGAAGCTTCGACTGGCCGCCCGGCCTACGGGGTGAGGCCGGTCAGCGCAAAGAACTCCTGCCGCGAACTGGGGTTGTCGCGGAGGATGCCCTGCAGTGACGACGTGACCGTCTTCGAGCCGGTCGCGCGGACACCGCGCAACGACATGCACTGGTGCTCGGCCTCGATCACCACGCCGACGCCCTTCGGGGCGAGGTGATCCTGCAGCCAGTCGGCGACCTGTTTCGTCAGCCGCTCCTGCACCTGGAAGTCGCGCGCGAACAGTTCCACGACGCGCGCCAGCTTCGACAGGCCGAGGATCCGGTCGCCGGGCAGGTACCCGACGTGGGCGACGCCCTGGAACGGCAGCAGGTGGTGCTCGCACAACGACTGCACCGGGATGTCCTTGGCCAGGACGAGTTCGTCGTACCCCTCGTCGTTCGGGAACGTGGTCAGCTCGAACTCCCGCGGGGTGAGCATCTCCGCGTATGCGTTCGCGACCCGGCGCGGGGTGTCCGCCAGGTGCGCGCTCTGCGGGTCCCGCCCGAGCGCGGTCAGCAGATCCGCGACCGCGCGCTGGGCGGCCGGAAGATCGATCTCCGCCCGTCGCGCGACGATGTGGAGGGGGACGGACTCGAGGTCGGCCGAGATCGCCATCTGCACACTCCCTGAAGTGTCAACGAACTGCCACTATAACTGTTACATCAACCTAAGTTGTCGATAGAATCATCCCGTGGACACGTCGTGGGACACCGAGGTTCAGGCGGTCGCCGCACTGGAGGAGCCGACCCGCCGCCGGCTCTACGAGTACGTCGTCGGCTCGCCCCAGCCGGTCAGCCGGGACGAGGCCGCGACCGACCTCGGCATCCCCCGGACGACGGTCGCGTTCCATCTGGACCGGCTCACCGAGGAGGGCCTGCTCGACACCTGCTTCGAGCGCCGCAGCGGCCGCACCGGCCCCGGCGCCGGCCGGCCAGCGAAGCTGTACCTGCGCTCCAACCGCGAGATCGAGATCACCCTCCCCGAGCGTCAGTACGCCGTGGCCGGCCGGCTTCTCGCCGCCGCCGTCGAGGACGCCGAGGAGAGCGGCGGCTCGCCCCGCGAGGCGGTCAATCGCAGGGCCCGGGAGTACGGCGAATCGATCGGTCGCGACGCCGGTGACCAGCCGGTGATCGAGATCCTGGCGTCGCACGGCTTCGAACCGCGCGCGGACAAGGACGGCATCGCGCTGGTCAACTGCCCGTTCCGGCGCATCGCCCAGGAGCAGCCCAAGCTGGTCTGCGGCATGAACCTGCACCTCCTGGCCGGCATCGTCGACGCACTCGACCTTCCGTACGAGGCCCGCCTCGCGCCGTCGCCCGGTCACTGCTGCGTCCGCCTGGTGCCCGCCGGTCTAAGCTCGCCAGGTGGCGAAGAGTAGGCAGGGTCAGGGCACACCGGCGACAGTGGCGCTGACGAAGGCGAAGGTCGAGTTCACGACGCACGCGTACGAGCACGACCCGGCGGCGAAGTCGTACGGACTGGAGGCCGCCGAAGCGCTCGGCCTGGACCCGGAGCAGGTGTTCAAGACGCTGCTCGTCGAGGTCGACGGGAAGCTCGCGGTCGGCGTCGTACCGGTCGGGAAGCAGCTTGATCTGAAGGCGATCGCGGCCGCGGCCGGCGGGAAGAAGGCGGTGATGGCCGACCCGGCCGCCGCCGAACGCACCACCGGGTACGTCGTCGGCGGCATCAGCCCGATCGGCCAGAAGCGCGCCCTGCCCACGGTCGTCGACAGCACCGCCACCGACCACCCGACGGTCTACGTGTCGGGCGGCCGGCGCGGTTTCGACATCGGCCTGTCCCCTGCCGACCTGATCGCCGTGACCAGGGCGCGTACGGCGGCTATCGCCAGATAGACGCGAGCTGGTGGATCGTCAACTGCTCCACGACGGCCCGCCCCTCAGCTACCAGCTCGAGCTCGGCCGGGCGGACGTTGTAGCTCTGGTAGACCGCACCGTCGTTCCCGAACACGTCCAGCTGATCGCGGTCGACCAGCAGGTGGAGCTTGATCTTCCCGTTGACCGGTTGGAGTTCGGCGCCGTCGAGCTTTTGGTCTTGGTACGTCACGTCGCGGCCGACCTTCAGGGTGAAGCGCGCGGCCTGGCTGACGTCGATCGTTGCCTCCAGCTCATATGTGCTGCCGGCCGGGATTTGCTGTCCGCCGTCCTCGACCGTCAGGTTCTCCCAGGACTGCGTCCCTTCGTGGAGCGACGCGAGCTCCGGGATCGGCGTACTGAACACGCGGATGCCGTCGTCGGTGTGATGCAGGACGAGGTCCACCGGGAACGATGCGTTGCCGGTCCAGATCGAGCCCTTGTTCTCGCCCTGCCACGCCATTGAGACGATCCGCCCGTCCGGCACGTTCTCGAAGGTCAGGCCCGCGTAGTACCCGGCGCCGGCGAACGTCTCGGTCTGGTTGAGCTTCTGCGGCTCGGTCCAGTCCGAGTGGTACGTCGTACCGTCCCATTCGCCGAGGACGTACTGGCCGCTGCCGCCGTGCAGGAGCCACCGGTGGTCGTCGTCGATCGGCATCCGGATCAGGTTCGGGCACTCGAACAGCCACTCGGCCGGGTAGCGCGACGCGAACGTCCAGTCGAGCAGGTTGGTCGAGGTGTAGAAGTCGACGCCGTTGCCGCCCTCGTCCGACCACACGACCATGCCCCAGGTCTCCGAGGCCGGGTCCCGGAACACCTTCGGGTCGCGGCTGGTGCCGCCGGGTGTGACGACCTTCTTGCCGTCGGCGTACGTCAGGAACGTGTTGCCGCCGTCGAGGCTGTAGAAGACGGTGACGCCGTTGGTGCCGGAGTACACGACGATCGGGTCGTCGTCGCCGGCCTTCAGGCCGCTGACGTTCTCGAGGTCGACGACCCCGCCGCCGGACCACAGGTCACCGGGGTGGACCTGTGGGTCGAGGGCGATCGGCTGTTGGGTCCAGTGCACGAGGTCGGGGCTGGTCGCGTGACCCCAGTGCATCGTGTCCCAGACCAGGCTGTTCGGCGCGTGCTGGTAGTAGAGGTGATACACGCCGCGGTAGTACAGCGGCGCGTTCACGTCGTTCATCCAGCCGGCACGGGTGCTGAAGTGGAACTGCCCACGGTTGGCTTCCTGGTAGTTCGTCGCTGGATAGGGGTAGGTCATGGGTCCACTCCTACCCCATCAGTGATCGGCCTATGAGCTGCGCCGGGCGATTGCTGCGTCCCGGAGCTTCTGCAGGGTCTGCTCGGTCGTCTCCCAGCCCATGCAGGCGTCGGTGATCGACTGCCCGTAGGTCAGCTCCCGGGTCGGGTCGAGGTCCTGGCGACCCTCCTGCAGGAACGACTCGAGCATCACGCCGACGATCGCCTTGTTGCCATCCGCAACCTGCGCGCCGATCTCCTCGGCCACCACCGGCTGGCGACGGTGGTCCTTGCGGCTGTTGCCGTGGCTCGCGTCGATCACGACCCGCTCCGGCAGTCCTGCCTTGCGGAGGAGTTCGACGGCGCCGGCGACGGAGTCCGCGTCGTAGTTCGGGCCGCTGTCGGAGCCACGCAGTACGAGGTGGCAGTCCGGGTTGCCGCGGGTGTGCAGGATCGCAGGTGCGCCGTCGTGGTCGATACCGGTGAAGACGTGCGGTACGGCGGCGGCCTTGATCGCGTCGACGGCCGTGGCGATGGATCCGTCGGGGCGGTTCTTCATCCCGATCGGCATCGACAGGCCGGACGACAGCTGCCGGTGGACTTGGCTCTCGACGGTGCGCGCGCCGATCGCGCCCCAGCCGACGGTGTCGGCGATGTACTGCGGGGTGATCGGGTCGAGGAACTCGCAGCCGGCGGGCAGGCCCAGCTCGGTGACCTGGACCAGCAGCTGACGAGCGATCCGCAGACCGCGGTTCACGTCGCCGGAGCCGTCGAGGCCCGGGTCGTTGATCAGGCCCTTCCAGCCGAGGGTGGAGCGCGGCTTCTCGAAGTACACGCGCATCGCGATCAGCAGCCCGTCGGAGAGGCGCTCGGCGACCGGTCGCAGTCGTTCGGCGTACTCGAGGGCCGCCTTCGCGTCGTGGACCGAACACGGGCCGACGACCACGAGCAGCCGGTCGTCGACGCCGTCGAGTACGTCGGCCACCGCCTGCCGCCCGTCGGCCACGCGGCCGGCGAGTTCGTCGTTGAGCGGGAACTCGTCGTGCAGCGCCTGCGGGGTGATCAGCGGGACTGTCTTCTCGATCCGCCGATCGACGACGCGCGCCTGCTCGGTCGCCTGCTCGGTCGGTCTGGGGAGGGTGTTCATCGTGGGGACCTTTCCGCCGGTCCGCTCGCGTTGCAGCGCAGGCAGCCGGCTGGTGGGACGAGAAAAGCCAAGGACGGATGTCCTTGGCTTCGGGCCGGCTGCGGTGTCTGCGGTTGGGCGTCAGCGATCGGCTGAGCTGCCCGGCACCAGAGCCGGCCACTCAAAAAATCGCCAATAGCTGCGCTTCACGTCCCCGACAATAGCACCCGTGAACATCCGTACCGCCAGTCGAGACGAACTCCCCACCCTCCAGGCACTGGAGACAGCCGCCGGCGTGCTGTTCCGCAACATCGGCATGACGGACGTCGCGGACCATCCGCCGCCCGCGCTGGAAGCCTTCGAGGAGTCCCGCCGGGGCGGTCGGCTCTGGGTGTCGGTCGACGACGCGGACCGGCCGACGGGGTTCGTGATGGTCGAGCTCGTCGACGGTGCGGTGCACATCGAGCAGCTCAGCGTGCATCCGGAGCGCCAGGGTCGCGGGATCGGACGCGAACTGATCGCGTACGTCGACCAATGGGCCGCCGGACAAGGGATTCTGGCGTTGACGCTCAGCACGTTCCGCAGCGTGCCGTGGAACGGGCCGTACTACGCGCGGCTGGGATTCTCGGAGCTGAGTGGTGATGCGTTGACGCCCGGGCTGGTGCGGATCCGGGCCGCGGAGACGGCGTTCGGGTTGGACCCTGCGGAGCGGGTGTTCATGCGGCGGGAGGTTGCTGGTCAGTAACCGGATGCGGTGTGGGCTCGTTGATGGCTGCAAGACCGGCTAGACGACGGGGAGTGCTGCAGGTGGTGAGGCCGCGGACCTTTGAGTTGGTTCGGTATCGGGATCCGAGTGGGGTTTCGGGGACCGGAGTAGTAGCTGAGGGATGTGAGTTCAGCGACGGGTCGGTGGCACTGCGATGGCGCGGTGACAACCCGGCCACAGCCGTCTGGCCCGACCTGCAGTCGGTGCTCGCAGTACATGGGCACCAAGGCGCGACCGAGGTCCGCTGGGTCGAGGGCCAGAGCCCTTCAGCGCCGCGCGCCGGCCTCGACAACCTGTTCGACGAACTGCACCAGGTCCGAGCGCCCTCGTCGCTCACCGATCCGCTTCCGCCGCCGCCCGGCCACACCCGTGGATGGGCAGGGGCCAGGCATCTGAGGTAGAACGTGGCCGTGACACAGATCTACCTGGTCCGGCACGGTGAACCGGACTACGAGCCGATCGACTCCCGGGGATTGCCGGGGATCGCGGCCGACTGCGCCCCGCTCAGTGCCGTCGGGATGAAGCAGGCCGAGGAGCTTGCGGACCTGCTCGGCGGCATCCGCGCGACGTACCTGGTCAGCTCGCCGCTCACGCGCGCCCTGCACAGCGCCGCGATCATCGGCCACCGGCTCGCGCTCGGCGTCCGGGTCGACTACGACCTGCGCGACTGGCTGCCGGACCAGACCGGCCAGTGGCGCAGCCTCGCCGACCTGCACGCCGCACAGGCCGAGTTCGAGGCGTACGACGGTGAATGGCCCGAAGGCGTCCAGCGACCGTGGGAGCCGCTGTCCCACGTCCGCGAGCGCGCCCGCGCCGTCCTGGCCCGGCACACCGCGAGCACCGACGGGCCGGTCCTCGCGATCACCCACGCGACGGTGATCCGCGCGCTGACCGGTGCGAAGGACACGGCCCACGGAGCCCACGAGTACTACCGGTACGATCCGGCGAATGACGGCTGAGCCGGGACTCGCACGCATCCTCGGCGTCGTCGCTCTCGGTGGTGTCATCGGCTCCCTGGCCCGCTACGGACTGGCCGAATCAGTGCCGCACGGTGCGAGCGGATTCCCCTGGGCAACGTTCGTCACCAACGTGCTGGGATGCTTCGCGATCGGGGTCCTGCTCGCGCGTCTGACGCCGCGACACCATCCGCTGCTGCGGCCCTTCCTCGGCACCGGCATTCTCGGCGGCTTCACGACGTTCTCGACGTTCGCGGTCGACACGGAGAAGTTGTTGCACGTGCAGATGGTTGTTGCATTCGTCTACTTCTTCGGCACGATCGCCGCGGCGTTGGCGGCGGCAACGATCGGCGAGCACACCGGCCGGCGGACGCGATGAACATCCTACTGGTCGCGCTCGGCGCCGCGGTCGGTGCGCCGCTCAGGTTCCTGGTGGACAAGCACATGGTGGCCCGGTTGTTGCTCGGCGCCCGGATCGAGACCCCGTTGCCGTGGGGAACCTTCGCCGTCAACATTCTCGGCAGCTTTCTGCTCGGCTTGTTGACCGGAGTCGGCAATCACACGATCGCTTTGCTTGTCGGCGTCGGGTTCTGCGGCGCGTTCACGACGTACAGCACGTTCGCGGCCGAGACGACCGCGTTGGCCGGTTCCGGACATCGTGGCAAAGCGTTGCTCAACGTGGTGCTGAACCTGGGTACCGGACTGGTCGCGGCCGTTGCCGGAGCGTGGCTGAGTAAGTGACTCATGTCACACGAGGTGATGACGTGAACACCTGCACCGCTCGATGTGCGCCTGAAACAGGCCGATCACGGCCCGCAACGGCACGTGGCGATAACGAATGGCCCGAACTTCGAGACAACAAGGGTTGAACTACGTAAGAGATGAGCATAGTTTTCACCGAGCGCCCGTCCGCGCTCACGGTGAGTCAAGGAGGTTGCCATGTCGAGAGGGATGCCTCGCCTGCCCCGCCCGCTCATGGATCTGTGGGACTGGCAGTCACAAGCCGCATGCCGGGACGTCAACCCGGAGCTCTTCTTCTCACCCGAATCGGAGCGTGGCGTTCGCAAACGCGCCCGCGAGATGGTGGCCAAGTCGCTGTGCGGGACCTGCCCGGTCCAGCCCGAGTGCCGGCAGCACGCACTCTCCGTCGGAGAGCCGTACGGCGTCTGGGGCGGCACCACGGAGTCCGAGCGCGACAACGACCTCCCCGAGCACCGGAAATCGGCCTAGGAGCTACCTGCTGAATCTCAGGCAGTTCCCTCGTCGTTGTCGGACGGGGAATCGTCATCCGAGGTCTTGTTCTTCGGGTCCTCGGGTTCCGGCGGCTTGACCGTCGTGCGCGGGTCCCGGTAGCGGTCCAGCGACTTCAGGAAGTCCGGATCGTCATCGGGCGCCAGTGGGCGGCTGACCGGCTGAGACGGCCGTACGACGGCCTCGCGGCCGCCACCGCCCTGCGTGCGCGACATGAGCAGCCAGACGATCGGCCCGACGAACGGGACGAACACGATCAGGACGATCCACACCAGCTTGGGCAGGTGCGGAACGTCCTCGTCGGGTGTCTGGATGCAGGAGAACAGCGCATACACGCTGAGCACCAGGCTGATCAGGAACGGCAGGAATCGAACCACGCTCCAACAGTACGGCGCGGACCCGATCAGCGGGCGGACGAGGTGAGTCCGCGTGCCCGCAGGACCGTGTTCTCCAGCGGACGGAAGACGAGCAGTTCGATGCCGACGCCGACCACGAAGATCAGCACGATGCCGGCGAACACCATCGAGATGTCCGACAGCGACATGCCGTTGTGCAGGTACTGGCCGAGGCCCTCGCCGAGTTCCGGCGAGGTCGCGATCAGCTCGGCGGCCATCAGCGAGCGCCACGAGAACGCCCAGCCCTGCTTGAGTCCGCCGAGGAACCCGGGCAACGCCGCGGGCAGCAGGATGTACCGGATGCCGCCGAGCCGGCCGGCGCCGAGGGCCTTGCCGACGCGCGGCAGGATCGGCGGCACCTGGTCGAGACCGGAGACGAGCCCGTTGGCGATCGACGGTACGGCGCCGAGCAGGACGACCCAGTAGATCGCGCGATCGTTCAGCCCGAACCACAGGATCGCGGCCGGCACCCACGCGACCGACGGCAGGCTCTGCAGGCCCGAGACGAGCGGCCCGATCCCCCGGCGTACGACCGTGAGGTTCGCGATCGCGAGCCCGAGCGGTACGGCGATCAGCAGCGAGATCGCGAAGCCGATCACCGCGCGATGCACCGACACCCAGAACAGCTCGACGATGTCTCCGCTGGTCACCAACTGCCAGATCTGACTCCAGACGGCCGCCGGCGCCGGCAGTTTGAACTCGGGCCAGAACGCGGCGGCCCACAGCGCCTGCCAGATCGCGACCAGGACGACGATCGCTCCGATCGGCGGCAGCACGCGCGCCACGATCCGCCGTACCCGGGAACCCTCCGTCGTGTTGACCGGGGTGTCCAGCGCGTCCAGCCCGGCCTCGACGGATCCCTCTTGAACATCAAGCGGCATGACTGCTGATCACCTTGCGAAGTGCGGCGTTGATCTCGTCTGTGACAGCTGCAGCATCCGGCGCGCCCTCAGCGTCCCACTGCTGTACGACGCGGCCCGGCCGCGACGAGAGCAGTACGACGCGTTGGCCGAGTCGCACCGCCTCCCGGACATCGTGGGTGACGAACAGGATCGCCGTACCGGTGGCTCGCCAGATCCTCAACAGCTCGCCCTGCAGGACGTCGCGAGTGATCGCGTCGAGCGCCGAGAACGGCTCGTCCATCAACAGCAACGACGGCTTCCCGTCGGTGCTGTCGCTCGTGGACGCGAGCGCCCGAGCAAGCGCGACGCGTTGCCGCATGCCGCCGGACAGCTCGTGCGGCCGCTTGTCGCCCAGGCCGGCCAATCGCACCAGCTCGAGCAGCTCGGCCGCCTTCGCGCGCCGCTGCGCCTTCGGTACGCCGGCCATCCGCAACGGCAGCTCGACGTTCCCGGCGGCCGTCAGCCACGGCATCAGCGCCGCCTCCTGGAAGACCACCGCCGGGCGGGACGAGTTCAGCTCGATCCGTCCCGCCGTCGGCTGGTCCAGACCGGCGACCAGATTGAGCAGAGTGGTCTTGCCGCAGCCGGAGGCGCCGAGCAGGCAGACGAACTCGCCCGGCTCGACCTCGAGATCGACGCCGTCCAACGCGACCACCGACTTCCGGCCGGTCCCGAACGTCTTGCCGACTTGATGAAAGCGCACCGGGCTCAGCACGTCCGGCAAGGTCTCGATGGTCGCGGTCATGGCCTGTTCCTCCTGTTACTTCGGGTACTACTTCGCGTCCAGGCCGGCGGCGTCCACCGTCGGCTTTCCTGCCTTGCCGAGTACCTCGTTCAGCGGGCCGAGGTCCGCGAAGCCGGCCACCACCGGTGCCTGCTTCGCGATCCCGGCGGTGACCTGGTCCTTGGCCAGCTGCGGGAACGTGCTCGCGATCGGGTCCGCGGTGATCTGGATGTTCTTGAAGGCCCGGTCGATCACGGCCGGCTTGAGCGCCTTACCGGTCGCTGCCTTCAGCTGGTCGTTCACGACCGCCTTCGCGTCGGCCGGGTTCGTGGTGCTGTAGTCGATCGCGGCGAGGAGCCCGGACAGCAGCGCCTTCACGGTCTCGGGGTGCTCCTGCAGGAACTGGGTCCGGACGATCAGCACGGTCGTCGGGAACTTCCCGTCCGGCCACAGCGACGCCTCGTCGAGCAGCACCTTCGCGCCCGCATCGAGAACCAGCCGCGACGACCACGGCTCCGGCAGCCAGGCGGCGTCCACGTCACCCTTCTTGAACGCGTCGAGCGTCTGCGCGTTCTCCAGGTTGGTGACCTTGACCTTGCCGGTCAGCCCCTTCTGGGCGAGCCACTTCTTCAGCGACACGTCCTGCGTGTTGCCGAGCTGCGGAGTGACCACGGTCTTGCCGATCAGGTCCTCCGGCTTGGTGATCGTCGGCTTGACCACGAGCTGCGCCCCGCCGGACGTCGCGCCGGCGATCAGACGGACCGCCTCGCCGTTGGACTTCGCGTACGCGTTGATGGCGGGACCGGAGCCGATGAAGCCCGCGTCGAGTGAGCCGCCGAGCAGTGCGCCGACCTCCTCGGGTCCGGCGTTGAACTTGGTCGGCACCAGCTTCGTGCTGCCGAGGTCCTTGGCGAACAGGCCCTTGCCGAGACCGACGAGCGCGGCGGCATGGGTGACGTTCGGGAAGTAGCCGAGCCGCAGCTCGGTGGCCGGACCCTTGTCGCTCGACGCGACGGCCGTGTCGTCGCTGCCACCGGCGCGCGAGCAACCGGCAGCGGCGAGGGTCAGGGCCACGGTCGCGGCGAGCAGGCGGAACGGACGGATGGCGGAGATGCTCACGAGAAAGACCTTTGTCTTGAAGGAAGGCGAGGCTTCAGGAGGCGGGTTCGAGCTCGCGCTCGACCGCGGTGTCCCGGGTGACGGCGTCGGTGTCCGCCCGGCGGCCGGTGATGCGGACTCCGTAGAGGACCAGGCCGGCCCACGCGGCGACGAGCGCGGCGTAGACGGCGTACCGCGGGCCGGTGGTGACGTCGAGACCGTTCAGCAGCGTGCGGGCGTTGGTCAGGATCAGCACCAGGCCGACCGCGACGCCGAGCCAGCGGGTCGCCAGCCGGGACACCAGCCAGGCCGCGATCGGGGCCGCGATGACGCCGCCGATCAGCAGCGCGGCGACGATGCCGTACGGCAGGTTGTCGCGACCGAGCCCGAACAGGAAGCCGATGCTCGCGGCGACCGAGACCAGGAACTCGGCCGCGTTCACCGACCCGACCGCGCGCCGCGGCGCCAGCTTGCCGCTGGACAGCAGCGCGGAGTTCGCGACCGGTCCCCAGCCGCCACCGCCGGTGGCGTCGATGAAGCCGGCCACCAGACCGAGCGGACCGAGGAACTTCCCGGCCGGACGGCCCTCGATCACGGCGCGGACCTTCCCGGTGCCGAACCGGACCAGGATGTAGACGCCGAGCAGGAGCAGCAGACCGGCGACCCACAACGACGCGGACTCGGTCGACAGGCTGGACAGGAACGTCGCGCCGAGGAAAGCACCGACCGCGCCCGGCGCACCGATCAGCGCGACCACGCGCCAGTCGACGTTGCCGAAACGCCAGTGCGACAGGCCCGAGGCGAGCGTGGTGCCGACCTCGGACAGGTGCACGGAGGCGGAGGCGACGGCCGGGGAGATCCCGGTGATCAGCAGGGCCGTACTGGCGGTGACGCCGTACGCCATGCCGAGCGTGCCGTCGACGAGTTGGGCGATCGAGCCCAGCAAGGCGATCAGGATGAGACGACGCACGGAACTACTCCCACGGGTCGGTGGCGGGCTGACGGGCGGAGTGGTACGCCGAAGGTCAACAACCCGAGGAGTTCACGCGCAGCAGATCGACGTGCCGGCGCCGCGTGAGCGCGGAGCCGGGAGCGTTCGAGGTGATCTGCACTCCTCCATGAAAGCGCACAAAGTCGAGCAAGATGCTCAGGTTTCAGCATCTGGGACGGTGAACACCAACCGAGACAAGCGAACAGTTGACGAGCGCAGCGAGTCATCAATGCGCACCGTCGATCATCGGCCGGATCTGGTCACATGGTTGAAGCCGCGACGCCCGGATGCCTACGGTCCTGTGCGTGCTGACTCCTCTCTCCCTGAAGACCGAGTACACCGTCCGACCGCTCGGTGTCGACGTGAACCGGCCGCGGTTCAGCTGGGTCGCCACCGCTCCCGGGTACGGCGCGACGCAGACGGCGTACCAGCTCCTCGTCGCGTCCGCGCCCGAGTTGTTGACTCCGGAGAGCGCGGACGTCTGGGACTCGGGGAAGGTCGAGTCGTCACGGACCTTCGGCATCGAGTACGACGGACCGACGGCTGCGCGGACGCGGTACTACTGGACCGTCCGGCTGTGGGACGAGGGCGCCGGCGAGTGGGCTGCACCGGAATGGTTCGAGACCGGTCTGCGCGACGAAGGCTTCGGGGCGGCCCGGTGGATCGGCGGGGCGACGGACAGCGCTCCCCTGCTCCGGCGTGGGTTCGCAATCGACGGGACGGTGCGCCGGGCTCGGTTGTACGCCAGCGGACTCGGCTACGCCGACCTGCGGCTCAACGGGCAGGCGGTGAGTGATGCCGTGCTCGATCCCGGCTTCACGGCCTACGACCATACCGTACTGTATGGTACGCACGATGTGACCGAGCTGCTCGTGCCCGGGGACAACGTGGTCGGCGCCGAGCTCGGGCGCGGGTTCTTCGGTCTGACCTCGGTCAACGTCTGGCGTTGGCACCAGGCGCCGTGGACCGCCGACCCGCGGCTGATCGCTCGGCTCGTCGTCGAGTACGACGACGGGCGCGTGGACGAGTTCGTCACCGACGAGTCGTGGCGCGTCACCGGCGGACCGACGCTCTCCGACTCGCTCTACACAGGCGAGACGTACGACGCCCGCCGCGCGCTGCCGGGCTGGGACACCCCCGGATTCGACGACTCGTCCTGGTCGGCGGCCGCCGTTGTCGAGGCACCCAAGGGCAAGCTGACCGCGCAGGCCCACGAGCCGATCCGGGTGGTCGAGACCGTGGATCCGGTCGACGTCACCGAGGTCCGGCCAGGTGTGTGGATCGTGGACTTCGGTCGAACCGTCGCGGGCTGGACGAAGCTGTCCGTGACTGCGCCGGCCGGTACGACGATCAGCCTCACCCACGGCGAGACAGTTGCTGATGGCAACGTGGTGGCGAAGAACCAGCACGTCGACGGCGACCGGATCCAGTGCGACGAGTATGTTGCGGCTGGCAACAGTGCGGTGGAGGTCTGGGAGCCGCGCTTCTCGTACAAGGGATTCCGGTACGTGCAGATGGAGGGCGCGCGGGCAGAGGTGCAGATGCGGGTGGTGAACTCCGACGTCAGCAGTGTGACCCGGTTCGCGTCGTCGCAGGCGCCGTACGAACAGTTCGAGCACGCGATGCGACGTACGGTCCTGAGCAATCTGCACGGGATCCCGACGGACACGCCGTTCTTCGAGAAGAACGGGTGGACCGGGGACGCGCAGGTGGGTTCGCCGACGATGCAGGCCACCCTCGACCTGGCGCGCTTCTTCACCAAGTGGCTGAGCGATATCCGGGACAGCCAGGCGGACTCCGGGCAGCTGCCGGTGATCGTGCCGTCGAGCGGATGGGGGTTCACCGACCTGTCCCCCGCGACCGAGTGGCCGACGGTGTATCCGTTCCTGCTCCGCGAGATGTACCGCTGGTACGGCGACGAGCGGCTGCTCCGCGAGCACTGGGAGTCGCTGACCCGCTACCTGTCCTGGGAACTCGGCCGGGTCGAGGACGGGTTGTCGGTGAGCGTGCTCGGCGACTGGCTTCCGCCGGGCTACGGAAACGGCCCGGCACCGGAGGACCGGCGCCTGACGGGTACGGCGTACCTGCACCGGGCCGTCGTCGTCGCGGCGGAGATCGGCGAGTTGATTGGGCAGCCCAACGACTATCGGAAAGCCGCCGCCGAGCTCGCGGACGGGCTCAACCGGGCGTTCCTGGACCGCTCGGCCGGACGATACCGGTCGGCTCAGGATCCGGACTATCGGCAGACGTCGAACGCGC
Source organism: Kribbella sp. NPDC000426 (assembly GCF_040300265.1). NCBI lineage: Bacteria > Bacillati > Actinomycetota > Actinomycetes > Propionibacteriales > Kribbellaceae > Kribbella > Kribbella sp. NPDC000426. The sequence continues at coordinate 700,729 of NZ_JBEPDK010000002.1, read as the reverse complement.
TGCCGCTCGCGTTCGGGATCGTGCCCGACGACATGGTTGCGCGGGTGGCGGCCGGGTTGGCCGCCGATGTCGAGGCGCGCGGATTCCATCTCAACACCGGATGCCTGGGTGTCGGCGTACTGCTGCCCGTGCTGACCGCGCACGGGTACGGCGATGTGGCAACGAAGGTCGCGCTGCAGCGGAGCTACCCGAGCTGGGGTTACTGGTTCGACCTCGGTGCGGACACGATGTGGGAGATGTGGGAGGACGACTCACGGTCGCGCAACCACTACTTCCAGGGCACGGTCGTCCAGTGGATCTTCGAGAACGTCGCCGGGCTGCGCGTGGTCGACGCGGGCTGCGAGCGGATCGTGGTCCGGCCGGATGCGCGCGACGAGGTGGACTCGGCGAGCATCCGGACCGAGACGATCCGCGGGCGGGTGTCGGTCTCCTGGCAGAAGACGGGACGCGTGCTGTCGTTGGAGGTGCAGGTGCCGGTCGGCACGACGGCAGAGGTGTATGTGCCGTCGGCAACTGCTTCGGACGTCGCCGCCGTTCCGCTGTCGTTCGCGGGGGTACCGGTGTACGACGACGGGTACACGATCTACACGGTACCGGCCGGGCAGTGGCACTTCACAAGTCGGTCGGCGTGACCCTGTTGTCTAGAGCTTGGTGTAGATAAGGTCGCGAACGTCGCGGCCCTCGGCCTGGGCGCGGGACTCGAACTTGGTCACCGGGCGCCACTCGGGTCGTGGGGCCCAGCCGTCGTACTGGTTGCGCAGGGACGGCTCGGCCTCGCAGACCGCGAGCATGCGGTCGGCGTAGTCCGCCCAGTCCGTTGCCAGGTGCAACGTTCCTCCGGTTTGCAGGCGGGATGCAACGAGTCCGACGAACGGGGAGCTGACCAGGCGGCGCTTGTGGTGACGCTTCTTCGGCCATGGGTCCGGGAAGTAGATACGTACGCCGGCCAGCGCGCCCGGCACGACGTGGTCGCGGAGGAAATCGAGCGCGTCGCCCTGCAGCAGGCGGACGTTGTCGAGGTCGTACTTCTCCACCCAGAGCATCAGCTGTCCCAGGCCGGCGGGGTACACCTCGGCGGCCAGGTGGTTGACCTCGGGCGCGGCGACGGCGAGCTGCGCGGTCGCCTCACCCATGCCGGACCCGATCTCCAGCACGGTAGGCGCTTCCCGGCCGAACCACTTGGCAAGATCGAGCTCCCCCGGCGGGAGATCCTCCTGCGCACGGCCGAGCTCCGACCAGTGCGTCTGCCAGACCCGCTGCTGCCCAGCCGTCATCCGAACACTTCGCCGGACCGTGCTGAAGACGCCCGCCTGCCTGACCTGATCCACTGCTTCCACCACCAGGTGAGTCTATTAGTCGTCCCAGAACAGGTGCGCGACGGTGTTGTGGGCGCGGCGGGTGGTGCGGAGGTAGTCGTCGGAGAAGCGGCTGGATTCGCCGGGCGGGTAGCCGCAGATCTGGGCGACCGCGGCGAGGTCGCGGGGATCGCGCGGCAGCGAGTCGCTCGGCCGGCCGCGGACGAGCATGATCGCGTTGCGGATGCGGGTCGCCATCTCCCAGGCGGCGCGGAGCGTGTCGGCCTCGGTCGCATCGACGAGATTGGCTTCGACACCGGCGTACAGCGCTCCGATTGTGCGTGTCGTACGGAGCGTGGGAACGCGATGCGCCTCGCGGAGCTGGAGGAGCTGCACGGTCCACTCGATGTCGGCGAGACCGCCGCGGCCGAGCTTGGTGTGGGTGGCCGGGTCGGCGCCGCGCGGCAGGCGTTCGGCGTCGACGCGGGCCTTGATGCGGCGGATCTCCATCACGTCGCGCTCGCTGATCCCGTTCTCCGGGTAGCGCAGCGGATCGATCAGTTCGCGGAACGACTGACACAGGTCACCGTCGCCGCACAGCGGGTCGGCCCGCAGCAAGGCTTGCGCTTCCCAGACCGCCGACCATCTGGCGTAGTACGAGGCGTACGACGCGAGCGTCCGGACCAGCGGTCCTTGCCGACCCTCCGGGCGCAGATCCGCGTCGACTGCGACGGCTGGGTCCATGCCCGGCAACGCCAGCAGGCGGCGCAGCTCGGTCGCGGCCTGAGTCGCGAAGTCCGTTGCCGCTTTCTCGTCGGCGCCCGGCAACGGATCGTGGACGAACATCACGTCGGCGTCGCTGCCGTAACCGAGCTCGTGCCCGCCGAACCGGCCCATCGCGACGATGGACATCCGCGTCGGCTCGGGCTCGCCCTTCGCGACTGCGCGGCGCGCGACCTCGAGCGCGGTGGTCAGCGTTCCGACCGAGATCACGGTCAGCGCTTCGCCCACGGTTTCCACGTCAACCAGTCCCGACAGGTCGGCCGCCGCGATGCGGAACAGCTCCCGGCGGCGTACCGCTCGGATCGCCTGGACCGCGGCCTCCGGTGTGTCCTGCCGACGGGCGGCCGCGGACATCTCCGCCAGCAGCGCGTCCTGGGTCCGCGGTGTCAGTTCGCGTTCGTCGGCGAGCATCGCGGTTGCCTCGGGGGCGCGCTGCAGGAGGTCGACGGCGTACCTGCCGCTGGCCAGAAGGTGGGCGAGGCGTTCGGCCGAGGCGCCTTCGTCGCGGAGCTGGCGCAGGTACCACGGTGTCGAGCCGAGCGCGTCGGAGATCGTGCGGAACGCGAGCAGGCCGGCGTCCGGATCCGGTGATTCGGCGAACCAGCCGAGCATCGCGGGCAGCAGCGCTTTCTGGATCGAGGAACGCCGCGACACTCCCTCGGACAGCGCCTCGATGTGCCGCAGCGCCGACGCGGGATCGGCGTACCCGAGGGCGGTCAGCCGTTGCTTGGCCGCCTCCGGCGTCAGCCGTACCTCGTCGCCGGGGATGCGTGCGACCGCGGCGAGCAGCGGCCGGTAGAAGAGCTTCTCGTGCAGCCGCCGTACTTCGAGTGCGTGCTTCTTCCAGGCTGCGGTCAGGTCCTTGATCGGGTTCTTCGTGAAGCCGAGCGAGCGGCCGAGGCGGCGCAGGTCCGCCTCGTCGTCGGGGACCTGATGGGTACGGCGTAGGCGGTACAGCTGGATGCGGTGCTCCATCGAGCGGAGGAAGCGGTACGCGTCGGCGAGTACGGCGCCGTCGGTGCGTCCGACGTACCCGCTGGTGGTGAGGGACTCGAGCGCGACGAGCGTCGTACCGCTGCGGACCGACTCGTCGCTACGACCGTGGACGAGCTGCAGCAGCTGTACGGCGAACTCGACGTCGCGCAGCCCGCCGGGCCCGAGCTTCAGCTGGCGATCGACGTCCGCGGCCGGGATGTGGTCGATGACGCGACGACGCATCGCCTGCACGTCGTCGACGAAGCCCTCGCGGTCGGCCGCGGACCAGGCGAGGTCGCCGACCCGCTCGGAGTACTCCCGGCCGAGCGCCGCATCGCCCGCGACCGGACGGGCCTTGAGCAGCGCCTGGAACTCCCAGGTCTTGGCCCAGCGCTGGTAGTACGCGAGGTGGCTGTCGAGGGTGCGGACGAGCGGACCGGACTTGCCCTCCGGACGAAGCGCGGCGTCGACCGGCCACAGCGTGCCCTCGCCGGTGTGCGCCGAGCAGATCCGCATTGCGGCGGCGGCGAGCTGGGTCGCGGTCTTCAGCGCGGGCAGTTCGGGCTCGCCGTCGTGCGGCTCGGCGACGAACAGCACGTCGACATCGCTGACGTAGTTGAGCTCCCGGCCACCACACTTGCCCATGGCAATGATCGCGAGGCGGCAGTCGGCGGCGCCGGGGTGCGCGGCGAAGTACTCGTTGCGGGCGATGTGCAGCGCGGTCTCGAGCGCTCCGCCGGCCAGATCCGCGAGTACGGCGGCGACCTCGTCGACGAGCAGGCCCTCGGCAAGGTCACGCGCGGCCAGCCTCAGCAGCAGCCGGCGGTACTCGACCCGGAGCGCGTCGACCGGGTTCTCGGCGTCGACCGCCGTGGCGAGCTTGGCGGCGACGTCCTCGATCGACGGGCGGGCACCGGCCAGCGCGGGATCGGCGAGGTCGTACCAGTGGCGCGGATGGACGGAGAGATGGCGGCCGAGCGCCTCGCTGGCGCCGAGCACGTACACGAGCCGGCGGCGGAAGCCTTCGTCCATCTCGAGCGTGCGCGCGAACGCGGCCACGTCGTACTGGTGCCGGTGCAGCGCTTCGGCCATCCCGCAGAGCCCGTGCAGCGCGAGATCCGGATCGGCCGACTCCCCCAGCGTCGTGATCAGCTGCTCGGTCGCCATCGGGCTGTGCGAGTCGAGTGCGTCCAGTTCCTCGAGCATCCCGGCCGCCCGCTGCGGGTTCTCGAACCCGAGCCGGACGAGCCGTCCCTCCCACGACCCTCTCCGACCCTCAGCCACCCCCACAACCTATCGTGCAGGCCCCTCCGGGCACCCACCGACCACGGCCCGAGGCGCACAATGGTTGGCGTGTTCACAAAGTCTCAGCTGGATCGCGGGAAGATCGCGGGGAATACACGGTGTCGTGTAGCGGATTCGCTCAGTAATCGGCATGATGGCTTCTCATGGTCATGATGACGGGGTCGCTCGCCGTGCGCGGGACGGTGCTCTGGCTGACACCCCAGCAGGGCGGGCGAGTGTCGGGTCCGCCGGAGCCGGATTACGACTACGACTACACCGCGACGGCGTATCTCCCGCCGCGAACGCCGGATGACGGTCAGGCCGGGATCGCACTGCGCCGGTTCGCGCCGGGCGCCTGGCGTACGCCGGCCGAGGGGATTCTCGTTCCGGCGAAGGGGAATCGGGCCCAGCAGGTGATCCCCGGCTGCATCGTGATCATCACCGAAGGCGTCCGCCCGGTCGGGCTGCTCACGGTCGAAGAGGTGCACGCGCTGGCCCCGGACGGCACGCCGATCGTTCCTGTCGTCGAGCCCGTTCGCGAGGTGTTCGCCGACGCGCCGCCGGCTGAGGTGGCGCCGGCCGAACCGCCGTACCGGCACTCGACGGCGGCATCGCGGTGGACCTCGAAGCACGCCTCCGACGACGCACCGCCGCAGACCGCCGGAGTCTGAACACACTCTGTTGCATTAGATGCACTCAGTGTTACCTTCGGAACCATGCGTCACTGGAAACGGGTTGTCGCCGTCCTGCTGGTCGCCGCCGTCGCGCTCGTCGTCGAAGGCTGGGTAGTTCGCGCCCAGGCCGCTCCGACGTTCTTCAAGAGCTGCCAGTACGTCCGTACGCCGGGCGAGAGCGGGCGGCCGCCGTACTCGCTCGCGCCGACGATCGGCCTCGTCAAGGTGACCGTCCGGACGAACCGGGGGGACCTGGTCCTCACGCTGGATCGCGGCGCGGCTCCGTGCGCGGTCCACAGCTTCACGTACCTGGCGCTGAAGCGCTTCTACAACCAGACCCCGTGCCCGCGCCACACCCGGGCGATCCTCGAATGCGGCGCGGGCCGGCCTGGCTACCACTTCACGCCCGAACTGACCGGCCACGAGACCTACCCCCACGGCACCGTTGCCCTCAGCAACACCGTGGGTCTCGGCAACACCGCCGCCTTCTTCGTCCTCCCGGCGGACGCCACTCTCCCGCCGACCTCGACCATCATCGGCAAGGTGACGGCCGGCGCCGCCGTCCTCGACCGCCAGCCGACCACCATCCAGGAAGTCCTGCTCGGCTGAGTGGAATTGCTCATGTGGTCCGGGCGCAGCTGGTCGACGATTCCGGCATGAGCAAAAGCATCCAGCCCCAGCAGACCGCCGCGTTCTACGCCCAGGCCGTAGCGTCCTTCGGCATCTCACTCACAGCGATGACGGTCGCCCTGATCTACCTGCCGGCCCAGCCGTGGGTACGAGCGTTCCTGGCCCTCGGCCTCCTCTACACGGTCACGTCGACCGTCGTCCTCTGCAAGGTAGTCCGCGACCGCCAGGAACTCTCCGACGTAACCACCCGCGTAGACCAGGCCCGCCTCGACAAACTCCTCACCGAACACGACCCCTTCAGGGTCGACAGCTAGAGGACGGGGAGGAGTTTGTTGAGTTCGAAGGGGGTTACCTGGCGGCGGTAGTCCTGCCATTCGGCGCGTTTGTTGCGGAGGAAGAAGTCGAAGACGTGTTCGCCGAGGGTTTCGGCGACCAGCTCGCTGTCTTCCATTGCGCTGATGGCTTCGGCGAGGCTGCCGGGGAGGGGCTTGATGCCGAGGGCCTTGCGTTCGCGGGAGGTGAGGGACCAGATGTCGTCCTCGACCTCCGCGGGCAGCTCGTAGCCCTCCTCGATTCCCTTCAGCCCGGCAGCAAGCATCAGAGCGAACGCCAGATACGGGTTCGCGGCGGAGTCCAACGACCGGAACTCGACCCGCGACGACTGCCCCTTGTGCGGCTTGTACATCGGCACGCGCACCAGCGCCGACCGGTTGTTGTGACCCCACGAGATGAACGACGGCGCCTCGTCCCCGACCGCGAGCCGCTTGTACGAGTTCACCCACTGGTTGGTCACCGCGGTGATCTCGCCGGCGTGATGCAGCAACCCGGCAATGAACGCACGACCGGTCTTCGACAGCTGGTACTGCGCGCCGCCCTCGAAGAACGCGTTCCGGTCGCCCTCGAACAGCGACATGTGCGTGTGCATCCCGGATCCCGGCTGGTCCGACAGCGGCTTCGGCATGAACGACGCGTAGATGCCCTGCGACAGCGCCACCTCCTTCACCACGACACGGAACGTCATGATGTTGTCGGCGGTCGACAGCGCGTCGGCGTACCGCAGGTCGATCTCCTGCTGGCCGGGCCCGCCCTCGTGGTGGCTGAACTCGACCGAGATGCCCATCGATTCCAGCATCGTGATCGCCTCGCGGCGGAAGTCGTTCCCGATCCCCTGCGGCGTGTGGTCGAAGTACCCCGAGGAGTCGACCGGCTCAGGCGTCGTACCGGGTGCGCCGGTCAGCGACTTGAACAGGTAGAACTCGATCTCCGGGTGTGTGTAGAACGTGAAGCCCAGGTCCGCGGCCTTCGACAGCGTCCGCTTCAGCACGTGCCGCGGATCGGCGAACGACGCCGACCCGTCCGGCATGTTGATGTCGCAGAACATCCGCGCCGTACCCATCGTCTCGCCGCGCCACGGCAGGATCTGGAACGTCGACGGGTCCGGCTTGGCCAGCATGTCGGCCTCGGTCACCCGGGCGAACCCCTCGATCGCCGACCCGTCGAACCCGAGTCCCTCGGCGAACGCGCTCTCCAGCTCCGCCGGCGCCACGGCCACCGACTTCAGGAACCCGAGCACGTCGGTGAACCAGAGCCGCACGAAGCGTACGTCGCGCTCCTCCAGCGCGCGCAGCACGAACTCCTGCTGCTTGTCCATCAGTCCACCTCTCACCCAAGTCCGGAACTTCTCACAGTGTGCCCCGCCTCTGTTAAGCAGACGTTACGTGCCCAGGCGGACACAGGCATGCTCAGGGGCCTAGCGTGTTCCCGTGCAGACGATCTTCCACGCAGCGCTCATCGTGGCCGCGGTCCTCTGCGTCAGCGATCTGATCGTCAGTACGGCGCGCTTCGTGCAGTCGCTGCGCCGCAAAAGACCCGCCGAACGGGATGTGCTCGGCCGCCGCTGGCTGCCGGTCCCGGAGCTCGGGTTCGGCATGTGCGCGTTCTGCTGCCCCGGCCTGGTGACGCTCGGCCTGACCCGTCACGACGCGGAGAGTCTGCCCACCACGCAGATCCTGCTGGCCGCGCTGGTCTTCGGGTACGCCGGAGCCGTGCTCTCCCGCATCGTCCGTACGCCGGGACCGGGTGGCCGCCGCTTCCGTCTACGCGCCGGCCTGCTGCTGGGCCTCCCGGCTCTGTTCGGCCTGGTCTTCGGCCTCTCCGGCGTCGTCTGACCGTCGCGCCTGACGAGCCCGGTACCAGGGCACGATCCGCTCGAGCGGGGCGAAGGCCAGCCAGCACACCACCGTCGGCAGGAAGTGGATCAGCAGGATCGCCGTGTTCGCCGCGTGGAACCCGAGGAAGAACAGGGCCCCGAGCAACTGCCACCGCCCCTTGAGCCACAGGATGACCGGCGAGCAGAACTCCCCGATGATCCCGACCCACTGCATCACGTGAAGCACCCACGGATAGTGCAGCAGCCACTCCCCGACCGGGTGCGGCCGCCGCACGATCGCCCAGGTCAGTACGGCGCTGCCGGGCCACGTCAGCGCCCATCCGGCACTGCGCAGTTTCGCGATCGAGGACAGGAAGTACGTCGCGATCACGCAGATCTGCACACACCGGATCGCCCACCCGGCCGCCTCGGACCGGGTCTGGTCGCCGTACGACGCGATGCCGCGCCGGGCACCGCCGACGGTCGGGAGGACCCACAGCGCGATCACCAGCGCGAGGTGGTCGTGGTCGACCTTGCCGTCGCTCATCCCGATCAGCACCCACCAGGTGAACGCCGGCGCGACGATCCAGCCGGCGATCCGCGGGAAGTAGTTCGACGCACCGATCAGGCAGGCGACGATCAGGACGAAGTACAACGCGGTGGTGTTGGCGACCGACGGCTTCGGCAGGTCGAGCAGCCGCGCGAGCAGCAGCGGCTGGTAGAGCCCGGGATGCTCGCCCTTGTCGCGGGTGTCGCGGACGAACGCGTGCATGTCGAGGATGACGAACAGGTACAGAATCGTCCGCAACCAGGCGATCCGCCCCAAAGCGATCGCCGGCGCGAACCAGTTGACCGCCCTCACTTGCGCACCTCCCACGTCGCCAGCACCTGCGACGTCGGCGGTCCTTCGACCCGCCCCTTGACCAGCTGGGTGGTGTCGCGGATCAGCTCGAGCTTCACGTACTTCGGCTGGTCGGGATGCTTGCGCGCCCAGCCGTCGGCGACCTGCTGCAGCAACGACGGATCCTTCACGATCTCGCCGGTCCGCGCCTCGATCTCGGCCCGTGCGACGCCGGCGCCCTCGATGTTCAGCGGCACGTCGACCGTCGTACCGGCATCGGTGAGCGCGCTGATCCGGGTGTAGTCGATCTTGGCGTCGGCAGGCACCGACATCGCGTACTGCGACATCGGGCCGAACGGCCAGGCGTCGTCGGAGGCGCGCACCGATCCGTTGATCAGCAGACCGATGCCGACCACCGCGACCAGGACCCGTAAACCCTTGCCGACGGGGCCCAGACGCACGACGGCAGGGTTCTGCCGGCCCTCCTGACTCTGTGTCACCACGTCATTAGATCATTCCGGTTTGGAGGCTTTGTTCGTAGGGAATTTTCTACAGCATGACCGCCCCAGAAAATATCCAACGCGCCCGGGTCTCCCGGCGTACGTTGCTCGGCGCCACCGCCGGCGGCGTACTGCTCGGCGGGGCCCTGGCCGCGACCATGCCCACGACAGCGCTCGCCGCCCCCGCGCCGCGCTGTTACACGCGCACCGAATGGTCGGCGCGCCCGCCCAAGTCGGCGACCCAGGTGATCGGCAAACCCGACCACATCGTCATCCACCACACCGCGAGCCCGAATGTCACGGACTACTCGCTCGCGGCGGCGTACTCGGTCCAGCACTGGATCCAGGACCTGCACATGGACACCAACGGCTGGATCGACATGGGCAACCAGCTCACGATCAGCCGCGGCGGGTTCCTGATGGAGGGCCGGAGCAAGTCGTTGTCGGCGATCAACAACGGCCAGAACGTCCTCGGCGCGCAGACCGCGAACCAGAACAGCCACACGATCGGCATCGAACACGAGGGCATCTACGTCACTGAGGACGTGACGGTCCCGCTGTTCGACATGTCCGTGCTGACGTGCGCGTGGCTGTGCACGAAGTACGGTCTCGATCCGCATGTCGCGATCGTCGGGCACCGGGACTACAACACGACCCAGTGTCCGGGTGACGTTTTCTACGCGCGGTTGCCCGAGCTCCGCGACAGGGTGGCCGCTGTTCTCTTCGGTTGATAGGTAATCCTCCGGATCAGGAGTTCGAACGGGCCGCGGTAGTTCGCCCGCCGCATCCGGTCGGCTAGCACTACGGTCGCCAGCCAGGTCGCGACGGCGAGAAGTGCCGTCGTGGCAGTGGTGAGCGCGTGCGAGAGATCGAGCAGGTACGGCGTGAACACGACGGCCCACACGACCGACTGGGACAGGTAGCACGTCAGCGACCGTTGTCCGACGGCGGCGATCGCCAGGGTGACCGGGCCCTGGCGATCGCGCAATCTGCGGGCGATCAGGACGATCAGAGCGGCGTACCCGAAACCGCCGAAGACACCTGTTGCGTCGTGCAACGGACCGAGGATGCTGAGCGCGTGATCGCTCAGCTGGTCGAGGACGCCGGCGACGACGAGCGAGACCGGGAGTGCGCCGGCGACAGCGATCGTGAGGCCGAGGAGTGCCGTCGTACGGAGCAGGACGAGGTGCTGCGCCGGCCGTTCGAGGATGCGGCGACGGCCGGCCCACAGGCCGATCAGGAACGGTGTGACGAAGCCGATCCAGCCGAGGCCGGCGATGAACGGCTGTACGGCGATGCGGTCGGCGAACTGGCCGAGGAAGTGCGGCGGGAGCATCGCCGGGTCGGCCGCGTCGGAGGAGGTCGCGAGCGAGTCGCTGCTCGGCAGCGCGGTGAGGACGAGGACGAACGCGGCGACGATGAACAGCCAGCGATCCTTCCAGCGCAGGGCCCAGACGCCGAGGAAGAGCAGTACGCCGTACGCCGCGAGGATGTCGCCGATGTAGAGCAGCATCGCGTGCAGGAAGCCGAGGACGATCAGGACCAGACTGCGCCGCCAGAGCAGGGTGCGGATCGGCCACCAGGCTTTGCCGGCTTCGCGTTGGCGGCGGACGATCTGCGCGACGCCGTACCCGAACAGCACGCCGAACATCGGGAACGCGCGGCCGTCGACGAAGGTCGAGATCAGCAGGCCGACGACGCGATCGGGGGCCGAGCCGCCGGTCGGGAAACCGCCGAAGACGCGGTCGCTGTAGATGAAGTAGTGCGAGTTGGCCAGGGCGATGAACAGCAGCATGAATCCACGCGCGAGGTCCGGGCCGAGTGCGCGCTCGCTCAGCCCGGTCGGTCCGGCTTGGGTGCTCATGGCACCAGTGTTTCTGTGCTGGACCGGTGCCGGGTCCATCCAAAGTTCCTTCGGGCGTGAACCTTCGTCGCTGTTCGATAGGCGGGTGCACGAGGAAGCCCTGACCCGCTGGCAGCGCGGATGGTCCGCGTCGCGAGGGTGGACCGACTACCACGAGGTCGACGACGTCACCGTCGTACGCGTCGGCGAACCGGAGCGACAGGTCCAGTATGTCGCCACCGAGCAGCACGCGAACGCGGCCGCCCATCTCGCGCTGACCGACTCCCATCCGCCCGGTAGCTCCTGGCTGACGATCGCCACCGACGACCCGGACCGCTTCGCCGCCTGCCTGCCTCCACTCGACACGGTCCGCACGGAATGGCTGATGACGATCAGCCTGGCCGACCAGGCCCGGCACCCGGTGCCTCCGCCGTACCTGCTCGACGTGTCCGCCACGCCGTCGATCATCGACGTCGAGATCTGCGGCTACGGCGAGGTCGCCGCCACCGGCCGCATGGCCGTCCTGCACACCGGTGCCGTCGTCGACCTGATCACAACCGCCCCCGCCCACCGCCGCCGAGGCCTCGCCCGAGCCACCATGACCGCCCTGGCATCAGCGGTCCCTACCCCCACCGCCTACCTGTCAGCCTCCTCCCAAGGCCGCCCCCTCTACGAATCCCTCGGCTGGACCACAATCACTCCGGTCCTGATCGCCCGCACACCAGGAACCTCGCCGACATGAAGCAGATCATCGCGTTCACCGGACTGCCCGGCACGGGCAAGTCGACGCTGGCCGAAGCACTCGCGACCGAAACCGGAGTGCCGGCTTTCGCCGGCGACTGGTTGCTCGGCGCGCTCCGGCCGCACGGCGTACTGCGCGGACTCGAGCGGCCGGTGTTCCTCGCCATGTACTACGACCTGCTCGGCACATTGATCAAACGGCAACTGATGCTCGGGCAGTCGGCGATCGTGGATTGTCTCGTGAACGACGAGATCGCCGGCCGGTGGGAGGAACTGGCCGCGGAGTACGACGCCCGCCTGCGGCTCGTCGAGTGCGTCTGCAGCGACCAGGACGAACATCGGCGGCGGCTCGAAGGGCGGCAGCGCGGGATCCCCGGATGGCATGAGGTGGGGTGGGATCACGTCGGGCGGATGCGGGCCGAGTATCCCCGGCTGGACCGCGAACGGCTGACGGTGGACGCGATGGAATCGCTGAGCGGGAACCTTGTTCGGGTGGGTGGATACATTCGGCGTACGTAAGAGGTTGGCGAGGGGCGTGGGGATGAGCGGGGGGACCCAGTAATGTGCTCCCGTGCCTCAACTCCGAGTTGCTCTTGCTCAGCTGAATGTGACCGTGGGTGACATTGCTGGGAACGCCGACAAGATCGTCGCGTGGACCCGGAACGCGGTCGAGCAAGGTGCGCATGTGGTGGCCTTTCCCGAGCTCGGGCTGACCGGCTACCCGGTGGAGGACCTTGCGCTGCGGGCGTCGTTCGTGGACGCGTCGCAGGGCCGGATCCACGACCTCGCGCAGCGGCTTGCCGACGAGGGGCTCGGGGACATCGTCGTGGTCGTCGGGTACCTCGACCGGGCCGGCGGTACGGCGATGGGCGTCGACCGGCTCGGCCGGCCGAAGGGCTCCCCCACCAACTCCGCCGCGGTGATCCACCAGGGCCGGGTCGTCACCAGCGCGGTCAAGCACCACCTGCCGAACTACGGCGTCTTCGACGAGTTCCGGCACTTCGTCCCCGGCAACACCCTGCAGGTGATCCGGATCCACGGCATCGACGTCGCGCTGGTGATCTGCGAGGACCTGTGGCAGGACGGCGGCCCGGCCGCGGTCACCCACGAGGCCGGCGCCGGTCTCCTGCTCGTGATCAACAGCTCGCCGTACGAGGCCAACAAGGACGACACCCGCGGCGACCTGGTACGCCGCCGCGCCCGCGAGGCCGGCTGCGCACTCGCATACGTGAACCTCGTCGGCGGGCAGGACGAGTTGGTCTTCGACGGCGACTCGCTGGTGGCCGATGCCGACGGCAAGGTGTTCGCCCGCGCCCCGCAGTTCGAGCAGGGCAGCATGATCGTCGACCTGGACCTCCCGGCCGCATCCGGTACGCCGGAGGGTACCTACGAGGGCATCGAGATCGTCCATACCGTGCTGCACGAGGACCCGGTCGAGGCGTACGACGCGATGGAGCCGGTGATCGCTCCGCAGCTGTCCGACGAGGCCGAGATGTACGGCGCGATCGTGACCGGCCTGCGCGACTACGTCCAGAAGAACGGCTTCAAGTCGGTCCTGCTCGGACTGTCCGGCGGGATCGACTCGTCGCTGGTCGCCGCGATCGCCTGCGACGCGATCGGCGCCGAGCACGTGTTCGGCATCTCCAACCCGAGCATCTACTCCAGCGACCATTCCAAGGACGACGCCGCCGAGCTCGCCGCGCGGACCGGGCTGAACTACCGCGTGGTGCCGATCCAGCCGATGGTGCAGCCGTTCCTCGACACGCTCGGCCTGACCGGGCTGGCCGAGGAGAACCTGCAGGCCCGCGTCCGTGCGGTGGTCTGGATGGGCCTGTCGAACGCCGACGGCCACCTGGTGCTTGCCTGTGGCAACAAGTCGGAGCTGTCCGTCGGCTACTCGACGATCTACGGCGACGCGGTCGGCGGGTACGCGCCGTTGAAGGACCTGCCGAAGACACTGGTCTGGCGGCTCGCGAAGTGGCGCAACCAGGACGCCGTCGACCGCGGCCAGCAGCCGCCGATCCCGGCGAACTCGATCGCCAAACCCCCGTCCGCCGAGCTTCGCCCGGGGCAGCAGGACACCGACTCGCTGCCGCCGTACGACCTGCTCGACGACATGCTGGACGACTACGTCGAGCAGGACCGCGGCAGTGCGGAACTCGTCGCCGCCGGTTTCGACGCCGAGCTGGTCACGAAGGTGATCCAGCTCGTCGACCGCGCGGAGTACAAGCGCCGGCAGTACCCACCGGGCCCGAAGCTGACCCACAAGGCCTTCGGCCGGGACCGCCGGTTGCCGATCACGAATGCATGGCGTGAGGACGCACGAAAGGCAGCCGAGCACTGAGCGACTCCTGGCGGTACCGCCCATCCCAAGATTCCCCGTGGGGCTCGTCGGACGAGACCCACGATCGCTCCGGCCTGCCCCGCGACACCTACCCGGACGATGTGAGCGATCGCTCACCGTCAGCCGGTGGCGCTCACCCTCCGCATCGGTGGGACGATGGCAGCATGGTTGACAACTTCCTGTCGGCCGGTACCCAGGACGACGACGAGGAGCTGCCCTCGCCGTACGGGACCGGACCGAAGAATCGGACAACCGAGGAACACCGCCGCTCGGACTACGACAACGACCCCTGGCGGGATCGCGGATCCGGTAGTTCCGGACTCGGTCTCGACCCGTCGCCGTCGCTGCCGAACGCACCACGGACGTACGAGCGCGGCCCGGTGCCGCAGCAGCCGTACGTCCCCAAGCCGCCGTACCTGCCGAGTGCGCCGCCGCCTTCACCTCAGCCATCGCAGCATCCGTCGCAGCACCAGCCGCGGCAGCAACCACCGCAGCGTCCCGAGCGGCCGGAGTACTACGGGGAATCGCGCGACGAGTCGTACGAGCGGCCCGGGTACCAGGGCGAGAGCCCGTTCCGGCCGCAGCAGCCGCCGGCACAGCCACCACAGCCTCCGCAGCAAGGGCGGCCGAGTCCGTTCGGGCCGGGGAGCAACGGTGCACGGGCACCGCAAAGCCAACCGGGCCAGCCCGGTCAGTCTGGCCAGCCCGGCCAGCAGGCGCCGCGGCCGCCGGTTGCGCCGCAGTCGAGCAACGGTGTGACGCCACGACCGCCGCACACGTCCAACGGCAGCGCGAACTGGAGCAGTCCGGCGCCACAGCCCTCCCCTGCGCCGCAGCCGCCCGCTGCCAGCAACGGTCACGCGTCGAGTAATGGGCACGCGGCAAGCAACGGGTTGAGCAACGGACTCACCCCGCAGCAGCAGCCGCCGCGTCAGGCAGCGCCCGCGCAGGAGCAGGCTGCCCAGCCGCAGGAGCCCGTGCAGCGCCTTGAGCCACCGCGACAGGAGCAGCCGCGTCCCGAGCAGGTGCCGTCGCACGAGCAGCGGGCCCGCCAGGAGCTCGCTGCGCTGCAGGCCCAACTGGCCAGGCAGGAACAAGAACAGGCCTCCCGGCAGGAGCAGCCGCGCGCCCACGAGCAGGCGCCGCGCCAGGAGCAAGCGCCGACACGCGACGAGCGGGTGCGACCGGAGTTCGCACCACGTCAGGACGACGGCGCGCGGCAGGAGCAGGTCGCTCGACGCGACGACGCCGCACGCCAGGACCAGTCGTCGCGGCGCGACGACGCCTCACGGCCGCAGCAGCCGTCACGGCGCGACGTGCGCGACGAGCAGTCAGAACGGCGCGACGCGCGCGATGAGCAGGGCTCGCGGTTGCGGGCGGGTGGAGCTGGAGCTCCGACGGGCAACCCGGAGACGCAGACGATCACGGCGTACATGCCGGAGATGATCGAGGGGTATCAGCAGGAGCAGAACGGTTACCTGTCCGACCCGAGTGCGGAGTACGAGAGCAACGCGCCGGTGAGCGAGGAGCCTGACGGGCAGCGGCCGATCGGTGCGCGGCGGCGGGCGAACGTGCAGCAGGATGCCCCGAGCCAGATTCCGGCCGAGCCGGTCTCCACGCATCGGGCCGCGCGTCGCGCGCAGGTATCCGCGAGCACGGCGGCCGGCACCGACGGTCCGTCCGCGGCCGGCGGCAACCAGCCGGCGCCGGGCGGTTCGGCCGACGCGAGCAAGCGACCGCGGCGGTACCGCGTCCACCACCTGCGCGATTTCAAGAGTCGCGGCGAGAAGTGGGCGATGCTGACGGCGTACGACCAGTACACCGCCGAGATCTTCGACCAGGCAGGCATTCCGGTGCTGCTCGTCGGCGACTCCGCCGCGAACAACGTCTTCGGCTACGACACGACGCTGCGCGTCACCGTCGATGAGCTGATCCCGTTGGCGCGCGCGGTCGCGAGCGCGGTGGAGCGGGCGCTGGTCGTCGCGGACCTTCCGTTCGGTTCGTACCAGGCGTCGCCGGAGCAGGCGTTCCACACCGCCGTACGGTTCATGAAGGAAGCCGGTGTGCACGCGGTCAAGCTCGAGGGCGGCCGGAACATGGTGCCGATGGTCGAGAAGCTCACCCAGTCGGGCATCCCGGTGATGGCGCATATCGGCTTCACGCCGCAGAGCGAGCACAGCATCGGCGGGTACCGCGTGCAGGGTCGCGGCGATCAGGCCGCGGGTCTGATCGACGACGCCGTCGCACTGGCCGAAGCCGGTGCGTTCTCGGTCGTGCTGGAGATGGTCCCGGGTGATGTCGCCGCGGAGATCACCAAACGCGTCCCGATCCCGACCATCGGCATCGGCGCGGGCCGTGACACCGACGCGCAGGTCCTGGTCTGGCAGGACATGGCCGGCCTTCGCGCCGGCAGCATGCCGCGCTTCGTCAAGCAGTACGCCGACCTCCGCGGCATCCTGTCCACCGCGGCCGCGACGTACGCGTCGGAGGTTGCGTCGGGCGCCTTCCCGGGAGACGAACACACCTTCTAGACCACGCATCGTGCTGTCCGGGTAGCTCTCCGGATACTCCCCGCGAACCCTTGTTCCCCAGGTTTCGCGGGTTCACGATGTTTGCGGCAAAAGGGGAGGGCCGATGAGAATTCGCCGATTATTCGTTGCCGCAGGCGTCTCGTTCGCGTTGGTTGCCGGAGTAATCAGCTCCATTCCAGCCGCGAGCGCCGCACCGTCCAGTACATCCGGCCAGAAGCCGGCAAGCTACACGCCACCGCCGGTCCAATGGGCAGCATGCACAAATCCGACGCTCGCCAGCCGGGGCGCGCAGTGCGGGTTCGTCGTGGTGCCGTTGGACTACGACCACCCGGGTGGAACGAAGATCAAGCTCGCGGTGTCGCGGGTGATGCACAAAACTCCGGATTCGCAGGCACAGGGTCCGATGCTGGTGAACCCGGGCGGACCCGGCGGGTCCGGATTGATCTACGCGATCTTCGGTGAGTTCGTGCCGAACGGCGCCGGCGACGCATACGACTGGATCGGTTTCGATCCGCGCGGTGTCGGCTCGAGCCAGCCCGCACTGAGCTGCATCCCGGACTACGCCGGCTACAACCGGCCGTTGTACGTCCCGGTGACACCGAAGCTCGAGCAGATCTGGATCAACCGGTCCAAGGCTTACGCGAAGGCCTGCAACAGCGCCCAGCACGCCTTGCTCGGTCACCTGACCACGCTCGACTCGGTCCGCGACATGGAGAGCATCCGCAAGGCGCTCGGCGCGCCGCAGATCAACTACTACGGCTTCTCGTACGGCACGTACCTCGGCCAGGTGTACGGCACGCTGTACCCGGACCGCTTCCGCCGCGTCATCTTCGACGGCGTCGTGAACGCGACCCGCGTCTGGTACGACGCCAACCTCGACCAGGACTTCGCGTTCAACAAGAGCGTCAAGGTGTTCTTCGCGTACGTCGCCGCGCACAACTCCGTCTGGCATCTCGGCACCACCGAGCGCGCTGTCGAGGCGCTGTACTACGCCGAGCTGCGGAAACTCATCGGCCATCCCGCCGACGGCAAGATCGGGCCGGACGAGTGGAACGACATCTTCACCCAGGCGGCGTACTACGTGTACGGCTGGGTGGACGTCGCGAACGCGTTCGCGGGGTGGGTCCACGACCGTGACGCCGCTCCCCTGGTCGACCTGTTCGGCTCGCCGCCGTTCGACGACAACGGGTACGCCGTCTACCTCGGCGTCTCCTGCACCGACGCGAAGTGGCCGACGAACTGGAACACGTGGCGCCGCGACAACTGGCGCATCTACGCCCAGGCGCCGTTCCTGACCTGGAACAACGCCTGGTTCAACGCGCCATGCGCGTTCTGGCCCGCCAAGGCCGGCAACCCGGTGAAGGTCGACGGTCGTCACGTCCGAAGCGCGCTGCTGATCAACGAGACGCTCGACGCGGCAACGCCGTACTCGGGCGCCTTGCAGACCCGCAAGACGTTCCCGCACTCGGTCCTGATCGAAGGTGTCGGCGGTACGACGCACGCCGGTTCGCTGTCCGGCGTGGCCTGCACCGACGACCTGATCGTGGCCTACCTGCAGACCGGTGCGCTTCCGCCTCGCCGGCCGGGCAACCAGTCCGACGTCAAGTGCCCGCCGGTGCCGGCTCCGCAGCCGGAGGCTGCGGCCGCTGCGGCGAAGGCCAGCTCCGGGGCCACCGCTTTGCGGCAGGAACTCAGATCCACGGTAGGGCCGAGCGTTCGGTCCAGTACTCCTCGGGCTGCTGGATGAACTCGGTCAACGGTCCGTCGATTCGATAGGCGAGGTTGCTCGCCAGTTGGGAAGCAGTCGTGGCTCCGCTGAGGACGATGTCCGTCCACGGTTGAGCCATGGCTGCACCGATCGCCAGCGCGTCGGGAGCGATGCCGTGCTGGTGCGCGAACGCGTTGAAGGGCGTCTCACCGGCACGGCTGGTGAGGCGCCCGTTCGCGACGGCCTCCTTCACGACGACGAACCAGCCTGCCTCGTGCGCCTCTGTCAGGGCTGAGCCGGCGGAGGGCTCTAGCACGTTCCAGGTCGCTTGCACGGCGGAGAACGGCGTACCGAGGTCGACAGCCTTGCGGAGCGTCTCGGCTTGGCGCGGACCGCTCGTGGACAGGCCGACGCGGACGCCGGAGTCGGTGAGTTCGCGGAGACGGTCGAGCAAACTCTTGTCGTCCAGCGCCGGGCTGTCGGCGGTCAGGCTGTGGACGAGGTACAGGTCCGGCGGCCCACCAAGCGCTTGAAGGGTCTCCGGCCATTGCCGTTCGAACGTGGCGAGGTCGTGGCTCTTCACCTCGTGCGTCTCCGCGTCGTGCCGCCACTCACCGACGTACGTGTAGCCCCACTTCGACCCGACCGTGAGTTGCGGACGGCGCTCCGGCGTGAGCCACTCGCCGAGGAACTTCTCGGCAAGACCGTACGAACGCGCGGCGTCGAAGTACCGAACACCTGCCTGCCAGGCCTGCTCCAGCAACTGGTGCGTGCGGACCCGGAGATCCTCGACCGCGCGCCCCGGCGGGAGATCCTCGTCGTGCCCGAGGTTGATGTACCCCGGACGACCCAGCGCTGCCAGCCCAAGCCCGATACTCGCCATACCATCGATCGTAGATGTCCCCGGCAACCATGTGAGACGCGCCGCAACGGAGGGCATGCGACGGCCCGGGTCGCTTACCGTTTTGTGGTGTGAGCGAATCTCAGCTGCCACCACCAGGAACGGTCCGCCGCCGTACGACGGCCCGCGTGCTGCCCGTGCGTCCGGACGGCAAGGTGCTGCTGCTGCACGGCTGGGACCCGCTGAAGCCGCAGACGCCGTACTGGTTCACGATCGGCGGCGGCGTCGAGGCCGGCGAGTCCGTCGGTGAGGCAGCCAGTCGTGAACTGCGCGAAGAGGTCGGCATCGTGCTGCCGGCCGACGCGCTCGGTACGCCGGTCGCGACGAACACGATCGAGTTCGAGTGGGGCGGGTGCCGGATCATCCAGCACCAGACCTTCTTCGCGGTCGCGGTGGACCGCGTCGACGTGACGTTCGCGAACCAGGAGGAGCTCGAACTGCAGACCATCAGCAAGCACGGCTGGTGGTACGGCGACGACCTCGAGGCGACCGGTCAGGCCGCGCACGTGACGATCCCCGGCCTGCTCCGGCAGGCCGCCGACGCGATCACCTTGCGGCGAGCGTCCTAGCGGGCGCGGGCCGCCTTGAGGACCTTCTTCGGGACCTTCTTGTCGACCTTGTAGTGGACCTTGTCGAGACGCTCGGCGCAGCCTGCCTTGGACAGGCGCATCAGCACCACCGGGCACTTCTTGCACCTCGGCTTGTCCTTGCAGCACTTCTTCTTCGCGGTCATCGACGGCACCCGGCGAGTGTAGGTGAGGCATACCTAACCGTCTAGATGACAGAGCGGCTCGTGGCGGACGTCACGCCAGCTGCGCGGTCAGCAGTTCGCGCGCTTCGACCAGCGACGGGCCGTACCAGGTGAGATGCCGGCCGGAGATACACCGTGCGGGTTTGCCGAACGCCTCCGGACCGTCGCTGCCGGAAAAGGGATAAGGCTCGTCCGGCAGTACGGCAATGTCGTACTCCGGTAACGCGTCCGGGTCGAACCTCGGATAACGCTCGCCAGAATGAACGAGCGGAGCGACTTCATCAGCAGCGCCGTCCGCGAGCACGTTGTCGATGCCGATCCGGGCGAGCAGATCGCCCGCGAACGTGTCCCGTCCCAACGCCATCCACGGCCGCCGCCAGATCGGTATCACCGCACGCCGGCGCATTCCGTCGTACGACGTGGTCCAGACCGCTCGCGCTTCGTGCAACCACGACGGCACGTCGCCGGTGATCGCGGACAGCATGCGTTCGAGTGAGTCGAGTGATTCGGGCACTGTCGTCGGCGCGGTCACCCAGACCGCGATTCCGTCCGCGCGCAACGCGTCGAGATCGACGGCGCGGTTCTCTTCGAGATTGGCGACGACGACGTCCGGTGCGAGTTCGCGGATGCGCTCGAGATCGGGATTCTTGGTACCGCGAACACGTGCGACGTCGAGGTCCGCGGGATGCGTACACCAGTCGGTCGCACCAACGATCAGCGCCGGATGCGTGACCGCGATCGACTCCGTCAACGACGGCACGATGCTGACCACACGACGTACGTCGACGGGTAGTTCGACGGCGTTGTGGAGGTCGTCGTACATGCTCTTGCACCTCACCTTCGCAGGACGTTGCCGAGGACAACACTCGCCGATCGGGGCGGTTGACGGCAGATTCTGCCGCGTGTCGCCAAGAATTTATTCGGTTGGTCCGGCATGCTCACGGGACGGCGGAATCCCTTCTGCACAAGGATTTTCGGCATTTGCGCCGCTCTTTGCCGCCAGTTCGCCTTAACCTGCAGACGTTTCGGGTGCTTTACGTGGCGCACAAGTGTTGTCATCATCATGACGACGAGGAATCCACCGTGGTTTTCCTCAGCCGCACCAAGGAGGCAGAGTGCCAGCCAAGAAGGCAGCCGCAGGGAAGGCGACAGCCAAAAAGGCTTCTCCCGCCAAGAAGACTGTCGCGAAGAAGGCCCCGGCGAAGCGGACCACAACCGCGCGCAAGGTCAGCGCAGCAAAGAAGACAGCGACGAAGAAGGTGAGTGCGGCCAAGAAGACCGCCGCTAAGAAGACGGTGGCGAAGAAGGCGCCGGCCAAGAAGACCACCACCGCCAAGAAGGCCGTTGCGAAGAAGGCCCCGGCGAAGAAGGTCACGGCCCGCAAGACCGTTGCGAAGAAGGCGCCGGCCAAGCGCGCGACTGCTGCCAAGAAGACGACGGCAGCGAAGAAGACGACGACGGCCAAGCGCACGACCGCCGCCAAGAAGACGACGGCGAAGAAGACCGTCGCGCGGAAGACGGCTGCGAAGAAGGCGCCGGCGAAGCGCGCTACCGCCGCCAAGAAGGTTGCCGCCAAGAAGGCACCGGCGAAGACCGCTGCCAAGAAGGCGCCGGCCAAGCGCGTCGCGGCGAAGAAGACCGCGGTCCGTAAGGCCCCGGCGAAGAAGGCCCCGGCGCGTAAGACCGCGGCCAAGCGGGTAGCCCGCTGATCGAGACGTCCGCAGTCGCGCGACGTCGGTTGAACACCTGAGGGGCACCACCGGTTCGGTGGTGCCCCTCGGCATGCGGCCGGTGCGGCCTGCTCAGTCGTCGTCCCACTTCGGGTCGTTCTCCCAGGCCTCGTTGCGTTCCTGGACCTTCTCGAGGGCGCGGGCGGCTTCTTCCGGGGAGCTGTACGGGCCCAGCCGGTCGCCCGACTTCGCACCGGAGTACGGCTCCACCTTGCCGGTCTTGGTGTTGTAGTACCACTCGTTGCTGTGATCGTCGCTCATCTGGATGACCACCTCCTGGGAGTCTTGTCGCAGCTCTCTAGAATGATCTCACCATGTCGATTCTTACTGCTGGCGTCATTTCGCCGCGCCGCGACGTACCTGCATCCATCCCGCGCCCGGAGTACGTCGACAAGCCCGCGCCGACGCCGTTCGACGGTTCGTACGTGACGTCGCCCGAGCTGATCGAGAAGATGCGGGTGGCGAGCAAACTCGCCGCGCAGGCACTGCAGGCGGTCGGCGCGGCGGCGAAGCCCGGTGTGACGACCGACGAGCTCGACGCGGTCGGCCACGAGTACCTGATCGAGCGCGACGCGTACCCGTCGACGCTCGGCTACCGCGGTTACCCGAAGTCGCTGTGCACGTCGGTCAACGAGGTCATCTGCCACGGCATCCCCGACGACCGCCCGCTGGAGAACGGCGACATCGTCAACGTCGACATCACGGCGTACCTGGACGGCGTACACGGTGACACCAACGCGACGTTCCTTGTCGGCGACGTCGACGAGGAGAGCCGGCTGCTGGTCGAGCGCACGCTCGAGGCGCTGAACCGCGGTATCAAGGCAGTCAAGCCCGGCCGGCAGGTCAGCATCATCGGCCGCGTGATCGAGTCCTACGCCAAGCGCTTCGGGTACGGCGTCGTCCGCGACTTCACCGGCCACGGCATCTCCACGTCGTTCCACTCCGGCCTGATCATCCCCCACTACGACGACGAACGCTTCGACGACGTCATCGAGCCCGGTATGACGTTCACCATCGAGCCCATGCTCACCCTCGGCACCTACCAGTACGACCTCTGGGAAGACGGCTGGACCGCCACCACCAAGGACAAGTCCCGCACCGCCCAGTTCGAACACACCCTGGTAGTAACCGAAACCGGCGCCGAAGTCCTCACCCTCCCGTGACAATCACGCACTACGAGCCCACCCACCTCGCGGGCATCATCGCACTGTGCGAAGCCGAGCGCTGGCCGAGCGTCGGTCGCAGGCTCGTCGAGTACGCGGCTCCGCTTACCGGGGCGTTGCGGGTTGACCTGGTGACGGACACCGCGGACGACTTCTACAAGTCCTTCGATCACCGCGCGTTCTCGGGGTTCCGCATCTACCCGTAGCTGTAGGACAGCGGTAACCGACAAAGGCGGGTATTGCTGTTTCAATGGGACGGTGACTGCTGAGCAGTACGACGCGATTGTGATCGGGACCAGCCAGGGTGGACGGTTTCTGCCCGTCGACCTGGCCAAAGCGGGCCAGCGGGTAGCGCTGATCGAGCGCGGCCTGCTCGGCGGCGTCTGCGTCAACACCGGGTGCACACCGACGAAGACCCTGGTGGCGAGCGCTCGCATCGCTTACCAGGCACGCCGCAGCGCGGAGTTCGGCGTACGCGTCGGTCCGGTCTCGGTGGACCTGGCCGCGGTACGCGAGCGCAAGCGGGCCATGGTCGCCGGCGCGCGGCAGAACTATGCGAGCCGTCTGGCGCAGAACGGCCTCGACCTGATCGAAGGCGAAGCGCACTTCATCGGACCCAAAGCAGTCGAGGTCACCCTGTCAGGCGGCGGGACACGACAGCTGACCGCGCCGACGATCGTCATCGACACCGGAACGCGGGCCGCGACGCTCGAGATCCCCGGCACGGACGTCGTACCTGTGCTCGACTCCACGTCGATCATGGAGCTGGACGAGGTGCCGGAGCACCTGATCGTCCTGGGCGGCGGATACATCGGCCTCGAGTTCGGCCAGATGTTCCGCCGGTTCGGCAGCGAGGTCACCATCGTCCAAAGCGCTGCCCGCCTGCTGATGCTGGAGGACGACGATGTCTCGGACGAGGTGGCCGGCATCTTGCGCGCCGACGGCATCACGGTCCTCACATCGTCCTCGCCGGTTCAGGTCGAGCAGGCCGGCGACGGCATCCGGCTGATCGTCCAGACACCGGACGGGGAGGAACAGCTCGAAGGTTCCCACCTGCTGTCGGCGATCGGTCGCGTCGCGAACACCGAGGCACTGACGCCCGACGCAGCCGGCCTTCGGCTCGACGACCGTGGCTTCGTCGAGGTCGACGAGTACCTCGAAACCTCTGTCCCTGGTGTCTATGCGATGGGTGATGTGAAGGGCGGCCCGGCATTCACCCACTTGTCGTACGACGACTACCGCGTCCTGCACGCCAACCTGGTACGGCAGGAGAAGGCGAGCATCCGGGACCGGCTCGTCCCGTACGCAGTGTTCATCGATCCGCAGCTCGGTCGCGTCGGCATCACCGAACGGGAGGCTCGTGCCCAGGGCCGCAGGATCCGGGTCGCCAAGCTCCCGATGAGCGCTGTCATCCGGGCACTCGAGACCGGCGAGACGCGCGGGTTCCTCAAGGCCGTGGTCGACGCGGACACCGGGCAGATCCTCGGCTGCGCGATGCTGGGCGCCGAGGGCGGCGAGCTCATGAGCATCATCCAGGTCGCCATGCTCGGCAACCTCACCTACACGGCCATGTCGAGCGCGATCTTCACCCACCCGCTCCTGTCAGAAGGCCTCAACAGCTTGTTCGCCCTCTTCGAAACCGACAGCTGACCGACCGGCCCTCACCCGGCAACCGCAAACCACGGGGTATCCCTGCCGCGATCACACCTGACCATTGCCATCGGCAACCGACGGCACTACGCACGTCACCGACCCCACCACAACCAACGAGCAGTCCCCCGAACCACCCGTTCCTCAGACGGCAGACCGCCGGCCACCGCCCAGTCGTCGACCACACCGGGTGTCGACCACCACGCAGTCGTTCAAAGCGGTACGTCGCCGCCGAGCAACACCGCCGCCAAGCAACCAATGGTCAGTCGAGCGGCGTGGGGTCGTCGAGCAGCGTGTAGTCCTCAGACACACAAAAGGGTCCTCAGACACAAAGGCCCTCCGGGCACCAAAGGGTCTTCGCACACCACCGCGCCGAACGCGTCCCCTACACCGTCACCCCTCACCCGGTCGAAGTCGCCTGTCGGGCCGCGCTCCTCACACGCCAAGCAGCTCCTCACGCCCCAGACGCTCCCCAACTCCCCCGACGCCGGTCCTCAGCCAGCAGGTGGCCGCCGGCCAGCACCTAGTTGTAGTCGTCAGGAAGCACGCGATTGCCGGGAAGCGCCGGAGGGTTCTCGCGCTCTCCCGAACGCACCGCTGTACACCCTGACGCGGTCGACGTCGCGGGTCGCGCTGCGATCCTCAGATGCCAGGACGGCCTTGGAGCTCATGCGATCCTCAAGTCCGAGCGATCCTCGAGCACCAAACGTTGTTCGCGAACCAGACGGTCCTCCGCCAGTGTGCCCTCCTCTGGTCCGTGAGAGTCCTCGGGCAGGTGGCCGTCGGATTCCGCGGGGATTAAATCTGTCGGCGGATCAGCGAAGGGTGCGGTCTGCTTCAGTGTCTCTTCGTCGGCGGACCATCGACCCGTGTGCTGACTTGAACGGGGAACGGCCGACCCGCCGGTCCCCGGTGTCGCCGGTGCAGTCGCCAGTGAAGTCGCCGACGGAGTCCTCAGTGGTGTCGCCGGTGGTGTCGCCGGTGGTGTCGCCGGTGGTGTCGCCGGTGGTGTCGCCGGTGGTGTCGCCGACGGTGTCGCCGACGGTGTCCTAAGTGGTGTCGCCAGTGCAGTCGCCAGTGAAGTCGCCGACGGAGTCGTCAGTGAGGCCTCCGGTGGTGTCGCCGGTGGGGAGGGCATGTCGGGGTTTGTCGTGACGTGGCTGTTTGGGCGCGAGGGGGCGCGCGTCGCGGAGAGGGGTGACAGGTTTGGTCTTGGTTGGGGTGGTGGGTCGGCCCAGGCCGGGCGGGATACGTGGACCTCTCCGGCTGTGATGGTGATGACCCAGTGGCCGTCGTGGAGGGCTCTGTGGTGTGCGCGGCAGAGGAGCACCAGGTTGGAGATTGCCGTCTCGCCGCCGTCGATCCACGACCGGAGATGATGGGCGTCGCAATGGATCGGCGGGGCGCCACAGACGACGCAGCCTTTGTCGCGGACGTTCAGTGCTCGGCGCATCGCTCGCGTGACCAGGCGCTCGGCCCGGCCGACGTCGAGCGGCTCGGAGTTCGAGCCGAGCACCAGCGGGATGATCTTCGCGTCGCAGGCCATCCGCCGGATTGCCGCGGCCGAGAGACCATCGCCGTACACGAGGTTGCCGGTCGCGTCGGCGGTGGCAGACTTCAGGTCCTCGAGATCGATCGTGACGGTGATGTTCGCCTTCGCGCCGAATCCAGGCACCCAGCCTCCCGGACACGACGCGAACGAGTCATCGGCTGCATCGCCACCGGACGCCTCCTCCGCAGAGCGACGGCTGGTGGCTGCTGGCCTGAGGCCGGTCTCCGCGGCTGCCGCGGCGATCGCCAGGGTGGACGTGAGCGCGTCTGCTTGGCGCTTCTCGCGGGACCGCGGGTCGAGCTCGCCGTCGACGGTCTTGTGCGGGCGGGCGCCGGCGTGGATGCGCGATCGCAGTAGCTCGGCATTCTCGTTGGCCAGGTAACCGCGGAACTTGACGCCGTTCTCCGCCTCGATCAGCGTCAGCGACTCACGCGCGTACGCCGCTGTCTCGTCAGGCTCAGGTCCGTCGGAGTCCAGCAGGTCGCAGATCTGCTTCGCGGCTTTGGCAAGCTCACCTGGGCCCAGGTGCCCGCCGAGGTTGACCAACTGCTCCTCGGCGACATCGAGGTCCTCTACCGGCACTCTGGACCGAACCCGCTCCAACGCACGGACGATCGCACTCGCCTGCGCCGGACGCAGCGGCCGGGTCTCGTCGGTCAGAGCTGTCGACACAGCGTCGTACTTCGGCAGGCTGCGAGCCAGCTTCACCTCGCGATGCGCCTCGCGGCGGTCGATGCGGTGGCGCATGGCAAGCAGCTCGGCGGTGTCGCGAGCACCGAGCTCCTCGGCCAGACCGGACTCGTCGACGCGGGCGATCAACTGCAGGCGGTAGGTGAGCAACGAGGCGACGGCAGCATCCACCTGGTCGAGAGTCGGCAGCAGCTCGCTGTCGCTCATCGACCACACCGGCCGCTCACCCAGAAGTTCCATGCCCACAACACTAGACACACCCGCCGACACTTCTCAAACCGGAATCTCCTTATTTTCAAGGCGATTCGCTTATCCACAGATCCAGGAATCATCCGTCGTGGAAGCCGAGATCCCGATACAGTGTGAGTGCTGGAGCGTTGTCCTCCTCGACTCGCAACGCAACGGTTGTCGCCGCACAGGAGGTCAGTAACAACCGCGCGATTCCCTGCCGCCGACGGGTGCGTGCGGTGAAGAGTTCGATGATGAAAGGGCAGTCAGGAGTGTCAGGCCATGGGGCGCGTTCGACGACGAGGAGTGCGCCTACCAGTTCTTCGTCTGCCCAGGCGAGGCGGCTGAGCGTCGGCGCGAGTACGCCGTAGCCGTCTTCGAAGGTGAGGTTGATGTCGTCGAGTGCGTCCTGCTCGGAGTCGGCGGCGATACCCGGCTCGTAGGCATCGAAGTACAGGCGGGCCAGAGCGGCTGCATCCGCCACCGCGGGCGGGCGCAGTACGACGCCTGGGACGGCGATCGGCTGCGTCGGGCCCGGGTGGCGGATCAGGATCATCGGTTGGAGGAGCCGGTAATGAAGGTGCCGAGGTCGTTGGACTGTTGGATACGGGAGGATTCGTGGACATACATCATGTGGCCGGCTGGGTAGTACTTGGTTTCGATGTTCGCCGTCAGCTCCGCGGGGATCTGGAGGCGGGCCAGGGTGTGTTCGGTGGCGAAGTACGGGGTTGCGCCGTCGTAGTGGCCGGAGGCGACGTAGACCTTCAGGTGTGGGTTGACGCGCATCGCCTCGGCGAGCTTGTCGGCGACCATGATCTGCTGGCCCTCGAACTCCTTGAAGGACCAGTTCTTGGCGGCGTCCATGTTGAGGACCTCGTACGGGAGGTCGTTCTCGTAGCCGAGCTCGACCCGCACGTAGTGGTTGAGCGCAGCGGCGTACGGACCGGTGATCGCGTTCATCGACGGGTCGCGGTCCTGGCGTTCGCCCGCGGCGTCCGGGTCCCAGCCGGTGAACCGGCCGTCGATGCGACCGACGATCTGCCGGCGCCCCCGCAGCAGTTCGGCGAAGAACCGCCCGTGCTCGATCCGCAGGTTCACCCGGTCGATGTAGTCCTCGCTGAGTCCGGTCAGCGCGGCCAGCCTGGTGACGACCTCGGCGCGGTAGTCCGCCGGGATTCGGTTGCCCTGGGCAAGCGCATTCGGGTACCGGCCGGCCGCGAACCGCTCCGCGTCGGCGAGCAGTTCCTCGAGCGTCTGGTCCGGCACGAGACCGTGGTAGTGCGCGATCGCGGCGTACGTCGGGAGGAACAGCGTGTACGGCAGGTCGTTGCCCGGCGTGAAGTCGAGCGTGCCGAACTCCAGCACGACCGAGATCAGCATGACGCCGTTCAGGTACATCCCGTACCGCTGCTGCAGATGCGCGGCGAGCCCGGCCGCCCGCGTCGTCCCGTAGGACTCGCCGGCCAGGAACTTCGGCGACATCCACCGCCCGTTCCGCGACGTCCACAGCCGGATCACCTCGCCGACCGACTCCAGGTCGCGCGTGAACCCGTGGTAGTCCCCCGGCTTCTCCCCCTCGACCGCGCGCGAGAACCCGGTCGACACCGGGTCGATGAACACGACGTCGCTGTACTTGAGCAGCGTCTCCTCGTTGTCGACGATCGAGTACGGCGGGGGCGCGAGCTCACCCACGTCGCCGGACACCACGCGGCGCGGCCCGAGCAGCCCGAGGTGCAGCCAGATACTCGACGAGCCCGGCCCGCCGTTGAACGCGAACGTCACCGGACGGTCCGCCGCGTCGGCGTCGTCCAGCGTGTACGCCGTCAGGAACACCTCGGCCTTCGGCTTGAGCCCCTCGAACTTGCCGTCGGTGTACACCTCCTCGCGGAGCACGATCCGGCCGGTCGTCGCCGTGTACCGCAACTCCTGCCCGTCGACGGTGATCGTGTGCTGCGACGTCACCAAGTCGTCGACCGGCTTCGCGGGCTTGGTCTCGGTCTCGGTCTCCGACTGCTCCTCGTTCGCCATGTCGAGCACCTTAATCCACCGCCGCAGCCGCTAGCGTTGGGTTTATGGCGACGATTCTTCATATCGCGTTCGTGGACCAGTGGGAGGCTGCGCGCGAGGCCGGGTGCTACCGGTGGTCGACCCGCGGCAAGAGCCTCGACGACGGCGCCACGTTCATCCACGCGTCCCGGCCCGAGCAGGTCGCGATGGTGGCCAACTTCGCGTACGACGACGTGGACCAGCCGCTCTGCCTGCTGGTCATCGACACCGCGCGGCTGGTGTCCGCCCTGTGCGACGAGGACCTGGACGGGACCGGGATGAGCTTCCCGCACATCTACGGCCCGTTGAACCTGGACGCGGTGGTCGGCGTCCGCCCGTACGAGCGGGGCGCCGACGGCCTGTGGCCGGAGGTGTCCGCGGAGGCCGTATCCTGAGGGGACGGAACGGGTCGGTCGGGCGATCGCGTCGTCCAGGCTTCATCGCCAGGGCGCCGAGGAAAGTCCGGACTCCACAGGGCAGCGTGGTGGGTAACGCCCACCCGGGGTAACCCGCGGGACAGTGCCACAGAGAACAGACCGCCAGCGGCTCCGATGAACCCCGTGGTTCATGGGAGTGCGGGTGAGGGTGAAACGGTGGTGTAAGAGACCACCAGCTCCACAGGTGACTGCGGAGGCTAGGTAAACCCCACGTGGAGCAAGGCCAAGAAGGGCGCCGGGCAACCGGCGTCCGCGCGAGCGTTCGAGGGCGGCCCGCCCGAGCTCGCGGGTAGGCCGCTGGAGGTGCCCGGCAACGGTCACCGTAGATGGATGATCGCACTCGACAGAATCCGGCTTACATGACCGACCCGTTCCCGTTCCACCCTCGAACCGCTAGTGACAGTGGTCGTCGTCCGGCCGGACGCTCCGGCCCGCGGGCTTCTCCCAGGGCTCCTGACGCCCCAGGGCGGTCATATCGAGGGCAGTCGGGGTGAAGGTCATCGAGTCCGGGCCGCGGCCGTAGGTCGAGTAGGTGTGGTAGACCTCGTCGCCCACCCGGAGGAAGCAGCTCAGACCGTGCAGGTCGAAGGGCTGCTCCTGCTGGACGAAGTCGTTGCCGGGGCGCTGGTCCCACTCAGCCTTGCTGCGGTAGTTGTAGACGAACGGTACGACGGAATCGTCCAGCGTGACCTGGTAGTCGTAGTTGAAGTCGCTCCCGTACGACGAGTACCACGGGAACACCCAGCCCCGCGCGGCCCGGTAGGCGGCCAGCTTCTCGTACGGCGCCCGCGACACCAGCGCGAACGACGTGTTCGCGCCGTGGAGGTGCTCCAGCGAGCCGATCTCGTCGACGAAGCCCGTGCAGTTCGGGCACGCCGCGTCCCAGTCGGGCTGGTACATGATGTGGTACACGACCAACTGGTCCCGCCCCTCGAACAGCTCCAGCAGACCGGCCGGACCGCCGTCGCCGATGAACGCGTACGGCTTGTCGACGAGCACCATCGGCAGCTCGCGACGCCGCGTGTTGAGCGCGTCCCGCTGCTTTGTGAACGCCTTCTCTTCCGCCAGCAGCGCCACCCGCGCGGCCAGCCAGTCCTCCCGGGACACGACCTCGGGCAAGTTCATTCCAGCCTCCTCGACATGGGGATTCACCGGCGACGTCGGAGCCGGCCGGACGAATTCGACATCCGGCGGCACGGAAATTTGAGTGGGGTCGAGATCTGGCGATGAACGGGTTTTGGTGCGACCGTGCTTCGGGGGGTCCACGAGCTTGTAACGAGTCACGTACACGGGGTCATGGGGAGGGGATTCGGACAATGCTGTCTCGAACCAGGAGATTCGGGGTTCTCGCGCTCTCGGCGGTTCTCGTCGGGACGCTGATCGGAGTAACACCGGCCGCGGCCGATCCGCCGCGACCGAAGAAGGATCTCGGCTACAGCGACAAGGTGTTGTTGCAGAAGGCACGGACCAAGGGCCAGAAGACGGTCACGCTGCTGGTCGCCGCCGACAAGGGCCAGAGCAACGAAGTTGCCAAGCAGGTCGCGAAGCTCGGCGGAACCGTCGAGAAGCGCACCGACTCGATCGGGTACCTGCGGGTCAAGATCAATATCGACAAGGCCGAGGACGTCGCGAACGTGGTGGGCGTCAAGGCGGCCGACGTCGACGAGGTGATCCCGCTCGAGGACCCGCGGCCGGAAGGCACCGTGGATCCGGCGCCGCAGCCGCCGCCGAAGGCGACGACTCCGCGGGTCAACCCGTACATGCCGACCGGTGACATCGGCTCGGCGCAGTTCGTCAACCAGAACCCGGCGTGGGACGGCCGCGGCGTCACCGTCGGCATCCTCGACACCGGTGTCGACCTCAGCCACCCGGCGCTGAACACCACGTCGACCGGTGAGCGGAAGATCGTCGACTGGGTCACCTACACCGACCCGACGTTCGTCGGCAGCACGAACGCCGACAACGACCCGACGTGGATCCAGATGAACACCACGGTCGACGGCAGCACGGTCGGCCTCCCCGGCGAGGGCACTGTCCAGACCGGCACCTTCAACGAACGCGATCCGCGGCTGGGCGGCGAGCTCGGCAACGACGTCAACCGCGACGGCAACCCGGCCGGTTCGTCCGGCCTGTTCGGCGTCGCCTGGAACAAGGCCGCCGGCAAGGTCTGGGTGGACACGAACCAGAACGGCACGTTCGCCGACGACCAGGCGATGACCGACTACAAGGTCAACTACGACGTCGGCACGTTCGGTACCGACAACCCGGCCACGCCGATCAACGAGTCGATGCCGTTCGTCGTGCAGACCGACCCGGCCGACAACGTGGTGAACATCGGGATCGTCTCCGGCGCGCACGGTTCGCACGTCGCGGGCATCGTGGCCGGCAACAAGCTGCTCGGCGGCAAGATGAGCGGCGCCGCACCGGGCGCGAAGCTGGTCTCGGTCCGGGTCTGCCTGTTCATCGCGGGCTGCACGAATCACGCCCTGCTCGAGGGCATGATCTACGCGGTCACCCAGGCGCACGTGAACGTGATCAACATGTCGATCGGCGGCCTGCCGGCGCTGAACGACGGCAACAACGCCCGCGCCCAGCTGTACAACTCGCTGATCGACACGTACGGCGTGCAGATGTTCTTCTCGGCCGGCAACAGCGGACCGGGGATGAACACGATCGGCGACCCGGCCGTGGCGACGAAGGTCGTCAGCGTCGGTTCGTACATCACCAGCGCGAGCTGGCTGGCGAACTACGGCTCGAAGACCGGTCCGGCCGAGAACCTGCACCCGTTCTCGTCCCGCGGCCCGGCCGAGGACGGCGCGCTCAAGCCGGAGATCGTGGCACCGGGTTCGGCGATATCCACCGTCCCGACCTGGCAGCCAGGGCAACCGGTCGTCGGCACGTACACGCTGCCACCGGGCTACGGAATGTTCCAAGGTACGTCGATGGCGTCGCCGCAGATGGCCGGCGCCGGCGCGCTCCTGCTCAGCGCCGCCAAGGCGAACGGCCTGACGGTCACGCCCGCGCAACTCCGCAAGTCGCTGTTCTCGTCGGCCCGGTTCCTCACCGACTACAGCGCCTACGAGCAGGGCAACGGCCTGGCCAACGTCAACGCCGCGTGGAACTTGCTGAAGAAGCTCCCGCGGACCGACACCATCACCGCGAAGGTCCCGGTCAGTACGGCGCTGTCCGGCTTCCTCGCGACACCGGGTGTCGGTATCGGCATCAACGACCGTGAGGGCGTCGTCCTCGGTACGCAGTACACCCGCACCTACACGTTGCGGCGTACCTCCGGACCGGCCGGCACTGTGAAGTACAAGCTGTCGTGGCTCAGTGGCGACGGCACGTTCGTCACCGCCGGCAACGTCATGCTGCCGCTCAACACGGACGTGTCGCTGCCGGTCCTGGTCAAGGCCAAGTCCGTCGGCGCGCACTCGGCACTGCTGCAGTTCGACGACACCAGTTCACCGGGGATCGAGTTCCAGACCCTGAACACGGTCGTGGTGCCGAACGAGCTGTCGACGGCGGCTCCGTCGAAGACGGTCTCCGGGAAGATCGGCCGCAACCAGACGACCAGCTACTTCTTCCGGGTCCCCGCCGGCGTCACCGCTCTCAAGGTGGATCTGTCCGGTCCGGACGCGACGGCCGGCACCGGGCAGGCGCGCTTCCTGCGCTTCAGCCCGTACGGTCTGCCCAGCGAGGACGCCGAGACCAACAGCCTGTACTGCTACAGCCCGCCGGTTCCCGGCGGGACGTGTTCGAATCCGCTCAGTCGTACGGTCAACAACCCGTTGCCCGGCGTCTGGGAGATCACCGTCGAGGCCCGGCGTACGTCGGACCTGCTGAACACGCCGTACACGCTGACGGCGTCGCTGCTCGGGGCATCGGTGTCGCCGAACCCCGACGTCATCGCCAGCGGCACGCTGGGGCAGCCGATCAGCCGGTCGTACACGATGACGAACCTGCAGGGCGCCTTCACCGGTAGGGCTGTCGGGACCGCATTGGGCAGCGCGAGGCTGGCCACCCCGACGATCGCGGACGGCGCGCAGCAACAGTTCCAGGTGAACGTGACGCCGGGGACGACCACGCTCAAGGCCGCGATCGGCGGTGCGAGTGATCTCAACGCCGACCTCGACCTGTTCGCGTACAACTGCTCGAGCGGAAGCTGCGTGCTGGCTGCGCAGAGCGCGGGCAGCACCGCCGTGGAGTCGATCACCGTGAACAACCCGGCGGCAGGCATCTGGATCATCCTCGTCGACGGGTTCGCGGTGCCGTCGGGGTCGACGACGTACAACTATCGCGATGTGCTCGCCAATCCGGCGTACGGCAGCATCGCGGTGTCGGATGCCAACGCACTGCGAGCAGCAGGCGCGGTGTGGACCGCACCGGCGACAGTGACGCCGACCGCGGCACCTGCTTCCGGGCGGGTTCTCTACGGCAACGTGGAGGTCCGGACGGACGCGAACGTCCTCATCGGTTCCGGGGACGTGATCATCCAGTCCGTTAGCTGACAGTAGGGAACTCAGTAGGGAACACAGTAGGGAACTCCGACCCACGCGTGCCGCGGCGCGCGTGGGTCGGAGCCTGTTTCGACCCGCAGGCGATGAGAAACTGGAGCCATGCGGAGACGGATGCGGACCGGGATCGTGATCCTGCTGCTGATCGTCCTGCTCGGCGGCGCCGGGTACGTCGGTTGGGTGCTCGTCCAGCGGTCCGAACCGGTATCGCTGCCGGAGCCGACCGGGAACTACCAGGTCGGCCGGCGGACGTTCGAGTGGACGGACACGCCGCGCCGCGACCCGTACGCCGACGGGCCGCGCAGGCTCGCCGTCTGGCTCTGGTACCCGGTCGCCAAGGAGACCACCGGCCGCCGCGTCCAGTACGCCCCGGGTCAGTGGAACGGCCTGCACCTCAAGTCACCGATCTCGGTCTTCCAGGGACCGTTCGACACCCTGCAGGACCGCGCCCTCGACCGGGTCGCCGTCGCACCGGGCCGCTTCCCGGTCGTCGTGCTGATGCCGGGTATGGGCCTGTCCGCCCCGATGTACGCCGCCATCGCGGAGGATCTCGCGAGTCACGGGTACCTCGTCGCCGGCGTCACACCGACGTACAGCGCGAACCTCACCGTCCTCGGCGGGCAGGTCGTCGAGAGCAAACCGGAAGCGAACCCGTCGAACCTCGGCGACAGCAGCGAGAGCTCGCAACAGGTCGGCGACCACCTCGTCACGGTCTGGTCGGCCGACGCCCGCTTCGCCGCGGGCATGGTCGCGAAGCAGCTCCCGGGATCGGTCGACTCCTCGGTCGGGCCGTCGTACGTCGGGCACTCGTTCGGCGGAGCGGCATCGTTGGAGGCCTGCCGGCAGGACCAACGCTGTGCGGCCGCGGTCGACCTGGACGGTAGCCAGTTCGGCGACGTGGTGACGAAGGGGGTCAAGGCGCCGATCATGCTGCTCGGCGCGGACGACTCGTGTATCACCAGCGTGTGCGGCCCGGACGCGAAGAACGACACGGACCGCAACCGCGCGCTGTCGTTGCTCAAGGCAAGTAACGACACCTCCTGGTGCGCAACGATCCCCGGCAGCCGGCACTTCAATTTCACCGACTACGGCGTCTACTACCTGGCCTACCCGCTCAGGAAGTTCCTGCCGCTCGGCAGCGTCGGCCCGCGCCACGCCCTCACGGTCACGAACGGGTACCTGAACACCTTCCTCTCGCACGCGATCTACAAGACCGCGTCACCCGGAGCTCCCGCCTGCCGGTCCTAAAGATCCAGCTCGTAGGTTTGGCCAACTAACTCGTCGCCCCACATCTCGTGTGGCTCGGTGGCCGTGAGCCGGAACCCGCGCGACAGGTAGATGTGGCGCGCGGCAACCAATGGATCGTTGGTCCACAACACCATCCGCTTGTACCCGGCACCGCGAGCAAACTCCAGGCAGGTATCGACCAGCGCCGCGCCGAGTTTCAGCCCACGCGCCGCCGGCGTCACCAGCAACAGCCGCAGCTGTGCCGTCGTCTCGTCCGGCCCGCGGACACAGAAGATGCTCCCGGCCCGTTCCCCGTCGACCTCGGCGATCCATGCCGCCTCGCGCTCGTCGTCGTGGTCGGACGCGTACGCCGACACGATCTGCGCGATCAGCACCTCGTACTGCGCACTCCAGCCGTACTCGGCCGCGTAAATCTCCGCGTGCGACTGCACCACCCAGCCGAGATCGCCCGGCTGCCCCAGCTTTCTGATCATTCGTCCACCCGATCTACTGACACGACTGTTTCAGTAAGAGATACTAGCCCCGTGCCGACGACAAAGGAAGCTCCCTCCGCGCGCCAGCAAGAACTGCTCGAGCGCGCGTACGCCTACTCCCTCACCCACGGGCTGGCCGATCTGTCCCTCCGCCCGCTGGCGACCGCGATCGGTTCCAGCCCGCGCGTGCTGCTGTTCCTGTTCGACAGCAAGGACGGCCTGATCCGGGCCCTCCTCGCCCGGGCCCGTGCCGACGAGCTCGAGCTGCTCCGCCGGATCCAGGCGCAGCACGACGTACCGCCCGGGCTCGACGTGGTCGCGCGCGAGTTGTGGACCTGGATGGCCGCTCCGGAGCGCCGGCCGCTGATGACGTTCTGGGTCGAGGCGTACGGGCGTTCGCTCGTCGCACCCGAGGGTCCGTGGGCCGACTTCGCCCGCTCGACGGTCGACGACTGGCTCGAGTTGCTCAAGGCAACACAGCCGGATCCGGATGCCGACCGGTCGGCGGCCCGGCGGACCGGCGTACTGGCGATGCTCCGCGGCGCCTTGATCGACCTGCTCGCGACCGGCGACCTGGAGCGGACGACGGCCGCGCTCGAGGGGTATCTAGCCGACTAGCTCGAAGGCGACGGTCCGCTTGGCGATGTCGGCCTCGACGAGCTTGACCCGGACCTGCTTGCCGAGCGGCAACGCAGTACCGGTGACACGGCCCTCGATCGCCACCGCTGACAGCGCCACGATGCCGCGGTTGTGGTCCCGCTCGTCGACATCGGTGATCACGCCGTCGAACTCGGACCCGACCCGGTCCGCGACCAGCCCTGCCTCGACCATGCTGACGATCGACCGCTCGTAGGCGTGCGCCCGCCGGTCCGCGTCGTCCATCATCTTCGGGATCTCGTCCATCGACTCGCGCACCCAGGCCGGTACCTCCGCACCCGCTGAGAGCGCGACGCAGATCTCCCCGGTCCAGCGGTCCACCAGCCGACGCAGCGGCGCGGTGACATGGGCGTACTCCGCCTTCATCGCGGCATGCTGCGGCGAGGCCGGCAGGCTCCCCGCGAAGGCGACGTACCCGGCGCCGCGGAACAGCACGGTGCAGGCCGCGAGCATCGCCGCGTGTGCAGGCACCTTCGGGTCGAGCCCGTGGATGAACTCGGCGTACGTCGTCTCGTCGGGCCAGACGAGTCCCAGCGCCTTCGCGGTGTTGCCGAGCTTGCGCCGCAGGTCGTCGTGCGATTCGGGCAGCGTGCGCAGGATGCCGATCTTGCCCTTCATCATCAGCTGCGCGGCGGCCATCCCCGTCAGCAGCGAGATCTGCGCGTTCCAGCCCTCGACCGGCAGCGGGGCACGGAACTCCAGACCCCAGCCGTGGTTGGAGGTGACGACCTCCTGGTCCGGGATCGGCAGGTTGACGCCGCCGCGCTCGAGTTCGCGTTCCTCGCGGAGCTTCCCGACCTCGCGGAGCAGCTGCAACGACTCGGACGCCGTACCTGCATCGAGGTCTTTCTGTACGCCGGCGTAGTTGAGCTTGGCCCGCGACTTCACCAGCGCACGCTCGCACACGACACCGGTGCCTTCACCGCGAGCGTCGACCGTGATCGTGTAGAGCAGAGCCGGCCGGACCTGGTCGGGCAGCAGCGATGCCTCGCCCTCGGACAACTCCGGCGGGTGCAGCGGCGTGCGCTTGTCCGGCGCGTACAGCGTCTCGCCGCGCTTCCGCGCCTCGACGTCGATCGGGTCGCCGGCCTGGACGAACGCGGCGACATCGGCGATCGCGTAGTGCACGGTGTACCCGTCGCTGTCTCTGTTCCGCTCGATGTGAAGCGCCTGGTCGAGGTCCATCGAGTCCGGCGGGTCGATCGTGACGAACTCGATGTCGGTCCGGTCGAGCTTCGGCAGCCGCACGTCCGCCGCCGCTGCCACGGCTGCTGCCGTCACTTCGGGTGGAAAGTCCGCCGGGACCTCCTGCTCGCGCCGGATGTCCTGCAACGACGCCCGGAACACCTCCGGAACATCCTCGGCGAAGTGAACTCTCTGCAGCGGCATGGGGTCAGAGTAGCGAGGGCTGCAGGTTGAAGGAGCGCAAGGACGCGAGGCCGTCGGCGTACCAGTGGATCTCGGTGAGGGTTGCCGGGCGCAGTTCCATCCGGAACATCGACGACATCGGGGCCTGGAGCACCGATCGGACCATCAGCTTGATCGGTGTCACATGCGTGACCACG
Organism: Kribbella sp. NPDC000426; assembly: GCF_040300265.1. Classification (NCBI taxonomy): domain Bacteria; kingdom Bacillati; phylum Actinomycetota; class Actinomycetes; order Propionibacteriales; family Kribbellaceae; genus Kribbella; species Kribbella sp. NPDC000426. Next base: position 662,826 of record NZ_JBEPDK010000002.1, on the reverse strand, counting down.
ACGACGGTCTTGCCTGGGTAGCGGGCCAGCAGCCCGTCCCGCGCCGACCGCGCCCGCCGCGCACATGCGTCGAACGACTCACCGCCGGGCGGGGCCACCGAGGTCGAGTCCAGCCAGGCATTCAGCGCGTCCGGCCATTTCTGCTGTACTTCGGCGAACGTGTGCCCGTCCCAGTCGCCGAACGAACACTCGATCCAGCCGTCGTCGACGACCGGCTCTAGCCCGAGCTTGTTCGCCACCGCGTCGGCCGTCTGCCGGGCGCGCACCATCGGCGACGTCACCAGCGCGTCGACCCCGCCGATCCGCGACAGGTACTCCGAGGCGGCCGCCGCCTGCGCGCGACCGGTGTCGCTCAGCGCCGGGTCGTCGCCGCCGGCACCGGAGAAGCGCTTCTCCGCGGTGTGCGGGGTCTCGCCGTGCCGGAGGAAGATCAGCTGCGTCGGCGGCTCGGCCTGCGCACCCCAGCCCTGCAACGCCTTCTGCAGGTCCGACGGCTCCTGCGCCACGGCCGGTTTCGAGGGTTTCGACCCAGCCGGCTCCGGTGTCAGCGGGATGTCCACGCCGTCGAGCGCATTGTTCGCGAGGGCGTCGGCGGCCGAGTTCTGCGCGCGCGGTACCCAGGTCCACTCGGTGCCGAACGGCGCGAGACCCTGCGCCTTGATCGCCAGCGGTTTCAGGTCCGGGTGCTTGATCTTCCACCGGCCGGCCATCTGCTCGATGACCAGCTTGGAGTCCATCCGCACCTCGATCGAGGCATTCGGCGCGTACTCCGCGGCAAGCTGCAGCCCCGCCACGAGTCCGGAGTACTCGGCGACATTGTTGGTCGCGATGCCGAGCGTCCTCCCCTGCTGTGCGATCACCTGACCGGTGGCCGGGTCGCGCACGAGCGCGCCGTACGCCGCCGGTCCCGGATTGCCCCGCGATCCACCGTCAGCCTCGACGATCACGTGGCTGTATGTCATGCCGCGCTCTCCGAAGTACGGACGAGGATTCGGCCGCACTCCTCACAGCGCAGTACGGCGTCCGGCGGGGCGGCCTTGATCGCGAGCAGGTCGGACGGGGCGAGCTCCATCCGGCAGCCCATGCAGCGCTTGCCGACGAGCGGCGCGGCGCCGATGCCGCCGTTGTGCTCACGCAGCCGCTGGTACTGCGCGATCAGGTTCTCGGGCAGTTCCGCGGCGACGGCCGCGCGCTTGTCGCCGAGCTGTGCGCGCTGCTCGTCGAGCTCCTTGAGCGCCCCGTCGCGGGTCGTCTCCAGCTCGGACTGGCGGCCGGCGAACGCCTCGGCGCGGCTCCGCAGGTCGGCCTGCACGACCTCGGCGGCCTCGAGCTTCTCCATCACCTCGAGCTCGGAGTCCTCCAGGTCGGAGATCCGGCGGTCGAGCGAACCGATCTCGTGCTGCAGGTTCTCCAGGTCACGCGGCGAGGTGACCTGTCCGGAGTCGAGCCGTTGCTGGTTGCGCGCGCGACGCTGGCGGACCTGCTCGACATCGCTGTCGGCCTTCTTCTGCTCACGCTGCAGGTCGCTGACCTCGGTGTCGGCGGTGACCAGTTCACGGTCGACCACAGACTTCTCGGCAGTCAGGTCCTTGAGCGCCTGGTGCTCGGGCAACGACGCGCGCTTGTGCGCGACCTGATCCAGCTGCAGGTCGAGATCCTGCAGGTCCAGCAACCGGCGTTGGACGGCGGGCTCGGCGTTCAGAGTCGGCTCCTTCGATCGTGGGCGGCGTACTCAGATCCGCAGCGTCCATGCGTCCGTGCAGAGTGTTGAGATGTGAGAGTCCACGGTACTGCCTTGCGCGGCGAGACCCTCGAGCAGGAGTCGCTCCGCATCCGCGAGCCACGGCCACTCGCTGGCCCAGTGTGCGACGTCGACCAGCGCGGGGTCGCCGTACGCGCGCGCCTCGGTGGCGGGATGGTGACGAAGGTCCGCGGTGAGGTATGCGTCGACGCCGGCGGACCGGACCCGGTCGAACTCCGAATCGCCCGCTCCCCCGACCACCGCGACGGTCTCGATCATCCGGTCCAGATCGCCGGAGACACGGACGCCGTGCTCGGTCCGCGGCAGACTCTCTGCGACCAGCCGGGCGAAGTCGGCCAGCGGCAACGGCTCCGCGAGTACGCCGATCCGCCCGCCGCCGCGCTCGCTCGGCTGCTGCGCCAGCTCGTAGATGTCGTACGCCGGTTCCTCGTACGAATGCGCCGCGATCAGCGCCTCGACCACCGCTCGGCGCTTGCGCCGCGGCAGGATCATCTCGACGCGGTTCTCCGCGACGACCTCGATGTCGCCGACGCTGCCGATCGTCGGGTTCGCGCCTTCGAGCGGCCGGAACGTTCCCTCGCCGACCCCGCTCCACGCGGCCCGTTCGTAGTCGCCGATCTGCCCGGCGCCGGCCTTTGCCAGCGCGTCGAGCATCGCCGGCGTCTCCTCGACCGGGACGAACACGACCAACTTGTCCATCGGGTCGGCCGGCATCGCCTTCAACGGCCGCGTGTCCCGCAACCCGATCGCGGCGGCGAGCGCGTCGCTCACGCCCGGGTTCGCGTTGTCGGCATTGGTATGACAGACGTGCAGCGCGACGCCGGCGCGGATCAGGTCGTTGACGACCCGGCCCTTCGGCGTGGTCGTCGCGACACTGTTCACCCCGCGCAGCAACAGCGGATGATGCGTGACGAGCAGGTCGAACCCGCCCTCGATCGCCTCGTCGATCACGCCCCGCATCGGATCCACGGCAAACAGGACCCGCCGTACCTCTTGCTCCGGGTCCCCGGTCACCAACCCGACCGCATCCCACGACTCCGCCCACGCGGGGTCGTACAACCGATCCATCACCGAGATCACATCAGCAAGCGTCGTCACGCGCTTATCCTGACAGGATTGTGACGGGGGCAGCCGCCCGGTGCCCCCGCCACAACCAGTTCCGCCGGTGTGGGCGTGGCGTTGCGACCGCCCCGCCGCATCCACCACGTCGCCGCTCCGGCGGGTCGTTCCAGTCACAGGGGGAGGGCCGCCGACAGGGGCCGACGGCTTGACCGGAACGAGTCTTCGAGACCCGGCTGCCTTCTAGATCAGCCAGGCGGTTGTGTCGCTCGGGAGCTTGTCACCCTCGAGCGGGCCGCTGGACAGCACGACAGCGGCATCGGGCAGCTCGACCGGAGCCGCGCCGAAGTTCGTGATGCACTGCCAGCCGCCGTCGCGGGTGAAGTGCAGGACCCAGTCCGTCGCGTCGACCCAGGTCAGCGAGTTGCCGGTGCGCAGACTACGCCGTACGGCGAGGGCCTTGCGGTACAGGCTCAGCGTCGACTCCTGGTCACTTTCCTGCGCCTGGACGGAGTACGCCCCGAACCACTTCGGCTGCAGCAGGTGGGACCCGCCCGGACCGAAGCCGAACGACAGCCCGTCGACGGTCCACGGGATCGGCACCCGGCAGCCGTCGCGGCCCTTCTCGGCGCCCTTCGAGCGGAAGTACGCCGGGTCCTGCAGGTTCGCGGCCGGCAGCTCGCCGACCTCCTGCAGACCGAGCTCCTCACCCTGGTACAGGTACGCCGATCCCGGCAACGCGAGCATCAGCATGGTGGCGGCTCGGGCCCGGCGCAGGCCGAGCGCGACGTCTACCGTCGGCTCGGTGCCGTTGCTCAGCAGCCAGTCCTTACCGTCCTGCCAGCCGCCCTTCGGGTTCTTCGGCAGGCCGTACCGCGTGGCGTGCCGGACGACGTCGTGGTTCGAGAACACCCAGGTCGACGACGAGCCGTTCTCCTCCGCGAGCGCGAGGTTCTCCTCGATCACCTTGCGGAACTTCTCGTACTCGAAGTCGGCCTGCAGCAGGTCGAAGTTGAACGCCTGCCCGAGCCCGTCGGCGCTTGCGTACCGGGCCCGGCGGGCGGCCGGTACGAACGCCTCGGCGACGGCCGACTTCGGCGGGTCGTAGGTGTTCAGCAGGTTGCGCCAGCCGCGGTAGATCTCGTGGACGCCTTCCTGGTCCCACAGCGGGTGCTTGCCGTTGGACTCCGACTGCCGCGGCAGCGAGGCCTTCGACGGGAACGGCTCGGACAGGTCCTTCACCAGCGCGTGCGCGACGTCGACCCGGAAACCGTCGACGCCACGGTCCGACCAGAACTTCAGCGTCTCCAGGAAGTCCGCGCGGACCTCCGGGTGCTGCCAGTTCAGGTCCGGCTGCTCGGCGGCGAACATGTGCAGGTACCACTGGCCGTCGTCGGTCTTCGCCCAGGCCGAACCACCGAACACCGACTCCCAGTCCGACGGCGGCTGGTCGGGGGCGCCGTCCAGGCCGTCGCGGAAGATGTACCGCTCGCGGGCCGGCTCGCCCTTGGCGGCCTCGAGCGCCTCGACGAACCACTCGTGCCGGTTCGAGGTGTGGTTCGGGACGATGTCGACGATCAGCTTGATGCCCTCGGCGTGCAGCGCTTCGATCAACTGGTCGAAGTCGTCCAGCGTCCCGAGCCGCGGGTCGACGTTGCGGTAGTCGTCGACGTCGTACCCGCCGTCGGCCAGCGCGGACGGGTAGAAGGGGCTCAGCCAGACCGCGTCGATCCCCAGCGCCACCAGGTACGGGACTCGACTGATGATGCCCGGCAGGTCCCCGACGCCGTCACCGTTGGCGTCGGCGAAGCTGCGCGGGTAGATCTGGTAGACGACAGCCTGCCGCCACCAGTCGGGATCCGTCGTCCTCGGACTCGTCACGATTCGCCTCACTCGGAATCTGTTGGTAACCCAGGGTTTATATATAGGCTCTAAATTTAGAATCTGCATGTATTCTGCGGTCGGTACGACGACAGGTCAAGGGCCAAATTTCGAGGGCAGAGTCAATGGCAAAACCACCGGCTACCCCGCCGACGGCCACACCGACGATGTTGCGCCGGGTGAACGCGGGCAAGGTACTGGGCGTGCTCACCCGTGCCCGGGTGATGACGGGTACCGGCCTGATCGAGGCCACCGGCCTCACCCGCGCGACCGTGCACGCGGTCTGCAACGACCTGATCTCGATGGGCTGGGTGGTCGAGCTCGACCCCGGCCGTACGTCGGTCGGCCGCCCGTCGCGGCGGTTCGAGTACAACAACCACGCGGGGTACGTGCTCGGTATCGACATCGGCGCCTCGAAGACCACCGTCCTGGTCTCGGACCTGCGCGGCGAGACCGTCGCCAAGGCCGGGCGGTCCGCGGCGGACGTGAAGGAGCCGGCCGAGCGGACCGAGATCGTGCACGAGACGGTGATCGAGGCGCTCGCGTCCGCCGGCGTCTCGAACGAAGAGGTGCTGGTGGCAGGTGTCGGTGTCGCGGCGCCGGTCGACCGCGAGGGGAAGATCCTGGTCGACGACGAGTTCTGGCGGCGTTTCGACGGGGACCTCGCGAAACGGCTGACCGAGCTGCACGGCTGGCCGGTCCTGCTGGAGAACGACGCGAACCTCGCCACCCTCGGCGAGCACTGGCGCGGCGAGGCGCGCAACGTCGACGACCTCGTCGTACTGCTGGCCGGTGAGCGGTTCGGGTCCGGGTTGATGGACTCCGGCCGGCTGCTGCACGGTAGCCGCGGCGGCGCCGGCGAGATGGTGTTCCTCAAGCTGATCGAGGGGGTTGGCGATACCCACGGCATCGCGCGGATCGCGCGCGAGAACGGTACGGCGGCCGTCGCGGACCCGTCCGTGGAGACGTCGCTGCGCAAGCTGGCCGACGGCGGTGAGGTGACCGCCGAGCAGGTGTTCAGCGCGGCGGCCGACGGCGATGCAGTTGCCCTAGGCATCCTTCAGGACATCGCCGCCCGGACCGCCCGGGTGATCGCCACGGTCGGCATCCTGTTCAACCCCGAGCTCGTGGTCCTCGGCGGCGCGGTCGCCGCGGCCGCCGCCGCACTGTTGCCCGACCTCGAGAAACACCTGGCCGGCTATACCAGCACCCCACCCCGCGTCGCCGTCTCGTCCCTCGGCGACGCGATCGTGTCCGTGGGAGCCGTCCGCCACGCCCTCAACTACGTCGAACAACACGCCCTCGACCTGGAGCTGGGCTCGCGGCCGGAGTGATCCGGCCCTCCTAGCGGGTCAGTTCCCGGGCGACGGCCTCGAGGACGACGATGTTGCGGCCGGAGGTGGTTGCCGAGGGGATGCCGGCGGGTACGACGGCCTGGTCCTCGGGGATGCCGGTGCAGAGGACGAACACGTTCTCGGGGTGGCCCTGGACGAGGTGGTCGAGCGCTTCGCGCATCCACGGCGTCCGGCCCGCGTCCTGGATCGCGATCACCAGCGGACGGCCGGCGGCAGCCCGGGCAGCCTTCGCGATCGCGTCGTCCTCGGGCTCGGCCGCGTCGGTCTCGCGATGCCGGCCACGCAGTACGACGCCGTCCGCGCCGGGTGCGACCCGGGTGAAGACCTCGGGGAGGCCGGAGAAGTACGGGTTCCAGGCCGGGTGCAGCCCCTGCGTGAGATCGATGACGTACGGCGCTCCGCCGAGCGCGGGGAACGTCTGACCGGCCACCACGCGGGCGGCGACCTCGCGGATCGGCGCACCGTCGAGACCCGGCTGCCGGGTGCGCTGCCCAAGCGAGGCGGCCAGGGCGCGGACCCGCGCCGCCGCGTCGGCCACACGCTCGGCGGGGAGCGTGCCGTCACGGACAGCATCGGCCACGCGCGCGATCAGGGCCTGCGCGTCCGCCGTACCGACCGCGATCATCGCCAGGTCCGCGCCGGCGGCGATCGATGCGACCGCGGCGTCCTCGATCGAACGGTTCTTGGTGATCGCCTGCATCTCGAGCGCGTCGGTGGTGATGACTCCGGTGAAGCCGAGTTCCTCGCGCAGCAGCCCGGTCAGCACCCGGTGCGAGAGCGTGGCCGGCTGGTCGTCGTACGCCGAGAACACGATGTGCGCGCTCATCACCACGTCGGCGCCGGCCGCGATGGTCGCCCGGAACGGGGCGAGCTCGACGGCGTTGACCTCCTCGATCGAGCGGTCGACGCGCGGGAGGTCCGAGTGCGAGTCGACGGCCACGTCGCCGTGTCCCGGGAAGTGCTTGGGGCAGGCGGCGATCCCCGCCTCGTGGACGCCCTCGACGAAGGCGACGCCGTGCCGGGAGACGACGTCCGCGGTACGGCCGAAGGAGCGGGTCGAGATGATCGGGTTGGCGGGGTTGCTGTTCACGTCGACCGACGGGGCGAGCATCAGGTCGATGCCGAGGGAAGCGAGCGTCGCGGCCGCGTCGCGGGCCGAGGCGCGGGTCAGGTCGACGTCGTCCAGGTCGCCGAGCAGACGCGGCGAGGCCAGCGGCCACGGATTGGCCGGGGCGAGGTGGCTGAATTCGCCGCCTTCGTGATCGATCGCGACGATCAGATCCGGGCGCTCCGCCCGGAGCGAGGCCGTCAGCGCGGCGACCTGCTCGGCGTCCGCGACGTTGCGCGTGAACAGGATGACCGCTCCGAGTCCGCCGGCGACGGCCCGCCGGAGCTCGTCGGTGGCGGTCGTCCCGCTGAAGCCGACAACCAGTGAGCCGGCGGCGTCCCGATCCAGTTGATCACTCATCCCCCAACCCTCTCCTGCCGCGGGGGGCGCGCGCCACCCCGTCACCGACAGCTAATAATTAGCCGCCTTCGGACGCCCGGAGGGGCATCGTTGTCAGGACCTGTCATGGCAGTTAACTGCCGTCTTCCTGCGGGTTTACCGTGATTACTTGCATTCACCTCTGTCTGTTCGAGCCGACTACGGATAACGTTGTCTCTCGACCTGACCGCCCTGACCGGGGGGACGATGAGCGACGACACAACGGACGGCGCAGCGATGGCGCGGGAGACCGTGCTGGGAATCGACATCGGCGGCACGAAGATGGCCGCCGCTTTGGTGTCCGCCGACGGCACGATTCTCACCGGTGACCGGATCCTGACCCCGCGCGGCGACGCCGATGAGGTGTTCGCCGCGCTCGCTGAGCTGATCAAGCGCGTTCGCGGCGACGTCACTCCCCTGGCCGTCGGCATCGGCTCCGCCGGTCCGGTCGACCAGCAGCACGGCCTGGTCTCCCCCGTGAACATCACCGGGTGGCGCAACTTTCCGCTGGTCGACCGCGTGCGTGCGCTGACCGGCGACGTACCCGTGGCGCTCGGGCTGGACGGGCACTGCTTCGCGCTCGGTGAGTTCTGGGGCGGCGCCGGCCGGGACGCCGAGACGCTGCTCGGGATCGTGGTCTCGACCGGCGTCGGCGGCGGTCTGGTCGTCGACGGCAAGCCCTGGATCGGGCAGTCCGGCAACGCGGCGCACATCGGCCATGTGGTGGTCGACCAGGACGGCGAGTCGTGCGCGTGCGGGTCGTTCGGCTGCGTCGAGGCGTATGCGAGCGGTCCGCGGATGGTCGCGCGGGCGAAGCGGCGCGGTTGGCGTACGGACGAGGACGTGGATGCCGCCGTACTCGCTGCCGACGCCGCGGCCGGTGACGCGCTGGCGCTGGCGGTCTTCGACGACGGCGCGCAGGCGCTGGCGGCCGGGATCGTGGCGACCGCGGTGACCGTCGATCTGACCACGGTCGTGATCGGCGGCGGGGTCGCGAAGGCCGGACCGGTGCTGTTCGACCCGGTGCAGGCCTGGGTGAAGCGGCTGGCGCAGCTGCCGTTCGTCGCGGATCTGACCGTGGAGCCGGCCCAGCTGGACAACGCCGGCCTGCTCGGCGCCGCACACCTGGCCTGGGCCTCGGTGGCCTGAACCACACAAGTTTCTCGGCTCGGAAAGGCTTATCTCGCGCATCTTTGCGCAATTTTTACGAATCTCAGCAATCTGTGTAACGACTGCCCTGCTCCACCCGATTCAAGGGATGGATGGGGTGGGGGCACCGTCATCCACGGACGGTCCAGGGGGGCCTGGGACCGGCCGGAGCGGTTGATCGAGGGGGGCCTTGGATCAACCGGACACGTGAGCGGCGGGCGAGGAGACTCACCCGCCGCAATCGTGTGACCCGCAGGTCGGGAACCACCGAGGTTCAGGAGGCGTCCGACCTACTTGGTGGGTGATCGATCTGGTGGAGGGACGAGATCGAACGCGGGTTCTGCATCGTGGACGGCGGTCGGTGGCTGCGGGAGGGCTGTCACTGAACCTGACCCCCCGCCCACGGTGCAGAACTAGGGTTCACGCTCAGGACTAGGGCTTGAGCCACTCGGGTTCGGGGAGCCGGGTGCGGTCGAGGCGGCCGTTGTCGTCGAGCGGGAGCTCCTCGATCGGGATCAGGTCGGCCGGCACGAGGTAGATCGGCAGTTCCTTGCCCAGGTCGAGCATCAACCGCGCGAGGACGGCGGGGTCGCTGTCCTCGAGGACGACGTACCCGATCAGGCAGATGTCGCCGCCCGGGTTCGCCTGCGCGACGACGACCGCGTCGACCACACCGGGCTGGTCGGCCAGCACGTGCTCGGTCTCGCCGGGCTCGACCCGGTGGCCGCGGATCTTCACCTGGTCGTCGGCGCGGCCGAGGTACTCGAGCATGCCGTCGGCGCGCCAGCGGCCCAGGTCGCGGCTGCGGTACAGGCGCGCGCCCGGGTGACCCGGATCCGGAACGAACGCGTGCTCGGTCTCCTCCGGGCGCCCGAGGTAACCCTGCGCCACGGCCGCGCCACCGAGGTGGATCTCGCCGACCGCGCCGACGGGCACGGGCCGCAGGGCCGCGTCCAGGAGGCGTACGACGACCCCTTCGATCGGGCGACCGATCGAGGGCCGGTCCTCGGCCGGGTCGACCTCGTGGATCGTGGTCACGATCGACGCCTCGGTCGGGCCGTACTCGTTGAACAGCCGGCAGTCCGGGTGCGCGCTGAGGAAGTCTCTGACCTTGTGCGTCAGCACCATCGCCTCGCCGCCCGCGACGATCTCACGCAGGGCCGGCAGCTCGGGCAGGCGGCGCATGGTCGCAAGCAGCGCAGTCAGCGGGCTGAACGCCATGAACAACCGCTCGACGTTGTGATCGCGCAGCGCGGCGACCACCGCGTCCGGGTCGTACCTGTCGTCCTCGCCGATCAGGACGAGCGCCGCACCGGAGGCCAGCGTCGTGAACATCTCCTGCACGTGTACGTCGAAGCCGAACGACGTCCACTGCAGCGTCCGCAGCGACCGGCGGGTCCGCAGGTAGTGCCGGACCAGGTTGACCGGGCCGCGATGCGGGACGATGACGCCCTTCGGGTTCCCGGTCGAGCCGGACGTGTAGATGCAGTAGGCAACATCATCGGCCGCCGCACGCACCGGCGGGGCCTGGCGTGCCCGCGGGTCGCCGTCCACTGCCGCGACCGGGACGAGCCTGAGGCCGAGCCGGTCGGCCAGTGCGGCGTCGTCACCGACCAGCGCGACGGCCGAAGCGTCCTGGACCATGAACGCCCAGCGTGACTCGGGTACGCCGGGGTCGAGCGGGAGGTAGGCGGCGCCGGACTTCAGTACGGCGAGGACCGCGACGACCATTTCGGTGCCTCGGGCAACACGTACGGCGACCAGTTGGCCGGGCTTCACACCGAGGTCGGCCAACTGCCAGGCGACGGCGTTCGAGCGGCGGTCGAGTTCGGCGTACGTGAGCTCGCGATCGCCTTGCACGAGGGCGATCGCGTCCGGCGTACGGGCGACCTGCTGCTCGAACAGCGTGTGCAGTCCGCTGAGCTCGCCGGCAACGACGGCGTCACGCCGGGCACGGCCGATCGGACCGCTGGAGTCGATGTCGGCCTCTAGTTCGCGCAGGGCCTTCAGGTCCCGCTCGATCGGGATGACGAGCTGCGGGATCCGGAGGTCCGGCCGGGTCGTTGCCCTGCGCAACACTTCGGCGAGGTAGTCGAGCAGGCGCTCGATCGTTGCCTGCTCGAACAATCCGGGCCGGTAGTCCGCCGTACAGGTGATGCCGGCGCCGTGGTGGGTCAGTCGGAACCGCAGGTCGACGGTCGCGGGCAGGTCGTCGTCGCCGTCCTCGAAGTCGACCAGGATCTGGAAGAGCGGGTCGCGCTCCAGTACGGCGAGGTCGGTGCCGGCGTGGTCGAACGCACCCGCCGTGATGTCGCGGATCCGCTGGGCCAGCTCGCCCAGATCCGGCTCACCGGACAGGTCGATCCGCAACGGGAGCGCCCGGCGGGGCTCGGTCGAGGTGTCGCCCTTGGGCCGGGTGAGCGCCGACCCGATCGTCACGTCCTCCTGCGCGGCAAACCGACCGAGCACGGTGGCGACAGCAGCAAGCATCGTCATCACCGGACTGAGCTTGCGCTCCCGGCTGAAGGCGAAGACGGCGTCGCCAACCTCTTCCTCAAGCTCCTGCTTGACCGAGGCAACGGCATCGTCGCCCGCGGCCCGCACATGATCCGCAGGCAACACCAACGGTTCGGCCCCACCCAACACCTGATTCCAGTACGCCAGATCCCCACGCCGCTCGTCAGAGGCCACCTGCCGCTCGCTCGCGACCCCCAACTCGTCGTCGACCCAGGACTCCTCGCTCACGCCACCCGCCGGGACCTCCTGCCGGTCGACTGCCGCTCCGTCCTGCCGACCGGCTACCGGTGCGCCCTGCTCGTCGCTTGCAGCAGCGCCCTGCTCGTCAGTTGCTGCGGCGACGTCCTGCCGGCCGGTTGCCGGGGCGCCTTGCTCGTCGCTTGCAGCAGCGTCCTGCTTGTCAGTTGCTGCGGCGACGTCCTGCCGGTCGGTTACCGGCGCGCCCTGCTCGTCCGTTGCGGCGACGTCCTGCTGGTGGGCTACAGAGGACTCCTGCCGATCGTCTCGCTGGGCATCCTGGGGGTCAGCTGCCACGGACTCCTGCCGGGCATCCTGCCGGGCATCCTGCCGATCGTCTGCCGAGGCGTCCCGCTTGTCAGTTGCTGCGGCGACGTCCCGCCGGCCGGTTGCCGAGGTGCCCTGCTCGTCACCTACGACAGCATCCTGCCGGTCGGCTACGGCGTCCTGTTCGTCGGTTGCCGGCGCGTCCTGCGTCGACAGCTCAGCGTCGTCCGTCTGCTCTGTCGGCTCCGACTGCTCGGCCTGCTCGGTGTCTGTGGCTTGGGTGGTCTGGTCGGGTTCGTCTGGTTGGTCGCCGAGGAGGGCCAGTTGCTCGCGCATGAGTTGGGTGACGCCGTCGACCAACTGGCCGGCGACGCGGAGCTGCTGCGACATCAGCGCAGCCATCCCACTCCCCGGCAGCTCGGCCGCGCTGGTCGCCGCCGCAGCCTCGTCCACCTTCGCCGCAAGCTCTGCCAGCCCCGACCCAAGCACAGCCAACGCCGCCCGCGGATCCCGCGCCGCTCGAGACTCCTCATCCACCCCGCCACCGACGCCACGCGCAGCACCATCCGCGGCATCAGCTGCGTCCGCCCGCGTGCCGACCACGTCCGCCCCGCCACCAGCTCCGTCCGCCGCTGCACCGGTTCCATCCGCCCCGGTGCGAGCCACGTCCGCCGGGGCACCAGCTTCGTCCGTCCCGGCGCCGGCCACATCCGCCGCAGCACCGACTCCATCCGCCGCGGCGCCGGCCACATCCGCCGCGCCACCAGCTCCATCCGTCCCGGCGCCGGCCACATCCGCCGCAGCACCGACTCCGCCCGCTCCTGGCTCGGTGGCTTCCGGCTCGGCAGCTCCCCGCTCGGTGGCTTTCGGCTCCGCGGCTTCCGGGTCGGTGGTCTCCCGGTCGGCGGCTGCCGGTTCGGCGGGTTCGGGCTTGGTGGTTTGGACGGCTACTGCGGTGGCGAGCTTGTGGGGTGTTGTGTAGGTGAGGAACAGATCGTCCGGGGCCAAGTCTGCGTTGAAGCGGCTGTTGATCTCGTCGATGACCGGTGCCATCGACGCCGGCGTCGCGCCGAGCTCGGCGAACGTGTGGTCGACGGTCAGGTCGTACGGATCGAGGTTCAGCTGCTCGCACGTCGAATCAAGCACGACGTCCAGCGACTCGCGGTACCGCTCCGCCTCGCTCCCGGACAGCGCCCCGGCCTGCGTCAGGTAGTCCGCATCGATCGCGTGCGTCTCGGCCGGCAGTGCGAACGGCGACCGCTCGCTCTCCTCGACCACCGCCGGCTCGGGCTCCACAGGCTGCGTCGGCGGGTCGAGCGGGATCCGCTTCACGGCCGCGTTCGACGGCGGGTCGAACACCGGCGCCTGCGCCCGCGCGGCCCGCTCGAACGCGTTCGACTGCACGCGCGCCGCTATCACATTGTTGTCCCCGGCAACCGCCGTACCCGGACCGACCAGCACCGTCACCGACGGGTCGACCGGGTGGTACACGCGACGGAACGGGTACGTCGGCAGCGGCACGCGCCCGCCGTCCGGGTACACCTTCGCCCACGCAATCTCGGTGCCCTGCTCGTACAGCTCGGCCAGCCCGTTCATCGTGGCTAGCACCGGGTCCTGGCCGAGACGCTGCGCCGGGATCCACGTGCTGTTCGGCGCGATCCGGCGACCGGCGGGGCTCAGTACGGCGTCCGGCCCGAGCTCCAGGAACCGGCGGCAACCGGCAGCCGTGACGGCCTCGACCGCGTCCCCGAACAGCACCGGCTGCCGCAGCTGTCCGACCAGGTAGTCACCGTCGAGCACGGTCCCGGACTCGAGCAGATCGCCCGACCAGCTCGACACCATCGGCGTCCGCAGCGGCTTCAGCGTGATCTCGCCGACGATCTCGGCAAAGTCGGCCAGTATTGGGTCGACCAACGAACTGTGGAACGCCCGGTCGACGTCCAGCCGCTGCCACGCGACCTCGAGCCGATCCAGCTGCGCCGCGAGCTGCCCGACGATCACCTCGGACCCGGTCAGCACGAACGACTGCGGACCGTTGCCCGCAGCAACCTCCACGCCGGCAGTACGCGCGATCTCGCGAACCCGATCCGCATCCGCACGCACGGAGACCATTGCCCCCGGCACCGTTCCGCGCTGCATCAGCTGGCCACGCTTCGCAGTCAGCCGTACGCCGTCCTGCAGCGACAACGCGCCCGCGACACACAGAGCGGCGTACTCCCCCACGCTGTGGCCGACGACAAGCGCGGGGGTCACACCGAACGACTGCCACAGCCGCGCGAGTGCGAGCTCGAACGCGAACAGCGCCGGCTGCGCGGTCTCGGTCGGCCACACGCCTTCCGCAGCACCGGCCGCTGGGGTCAACAGCAGCTCCAGCAGGCTGCCGCCGGTCTCCTCGTGGTACACGCGATCGCACTCGTCCAGCACCGACCGGAACACCTGGAATCGCGCGGCGAGCCCGGCGGCCATCCCGCGACGCGCAGCACCTTGCCCGGTGAATGCGTATCCCAGCGGGCCGGGCCCACCACGCGGTACTTCGGTCGCCTGTGCAGACCCGAGCGCCTCGACCAGCTCGGCCTCGCTGCCGCCCGCGACCGCGATGCGATGCCGGTGCGCGGGGCGACCGAGCGCCGCCGTACCGGCGAGATCGATGAGGCGGTGGCCGGTGCCGTGGTCAAGGTCCGTGCGGTACAGCTCGACCAAGTCGGCGAGCGCGTCAGGGTCGGGCGCGGAGAGCGGGAGTACGACGGGGCCGTCGTCACCACGGCGGATCTGCCGGGGCGCTTCCTCGAGGATCACCTGCGCATTGGTGCCGCCGGCATCGATCGCGCTGACACCGGCGCGCAACGTCGTACCGTCGGCCGTCCATTCGCGCGCCTCGGTGCCGATGACGAACGGGCTGCCGTCGAGGCCGAGGGCCGGGTTCGGCGCGGTGTAGTTGATCGTCGGGACCAGCATCCGGTGCTGCAGCATCAGGATCGTCTTGATCAGGCCGGCCATCCCCGCGGCGCTGTCGAGATGGCCGATGTTCGGCTTGACCGAGCCGATCGTGCAGAAGCCGACCTTGTCGGTGTGGCGGCGCAGCGCGGTCGTCAGTGAGCGCACCTCGGCCGCGTCGGCGGTCGCGCTGCCAATCCCGTTCGCCTCGATGTAGCTGAGCGTGTCGGCGTCGAACCCGGCGCGTTCGAGCGCGCGCTCGATCAGCTCGACCTGGTTCCCGGACGGGGCGTCGGCGTTGCTGACCGCCGTACCGCGGATCACGGCGTACACCGTGTCGCCGTCGGCGAGGGCCTGGTCGAGACGCTTCAGCAGTACTGCGGCGACGCCGTTGCCGCCGACCGTGCCGTCGGCGTCCGCGGCGAACGCACGGACATGCCCGCTCGGCGACAGGATCGACTCCGGCGTCGGGTGATAACTCGTTGCCTGAGGCACCTGTACGGCGGCGGCGCCGGCAAGCGCGAGATCCGCATCGCCCGAACGCAACGCCTGACAAGCAAGGTGAACGGCGACCAGCGACGACGACCACGCCGACTGCACGCCGATCGCGGGGCCGGTGAGACCGAGACGGTACGCAACCCGGGTCGCGAGGGAGTCGCGCGACTGGTGCTGGCGGTTGTAGAGGTTCATCCCCGAGCCCGCGAAGACGCCGACGCGCCCCGACGTACCCGCGTATCCGCCGTGCTCCAACGCCTGATGACAAACCTCGAGGAACAACCGCTGAGCCGGATCCATCAGCTCCGCCTCGCGATCACTCAACCCGAAGAACTTCGCGTCGAACGACTCGACATGCTCCAGAACCCCACTAACCGCAACCGCCCCGTCCCCCTGCCCCACCTCCTCGGGCGAGAACCGCCGAACGCTCTCCACACCCCCCAGCAGGTTCTCCCAGAACTGCTCAACCCCCTCAGCCCCCGGGAACCGCCCCGCCAACCCAACAACCGCAACCGGCTCAACAACCCCAACCCGCCCCGAGGCGACGGGCGCGGCCGGCGCAGGAGCCGCAGCTCCGTCGGGCGCAGTCGCGGCTGCGGCAGGTACGTCGGACTCAGGTACGTCGGACTCGGGTACGTCGGACTCGGGTACGTCGGACTCAGGTACCTCGGACTCAGCCGCCTCGGTCGCAGGTCCCTGCGGCTCCTCGTCCGCTGCCGCAGCAGTGCCCTCAGCTGCGGTGTCAGTTGCCTCGCCCTCGTGAGCCCCTGCGTTCTCGGAGTCCTCAGCCTCGGTGTCGTCGGAGTCCTCAGCCTCGGTGGCAGTCGGCCCCTCCTCTGCACCTGCACCCTCCGGGCTAGCTGACGCTGCCGCAGCAACCTCACTCGAACCAGTCGCAGCTTCGACAACCTCAGCGTCAGGCACCAACTGCTCCGAGGCTTCTGCCTCAGAAGCACCGGTCTCCTGCTCACCCTCAGCCGCCTCCGCTGCCGCAGCGTCCGACTGAGGATCCTGCGTGCCAGCCTCAACAGCAGTGTCTGCCTCGCCCACCTCGTCGGCTTCGAGCTCATCGGCCTCAGGTACGTCGGCCCCGTCGGCGCCAGCTCCGTCGGCCCCGCTCGCACTGGTCTCGTCGGCCTCAGCAGTCTCGGCCTCGTCGGCCTCAGGTACGTCGGACTCACGCACGTCGGACTCACGCACGTCGGACTCACGCACGTCTGCCTCGTCGGCGCCGGTTCCGTCGGCTTCCGCGGTGTTGGTTTCGTCGGAGCTGTCGGCCTCGTCGGGCTCAGCCGGGTCGGCCTCGTCGGTGCCTGCTTCGTCCGATTCGCTGGTGTCGGACTCCGTGGACTCGGGTGCCTCGAGCTCTGCGTTCTCGGGTGCGTCGGCCACGGTGTCGGCGTCGGATGCGGGCAAGTTTGTCGACTCGTGGGACGGCTCGGCTGCAGGTACTGCGTGAGCCGACTCCGCCGACTGCTCGCGCAGCGCCTCCGCAGAGGTGGTCTCGTCAGAGCGAGGCTCGTCGGTCGACGCCTCGTCCGCCTCGGCGCGCGGCTCGTCAGCGGACGGTTGGTCGGCGTGCGGCTGCTCCGCGGACGGCTCGTCGGCGCGCAGCCCGTCAGCGGACTGCTCGTCGGCGCGCGCTTGCTCAGACGGTTGGTCAGCGGCTGGCTGCTCGGCGGACGGCTCGTCGGTGGACGGCTCGTCAGTGGACGGCTCGGCCGCAGGTACTGCGTGAGCGGACTCGGTCGACTGCTTGTGCGGCGCCTCCGCAGCGGTGACCTCGTCGGAGTGCGGCTCGTCGCCGGACGGCTCGTCAGCGTCGGCGCGCAGCTGCTCCGCGGACGGCTCGTCAGTGGACGGCTCGGCCGCAGGTACTGCGTCAATGGACTCGGCCGACTGCTCGTGCGGCGCCTCCGCGGGGGTGACCTCGTCGGAGTGCGGCTCGTCGCCGGACGGCTCGTCAGCGTCGGCGCGCGGCTGCTCGGCAGACGGCTCGTCGGCGCGCGGCTTGTCCGCGGACGGCTCGTCGGCGGGCAACTGCTCCACTGACGGTTGGTCGGCGACTCGGTGCTCGGCGGACGGCTCGGCTGCAGGTACTGCGTCAGCGGATTCGGCCGACTGCTTGTGCGGCGCCTCCGCAGCGGTGACCTCGCCGGAGTGCGGCTCGTCGGCGGGCACCTGCTCGGAAGACGGTTGGTCGGCGGCTGGCTGCTTGGCGGACGACTCGGTCGCAGGTACTGCGTGAGCCGACTCGGGCGACTGCTCGTGCAGCGCCTCCGCCTGGGTGGCCTCGTCGGAGCGCGGCTCGTCGGTGGACGACTCGTCGGCGTCGGCCCGCGGCTCTTCAGCGGACGGTCGGTCGGTGGGCGGCTGCTCGGCACGCGGTCGCTCGGCAGTCGGCTCGTCGGAGTGCGGCTCGTCCGCGGACGGCTCGTCGGAGCGAACCTGCTCGGCGGACGATTGGCCGGTGGACGGCTCGTCGTGGGACGGCCCGGCTACAGGTACTGCGTCGGCGGACTCGGGCGACTGCTCGTCCAGCGCCTTCGCGGCGGCGACCTCGGCGGACGGCTGCTCGGTGGCCGGCTGCTCCGCGGACGACTGCTCCGCGGACGACTGCTCCGCGGACAGCTCGGCTGTAGGTACTGCGGGAGCCGACTCGGCCGATTGCTCGTGCAGCGCCTCCACGGGGGTGACCTCGTCGGCGCGCGGCTGCTCGGCAGACGGCTCGTCGGCGCGCGGCTGGTCCGCGGACGGCTCGTCGGCGGGCGGCTGCTCGGAAGACGGTTGGTCGGCGGCTGGCTGCTTGGCGGACGACTCGGTCGCAGGTACTGCGTGAGCCGACTCGGACGACTGCTCGTGCAGCGCCTCCGCGGGAGTGGCCTCGTCGGCGCGCGCCTGGTCGGTGGACGGCTCGGCTGCAGGTACTGCGTGAGCGGACTCAGCCGACTGCTCGTCCAGCGCCTCCGCGGCGGCGACCTCGGCGGACGGCTCGTCAGCGGACGGTTCGTCGGGGCTCGGCTGGGGCGTGGGCGGCTGTTCCGCAGACCGTTGGTTGGCGGACGGCTGAGCTTGTTCGGGGGTGCCGAAGGTGGGGCGTTCGGGGGGTGTGGGGATGGAGTTTTGGAGTTCGCGTTTCCAGGCCAGGCGGACTACCGGGAGTTCGGTGGTGCGTTCTGAGGGGTCTTCGTCGGCGTACGGGGTGGTTTCGGGCGTTGCTGACGGACCCTGGCCGGTGGGGCCGGAGTTGGGGGTGGCGCCGGCTGGTTCTACGTGGGGGGCGGCGGGGGGTTGGAGGAGGGTGCCGTCGATCCAGCGTTGTTTCAGCAGGGGGCGGAGGATTTTGCCGCCGGGCGTGGTGGGGAAGTCGCGACGGGGTACGCCGACTACCTGGGCGGGCAGGCCCAACCGGGTCTGGATCAGGCTTCGGATGGCCTGGTCCATGCCGGGGACCGAGCCGGGCGTGAGCGCGTAGAACACGACCAGCCGGTCGGTCCCGGACTCCTCGTCAGCGACGCCACATGCAGCCACCAGACCGTGCTCGGCACCGACCACCGTCGTCGCGACGGACTCGATGTCGTGGGCGTAGTGGAGCTTGCCGGACATGATGATGCGTTCGCTGTCGCGGCCGGTGATGACGACCTGGCCGCCGGTGATGAAGCCCTGGTCGCCGGTTGCGAGCCACTTGCGGGCCGGCCAGTTGCCCACCGGGAACGCCGTACGGTCGGCTTCGAGGTTCCCGAGGTATCCGGGTGTCACCCGGGCCGAGGCGACCTGCAGCTGACCGATCCGTCCTTCGGGCAGTACGGCGCCGTTGGGTGCCACGATGCGCACCGTCGTACCGGGAGCCGGCGCCCCGACCGACACCAGCGACAGCACACCTGGTATCTCGGTCCGCGGCTTGCCGGGGCGGGCGACGGCGACCTTGCCGGACGAGGGCCGCTGGTCCACCCACTCGACCACGCCGGTCGGTGGGATGCGGACGCGATGCACGTTCGGCGTCAGGCCCGGCCGCGCGAACGTGATCCCGGTGACCGTCTCGGTCATCCCCCACGCCGCGACGAACGTCTCCGGTACGACGCCGAACCGGTTCGTCACGCGCAAGAACTCCGACATCACCGGCACGGTGATCTGCTCGCCGCCACTGACCAGACTGCGCAGCGCGGACAGGTCCCAATGCCGGTCCGGCTCCCCCGCGACGGCCGCCGTCGCGAGCCGGTAGCCGAAGTTCGGCGACCACGAGTGGTTGACGCGGTGCTGGTCCATCAGGTCGAGCCAGCGCAGCGGGTTGGCGAGCACCCAGTCCGTGTTCACGTGGATGTTCGTGCACCCGGTGAACACCGGCAGCAGGTGGTACAGCAGGAACGCGCCGCTGCGATCGAGCGGCAACCAGTTCAGCGTCGTCTGCCCCGGTCGCACCGGCAGCATCGCCGGCGTACCGGCGGCGAACTCCACCAGGCCGCGGTGCGTCAGCTGCACGATCTTCGGCGTACCGGTCGATCCCGACGACAGCATCAGTACGGCGACGTCGTCCGCGGCGGGGCGGTGGAAGTCCGAGGTCGGCTCGTGGCCGGCCATCGCGTCGGGGTCGAGGACCGGGAGGCCGAGGTCGTTCGGCAGGTCGGACGGGCGGCCGATCAGGACCGTCCAACCGAGCAGGTCGGTGATCTTGCGGAGCCGCTCGCGGCCTTCCTCGGTCCGGTCGCCGCCCGGGTTCGGCGCGACCAGCAGCGGACGGATACCGCCGAGCGTGCAGGCCCAGAACGCGGCGAAGAACCCGACCGGCTCGGTGCAGTGCACGACCGCGGGATCACCGGCGCGTACGCCGTTCGCGCGCAGGCCGGCCAGTATCCGGGCGGCCAGCTCGAGCAGGGTCGGGAAGTCCAGCTTGGTCTCGCGGCCGTCGGGTCCGATCTCGACCACGCCGGCGGCGCCGAAGTCACGCGCGGCGCGCAGCAGCGCGCTCGGCAGGTCGCGCGGGTAGCCGGCGGGAATCATCAATGCCGGCCCGGTGGAGATCGCCGGCCGGTCTGCACCGCTTCTCACGCCGATGCCACCGCCAACTGCACCGGGGACTCGAGCGGGGGTACGACGGGACGCGTGCACACGCGGGCTACGAGCGTAGAGACGCCGACCAGTTGGCGACCCACGGACACGCGCCTCCCGAACTGGACGGAGCGGGTTCAGGGCAGACCCGCCTCACTTCACACCGAAAGCAGCCCCGTATTTCCGCCTGCCGGAACGATGCCGTGACCGGGCGCACCCGGTATGTCATCGCGCCGACCGACAGCCGTGAACCCTACCAGCCGCGAGCCGCCCTGGAGGAGTCCGTTCTCACCAGCCGATGGTTAAGAATTGTGCGACTCACGACACCGATCACAACGAGTGTCAGCGCGTTCCGATACGGCCCACAGCAAACCCGGACAGCAAACCTCGCGACAACGGCGGGCGGCAGCGGGAAGATGGCCCGATGAGTGAGACGGTCCCCGAGGTCCGCACGACTACCGGACTCGTTCGGGGACGCAGTGAGAACGGACTGGCGGTGTTCCGCGGCATCCCGTTCGCCAGTCCGCCGGTCGGCGTACTGCGCTTCGCCGCGCCGCAACCGGCCGACGCGTGGGACGGCGTACGCGAGGTATTCGAGTTCGGACCGCCGCCCCCGCAGTCGCTGGTCCTCGGGCCGTCCTCGAACCCGGCGACCGGCGACGACTGGTTGACCGTGAACGTCTGGTCGCCGGATCTCGGCGCCGCGCTGCCGGTGATGGTGTGGGTGTACGGCGGCGCGTACGCGATCGGGCAGTCGGGCGATCCGTCGTACGACGGAACGCGGCTGGCCGGCGAGGGCGATGTCGTGGTGGTGACGTTCAACCACCGGCTCGGGGTCGACGGGTTCGGCCAAGTGGAAGGTGCGCCGGCGAATCGCGGACTGCTCGACCAGGTCGCGGCGCTCGAGTGGGTCCGCGTGAACATCACGGGCTTCGGCGGCGACCCGGCCAACGTGACGGTTTTCGGGGAGTCGGCCGGCGCGGGCTCGATCGCGGCGCTGCTCGCGATGCCGCGCGCTGCCGGCCTCTTCCGCCGCGCGATCACGCAGAGTGCGCCCGGGACGTTCTTCTCCAAGCCGTTCGCCGTCGACATCGCGACCGAGATCGCCTCGTTGCTGGACTGCGCGCCGACCGTCGAGGACCTGCGAAGCATCCCGACGGCCGACCTCGTCGCCGCGTCGGACACCTTGGCCACGGCGATGGACTCGTACGTCGATCGGTGGGGCGCCGCCGCGTACCTGGGGATCCCGTTCGCGCCGGTCGTCGACGGCGACGTACTGCCGCGGACGCCGTTCGAGGCCCTGGCCGACGGCGCCGGCCGCAACGTCGAGCTGATCACCGGCCACACGCGAGACGAGTACCGCCTGCTGCTCGCCGCCGACGGCCGCCTCGGCAACCTCACCGACGACGACGCCGCGACTGCACTGCAGATGCTCGCGCCGGAGGGCTACGGCGAGGCCTATCCGGATGCGACTGCGGAGCAGCTGTACGAGCTCGTCCACTCCGACTGGCTGTTCCGGATGCCGAGTCATCGACTGGCCGAGGCACAGGTCGCCGGCGGCGGCCGCGCGTACGTCTACGAGCTGGCCTGGCCCGACACCGGCCTCGGCGCCTGCCACGGTCTCGACGTACCCCTCGTCTTCGGCACCACTCCCCTGCTGGGCTTCTTACTGGATCCGTCGGAGATGCCCGACGCCGACCAGGTCTCACAGCTCTTCCGAGCCGCCTGGACCGCCTTCGCCCACACCGGCGACCCTGGCTGGCCCGAGTACGAAACCACAAACCGCCGAACTGCCCGGTTCACCACCGAGCTGTCCGTGACGGCCTACCCCGAAGAGACCTCACGGCAGCTATGGGCGAGTCACGGCTTCGGCCCGTTGCGATAGCTGTGTCAGTGCGATGGCGGTCCGGTGTCAGGGCGCCTGGCGAGTGTGGTTCTCGACATCAACCACGCGAACCGAGGAGCACAAACTATGTCTCAGCAGAACCGCCCCGAGCTGCAGAAGGCCGCGCAGGAGTTCGTCGACGCCGGCTTCGGCGGTCTCGAACTGCGGGTCCACGACGAGCACGGCGAATGGGTCGGCACCGCCGGTCTCCGCGAGCTCGGCAGCTCGGACAAACCGCCGGTGAACGGGCAGGTCCGGGTCGGCAGCGTCACCAAGACGTTCGTCTCGACGGTCGTGCTGCAATTGGTGGCCGAGGGCAAGCTGGAGCTGGACGGTCCGGTGGCGCCGCACTTGGCCGCGTTCGAGCTGGACCCGCGGATCACGGTGCGGATGCTGCTGAACCACACCAGCGGGTTGTTCAACTACACGGGTGAGTACTTCCCCGACGGCACCGTCGTAGCGGGCCTTCCGGCGACCGGCAAGGAGTGGGCGGACAACCGGCTGAAGGGTTACGCGCCAGAAGAGCTGGTCGAGTTCGCGCTGGGCAAGCCGGCGCGGTTCGAGCCGGGCACCGAGTGGAGCTACGCCAACACCAACTACACGATCGCCGCGCTGCTGATCGAATCCGTCACCGGACGCTCGTTCGCCGAGGAGCTGGACCGGCGGATCCTCAAGCCGCTGGAGCTGACCGACACGCTGGAGCCAGGTGACCGGACCGACATCCCCGGCCCCCACTCGCACGGCTACTTCCGGTACGCCGACCGAGACGACTCGCAGGTTGTCGACGTCACCGAGCAGAACCCCTCGCTGCTGTTCGCCGCCGGAAGCATGCTCTCGACGACCCAGGACCTGCACGTCTTCATGTCCGCGCTGCAGAGCGGCAAGCTTCTCCCCGCCGAGCTGCTGACCGAGATGCGTACGCCGGAGCCGATGAGCGGCCCGCTGAACTACGGCCTGGGCCTGTTCGCGCAGGACACCGGCTCGGAGACGATCTACCACCACAACGGAAGCGCACCGGGCGGCTACGGCGCCCTGATGTTCAGCAGCGCCGACGGCACCAAGACCCTGACCGCAGCGATCACGATGGGAGACGCCGACGTAGACCTACTACAGATCTTCCCGCCCGCCCTCGAACGCCTGCTGAAGGCGGTCTTCTAAGACAAATACGTGGGCGAAGAGGGGATCGAACCCCCGACATCTTCCTTGTAAGGGAAGCGCTCTACCGCTGAGCTATCCGCCCGGATCAAACGACCGGAGGAGTCTACCTGAGGTTCAGGGCTGCTAGTGCCTTCGCGTAGTCGTCGGGGTTGCGGGCCGTCGGGATCGGGTTCACGACGGACCAGCGGACCACTCCGGTGCGGTCCACCACGAAGGTGCCGCGGAGGGCGCAGCCGCGTTCGGCGTCGAAGATGCCGTACGACGACGCGATGTCACCGTGCGGCCAGAAGTCGGTGAGGAGACCGAAGTTCAGACTCTGTGCGTCGGAGTAGGCGCGCAGGGTGAACATCGGGTCGCACGAGATCGCCAGGAACTCGGCTGCTTCCAGCAACGAAGGGCGGTCGCGGAGGGCGGCCAGTTCGCTGGTGCAGACCTGGCTGAAGGCGTACGGATAGAAGACCAGTACGACGTCCCGCCGGCCGGCGAAGTCGCTCAGCCGGACCTGTTCGCCGTACTGGTTCCGAGTGCTGAAATCGGGTGCCCGGCTGCCGGCAGCCGGGATCGTCACCCGCGGCGGCCGGACTTCGGAACCACCAACTTGGTCGCGGACCAGTCGTCGGTGACGCTCAGCGTGCTGGTCGTGGCCAGGCCTGCCACCGGGGCGGCCTCGGTGATGTCGCTGGTCTCGACGTACCCGTCGCGACCGACCTTCGGCGTCAGCAGCCAGACGACCCCGCCGGCCTTCAGGTCGGTCAGGATGTCGAAGAAGGCGTCGACCAGGTCACCGTCGTCCTCGCGGAACCAGAGCAGGACGACGTCGACGACCTCGTCGGTGTCCTCGTCGACGAAGGCTTCGCCGGTGATCTCCCGGATCGCATCGCGGAACTCGTCGTCGCAGTCATCGTCGTACCCGATCTCCTGGACGACCCAGCCGGCCTCCAGGCCGAGCCGGGAGGCCATGTTCGGCACTCCGCCCTTGCCGTCCGCGTGGTCCGCGGTCGCGCTCACGTGTCCTCCTCCGTGGTCCCCGCTGCCCGGGGGTAGGTGTCAGTACCACTCAGTTAGCTGAGTTAGCGATAGTCCATCGTGTCGTACCGCGTCGCGCAAGTATGCACCAGGTGTCCGTGACGTGTCCGGTATCCGCGTGCCGGGTACCGGGCGTGTCCGCTGGGATCGGGCCCGGCCAGCCGGAATCGGCCCGGAAGGGAAGGCGAAGTAGAACGCATTCCGAACAGGTGACAGGATTGCGGTGAAGAGCAACCAGAGAGAACGGCAGGACACCGTGGCTTCCGGACACGAACCACCAGCCATCATCACCGAGGGGATGCCCACCCAGCTCCCCGACATCGACCCCGACGAGACGCGTGAATGGGTCGAATCGCTCGACGCCGTCCTGGACGAACGGGGCAAGGCGCGAGCGCGCTACCTGATGCTCAAACTGATCGAGCGAGCCCGGGAGCGACAGGTCGGCGTGCCCGCACTGCGGAGCACCGACTACATCAACTCGATCCCACCCGAGCGGGAGCCCTGGTTCCCCGGCGACGAGCACATCGAGCGCCGGATCCGGGCCTTCATCCGGTGGAACGCCGCGGTGATGGTGAGCAAGGCCAACCGCAAGGGCCTGGAGGTCGGCGGCCACATCGCCACCTACCAGTCCGCGGCCAGCCTGTACGAGGTCGGCTTCAACCACTTCTTCCGCGGCAAGGACCACCCCGGCGGCGGCGACCAGATCTTCATCCAGGGTCACGCCTCCCCCGGTATGTACGCGCGCGCCTTCCTCGAGGGCCGGCTGTCGACCGACGACCTGGACGGCTTCCGCCAGGAGGTCTCCCGCGGCCCGCACAAGGGTCTGTCGTCGTACCCGCACCCGCGGCTGATGCCGGACTTCTGGGAGTTCCCGACCGTCTCGATGGGTCTGGCCGCGCTGAACTCGATCTACCAGGCGCGCTTCAACCGGTACCTGCACAACCGCGGTATCAAGGACACCAGCCAGCAGCACGTCTGGGCGTTCCTCGGTGACGGCGAGATGGGTGAGCCGGAGTCGCTCGGCGCGATCGGCCTGGCCGCGCGCGAGGAGCTCGACAACCTCACCTTCGTGATCAACTGCAACCTGCAGC
Source organism: Kribbella sp. NPDC000426 (assembly GCF_040300265.1). Lineage (NCBI taxonomy): Bacteria > Bacillati > Actinomycetota > Actinomycetes > Propionibacteriales > Kribbellaceae > Kribbella > Kribbella sp. NPDC000426. The sequence goes on along the minus strand of NZ_JBEPDK010000002.1, from coordinate 637,478 downwards.
AGCTGGACGGACCGGTCCGCGGCAACGGCAAGGTCATCCAGGAGCTGGAGGCGTTCTTCCGCGGCGCCGGCTGGAACGTGATCAAGGTGATCTGGGGCCGCGAGTGGGACAACCTGCTGGCCCAGGACCACGACGGCGCGCTGGTGAACAAGATGAACACCACGCCCGACGGTCAGTTCCAGACCTACTCCGTCGAGTCCGGCGAGTACATCCGGAACAACTTCTTCGGCGGCGACCAGCGGCTGCAGCAGATGGTCAGCAACCTGTCCGACGAGGACCTGCGCAAGCTGCCCCGCGGCGGTCACGACTACCGCAAGGTGTACGCCGCGTTCAAGAGCGCGACCGAGCACGTCGGCCAGCCGACCGTGATCCTGGCCCAGACCATCAAGGGCTGGACGATCGAGGCGCTGGAGGGCCGCAACGCGACCCACCAGATGAAGAAGCTCACCTCGGACGACCTGAAGGCCTTCCGCGACCGGCTCTACCTGCCGATCGAGGACAAGGACCTCGAGGACGCGTACAACCCGCCGTACTTCCACCCCGGCAAGGACTCGCCGGAGTACCAGTACATGATGGACCGGCGTAAGCAGCTCGGCGGTTCGCTGCCGGCCCGCCGGGTGCAGCCGAAGACGCTGAAGCTGCCGGGCGACGACGTGTACAAGCCGCTGGCCAAGGGCAGCCACGCGCCGATCGCGACCACGATGGCGCTGGTCCGGCTGTTCCGGGACCTGATGAAGGACCCGGAGATCGGCCACCGGATCGTCCCGATCGCCCCGGACGAGTACCGCACGTTCGGGATGGACTCGATGTTCCCGACCGCGAAGATCTACTCGCCGCACGGGCAGAACTACGAGGCCGTCGACCGCAACCTGCTGCTGTCGTGGAAGGAGTCCACGGCCGGACAGCTGCTGCACGAGGGCATCAGCGAGGCCGGTGCGATGGGCTCGGTGATCGCGGCCGGTACGGCGTACGCCACTCACGGCGAGCCGATGATCCCGTTCTACATCTTCTACTCGATGTTCGGGTTCCAGCGGACCGGCGACTTCATGTGGGCGTTCGGCGACCAGCTCGGCCGCGGCTTCCTGATCGGCGCGACCGCCGGCCGGACGACGCTTACCGGTGAGGGACTGCAGCACGCGGACGGACACTCGCCGCTGCTCGCGTCGACCAACCCGGCCGTCGTGCACTACGACCCGGCGTTCGCGTACGAGATCGCGTACATCGTGAAGGACGGCCTGCGCCGGATGTACGGCTACGGTCTGGACGCGGACAAGCCGGTCGGCGAGGACGTCTTCTACTACCTCACGGTCTACAACGAGCCGGTCGCCCAGCCGGTCGAGCCGGAGAACCTCGACGTCGACGGGCTGCTCAAGGGCATGTACCGCTTCAACGAGTACCAGACCGCCGAGGGCGACGACGTACCGCGGGTGCAGCTGCTCGGGTCCGGTGTCGCGCTGCCGTGGGTGCAGAAGGCCCAGCAGATCCTCGCCGAGGAGTACTCCGTTGCCGCGGACATCTGGTCCGTGACCTCGTGGAACGAGCTGCGCCGCGACGCGGTCGCCGCCGAGCACCACAACCTGCTGCACCCGGACGAGCCGGAGCAGGTGCCGTTCGTGACCGAGCAGCTGAAGGACACCAAGGGCCCGGTCGTTGCCGTCAGCGACTTCATGCGCGCGGTGCAGGACCAGATCTCCCGCTGGGTTCCGAACGACTACACCTCGCTCGGCACCGACGGCTTCGGTCTGGCCGACACCCGGGCCGCGGCGCGGCGCCACTTCCAGGTGGACGCCGAGTCGATCGTCGTCGCGACGCTGGAGATCCTCGCCAAGCGCGGTGACGTCAAGCCGGAGGTCGCCGCCGAGGCGGCCCGCAAGTACCGGATCGACGACCCGACCGCGGTCGCCGGTGTGAAGCAAGAGGGCGCCGGCGCCTGATCCGCCGATTGAACGGGCCGCTCACCTCCGGGTGAGCGGCTCGTTCGCGCTACGACAAACCTCGTAGTCGTGGCCTGCCGAAGTTGCGCATTCTGTCCGACGCGGCAGATGCCTGCCGAAATCTAGTTTCGGAGGCATGAACACGATCATCATCGGCGCAGGACAGGCCGGGCTCGCCACCGGTTACCACCTACAGCGGCTCGGTGAGCCGTTCACGATCCTCGACGGCAACGCGCGTGTGGGCGACCAGTGGCGGTCGCACTGGGACAGCCTCAAGCTGTACTCGCCGGCCAAGTACGACGGACTGCCCGGCTACCCGTTCCCGGCCAAGCCGTGGCACTACCCGGGCAAGGACGAGGTCGCCGACTACCTCGCGGCGTACGCCGAGCGCTTCGACCTGCCGATCCGGCCCAACACCCGGGTGGACAAGCTCGAACGGATCGACGACCAGTGGGTCGTCACCGTCGGACGCGAGCAGCTGACCGCGGACAACGTCGTCGTCGCCACCGGCACCTTCGGGCGTACGCCGTACCTCCCGGACTTCGCCGTCGATCTGGACCCGGCGATCCGGCAGCTGCACTCGTCGGAGTACCAGCGACCGGAGCAACTCAAGGACGGCGCTGTTCTCGTGGTTGGTGGGTCGCACTCCGGTACCGACATCGCGTACGAGGTCGCGCAGACGCACGGGACGATCCTGTGCGGCCGCGATCCCGGGCAGGTGCCGTTCACGCCCGGCCGTCCGAGCCAGGCCTTCTTCTGGCCGCTGATGCTGTTCGCGTGGCGGCACGTGCTGACCCGCCGTACGCCGATGGGCCGCAAAGAGATGGACCACATCCGGCACCACGGCGGCCCGATGATCCGGGTCAAGCGGGCAGATCTGGTCGAGCGCGGAGTCCAGCGGATGCAGGCGCGGGTCACCGGGACGCAGGACGGCCGGCCGATGCTGGCGGACGGGACCGTGCTGGACGTTGCGAACGTGGTCTGGGCGACGGGTTTCCGGCAGGTGTTCGACTGGATCAAGCTCCCGGTGGTCGGTGCGGACGGCTGGCCGCGCGAGTACCGCGGGGTCGCCGAGAACGCACCCGGTCTGTTCTTCTGCGGGCTGTCGTTCCAGTACGCGTTCAGTTCGATGGTGCTGCCGGGAGTCGGCCGGGACGCAGGCTACCTGGCCCGCCGGATCGCGGCCCGGGTCCGCACCGAGCGGAGTCTTGCCGCCGCCTGAGTCGGCAGGGCATGCTCGCTGTGGGGGAACAGCTGATGGGGATTGTCGACGATCTGCAGCGAGCCCGGATCGCGTTCGAGCGACGCGACTGGGCCGCTGCGTATGACCGGCTGACCGCGGCCGACGGCGATCCGGGCACGGTCGGTCTCGGCGCCGACGATCTGATGACGCTGGCGATGGCCTCGTTCCTGATCGGCGACATCGACGCGTGCATCCGGGCGCTGCAACGCGGATACCGGCTGCGGATCGACAACGGCGAGGTGCTGGGCGCGGTGCGGTTCGCGTTCTGGCTGGCCCGGGTACACAACGGCCGCGGCGAGGGGGCGGTCGGCAGCGGGTGGGCCGCCCGGGCCGAACGGCTGCTGGCCGACCATCCCGCCGACGTCGTGGAGCGCGGGTACCTGTTGATCCACGACTTCTTCCGCTGCGTGGATCGCGGCGACCTCGACGGCGCGGTGGCCGTCGGCGACGAGATCGTCGGCGTGGCCCGCCGGCACAACGATCCCGATCTGCTCGCCCAGGGCCTGGTGTGCAAGGGCCGGATGATGATGTACGCCGGTCACGTGCCGGAAGGTCTTGCCACGTTGGACGAAGCGATGGTCGGCGTCGCGGCGGGCGAGCTGTCGCCGGTCTTCGCGGGCACGGTCTACTGCGCGATGATCGACGCCTGTCAGGAGGTCCTCGACTTCGCGCGAGCGTCGGCCTGGACGACGGCGCTCACCCGCTGGTGCGACACGCAGCCGGACCTGGTGCCGTTCACCGGACAGTGCGCCGTACATCGTGGGCAGATCCTGCGGCTGTATGCGGCGTACCCGGAGGCGTTGGCGGAGTTCGAGGATGCGTGCCAGCGATATGCGGCGTTGGGGTACGACGCAGCCGCGGGGCTGGCGATGAGCGAGCGCGGCGACGTACTGCTCATTCTCGGCGAGTACGCGGCGGCCGAGTCGTCGTACGACCAGGCGGCCAGCTACGGACATGAGGCGCAGCCGGGGCGTGCGCTGCTGATGATGGCGCGCGGGCGGGTGTCGGGCGCGGTTGCCGCCGTACGGCGGCTGCTTGCGGAGACCGGCGATCCCGTGCATCGGTCGCGGCTGCTGGCCGGAGCGGTCGAGGTGCTGATCGCAGGCGACGAGCCGGCTGAGGCCGAGGCGGCGGCTGGTCAGTTGTCGACGATCGCCGAGGAGTTCGGGTGTGCGGGGTTGCGGGCGTCGGCGGCGTACTGCTCGGCTCTGGTCGCGTTGGCGGGTGAGGACGCTGACCGGGCGTTGCCGCTGGCGCGGACTGCTGCGCAACTGTGGGGTGAGCTGCGGGCGCCGTACGAGGTCGCGCGGGCGAAGGTGCTTGTCGGGCGGGCGGTCCGGTTGCTCGGAGATGAGGACTCGGCGACTGCCGAGCTGACCGCGGCGTGCCGAACGTTCGCCGAGCTAGGGGCGACCGGGGCGCGCCAGGAGGCCGACAAACTGATCGGTCGTGCCACGGGCGGACTGACGGGACGCGAGCTGGACGTCCTGCGATTGGTTGCGATAGGCAACAGTAACGCCGAGATTGCAGGGCTGCTGGTGCTGAGCGACAAGACGGTGGCCCGGCATCTCACCAACATCTTCGCGAAGCTCGACGTACCGTCGCGGACGGCGGCCGCGGCGTACGCGCGTGATCACGACCTGCTGTGAAAGGTCCTCCGGAGGGAGCATGTTCCCTCTGGCGGGTGAGGTGCCGGTGAGGCGATCGGCCGGATGCTGCTGGGGTGAGTACAACTGAGCGTCCCGTCCCCCGCTGGGCGTACCGCCTGGCCCATCTGATCCCGTTCATGGTCCTGCCGTCCGGGTTGTGGCGGCTCGGCCTGGTCTTCGGCTCGTCGATGGGCATGCTGGACCCGGACGGCAACGCCGCCCGGCTCGCCGGCGCCGGCGGCAAGGTGTACGTCGTCGGCCTGACGATCTTCTCCGAACTCGTCGCGTTGACAGCCCTGGGCATGGTCAGTGGCTGGGGCGAGGTCGCCCCGCGCTGGATCCCGCTCATCGGCGGCCGCCACGTCCACCCGTACGCCGCGATCGTCCCCGCGACCCTGGGCGGGCTGTCGCTGATCGCGCTCTGGACGTACGCGTTCCGCGACGCCTACACGGACCACTTCATCCCGTTCTCCAGCACGGGCTGGAAGGTCCTGATGCTCGCCTGCTACACCCCGCTGAACCTCTGGGGCCCGGCCCTCCTGGTCCTGACCTGGGCCTACTACCGGCGCCGGGTCAGCGCGCCCGCGGTCGTGGTTTCAGCGCGATAGCCGGCAGCGGCGGGGCCGGCAGCGGGTCGCCGTCGTAGCCGGGGACGATCCGGAAGCGGTCGTTGCCGCCGGCCTCGATGGCTTGTTGCCAGGACTCCCGGGCGGCGACGATCTCTTCGTGGGACCGGCCAATGAAGTTCCACCACATCACCAGCTGTTCCTCGAAGGGTTCCCCGCCCAGCAGGAGGAAGCGGACACCGTTGTCGGAGGCAACCAGATCGACGGATGTCCGGTTGGCGCCCAGGTAGACCATCTCGCCGAAGCCGGGGTGCAGGTCTCCGACGGACAGCGAACCGTCGACGACCAGTACGGCGTACTCGTTGGACGGCGTCAGCGGGAGGGCCAGCGTCCGGCCGGGCTCGACGGTGATGTCGGCGCCGACGAGTGGGGTGTAGGCGGGTGCGGGTGAGGCGACGCCGGCGACGGTGCCGATCATCACCGTGGCATGCGCGCCATCCAGATCCAGCTGCGGCAGGTCGGCGTACGCGTTGAAGGCCGGCGGAGTCGTCGTACGCACCGAATCGGGAAGCGCGACCCATAGCTGCGCGCCGTGCAGCATCGGCGGCGCGGTCGGGGTCGAGATCTCGGAGTGGGCGATCCCGTTGCCCGCGGTCATGATGTTGAGCTCGCCCGGCCGCACCAACGCATGCGATCCGACGCTGTCGCGGTGCTCGATCTCGCCTTCGAACAGCCAGCTGACGGTCTGCAGGCTGGTATGCGGATGCGGCGGCACCTGCATGCCGCGCTCCCCCGGTACGTCGTACGAGTCGACGCGCCGGGTCAGATCGTCAGGCCCGTAGTGGTCCACGAAACACCACGCGCCGACCATCCGGCGGTTCTTGTTGGGCAGCAGGCGCCGTACCGTCGTCGATCGCCCGAGCACGACCTCGCGGCCTTCGAGCAGCTCCAGCGCGGGACCCTCACAGTCCCCGGTACCGATGACTTCGGCCGGATTCTTCTCGAGATCGCTCATGATGCGGTCCATTCCAGGAGTTGTTGCTGGTCCCAGGTGTTGATGACGCGGTCGGGCGTGACACCGCAGTCCTCGGCGCGTTCGCAGCCGTAGACCTGCCAGTCGAGCTGACCGGGGGCGTGCGCGTCGGTGTCGATCGAGAACATGCATTCCATCTCGACGGCCATCGCGAGCAGGCGTTTGGGCGGGTCGAGGCGTTCGGGCCGGGAGTTGATCTCGACCGCCGTACCGAACTGGCGGCAGGCCTCGAAGACCACCTCGGGGTCGAACTCCGACTCGGGACGCGTGCCGCGGCCGCCGGTGATCAGGCGGCCGGTGCAGTGGCCGAGCACGTCGACGTGCGGATTCGCGATCGCGCGGACCATCCGCTCGGTCATCGGCTCGGACGCCATCCGGAGCTTGGAGTGCACGCTCGCGACGACGACGTCCAGCCGGGCCAGGATCTCGGTGTCGCAGTCGAGCGTGCCGTCCTCGTTGATGTCGACCTCGATCCCGTTCAGGATCTGGAAGCCGTCCAGCTCGTCGGCGAGCTTCTTGTTGAGCTCGGCAACGACCTCGAGCTGCTGGAGCCGGCGTTCGCGGGACAGCCCGTTGGCGACGGTGAGGCGCGGCGAGTGGTCGGTCAGCGCGATGTACGAGTGCCCGAGGTGGTGCGCCGTACGCGCCATCTCCTCGATCGGGCTGCCGCCGTCGGACCACTCGGAGTGCAGATGCAGGTCGGCCTTCAGGTCCGCCCGCAGCTGGTTGCCGGCAGTGGTCAGCTCCCCCGCCGCCTCCTCCAGCTTGACCAGGTACGACGGGGTGGCGCCGTCCATCGCCTCGACGATGACGGCCTCGGTCTTCGGTCCGATACCGGCGATCTCGGTCAGCGTCCCGGCCCGGCGGCGGGCCCGCACCTCGGCGGCCGGCAGCGCGGCGATCGTGTCGGCGGCCCGCCGGTAGGCCTTCACCCGGTGCGTCGGCTGCCGGTCCCGCTCCAGGTAATACCCGATCGCCCGCAGTGCCGCGATCGCGTCCTCCACGCCCGCCTTGTCCGTCATAGCTCCCATCATGGCAGCGGAGGTCTATGGTCGGTGCGTGGCGAAGGGTGCGCATGTGGCGCGGGCGGAGCGGTTGCAGAACGCGACCGGGGCGCTCGCCACCGCGGCGATGACGGCGATGGAGGAGAAGCTGCCCTGGTTCGGGGAGCTCTCGGCGCAGGACCGGTCCTGGATCGGGCTGGTGGCGCAGTCCGGGATCTCGGCGTTCGTCGAGTGGTTCCGCGATCCCGAGGCACATTCCTCGATGCCGACCCGGATCTTCGGGTCCGCGCCGCGCGAGTTCACCCGGGTGATCTCGCTGCACCAGACCGTGGACCTGGTCCGGACGACGATCGAGGTCATCGAGACCACCATCGGCACGCTGCTCCCGGCCGACGACGTACCGATCGTCCACGAGGCCATCCAGCGCTACGCCCGCGAGGTCGCCTTCGCCGCCGCCACCGTCTACGCGCAGGCCGCCGAGATGCGCGGCGCCTGGGACGCCCGCCTGGAAGCCCTCCTGGTCGACTCGGTGATCCGCGGCGAGGCCGACGAATCGGTCCGGTCCCGCGCCTCCGCCCTCGGCTGGACGGGAGCCGCCGGTACGACGGACTCTGCTTCAACGGGGAGGGCCGAGGTCGCCGTCGTCGTCGGGCGGGCGCAGAGCGCCGAAGACGCCCAGACCGCCTCGAACGTCGCCGACATGGTCAGGCACGCGGCCCGCGAGGCCGGCGCCGACGCACTGTGCGCGATCCAGGGCGACCGGCTGGTCGTAGTACTAGGCGGTACGAGCAAACCTGTCGAGATCGTACAAAAACTGGCCCAATGGTTTGGACCCGGCCCGATCGTCGTCGGGCCGGTCGTGAAGGACCTGATGTCCGCCGTCACCTCGGCCCGCGCCGCCGTCGCCGGCCTCCGCGCCGCGGCCGCCTGGCCCGGTGCGCCCCGCCCGGTCCAGGCCGACGAACTGCTCCCCGAACGGTCACTCTCCGGAGACGGCCATGCCCGCCGTCAGCTCGCCAATGAGGTCTACGGCCCGCTCACCGTCGGGGACGGGGTGCTCCTCGACACGGTTTCGGCGTACCTGGACTCCGGCGGATCGATCGAGGCGACGGCCCGCGCGATGTTCATCCACGCCAATACCGTCCGGTACCGGCTCAAGCGTGTGGCGGACATCACGGCGTACAACCCGCTCGATCCCCGCGACGCTTTCACATTGCGTGTCGCACTGACCTTGGGTCGCCTGCTCAATCCGGAGCCCGGAACCGCCGTTTTGTAGGATCCCTACAAACCGGCCCGGAAGAATTCGTGCTCGCCCTGCGGCTCCTGACGGGCCCTGGTGAGGGAGAGTTGGCTCGTGCTCGTCATCGTCGCACCCGGTCAGGGTGCCCAGACCCCAGGATTCCTCGAGCCGTGGCTGGCGGATCCCGTGTTCGAGAGCCGGCTGAACTGGCTCTCCGCGGTGGCCGGTCTCGACCTCGCCCACTACGGCACGCAGGCCGACGCGGACACGATCCGCGACACGGCGATCGCGCAGCCGCTGCTGGTCGCGTCCGGCATGCTGGCCGCGCTGGCGGTGTTCCCGCACCCGGCCGACGCCTTCACCAAGGTCGGCGCGGTCGCCGGCCACAGTGTCGGTGAGCTCGCCGCGGCGGCCGGCACCGGTGTGCTGACCGCCGAGCAGGCGATGGTCCTGGTCCGCGAGCGCGGCAAGGCGATGGCCGCCGCGGCCGCGCAGACCGCGACCTCGATGACCGCCGTCCTGGGCGGTGACCGCGACGAGATCCTGGCCAAGCTCGCCGAGCACGGCCTGACCGCGGCCAACGACAACGGCCCCGGCCAGATCGTTGCCGCCGGCACCGTTGAGGAGCTGGCCGCGCTGGCCGCCGACCCGCCGGCCAAGACCCGGCTGATCCCGCTGTCGGTCGCCGGCGCGTTCCACACCAAACACATGGAGCCGGCCGTCCAGACGCTGGCGAAGTACGCGACCGCGATCAGCACCCACGACCCGCGGACCCGCCTGATCTCGAACCGCGACGGCCACGTCGTCCACGACGGCCGGGACGTGCTGCAGCGGCTCGTCAACCAGGTCAACGCGCCGGTCCGCTGGGACCTGTGCATGCAGACCATGTCGGACCTCGACGTGACCGGCATCCTCGAACTGCCGCCGGCAGGCACGCTGACCGGCATCGCCCGGCGCGCACTGAAGGGCGTCGAGACGTTCGCGCTGAAGACTCCGGACCAGCTCGACGACGCCCGCGCGTTCGTGGACAAGCACGGCAGCCCGTCCGAGATCGACGCGTCCCCGACGTGGCGCCTGCTGGTCGCCCCGATCAAGGGCACCTTCACCCGCGCTGTGGACGTACGGCGCGAGTCGGGTGACACGGTTGCGGCCGGCGAGGTCGTGGCGAAGGTCGCGAGCCTGCGTGACGAGGTCGAGGTGACCGCTCCGCACGGCGGCATCGTGGTCGAGTGGCTGGCCGAGGAAGGCGACCCGGTCGCCCCGGGGCAGCCGCTGGTCCGCCTGCACCCGGCCGGGAGCCCCGCATGATCACCGCGTCGACGGGTGCGACGTACGCCGGAGTCCTCGGGATCGGCTCGTACCGGCCGCGCCGCGTCGTACCGAACTCGGAGATCCTGGAGCAGATCGACTCCAGCGACGAGTGGATCCAGACCCGGTCCGGGATCAAGGAGCGGCGCTGGGCCAGTGACGACGAGACCGTGCTGCTGATGTCGGTGAACGCGGCCAAGGACGCGCTGGCCGACTCCGGGATCGACCCGTCCGAGATCGGCTGCGTGATCGTCTCGACGGTCACCCACCTGTACCAGACGCCGGCGATCGCGACCCAGATCGCGGTCGCGGTCGGCGCTCCGACGGCGGCGGCCTTCGACATCTCCGCCGCGTGTGCGGGCTTCTGCTACGGCATCGCGATGGCCAACGACCTGGTCCGCGGCGGCAGCGCGAAGTACGTGCTCGCGATCGGCGTCGAGCGGCTCAGCGACATCACCGACCGGACCGACCGCAGTACGGCGTTCATCTTCGCCGACGGCGCCGGCGCCGCGATCGTCGGCCCGACCGACGAACCGGGGATCGGCCCGGTCGTGTGGGGTTCGGACGGCACGCAGCACCAGGTGATCAGCCAGAAGGAGTCCTGGCAGGAGGTGTTCGGCAATCACAACTGGCCGCACCTCACGATGGACGGCAACCCGGTGTTCCGCTGGGCGTCGTTCGAGATGGCCAAGACCGCACAGCAGGCGCTCGACGTGGCCGGCGTGAAGGCCGAGCAGCTCGACATCTTCGTGCCGCACCAGGCGAACATGCGGATCACCGACGCGATGCGGCGGGCGCTGAAGCTGCCCGAGCACGTCAAGGTCGCGCGCGACATCGAGCGCCAGGGCAACACCTCGGCGGCGTCGATCCCGCTCGCGATCACCGCGATGCGCGAGACCGGCGAGGCCAAGAGCGGGGACCTCGCCCTGATCATCGGCTTCGGAGCCGGGCTCGTGTACGCAGCCCAGGTCATCCGCTTGCCGTAGCTCTTCAATAGATTCCGTCATAGTTGTCCGGGGCGGCTCAGGTGGCCGCACCGGCTGTAGTAGCCAGCGAAGCTGGTTGCAGCCCAGAAATCCGAAAGGGAACCAGAGAACATGGCCAGCACCGAAGAGATCCGTTCCAACCTCGCCGAGATCGTGAACGAGATCGCCGGCATCCCGGTCGAGGACGTCCAGCTGGACAAGTCCTTCACCGACGACCTCGACGTCGACTCGCTCTCCATGGTGGAGGTCGTGGTGGCCGCCGAGGAGAAGTTCGACGTGAAGATCCCCGACGACGAGGTCAAGAACCTGAAGACCGTCGGCGACGCGGTCGCGTTCATCGAGCGCGCCCAGAACGGCTGACGTACGCCGTCACCCGTGCTGGCCCGGGTGCTCATCGGGTCACGGCTCGATGAGCACCACGCAGTACCACACCCCTCGCTCCCAACCGCAGATCTCTCATGTGAAGGATGAGGTAACCATGTCGAAGACCCGAGTCGTCATCACTGGGCTCGGAGCCACGACCCCGCTCGGGGGCGACGTGTCCAGCACCTGGGAAGGGCTGCTGGCCGGACGCTCCGGCGCGCGGCGGCTGACCGACGAGTGGGTGCAGAACCTGGCGGTGCAGATCGCCGCACCGGCCGCGGTCGACCCGACCGAGGTGATCGAGCGGGTCAAGGCCCGCCGCCTGGACCGGACGGCGCAGCTCGCCGTCGTCGCCGCCCGTGAGGCCTGGGCCGACTCCGGCCTGGAGGACTCCGGGATGGACAAGGAGCGACTCGGTGTCGCGGTCGCGTCCGGTATCGGCGGCCTGCACACCACGCTCTCGAACTACGACGCGCTCCAGCAGAACCCGCGCCGGGTGTCGCCGCTGGCGATCCCGATGCTGATGCCGAACTCGTCCGCGGCGTACGTCAGCCTGGAGTTCGGCGCCAAGGCCGGCGTCCACACCCCGGTCTCGGCCTGTGCCTCCGGCAACGAGGCGATCTGGCTGGGTCTGGACCAGATCCGGCTCGGCCGTGCGGACGTGGTGATCGCCGGTGGCTCCGAGGGCGCGATCATGGCGCTGCCGCTGGCCGCGTTCGGGATGATGCAGGCGCTGAGCAAGCGCAACGACGACCCGGAGCGCGCCTCGCGTCCGTGGGACGTCGATCGCGACGGCTTCCTGCTCGGCGAGGGCGCCGGCGTCCTGATCCTGGAGTCGTACGAGCACGCGAAGGCGCGCGGCGCGAAGATCTACGCCGAACTCGCCGGCGCGGGGATCTCGGCCGACGGCCACGACATCGCGCAGCCCGACCCGACCGGGTCCGGTGCCCGGCGGGCGATGGAGCGGGCGTTGTCCGAGGGCGACCTGACCCCGGCCGACATCTTCCACATCAACGCGCACGCGACGTCGACGCCACAGGGCGACATCGCCGAGTCGATCGCGATCCGGCAGGCGCTCGGCAAGGACGCCGACCACGCGGTCGCCACCGCGCCGAAGTCGATGATCGGCCACCTGCTCGGCGGCGCCGGTGCGGTGGAGTCGGTCGCGACCGTGCTCGCGCTGCACCACCGGGTCTCGCCGCCGACCATCAACGTGGACAAGCTCGACGACCAGATCGACCTTGACGTCGCGACCGAGCAGCGCAAGCTGCCCGACGGGGACATCGCGGCGCTGAACAACTCGTTCGGCTTCGGCGGCCACAACGCCGCCATCGCGTTCAAGTCGGTCTAGCCGGCCGTCTGCCGCCCGGCGCGACCCGCCGGGCGGCTCCCCGAAGTTCCTTCACACCCGGAGGACCGCATGAGCACGACCGCACCCGCCGCTGCCCCGACCCCGCCACCCACCTCTTCCCCGCTCTCGGCATCGGCCTCGGCCTCGGCGAAGCCGGCCAAGCTGCCGCGGGAGCAGGACCCGCGGAATCCCGTCACCAGGCTGACCGCTCTGCTCGATCCGGGCAGCCTCGAGCTGATCACCCCGGACAACCTGTCCGGGATGGTCGCGGCCCGCGGCACCGTCGAGGGCGCACCTGTCGTCGCGTTCTGCTCCGACGCCACCGTGATGGGCGGCGCGATGGGCGACGAGGGCTGCGACGTCGTGGTCACGGCGTACGAGGTCGCCCGCGAGGAGCAGGTGCCGATCATCGGCCTGTGGCACTCCGGCGGCGCTCGGCTGGCCGAGGGCGTGCTGAGCCTGCACGCGGTCGGCAAGATCTTCTACGCGATGACGCAGGCGTCCGGGAAGATCCCGCAGATCTCGGTCGTGCTCGGTCCGGCGGCGGGCGGTGCGGCGTACGGTCCGGCGCTGACCGACATCGTCGTCCTCGGCCCCGAGGGCCGGATCTTCGTGACCGGGCCGGACGTGGTCCGCTCGGTCACCGGTGAGGACGTCGACATGCTCCGGCTCGGCGGCCCGGAGCCGCACGGCCGGCGCTCGGGCGTCGTCCACATCACCACCGACTCCGAGGCGGCGGCTCTGGAGCAGGCCCGCCGGCTCACCGATTTGCTCGCGAACCAAGGCTCGGTGTCCACGGACATCCCGGACACGGATCTGTCCGGGTTCCTGCCGGAGTCGGCCAAGCGTGCGTACGACGTCCATCCGCTGGTCGGAGGGGTGCTCGACTCGTCTTCTGGAGTCGAGCTCCACCAACGGTGGGCACCGAACATCGTCACCACGCTCGGCCGGCTCGGTGGGCGGACGGTCGGTGTCATCGCCAACAATCCGCTCCGCCTCGGTGGTTGCCTGGACGCGCTGTCGGCGGAGAAGGCGTCGCGGTTCGTGCGGATGTGCGACGCGTTCGGCGTACCGCTGGTCGTGCTGGTCGACGTACCGGGTTATCTGCCGGGGGTCGGGCAGGAGTGGGACGGCGTCGTGCGGCGGGGTGCGAAGCTGCTGCACGCGTTTGCCGAGGCCGTCGTACCGCGGGTGACGCTGGTGACGCGGAAGACGTACGGCGGGGCGTACATCGCGATGAACGCGCGGTCGCTGGGGGCGACGCGGGTGTTCGCGTGGCCACGGGCCGAGGTGGCAGTGATGGGCGCGGTCGCCGCCGTCCGCGTGTTGCACCGCCGCAAGCTGGCCGAGGTCGACCCCGAGCTCCGGCCGCAGGTCGAGGCCGAGCTGGCCGCCGAACACGAGAAGATTGCCGGCGGCATCGACCGCGCCCGCGAGATCGGCGTCGTCGACGAGGTCGTCGAGCCCACCCGCACCCGCACCGCCCTGGCCACCGCCCTCGCAAAGGCCGAAACCGCCGGCCCCATCCGCGGCAACCACGGCAACATCCCGCTGTAAACAGCTGACAGCCCTTGAACGGCTGACTGCCCTTGAACGGCTGGAAGGGCACGGATCAAGGATCCGTGCCCTTCACGTGGTGCGGCCGCTGTTGTTAGACAACCACCGGGGGTGTCCCGACACCCGGTGGCCCAGCGGCCACGGCCCCTCCCACCCTTGTACAACGTCTGATGCTCAGTCTCATCGAAAAGTTCGCGGAAAGCTCCAGCCTTCACGGCTTTCTTCTGAAGTTCTCAGGAAGCCCTTAGGTCCTGGCTGGTGGTCCAGCGCCGTAGCGAGGAGGTGCTCGGTGCGGTGCATCGGCGTGCGGGGGCGAAGGGGTCGATGCGGAGCATCGTTCCCTTGCACCCGTGCGGCGAGGTGCCGTGCCGAGTGCCCCGCAGTAGGCGATGGATCACCAGCCAGGACCTACACAACCTGGTGGAGCCAGCGCACCGGGGCGCCGTCGCCGGCGTAGCGGAAGGGTTCGAGTTCGTCGTCCCAGGGGCGGCCCAGCAAACGCTCGACCTCCTCGGTCAGGTCGGCCTCGCCGGCCGCCGCCTTCAGCATGGCGGCCTTCAGCCGCTCCTCCGGCACCATGATGTCGCCGTGGACGCCGGTGGTCGCGTGGAAGACCCCGAGCTCGGGCGTGAACGAGTACCGCTCGCCCTCGACGCCGTTGCTCGGCTCCTCGGTGACCTCGAACCGCAGCTTCTGCCATCCGCGCAGGGCGGATGCCAGCTTGGCCGCGGTACCGGCCTCGGCCTGCCAGGACAGCTCGGCCCGGTACGTGCCCTGGGCCGCCGGCTGCGGTGTCCAATCCAGTTTCACGGGCACGCCTAGGATGCCGCCCGCGGCCCACTCGACGTGCGGGCACAACGCTGACGGCACCGTGTGGACGTACAGAACGCCACGAGTCGTCGCCACCGGGACCTCCTGTGCTCGAGGGGCGCCTTCCCCAGCGTTCTCGAACAGCTGCGTCGATCTCGGCGGTACTAGTCCCTCAAGGCATCACGAGACACCCCGCGGAACACTGGTACATCTTGCACCACGACCCCCTTCAACACCAGTAACCTCGCCGTGTCAACTACATCACCGTCGTGTCGCGATTCAGGTCGAGGCTCGGTGGACCAGCTTGGTCGGGAGGATGAGCGGGGTCGGGGTCTCCCCCGCGATGGTTGCCAGCAGCATCCGGGCGAGCTCGCGGCCCAGCGACTGGATCGGCTGGCTGATCGTGGTCAGCGGCGGGGTGGTGTGGCGCGCGGCGTCGACGTCGTTGAAGCCGACGATCGCGACATCGTCGGGGACGACGCGGCCGGCGTCGGTGAGCACCCGGAGCGCCCCGATCGCCATCTGGTCCGAGGCAACGAAGACCGCATCCAGGTCCGGATGCTTCGCGAGCAGCTCGTGTGCCGCGCGGGTCCCGCCGTCCTCGGAGAAGTCGCCGTGTACGACGCGACCCGGGTCCAGCCCGGCAACGGCAAGCGCCTCCTGATAGCCCTTGTACCGGGCGACGCCCGCGCCTTCGTCCATCCGCCCGGTGATCGTCGCGATCCGCCGCCGGCCGGTCGCGATCAGGTGCTCGGTCGCCAGTCGGGCGCCGCCGCGGTTGTCCGCGTCGACGTAGTACTGCGGCTCGAACGCAATCGGTGCACCGCCGAAGACGACGGGTACGTCGGCCTGCTCGGCGAGCCGGGCGAGCGGATCGTCGCCGTGCGTCGACATCAGCATCACGCCGTCGGTCTGCCGAGTCCGCAGCAGCCGCTCGAGCCGGGTCTGACCGCGGGTCGAGGTCGCCATCATCAGCATCAGCTCGAGCTCGGTCTCCTCCAGCACCGAACTGATCCCGACCACGACCTCGGCGAAGAACGGGTCCGCGAACACCTCCGGGTTGTCGCTGGAGATCGCGAGCACGACGGCTCCGACCTGCTGGGTCGCGAGCGCGCGGGCCGACGCGTTCGGCACGTACCCGAGGTCGGCGACCGCCCGCTGGACCGCCTCCCGCTTCGCCTTGCTGACGTGCGGAGCGTTGTTGAGCACCCGGGAGGCGGCCGACCTGGACACGCCGGCTCGCTCGGCGACCTCGTCGAGCGTGACTTGGCGTTTACGGACGTCGGTCATACGGCTGATCCTTCACCTGGTTAAACCGGAAGCGCTCTCAGCATTCTGCCACGCTCTTGACACTGCCTTCTGGGCTCGGGACGATGCCGGGAAACTGGAAGCGCTCCCAAGCGTTCTGGAGGACCGATGCCTACCGCCCCACGGCGAGTCCTGACTCTTGCCCTTGCCACCGTTCTCACCTTGGCTGTCGCCCCGGCCGTCAGCCCCGCTGCTGAAGCCGCCGTTGCCGCCGACCCGCAGTACGAGCGGGTGCTGAACGGGACCTTCGACACCACGAAGGACCCGTGGTGGACGAGCGGCAACACACCGTCCGCGGTCGCCGACGGCCGGCTGTGTGCGCAGATCCCGGCCGGCACGGTCAACGTCTGGGATTCGATGATCGGCCAGGACGACCTCCCGCTCGAGCAAGGGCAGTCGTACACGCTGCGCTTCGACGCGTCGACCAGCCGGCCAGCCCAGTTCCGCGCGGTCCTCCAGCAGGGCGCCGCGCCGCACGCGACCGTGCTCAACCAGGCGGTCAGCGCCAGCACGACCACGCAGACGTTCACGTTCAACGGCACCTCGCCGGTCACCGACACGCACGGGCAGGTCTCGTTCCAGGCCGGGGGCGCGACCGAGCCGTACACGCTGTGCCTGGACAACATCTCGGTCATCGGCGGGATCGTCCCACCTGGCGGGGTACGCGACTACGGCTCACCGGTCCGCGTCAACCAACTTGGCTACGTCGCCACCGGTCCGAAGCGAGCCACCTACGTCGTACAACCCAGCACGACGAGCGCCAGCGCGACGACCGCCGGCGCCTCGACCGGGACCACGCCGCTGGTCTGGCGATTGCTTGCTGCGGGCAACCAGGTTGTTTCCAGCGGGCATACCAAACCGTACGGTATGGACGCGATGTCGGGCGACGACGTCCAGCTGATCGACTTCGGCGCGTACCGCGGCACCGGGTCCGGCTTCCGGCTGGCCGTCGGCGACGACGTGAGCGAGCCGTTCGACATCGGCAACCACGTGTACGCCGGCCTCCGGCGGGACGCGCTCGCGTACTTCTACAACAACCGCAGCGGCATCCCGATCGAGGCCAAGTACGTCGGCGACTCGTACGCGCGCGCCGCCGGCCACCTCGGCCTCGCACCCAATCAGGGCGACACGTCGGTCCCCTGCTACCCCGGCACCTGCGACTACAGCCTCGACGTCCGCGGCGGCTGGTACGACGCCGGCGACCACGGCAAGTACGTCGTCAACGGCGCGCTCGCGGCCTGGCAGCTCCTCGATCTGTACGAGGAGACCGGCCCCGGCCCCACCTTGAAGATCCCGGAGGCAGGCAATCGCACGCCGGACGTGCTGGACGAGGCGAGATGGGAGCTCGACTTCCTCCTGGAGATGCAGGCGCCGTCCGGCCTGGTACACCACAAGATCCACGACGAGAAGTGGACCGGTCTCGGACTCGCGCCAGCCGACGACCCGCAGCCGCGCTACCTCTACCCGGTGTCGACCGCGGCCACCCTCAACCTCGCGGCCGTGGGCGCCCGCTGCGCGCGCGTCTATGCGAAGTGGGACAAGAAGTTCGCCGCCCGATGCTTGTCAGCCGCAGAGAGGGCTTGGAACGCGGCACGCCAGCACCCCGCGATCTACGCCCCGGCCGGCGGCGAGGGCGGCGGTGCCTACGACGACACGAAGGTGACGGACGAGTTCTCCTGGGCCGCGGCCGAGTTGTTCGCGACGACAGGCAAAGCGTCGTACAAGCGGTTCATCACCACGACGCTGAAGGCCGCCGACGGGTTCTCGTGGCAGGAGACCGGCGGGCTGGCCGATCTCGCCCTCGCCCGGACACCGTGGCGATTGTCAACAATCGACCAGCGTAAGCTGCGCCAGCGGATCGCGACCGCGGCCGACACCTACCTCGCCGACCTCCGTTCGCAGGGCTACGCAAACCCGTACAAGCCCGCCGACGGCCAGTACGTCTGGGGCTCCAACTCCGGTACGGCGAACAACGCGATGATCCTCGCCATCGCGGGCGACCTCACCGGACGGGCCGCCTACCGCTCGGCCGCCCTCGAGTCGCTGGACTACCTGCTCGGACGGAACGCGATCGGCCAGTCCTACGTGACCGGGTACGGCGAGCGCTCCAGCCACAACCAGCACCACCGTTTCTGGGCGCACTCGCTGAACCCGGCGCTGCCCTCGCCGTACCCCGGATCCCTGGCCGGCGGCCCGAACTCGCACCTGCAGGACCCCGTTGCCCAGCGCAACCTGCCCGGCTGCGCTCCGGCCAAGTGCTACATCGACGAGATCGGCTCGTACTCGACCAACGAGGTCGCGATCAACTGGAACTCCGCCCTCGCCTGGCTGACCGCGTACGCCGACACCCAGCAGGCGCCCTCGGCAACAACCGCCCAGGCCAGTCCCCAAGCCGGCCCGATCGACCTCACCAGCGGCTTCTACGTCGATCCGAACTCGAACCCTGCGACCTGGGTCCGCGACAACCCCGGCGACTCCAGGGCGAGCAGCATCCAGAGCAACATCGCCGCCAAGCCGATGGCGCGCTGGTTCGCCAACCCGCCCGCGGGCACCACGATCGGAGCCATGGTCGGCGGCTTCGTCGGTGCGGCCGACAACGCCGACAAGCTGCCGATCCTGGTCGCGTACAACCTGCCCGGACGCGACGCCTGCGGCGGGCATTCGGGCGGCGGCGCGGGTTCGCCGGCGGCGTACCGGGACTGGATCTCCGCGTTCGCGGACTCGATCCGCAGCCGGCCCGCGATCGTGATCCTGGAGCCGGACGCGTTGGGTGACTTCAACTGCATGACCGACGCGCAGATTGCCGAACGCAACGACATGCTCGCGTTCGCGCTGCAGCAGTTCCGCGACCGGGCGCCCAACACCTGGGCGTACCTGGACGCGGGCAACGCCGGATGGGTGCCGGCGGCAACGATGGCGCAGCGCCTGGCCGGCGCCGGGGTGAGTGCGGCGCACGGGTTCGTGGTCAACGTGTCGAACTACTACACCACGTCCGCGTCGATCACCTACGCGAACGACGTCCGCGCGAACATGACCACGCCGAAGCCGTTCGTCGTCGACACCAGCCGCAACGGCAACGGCTCGAACGGCGAGTGGTGCAACCCGGCCGGCCGCAAGCTCGGCGCCGCGAGCCAGGTGGGCGGCGGCGCCGAACTGCTGCTCTGGGTCAAGGTCCCCGGCGACTCCGACGGCCAGTGTGGAATCGCACCGACCATCCCGGCCGGCCAGTTCAGCCCCGACCTGGCCACCCGGCTGATCAACGGAACTTAGCCACGCAACCTGCTAGGCAAGTCCGCCGCGAACGCGTCCAGGTCGCGCTGCTGATTGTTGAGCACCTTGCGCTGCCACAGACGGATGACGGCGTCAGGGCTCCCGGACACGTTCACGATCCGGTAGGTGATCTCGGTGCCGTCAGGGTGTGCGGCGAAGGTGTACTCGCCGCGATACCAGTACTGCCCCTGCATCCCGACCGTCCCCGCGGCCGGGTCGGCGTCGACCGACACACCTGCCGGATTCGCCTGGTCCAAGCCGAGCAGGCGCTTGCACCGCTCCTCGGTCAGGAACGCCTGCACCTCGTCGAACGGAACGGCCGCAACGGCCATGGCGGTGCCGAGAACTGTCATGCGTCAAGCGTAGCCTGTCTACGCATTGACGGCGGATTACGGGAAGCGCGAGGCGAGGGCGATGCAGGCGCCGGCGGCGGCCAGTGTGAAGAGCATCGCGATACCGGCGTACCGGGCGGTGATCTCCTTGTCGACCTCGTCGTACCCGACCGAGGAGCCGATGTCCTTGTAGACGTCCTTCAGCTCGCCCGCGGACTCCGCGGTGTAGGCCTCGCCGCCGGTGGTCTCGGCGATGCTGCGGAGCTCGGTGCGGTCCGGTGGTACCCGCTGCCGGATGCCGTCCATCTCGATGAAGCCGGAGTCGGTGCCGAAGCAGATCGTGTAGATCGGGGTGTTCTTCGCCTTCGCCGCCTGCGCGCCTTCCTGCGCCGTCCGGCCGACCGTCCGCTTGCCGTCCGACAGCATCACGATGCGGGCCGGGGCCGGGTCGTTCGGGTGCGCGGGATCCGGCGGCACCTGGGTCAGCGCCTGCAGCGAGGTGAAGATGCCCTCACCGGTCGCGGTCGACTCCGCCAGCTCGAGCCCGTCGATCGACCGGTCGATGGTCGCCCGGTCAGTGGTCGGCGGCACGATGATCGACGCCGTACCGGCGAAGTTGACCAGTGCCACGTTGAACTTCGTCGGCAGGTTGTTGACGAACTCCTTCGCCGACTCCTTCGCGGCCTCCAGCCGGTTCGGCTCGATGTCGGTCGCCATCATCGACAGCGAGACGTCGATCGCGACCACGATCGTGGCCCGCTCACGCGGCACCTTGACCTTGTCCTTGGGCTGCGCGAACGCCAGGATGCAGGTCATCGCGGCCAGCAGCGCGAGCCCGACGGCGAGGTGCCGCCGCCACTGCGGCCGGCGCGGCGCGACCCGGTCCAGCAGCGCGATGTTCGTGAACCGCAGCGCGTACTGCGAGCGCCGGTGCTGCAGGAAGATGTAGCCCGCGACGATCAGCGGGATCAGCAGCAGGAACCACAATCTGGCCGGAGACAGGAACTCCATCAGCGAGCCACTCCCTTCGGCGGTTGGTGCAGGCGGGGCGCCACTCGCCGGTAGGCGAGCACGAACCGCACGGTGTCGGCGACCCAGTCACGGTCGGTCCGCAGCACAAGGTGCCCCGCACCTACCCTACGCAGGGCGGCCCTGGTTCGTTCCCGTTGCGCGAGAGCCGCTACCGCGAACGCCTCCCGGACCTTGCGCCGCCGGGTGTCGATCTCGCGCACCTCGCCAGTCTCCGGGTCACCGATCGTGACCACGCCGATGTTCGGCAGCTCGAGTTCGCGCGGGTCGACGATCTCGACCGCGAGCACCTGGTGCTGAGCGGTCAGCTTGCGCATCGCCCGCTCCCAGGACGGCTCGATCTGGCTCGCGACCTCGCCGTCCTGCGGGGTCAGGAAGTCGGACACGATCACACGCAGTCCGCGCTTGCGCTGCGTCCGGGCCATCGACTCGAGCGCGGCGGCCAGATCGCTGCGGTGCGCCTCTTCGTCGCCGCTGAACTGCTCGGCCAGCAGCGCCCGCAGCAGACCGTAGAGCGCGAGCCGCCCGGACCGCGCCGGCCAGCGCCGCAGCGCCGAGTCGCGCAGCATCAGCCCGCCGAAGCGGTCACCGAGGCGGTGGGTCAGGAACCCGACGGTCGCGACGGCCGCCACGGCCAGCTCGCGCTTCTCGAGCGTCGACGTACCGAAGTCCATCGAGCCGGACAGGTCGACCAGAGCCCACGTCTCCAGCTCACGGTCCGCGATCAGGTCGCGGACGTGCGGGATCGTGGTCCGCGCGGTGACGGCCCAGTCCATCCGCCGCACGTCGTCACCGACCTGGTACTCACGCGCCTCGGCCAGCTCGGTGCCCGGCCCCGGCAGAAGGCCCAGGTGTTCCCCGTGCAGGTAGCCCTCGAGCCGCCGTACGACGGTCAGCTCCAGCCGCCGCAACGCACGCTCAGGAGCGAGCTGCGAGATCGTCATCGCAGCCCGTGGGTCTCGGCGGTTTGCCACTACACGAACTCCGGGCGGCCGGTGCCGTCGGCGCCGTCGCGCCAGACCGGCTGCGGCGGCGGGACGGTGGCCAGGATCCGCTCGATCACGGCCCGCGGGTCGATGTTGTCCGCGACCGCGTCGAAGGTCAGGCCGAGACGGTGGCCCATGACGTCGAGTGCGACGGTCTGGATGTCGCTCGGCAGCAGGTAGTCCCGGCCGTGGATCAGCGCCAGCCCCCGACCGGCCGCGATCAGGCCCAGCGTCGCGCGCGGGCTGACGCCCAGCTCGATGATCGGCTCCAGGTCGGGCAGGTGGAAGTCGGTCGGCGTACGGGTGGCCATCACCAGGCGGACGGCGTACTCCGCGACCAGGTTGTGGACGAACACCTGCTCGGCGGACCGCTGCAGCTCGAGGATCGTCTCCGGCTTCAGCACCTGCCGCGGCTCCGGCGGATCGACGCTCATCCGGCGGAGGATCTCGAACTCCTCGTGCCCGCGCGGGTGCGGTACGTCGATCTTGACCAGGAACCGGTCGCGCTGCGCCTCGGGCAGCGGGTAGACGCCCTCGGACTCGATCGGGTTCTGGGTGGCGATGACGATGAACGGCTTCGGCATCGGGAAGGTCTGGCCGCCGATCGACACCTGCCGCTCGGCCATCAGCTCGAGCATCGCCGACTGCACCTTGGCCGGTGCGCGGTTGACCTCGTCGGCCAGCACGAAGTTCACGAACGTCGGGCCGAGCTCGATGTCGAACGTCTCGCGGGTCTGCCGGTAGATCCGGGTGCCGACAATGTCGGACGGGACCAGGTCCGGGGTGAACTGGATCCGGGCGAACGTGCCGCCGACCACGCTGGCGAAGGTGCGGACGGCCAGGGTCTTGGCGACACCGGGCACGCCCTCGAGCAGACAGTGACCCTTCGCGAGCAGCGACACCATCAGCGTCTCGACCATGTGCTCCTGGCCGACGATCACCCGCTTGACCTCACCGAGGGCCTCGCCGATCAGCCTGGACTGCTGGGCCACCGAACCCGTGGGCACCGTCGTCTCGGTCATGCACGTCCTTCCGGGGTCCGCGAGCGGACCGTGTCAAACACTGTCATTCCCCACTTCGCAACACCGGTCATTCCATCAGATCACCGGGGCCAGCGCCGCAAGGCCCACCGCGTCCCCGTCCATCCTGCCCCTCCGCGCCAAATCCCGCCTCCCCACGACACTGCTACCGGGCATGTGGTGGGATTAGGGTGATGACTGCGACCGAATCCCAGCCCGAGGTGCAGCCGGCGGACCCGCCGGAGGAGCGCCCTGCGCTGGAGATTCCGGAGGCGCTCCCGCTGGAGCCGGAGGACCCGCCGCGGGTCGGCGAGTTCTGGCTGCGCGGCCGGCTCGGCGCGAACGCGGCCGGCTACCTGTACACGGCCAGCGACGAGGCCGGCCGGAACGTCGTCGTCGCGATGATGACCGAGGGCTCCGCCGACGACGCGGCCGCCCGTGACCGGTTCGTGTACGCCGTCGACGACCTGCCCGAGGACGCCGTACTGGGCCACAACGACGGCGATGACGACGACCTCGCGCTCTGGGTCGCGGTCGGGCCGATCCGGGAGGACGACGGGTCGAGCGCGGCCTCGGACGAGCGCTTGATCGCGGAGCGTCGCGGCGAGGAGATCCTGTCCGCAGTACTGATGGATCGCGTTCCGCAGATCGGCAAGTTGCGCGGGCCCGAGTTCCGGCACTACTGGGAGAGCCGCCGGCGTCCTGGTCTGTTCCGGATCTGGCCGCTGCCCTGGCCGAACGCGCTGCGCCCGGCGTCGCGGTGGGCGCTCGCGTTCGCGTTGCTGACGATGGCGCTGATCATGGCACTGGCGGTCTTCCTGGCGTGGCTGCTGTTCCGTCACGCGCAGCCGCTCGAGCCGGAGCCCGTCATCCCGACGCCGAACAACACCGCCACGGTCACGATCACGCCGACCACGCCGCCGCCGGGGACCGGCTCGACCTCACCGTCGATCTCGGTCAGCCCGAGCCCGGTCCCGAGCGGCATCCCGACGACGCTGCCGTCGGGCACGGGCACGGCGACGAACCCGGGCGACAAGTTCTAGCTCTGGTCGGCTTGTTGCCTTCGGTTGAGGCTCAGCAGGCCGATGAGGCTGATGACGGCCCAGCTGCCCTCCAGCAGCAGGAAGCCCCAGGACAGGTGGATCGCGGCGATGGCGGCGAGCACTCCTGAGCCGATCAGGTTGAGGAGCTGGTACGTGACCGTGCGCTGACGCAGACGACCTGCCTGCGCGGCGGCGAACGCCAGCAGAATGGTGACCGCGCCAACGATCTCGAGAACGTCGAGTACGTGCATGAGGACGACCCCCTCCGTCAAAGGGTGAGGCGTCGTCTTGACAGACCGGGTACGGCGCCGCTCGTCCGGGGAGCCCGTTTGCTTCGAACTCCTGTGGTCAGGATAGCAAGCGCAGCAACTCCGGATCCCGCCAGAGCTTGTCCGGTACGGGCTGGCGGACCAGCGCTGCGTCGGCGCGGATCTCGGCCGGTGACGACGCCGCGATCAGTACGGACGTGACCGCGGAATGCCTGCTGGGAAAGGCGAGTGCGGCCTGCGGCAGCGAAACGCCGTACCGTTCGCAGACGGCCGAGAAGCGCCGGGACTCGACGGTGTCCGCGTGCAGGACCTGCGATGTGAGTACGCCGGACACGATGACGGAGACTCCGCGCGCGAGGCAACGATCCAGCAGCGGTGCGGCGGTCCGGTCGAGCAGCGAGTAGTGCGCTGTCAGCAACACGCAGTCGAGCTCGACGTCGCGCACCAGGCCGTCCAGCTCCTGCCAGTCGTCGGACGCCGCTCCTACTGCTTTGATGATCCCTTCCCGCCGCAGCCGGTCGAGCTTCGGGTACGCCGACTCCTCCTGGGCGAATGCGAGATCGATCGCGAGCCCTAGTTGCCCGCGGCTCGCGTCGATCGAGGTCTTCGGGTCGTCTCCGACCACCTTCGTCGACACCAGGAACTCACCGCGTGGACGCTTCTGCAGCGCCGTACCGAGCCGACGCTCGGAGTCGCCGTACGCCGGGGAGGTGTCGAAGAACCGGATGCCGGCCAGGTACGCCGCGTCGACCGTGCCAGCCGCGGTCTCGTCGCCGTCCGGGCCCGGCGGCTCGCCGAGATGCGAACCGCCGAGCCCGAACCGCGGAGGCCGGAACCGGATCGTCGAACGGGGTGCGAGCACCTGGCTCGGTGCGGCCATCGCACTCACCTCCCCTGATCGGTAACTACCAGGATCGGGGTTGCGCTCCGACTTCGCATCCCGAACCTTCTCGTTAGCCGCTGGATTCGTATTAGCGGCCGGATTCGTACAGAGCGCGGACCTCCGCATCGGTGAGGGCGCGGTCGTAGAGGTGGACCTGGTCGATCGTGCCGTCGAGGAAGTCGACCTGGTTGCCGCCGAACTTGGCCCGGCCGATGACGGTGTTGCCGGTCGAGCTGGAGTCCAGGGCGCAGGCGCTCTTGGTGGCGACGAGGTCGCCGTCCACGTAGAGCCTGAGCTCGCCCTTCACGACGTCGCGTACGCCGGTGACGTGGTACCACTGCCCCGGGTTGGGCTTCGTCGGCGAGAGTGCGCGGATGCCGGGGAAGCTCATCGCGAAGCGCTGGTCCTGGCCGGAGTACTGCAGGAAGAAGGCGCTGTCGCGATCGCCGTCCTGGCTGACGAACGTCTGGAACGCGCCGTCAGCCTTGTTCAGTTTCACCCAGGCGCTGGCGGTGTAGTTCTTCACGGTGTCGAGCAGCGCTGCGCCGGTGTCGACGTACTGACCGGCGCCGTTGAGTGCGACCGCTTGACCGTTCTTGCCCGCGGCGAAGGTGGCGCCGCCCTGGAGGGTTGCATCGTTGTTGCCCACAGCATCTTCCGCGGTGCCGTCGAGCGGGTAGAAATGGATGCCGTCGGCACCGGGTGAGCCGGGTCCCGGGTTTGGTATACCAGTTCCCGATCCGTCGGCGCCGGCGATGATCTGCCGGTTGATCGTCCGGACCTGGGCGAAGTCCATCTTCGGGACCCGCCGGTCGTAGGTGTAGAACCCGTTCAGCTCGCCTTCGACATCGGTGATCTGGGTGTAGACCGATCCGCTGATCCCGCACTGCTCGGCCGATCTGAGTACGTCGGTCTGGTTCTCGACGTACCGCCGGGTCAGGGTCGCCGAGTCGGGCTCCATCTCGTACGCCGATCCGTCGCCGAACCACATGTGATCCGGGACCTTCAGGCCGAACCCGCCATGCTCGCCGTCCACGGCTGCACGGGTGTCCGTCGGCGCCGTTGTCGCCGGGCCGAGGTATGCATGGTTGTCGATCAGGTCGCCGCGACCGGAGTCGCCGTGGGAATTGCAGCAGTTCACGCCGCTGTGGGCGTTGACGAGGTGGGACGGGTCCTGCGCCTTGACGTCGGCGGCGATCCGGCCGGTCGCGGCCTGGTCCCACTCACCCCAGCCCTCGTTGAACGGGACCCAGACGGTGATCGAGGTGAAGCTCTTGTGCTCGTCGACCATCTCGTGCAGCTCGGACTCGAACTGCGCCCGCCACGGGTCGGGCATCGCGTCGGTCTTCGTTGCCGGCATGTCCTGCCAGACCATCAGGCCGAGTTTGTCGGCCCAGTAGTACCAGCGATCCGGCTCGACCTTGATGTGCTTGCGAACGGTGTTGAACCCGAGCCGCTTGTGCTGCTCGAGATCGAACCGCAGCGCCGCGTCGGTCGGTGCGGTGTTCAGCCCGTCAGGCCAGAAGCCCTGGTCCAGGGTGGACAGGTTGAACAGGATCTTGCCGTTGAGCGCCATCCGAAGCTTGCCGTCGGCACCTTTCTGGAGGCCGACGGATCGCATCCCGGCGTACGAGCCGACCTGGTCTACCATTTTGCCGCGATCGAGCAGGCGGACCTTCAGGTCGTAGAGGAACGGGTTGTCCGGGGACCAGGTTCTGGGATTCCGGATCGGCAGCCGGAGTTCGGCGCCGGCCTTGCCCCGCACCTGCCCGACAGCTTTCCGGCCGTCGTACGCCGTCACCTCGACCTCGAGGCCCGTCGGACCGGAGGTCTCGGCCGTGACCTCGAGGGTCTGGCCGGGCAGATCGGGCGTGAGTTGGAGACGGTTGATCGACGCGACGTTCACCGGTTCCATCCAGACGGTGCGCCAGATGCCGGAGCTGCCCTGGTAGAAGATGCCGTGATCGCCGACCTCGCGCTGCTTGCCGATCGGCTGGTACGTCTCGTCGGTCAGGTCCTCGGCCCAGACGATCAGCTCCTGCGGACCCTTGGCGTGCAGCGCATCGGTCACGTCGACATCGAATCCGTCGTACCCGCCGCGGTGGGTGGCGACCTGGCGCCCGTTGACCCAGACCTTGGCGTCGTAGTCGACGGCGCCGAAGTGCAGCAGGAGCCGCTTGCCCTTCCAGTTGTCGGGGACGGTGAACGTACGGCGGTACCACATCCGGTCCTCGTGCTTCTGGAGACCGGACAGGGCGGACTCGATCGGGTACGGGACGAGCACCTGTTCGTTGAGCGTGCGGCCGATCGGCGGCTGCTCACCGATGGCGGCCGGCGCCCACTCCCAGAGGCCGTTCAGGTTGCGCCAGTCGGGGCGAGTCAGTTGGGGACGCGGGTACTCCGGGAGCGCGTTCGCCGGCGAGACGTCGGCGGTCCAGGGGGTCGTGAGCGGTGGGGTGCCGACGTGCCATGCCGGTTGCGCTTGGGCGGTCGGGACGAGGGCGGCCGGGACGAGGGTTGCCGACAACAGAACAACGGCGGCCGCGAGCGGTCTGAACACGGTGGAACTCCTTTCGGGGCGGAGAAAGGCAGTCCCATGACAACGCTCTCACCACAAAACCGCAAGAGCTCGCGCATGATCAAACATTGACGCAGACCGGGGTCGGGGTCGTGAAGTCGGCCGTCTTGGTCAACCCGCCCGTGGTTTGGTCTACCAAAAACGTGGTGATGTTGTTCGACTTCTGGTTGGCGACGAAGAGCAGGCGGCCGGCCGGGTCGAACGCGCAGTGCCGCGGCCAGTCGCCGCCGCAGTTTGGTATACCAATCAGCTCGAGGTGCGGGCCGTCGGTGCGGAAGATCGCGACGCTGTTGTGCCCGCGGTTGGTCACGTAGACGAACCGTCCGTCGGCGGAGATCGCCACCTCTCCGGGATAGTTCTCCCCCTCGCCGACCGGGATCGACTCGAGCGCGGTCAGCACGCCGTCGTCGTACCCGCAGATCGTGACGGTGCTGTCGAGCTCGTCGGCGACGTACGCGTAGTTGCCGGACGGATGGAATACCAAATGACGTGGACCGGCGCCGGTTTTGACCTTCGTCTGGTGCTGCAGCGCGAGTTTCCCGTCCGCGAGCGTGTAGGTGTAGATCGAGTCGGTGCCGAGGTCGACGCCCAGCACGTACTGACCGGCCAGCACGATCTGGTGCGCGTGCGGTGCCGGGCCTTCGTGCTTGACCAGGTCAGTTTGTTGCCCGAGGCTCCCATCCGCGACGATCGGGTGGACGGCGATGTCGCCTGATCCGTAGTTCGCGCTGAGCAGGTAGTCGCCGATCTTGGCGAGATGACAGGGCCCGGATCCCTTGGTGGGTTGACGATTCAGCACTCGCGGGGTGCCCGAGATGTCGATCGCTGTGACGGCGCCGGCGTCCTGCTCGTTCACGGCGTACAGGAAGTTGCCGGCCCGGATCACGAACGACGCGTTTGGTATACCAGCGATGCTGCCGGTCGAGGTGATCTTCCCGTCGTCGTCGTACGTCGCGATGCCGATGCTGTCCCCGTACGTCCCGAGATACAGCGTCCTGTCCCCCGCCCGACCACCGGCGGTCGGGCGACTGTGCGCCTCCGGATCCGCGCCGTCCGCGCCGTCCGCGCCATCCGGACCGTCCGCGCCATCCGGACCGTGCGCCCGCGGACCCACATCCTGCGGTCTGTCGGCCTCCGGACCGGGTGCGCCGGGCTCGGGCGCTTCGCGGGTTGCGGCCTGGTGGATGGGAGCGAGTGCAGCCGCGGTGAAGCCGAGGAATCCTCGGCGGCTGACGCTCACGCCGCCACCGGAACACTGACGTAGGACGGATCGCCAGCCGGCGAACTGAACGTGACCGTCGACCCGACGACACTCCGCCCGAGATACCGCGGATCCACGGTGTCCACAACGAGCACAAGGTGATGCCCGGCCGGCACCTCCCAGCTCGTCGCCTCCAGCCGCACATCAAGCGGAACCGCCTGCCCCGGCGTAGCACCGCGCAACGTGTACGGCTTGTGCGACATCAACGACCCCACCCCCAGCGCGTCGACGTCGTACAGGTAGGCGAACAGCGAAGTACTCGCCGCGGACGGTTTCACGGTGACATGCAACTTCGGCATACCATTCACAACCGTCGCGCTGCCGAACGTCGGACCGGACCAAACCCCGGCAAACGACCTGTCGACCAACGGCGTCACCACACCGGTCGGAATCGACAACAGCCCTTGCAGGGCGCCGGATACGAGCGCCACCCCACTATCCGCGACCGTTGGTATACCAGCCCCGATCGACCGACTCCACCCAGTCGACGCACCACCCTGCATCGCCCCAGCCTTGGTCAGGTACGACGTACGCGGCCGCCCGACCGCCGCCCAACTGGCGTACCCACGCCACGTGCCACGCTGCGATTTCAACTGCACCGCCGGCTCGGCATCCGCGCCGTTGTCCGCGCCCGTCAGGTAATGCAGCAGCCAGCCGACGAGCTCGTCCCAGGTCTCATTTGGTAGACCAATCGCTCCGGTCACCTCCGGCGTCGCGTGATCGCCATGCGCGAGCAGCAGCCGCTTCGGCCCGGTCAGGCTCGTGAAGAAGTCCGTGTACTGCGACGGCGGGAAGATCGAATCCTCGAACGCGTTCGCCAGGAACACCGCCGGTTTCTTCGCATTGATCTGGTCTACCATCGTCGCCGCGGACCGCACCGGCGACAGCTGACTCGCCTCCGCGATCGCACCGTCGAAGTCACCGGTGACGAACTTCGTCTGCAGCGAGGCCATCTCCGGCCCGGGCCGGCCCGTGATGTTGCCCAGGGCAAGCAGACCGGCAACGGACTGCAGCGCAACAGTGTCGTTCGGATCCAGCGACCGGATCAGATCGGCCCACCCGCTGAGCGCACCGACCGCCTTGATCCGAGAGTCCTGCCCGGCCGCAAGCAGCGACGTGCCCGCGCCGTACGAGATCCCAACTGCAGCGACCCGACTGGTATCCGCCGGCGTGTGCTGACCGGCCCAGTCGATCACCTTGCTGACGTCGGCAACCGTCGGCGGCCCCGCGATGTCGATGCCGCCGCCGGAATCCCAGAAGCCCCGGCTCGAGTACGAGATGACCTGGAACCCGGCCGTGGCCAGTTTCGTCCCCTGGCCGACGTACTCCACATTCGGCACACCCCAACTCGACGGCATCACCACCAGCGGGAACGGGCCGTCGCCCTGCCCGGTCGGCGTGAGGACGACCGCGCCGAGCTCGGTCCCGCCGGCACCGGGGATGCGCTGGTATGCCGTACTGAAGCCCGGCGCGGTCTGGCTGGCATCAGCGCGCGGACCGATCGTGACCACGGCGAGAGCGACTGCAAAGGCGCCGGTAATTGCCACCGTAAGTCTGCGCACTGGGAACCTCCGGCATCGGGAATTACCGGAGGGTAACCAGAAAGTTGCCGCTGTGTCACTACCTCAGCACGGTGAGTGTCGGATCGACCCCCGTTGCCTCGACAGACCAGTCCCACAGCTCCTTCGCCAGCTCGGCGTCCTGCGCGGTCCGCGTCGGCAGCACGACCTTCGGCGTACCGCGGTACTCGAAGAAACCCGGTCCGACGAACGATCCAGGCCGCAGATCCGGGTACGTCGCGGCGTACAGGCTCGGCCACGCGCCGGCCGCGGCGGACTGCGCGACGAGCCGGGTCGCCACGGCCCAGAGCTGCGCCTGACGGCGATTGCCCGCGAGCTCAGGCCCTGCAGCCTGCAGGTGCGTCGAGGCGTACCCGGGATGCGCGCCGACACTCAGCAGATCAGCCCCGGCCGCACGCGCCCGGCGGTCGAGCTCGAGCGTGAAGAGCAGGTTCGCGAGCTTCGACTTCCCGTACGACTCCCACTTCCGGTAACTGCCCGCCGGCCGCCGAAGATCGGCCTCACTGATACCGCGAACGGTCTTGTGCATGAACGAGCTGACCGTCACCACGCGGCTGCCCTGCACCAGCAGCGGCATCAACCGACCGGTCAGCGCGAAGTGACCGAGGTGGTTGGTGCCGATCTGCAGCTCGAACCCGTCGACGGTCTCCCGGTACGGCGGCGCCATCACGCCGGCATTGTTGATCAGCAGATCGAGCCGCTCGTACGACGTACTGACCTCGCCGGCCGCCTTCTCGACACTCGCGAGATCAGCGAGGTCCAACTCGAGCACGATCGGCGCTCTCCCGGCCTTCTGCGTCAGCGTCTCCGCAGCCTGTGCCGCCTTCTCCGGATTGCGCGCCGCGACCAGCACGTCCGCGCCGTGTCGCAGCAGTTCGAGCGCGGTCTCGTACCCAAGTCCGCTCGTAGCGCCCGTCACGAGCGCCAGTTTTCCGCTGAGGTCAGGGATGTCCGCAGTACTCCAGGTCATGCGCCCACAGTAGTGGTGGGCGCACGACCTGCAGCCGCTATGACAGGATCTTGCGGGCCTTGAAGGCGTCGGTCACCGTTTGCGCGGCGGCCTTGCCGTACAGCAACCGGGCAGCCTGGACGGTGTCCTGGGCCGCGGCGGCGAACGAGGTGTCGGGGTCGTAGAAGTACGTGGCCTCGAGGATCAGCTTGTTCGCCTTGGTCCGGCCGAGCGCCTGGTGGATGTCCCACAGCGCGTTCGACCAGATCTCACCGTCGTCGTGGACCTCGCCGTCGATGTCGTCTGTGGTCTTGCCGGTGTCGGTACGCCGCAGGCAGTGCGGCTCGTCGGACGTGTACGACGTGGCGTCCCAGTCCATCACGCACGGCAGGTTGAAGCCCTTGCTGACCGGGACCGACATGGTGACGGCCCAGTAGTCGCCGAAGCCCTCACCGATCGCACCGCCCTGTTCGGACTCGCCGAAGTTGGGAACGATGTCGTCCTGCATCGCGTGACCGTACTCGTGCCAGATGACCTCGGCGTCCTCGGCGTCGTCGACGCCTCCCTCACCGGTGGTGATCATGTCCGTCGATGGGTCGTACCACGAGTTGTCGTCGGGGACGGTGTCGACCGAGAAGTCCTGCGACTCGTTGTTGGCGTCCTTGAACCCGAGCGACTGGATGTACTCCTGCGCCTGGTTGATGTGGTAGTACACCATCACCTGTTCGAACTTGTTGTTCGCGCGCTGGTAGACGAACGTGTTGTTCTTGTTCTGCGCAAGACCGCCCTTCGCCTCCTTGATGTTGACGAAGGCGCCGTTCAGGTTTCCGGAGCCGTCCAGGTTGCGCAGTACGACGTTCTTCTGCGCCAGGAACAGGGCGTCCTGGTTCTTGTCGTTCATATCGGTCAGCTTCTCGTTCTTCGTGCTGACCACCGGGTTCGGGTCGAAGACCGAGCCGCGGCCGTCGACGTTGTCGCTGATCACCTTCGACGCGACCACACTGCCGGTCTTCGCGTCGACGAGCGACCGGCTGACGCCTTCGGTCGACCGGCTGGTGACGGTCCAGACCAGGCGGGCGTCGGGTCCGCCGACGACCGCGAGCTGCGCCGTACCGCTCGTCGCTTCCGGCTGCTTCGCGAAGCTCTTGTTCGGCCCGGCCGCGCGCGATCGGGCCGCCTGCGCGGTGACCGTGGCATTCGCGGACTGGGTCGCGGACGCGGGCGCGACCTTGGCGCTGACATCGAGGTTCGCCGGTACGGCGTCCCGTCCGTCGGCGATCTGGACCGTGCCGTCCTTCGCGACGTGCCTGGCGTAGTACCCGTCGACGACCGGCAGGCCCTTGAAGGTCTGCTGGTACCAGTAGTGCTTGCCGAGCAACGACGTCTTGGTCTTGATCAGCTTGAGCCCGTTCGGATCGGCTGTCGCCGCCTGCGGCGCGGCCCCCGCGGCGCTGGTGAACGACAACCCGAGCGCGACAGTCGCCAGTCCTGCGGTGGCGGCCACAAGCGCCTTGCGGCTTTTCGACATACGCTTCCCTCCCACGTTCCTGTTGCGTAACGCAACCACTACGGTCCGTCGAACCCTAGTTCGGCGTACCGTCCGCTGGGAAGCGGAACTTCGCGGGATTCTGCGGATTTCGCGGCGGCAAGGGAAATCCTGTTATCCGAGGGCGAGCGGCTTGCCCGGGTACTCCCGCAGTACCAGCGAGGTGCTCACCGGCCCCAGCCGGCCGATCGCGTCGACCACCTGCTCGAGCCGGCCCGCGTCGGGCGCGTGAACGTCGAGCAGGAAGCAGTCCTCACCGGTCAGCCGGTACGTCGCGACGACCTCTCGCAACGTCGCGAACAACTCGAGTGACTCGGGGATCCGGGCGTGCGTGGTGCGGACGCGTACGACGGCGTGGATGTTCAGCCCGACCTTCGCGGGGTCGACGACCGCGCGGTACCCGGTGATCACGCCGGAACGCTCCAGCCGCTGGATCCGCGCCGACACCGCGGGCTGGGAGAGGTTCACCTTCCGTCCGATGTCGGCCCCGCTCAGCCTGCCGTCGGTCTGCAGGATCGCGAGGATCTCGCGGTCGATCGGGTCCAATGAACCAGTCGTTGCCTCGCTCATCGACCTTCATTTCATCAGCTCAGGACGCCGTACGGCGATGACTCCTCCATCATGACAGTCCTACATCGCTTCTGGAGACTTCATGACCTTCATCATCATCCCCGGCCTGGACGGCTCCGACGAACACCACTGGCAGTCCCGCTGGGAGTCCGAATGGCTCACCCCCACCATCCGCATCCAGCCCGCGTCCTGGACCTCCCCCGACCTCACCGACTGGTCCGACGCCATCACCCGAGCCGTCGCTCAGGTGCCCGACGACATCACCTTCATAACCCACAGCCTTGGCTGCCACGCCCTAGCCCACTGGCTCACCCAGTCGCCGCCCGCCCGGATCCGTGGCGCCTTCTTGGTCGCCCCTCCCGATCCGGAGGCCCCTACCTTCCCGAGGGATCGCCTACCAACTTTCACGTCCCTGCCCACTCCCCGGCTCCCCGTTCCCGCCGTCCTCGTCACCAGCACCGACGACCCCTACTGCAGCCCCGCCGCCGCGACTCGCCTGGCCCGATCCTGGGCAACACCCCACATCGCCCTCCCCGACCTGGGCCACATCAACACCGCAAGCAACCTCGACCTGTGGCCCGCGGGGCGTGATCTGCTCACCGCGTTCACGGCCGGTCTGGGATTCGAAGCGGCCAGTTTCTGACCGCTACCTCTCCTAGCGTTGGAGCTGGAGAGGATCTTGTCATGACTACGTTGAGCCTGTGGGCATTGAACCGTGCCACGCTCGATCGCCAATGGCTGCTCGAACGCCACGACGCCACCGCGCTCGAAGCGATCGAGCACCTGGCCGGCATGCAGGCCCAGGCCCCGCTCGCGCCGTACGTCGGCCTCTGGACCCGGCTGAACAACTTCCAGCCGGCGGAACTCGTGAACCTTCTGGAAGACCGCCAAGCTGTCCGCGGCTCGTTGATGAGGGCAACCATCCACCTGGTTTCGAGCCGCGACTTCCTCGCCTTCCGGCCCCTCGTCCAGCCCCGGCTGGACCGCGAGATCTACCAGAACATCACCTACGGCCGGCATCGCCTCAAGGGCCTCGACGTGAACGCCGTACTCCGCGCCGGCATCGACCGCATGACCGAGAGCCCGGCCACGGCCGTCCAACTCCGCGAGTACCTCGGCAAGCTCTGGCCCGACCGCGAACCCGCCGCCCTGGCCCACGCCGTCCGCTGCCTCCTCCCCACCATTCAGATCCCACCCCGAGGCATCTGGAACAAAGGCGGCAACCCCACCATGACCACCGCCGACCTCTGGCTCAACTCCCCCATCACCACCAAGCCCTCCGCAGAAGCCCTGGTACTGCGCTACCTAACCGCCTACGGCCCCGCGACGATAGCCGACGCGCAAACCTGGTCCGGCCTCACCCACCTGTCAGAAATCTTCGACCACCTGGACCTCCGCACCTACACCACCCCCAACTCCACCCGCCCCCTCTACGACCTCCCCGACATCCCCCTCCCACCCGAAGACATCGAACCCCCCACCCGCTTCCTCCCCGAATACGACAACCTCCTCCTCTCCCACGCAGACCGCTCCCGCTTCACCCCGACCCCCACTTCCCTCCCCGTCCCCAAAGGCACAATCCTCCACAACGGCTACACCAAAGCCCTCTGGACCCAATCCAAATCCAAATCCCAAACCACCCTACAAATAACCCCCACCACCAACCTCACCCGCCAAGCCTGGCAATCAATCGAGTCAGAAGTGCACCAACACCGTTGAAACCAACGAGACCGCGACACATTTTCGGATCCAACTCCGTGCGCCGCGGTCTCCTTATTATCCGCTCAGACTCGACCAGAACCGACTCCGCGTCAGCCCCAGGCTTTCGGCGGAATGCCTCCGACCCGCTCGAGCACACGCACTCGCTCGACCAAGGATGGCGTGTTCGCCATGACTTGAGCGCGACGGCTCTCGTCACGTCCCAGCGACTGCTGATGCTGCATCTGCCAGCCATAGAGCACCTGCACCAAAGTGCTGCCGTACCCCAAGGCGGCGGCCTTCTGATCGGCCTGCCTCACGTGCCAGCGGTTAAGCCATGCGAGGAACGGCGGCGCGATAAACGGCGTGATGAAGAGGAACGGCCAGATGTAGCCGTGTCCAAGGGCGAAGACAGCGATGATCAGTCCAACGTAGGCCATGGCCAAGAACCCGCCAATAAGGCAACCCAGTGCCGGGACTCGCCTCATCAGTCGAGCAATAGCTCGTACAACGATCAGCCCACAGCGCGCTGGAATCGAGTACCAGAAGCTGAGCATGCTCAGCCATGATCGCCCGCCGAGATGATGCGCCAACTCATGCGCCAGGACAGACTCGAGGTGCGTTGGCGGCAGGGTGTAGAGCGCCCACCGGGTCACTGCGACGACATGTCCCGGGGTCGGAGTCGCATTGACTTCGTCCGACTCCTGAATCCACAAGGTGTACCGCCCACGACCCACATCCGCACGTGCCAACAACTGATGCCAGATCGGTCCCAGGCGCTCCTGCTCGACCAGGGTCGGTTCGCGAAGCCGGAAGAGATATCTCGCAAACAGCGGCTCGGCCGGCGCCACAAAGCTCACTGCGCCGGAGAGAATCCACAGGACGACGACGATCCAGCCCCACCCGAAGCCGATCGCACCCGCCACCCAAACTACGAGAACCAAACTCCAGAAGAACCACGGGACAGCGGTCAGCAACGCAACCCATGCAGACGGTTCTGGCAGGAAAGCAGGCCCAACTCCCGGACGAGGGCCCTTCCCCGGTCCGGCATTCGGCGGCAATTCCCGTGGTGGCATGCCGCCCTGAGGAGGGCCGTAGTTCGGAGGTAGTGCAGGTCCAGGATCAGATGGACCGGGCCAGCCACCGTTCTCTTCGTTCGGCTCGCCGGGGCCGGTCATGTCTTTCTCCTCAGGTTGGCGGTTTGGGTCCGTCCATTATCAGTACAGGGATACGTGGACGTGGTCGAAGTGGCCGCCGGTGGCGTCGGTTGGGTTGTAGACGCCGCCGCCGTTGTAGGGGATCCAGGTGCCTCGGCGGGCGGACCAGATCTTGCCGTACCAGATGACGTAGTGGACGCCGGTCTGTCCGGCGGTGGTTATGGCCCAGTTCGCGATCTGGTCGCCGCGGGCGCGGGCGGGGGCGGACTTTCTCGCGTCTGTGCCGACCATGACGTCACAGGCCAGGCCGCGAGGATGGTCGCTGGTCGGGTTCCATGCGTGTGCGTCCCAGCAGCTCATGCTCAGGTTGCCGAGATTCTTGCGTGCTAGCGCGACCCAGGCCGCCGTACGCGGCGTCACCAGCCCACCGGTGCCGGTCGGGTCTGTAACGGTCGCCTTCTGCTGCGGCCAGACGCCGTTGACCGGCTTGCCTGCGGTCAATCCGCCCGACTGACCGCAGTTGTCGTCGTCCTGCAATCCATCGACGACTGACCCGCCCGCTGGCGCGCCGGTGCGACCGGCGTACGGGTTCCCGGCTCGGCTCAGGTCGATGCCGGCGGCAGAGGCGATCTCGCGGGCCTCTTGCTCGCGTACGGCGTACCTGTCGGGGAACGCGGATACCTGGACCGCCTGCGCTGCATCACCGAGCGCCATCGAGGGCCAGCCGTTGATGTCCACGAGGCCAGGCGGATCTGGCGCCTGGGATCCGCCGAAGAATGCGTTGGCGGCGTACCGCGGATTCATGATCTGAAGGCGAGAGCCCCAACCGGCCGCAGGTCGCTGCTGGAACAGACCGACCGAGTCGGCGTCGCCGTACGTCAGGTTCTGGAGATCCGACTCGACCAGCGCCGTCATCAACGCGATCAGTGTTGCCTTGCCCGGTAGGCCCCGCTGCACCGCGACGCTGTCGATCAGTTTGGCGAATGCGATCTGCGTCGTGCGAAGGGGTCCTGTGGGCTTCGGATCGCCGCCTTGGCCGGGAAGCCCAACAGGGCAAGCAGCCTGGTTCGTCGTACCGCCGCCGAAGGGTGCCAGCATCAGCAGACTTGCGACTCCGATGATCGCCAGCGCAGCCGCACCTTTGGCGAACCACCCTCGGCCGACGACCGACAGGAGTCCCCGACCGAGATCACCCTCGTCGAACATCGCAGTCCCCTGCCGTCACGGTCCCGTACCGCCGGATACGTCGCTGATGACCCACTGGCCGTTCTGGTTTGCCAGCGTGATGAGCAGAGGTACGTCGAACCGCTGGGCGTGTTTGCCGGTGACGTCGATGGTGACCTTGACGAAGCGCGTGATGCGGCTCGGAGTGTTGACCGGTGCCTCCGCATTTGCCGGTGGCGCGGTCACCGGAGCTGCGAGAACCGTCGATTTGCCACCGTCGCTCTTGAGCGCTTCGTACGTCGGATCTCCCGCCGCGGTGAAGCTCGATGCCACGTCGGAGGTCATGTACTTCGCGCATTTCGCCACCAGTGCGGCGTACGTCTCCGTGGCCGGGTCACGGGTGTAGAAGGCTCGCGCCCACGCACCGACGACATCGGTCGCCATGGCTGTCGCCTCGACCGCCGGTCGTTGAGTCTGCGGAGGCGGAGTTGTGAGGTCAGAGCTGGTGGGACCTACGGGCTGGTTCGACTGGGTCGACGGCGCAGTCGGGAGTACCACCGAGCGACCGGGTGTCAGCAGGCTGATGGGGGCTCCGTCGTCCTTGCTCTTGCCGCCCAGGAGGCGTGGCAGTCCGCCGCCGACACCGAGGATGATGACGGCAAGGATGACGACCAGGACGACAATAGCCGCGGGGCTCGTCGGTTCGGCTTGGCGCTGATTGCGCAGCCAAGCCATGCGCTGCACATGATCGTCACGACGCCAGTTCTTCTTCGCACGACGTCGGTCGCGACCGTGCAGCTCGTCCAACTCTTCCGGGTACTCGTAGTCGTTGCTCATCAGCGAGCGCCAGCCCTCGGGAGCGTCAGGGCGCGGCCGGCCTTCCCGGCGGTCCGATTCCGAACCGCTGGGGTCAGGTGCGCGATGCCGCGACTGACTGGCGCCTTCGCGGCGGTCGTGCGGCGATCGTGGTTTCCGGGCCATCCGGCATCACCTACGCGTCGGCACGTGCACCGTCACGCCGTCCTTGGTGACAGCCGAGTACTCGCGGAACCTCCGCGGCTGCGACTGCGCTGCCTTGCGCCGTACTCGTTGTCCCTTCGGCGGCCCTTCGCGCAGGCTCGCTGAGTGCGTGTGGGCTCGCGGCTCGTAGCGGACATCATTGGAAGGCACTGGAATGGGACGCCGTGAGTGACGGGCCTTCTGCGCGTCATTGGCTCGACGGGCGCCACCCGACGACGAATTGGTCGGTGCTGCGACGCCGGCACTGGTGACCGTGATCGTCGGACGCTTGTCCGCGTCCTTCGCCTGCGAACGCGCCCGGGCGAGGTTGAGACCCGAGGTCGTGCGCGTGGGACTGGCCGCGGAGGCGAGTCGACCGGCCGCTCCCCCGGCGGCAGCCGCAGCTGCCGCGTGCTGACCAGCGGGACCAGCGCCGCTCGGGCCTCCTGCGGCACCGTCCACACGGCGTCCGCCCAGACCCGCGGTGAGCTCGTGCGGCGAACTGCCGCCGGAACCGCGCGCCAGAGAACCAACCACGGGAGCCTGCCGATACACACGGACAGAGGAGACCCGTTGGGAAGCCGACTCCGAAGTCCGGATGCGATCGCGACTGCGCTCAGTAGGCGCCGGTGCCGCACCTCGACTGCTCAGGGCACCCATAACCCGCTTGACCGCACTCATCGCACCACGACGCGCAAGCCCACCCAGCATGATGCTGCCGGCACCGGGACGCATCATCGTCGTAAGGCTGTCCAGCAAACGCCGCAACCGGAATCCGACGATCAACACGGCGATCGCGAGGCCCGTCACCGGCAACCACCCAAGGGAGCCCGTCAGGGTGAAGACGGCAGTGACAAGCGTTAGCGACGTACCGAACACGAGCATCGCAAGGAAGGACTGAAGCACGAGTCCGACCAGTGCCTCGAACCAGTTCAGCCCCCACTGCCGGGGTCTGCCGGGAATGATCCACAAACAGGCAAAGAACACCCCGACAACGAGGAGGAGCAACGCGCCGATGAACGCCATGAGGGCCGTGAACGCCAAGCCGATGTTCAGGAATCCGAACAATGTCGCCGCGATGGCTGCGAGCATCACCACTGCTGTTCGACCGAAGGGGTTGTCTCCCTTGACCCATTTCGCGGTCGGTGAATCCTCGCCACCTTCTGCAGGAACGACGACCTTGTTCACATAGTCCATTCGATCCTTGGGATTCACTCCGACGTCGAGCATGCCCTTGCCGTACCGCTCGCAGGCGGCGATCGACCCGAACTCTGCGATACACCACGGAGTGACAGCGAAGCCTCGCCAACTGGCATCCGCCGACTTCCGGAGCAGGGTGTCCTTCGACGTTCCGGTGAAACCGGGCTCAGGCCATGGGATAGGGGTTTGCATCGTGGGCCCGAGCGCATCCGAAGAGGCCGTCATCACGGCACTCGCACCCATCTGCCGGGCGCCGTCAACACCGCGTAGCCACGTCGCTGGTGCGAGCGCAAAGCTGATACTCAGGACTCCCGCGACCAGTACCCAAGCAAGCTGGCCCAGCGAGCTTCCAGTTGCGCGGCGTTGGGTGTAGGCCGCCACAGCACCGAACGCTAGGGCCGACGGGAGCAGCCAACCGACCAACTGGGTGCCAGTGGCGCCGATCGTGGCGGATGTCGCGTCAGTCAGCGGTTTCACATCGGTGAATGAGAAGAGCCACCAGCCAACGGAGATCGCGGCTCGCGTAATCGCGGTGATGTACATCATCACCAGGTACGCGTAGCCGTTGAAGATCATGTTGAACGAATCTGTCAGGCCCGTGTCGAAGTCGAGTCCGTAAGCCATCGGCGTGTACTGCTCGAACAAGGTTCGAGTGTCGCCGTGGGTCAGGTCAGGGGTGGGGAGTAGGTCGGCGAAGCCTGTGGGGTTGGTGGGGCCTTGGTTGGGGTCGGCGGCTAGGGCTACCTGGGCTGTGATGATGAAGGAGATGGAGAGGACGGTGGCCGCGGTTCGGAGGCGGCGGGGCCACCTCATGCGACGTGTTCCTTGTTGTCGGTGTGGTGGTCTGGGTCGGGGGTGGGGTCGTCGGGGTGGGCGGGGTACATGGCTTCGTTGTAGGCGGCCTCGTCGGCTTCTTGGTCGTAGACCTCGTCGGGGCCGATCGGGTAGTCGTGGCGGAGGGGGCGGCGGTCTTGCTGGGGTTCTTGGGTGTGGGGAGTGGGTTGTTGGCCGTTGGGCTGGGGCCGTTGCCCGTTGGGCTGGGGGTGTTGGCCGTTGGCCTGAGGTTGGCCGTTGCCCTGGGGTTGGCCGTTGGGCTGGGGTTGGCCGTTGGGGTGGGGCTGTTGGGCGTTGGGGCCGGCGTTCTCCGAGCCGTGGGACTGGCCGTTCTCCGGGGCGTGGGACTGGCCGTTGGGGGTTGGGGGGTGGCCGTTTTGTTGGGCTACCGGGAGTTGGGGGGTGTCCTCTGCCGGTGAGGGTGCGGCGGGACCGTATTGCGGTTGCGGTGACGGGGTGGCGGCTTGTTGCGGGCCCGCGGGTGCCGGCGGTTGGGGGCCGGGGGTGCGGGCCGGGGTGCCGCCGTTCAACGACGTAGGTGCACCGTTCTGGGGCGCGGGGCCACCGTTCTGAAGGGCGGGGCCACCGTTCTGGGAGGCGGGGCCGCCGTTCTGGGGGGCCGGGCCGCTGTTCGAGGTGGGGTTGTACGACGGGGTGTCGTCGTACCGGTGGGCCTCGTACTGGGCGGTGGCGGTGGCGGCTGGTTCGAAGAGGTCGTCTTCGGCGAAGGGGTCCTCGGGGGCGGTGGGGAGGGCCGGTTGGGCGGGGGTGTTGGCGTGTTCGGATTCGGGGGTGGTGCGGAGGAGGGCGGCTACGCGCTGGCTGGGGATGTCGATCTGGACGGTGGCTACCTCGTCCCAGCGGTCGCGCATGATGCAGTGGCCGTGGCGGATCGACTTGCCGTTGGCGGCGGTGTTGATGCCGCGGACCAGGGTTTGGTACGGCGCGGTCTGCGGGCGGCCGAGGAGCTCGAGCAGCGAGTCGACCTGTTCGCGGGAACGCAGGCTGAACGCGAACAGGGTCGTGATCTGCTCGACCAGACCGGGGAGCTTCAGGATCGACGCCGGGTCCTGGGTGTCCAGGACGAGCGAGGCGCCGAGGGCACGGCCGACACGGGCGATGTAGTCCAGGAAGGACGCGCCGTCCGGGGTCTTCGTCAGCAGGTGGACCTCGGGGACGATGACGACCTTGGAGCGGCCGCGGAACTCGCGGCGGCCCGTCGTACGGACCATCCAGGCGAGGCAGCCGCGGAGGCAGGCCATGCCGACGCGTTCGATCGGGGACCAGGACTCGGGCGCCGACTCGGGCGACGGGAGCGTAAGGCCGGGCATCTGCACGACCCAGAGGCCCGGGTTCGTGGTGAGGGACGACAGGCCGGACGGCGGGCCGGCGACGACCGAGCCGAGTCCGGTCTCGACCAGGTCGCGCAGGGCGAAACCGACCGTACGCACGGTCTCCGAGTCGGAAGCGCACAACCGCTGGATGACGCCCCACGACGAGGGATCGGGCGACTGGATCTCGGCGCGCGTCGCTGCCATGACGGGAGCCTCGGCCGCACCACGCAGATGCGGCGGCAGCAGAAGCATGAGCTGCGAAGGCGCCTGCAGCAGCGCGTCGTCGACAGGCAGCACGCGCAGCAGGTCCGCAGCACCGGAGAACTGCGCGGTGATCTCAATGACAGCAGTCGGTACGCCGTACTCCGCAGCAACCGCCGACACACCCGCAGCGTCGCCCTTGAGGTCCAGCAGCGGCACCCAAGCACCGGCGAACGCGGAGTCCAAACCGCCCAGCATCGCCGCAGTGGTCTTACCTCGACCAGACCGGCCCAGGAACAGCGTCGTCGTCGCGTCACCAAGAGCGGAACCAGCAGCCGCGTCAAAACGCACCAGACCAGGCGTAGACCCAGTCAGATAGCCAATGGCAGGACCAGTCGCGTCACCGATCGACGCACCGCCCCAGAACCACGACCCGAAGAACGCAGTCGACTCCCGCACATGCCCGAGGTCCGGCACGCGCAACTGATCGCCAGGCAACGACTCCAGCCACAGGTCGCGCTGCTCGTCAGCACCTGCGGCCACAGTGATGCCACGGTCCGCATAGTGCGCGATAACCGCGTCTACATAGGCTTCCAGGTCTTCACGCGTGTCGGCGCTGACCAGCAACCGCGGGTGGTCCTCGACCAGCGTCAAACCGCTGCGGTTGATGTCGCGCTTGACCTCACGCATCACACGCTCGGTCTCCACGATCTCGTCGGCAGTCTCCTCCGCCGTACCCTTCGCGGCCGACCGGCGCTGTTCCTTCGCGCTCTTGCGGGTCTCGTCGACCAGATGCCGCGCAGTCTTCTTCGTCAGCACGCGGAAACGGACCGATGCCTCGACCGTGACGTCGATTTCCTCGCCGTCGTCGTCGATCGCCTTGATCTCCGACAGCGTCCGCAGCCACTCCCCCGCGCCGGGTGTCTCGAGCTCTTCGGGGAAGTCGGTCATCGCCAGAACAGTCGTGTACGCCGCGATCTGCCCACGCGTGTCGTAGATCCGCAGGTGATCGGTGTACGGCACCACGCGCCCCGACGTCAGCCGGGCCAGCGAAGCACCGGTGATCAGACCACGCCGCGGCGCCGCGACCGCACCACGATGCATCTCCCGGCTGATCAGCCAGGAGATCACCTCGGCCGGCGCGGTGTGCGCACGCCAGACCGTCGAGCCGAGCTGACGAGCGAGCTTGCGCACCCGCTCGTCCAGGTGCGCGAGCTCGCGCGCACTGACCCGCCACGACGTCGTACCGAGAGCGTCGCTGATCGAACCCCGCACCTGCGCGGTCGCCCGCGGGTCACGGTCACTCAGATGTACGCCGAGCGCGACGTACCGCTCAGGCATCCGCATCTCGTCGATCCGGTCGGCCCGGGTCTGCGCCCACGCGTCGTGATCGCCCAGCCGGTAGTGGCCGGCCATCGAGTCGATGTAGTCCTGACCGGTCGAACGGCCCCACACCACCTTCAGGTGACTGAGCCGGTCGCCGAGAATCGTCGCCGCAGCGCTGACCGCCGCGTCCAGAGCCGCGTCCTGCTCCGACTCGGTGGCCAGGTCCGTGTTCGCCACCGAGATCAGGAACCACGCCTCGGCGCTGCGCTCGGTCACCAGCAGGCCGTCGGCGATGGCAACAAGACGAGGTGGCGGTAGGCCGCGCTCGCGGCCGACCCCCACCAGGTTCAGGAGCTTGTCAGCGATCTTCATTCGCGGCCCTTCCCTGACGACGTCCTGCGACTCACCCGTTGTACGTGATCCGAACCCAGCAGGCGCGCCCGCTGGTTCACGGTGATGTCCGCACCCGCGCGGACCATCGGATCCAGCTCCACCACGGCTTCGCGTTCCCACTCCGGCGTCACTCTGGCCTTCGCCAGGTCGGCCACCTTCCGGGTCGAGATGCGCTCACGCCACGGCAGGTACTCCGTCTTGTCGGCGGCCCGCGCACCGAGACCGATGATCGGCCGGTGCGCACGCAACGCGTACCGCACCGCGAGCGCCCACTCGGTCACCCGGCGGCGGCGTTCGTGGAACTTGCCGGGCCGCCAGCCGAACGCCGTGATCACGAACGGCGGCACCACGTACAAGGACACGGTCGGCTTCTTGGGTACGCCGATGAACGGGAACAGCAACGCGATCCACAGCACGATGATCACCGCACCGAAGATGATCATCCGCCGGCGCGCGCCTTCGCCGAGGTCGATACCGAGCAGGTCGTACTGCCGGGTCTCGATCTCGAAGTGGTGGGTGAGGGTACGGCCGACGCGCATCAATTACCTCCGGACAGCAATCCCCAGAAGCCCTTGAGCACGTTGATCGTCTGGTTGTTGGCGTA
Source organism: Kribbella sp. NPDC000426 (assembly GCF_040300265.1). Taxonomy (NCBI): domain Bacteria; kingdom Bacillati; phylum Actinomycetota; class Actinomycetes; order Propionibacteriales; family Kribbellaceae; genus Kribbella; species Kribbella sp. NPDC000426. Next base: position 592,901 of record NZ_JBEPDK010000002.1, on the reverse strand, counting down.
GATCAGCCCGCCGACCAGCACCCCGGCCGCGATGTGGCCGAACAGCTCGCCCCACTCGCGCTTGAAGTAGTGGCCGATGGCACGCAACACGAGGATCGCGATGAAGATGTTCCCCGCGATGACCAGGACCCAGTCCTTGAAGTCCGCGCCCGTAGGGACGTTGGGGTCGGCCATGGGCACGGCAAGCTGAACCACGCTCGCAGCCAGTTCGTGCGTCATCATTGCGGTGTCTCCCTTGTTGCCTCGGTCATCCGATGGCCAGTCGCTGGATTCATCCGACGGCAGCCACTTGCCATCGTTGTGCTCCGTCGGTGGCGACAGTACGCCTCAACGTGAGCGTGTACGTCTGGTCCAAGGTGGTGTCACCGACCCCGTCCCAGGTGACGGCCGCGGTCGCCCGCCGCTCGTCGTCGTTACCCGTGTAGACCTGCCAGTCCTTGAGCTCGCCGAACTTGACCGCACCGTTCAGGCTGCGGATGGTCGAGCCGGGCGCGGTCACCGCCGACACCTTGTTGTCGGACTCGGCATACGCGCCGAAGAACGCCTCGGCGTCCTTCTGGGTCGCCGCCGTCAGGTCGTCGTCCGGCACGCCTGCCTGCGGCATGTTGTCCGGCAGCGCGGCCCGCACGTCGGGGACGAACGTGGGCGGCCCGCTGACGATGACCCGGGCCGCGGTCCGGACGACCGGGACCGAGATGCGCTCCCAGACGACCGGTCCGGCCTTCCAGCCCCTGCCCTGCCGGGTGAAGGTGTGCACGCGGACCCGGACGTCCACGACGGCGGTCAGGCCGTTGGAGTCGGCCGTCACCTGCCCCGGATAGGCAACGTCAGCCGTTTGTTTGCCGCGACCGTTCCATCCCGCGCGGCTGTCCAGTCCGGCCGCGAGGTCGAGACCGATCTGCGCCGGACGGGCGTCGGGGTTGTCCTCGTCCCAGGTCAGGTACGAAACGGCGTACCGCGTCGCGACTGCACGCGACTCGTCGGCCGGGAAACTGCTCTGCCCGCTGACAACGGTCTCCGGTGTCCGGTTCGGGCTGATCCAGGAGCGGATGCCGCTGATGGCAGCCAGCAGCAGCACAACGACCACGAGACCGCGGAAGAACCGCCTTGCCCAGGTGGAGAACGACGACTCCGGCTCGGTCGACCACGGCGTCTGTCCAGGCTCCAGCACCTCGCGGACCGGCCCCGGTGCGGCGTGCGCACCATGCGCGCCGTGTGGCGAACGCTGTTTCAAACGTTCGGGTGTGCGGTGCGCCGGGTCCTGCTGCGGCACCTCCGCAGGGCCCGACGGACGTTGTGCCGGCCGTCGGGGCGGCGCCATCACACCACCTGGCGGAGGCGGCCCCTGCTGCTGCGGAGCGGAATACTGCGCTGCTACGCCCTGCGCTTGCCGAGGGGTCGGTGACACCGGGCCACCGGGGTGGTCCCACCACTCCGGCGCGGTGCTCTGCGGGCGCCCTCTGCCCGCCTTCTTGGTCCGGCGCTGGTCCGACCAATGCTCACCCTTTGGCGGCAGATTCAGTACAGTTCGCCACCAACTCATCCCTACCCGCCCCTCAGACAGCAGTTACGCGGACAGTAGCCGGGAGGATACGGCAAGCAACCGTCCTCCGGGAGACCTGAGCCCAGGATCCGGATGGTCCATCGCTCCCCGCAGCCATACTGTTACCCCGGTCGCGGGCAGTGTCACCCTCACCGTCACTATTACCGGCCAAGCGTGACACCTTCGGCACCGTCGTCATAGCTCCTCTCTCATGACCGTTCAGGTCGACTGGGCAGCGCACACCATGCCACACGCCGTGGACAGGTTTCGAATATCCGTGCGAACAACATGGTAAAGAATGCACCAACTGATCACAGATAGTAACCGATCCGACGATCCGCCTGTGGAAAACTCTCCCGTGGCGAGGGGGTCAAATTCGCCTGTGGACAACCGCTTGCCGGAGACGCTCGCGGGCATAAGGTCGGAGTGACCCTGCTACCCCCTGGAGGACCAGGATGGAAACTCGCCGACTGGGCAGACTCGGACACCAGAGCTCGGTACTGATCTACGGCGCCGCGTCGCTCGGCGGAGTCGACCAGGACCGCGCGGATGCCTCGATCCAGGAAGCTCTGGACGCCGGCATCAACCACTTCGACGTGGCCGCCGACTACGGCGACGCCGAGCTTCGGCTCGGACCGCGGATGCCCGAGATCCGCGATCGCATCTTCCTCGCCACCAAGACCGGCCGCCGGACCTTCGAGGAGGCCTGGAGCGAGATCAACCGCTCGCTGGAGCGGCTGCAGACCGACCACCTGGATCTGATCCAGATGCACGCGGTCTGCGACCTGGAGAACCTCGATCTCGTCACTGGCAAGGGCGGTTCGCTGGAGGCAGCCATCCGGGCCAAGGACGAAGGCATGGTCCGGGCCATCGGCATCACCGGTCACACCGAGCAGGCGCCGTCGGTGCACACCGAGGGTCTGCGCCGGTTCGATTTCGACAGCGTGCTCACCCCGTTGAACTACAAGCTCTCGACCGATCCGCAGTATGCCGCTGACTACGCGGCTCTGGTCGAGGCCGTGAAGGCGTCGGACGCGGCACTGATGACGATCAAGATGATTGCCCGCCGCAACTGGCAGGACGGCGAGCAGAAGGCGTACGACACGTGGTACCGGCCGTTCGACGAGCAGCGCTACATCACCGCCGCCACCGCGTGGCTGCTCAACGGCCACCCGGAGATCACCGGCCTGGCTACTGCGGGTGAGACCCGGCTCCTGCAGCAAATGATTGTTGCAGAGCGGGAACGTGCCGACCTGACCCCCGAGGCGGCGGCGTCGATCCTCGGTGAGGTGCAGGACTACGCGTCACCTTTCGTGGATTCGCCCATCTGACCAACGACCGAGAACGTGGCCCAGGTCACATACGAGACTCCGCATTCCGGTCATGTCGTACGGCGTACGACGCCGGCCGGGGTGCGCGGTCCGGGGCCGGGAACAAGTCGGGGGCCGACAGGTGTTGAGCTAGTCGTACTCATCTACTTTCGGAGGTCGTAGTGGCAACGGTCGAGCTGACCCAGGACAACTTCAACGAGGTGGTCGGTGGCGACGGTCTCGTACTCGTGGATTTCTGGGCCGAGTGGTGTGGCCCGTGCAAGATGTTCGGACCGGTCTACGAGAAGTCGTCCGAGCAGCACGCGGACATCACGTTCGGCAAGGTCGACACCGAGGCTCAGGGCGAGCTCGCGCAGGCCTTCCAGATCTCGTCGATCCCCACGCTGATGGCGGTCCGCGACGGCGTCGTCCTGTACTCGCAGGCCGGTGCGCTGCCGGCGGCGAGCCTGGAGGACCTGATCGGTCAGCTGCGCGCGGTGGACATGGAAGAGGTCAAGGCGCAGATCGCCGCCCACGAGGCGGAGCACGGCAGCGAGCCGCACACGCACTGATCCAACGCATCAAAGCTGCGTCAGAGCTGCATCAAACAGTTCAGCCAATCCGGGAGCTCCCAGCGAGCTCCCGGATTTGTTGTGCCACGGCCTTCCGGTCCGGACCGGCGCCGACCTGACGGTTGGTCTCGATCGCGGTCAGCAGCCGGGTGCGTTCGTCGTCCCCGAGGCGGCCCCAGCCGTTCCGGACGATCTTGAGCGCGTGGTACTGCTCGTTGCCGGTCAGCGACCTGCTGATCGCCTCGTGCAGTACTGCGCTGTCGAGGAGGGACAGGTCGCCCTCCATCAGGCCGAGGGCGAGGACGCGGACGATCGGCGAGCCGGTGAAGAACAGGTCCCTGATCTCGTCCTTGTCGAACTTCTCAACGGCCGAAGCGTTCGCGACGCGCTGGACGATCCGGTCGAGAATCTCGCCGCGGACCGCCTTCAGTTCGGGCCCGCGCAACTCGGTGTAGATGGTCGCGTAGGCGTCGAGCTGCTTCTCCATGCCCAGCGCCTGCAGGGTGCCGGCGGTCCTGCGTGCGGTCGCTGCGATCTGCCGGACGAGGTGTACTTCGAACTCCCCCAGCTTCAGCCGCCTGATCCGGTCGACGATCGACGGCATGATCACCAGCAACAGCCCCGCGGCGAGAACCGTGATCAGCGGTCCTTGGCCGACGCCGGTGAACAGTCCGACGAGCCCGGCGACGAGCAACGCGCCGCCGATCAGCAGGCAGAGGATCCGCGACGACAGATCGACCACCGGCCTGGCCCTTACCGTCCAAGCAGGCGGCTCCACCGGGCGTCCGGCAGGCGCAACACGACCGGGTGGCGCGGAGCGGCCCGAGCCGTCGGGGCGACCCGGTGGCGCGAGATGGGCAGGCGGACCGGGCTGGCTGGGCGACGGGGATGGGTTCACGTCCGACATCGGGCAGGGCCTCCGTACGTCGTTGGCGAGTCCCCGTGATCGTGCCCGTGTCGTCAGCTATCAGCAAGAGGTCAAGCGGGCATCGGCCGTACGACGCATGAGCGTGGAGCTCCCGACCTGGTCCGTGAATCCCCAGCGTCGGTAGAACGGGATGAGCTCCGGCTGGCAGACGAGCTCGACGCTGCGAACCGGGGCCAGCTCAGGGTGGTTGACGACGGCATCCAACAGTGCGGCGCCCAGACCGGAGCCGCGGTGGGATTCGTCGACGATCACGTCCAGCACCAGGGCGATGTGCGTGAAGTCGGTGAGCACGCGTGCGAAGCCGACCAGGCGGTCCGCGAGGGTCACGCTGATCACGAGGTCCGAGTGCTCGAGAAGGCGCGCGACCTCGGCCGGCGTGCGGTCGGACATCCACCACGCCGTACGCATCAGTGCGGTCAGCTCCGGGATGCGGGACGGCGGCACCTCGGCCTGGATCGTCAGGTCAGCGGGCATCTAGAAGTCGCGTGAGCTGAGGACGCAGAACTCGTTGCCTTCAGGGTCTGCCAGGACGGTCCAGCTGGGGCCCTCGGGTTGGCCGACGTTGACGCGGCGGGCGCCGAGCGCTTCGAGGCGGGCGATCTCGGCGTCGCGGTCCTGGCTCGTGTGCGGCGCGAAATCCAGATGCAGCCGGTTCTTCACCGTCTTGCCCTCGGGCACCGGGACGAACACCATGCCGGGACCGATCCGCTCCCACTCCATGCCGTGCACCGTCTCCGGCTCGACCCAGCCGGGAACATTCACGCATTCGTCATCGGTCTCGATGATCGTCTTCCAGCCGAACGCCTCGGCCCACCAGGCCGCTTGCTTGCGGACGTCGTGGCAATCGATCACGACCGTGTACCACCTCAGCACCATGGCAGGAACCCTCGCACAGCCCACCGACAGAAACATCGACGAAACAGAAAGAGCGGGCCCTGGGCAGGAGAAAGACGCCAGGGCCCGCTCTCGGGGCTGACCGGAGCGGCGACATGGTGGCCGAGGTCGTGCGGGCAGATGAGGTGCTGCCCGAGGAGGGTCACCGGAGGGCTGCTCGAGGAGACGGTCAGCGGGACGGCGGGACCACATCGTCGGGGTCCCGCCATGTCATGAACGTCGTCAGCGGAGTGGGTTGAACGGCCGCAGTTCCTCCGGCGCGCGGCCGGTGGTGATGGTCTCGGCCAGCAGTTGGCCGGTGATCGGGCCGAGGGTGATACCCCACATGCCGTGCCCACCGGCCGCGAAGACCCGCGGCGACGCGGTCGCGCCGATCAGCGGCAAGCCGTCCGGAGTGCACGGCCGCGGACCGACCCACTCGAACGTCCGGGCGTCCAGGTCGGCGTCGCGCAGCAGCGGCCGGGCGGCGTCGACGATCGCGTTGATCCGGCGCGGGTCGAGCTTCGCCTCCGGCTTGCGGAACTCCATCATCCCGGCCACGCGGAGCCGGTCGCCCAGCGGCGTGCAGGCGATCCGCTGCGCCGGGAAGTACACCGGGCCGGCCGGCACGTGCGCCATCGGGACGCTGAAGCTGTACCCACGACCCGCCTGCACCACGGTGCGAACGCCGAACTGCCGCGCCAGGTCGCCCAGCCACGCGCCGGTCGCCATCACGACCGCGTCGAACGGGTCGGTCTCGCCGTCGCCGGTGACCAGCCGGACGCCGCGGATCTCGTCGACGATGTCCTTCACGACGACGCCGTCGATGATCTGCCCACCGCGGGCGACCACCGAGTCGGCCAGCAACTTCACGTAGGCGCCGGGGTTGATGAACCGCTGCCCGTGCAGCCGGATCGCGGCGCCGATCTCGTCGGACAGCGAGGGCTCGATCTCGCGGGCGTCGTCGCCGCTGATCGCCTCGAACTCGATGCCCTGGCCGGCAGCGTGGATGTGCTCGATCTCCTCGAGCAGCACGCTGCGCTCCTCGACGGTGCGGTACGCCGCCAGGAACGACTTCGCCTCGTACGTCTGCGCCTCGACCCCGGCCTTGGCCAGGAAGTCGAACGCGTCCAGCGCCTGGCGGTTGATCGGGACCAGCGACTCCATCGCGGTCTTCCAGCGTCCGGCGGTGCTGTTGCGAGCGAAGCGGGTGAGGAACTTGAGGAGCCGCGGGCTCGCGGTCGGCGGGACATACACCGGTGAGGAGGGGCTCAGCACCGCACGGACGCCGTACTTGAGGACCGCCGGTTCCGGCAGCGGGGTGGCCAGGCCGGGCGTCAGCCAGCCTGCGTTGCCCCAGGACGCGCCCGCGGCGACACCCTCGCGGTCGAGCACGGTCACCTCGACACCGGCCTCCTGGAGGAACCAGGCGGTGGCCAGGCCGACCATGCCCGCGCCGACGACGGCCACGCGGTCAGGAACGATGTGCGGAACTGCGGAACCAGCTGTGGTCATGTATCGATGGTGCGGCCCCGTCGAGCGGCTGTCATGGTGCGATCACACCATTGACGAGACAAATTACTGTGCTGAGAGCACAATAACCTGGTGATCACCGCGCCTGACCTGATTGCCGCCGTCGGCCCCGCCCTGTTCGAGATGGTGGTGACCGGAAAGGGCGACACCGAGGTCCGCGACGTGTTCCTGGCCGACCCCCAGGAAGCCGCGACGGGGCAGCCGGGCGATCTGGTGCTCGGACTCGGTCTACGCGACGCAGAGGACGCTGTGGAGCTCGTGGAGCGCTGTGCGGCCAGCGCCGCGTCCGGAGTGGTCCTGCGTACGGCGCTTGCGCACGAGCCGACCGTGGTCTCTGCAGCGGACAAGACCGCGCTGACACTCGTCGCGCTGCAGCCGAGCGTCACGTGGGCGCATGTGGTCTGGCTGATGCGCGGCGTGATCGACAGGGCTGCCGCACCGGACTCCCCCGCCGCTGGCGACGCCGGAGTACACCAGGAGCTGTTCGCACTGGCAGATGCGGCTGCAGCGATCGTCGACGCGCCTGTGACCATCGAGGACAACCAGTCGCGGGTACTGGCGTACTCCTCTGGGCAGGACTTCACCGACCCGACCCGGGTGTCGACGATTGTCGGTCGCCGGGTGCCGGCAGAGGTCATTGCGCACTTCCGGGCCCGTGGCATCTTCCGGCGGCTGGCGCGGTCCAGCGAGCCGTTCCTGGTGCCGGACGGGCCGAATGGCATCCGCCCGCGTCTCGTCGTACCAGTCCGGGCTGGTGGTGAGTGGCTGGGGTCTATCTGGGCTGTAGTCGACGGTCCGGTGAGTGATGCGGTCACTGCGGAGCTCAGCAACGCCGCATCCGTGCTCGCATTGCACCTGTTGCGGCTGCGGGCTCAGGCCGACGTAGCTCGGCGGAGTGCGATCGACCGGCTCCGGACGATCCTGCGGCAGTTCTCACCGGACAGCCCGGTCGACGTACGGCTCCCGCGGCAGCCGTGGCGGGTGGTGGCACTCGGCTCGCCGGACGGGTACGACGTACCCCAGCAGCTGGACCTGTGGGAGTCGACCGGGCGCCGGCACGGGTGGAGTGAGCCGCAGCTGGCTGATCTGGACGGGACCGTGCTGGCAGTCGTGACGGACACGGACGGCCCAGGGTCGTGGAACTGGCTGCAGAAGCTCGTGCAGGAGCAGGCACCGGGCACGTACGCGGCTGCTGGTGGTCCGGCGCGCGGTCCGGCCGACCTGCCCAGTTCACGAGCCGAGGCGGTCGAGTTGCTCGGTCTGGTACGGCGTGGTCTCGCGCCGGGGCCGGCGTTGCGGGTCGAAGAGGCGTGGCACGTGCTGACTGTTCACCGAGCGGTGACGTCGCTTGATACCACCAAGCTGGATGGTCCGCTCGCGACGCTGCTGCGGCACGACATCGAGCACGACACGGGATATGTGGAAACGTTACAGGCGTGGCTCGACTATCCGGGTCAGCCGCAGCGGGCGGCGCGCGAGTTGCACCTGCACACGAACACGTTGCGGCACCGGATGAAGCGGATCGGGGAGATCGCGGAGCTGGATCTCTCGGATCCGCGGGAGCGGCTGGCGTTGCAGCTGCAGATTGCCGCCGTACGAACCGAACACTGAGATGTACGCCACAGCCCCATGTAACAAGGCTTCATATTCCGGCAACTGTTGGGCAACATCCGGCTGACAGAGTCTTCCTTGTCAGCCGGTCCGGCCTTTCACCAGGAGGCCGGAACGGCTCGGGTCCGAGCTTTTCACCAGGAAGCTCGGGCCACACGTAGGCCCGGCGATTGTCTGAGCGATCGCCGGGCCTGCGATATTTCCGGCCGTTGCCTAGGACAACCGGTTGACGATCGTGCGGTAGACGCCGGGGAGCGCGGCCGCGGCCGGGACGATGCGCGGGGCGAGCAGCGGGCGGTTGCGGGCCCAGAGCAACGATGCGGTCAGCAGGCGGCACTCCCAGGAGACGCGGCGCCAGGCTGCTTCGTAGTCCTGCGGGCGGTCGGCGCGGACGCAGTCGACGAGCTCGGCGGAGGTGCGGAGGGCGACGGCGATACCTTCGCCGGTCAGCGCGTCGACGTACCCGGCGGCGTCACCTACCAGCAGGACGCGACCGGCGACCCGCCCGCGTACGCGCTGGCGGAGCGGGCCGGCGCCCATCACCGCATTCGCCGGCGTGGCGTCGCGAAGGCGTCGCTTGAGCGCGGGGAACGCGTCGAGGTGCGAGTCGAAGGTGCCGCGCGCTGAGGTGAGGATCGCCACGCCGACCAGGTCGTCGGCGACCGGAGTCACGTAGACCTCACCGAGCCGGGACCAGTACACCTCGACGAGGTCGGTCCACGGCGCGACCGCGAAATGCTGCCGGAGCCCGCGCCGCACGCCGCCTCCGGCGCCGTACGGCGCGGAAGAAGAACCGGAGCCGGGCAGGCCCGGACGGAAGCCAGGTGGGCGCGGGTGGAAGCTGGTTGGGGATGGCTGTGCGAGGTTTAGTTGGCGGCGGATGGGTGAGTGGAGGCCGTCGGCGGCGGCCAGGTAGTGGGCGGTGATGCCTGCGGCGGTGACGGACGTGGAGTTTTGGGTTATGGCACCGACTCGGTCGTGGATCACCGGGACGTTCAGTTCGGCCAGGCGTTTCAGCAGCGCGGCCTGGAGGGTGGTTCGGCGTACGCCGAGGCCGGGGCCGGTGGTGAAGCGGGCGTCTACCTGGTGGGTGGCGTCGACGTAGCGAATTCCGTGGAACGGGCGGCCGGAAAGTTCCACGCCGAGGCGGGTGAGGTACTCGACGGCGCTGTGGGCGATGCCCTCGCCGCATGCCTTGTCGATGGGACCGCTACGCGGCTCCACGACGACGACCGACAGCCCCGCCAAGGCGGCCCGGATCGCGGTACCGCAGCCGGCCGGCCCGGCCCCGGCCACAAGCAGGTCGACGTCCGCCCCGCCGGCTCCGGGTCGGCTCACTTGACCAGGGCGGAGTTGAGCGCGGTCTCCTCGGTGCGGATGCGAATGGCGAGCAGCGGGAGGTTCAACACCGTGAACACCAGCGCCGTGATCCACGCGGTGTGGACGAGCGGCAGCGCGATGCCCTCCGCCACCACCGCCACGTAGTTCGGATGCCGGATCCAGCGATACGGGCCGCGGGCAACCAAATGCAGACCCGGCACGACGATCACGCGCGTGTTCCACTGGTGTCCGAGGACCGAGATGCACCACCACCGCAGCCCCTGCGCGAGCAGCACCACGACCAGCATCGTCCACCCCAGCCACGGGATGAACGGCCGGTACAGCGCCTCCACGATGCACGCGGCCAGCAGCCCGGTGTGCAGCACCACCATGAACGGGTAATGTCCGCGCCCGGACTCGACCCCGCCCCGCGCGAAGCTCCACTTCGCGTTCCGCAGCGAGACCACCAGCTCGGCCACGCGCTCGCACGCGACCAGGATCACGAGGCCCAGATACCAGCCGTACATCACCACTCCATCAGCACGAGCTCGGAACAGAAACCGGGTCCCATCGCCAGCAGCACGCCCGGGCCCTGAGGAGAAGGATCCAGCTTGAGCGTGTCACCGAGCACGTGCAGCACCGAGGACGACGACAGGTTGCCGACCGCATCCAGCGACGTCCAGGTCAGGTCCAGCGCACCCGGTCGCAGCCCCAGCGTCTCGGAGACCGCGTCCAGCACCTTCGGTCCACCCGGGTGACTCACCCACGTTCCGATGTCCGGCACGGTCAGCCCGTGATCCTCGAGGAACCCTCGGACGTCGCCGCCCAGGTACTGACGCACCACCTCCGGCACATCCGCACCGAGCACGATCCGGAATCCGCCCGAGCCGACGTCCCACCCCATCACCCGCTCCGAGTCCGGATACAGCCGCGACCGTGTCGCCACCACCGAAGGCCCGGACGCGAGCGGATGCTCAGACCCCGTCAGCACCACCGCGGCCGCGCCGTCCCCGAACAACGCCCCACCCACCAGGTTCGGCAACGAGGCGTCGTCGCGCTGCAGCGTCAGCGAGCACAACTCCACCGACAGCAGTACGGCGACATGCGTCGGCCACGCCGTCAGGTAATCGTGCAACCGCGCGATCCCCGCCGCTCCCCCGACACATCCGAGTCCGAACAACGGCAGCCGCTTCACGTCCTCCCGCAGCCCGACCCGCATCGCCACCCGCGCGTCGATCGACGGCGCCGCCACCCCGGTCACCGTCGTGAACATCAGTACGTCGACGTCGTCCAGCGCCAGCCCCGCGTCCTTCAGCGCCCCCGCGACCGCCTCCGCGCCGAGCTCGACGGCGGCCGCGATCCACTCGTCGTTCGCCTCGCCGAAATCCTTCAACGCGGCGTACCGCTCCAGCGGCAGCGCGAGATGCCGATACGACACCCCGGCGTTCGCGTGCAGCCGCCGCAGCAGCGCCGAGCTACGCCCGTCCGGCAGGCAGATCGAGGCGAACGCCTCGGTCAGCGAGGACTGCGGATAGCGGTACGGCGGGAGCGCGGGCCGGACCGCTGCGATCCGCGTCATCGTGGCATCGTTACGTCGGTGAAGATGGTGAGGTCAGTCAAAGGTCTGGCTCTTGCCTGCCACCCCGGGCCGACTGTGGCCGTGACCGCACTCGTCACGGCTCTCGCATGGTCGGCCGGGCGAAGTCCGGCCGGGTGTCTCCTCGTCGCAGCAACGATCCTCACCGGCCACCTCTCGATCGGCTGGAGCAATGACGCGATTGATGCCGCCCGCGACACCATTGTGAACCGCCGGGACAAGCCCGTGGTGCGCGGACTGGTGAGTCGCCGGACGCTTACGATCGGTGCCGGCATCATGCTGGTGGTCACGATCCCGGTCTCCCTTGCCAACGGACTCGCGGCCGGCCTGGTTCACCTGCTGTTCGTCGGCTGCGCCTGGGCGTACAACCTCGGCCTCAAATCGACCGCGATCTCCTGGCTCCCGTACGCCGTCGCGTTCGGCGCACTGCCCTCGTTCGTGACGCTCGGCACCGCGGACGTCTGGGCGCCGTGGTGGGCCACCGCGGCCGGCGCTCTGCTCGGTATCGGTGCCCATCTGGCAAACGTTGTGCCCGACCTGGCCGACGACCTCGCGACCGGCGTACGGGGCTGGCCGCAGCGGCTCGGGCCCTACGCGCGCCTGCTCGCTCCGCTGCCGCTCGCGCTCGCGACCGCCCTGTTGGTGATCGCGCCCGCCGGCGCGATCGGCGTCGTCGGCTGGATCGCGCTCGGCATCGTCGCGGTGCTGCTCGTCGTCATCCTGCTGTGGCGGAACGCGCCGTTCCTGGTCACGATCTCCATCGCCGCGGTCAGCGTCGTCACGCTGGTGTTGCGCGGTGACGCGCTGATCTAACCGGCGTCTGCGGGTCGAGGACGGCGTCCGGCTTCAGCGGCGCGTTGCTGCCGAGGATCGCGGCCGTCAGCGCCTCGGCCGGCTCCTTCGCGGCCCGCGGGTTCGTGATCAGCACCAGGTCGATCGGCGGCAGCTCCGGCAGGCCCGCGCTCGGCGGCGGCTCGACCAGGTCCGCCGGCATCAGCGACCGGGCGAAGATCGCGATCCCGAGCCCGGCCCGAACGGCCGCGAGTACGCCGTTGACGCCGCGCACGATGCACGTGATCCGACAGGTACGACCGGCCTGCTCGAGCGACTGCACACCGAGCGACCGGCTCAGCGACGGCGCCTGGTACGCGACGAGCGGCACCGGACCGTCGGGTGCGATCCGGGTCCCGGAGATACCGGCCCAGACGAGCGGATCACGCCGTACCAGCCGGCCGTTCGGCTCGTAGCCGCCGCCGGCGCCGTGTTTCACGTAGGCGAGGTCGAGGTGGCCGGACTCGACCCGGCGGAGCAGGTTCGGGCTCTGGGCAACGGTCAGCTCGAGGTCGATCCGCGGGTACAGCTGGCGGAAGTCGCGCAGGATCTTCGGCAGCGGGGTGAGCGCGAGGTCGTCGGTCACGCCGAACCGCAGCCGGCCGCGCAGCTCCGAGCCGGTGAAGTACCCGGCGGCCTCTTCGTGCGCGGCCAGGATGGTCCGGGCGAACCCGGCCATCGCCTCGCCGTCCGCGGTCAGGGTGACTGTGCGGGTGTCACGGACGAAGAGCGGCCGCCCGACGGCCACCTCGAGTTTGCGGACATGTTGGCTCACCGTGGGCTGCCGGATACCCAGCCGCTCCGCCGCCTGCGTGAAGCTGAGCGACTGCGCCACCGCCAGGAACGTGCGCAGCTGGTCCGGGTCGTACATCGATTCACCCCTTCATTACGTGACGCTATAAGACTAATAGGAGTAATTCGCTGGGGGAATCCAGTACCGAACCGTGAGGATGGTGGTGTCCTCCCCTGACCAGTCCACACGCGTAGGGATCGCTCTTGACCACCCGGGCCACCTCCGGTTCTGTCCCGTCCACCGATTTCCACCTCCACCGCACCACCGACCGCACCGAGCTCCGGGCCCCGCAGCGCCGCCCGGGTTTCAAGGACACCTTCAGCGCGCTGCGCGTCCGCAACTTCCGTCTCCTGGTCAGCGGACTGCTGGTCGTCTCGACCGGCGGCTGGATCCAGCGCATCGCGCAGGACTGGCTGGTGCTCACGCTCACCGGCAGCGCCACCGCGGTCGGCATCACGACCGCACTGCAGTTCACTCCCACCCTCGTGCTCGGCCTGTACGGCGGCGTCATCGCGGACCGCTTCCCGAAGCGGAAGGTCCTGCTCGCCACCCAGACCACCTTCGGATCCTGCGCCGCCGTCCTCGCGACGGTCGCGTTCACCGGCCACGTCCAGGTGTGGCACGTCTACACGATGGCGTTCGTCCTGGGCCTGGCGACCGCGGTCGACAACCCGACCCGGCAGTCGTTCGTCACCGAGATCGTCCCCCGCGACACGGTCCGGAACGCGATCAGCATGGTGTCGTCGACGTTCCAGCTCGGCAGCATGGTCGGGCCGGCGCTCGGCGGCGTACTGCTCGGCGTGCTCGGTACGCCGTGGGCCTTCGCGATCAACGCCTGCACGTTCTTCGCCTCGATCAGCGCCCTGCTGCGGATGCGCGAGAGCGAGATGCCGGGGTACCACGCTGCCCGCAAGGCGAGCGCAGGCGTCCGGATCCGGGACGGCCTGCGCGACGGCGTGCGGTACGCATTCCACGAGCCGGCCGTGCGGTGGGCGATCGCGCTCGTCGGAATCTACGGCATGTTCACGATCAGCCTGGCGGTCACGCTGACCGCCTTCGCCGACCGGGTCTTCCAGATCGGCGCCTCGGGGTACGGCATCCTGAACTCGGTCGTCGCGTTCGGTGCACTGGCGGGTGCGCTGCTCTCGGCCCGGCGCGTGCGGCCGACCCGGCTGCGCAACCTGATCGGGATCGCGTGCCTGCTGACGCTCACCGAAGTACTCGCCGCGATCCAGCCGTCGCTGTGGACCTTCATCCCGGTCCTCGCGTCGATGGGTATGGCGACCCTGATGTTCCTGACCGCGGCCCAGTCGATGGTCCAGTTGACCACTCCGGACGGCCTGCGCGGCCGGGTCTCCGGGATCTACAACCTGGTCTTCATCGGGGGCGGCGCGATCGGCGGGCCGACGGTCGGGTTCCTCGCACAGCACTTCGGGGCGCGCTCGGCGCTGCTGCTCGCCGGGCTGATCCCGGCGGTCGCGACGGTCGCGATCGGTCTGCGGCTGCGGCGGGACGGCCAGTTCCGGCTGGTCCTGGTCCGGACCAGGTCCCCGTGGCACCAGGTCCCGCTCCGGCTCAACCTGCAGCAGTCCGAGATCATGCTCGCCGCCCCGCCGGCCACTCCCATCACCCGTACGTCGCGCCCGTTCGTCCTGGGCCGTCGTCAGCACGCCCGGATGGACTCCCACCTGCGTCCGAGCCGCGCCCGCCGGCGCCCGCAACACCACTAACTCCGAGGCGGGGGCGAGCATGCTGCCTCCACTCACCCCTGCCCCGGGCCACCTTGAGCACCCGCCAACCACCTCCGACCGCGCGTCGTGGTTGGTGGGTGCCCAAAGCCGGGCTACGGCGCGGTGATCACACCGACAGGCGGGACCTGGACGGTGCGGTGATGCTTGGTGCCGCCCAGGATCACCTTGCGCAGGGCAACGTTGTTCTTCGTGTTCGACTCGTACAGGCGGTTCTCCGGGTTGGCGCTCACCTGCACGTAGTACGTGCCGTTGGCAAGGTTCGTGATGTCGAAGGACTGCCCGGGCAACGACTGCTCGTAGGTATCACCGTTGCCGACATCAAGGACCTCACGCACCGACAGCGAGCCGTGGTCGCCGCAGGCCGTGTGCAGATCGGTGTTGTACGGGTGCCAGTTGGCGTTCTTCACCGTGTAGTCGATGGCGTCCGTCGCGGCCAGGCAGAACGCCTCCTTCTGGCTCCGGACCACCTCGTTCTGCTTCGAGTTCAGCAGGCTGTAGCGGGCGAAGTCGGTGAAGTGCCAATGGTTGTGTCCGGGCCGGCCGTCCCACTCGAGCGTCCCGGTGTTCTGGTAGCCGACCTCCTTGCCGTGCGTGTCGTAGAAGTACTGGTACGCGTCCATCAGGTCCTTGCCCTGCCGCCGGAATCCGTCCAGCACCAGCGGCGATGGGCCTGCGTTCCACACGGTCGCCGAGAACTGCAGGAAGTCCTTGGCCGCGTCCGGCGTACCCTCGTCGCCCGGCGCGGCGACGATGCCCCAGGCCGGGACCGGCCGCAGGTCAGGTTTCGGCCCCTTCGGCACGCTCGCCTTCCCGGTCGGACGGGCCGCGTGAGGCTTCAGCGCCACCGAGCTTGCTGCCGCCTTCTTCGCGCCGAAACAGCCGCGGACGCACGCGTCGCCCTTCTCGATCGTCACGTTCAGCTTCACCGACGCGTCTGCCGCCGGGATCTTGAAGAAGTCCCGGTAGCCCTTGCTGACCGTGACGGTCGCCTTGTACTTGCCGTTGGCAAGCTGCACCGGATCGCTGCCGTCGTAGGTCCGCGACGACCAGCCCGTCTGCACGCCCCACACCGCGCCCTGCGTGAACGGGTTCGCCGTACAACCGTCCGGGTACGGCGAGGTCGCGGGCGCATCCGGCCGGGTCCGCGACCCTTCGCCGTTCAGGCACAGCGCCTGGTCCTTGTCGAGCACCTTCTTGCCCGCGGCATCGGTGAGCGTGATGTGCAGGAACTTCCCCAGCCCGGAGAAGTCCGTGACGAGCCCCTTCGGCAACTGCCGGGCCGGCTTGCCGTTGACGTACTGCGTCGCGACCACCGGCGAGTTGTACGACGCGCGCGTCGTCCGCACCTCGATCGGTGCGTTGCCGGCCACCACGTGCGTACCGAGGTCCAGATCGACGCCGTAGTCCGCGACGTTCTCCAATGTCACATCGGTGCTACCGGCAACCAGTTTCAGAGCAGGTCTTGCCGGACTCGACGACGCTGCCGACGCACCGGCGGCCGCGAGTGCCACCAGACCGGCCGCACCGGCCACGGCCACTGCCGCTCGGCCGAGTTTCCTTGCCTTCACGATGATGGAACCCCCTCTTGCACCCGGCCGGCGTCCTCACGAAGCCGGCCTGTTGCTGGTACGACGACGAGGCGGTGCGGCGAAGTTGATCAAGGTTCCATGGCAGTCGTGTCACAGGAAGTCACCGGCGCTGAATACTTGACTGGGTAAATTAACCCGACCTAGGCTCGGCCGCGTCCGCTCACTCCTCCCCCGGAGGAACATCGCATGTCCTTGAGACGCCCCACTCTGACCGTGCTGGCTGCCGTCGCCCTGGTGTCGACAGCAGCCGCAACCGCCCCCGCCGATGCCGCCCAGGACCACAAACCCGTCTACCCGCAGGTCGCCGCGACGCCGTACATGGGCTGGAGCAGCTGGAGCCTGCAGTCGACCAACTACCCGGGCGTCAACCCCGACGGCCCCGGCAGCTTCATCAGCGAGAAGAACATCCTCACCCAGGCGAAAGCGCTGGCCACCAAGCTCAAGCCGTACGGCTACGAGTACATCAATGTCGACGCCGGCTGGCAGGACGGCGGCGACGAGTACGGCCGCCCGGTCGCGATGGCGAAGCGGTTCCCGCGCGGGATGAAGGCGGTCGGCGACGACATCCACAAGCTCGGCCTGAAGTTCGGCATCTACACCACCGTCGGCCTGGGCACGGACGTCTACCGCGACGGCAACACGCCGATCTACGACGCGCCCGGCTGCTTCACCCGCGACATCGTCTACCCCGACCTGCGCAAGACCAACGGCTGGGACGCGGCGTACAAGATCAACTACGACAGCCCGTGCGCGCAGAAGTACGCCGACTCGATCGCGAAGCTGTTCGCGTCCTGGGGCGTCGACTTCATCAAGATGGATGGTGTCGGCCCGGGCTCGTGGAAGGGCGCGCCGGACGATCCGAACCACAACAACATCCCAGACATCCAGGCCTGGTGGCGCGCCGTGCAGAACGCCGGCCGGCCGATGCAGTACACGCTGTCCTGGTCACTTAGCCACCGGTACGCCGACGTCTGGAAGCAGAACTCGAACGGCTGGCGGATCGACACCGACGTCGAGTGCTACTGCGACACCATCGTCAAGTGGGACAGCTCGGTGAAGGCCCGCTGGTGGGACCTCCCGCAGTGGATCGACGACGCGGGCCCCGGCCATTGGAACAACCTGGACGCCCTGAACGTCGGGGTCGGCGCGATGGACGGGCTGACAGACGCCGAACGGCAGAGCTACATGACGTTCTGGGCGATCAACTCGGCGCCGCTGTTCGCCGGAGACGACCTGACCAAGCTGGACGCGTACGGCCTCAAGCTCCTCACGAACCGCGAGGTCATCGCGATCGACCAGTCCGGCAACCCGGCCCGCCCGTTGAACCAGGACCAGCTGCAGCAGGTCTGGTACGCGCACAACAAGGACGGCAGTACGACGGTCGCGCTGTTCAACCTGGCCGATTCCCCCGCCACCGTGACCGGCAATTTCGACCAGCTCGGGATCGACGGGAAGGCCACCGTCCGCGATATCTGGGCCGACCAGAACACCCGCAACGTGTCCGGCGCCGTCAGTGCGCAGCTGCCGGCTCACGGGTCGAAGCTGTACAAGATCAGCCCGAACGGCAACAGCTCGGTGCCGGCCGATCTGACCGCAACGGACGTCAGCCCGACCACGACCACGCTGACGTGGCGGCCGGTCCCGGGCGCGGCGTCGTACAAGGTGTTTGCCAATGGCAAGCAGGTTGCGACCAGCCAGGGTACGAGCGTCGTGGTGGGCGGGCTGTCGCCGCAGACGCGGTACACCTTCACCGTGCAGGGTTCCAAGGGTGGACCGAGTGCGCCGCTGACGATGTTGACATCGAAGAACGGCGGACCGGTGCGCTACGAGGCCGAGGCGTCGAGCAGCACGTTGACCGGAGATGC
Organism: Kribbella sp. NPDC000426; assembly: GCF_040300265.1. NCBI lineage: Bacteria > Bacillati > Actinomycetota > Actinomycetes > Propionibacteriales > Kribbellaceae > Kribbella > Kribbella sp. NPDC000426. The sequence goes on along the minus strand of NZ_JBEPDK010000002.1, from coordinate 574,785 downwards.
GAGTGTCTCCGGGTGCAGCCTGTGCTCGGGTGGCTCGAAGATCGGCAACATCGGCTACGGGTCGACGGTGACACTCAACAACATCACCGTGCCGACGACCGGGACGTACCTGGTGAAGATCGCCTACACCGACGGCGACACCAGCCGGCAGAGCATGCTCACGGTCAACGGCGCCGACACGTACTGGGCCAACTACAGCGGTCTCGGCGACAACGACTGGGGTACGCCGCAGGTGACCTACCTGCCGATGAAGCTGACCGCCGGGGCAAACTCGATCAAGGTCAGCAACCCGAACGGCTACATCGCCGACATCGACTGGATCACCGTCTAGTCGCCGGCTGATCCGTCCGAAAGACTGCGGGGCCGGCACCACCAGGGCCGGCCCCGCGTTTTACTGGATCCATGAGCGCCTACCCCGAACCCCTGATCCCGCCCGGCGGTACCGCACCGGTCCCGCGGCGGATCCGCGCGATGCTCGACGACCGCGTCGTCCTCGACACGACGGACGCGATCTACCTGTGGGAGTTCCCGCCGTACCCGCAGTACTACATCCCGCTCGGCGACGTCGCCGACGGCGTACTGGCCGACACCGGCGACACGAAGACCTTCGGGCACGGCGTCGCCCGCGTGCACAACGCCGGATCGGGCCATGCCTGGGTGTACGACGACGGAGTCGCAAAGGACCGCGTCCGGTTCCAATGGGACGCGCTCGACCGCTGGTTCGAGGAAGACGAGGAAGTCTTCGTCCATCCTCGCAACCCGTACTCGCGGGTCGACGCGATCAACTCCAGCCGCCGGTTCGAGGTGGCCGTGGACGGCATCACGCTCGCCGCGTCGGGCTCGGCGGTCATCGTCTTCGAGACCGGGCTACCGCCGCGCTACTACTTCCCGAAGACGTCGGTCCACCTGGAGCACCTCACCCCGTCCGAGACCGTCACCGCCTGCCCGTACAAGGGCCGGACCTCGGAGTACTGGTCCGTGCCCTCGGTCGCGGACGTCGCCTGGTCCTACGACTTCCCGACGGCGCCGCTGCTGCCGATCGCAGGCCATGTCGCCTTCTTCAACGAGAACGTCGACATCACGATCGACGGCGTACTCCAGGAACGCCCGATCACCCCGTTCTCGAACCCGGGCGCCCGGCCGACCGACGGAGCCGTGCGCTGATCAGATGCCTGCCGTGGTGGCGCCGTCCATCGTGACGATCGAGGCGGTGACGTAGCTCGCCAGCGGGGAGGCGAGGAAGACGGCGACGTTCGCGACCTCTTCGGGTTCGCCGAAGCGGCCCATCGGTACGTCGCGGACCATCTCGGCGAGGAGCTCGTCCTTCGGCTTGCCGGTCGCGCGGACCGCGGCCTCGAGCCCCTCGTCGACGCGGTTGGTCCGGGTCGTGCCCGGGTTGATCACGTTCACTCGCACGCCGTTGGCGGCGTACGCCTTGGCGTAGCCGACCGACGCCAGCATCAGCGCCGCGTTGGCCGCGCCGCCGCCGATGTGCAGCGGGTTCGCAGCCCGGCCGCCCTGGCCGACGACGTTCACGACCGCGCCGCTACCGCGCTCGGCCATCCCGCGGATGACCGCCTCGGTCGCGTGCATGTAGGTGAAGTACTTCGCCTCCATCGCCGCATGCAGCGCCGTGCTGTCCAGCTCGTCCACCGGAGTGCGCCGGGCCGCGCCCGCGCAGTTGATCAGGATGTCCGGTACGCCGATCCGCTCGAACACGGCCTTCGTCGCGTCCGGGTCGGTCAGGTCGAGCGCTTCCACCGCGAACGTCAGATCCGGGAACTGCTCCTGCGCCTTGGCCAGATTCGCGGGATCACGGGAGATGCCTGTCACCGTCGCACCCTCCCGCGCGAGCAGTTCGACGCAGGCAAGGCCGATGCCCTTGCTGGCTCCGGTGACGACCGCGGTCTTCCCGGTCAGTTGCAGATCCACGTGACTCCTCAGGTATTGGCGTCGTACTCCTTGCGGGCCGCGGCGATCTCGTCCATGTGGTCGTAGGCCCACGTGCGCATCGTCGCGACGGCCGCAGCCAGACTCAGGCCGAGCGGCGTCAGCGTATAGGTCACCGTCACCGGAACGGTAGGAACAACGTCACGCCGGACGACGCCGTCGCGCTCGAGGTGGCGCACCGTCTGGGTGAGCATCTTCTGGGTGATGCCCTCGATGATCGATTTGAGCTGTCCGGAGCGCAGCGTGCCGTCCTTCTCGAGCGTGCTGATCACCAGCATCGTCCACGTGTCGCCGATCCGGCTCAGCACCTGACGTGTCGGGCAAGCGCCCTTGGTGACATCCCATTTGTCTCTGACCTGGTCGGTATCCATTGGGTGCCTATAGCAGTCGTAAGTGCGGTCTTTCGGGCCGCCACGACCCGCCCCTAACGTCGCTACCAAAGTCTAGTCGAAAGAGCGGAACTTCGATGCGGTCAATTGTTGCGGTGGACACCGGAAAGGTCGGGCTCGCGGAGGTCGACGAGGTCCGGCCGGGCGGGAGCGAGATGGTGATCGAGGTAGCCGCGTTCTCGATCAACCGCGGCGAGACGTTCCAGCTCGAGCAGCCGCGCGACGGTTGGCGGCCGGGCAAGGACGTCGCCGGTCGGGTGCTCGCGGCGGCACCGGGCGGTCCGCCGGTCGGCAGCCGGGTGGTCGCGCATCTGCCGCACTCCGGCTGGGCCGAGCGCGTGGTCGCGCCGGCCGCGCAGGTCGCAGTACTGCCGGACGACATCTCGTTCGAGCAGGCCGCCGCGCTTCCGCTCGCGGGGCTGACGGCGCTGCGGTTGCTGCGTACGGCGGGCAGCGTGATCGGGCGACGGATCCTGCTGACCGGCGCATCCGGCGGTGTCGGGCACTACTTCACCGAGCTCGCGGCCGGCGCCGGCGCGATCGTCACGGCAGTTGTCTCGTCCCCGGCTCGCGGCGCCCGACTGCTCGAACTCGGTGCCGAAGACCTCGTGTACGACGTCGCCGCGGCCAGCGGGCCTTTCGACCTCGTCCTCGAGTCCGTCGGCGGCGAGAGCCTTCCGATCGCGTTGTCGAAGCTGGCTCCCGGCGGCGACCTGATCTGGTTCGGCGAAGCCAGCCGGCAACCGGTCACGCTCGACTTCTTCGACTTCTTCACCGCTGCCGAGGCCGCGCGGATCCGGCACTTCCACTACGTCCACGGCCGTGACGACCAGGACCTCGCGACGCTCGTCCGGCTGGTCTCGGCGGGCCGCCTGCACCCGGAGCTCGGCCGCGTCGAGGACTGGTCCCGGACCGACGCCGTACTCGACGACCTGCGCAACCGCCGCATCCGCGGCAACGCCGTACTCACCCTGCACGAGGAGGAACCGCTGATGCGCGACCCGAGGACCGTTGTCACCCGCTACGTCGAGGCGGTGGCAGCCGGGGATCTGCCGACGATCCGGGCGAGCTTCGCACCGGACGTGGTCTGGACCTATCCGGGCGATCTGCCGCTGTCCGGTGACTGGAAGGGACGCGACCTGGTCGTCGACGATTTCCTCGGCGCGGCCGCCGGCAACCTCTTCGCTCCGGGTACGCCGGTGACGATCGAGCTGGTCAACGTGATCGCCGACGGCGAGCAGGTGCTCGCCGAATGGACCGCTTGCGCGACCGCTCGGGCGGGCGGTGCCTACAGCAACAAATGTGCAGGAGTCTTCACTGTTCGGGACGGGCTGATCGTCGCGGTCCGCGAGTACCTCGACACCGACCACGCGCGCCGCGTCCTGTTCCCGGCCGAGTAGATGCTCTGAGCAAATATCAGCGCTGGTGCGGGCTTGATCGGGTCAGTACAGTGGGTAACCAGATCGACACTCTTTGTTTCGACGCCTGATGCCCGAGCAGTTGCCCTGAGCACCGACGCCGGAGGACCACCCGTGCCGACCTCTTCATCTCCCAAGCTCTGGAAGACCATCCTGCACCACGACCTCCCTGCGTCGCTCGTGGTCTTCCTGATCGCAATACCCCTCTCGTTAGGGATCGCTGCCGCCTCCGGCGCACCGCTGATCGCCGGCCTGGTGGCCGCTGTGGTCGGCGGAGTCGTCGCGGGTGCGCTCGGCGGATCCCCTTTGCAAGTCAGCGGTCCGGCCGCCGGTCTGACCGTGGTCGTCGCCGGCCTCGTCACCCAGTTCGGCTGGGCCGCGACCGCCGCGATCACCTGCGCCGCCGGTGCCCTGCAGATCCTGCTGGGCGTCACCCGCATCGGGCGGCTGGCGCTCTCACTGTCCCCCGCTGTCGTGCACGGCATGCTCGCCGGGATCGGCGTGACGATCGCTGTCCAGCAGCTGCACGTCGTGCTCGGCGGCAAGGCGCAGAGCACGCTGATCGACAACGTGATCGCGCTCCCCGCGCAGCTGATCACGCACCACGGGCATTCCGTTGCCGTCGGCATCTTGACGGTCGCGGTCGTGCTCGCCTGGCCCAGGATCCCCAGAGCCAAGGTGATTCCGGCGCCGTTGGTCGCCGTGGTCGCGGTGACCGCGCTGGCCGCGGTCTGGATGCCCGACGTGACCCGGGTCGACCTGCCGGACCATCCGCTGCAGAGCCTGATCCTGCCGGCGATGCCCGAAGGCACGCCGATCGAGATCGTCACCGCAGTGCTGACCGTTGCCTTGGTCGCCAGTGTCGAGTCGTTGCTGTCGGCTGTTGCCGTTGACAAGCTTCATCGCGGCAACCGGAGCAACCTCGATCGCGAGCTGATCGGCCAGGGCGCGGCGAACGCACTGTCCGGCGCCCTCGGCGGCATGCCGGTCACCGGCGTGATCGTCCGCTCGTCCACGAACGTCGCAGCCGGCGCGCGGACCCGGGCGTCCGCGATCATGCACGGCTTGTGGATCGCGGCGTTCGTGCTCGCGGCCGGAGCGATGCTCGAGCTGATCCCGATGGCCGCGTTGGCCGGCGTACTGCTCGTCACCGGGTTGCGTCTCGTGCAGCTCGCTCACATCCGCACGCTGCGCAGGCACGACGAGTTGCTCGTGTACGTCGTGACAGCGGTCGGCGTCGCCGCGCTCGGACTCGCGGAAGGCGTCCTGCTCGGCCTGGTGCTCGCGGTCGTACGCGTGCTGTACCGGCTCGCCCGCGCGACGGTCACGGCGACCGAGTCGAACGGCGTGTGGACCGTCCGGATCCGCGGCACGCTGGTGTTCCTCGGGGTCGCGTCACTCGTGCGGACGTTGCGGTCGATTCCCGTCGGCGCGACGGTGCGGGTCGAACTGACCGTGGATCATCTCGACCACGCGGCGTACGAGGCGATCGAGGACTGGCGGCGGGGGCACATCGCCCGCGGCGGCGTCGTCGAGCTGAATCGCGCTCGATCCGGGCGGCCGATGCTGGACGGCGTCCGCGAGTTCGAGGCGTCGGCCGACGAGATCCGGCCGCTGCTCGCGAAACTGGCGGCCGAGGGACAACGCCCGGAGCATCTGTTCATCACCTGCGCGGACTCGCGGATCGTGCCGACGATGATCACCACGAGCGGCCCCGGCGACCAGTTCTGCGTGCGGAACATCGGGAACCTGGTGCCGCCGAAGGGTTCGAACAGCAGCTCGGTCGACGCCGCGATCGAGTACGCGGTCGACGTACTCGGCGTGAAGTCGATCGTGGTCTGCGGCCATTCGTCCTGCGGCGCCGCCGCGGCCGCGCTCGCCGCCGACATACCCGAGGGCTCCGGCCTGGAGAGCTGGCTGCGCCACCTCGAGCCGTCGGTACGGCGTGCGGTCGCGCTGCCCGACATCATCGATCCGGCCACCGGCGTGAAGCTCTCGCCCGCGGACAAGCTGTCGGTCGCGAACGTCGCCGTACAGCTCGAGAACCTGCGGAGTTTCGCGTGTGTCCGGGAAGCCGAGGCTCAGGGCCGGCTCGAACTGATCGGGCTCTGGTTCGACATCGGCGCCGCCGCGGCCAGGCTGGTGCTCGAACGCGAGCCTTTCCTCGTCCGCGCCGACGACGAACTGTCGAAGATCAGGAGCAGCGGGACAGCGAGCGCTATCGCGACCAGGCCGTCCAGCCAGTAGTGGTTCGCGGTGACTACGACGACCGTGAAGGTGAGCAGCGGATGTGCGATCCACAGCCAACGCCACCGTGACCGCGTCGCGCGGATCAGGAACACCGCGACCATCAACGCCCAGCCGACGTGCAGGCTCGGCATCGCCGCGAACTGGTTCGCGACCCCCGAGTGCGTGCTCGGTCCGTAGACCGACTGGCCGAGCAGCACTCCCGTGTCCACCCAGCCCGGCATCATCCGCGGCGGAGCGAGCGGGAAGAGCATGTGCCCGATCAGCGCCAGCCCGGTCAGTGACGCGAGCGCCCAGCGCGCCTTCCCGTACTCGGCCGGGCGGCGGATCATCAACCAGAGCAGGACCATCGCGGTCAGCGGGAAGTGCACGGTCGCGTAGAACAGGTTCGCGACCCTAGCGAGTCCGTCGATCTGCAGCGCGTGATGCTGCACCGTCGCCTCGCTCGGCAGCCCGAGCCATGCCTCCCAGCGGATCAGCTCGTGGGCGTGCCTGAAGGCCGACCCCGAATGCTCCGCCGACAGGAACCGTCCGAGGTTGTAGACCCCGAACAGGATCGCCAGCAGCGCCACCTCGCGCACCACCCGCCAGATCCCACCACCACGACTCTGCCCCAGCTCCGGGAGTGCGGGTTGCCCCACCCGGTCCAGAGTCATCTGCGCCATGCCGACCCCCAGCTCAAACCGAACGCTCGTTCTCTGAAATTCCACCTTGCGCCTCGGGCCTGCGCGAGATCAAGAACGGTCATTCGTTTTGCACTGTGATCCTCGACTCACACCGCTGGGATATTGGCTGGCGCCGCTGCGTGGTTCCCCGGAAGGATCACCGGGCATGGAGACGGTCTTCATCCGCTGGACCTGGCTGCGCGCGGTCCTGCACAACGGATGGTGGCTGGTCACGAGCGTCTACCTGGTCGTCGACGCCGGCCTCTCCCCGGCCCAGCTGGTGCTGATCGGGTCGGTGCAGAGTGCGTTCGCGCTCGTGTTCGAAGTACCGGCCGGTGTCATCGCGGACACGATCAGCCGCAAGTGGTCGCTCGTCATCTCCCAGGTGCTGATGGGTACGGCGATGCTCGCGACCGGGCTGTTCGAGTCGTTCCCGGCGCTACTCGCGACCCAGGTGCTGTGGGGGATCTCGTGGACGTTCGCGAGCGGGTCGGACGTCGCGCTGATCACCGACGAGCTCGATCGGCCGGACCGGATCAACCTCGTCCTGACCCGCGCCGCCCGCGCCCAGCTGACCGGCGCCGCGACCGGCCTGATCGCCCTCGGTCTACTCGCCTGGGCGACTCGCCGCGACGTCACGATCGTGGTCGCCGGCGTCGCGATGATGTCGCTCGCGCTGTACGTCGCCTTCCGCTTCACCGAGCACAACTTCGAACTCGCTCCGCTCGGCGGCGTGGTGGGGGTCCCGACGTGGACGGCCCGCTGGTCGACGTCGTGGACCACCTTCGTCCGCGGAGTCACACTCGTACGCCGGAGTCGCGCGATCCTGCTGATCTTCGCCGCGACGTTCCTCGTCAACGGCGCCTCGGACGCGGCCGGCCGGCTGACCCAGAAGCAGCTGATCGACCTCGGTCTGCCGCCGTCGATCCTGTGGTTCACGGCACTCGGCGTGGTCGGGCTGGTCGTCGGCGCACTCGTACTCCGGCTCGTCACGAACCGCATCAACGGCAGCCACGCCGCGACTGACTACGCGCTGGCGGCACTCGTCGGCGTACTCAGCATGCTCCTGCTCGGATTCGCCCGGGACCCGGTCGTCGGCGCGATCGCCGTCGTACTCCTGAACGGCATCGTCACCCCGCTGACGCGGGTCATCAGCACGATCTGGATCAACACCCGCACGACCGCGGACATCCGCGCGACCACCCACTCGTTCCTCGCCCAACTCGAGTACCTCGGCGAGATCGTCTGCGGGGTGACCATCTCGACACTCGCCGGCCTCACCACGCTCCCGATCGCCCTCGCCGGCTGCGCAGTCCTCTTCGCAGCAACCGCAGTACTCATGCGTCAGCCGACCGGCGACCGGCGACCGTCTACACCGGGGTGAATGTAGTCCAGGTGATGGTTGCCTCGGTCGGTGTGGCGGAGACGTGCAACTGCGCGTGGTCCGGGATGGCGTCGTACGGTGCGACGACGACAGGCAGGTTGAGGTTGTAGAGCTCGGCGGCGACGAGGGCGCCGAGCGGGATGATCGGGTCGGCGCGGGCCAGGATGATCGCGGCGGGCGCCGTACGGGCGCGGATCTGTTCGGCCAGAACGCTGCTGGCTGAGCTGGAGCCGCGGCCGGACTCCATCATCAGGATGCGACCGGTGAGGACGGCGCCGCATTGCGGGTGATGGGCGTCGACGATGCGGCCTTGCTCGTCGGTTCCGCCCCAGAACGAGAGCGGTGCGGTGAGCCGGATCGGCTCGCCGGTCGCCGTACCGGGGTGGAGGGTGCGGCCGTGGATGATCACTCGAAGACGACCTGACCGGCGCGGGCCGACGCGACGCACTCGGCCAGCGAGCCGAGGACCGCGTTGACGTTGATGTTTCCGGGTGCGTAGTGCGCCCACTTGCCGGAGTTCGTCATCACGTTCTTCCAGTCGGGCGAGAGGATCGCCGTGACGTACGTGCAGGTGTCGACGACCACGGTCACGCCGGCGTTCTCCAGGATCTCCAGCTCGGCGCCCAGGAGCCGCTCTCGCGTGTGACGGTTGGTCGACAGGTAGAACGGCACCTTCAACGGCGGCCCGTCTTTCAACAGCTGCGCGAGTCGCACACATTCGGCGTACGACGCGTGCGGCGTACCGACGCTCACCGCATCGAGCTCGCCGGTCGTCGACAGGTCCCGCCTGACCCGCTGCAGCGTGTCGAGCTCGACCTCGCGCACCGGAAGGCCGGCGAACTCGCGCGGCGCCTCCGGCGTGACGCCGACCGCGTGGAACAACGCGACTCCACCAGCCGACGCGGCGGCCGCACCCAGCGCCTTCAGGTCGTCCTCGGTCACATCCTCCGGAATCCCCACCAGCACAGGGATTCCGGCACCGACCACGGACCCGATGTGGTGCCCGAGCAACGGATACACCAGCTCCGAACGCAGGAAATCCCCCAGCGGCCGGCAGTCGAACACCACGGTCCCCCGCCGCGCCTCGGTGGTCTGCAATCCGGCGTACGGCGCCCGGCCGGTGATCGCCGCGCAGACGTCGAGGAAGTCGCCGTACCGATCCGTCCGGGCACCCAGGACCGAGTTCGCGAACACGATCGCGTTCGACTCCGCCCACGCGATGTGCTCGCCGAGTCCGGGCCGGTTCGGGAGCTGGTACGGCGCGCACGTGAAGGTCTGCGTACAACCGAGGTCGACGTACGCTGCCATCAGCTCACGCCCTGCGGCTGCCAACTCCGGATCGCGGACGAGGCCTGGGTGGACGAGGTCCGTCGAGCCGACGTTCAGCGTGGTCGGGACGCGTACGCGGGCACCCAGGTCGACGAGGCGGTGCGCGAAGTCGAGGCTGACCTGACCGTGGTACAGGCACGAGTCGACATGCGCCGACGTGATCTCGACGAGGCGCGGCGCGTCCGAGATCCGCGCCTGCCCGACGATCACCCGCATCGCCAGCGCGACGCCGCCCCCGTCCCGACCGCCGAGCATCGCCTCTTCCTCGGCGGTCAGATGCAGAGTCGGCATGCTCCGACGGTAGCGGACCTACACGACCTGCCGCCGGGACGCCACGAGGCTTCCCGCCTGGTAGCCGTCGGCGCGGAGCATCTGACCTGGCGTCACATCGAGGATGTCGATGCTCAGCGGGCCGGTCAGATCTTCGGAGCTGATCGGGCGGTCGTCGAGGTAGATGTCGACCCGATCGATGCTCTGGGCATCTATCGCGACGGTCAGCGTCGTACCGCTGAGCGACGTCTTGAGGTCGAGCCGGCGGACCGGGAGCGCGGCGAGCAGCGCGCCGGCCCTGTTCAGCAGGTCGACATTGCCGTCGAGCAGGTCGGCCTTGGTCATCCGGTGCGTCTCATGCGGTTTCACGCCGAGGTCCTCGACCGGCGTACCGGCGAGCTTGCCGACGCGCAGGGTACGACGGATCGCGACCCGCAGGTTCGCCCCGTTCGGCAGCGCGATGTACGGCGAGGTCTCGTCAGGCGGAGGCGGTTCGTTGAGGAGCGACGCGAGCAGGCCGTGCGTCCACACGTTGGCGCCGCCCGCGCCGGTGTTGTCGTCGACGCCGAGGATGGTGCCGATCTCGTGGTCGGCGAACCCGGCCGTGAAGATGTCGGTGGCCGAGTAGACCCGGGCATCGGTGATCAGCACGACGGGCCCGTGGTACGTCTGCCCGATGTCGTTCGCGCCGTCCTCCGGCGTGATCGGCTTCGCCGCGGAGTACTGCGCACCGGTCTCGATCGCCAGGTCGAGCGAGTCGAACCACGGGCCGAGGTCGATCCCGGACGGGTTGTCCTTGTGCCGCCGGCAGATCTTCAGGTTGAGCGGCGTACTGATGAACTGCACGGGTTCCGGCGCGATCCGCCGCGGCGTCATCGTCTGCAGCGTGAACTCGCTCGCGTAGATGTGCCCGCCGCCGTTGTCGCGGACGTCGACGATCAGCCCGTTCTGCGGCAGGATCGCGACCAGCCGGACGAACTCGTCCCGGAACGCGACCGGGTCCTGCACGCTGAACGTGAAGATCCGCAGGTGCCCGAAGTTGCCGGACGACGTGACCACCTCGCGGGCGCGGAAGACGCCGGGCATCGTGGTCGGCAGGTCCGCGCCGGTGACGGCAGCGGGTGCGGCGAGTTCGGCCGAGCTCTGACCGCGTTCGAGTTCGACCACGTCGCGTACGTACAGGACCTTCTTCGCGCGCGACTTCTCGTCGGAGTCGAGGTCGAGGCCCATCAACGCCGACGCTTCGCTGACCGCGTCGAGGTCCGTCATCGGCGGGAGGTTGGTCGCGACCTTCCATTGCTCGCGGAGCTCCTGGTTCGAGCCGTCGAGACCGATGTAGGTCAGCGTCACCCAGTCCTCGTCGGGCGGGGACTGGATCACGAGCGGGCGGAGCGTGAGCGATTCGAGTCCGCGAGCGAGGTTCGCGGCGTCGTTGCTGCCGGCGAACAGTGCTCCGTTCAGGGCGACCGCGCGGGCGATCGGCGTACCGTTCCAGTGCGTCACCTCGGCGCCGGCACCGAACTGCGGCGCCTGGTAGTCGGTGATCGTCCGGGTGATCAGATAGTGCTCGGTCCCGTCGGGGTCGTAGCACTTCTCGATCATGAACGGCAGGAATGCGATCTTCCCGGCAAACGGGACCGGCAGCAGGTAGTTGGTATGCAGATCGCGGACCGAGTGGAAGATGCTCGACATCTCACGATGGAAGATCCACTCCTCCTGCATCGTGTCGTCGGTCTGGCGCTCCATCCGGGCGCGCAAGACCCGCAGGCGCTGCAGCGGGTTGACCGCGTGCATCGCGACCTTGAGCGGCAGGTGCACGTAGTTCTCACCGAGTAGCAAGAGAGCTTGATCCACCAGCAGTCTGCGCTGGTCGAGCGTCAGCGTTCCCGCGGACTCGAGGAAGTCCGGCAGCGGGACGGCCGCCGCTTCCTTGACGGCGGCCGAGGTCCGCCGCCTCGCTGCGGTCTTCTTCGCAGCCGCCGCGGTCTTCTTCCCCGTGCGTGTCATGGTGCGTGGTTGAGACATCTTTCCCCCAAAGCAAAACGGCCCTCCCCCGCGATCTCTCCACGGTCGTTCGCGCACCAGACGATGTCAACGGCGGGCGGTTGACCACCTGCCTGTCAGGATGTGCGGGTGAGTGAGTTCTGGAACAGCATCACGTCGGTCCAGCCCGAGCCGTCTCTCAAGTTGGTGATCGGGACCGGTGCGGTCGCACTGCTGCTGATCGCCTGGCGACCGTTGTGGAAGTACACGCGGCAGGTGGTGACGATCGCCCACGAAGGCGCGCACGGGCTGATCGCGTTGCTGGTCGGGCGGAAGCTGTCCGGGATCAGACTGCACTCGGACACGTCCGGCGTGACGGTGTCGCGCGGCAAGCCGACCGGCGCGGGGATGATCGCAGTACTACTCGCCGGCTATCCGGGGCCCGCGCTCTTCGGCTTGGCTGCGGCGTTCGTGCTGAGTCGTGGGTACGCCGTGGCGCTGCTGTGGGGACTCTTGCTCGCACTGGTGATTCTGCTGCTGCAGATCCGCAACCTGTTCGGACTGTGGTCTGTGCTGGTGTTCGGCGCGGTGGTGTTCGGGGTGTCGTGGTGGGGGTCGGCTGAGGTCCAGACCGCTTTCGCTCACCTGCTCACGTGGTTCCTGCTGTTGGCTGCGCCGCGAGCGGTCATGGAGTTGCAGCGCTCACGGCGTGGTGGGCAGGGGCGTAGCTCGGATGCTGACCAGTTGCGTCGGCTGACCGGTGTGCCGGCGTTGCTGTGGGTTGGCGTGTTCGGCCTGGTGACGCTCTTCTGCTTGGCTGTCGGGTTCCTGTGGTCCGGCGTACTGCCGAGCTAGACCGGTGGCAGCGTGACGCCGAATCCGGTCACCGCTAGCCGCAGCAACACCTGACCGGGCCTCAAGAGGTCAGCGACCTTCGCAGCGCTCAGCACTTCCAGCTCAGCCAGGCGCTTGTCGTACGTACCTCCGACACGTGCCCGCTGCAGCTCGAACGTGTTGTGCCAGACCTTCTGCCTCGACTCGCGCAGGAAGCGCTGTGAGGCGAGCCGGTTGAGCGGAGTGAGCACGTGGTCCAGCAAACTGCGCACTCCGGTCGCCGCCAGTTCCTCATCCTCCGCGGCGACACGCTCCGACAACACACCGTCGATCCGCTCGTGATCCCGCCGGCGCCGATCCATCAACGGCGGATCCAGAAAGTCGTCATCACTGATCACCTCGAGCAGCGCCTGCGGCAGGTCGTAGTTCACATGCGCATTGATCCCCAACAACACATGCCCCAACGCCGGCAACTCCCTCGACGCCTCAAACGCCAACCGCCAAGGCCGCGGGGCCAGGTTCACGTCGTGAGCTTGCAGGTCGTGGGCCCGGAGGTACAGCTCGGCAAACTTCACGTCCCAGATCTCCACCCACTCGGGGTCCTCGAAGCGGGCGTCGTCGATTGCTTTCCCGACTGCCTGCGTCGTCCGCAGGTAGGTGCTGAGGAAGAAGCGCCGGTGTGCGAGCTCGTCCGGCAGCTCGTCGAGGCGCTGCTGCATGCGCGCCACCACATCCGCGATCGGACTACCATCGTTCATCGGATGTCCTCAGGGGGAGGGATCATGCGTTCCAGAACAGATCTACTGTCCTTCGACCCGGTAGTCGTCGGCAACCGCGAGACAGATGCCTGGGCCGCCTACTACCGGCACGAGTGGCGCCAGTTCCTGGTCGCCGCGGTCGGCATGGTCTCCGCCGGCTTCCGCATGGCGCCGCACCGGACACTCAGCGGAGCCTGGTATGTACTCCGCGCCAACCAGGTGTGGGCGCCGTACCCCGACAACCAGCCGGACGCGGCCCGCGCCTACATGCGCCGCTTCTACGAGCTGGTGGCCTCCTCGAGCGGACTGCTCTTCGAACCGGCCCGCGCCGCCGCCTTCGAGGTTGAATGGTGGCGTGTCCACCGCGAGCGCCAGCACTCGGAGGACATCACCGAGGAGCATCTCGAAAGCGCGCTGATCGACCTTTACTCCTACGTGTACGACGCGGACCGCGACGCCGTACGCCAGGCCGCGCGCAAGCGGGTCGAGGCGATGGACCTGTCGGACCGCTGGGTCCGGGCAGGATGCGATCGCGCCGACCCGCTGCTCGCGGCAGAGCGGCGTGCGCTCGTTGCGTCGTACTCCGCTCTCCGCGCTGCCGTCGAGGACTAGGCGCGTCCGCCGGTGATCGGTCGGCCCCGCTGTGCAACGCCGGGACCGCCGTACGGGTAGTCCGCTGCGCCCGGATCACTCGCCTCGTCCAGCTTCGCCGTCTCCTCGGCGGTGAGGTGCAGATCCGCCGCGGCGAGGTTGTCGTCGAGCTGCTCGAGCGTGCGGGCTCCGAGGATGACCGACGTGACCATCGGCCGGTCGACCAGCCAGGCGAGCGCTACCTGCGCCATCGAGATCCCGCGCGCCTCAGCGATCTCCCGAACCGCGTCGACCACGTCACGAACCCGCTGGTTGCGGCTGCGCCGGTACCAGGACTCGACGCCGCGGTCCGGGTTCTCGCCCAGGCGGGTCGCACCGGTCGGCTCCTCGTCGAACGAGTACTTCCCGGTCAGCCAGCCGCCACCGAGCGGCGACCACGGCAGCAGACCCAACCCGTTCTCCTGCGCCGCCGGGACGATCTCCCACTCGATCTCACGCACGAGCAGGTTGTACTGCGGCTGCAGCGTCACCAGCTTCGACCAGCCGCGGTAGCCGATCAGGTCGCACGCCTTCTGCAGCTGCCACCCGGTGAAGTTCGACAGACCGCCGTACGCGATCTTGCCGGCCCGTACGGCGTCCTCGAGGAAGCTCAGCGTCTCCTCCAGCGGCGTGACCGGGTCCCACGCGTGCAACTGGTACAGGTCGATGTGGTCGACACCCAGCCGGCCGAGCGATGCCTCCAGCGCCTTCCGCAGATGGATCCGCGACGTGCCGACGTCGTTCGGCCCGTCGCCCATCGGGAACCGGCCCTTCGTGGCCAGTACGACGGTGTCGCGGGCGGAGCTCTTCGCCAGCCAGCGTCCGACGATCTGCTCGGACACACCGCCGGAGTACACGTCCGCGGTGTCGATGAGATTGCCGCCGGCCTCGGTGTATCGATCCAGCTGCTCGTGCGAGCCGCCCTCGTCGGTCTCGCTGCCGAACGTCATGGTGCCGAGCGTGTAGGTCGAGACCACAGCGCCGCTCGTACCCAGCGTGCGATATTCCACGGTTGCTCCCTCTCTCAGAACTGTCCGAGTCGAAGACTACGGTGGCCGGTATGAAGACAAGTGACCTGCTGCTGGACGCACACAGCCGGATCCAGGAGGTTCTGCACGATGTCGTGACGGGGCTCGACGACAAGACTCTTGCGGCGCGGCCGGGTGACTCGGCCAACTCGATCGCCTGGCTCGTCTGGCACCTGACCCGGGTCCAGGACGACCATCTCGCGGATGCGGGAGGCTACGACCAGGTGTACACGGCGGACGGGTGGCACGAGCGGCTCGGTCTGCCGTTGCCGGCGGCCGACACCGGATACGCGCACACGTCGGACCAGGTGGCGCTGGTTCAGCTGTCGGCCGATCAACTGCTCGGGTACTACGACGCCGTGCACGCGCGCACTGTGCAGTTCCTCGAGACGGTGACCGACGACGGTTTGGACCGGATCGTCGACAAGCGGTGGAACCCGCCGGTCTCGCTCGGCGTGCGGCTCGTCAGCGTCATCGACGACTGCGCGCAGCACGCGGGCCAGGCGGCGTACGTGAAGGGGCTGCTCAGCTGAGCGTCGTCTGCCAGAGTGTGGTGCCGGCGATCAGGTAGAGCTTGTGATCGGGCAGCAGGACGGCGTCGGTGACCTGGCCGGTCGGGCCTTGTGAGTCCTGGACGGTCCAGTGGCCGTCCTGGTACGTGAGCACCTTGACCTTGTTGTCCTGGGCAACGATCTGGACGATCTTGCCGCCGTCGACGACCGGCGGCGGCAGTTTGTCCTTGTCGCCGACCGGGACGGACGGCACGCCTTGGAGGCGCTTCGCCGTACCTGACGCGTCGAGCTGCCAGACCGCCAGCTGACCGTCGACGTACCCGGAGATCACGCAGTCCTTGTCGCACGTGGCGGTGTTGGCCTGGCTGCGGTTGCCCGGTTCGGGCAGGGCGATCCTCGTCCAGCCCGAGTTGAGTTTCGCGGATCGCCAGACGGCCGCTTCCTGGGCGACCACGTTGGGCGCGAGGCGGACCTGCGAGCCGACGATGACGATGCTGTCGCCGAGCGTCGTGCCGAAGCCTGGGCCGACCAGCAGGCTCGGCGTGCTCTGGAGGGCTGTCTTGGTCGGATCCTGTCGGCTCCACACGTCGCCTTTCGGCAGCCAGACCATGGCGTCGTTACCCGTCTCCACACCGCCCCATGAGCCGAGCAAGGCACTGCCGCTCGGTGTGATGACGGCGCTGTAGAGGTCGCCGGCCGTCTCCCCACCGAACGTCCAGAAGTTCTGCGGGTGCTCGATCAGTCCGGTCTGAGGCGTGCCGGTCCAGACCGTCCAGCGGGTGTTGGAGTGCGCGCCACCGGCTGCTCCGCCGAGCGCGAGGAGCTGCTTGCCGTCGTATGCGATCGAGTACCAGATGGCTTCGGTGGCGTACGGGCTGGCCGCGTTGGGCTTGACGGTGATCGGCGTGCGCTTGCCGGTGCTGTCCTGGAGCAGGAGCTCCGGGACGACCTTGGCGCCGCGGTGGCGCAGACCGATCAGGAGCTGATCGCCGTGCGCGGTCAGAGTGACCGGCTCGGCCGGGGTGTCGACCTTCGTCCACGTGACCGGGCTCGGCGTCGGCGGCTGGTTGTCACTGCAGGCGGTGAGAGTCGCGAGTACGAGGATCGCGACCGCAGCGAGGCGGCGCATCAGCGGCTCTGCGGAAGCTTGGTCGTCTTCTTCCGGCCGGTCCGCGGCGCGGACGGCGGTGGCACGACCGGACCGATATCGCCGTCCGGCGCGGTGTCGAGATCGATGATGACCGGTGCATGGTCGCTCGGCCCGGTGCCCTTGCGAGCCTTGCGATCGATCCACGCGGCCTTGACCCGCGCCGCCACCGGATCGGTCGCGAGCATCAGGTCGATCCGCATGCCGAGATCCTGGTGGAACATGCCGGCGCGGTAGTCCCAGTAGCTGAAGATGCGGTCGCTCGGCCAGCGGTCGCGGACGACGTCGTGCAGGTCCTTCGCGGCCATCAGCTCCGCCAGCGCCTGCCGCTCGGGTGGCGTCACATGCGTCTGGCCGACGTACGCCGCGGGGTCGAAGACGTCGGCGTCGGTCGGCGCGATGTTCATATCGCCGCAGACGATCTGGTCGGCCGGACCGTTCGCGACGACCTCGGTGAGGGCTGCGAGCCAGGCGAGCTTGTAGTGGTAGTGATCGGAGTCCGGGACCCGCCCGTTCGGCACGTACAGCGAGTGGATCCGGATGCCGCCGCAGGTCGCGGCGACGGCCCGCGCCTCAGGATTCGGGAAGCCGGGCGCGCCGGCGACCCCGGTGACGACGTCCTCGAGCCCCACCTTCGACAGCAGGGCGACGCCGTTCCACTGGAGCTCGCCGTACAGACCGATCTCGTAGCCGCGATCGGTCAGCTCGGCACCGAGCAGGGCGTTGAAGGCGTCGTCCGCGAGCTTGGTCTCCTGCAGGCACACGACGTCGGGCTGCCGCTCGTCGAGCCAGTCGAGCAACCGCGGCATCCGCTGCTTGACCGAGTTCACATTCCACGTCGCCACTCGCATCCGACCAAGGTAGCGGCAGGCGGGGACAACTTTCAGTCGAGTTTGGGTGCGCGCCACACAAGAGTGTTGAGAACGTCGGTGTCGGGCCGTTCGACGCTGTTGTTGTGCCGTGGTTTGTCATGACGTCCCCACGCGTCGTTGCCGAGCCACGGCGGTACGCCGAACGGCAGGTCGCGAGCCGGAACCGGCGCGTAGTCGGTCTCCAGGAACTTCGGCCCGTAGTTGGCGCCGGTGTTGTCGCCGTCGGGATCGGGCGTCACGATCGTGCGCAGTTCGGTGATCGCCGCGCGCCAGCCGTCGACGAGTGCCTTCGCGTTGCGGCTGGACGGGTGCGGCACCTCGAAGACCGGCACGTCAGGCTTGTCGGTCCATAGATGTACTGCGGACTTGGCCTGGACGCCGAACGCGACGATCGCCTGCAACTGCGGGCCGGTGATCAACTCGAGCAGGGTGTTGCGCCAGGTCAGTTGATCAGGTCTGGAAAGCAGCGGCGCGGCCTGCTGCGCTCGGGCCGGTATCAACGCGTACGAGTACGCGTTGACGAGCGTGTAGCTGACGGTCAGGCCGAGCTTCGTCAGGAAGCCCTGCACACGTTGTCCCGCGTCACCCACCAGCGTGCGGCCGGCGATGCGTTCGGTCGGTCCGGGATCCGATGCGACGGCCAGCAACCGGCCCGAGCCGTCGAGTCGGCCGCGGTAGAAGACCGGGCCCCAGTCGTACCAGAAGAATTGCTGGACATCCGCATAACTCGGGACATTCGCGAAGTGCTGCGCCACTGTGTCCGGCGGGCCGGGATCGAAATCGAGCATCGCCATACCTCCCCCTGGGCGATCCATGACCTTACGCTCAAGATCCGGGGCGGCACGGGGAATTCTACGGGAGGACGAGGCATGTTTGTACTGCGTGGAACCGTGGTGACAATGCGACCGGACGGGCAGGTTCTTCCCGGTGGCGCAGTGTACGTCGGCGACGACGGGCTGATTGCGGCGGTCACTCCCATCGACGCCGTACCGGCCGGATTCGAGAACGCAGTACAACTCGCGGCCGGCGGGCTGATCTTTCCCGGGCTGATCGATCTACACAATCACTTGATGTACAACAGCCTGCCGTTGTGGACCGAGCCCGCGCGGAAGAAGCCGTGGACCTCGCACAACCAGTGGGGCGGCGCGCCCACGTACAGCGCGCAGATCAGTCAGCCGGCGCGACTGCTCGGCGCGGCCGCCGGGCGAGCGCTGCTCAGGTACGTCGAGACGCGGGCGATCATCGGTGGTACGACGTCGATCCAGGGCAACCCGCGTGGCGCCGTACCGCCGGACAACGACCTGATCCGGAACATCGACTCGGAGAAACTCGGCACCCACGACGATTTCATCCGGGTCAGCACCCTTGTTGCCGACAGCAAGGAAGCGCTGGCGCCGTACGCCACGGCGGTGGCGGCCGGGCGTGGATTCATCGCGCATTCGGCGGAGGGGACGGATCCGAAACTGCGGTCGGAGTTCCAGTTGCTGGAAGCGGTCGACGTGGTGAAACCGCAACTGGTGGCGATTCACGGCGCGGCGTTGAACGCGGATGATTTCGCCGTCATGCACGCGGGGAATTCGACGCTGGTGTGGTCGCCGTTCTCCAATCTGTGGTTGTACGGCGCGACCGCGGACGTGCGGGCCGCGCACGCCGCCGGGGTCCGGTTGTGCCTCGGATCGGACTGGGGGCCGTCGGGGACGCGGAATGTGTTGTGGGAGTTGAAGGTCGCGGACCTGTGGAACAAGACCCAGTCGGTCTTCACGGACGAGGAACTGGTCCGCATGCTGACGTCGAACCCCGGCGACGCGCTGTCCGGGGTGTGGCCGCGGCCGCTCGGCCGGCTGGAACGCGGCGCGCTGGCCGACCTGATCGTCGTCCGCCGTACGGACCCCGATTTCTACCGGTCGCTGATCGTTGCTCGCGAAGCAGACATCCGCTTGGTCGTCGTCGGCGGGCGCGCTCGGTACGGCGTACCGTCGCTGATGAATCGGCTGGCTCCTGCTGCCACCCGGATCAGGACCGGCAAGCTCTCACGCTTCATCGACTACGGGGATTCATCGGTCACCTTCGCCACGGTTCTCGCCGATCTCGAGAAGGTTTGCCAGGATCCGGCCGGGGCAGCTGCTCGTGCCGCGACCACCTTCGCCGCCCTCGCAGCTGACGCTCCTGATGCCTTCTCCCCTAACGCGTCTACTTCCCTGCCCGCCGACACCTTCGTGCTCCTGCCCGACATGCCCGCTCCTGAGCTCGAGGATCAGTTCCGTCGGCGCGGTCCGGCCGGCGCCACTCCCGAAGCGGTCGTCGTCCCACCGCCGGAACCGCTGGTCACCGGGGCGGCCTGGTTCGACGCGGTCGACGCCAACCCGTTCCACCAGGGCCTGCTCAGCGGGCTTCGGGCGTACGCCTGAGATATATCACTTGACCTCTATATACGCCAGTTGTAATACTTCTCGGCATGGACGTGTTCGAGGCGATCGCGGAGCCGAGCCGACGGGAAGTGCTCGATCTGCTGGCGGAACGCGAGCGGCCTGCCGGTGAGCTGGTCGAGCACCTGCACCGGCTGACGCAGCCGGCCGTGTCCCGGCATCTGCGGATCCTGCGCGAGGTCGGGCTGGTCGACGTACGGCCGGAGGGCCAGAAGCGCATCTACGCGCTGCGCGCCGACCGGCTGATCGAGATCGAGAACTGGATCAGCCGGTACCGCAAGTACTGGCCTCGGCACCTCGACGCCCTCGAGCAGCACCTGGCCGACAACCCCGAGGAGCCCCCGCATGACCGCACCTGACCGCTTGGGCGAGCTCGCCGTCGACGGCGACCGCACCACGATGACCTTCCGCCGCCATCTGCCCTACCCGATCGAGCGCGTATGGGCGGCGCTCACGGATCCGCTCGAACGCAAGGCCTGGTTCGGGGAGACCGTGATCGACGGGCGTACCGGCGGCACGATCGAGATGATGCCGACCGATCCGCCGGCCGCGCCGGACGCGAAGCGGCTGACCGGGCGGATCCTGGTCTGGGATCCGCCGTACGTGCTCGAGCACGAATGGCATCAGCGCATCGTCGAGGACAGCGTCGTTCGCTATGAGCTGCGCCCTGCCGATGGCGGACGTTGCTGACCTTCACGCATACCGGCCTGTCCGAGCAGAACGCCCGCGGCTTCATCCCCGGCACGCACGCGTTCTTCGACCGGCTCGAGGCCTGGCTCGACGACGCCGAGATCCCCTCCTGGTCCGATCGGTACGCCTCGGTCGCGGCGTCCTATCCGGCCTGGAGCTGACTTCTCGTAGTTATCCACATACTTAAAGTCACCGCGTCCTGGGTGGTCGAATCGCGGCACTCTCTTGGGTAAGGAGATTCGGCGGCGAGAGGGACGGGATGGCAGATCTGGACTGTGATCCGGCGGACGTGACCGCGTTGGTGGCGTACCTGCGCGACATCGGGCAGCACGAACTACTGACCTTGGAAGAGGTGAGCGAACACTCGTACTGGATCGAGGCCGGGCTGCTCGCGGCCGACCAGCTGAGCGGCGATCCGGGGCGGCCGGACGCGGTCGACCTGCGGCGGGTGGTCGCGCTCGGGCGGGACTCGTGGCAGCGGATGATCGAGGGCAACCTGCGACTGGTCGTGTCCTTGGCCCGGAGGTACGCCGGCAAGGGCATCTCGCTGCTCGATCTGATCCAAGAGGGCAACATCGGGCTGATGCGGGCGGTCGAGCGGTTCGACCACCGGCTCGGGCACCGCTTCTCGACGTACGCGATCTGGTGGATCCGCCAGTCGATCGGACGCGCGATCTCGGACCGTTCGCGGCTGGTCCGGATGCCGGCCCAGGCGTACGCCGACGCCTCCCGCGTGGCCGCGAGCCGCAACGACCTGACGCAGCAGCTGGGGCGCGAGCCGACCAATCCCGAGCTGGCCCACGCGTCCGGGCTCACCGTCGGCCGGGTCGAGCGTGCCCAGGCGTGGCGGATGCAACCCGAGAGCCTGGACGTCGACGAGTCCGATTCGGTGATCGACGACGACCCGATCGTGCTGCGCGCCGCCCTTCGCCGTGACCTCGCTCACCATCTCCAGTTCCTCGACGACCTGCACCAGTCCGTGCTGCTGCATCGCTACGGCCTGCAGGGCCGAATCCCTTGTACTCCTGAAGAAACGGCCACCCGCCTCGAGCTGACCACCGAAAGAGTCCGCGCCCTGGAACGCGAAGCCCTCCGCCACCTGCGCCGCCGCGCCCTCCCCCACCTCCGCGACTACGTCGCCTGACCCTCGATCCGCCGACTTTACTCAGACTGGGATGATGAACATGTGAGACTTCTCCGCACCGCCTGGCCGCGCGAGCTGGCCGACGCCGTCTCGGCAGCCGCCCGCGCAGCGACCGGGAGCAAGGAAGACGTCCTGGCCGCCGTACAGCTGACCAACGGCCGCTGGGCCGCCGGCACGCGGACAGCCGTCTACTTGCCGTCGGACTCCGCGGACGCCGATCGCCGGGTCGGCTGGGAGCAGATCGAGCGCGCCAACTGGGACTCCGAAGCATCGGTGCTGCACATCTACGAGACGACCGACTTCGGTACGCCGCTGCGCGCGACCGAGCTCAAGGTCGAGGACCCCGGGCGCTTCGGTCAGCTCCTGCGTGAGCGGGTCGACGCGAGCATCATCGTCCAGCGCCACGTGCCACTGGCAGGCAAACGCGGCGTACGCATCGTCGGTCGCCGGAATCCGGCTGTCACCGACGCCCCGGTCACCTGGAACTTCGTTCTGGACAAGGGATTGGAGCCCGACCAGCCGGGTGTCGTCGAGGCCGCCGAGGCCGCGCTGCGCCGGGTCCGCGACGAGTTCGGAATCTGACCCCGCAGGCAGCCGAATCCCGTTTTTGTAGTTCGCTGCGCGCCTGCTAACCTACTCAAGTCCTCAGGGTTTCGGGGTCATGCACCACCACGATCCCGCGTAGCTCAATTGGCAGAGCAGCCGGCTGTTAACCGGCAGGTTACTGGTTCGAGTCCAGTCGCGGGAGCAACAAATCAGCCGGTCTCCTCTTCACAGGAGCCCGGCTTTTTCGTGGCCTCGGGGCGCAGGTAGGTTCGACGAATGCATCGTCGTGCCCGGGTGGGGCTGCTCGCCGGACTGCTACTCCTCACCGCATGCGGCACGCAGAGCGCAGCAGTGACGAGCGGACCGTCACTCACGGAGCGAACTCCTAGATCACTTGGCCCGACTCCCTTCACCACGGTTCACCCCGATCCGACGCCGGCACCGCCGCGGCCCACCTGCCCGGCCTCCGGCGCCTCGATCACCGTCGGACCGGTCGACGCCGCCCTCGGCCATCGCGCCGTGGTGGTGAAGCTGACCAACTGCCGCTCCACACCGATCACCGTCGACGGCTACCCAGATATCGCGGTGCTGGACGCCGACCGCCGAGCGATGAACCTGACGATCACCCGCGGTACGTCGTACATGGCGATCGACCCGGGCCCGAAGAAACTGCTCCTCCACAAAGGTGAAACAGCTCTCGCCGCCGTCTCCTGGTCCAACACGGTCGAAGCCGGCGACGACAAGGCATCCGGCACCTACCTGGCCGTTGCGCGAGGCAAGGGAGAGCACCCGGTCGTCTGGCCGGTGGACACCGACCTCGGCACCACCGCCAAAGTCACGCTGACCGCCTGGTGCCGGACGTTCCCCACCTGAATCAAGGGTTTGATACTGGCCTAGACCAACCGTTTGCCGGTACGTTCCTCTCCGGATCCCGAGGGGGCCTCGGGATGGAGGGGAAGGAAACCCTGTGAACGTCAAGAAGTTCCTGAACACCAAGAGCGGACGGCTGCTGGTCGCGGCCCTGCTCGGGGCCGGCGTGCTGGTCGGTGTCACGGTTGCCGCGAACGGCGCGGTGAAGCCGGACTGCAAGAGCCTGTCGTACCCGCTCTGCCCGCGCTCGGTCGCTGCCTCGCAGGTCGTGGACAACAGCCTGCCCGCGAGCAAGATCGTGCCGGCCGACCGGAACGCGTTCCTGAAGGACACCGACGTGTACGGCAAGTCCGGTGTCGCGAAGGACTTCGATCCGGTGGCGATCGCGAAGATCGGCGGGTCGTTCAAGACCAACAAGACCAAGGTGGGTGAGTTCACGCTCGAGCCGGGCACCTGGCTGCTGAACTCGACCGCTTTCTTCGCCCGCACCACCGCGGGCGCCCCGGGCACGCGGCCGCAGCTCGCGCTCCGGGTCGGCGCCTCCGACACGGCGTTCGGCACCGACTACGGCACCATCCTCGGCGCCGAGATCTCGCCCGCGAAGGACCGCGAGCTGACCGGCGCGACTGTGAAGGTCGTGACGGTCCCCAAGGCGACCAAGGTCGAGGTGTTCGCCTTCGGCTACAACGACGACGGCAGCGCCGCCGGCAGCGGCGAGATCACCGCCTCCGCCTCGGTCGCCGCCGTACGCGTCGGCTGACCCGTCCGACCACAGAGGCCCTGACCGCTCCGGGCGGTCAGGGCCTCTCGACGTCTTACTTACCCTTCTTCCGGTCGATCGCCCGCTGGATACGGTCTTGAGGCTGACCGAGGATCTTCGCCAGCAGCGGCACGCGGTACTTGTACGCCGCGATCGCGCCAACCACGATCACCAGAAAAATGAACCAGCCCATGGCAATTCCCTTCGTCCGGACCTTGCCTCAATCATGCCCGCTCCCCGGCCCCCACCCCTCAGTCAAACCCCTGACCCCACCCTGGTTTCCCCCAACCCGATACGATCACCCGCACACGGGGCGGTAGCTCAGCTGGTTAGAGCAGGGGACTCATAATCCCTGGGTCACGGGTTCGAGTCCCGTCCGCCCTACCCTGCGTCGCCATAGGTCTGGCCTGCGTGGCCGTGGCCTGGTGGGAGCCGGCGCCGGAAGGTTGGTTCCGGCGCCGGGTGGGGTGGTTAGTGGGCTCGGGCGACTCTTGTGGCGTTGATCAGGCCGTCGCCGAAGAAGCCGTTGTTTGTCGGGGTGCCTTCGCAGGTTTGGCTGGATGTGACGGTTGCGAAGGTGCCGTCGGGTTGTAGGACCAGGCGGGTGTAGGTGAAGGTTGCCGGCGTTGGGCAGGCGGTGTCGGTTGCCGTGCCGCGTAGTAGCTGCTCTACGGCGGCCGGCGAAGCCTTCAGACCGCCGTTGGTGTGGTCATGGGTGCCGAGGCGGCCGACTGCGAGTGCGGCGACGCCGGCTGCGTGGGGTGACGCCATCGACGTGCCCTGCAGGTACTGGTAGTAGGCGCAGACACTCTTGTTGCAGCTCTCGACCACGCTGGGCGTGTTCGGTGTCCCGTCGGGGTTGAGCTGGCCGCGCTCCTCGGCGAGGTGCTTCGGGTATGCGGCGAGGATGGCCTTCGTGATGTCGCGCTTGTTGTCGGCGGTGTCGTACACGTCGCCGCCCGGTGCGGACAGGTCGGCGTACCCGTTGCCGAAGTCCGAGTAGTAGGCCTTGCGCTTGGTGATGCCGGTGCTGGTCACCGCGAGTACGTGGTTGCCCTCTGACGGCATCGACGTACACGACGGCGGGATTGTCCGCTGGTACGGCGCTTCACCGGGCACGGCCGCGAAGTCCGGGCTCGAGCTGTCGACGATGGTCTTGGTGTAGTCAGTCGCGCCATTGCCCGCTGCTGCGACCAGCGTGACGCCGTGGTTGTAGGCGTAGTCGAGCGCCCGCTGCATCGCCGTGACGACGGTTCGCTGCTCGGCCTGGTCCTCGGGCGAGTCGGCCGGGTTGTCGGCGCAGTTGAAGAGCCACGGGTCGACGTAGAAGCTCATGTTCACGACGTCGATGCCGTGATCGCCGGCGTACGTCAGCGCGTCGACCGTGGGCTGCAGGAAGAAGAAGCCCGAGTCCTGTCCGGCCCGCAGGTTGACGATCGTCGCCTTGGGCGCGATGCCCGCGATCCCCAGCTTGTTGACCGGCGACGCGATCTCGGACGCGACGTGCGTACCGTGACCGTTGTCGTCCTCGTCGGCAGGGTCGACGCAGCTCGGGTGTTCGCACGGCCCGTCGACCGTCGCGCCGTTCGCGTCGACCGGGATGTCGGTCGTGAAGTTGCGGCTCAGCGCCCTGTCGAAGTTCTTGGCGATGTCGGGATGGCTGCCGTCGACACCGGTGTCGATGATGCCGACGCGGACACCCTTGCCCTGCTCGTAACGCTGGGAGCCGTCAGCGGTGGCGCCGATCTGCTGCATGTCCCACTGCAGCCCGGCGAGCGGCTCCCCCTTCTTTCCGCCCTTCGCCTTCTCGCTGCCTGCCTTTGCACCGAGAAGGTCGGTCTGCGCGGTGTCGACCTTCCCAATGGCTGCGCCGTCGTTGGGCGCCCGGCCGATGACTGTGCTGCGCGCGACGCCCGCGATCGCGGACGAGGCGCCGGCGGCAGCCTGGAAACGCGCGTCCTTCGTGGTGACGGTGGCGACCCCGATCGCCGTGTTCTCACTGAGCAGCGTGCCGCCGGCGGCGGCGATCGCGGCATGCGCGGCTTCGGCGGAACCGCCTTGGGCGTAGAGGACGACAAACTGCCGCTCCTGGCCGCTGGTTGCCGTGCCGGGACTGGCTGCGACCCACAGCAACCCGGCGACGCTGCCTGCCACGACGGCTGCGCGCGTGACGTACCTGAACATCGGACCCCTCCCTCGGATTTCCAACTACAGCGAGCGAAACCTGCTGACTGATCGTCGGAACTGCGCGAGCGCGAGATGCCCGGAGCCGAGGTACGGCCAGTTGAACTGGACCATCGAAGACCTGCTCACCGTTCCCCCTTGTCCCGGCCAACAGCCGGAAACAACCCCCGGCGCCATCACAGCGCCCCACAACCCCACTTGGCCTCATACCACCCAATGGGCAGCGTCAAACCGCCGATACACGTTGGTCTGCGGGCGTTTCGCCGGTGGTTCGGTCGGGCACAGCGGGGCACGAGCAGTGGTTCGGACGCACTCATGCGTCCGGGTGAAGCGCACTTGAGGAGGCGTGTGATGGGTATCGGCGCGGGAATCTTCCTGCTGGCGATAGGCGGCGTCCTGGCATTCGGGGTCTCCGACCGAATCAGCGGAGTGGACCTGACGGCGATCGGCTACATCCTGATGGGCGCCGGCGCACTCGGCCTGGTACTGGTCATGTTCCTGTCCAGCCGCTCCCGAACCAGCCAGACCGTGATCCGCGAAGAGCGCTTGGAGGATCCCCGCGATCCGCGGATCTGAGCTCACAACCAAGCGTTTGTGACGGCCCACCTCGAGGTGGGCGAGTCCGGGTCAGCCTTGACGGGTTGGCCCGGACTTTTCTTGCGCAGCGCACAGAACTGGCTGCGGCGAGTTGCGTCGGACAGGTGCGGGACGGCCTGAGCGACATTTTCGCAGGTCAGACGGCTGCATGACCGGCGCCGTGCACCGGCTGGTGCCTCGCGGGGAAGCGGTCTGGACCTCACTTTCCCGGACGGGTATCGTCAACCGCGATGCACGTTCAAATGCACGTGCATTTGAACGTGCATGGAGGAGACGGGTGGCAGCTCCCGAGTTCGGTTCGGACGAGTGGTACGCCGAGTACTACCGGCACGAGTTCGCCTACCTGCTGAGATCCGAGCGCAAGCGGGCCGGGCAATCGGTTCGCGAGATCGCCAGGACCAGCAATTACTCGCATCCGCACATCGCCCGCTCCTTGACGGGGGCGCGCTTCCCGAACTGGAAGCTGGTGCGGGCGGTGCTCAACTCCTGTGGGGTCGGCAGTGATCAGCTGCAGAAGTGGCTGAGACTGTGGACGATCGTCAGCGCGACGCAGCCACCGGGCCGCGCGCAGCAGTCGGTACGTCGTACCTGGGACGAGATCGAGCGGGAGTGGAACGTTCGGCGGGCGGCGATTCGGCAGCCGGATGCGACGCTGGAACAGATCCAGCAGGTGGTCAGCCTCAAGCAGCTCGGGCGAGTACTGACCACCCTCAGCACCCGGCGAGGCTTCCGATCGCTCCGGCAGATCGAGGAGCTCAGCGGCGTCTCGAGGTCGACGTTGCACGGTTGGTTCGCCGGCCGCCGGAAGCCGACGGCCGCCCGCCTGCAGCAACTCGCGCTCGCGCTCGACACGACGCGGGCGGAACAGATGGCGCTGGCCCGGTGTCTGGTCCGGATCTCGCCCCTGCAGCGACCCCCCGAGCCCGAGCAGTCGGAGGCCTGCACAGCGAACAACTCTTCGACCGGACAACAGTGCACGCTGCCCAGGGACCACCGTGGACCACATGACGCCGGCGTCGGCGAACCGTGGTTCGACGACGGCGTACTCGACGGCAGCCGCGGCGACACAGCACCCGACCCAGAAGTCGAAGCCCGGCCGACGCGGCGAGCGCTCTTCGGCCCAGGTTGGTAACACCACCAAGCCGGTGCGCAGGACGGAACCGGCAAGTCGAACACCCGCAGAGGATCCAAGAAGGCTATGGGCAACGCGAACAACCCCGCAGGCCGGTTGCACACCGTCCTGACTGCCTACCGCGCCGCCGCGCACATCGACTCGACGATGCACGCCACCTGGGCAACGGTTCTCGGCGTACCCGAAGGGCAGGTGCCGGTCGCGCTCGCGGAGGTGGCCGCGCTCATTCCGGAGATTCATCGCCTCGTCGTCCAGTGCGGAGCGTGCGAACAGATCGAGCTGTTCGACACCTTCGGGCGACTGTGGGCCGTCCCGATGATGAGCGAGGACCATCCTCGGCAGACTCCGAGCCGGGGGCCGGATGCCGTGGACCCGAAAGCGCTCGCTGCCCTCGGTGGACTGTCGGCGTACCTGTCCACGTGCGCGCCTGAGGGCGTAGTCCCGGATCCCGAGCGAGTGGCTGAACTGAAGGCTGCAGTCGTTGACCTTCTCGATCAGCTGGCCGGCGAGGACTCGCTGCCTGCGGAGTTGCGGTCCGCGATCAACGCGCGGCTGCACGACATCATCTGGGCGATGGATCATGTCCGGATCGGCGGACCGGGGGCTGTCAAGCAAGCCATCGAGCGTCTGCTCGGTCAGATCACCATCTCCCTGCACGACAAGCCTGAGGCGCGCAGCTCCGGGTTCCTGAAGAAGGTGACCACGGCGATCTCGTGCATCTGGGTCGCCTACAAGGCAGGCCCGCAGGTCCAGGCCGGGCTCGAAAGCTGGCAGGACATCCTCAAGCAGCTGCCACCGGGTCACTAAGCCCGCCGGAAGGCTAGTCGGCCGTGGGGTTGTCCAGGTGGTCGGCCAGGTGGTGGAGGGTGGATTGGAGGCGGCGGACCTGGGACTCGGTCATGCCCAGGGACTCGCCGAGGTGGCATTGGGCCTCGTGGAGGACGGGCTTGAGGGATTCGCCTTCGGGGGTCAGGGCGACGGTCACCGAGCGGGCATCTGTTGCGGAGCGGTCGAGGGTCAGTACGCCGCGGTCGGCCAAGCGGCGGAGTAGTGGGGTCAGCGTGCCGTGGTCCAGGCGGGTGGCTCGGGCGATGTCGCCGATGGGGCTGGGGCCAAGGCGGGTCAGCGTGACGAGGACTAGGTACTGCGGGTAGGTGAGGCCGTGGGGATCCAGCACCGGGCGGTAGAGGGCGGTGACCATCCGGGACAGCGAGTACAGGTCGAAGCAGAGCAGGTCGTCGAGGACCCGAGTCTCGGTCATGGCTTCCTCCTGTGGTCGGGGTCTCACCCGGTCGGGACTTGACGGCAGGATATCTTGTGTACAAGTATCTTGTGCACAAGACAACTTCTGAAGGAGATCGCAATGCCGACTCGTACCGCGCGGACCGCTTGGAACGGCACTCTGGAGCAGGGTTCTGGGCAGGTGGAGCTGAGCAGCTCCAAGGTCGGGACGTACGACGTTTCGTTCCCGAAGCGCGCCGCTGACGACGCAGACGGCACGACCAGCCCGGAAGAGCTGATCGCGGCCGCACACACGGCCTGCTACGCGATGGCGTTGAGTGCGGAGATCGCCCAGCGGGGCGGTAAGCCGCAGTCGCACGAAGTTCAGGCCGACGTCACCCTCGGCCCGGACCAGGCGAACGGCGGCTTCAAGCTCACCGGTATCAAGCTGACGGTTCGCGCTGAGGTCGACGGTCTGGACGAGGCCGGCTTCGCGGAGGCAGCGCAGGCCGCCAAGGCGAACTGCCCGATCAGCAAGGCGCTGGCCGGCGTCGACATCACGCTGGACGCAGCGCTCGAGAGCTGACGCTCTCAACACCCCGTAGAACCAGCACTGCCCGGAGCTCACTACTCTCCGGGCAGTGCTGGTGCTCGTTGGCGGAGTGCGTGGGCTGGACCGGTGGGTGCGGCATTCTGGGGGCTTGCTTGCGGAGGAGGGGCGATGAGCTGGCGAGAGCTGCCGATGGTTGAGTGCCCGCGTGGGGATGAAGTGGAGATGCTTCAGTTCGCGTTGGACCGGGTGCGGAAGCAGTTTGCCTGGAAGACCGGTGGGCTTGATGCGGAGCAGTTGCGTCAGCGGCATGCGCCGTCGGCGATGACGCTCGCCGGACTGGTGAAACACATGGCGTTCGTCGAGGACGGGTTCACAGCTCGCGCCGCGGAGCAGCCGCTCGCCGCGCCGTGGGACAGCAGGAGCTGGGTCGAGAACGATCGGTGGGGTTGGGAATCCGCGGTCACGGACGACCCCGACGATCTCTATGAACTCTGGTACGGCGCTGCCGCACGCTCTCGCGCCACCTGGGAGGAGCTCAGCGCGAACGGCGGCCTCGACGTGGTGATCGCGGACCCGGACCCAAGGTGGTCGTCGAACCGGCGGCGGATTCTCATCGACCTGCTCGAGGAGTACCTGAAGCACACGGGTCACGCAGACGTCCTGCGCGAAGCCGTCGACGGCGTGACGGGCAACGATCCTGACTGACGCAGACAGGATCGCGGACGTCCTGGTGCGCTCGTACGGCGTGCACGCTGTCGAGGTGAGCGAGATCCTGGCGGGTACGGCGACGACCAACTTCCGCGTCGTCGACGACGAAGGATGTCGGTGGTTCGCGAAGGTGTACCGCGGGGAACTCGACCGTGAGCTCAAGGCGATCGAGCTCGCAGAGTTCGCCCGGCAAGGCGGCGTCCCGGTGCCCGAGGTACGGCGGACGCGCGACGGGAACTTGATCGACGAGCGCGCGCCGATGTCGTTGTGGGAGTTCGTCGACGGCGAAACAGCCGAGGGGCGGATCGCTGGCGTGCGGTGGCGTGCGGTCGGGACCGTGTTGGGCAGGCTGCATCGACGTCTGGCCGAGCATCCGGCGGCTGCGCCGGCGTTGCGCGCGGCCGTCGGAGTCCGGGATGTTGGACAGGCATGGCATTCCTTCGATCGGATTATCGACGGGTACGGACGTCGCGAGAGCTTGAGCCGGTTCGAGCAGTGGGCGTGGGAGGCGGCCAAGGAGCGGCGAGGGTTGCTCCATCGGGCTGCGGCGATCCTGGCCGACCTACCCGAGCTGACAGTTCAAGTTGTGCACGGTGACCTGGCGTCACCCAATCTGATGTTGTACGGGGACGAGGTGGCCGCGGTGCTGGACTTCCAGCCGCCCAGGCCGCGCTTCACCGCCTGGGAGATCGCACGGATCGGCTGCGACCCACGCACTGTCGTCCTCGGCGACGAGTGGACCGACGGCCTGGCCGAACTGCTCCTCGCATACAGACAGGAGCACCCAACTGCGCGCGTCGACGACCTTGTGTCCACGGTCGCGGCCGGTTGTGCCTACACGCTTGCGTCGACGTACCCGCTGGCCGAACCGCTCGACGATCCTGCCGCGGTCACGCCGTCGCTCGAGGTGTACGGGCGGGCGCGACATGAAGCAGCTTTGCGGATGCTGGAGCGGCTCGAAGACGTGCATGACAGCCTGCGCGACCGACTCGCCTAGACCGGGATCGAGACTCGGAAGAGGCGTTCGGCGTTGTGGAGGGACTCGGTCACGACCGCTTGCCCGTTGGTGATCAGGTCACGTTGATAGGAAGCCAGGTCTTCGCCGGAGGTCAGTGCCTTCGTCAGGCGGGCGGCATCCCAGAGAGCCGTGTTGGCGCCGGCACCAGCGGCAGGTGTCATCGGATGTACGGCGTCGCCGAGCAGAGTCACTCGATCCGACGACCACGACGGCACCTCGATGCAGGTCCGCAGCGTGATCGGGAACGCCGCATCAACCTCGCCCGCGGCGATCAACGAACGAATCGCGGGATGCCAGGACGCCACGGATCGCGTCACAATCCCCCACAGCTCGGCCGGGCTCATCGTGAGCAGCTCCTCGTCCGACGCGCCTAGCACCTCGTTCGTCCCGGTGAGGACTGCCATCAGATAGTCGCCGTACTCCTCCGGCGGCTCACGGAACATGACCGGACCGAACGCCGCACCCGTCCCGGCCCCGTCGGTCGCGAAGCAGAATCCTCGCAGGAACGCCGGCGGTGCGACCGAGCGGACAGCCGTTGTCAAAGGCACCTTTCCGTAGATGCAGCGCACGCCGATGTCCAGGACGTCGAGCTCCGGCAACAGCTGCGCCCGCACCCGCGAACCGACCCCGTCAGCACCGACGAGCACATCGGCGACCGCGGAAGTCCCGTCTGCACAGGAGATCTCGACCCCCTCCGGCGTCTCGACATACGACTCGAACTGCTTGCCGAACTCGAGCACATCGTCGAGGCCGGTCATCAACGCCCGCCGGAACGCATACCTGTCCACCGACGTCACCGCGTCCGGACCGGCGACCGGGAACTCCTGCTCGAACTGCACATTCAACTGAGCATCGAACCCCGCCACGAGATCGCCCGGCCGAGTCGCGGTCGCGATCACGCGATGTCGCACGGCATCGGGCAACACCGCGGCCAGCGCCTCCTCCCCTACCTGGCTGATGTGGATCCGGTAGCCCTGATTGCGGTGCCTCGGCGAGGGATCGCGCTCGAACACCTTCACGTCCACGCCCGCCTTGAGCAGGCCCTGCGCCAGCGCGAGTCCACCGATCCCGGCACCCATGATCGCGACCTTCATCGCCGTCTCCAATCATCCGTGAATCAAACTTTCTCATCCGTGTGGTTGATTAAGTTAGCACGCCGGATGGCTGTGCGCTAGGATGATTTTCGTGCGGAGATCACCGGGACCCGACGAGCGGCAACGGGACGCCGAGCGCACCAGGCAGCAGTTGCTGGACGCGGCGGTGATCGAGTTCGGCGCGCACGGGTTCGCCGGCGCGCGGGTGGGCGAGATCGCTGCCCGAGCCGGCGTCAACAAGCAACTGATCTCGTACTACTTCGGTGGCAAGGAGGGCCTGTACCGCGCGGTCGCCGATCGCTGGCGGGCGGACGAGCCGGCTATCGCCGCGGACGCGGAATCACTCGGCGAGGTGGTCGGCGCCTACGCCCGGACCTCGATCGCGCAGCCCGACCTGCTCCGCCTTCTCGTCCGCGAGGCCGTCGATCGCGACACCAGCGCGCTCGATCCGGAAGGGCAGCGGGCCCGGTTCCAGCGCATGCTCGACGACTTCCGCCAGCGGCAGACCGACGGCGAGCTCGCCGCCAACCTCGACGCGGCGTACACGGGTCTCGCACTCTTCGGCCTGGCTGCGGCGCCAGTCGTGTTCCCGCAGATCGCGAGGGCACTCGGCCTCGACCCGGACAGCGAGGAGTTCGCCACGAAGTACGCCGAGGAGACGACGCGACTGGTGGAGCACCTCAAAGACGACTAGAGCGCTCCGGAGATCGCGCGGTTGCGGAGCTCGGCCTTGTAGGCCTCCAGGGCGATCAGTTCGCCGAACATCCGGTTGTATTCGTCGGCGCGCTCGATCGGGTTGGTCCGCTGCAGCTTCGACTTCAGGTCCTGGATGCGGCGTGCGCAGGTCAGCTCCTGCAGCCGGGCCAGCAAGGCCTGCGCATACTGCTCGTCCGGTTCGCGGCCGAGCCGGAGCGGGTCCACGGCCAGCGCGCCGACGACCGCGGCCGCCGGATCGTTGCCGATGGCATCGCGTACGGCGACCACCCACGCCTCCGCCGCAGGCGCCGCAGCGGGGCCGCCGGCCTTCGCCATCGCAGTGCGGATCGCGGCCAGCCAAGGGTGGGTGAAGTCGTGGTCGTCGAGCTCGTCGAAGGCGACACCGACCAGCGCCGGGTGCTGCATCGCGACCTTCAGCGCGTCCCACTCGATCACGTACCGCTGGTCGCGCGGCGAGGGCACCTCGGCGCGGCGGGGCTGCTGCGCGGCATCCCAGGCCTGACCGCCAGACTGTCCTGGCCCCTTGCCGCCGGACTGCCCCGGTGCGCCACCTGGCTGCCCCTGCGCGCGACCGGCCTGCCCAGGAGCCGACGTCGTGCTCTGCCTGGACGCGGCGCGGTACACCTCCGAGCGGACCTGGTCCTCGTCCATCCCCAGATGCCCGGCGAGCTCTCGAGTGAAGGCATCCACCTTCGACCGGTCCCGAATGCTGATCACCAGCCGCGCCGCATCGCGCAGCGCGTCGACCCGCGTGTCCGCGCGATCCAGGTCGTACTTCGACAACACGTTCCCGAGCACGAACCGGTACAGCGGGACGCGTCGCCCGATCAGCTCACGGACCGCCGCATCCCCCTTCTCCAGCCGCAGGTCACACGGGTCGAGGCCGTCCGGCTCGACCGCGACGTACGTCTGCGCGGCGAACGCCTGGTCCCCCGCGAACGCCTTCAGCGCCGCCCGCTGACCCGCCTCGTCACCGTCGAAGGTGAAGATCACCTCGCCGCGGAACTGGTCGTGGTCGAGCAGCAGCTGCCGCAGCACCCGCGCGTGGTCGTCGCCGAACGCCGTGCCGCAGGTGGCGACCGCGGTCTGTACTCCGGCGAGGTGGCACGCCATCACGTCGGTGTAGCCCTCGACCACCACGGCCTGACGGCCCTTGGCGATCTCGCGCCGGGCCAGATCCACGCCGTACAGGACCTTGGACTTCTTGTAGATCGGCGTCTCAGGCGTGTTCAGGTACTTCGCTTCGATCCGGTCGTCGTCGAAGAGTCGTCGCGCACCGAAGCCGATCACATCCGACGACGCGTCCCGGATCGGCCACATCAGCCGGCCGCGGAACCGGTCGTACAGCCCGCGCTGCCCGTCGGCCGACAGACCCGACGCGACCAGCTCGGCGTTGGTGAAGCCGCGACCGCGCAGATGGTTCGTCAGTACGTCGCCACCGCGCGGCGAGAACCCCACGCCGAAGTGCACAGCGGCGTCCTTGTCGAAGCCGCGCTTGTCGAGGAACTGGCGGCCCGGCGCCGCCTCGGCCGCACCGAACAGCTGGTCGACGTAGAACTCGGCCGCAACCTTGTGCGCCTCGACGAGCCGCGGCCGCTGGTTGCCCGGACCACGCTGCACCGGGGCGCCGGAGTCCTCGTACCGCAGCTGGATGCCGACCTTCGACGCCAGCGTCTCGACCGCTTCACTGAAGGTGATCTGGTCGATCTTCTGGATGAAGTCGATGACGTCGCCGCCCTCTTGGCAGCCGAAGCAGTAGAAGAACCCGCGGGCCGGAGTGACGTTGAACGACGGTGACTTCTCGTCGTGGAACGGGCACAGCCCCTTGAGGTTGCCGCCGCCGGCGTTCTTCAAGGTCACATACGAACCGACGACGTCGTCGATCCGGGCCCGCTCGCGCACCAGCGCGATGTCCTCTTCCTTGATCCGGCCTGCCACCCCGCGAGTCTAGCTGGACCGATCACATAGGTTTGCGGGTATGCCACGAACTCTTCGCCCCGGTCAGCGGTCCGAGTTGTACGTCGTCGATGTGACGAGCGGCGAGCACCGCCTGGTGTTCAGCTCGTCGGACATCCTCTTCGAGGCGCCGAACTGGACGCCGGACGGCGTGCTGATCGTCAACGGCAACGGCCGGCTGTTCCGGGTGAACGACGGTCTCGAGGAGATCGAGCTCGGCGGAGTGCCCGACATCAACAACGACCACCTGGTCAGCCCGGACGGGCAGACGGTCTATGTCTCCGCGGACGACGGCCACCTGTACGCCGTACCGATCGAAGGCGGAGCCGGGCGCCGGGTGACCAACGATCGCGGACCGGGTTTCCACCACTACCTGCACGGGGTCTCGCCGGATGGTGCGACGCTGGCGTACATCGGGCTCGAGAACCGCGACGGCCGACGGATCACGAACGTGTGGACGATTCCCAGCGCCGGCGGCGCGGACGTCCAGGTAACGAATGACGAGTTCGCCGACGACGGATCGGAGTACGGGCCCGACGGCAAGTGGATCTACTTCAACTCGGAGCGGGCAGGGCAGGCGCAGCTGTTCCGGATCGCGGTCGGCAGTGGTGAGGTCGAGCAGCTGACGGACGACGAGCGCGTCAACTGGTTCCCGCACCCGGCGCCGGACGGCTCGGCGATCGCGTACGTGAGCTTCCCGCCCGGCACCGAGGGCCATCCCGCCGACATCGACGACGTACGACTCCGGTTGCTGACCAAGGACGGCATCAGCGAGCTGACGAAGCTGTTCGGCGGCCAAGGCACCATGAATGTCCCGAGCTGGTCACCGAACAGCACGCAGTTCGCGTACGTCACCTACCCGATCTAAACGTCGGACAGCTCGACCGAGGTGTCGGCCAGGCGGGCCGGGTCGACCTGCTTGCCAGAGTGGATCAGCTCGCGTACCGCGTCGAGGCCGGTGTCCCACAGGTTGACGTGCATGCCGGCCAGCACCCGGTGGTCGTCGTCGAGCCAGAAGACCATGTAGGCACCGGACTTCGGGTCGCCGCGGAACACGACCTGGTACGACGCACCGCGCGGGATGTCGCCGGCGTATTCCATGCCGAGGTCGAACTGGTCGGTGAAGAAGTACGGGATCGAGTCGTACGCCACGTCCTCGCCGAGCATCGCCTTCGCGACCGTCTTGCCGGAGTCCTTCGCGTTCTGCCAGTGCTCGACGCGGACCGGGCGGCCGTACTGCGGGTGGTCCCAGCGGGCCACGTCGCCGGCGGCGTACACGTCCGCGGCCGATGTCTGCAGGTTCGCGCCCGTCACGATGCCGGCGCCGTTGTCCGGCGTCGCGACCTCGATCCCGGCCTCCTCGGCGAGCTCGGTGTTCGGGCGTACGCCGACGCCGACGACCACCAGGTCCGCCGGGAGCACCTCACCGCCGGACAGGCGGACACCGGTCACCTTGTCGGTTCCCTCGAAGCCCTCGACGCCGGTCCCGAACCGGAACTCCACACCGTGCTGCCGCTGGAAGTCGGCGAACACCTCGCCGACCTCTTCACCCATCACGGACGCCAGCGCCGTGGACTGCGGCTCGACCACCGTCACCTCGCTGCCCCGCTCGCGCGCGGCCGACGCCGCCTCCAGCCCGATCCAGCCCGCACCGACCACGACGACGCGCAGCTTGGCGGCGTACGCGTCGGTCAGCGCCTGCGACTCCTCGGCCGTCCGCAGGTAGTGCACGCCGGGCAGGTCCGCACCAGGGACGTCGAGCTTGCGGACGCGGCTGCCGGTCGCGATCAAAAGCTTGCTGTAGGAGACCTGCGAGCCGTCGTCGAGCGTGACCGTGTGCGCGGCCGGATCGATCGCGGTGACCGTCGTCCCGAGACGTAGGTCGATGCTGTTGTCGTCGTACCACTGCTGGTCGTGCAGCTGAGCAGACTCGGTGCCCTTCTTCGCGAGCAGCACGTCCTTCGACAACGGCGGTCGCTCGTACGGCAGGGCCTGCTCACTGCCGATCAGGAGGACACCACCGGTCCAGCCTTCGGTCCGGAGGGCCTCGGCCGCGGTCGCGCCGGCGAGACTCGCACCGACGATCACAATCTGCTCTGCATCAGCCATAGGAAGACCCTAGTACCCGCCGACCTCTTGTAAAAGCAGGACCGGTTGGCTAATTTGTCGAGGACATCAGACGTCCTATGTCCTCCCTGGAGAGTCATGCGCGTACTCATCGCCCTACTGATGCTCGGCACTCTCACACCTCCCCCCGCACACGCCTCCGGCGACGCGCCTTTCGTCGACGACAGCGTGCTGTTCCAGCAGAAGACCGAGGGATATTCGTGCTTCCGGATCCCCGCCGTGGTGCACGCGACCGACGGTGAAGTGCTCGCGTTCGCCGAAGGACGCGTCGCGGACTGCGGCGACGACGGCGATATCGACATCGTGCTGAAGCGGTCCTCGGACGGCGGCAAGACCTGGGGTCCGCTGCAGGTGGTCTCCGAAGGCAACGGGAGCACACACGGCAACCCGGTGCCGATCGTCGACCAGAAGACCGGCAGGATCGTGCTCGTCACCACGCACAACGGCCCGCAGCCGTGCACGAACGGCTGCGACCGCGACCCGTACGTCCAGACCAGCGACGACTTCGGCGCCACCTGGACCGCACCCCGTGAGCTGACCGACGCGAAGCTGCCGAGCTGGAACTTCTGGTACGCGACCGGGCCGATGCACGGGATCCAGCTCGAGCACGGACCGCACGCCGGCCGGCTGATCGTTGGCGCGACCTACGAGACGTACGACGGTGTCGGCAAGCACGTCTACGGCGGCCATCTCATCTACAGCGACGACTCCGGCGAGACCTGGCACATCGGCGCGACGACGGCCCGCGACGACGGCACGGTGATCGTCGGCGAGATCACCGTGGTCGAGCTGACCGACGGCCGGATCTATGCGCTGGCACGCGAACGCGGTACCGATCCGGGCAACCGGGCGTACGCGATCAGCAGCGACGGCGGCGCGACGTTCGACGCGCCGTTCAAGACGATCCCGCAGCTGGTGATGCCCGACGTCCAAGGCTCACTGCTCCGGTTCAGCGAGGGTGGCCGGCAGCACCGGATCCTGTTCTCGGCACCGGCCCATCCGGCCGCGCGCGAGGTGATGACGGTGCGAGCGTCGTACGACGAGGCGCGGTCGTTCGGCACCTGGCAACAGGGCAAGGTCTTTTACTGGGGCCCGTCGGCGTACTCCGACATGGTGCGACTGGACGGGGATCAGGCCGGGCTGCTGTACGAGGCCGGCGTCGCGAGTCCGTACGAGACGATCCGCTGGGCACGCTTCAACGAGGCGTACCTGTCGACGTCGAACGGTACGCCGCCGGGCATCCCCGGTCCGCCCGCACCGGGGCCGACGACGGCCGATGTGGGGCCGGCGCACAATCCGGCATACGTCCGCGGTGGCGCGACCGTTGCCGCGGGCAAGTTCGGGAACGGGCTGGCGATGGACGGGGTCGACGACTACGTCGAGGTGCCGTTCGACCGGTCGATCGATCTCGGCGCGGACGACTTCACGATGATGACGTGGATCAAGTACGGCGCGACCACAGGGTCGCACGCGATCCTGTGGGCCTATCGCACCGGTTCCGGGACGACGCCACAGGTCTGGTTGCGGGCGGAGCCGGAGAGCAATCGCATCCGCGCGCTGCTGGCGGTGGACCGCTACAACGTCACCGTCCAG
This sequence comes from Kribbella sp. NPDC000426, assembly GCF_040300265.1. NCBI lineage: Bacteria > Bacillati > Actinomycetota > Actinomycetes > Propionibacteriales > Kribbellaceae > Kribbella > Kribbella sp. NPDC000426. The sequence continues at coordinate 536,033 of NZ_JBEPDK010000002.1, read as the reverse complement.
TCCACGTCGGGGTACAACGACGATCAGTGGCATCACGTCGTACTCCAACGGGCGACGGGAAAGCTGCGGTTGCTCGTCGACGGCGTTGAGGTCGGCTCGGCGACGGCGCCCGCCGGTTCGGTGACGGCCGGGAAGGAGTTCGGCGTACAGGGCATTCACGTCGGGCAGCGGGTTGACGGTGCCAACCGTTTCGTGGGCACGCTCGACGAGGTCCGCGTCTACCGGCGTGCGCTGTCGGATGCGGAACTCCAGCAGATCCGCGAGACCAACAAACCAATCACCAACCGCCTCGGCCTCGACCTCCCTTTCACCTCCATCCACTGAGCACTGCCCAACTGGAGCTGCACGGACCGCCAGCTGCGCTTAGGGGTGTACCGACGGACGGGTAGTGGTCAGCCGATTCGCGTGCAGGCGGACGAGAGGCGCGAACCTGCCTCGTAGGCGGCGCGGGCGCGGGGCGGGTCAGCGGGCTAGTTGGGTGTGCCAGGCCGCGGCGGAGGGGTCGGTGAGGGATGCGACCTGGTCGACGACGACGCGCAGGCGGGCGTTGTCGTCGGCCGCGTCGGCGAAGTCCGCGCGGAATGGCGCGTCCAGGTGGTGGGGCGCGGTCTTCCATAGTGCCTCGACCAGCTCGGTGAGCAGCTCGCGTTGGGTCGCGCGGCGGGCCTGGCGCTCGGACGAGTTGAGGACATGGAACATGCCCACGCCCTTCAAAAGACCGATCTCGATGCGAATGCCGTCGGGGACGATCAGGTCGGCCTCGTAGCGGATCAGCCGGGAGCGTCCGAACACGGCGTGGGTGGCCTGTTCGGCGGCGGTGGCGAAGCGGCCGATGAGCTGACTGGTCAGATCCTTCAAACCGCCGAGCGCACGCCGGCTGTCGTCGAAGGTCGCACCGGGCCAATAGTTCAGCGAGGTCAGCCGGGCCCAGCCCTCGTCCAGCTCCGCATCGGTTGCCTCCGGCAAGTACATCTGCCGGACGGTCTGCCAGTACGGCGCCCGGTCCGCATCGACCGCGGCGAGCTCGAGATGGTGGGCGACGATCGCGTCCTCGACGTCGTGCACGGAGTACGCGACGTCGTCGGCGAAGTCCATCACCTGCGCCTCCAGGCAGCGCCGCTCCCCCACGCCCGGACGCAACCAGGTGAAGACGGCGAGATCATCGTCGTACACCCCGAACTTGCGCTCGCCGGGGCGGCGCGGCCACGGGTACTTCGTCGCGGCGTCGAGCGTGGCGCGACTCAGATTCAGCCCGACGCTGCGGCCGTCGGCGTCGAACGTCTTCGACTCCAGCCGGGTCAGTAAGCGCAGTGTCTGTGCGTTGCCCTCGAAGCCGCCGATGTCCGACGCGACCTGGTCGAGCGCGCGCTCGCCGTTGTGACCGAAGGGCGGGTGTCCGAGATCGTGTGACAGGCACGCCGCGTCGACGATGTCCGGATCACAGCCGAGCGTCGCCGCGAGCTCGCGGCCGATCTGGGCGACCTCGAGACTGTGCGTCAGCCGGTTGCGCACGAAGTCGTCGCTGCCGGCCGTGACGACCTGCGTCTTGGCCGCGAGCCGTCGTAAGGCGGCGCTGTGCAGCACCCGCGCGCGATCACGCGCGAACGCCGTCCGGCCCGGTCGCTTGACCGGCTCGGCAACCCAGCGCTCCGCGTCGTGCTCGTCGTACCCCTCATGCTGCTTCCTCATCACCGCTCACAGTAGCGGCCACAACCGACAATCAGATGGCCACGCAGTAACGCATCCAGAGCACGCCGTCCTTGAAGACCTCAGTGCCGACGTGGTGCAGGTTGAGCCGACGGGTGTCGTACCAGCGGTCGCCCGTCCCGACCAGCACCGGATGGACGAGCAGCGCCAGTTCGTCGATCAGATCCAGCTCCAAACACGCTCTGAGCAGCGCCCCGGACGAGTCGACCCGGACGGTATGCACACCCCGACGGCCCAGCGTCTCGAGCACTTCGACGAGGTCGACGCGGTCGTAGCCGGTGACGAGCTCGCGGGTCGTGGCGTCCGGCGGGCGCGGTGGAGTCTGGTCGGCGTACAAGGCGAGGACGTCGGACCAGTAGCCGAGCTCGCGCAAGGCGTGCCAGCTGTGGACGCGGGCTCGGCTGTCGACGACCGCAAGCAGCGGGCCTTCGGCGCGCCGGCCGCGCCGAGGAGCCGCCAGTACGTCGGCCTCCTGGGCGAGGATCGTGTCCGCGCCGATCAGCGTGACCTCCTCCTGCCAGAGCGACGCCAGCGCATAGAACCGGGCGAGGTCGACATCGAAACCCGACGCCACCCCGTCCAGCGAAACCGCCAACTGAGCCACCACGTGCATACCCCAAACCTAGGGACGCCCACCGACAAACCTAGTTGCAGAGATTTCTCTGCAGAGATTACTCTGCAACTATGCGACGGATCGATGCCCGAAGCCTGCGCGGACTCGCCCACCCGCTCCGGATGCGCATCCTGGAGGCGATCGAGCTCGACGGTCCCGCCACGTCCAGCACCCTGGCGACGCGGCTCGGCGAGAACACCGGCACGATCAGCTGGCATCTGCGTCTGCTCGCCGAGCACGGGTACCTCGAGGAGGATCCCGACCGCGGCACGAAGCGCGAGCGCTGGTGGCGGCTCCCCGATCGGCAGACCGTTCTGGACCCGTCCGAGTTCCTCGACGATTCCGAGACCCGGCGCGCGCTCGACGTCTACCTCCGCGATCTGGTCGAGCGGTACTACGACCGCGTCCGCACCTACCTCGACGAGGACTGGCCAGGTGAGTGGCAGCACGCGGCGGGTCTGTCCGACTGGCGCGACCTGCACCTCACGCCGGAGCAGCTGCACAACCTCAACGAGGAGATCGCCGGCGTCATCGACCGATACAGCGGCGCCGGCACCGCTGACGGCCCCAACGCGGCTGACGGCTCGGAGCGGGTGATCGTCCAGCTGCAGTCGTTCCCACGCCGCTTATGAGTCTGTTGCGGACGCATCGCGACTTCCGGTTGTTCTGGAGCGGCGAGACCGTCAACAGGTTCGGCAGCGCGGCCTCGTCGGTGGCGCTGCCGCTGGTCGCGATTTCGATGCTCGACGCAACAACTTTCGAGGTCGGCCTGCTCACCGCGGCCGCTTGGGCACCGTGGCTGGTCATCGGCCTGCCGACCGGCGCCTGGATCGACCGGGTACGTCGCCGGCCGGTCATGCTGGCGTCATCGGCCGTCTCGGCCGTCCTCTTCGCGACAGTTCCGTTGGCCGGCGACCGCCTGAGCATCCAGCTGCTGCTCGTCGTGGCATTGCTCGCAGGCGCTGCATCGGTTGTCTTCCAGACGGGGTACACCGCTTATCTGCCGACGCTTCTGGAGCCGAGCGATCACGCCGAGGGCAACGCGAAGCTGCACGGCAGCGCGTCCGCCGCGCAGATCGCCGGGCTGGGATGCGGCGGCCTGCTGGTCCAGTTCGTTGGCGCCGCCAACACTCTGCTCGTCGACGCGGGGAGCTTCCTGATCGCGCTCGGTTGCCTCGCCGCGATCCGCTACCGGGAACGCCGTACGACGAACCCGCGGCAGCCCGGCGCGATCCGAGCCGGCATCAGGCTGGTCGCGCACGACGTCTGGCTGCGCACCCTGACGATCTTCGGCGCGGTCTCGAACCTCGCCCTGATGGGTTATCAGGCGATCATCGTCGTCTTCCTGGTCCGCGAGGCCGGCCTCACCGCGGGCACGGTCGGCACCTTGATCGCGGCCGCGTCCAGCGGCGGAGTCGTGGGCGCCTTCGTCGGCCGGCATACCATACGGTTTGGTACGGCGAGGGCACTGCTGCTGTGCGAACTGGGCCTGCCGACGCTGGCGCTGTTGATCCCGTTGAGCGGTGCGAGTCCGGCGTTCTACCTGGTCGGCGCGTTCGGCGTGAGTCTCGGCGTGGTCGGCGGAAACGTCGTGAAGGCGACCTTCCTCCAGTCCTACTGTCCGCCTGACCTGTTCGGCCGCCTCACCGCGACGACGGCCTTCGTCAACTACGGCACGATCCCGCTCGGCGCACTACTCGGCGGCACACTCGGACAGACCCTCGGCCTCACGCCGGCGCTCTGGATCACGACGGCCGGCGTACCGCTGGCGGGTCTCGTCCTGCTCGCGTCACCCATCAGAAGGCGGCGCGATCTCCCGACTCAGCGGGGCAGAACAGTGCCCGTGGTCGCGGAGGATTCCAGCCGCGCACGGATGGCCTGACGGGCCAGGTCGTACGCCGCGCCGCCGTCGTCATGCAGGATCGAAGCGAGGTTCGCAGCCTCGTAGTAGGCGTTCAGCTCGAAGGCCAGCTGTTTGGCGTCAGCATGCAGTTCACCGTTGTCGACAGCTGCCTGAACGGCCTCCTCCAGCAGCCCCATCCATTCCCAATGGACGGTGAGGAGCGCGTCGTGGACCGCACCGGTTCGGGCGGCGTACTCGTGCGAGACCTTCTGGAAGAAGCAGCCGCCCGGAAAGACGCGGCTCTGCGAGTAGTCGAGCCAGTGCGTGCTCAACGCCCACACCCGCCCGAGACCGGGCTCGACCTCGAACGCCGGGAGCACCACGTTGTCGGCGTAGATCCGGCGCGCGGCGCGGATCGTCGACAGTTGCAGCTCCTCCTTCGAGCCGAAGTGTGCGAACAGGCCGCTCTTGCTGATCCCGAGCTCGGTCGCGAGCCGTCCGATCGACAGCCCCTCCAGCCCGTCGACCGACGCGATGTCGACCGACCGGCGCAGCACGGCACGGCGGGTCTGATCACCCCGCACCAACCGTCCGTCGACCTTCTCCACGGCTCCTGATCCTAGTTGCCCTTGACGATGACCTCGTGCAAAAGTAATAGTACGACCGTTCGTATAGTTAGGGGACGATGTTGATACAGAAACTGATCGGCACGGGACTGCGAGCCGTCGGAGCGGTATCGCCACGGCTCGGCGGCCGGCTCGCGTTCGGGCTGTGGCGCCGCCCGCTCGCCCGCGGCCAGGTCCGCGACGGTGAGCGTCCGGTCCACGACGCGGCGCGGGTCGAGGACCTCGACGGCGTACTCACCTACGCGTGGGGGGACGGCGCGCGGCCGGTGCTCCTCGTCCACGGCTGGCGTTCACGCGCTTCGCGGTACGCCGGGTTCATCACGCGCCTGCTCGAGCTCGGGTACAGCCCGGTCTCGTACGACGCTCCCGGGCACGGCGACTCCCCCGGGCCGATCGTGTCGATCCTCGGGCACCAGCGCATCATCCGGCAGCTGGAGGAACGGCACGGACCGTTCGAGGGCGTCATCGGCCACTCGCTCGGCGTGCCGTTCGCGCTGTACTCGGTGAAGGAAGGGGTCGCCGCGAAGCGACTGGTGATGGTCAGCGGCGTCGCGGACTTCGGCTACCTGGCCGACACGTTCTGCCGGGCGCTCGGGCTGGGGCCGAAGGTCAACCAGAGGCTGCGGCGCGAGATCGAGCGTGCGTACTTCGACGGCGACCACACGATCTGGGACCGGTTCTCGGTCTCGACCGGCAAGGCGCCGCTGCTGGTGGTCCACAACGACGAGGACGACGTCGTGGACCCGGAGCAGGCGCGCGTGCTGCTGCTCAACTACGGCGAGCAGGCGCACTTCCATCCGACGACCGGCCTCGGCCACGGCCGGATCCTCCAGGACCCGGCCGTGATCGCCGAAGCAGTCGCCTTCCTGCAGGACTCAGATGTCCCTGAAGGTCTCGATCTGAGCGCCTAGCGAGTTGAGCCGGGTGGCGAGGTCCTCGTAGCCGCGGTTGATCACGTAGACGCTGCGCAGGACCGACGTACCCTTCGCGGCCATCATCGCGATCAGCGTGACGACGGCCGGACGGAGGGCCGGCGGGCACATCATCTCGGTGCCGGAGAAGTGCGTCGGGCCCTCGACCATGACGCGGTGCGGGTCGAGCAGCTTGACCCGGCCGCCGAGCTTGTTCAGGTCGGTCAGGTAGATCGCGCGGTTCTCGTAGACCCAGTCGTGGATCAGCGTCTGCCCGGTCGCGATCGCCGCGATCACCGCGAAGAACGGCAGGTTGTCGATGTTCAGCCCCGGGAACGGCATCGGGTGGATCTTGTCGATCGGCGCGTGCAGCTTGGACGGCCGGGTGGTCAGGTCGACCAGCCGGGTCCGGCCGTTCTCGGCCAGGTACTCCGTACTGCGGTCGTAGTCGAGCCCCATCTCGTCGAGCAGCGCGAGCTCGATCTCGAGGAACTCGACCGGTGCACGCCGGATGGTGATCTCGGACTTGGTCACGATCGCCGCGGTGAGCAGGCTCATCGCCTCGATCGGGTCCTCGGACGGCGCGTAGTCGACGTCCACGTCGATGTCGGCGCGGCCGTGCACGGTGAGCGTCGTCGTACCGATGCCGTCGATCTTCACGCCGAGCAGGTCGAGGTAGAAGCACAGGTCCTGGACCATGTAGTTCGGGCTCGCGTTGCGGATCACGGTGACGCCGTCGTACCGCGCCGCGGCCATGATCGCGTTCTCGGTCACGGTGTCGCCGCGCTCGGTCAGCACGATCGGCTTGCCCGGCGTGATCGCCCGGTTGACCAGCGCGTGGTACTGCCCGCCGGTCGCCTTCACCTCGAGGCCGAACGGGCGCAGCGCGGTCAGGTGCGGCTCGACGGTACGCGTGCCGAGGTCGCAGCCACCGGCGTACGGCAGCTCGAACGCGTCCTCGCGGTGCAGCAGCGGGCCGAGGAACATGATGATGGAGCGGGTACGGCGGGCCGCCTCGGCGTCCATCGAGCTCAGGTCGAGGTGGGCCGGCGGGACGATCTCGAGGTCGCCGGCGTCGTTCAGCCAGGTGGTCCGGACGCCGATCGAGTTCAGCACCTCGAGCAGCCGGTTGACCTCTTCGATCCGCGCGACCTTGCGCAGCGTCGTCCGGCCCTTGTTCAGCAGCGAGGCGCAGAGCAGCGCGACCCCGGCGTTCTTGCTCGACTTGACGTCGATGGATCCGGAAAGCTGCCGGCCGCCGGCGACACGGAGGTGGACCGGACCGCCACCGAGAGAGACAATTTCGGAGTCGAGCGCCTCGCCGATCCGGGCGAGCATCTCGAGGGTGAGGTTCTGATGACCCTTCTCGATCCTGTTCACCGCACTCTGGCTGGTGTTCAGTACTTCCGCGAGCTGCGTCTGCGTCCAGCCGCGATGCTTGCGGGCGTCCCGGATGAGGTTTCCGATCCGGCTCAGGTAGTCATCGGTCATGCGCCGGACCTTATCTCACATGTGAGATACCTCTGCACCGACCCGCCGGTGCCAGCGTAGCGAATGTCACTCGACTGCCCGAAAGGACCCTGGTGACCTGGTGAAACGCCCGCAGCCTACAGTTACCCCCAACTCCCGCCGCCACCCGGAGAGGATCAGCAGATGCCAGAGGACACCTCCGCCGCGGTGGTCAACGAGTTCGAGGCGGAGTCGTGGCCGCTCGAGGCAGCCGCCGACAGCCTGCACCAGGTGATCGAAGGTTTCCACAACGGGGACACCCGGCCGCTGGTGATCGGCGACGGCGACCAGCCGGTGCTGGTCGTGCTGGCGATCGCCGACCTGGCCGACTTCCGCGCCCGGATCGCGGAGCTCCTCGGCAACCCGGTCGACGCCGGCTGGCTGCGGTACTACCTGCGCTCCAACTTCGACATGAGCTCGGAGCGGCTGGTCGAGCTGCTCGGCGTGGACACGGACCACGGGCTGTCGTCGCTGGCCAGCCAGGTGAACGTCGAGCAGGCCGCAACGCTGATGTCCGACCACGTACGCCGCACCGAGGCCGGCGGGAATCCGCTGATGCTGATCGGCGACGGCACGATGGCGACCGCCGCGCTGCTCTCGTTCCAGGCGTTCCAGGTGCTGATCGCGATGGAAGGCGACGGCAAGGGCGAGGACGACTCCTGCGCGCACGACGACGAGGAGAAGCCGACCACGCCGCTGGAGGTGCTGGCCGAGCGGATCGGGCCGGTGTCGACGCAACTGGTCGCGCAGATCAACGCGGGTCGCGAGCCGGGCCTGCCGCGGTACGAACTGCACTTCGAGGACGACCTGATCGACCACCTCCGCGACCTGGAAGCACGCGCGCAGCAGGCACCGGGCGCCGGCGCGTACGACGAGTTGAACCAGCTCCTGCACCAGTTCGACCAGATGCGCAGCGGGCTCGTCGAGGTCGACGCGGACGAAGGCGAGGAGCTGGACGAAGCGCCGTACCTGGAGGCGACCGATCTCAAGGCCGCGCTGCCGGACATCCGCGACACGTTCCGCGAAGGCGCCGACGACCCGTACCTGATCGGGCTGGACGGGCGACCCTGTGCGGGACTGATCTCGTACGACCTGTACGAAGAGCTGCAGAAGGTGTCGGTCGAGCTGGACGGGACCGACGAGGCGCCGGTGCTGCCGCTGCCCGAGCCGCGCTGGGAGAACGGACCGCGGTTGCTGCCGTTCGAGATCGCGCTCGAGATGTGCGAGGCCGTGATCGAGGACATCACCAATGGCGAGGCGTCGATGCTGTTCATCGCCGACGAGGACGACGAACCCGAGCTCGTCCTCGCTCCGCTCGTCTGGCTCTGGGCGTACGTCGACCACCTGGACATGGAAGGCGCCGACACCTGATTTCGAGGCGGATCGAAGTGACTCCCCCGGGTGTCAATCTGGACGGGTGAACCGATTCCTCCTGACCGCGACGGCCGCGTGCCTGCTGGTGGCGGGATGCTCGTCGGGCGGGTCCGATCACGCCGTCATCACCGTCGACCAGCCGGTGGCTTTGGCGGACCAGCAGGTTCACTTGAAGGTGACAGGCCTACGCCCGAACAAGCCGGTGACCGTCGGCGCCGACGCCGTCGACCGCGACGGCAAGAAGTGGCACGGCGACGCGACCTTCACCGCCGACGACCACGGATCGATCGACCTTGACCAGGCCAAGCCGACAGGCGGCAGCTACCACGACGTCGACGGGATGGGCCTGTTCTGGACGATGGATCCCGCCGCCGGGGATCCGGACGACCAGTCGTTCGCCACGCCCCTCGAGAACGGACGGCCGGTCGAGAAGCTGGAGATCTCCGCGAGTCGCGACGGCAAGCGCCTCGCGAGTACGACGGTGAAGCGGCAGTGGATAGCGTCCGGGGTGACGGCGACGCCGCTCACCATGGCGAAGGACAAGCTCACCGGCGCGTACGTCGCCCCGAAGGCGGACGGCTCCAAGCATCCCGCCGTCCTCTACTTCGGCGGCTCCGAAGGCGGCGTACCGCCGATGTCGATCCCGTACCTGCTGGCGTCACACGGCTACCCGGTCCTGGCGGTGGCCTACTTCCACGCTCCGGGCGTGCCGGCGGATCTGCGCAACATCCCGGTCGAGTACTTCGCGACGGCGGCCCGATGGCTCAGCCGGCAACCCGGGGCCGATCCGACGCACGTCGTCGTCATGAGTGCGTCGTTCGGCACCGAGGCGGCGCTCCTGGTGGCTGATCACTTCCCGTCTCTCATCCACGGAGCAGTGCTGTTCGCGCCGGGTGCGTCAGGGATGACCTCGTTCCCGCACCCGGGCGCTGCCGCGTGGACCTATCAAGGCCAGCCGGTCGGGCTCGATCCGATCCCGGTCGACGGCATCGACGGACCGGTCCTTGCGGTCGCCGGATCCGCCGATGCGGCGTGGGCCTCACAACAGGCCGCCGAGCTGATCATGCTGGAGCTCGACGACGCGCACAGCAAATACCCGCACGAAGCCGTGGTCGTCCCGGGCGCGGGCCACGGCGTCGGCGGTGCGCCATACCTCCCGCGGGGCACGAAGATCAACCACCCGATCGTCGGTCCGTACAACTTCGGCGGCACCCGCGCCGCCGACGAATCCGCGCTGCGTCAGGGCTGGGCGAAGACGCTCGCGTTGCTGGGGTCGCTCAGTTGATCGGGAAGAGGGGTTGCCACTCCGAGAGGGTCGCGATCTCGTAGACGTTGGCCGGGGTGTACGGGTCCTTGGCGAGGATGTCGCGAAGCTCGGCCTCGTCGGCCACGTCGTAGATGAGCACGGCGCCGGTCTGGTCGGGGAACGGGCCGGCGGTGACGAGCTTGCCGGCTTGTTTCAGGTCGGTCAGGTAGTCACGGTGCGCCGGACGGACCTCGAGACGACGGTCGGTGTCGGCGAGATCGAAGCGCAGCTGCACGACATAAAGGGCCATGCCGAAACCCTACAACCACCAAGAAAACAACGGCATGTGGTGCAGGAGGAGGGGATTTGGTGCGGGAAAGGGAGTCACGAGCCGCCACAGCGGCTGGTTCAGGTCAGACCCGAAAGTCGACGAGTGATCTCCCTTCCCGCCCGGTTATTCTCACCAGTCCGCGACCCGCTACGCAAGGGGTTGGTTAAGAGAAATTCCTACAGACAGTTGATTCAAATAACGCTTCGTGATCGAGCCCCCGGTTGCCTCGATGAGAGCGCCGATACAGCCGTACAGTCCGTCACGCCGCTCGATTGTCAAGGCCCGATGACCCGAGTATGACGACAAAAGTTCGAGGTACTGCGGGGCCGAATAGTCCACATTCCAGACATATCTGCGGAACTCGACGGACCCGAAAAGCCCGGATTGTTCGAGCCTTTCCGGATCTTCTGGTACGTCGTCCGCGGCCGGCAGTCCGTCCGTGGCGGCGTCATCGGTGAAGCGGTCGTAGCAGGACTGCACGTCGGCGAAGAACTGCTCGCTCCCGCCCGCGACGTGATGCGTCGAGACGATTGCCAGCGCGCCACCCGGCCGGAGCAGGTCCACGCACCGCTGCACACGCGTCTCCGGGTCGAGCCAGTGGAACGCGGTCGCAGAGATCACCAGGTCGAAGGACTGCGCGGGCAGCTCCAAGGTGTCGAAGTCCGCGACGATCACGTCGGTCGTCGGGTACTTCCGCCGGAGAACCTCTGCGAGCCCGGGGCTGAGCTCGACAGCGGTGACCGGCCAGGCTCGCTCCACCATCGCGGAGGTTGCCTGGCCGGTGCCGGGACCGATCTCCAGGACGCGCGGGCGGTCGCCGACGATGCCGGCCAAGGCGTCGAAGAGTTCGGGTGGATAGGTGGGGCGGACGCGGTCGTACAGATCCGCGTCCTCCCCGAAGGTCTGCCGGAGACTCTGTCTACTCACTCGCCAATGCTGCCCGGCCGGCTTCCAACCGCGCCACCGGAATACGGAACGGCGAGCAGGAGACGTAGTCGAGACCGACGTCGTGGAAGAAGTGGATGCTGTCCGGGTCGCCGCCGTGCTCCCCGCAGATGCCGAGCTTGAGGTCGGGCTTGGTCGCACGCCCGCGATCCGCCCCGGTCCGTACCAGCGCGCCGACGCCCTCGCGGTCGATCGACTCGAACGGCGACACCGCGAAGATCCCCTTCTCCAGGTACCGCGAGAAGAACGCGCTCTCGACGTCGTCACGGCTGAAGCCCCACGTGGTCTGGGTCAGGTCGTTGGTGCCGAACGAGAAGAAGTCGGCCGCCTCCGCGATCTGGTCCGCGATCACCGCGGCCCGCGGCAGCTCGATCATCGTGCCGATCGGGATCTCGCCAAGCCCACCGTCCACACCGACCTCGGCCAGGACACGTTCCACCTCGTCGCGGGCCAGGTGCAGTTCCTGTACGGCGCCGACCAGCGGGATCATGATCTCCGGCCGCGGATCCTTGCCCTCGGCCCGCAGTTCGACCGCCGCCGACGCGATCGCCCGGACCTGCATCGCGAACAGACCGGGGATGACCAGCCCGAGCCGCACACCGCGCAGCCCGAGCATCGGGTTCTGCTCGTGCAACCGCTGGACCGCCGCGAACAGGGCCGCGTCGTGGCCCGGGTCCTCGCCGCGCTCACGGGCAACGGCGACCTTCACCGCGAGCTCCTCCATCGACGGCAGGAACTCGTGCAGCGGCGGGTCGATCAGCCGGATCGTCACCGGCAGCCCGTCCATCGCGCCGAGCAGCTCCAGGAAGTCTCCGCGCTGCAAGGGCTCCAGCTCGGCCAGCGCCGCCTCGCGATCGGTGTCGGTCTCGGCGAGGATCAGTCGCTCGACCGACTCGCGCCGCTCCCCCAGGAACATGTGCTCGGTCCGGCACAGACCGATGCCCTCGGCCCCGAACCGTCGCGCCCGCGTCGCGTCGTCCGCCGTGTCCGCGTTGGTCCGTACGCCGAGACGCCGTACCTCGTCCGCGTGGGTCATCAGCCGGTGCACCGAGGCCACGAGTTCATCGCCGGCGTTCGGGGCGAGCGCGCCTTCGAAGTACTGGACGACCGGTGACGGGACGACCGGGACCTCGCCGCGGAAGACCTCACCGGTGGTGCCGTCGATCGAAATCAGCTCGCCGGCCTCCATGACGGTGCCGTTGACCTTGATAGTGCCTTGGGCAACATTCACGTCCAGGTCCTCGGCGCCGCAGACGCAGGTCTTGCCCATCCCGCGCGCGACCACGGCCGCATGCGAGGTCTTGCCGCCGCGGCTGGTCAGGATGCCCTGAGCCGCGATCATGCCGTGCAGGTCGTCCGGGTTCGTCTCGCGGCGTACCAGGATGACCTTCTCGCCGCGGTCCGCGGCCTCGACCGCGGCGGCCGACGTGAACACGACCTTGCCCGATGCCGCGCCGGGTGACGCGCCGATCGCCTTCGTGATCAGGTCCGTCTTCGCGTCCGCGTCGAATCGCGGGAACATCAGCTGCGCGAGCTGCGCGCCCTTGACCCGCTTGAGCGCCTCGTCGGTATCGATCACGCCCTCGTCGACCAGGCTGGTCGCGATCCGGAACGCCGCCGCCGCGGTCCGCTTGCCGACCCGGGTCTGCAGCATCCACAGCTTGCCGCGCTCGACGGTGAACTCGATGTCGCACAGGTCCCGGTAGTGCCCCTCGAGCTTCGCCATGATCGCCATCAAGTCGTCGTACGACGTCTTGTCGATCTGCTCGAGATCCGCGAGCGGAACCGTGTTGCGGATGCCCGCGACGACGTCCTCGCCCTGCGCGTTCTGCAGGTAGTCGCCGTACACACCCGGCTGGCCGGTCGACGGATCGCGGGTGAAGGCGACGCCGGTGCCGGAATCCATGCCGAGGTTGCCGAAGACCATCGAGCAGATGTTGACCGCCGTGCCGAGGTCGGTCGGGATCCGCTCCTGGCGGCGGTAGAGGATCGCGCGGTCGGAGTTCCACGAGCGGAAGACGGCCTCGGTCGCCAGGTCCATCTGGGTCCGCGGGTCCTGCGGGAACTCGCGACCGGTGTGGTCGTGGACGGCCTGCTTGAACGTCTCGACCAGCGCCTTCAGGTCGTCGGCGTCCAGGTCGAGGTCGTTGCGGGTGCCCTTGGCCTGTTTCGCCGCCTCGATCGCGTCCTCGAAGACATCGCCGTCCATCCCGAGCACGGTCTTGCCGAACATCTGGATCAGCCGGCGGTACGCGTCCCAGGCGAACCGCGGGTTGCCCGAGTGGTGGGCCAGACCGTTCACCGAGTCGTCGTTGAGGCCGACGTTGAGGACGGTCTCCATCATGCCGGGCATCGACACGGCCGCGCCGGAGCGGACCGAGACGAGCAGCGGGTCGTCGGCCTGGCCGAGCTTCTTGCCCATCCGCTGCTGCAGCAGATCGACGTGCTTGTCGATCTCGTCGGCCAACTCGGCCGGCACCGCGCCGGTCTCGAGGTAGGCGCGGCAGGCGTCGGCGGTGATGGTGAATCCCGGTGGCACCGGCAGGCCGAGATTGGTCATCTCGGCCAGGTTCGCCCCCTTGCCGCCGAGCAGCTTTTTCATGTCCTTGTTGCCTTCGGCGAAGTCGTAGACGAGTTTCACCACGGTCACTCCCTGGGTTTCAGGTGGGTGCATATATCAGACGCGGGGCCGTGTTGGATTTTTTGGGGCTCCGCTGGCCCGTCGACTCCGGCGGCGGGGGCGTGCTTTCAGGGTAAGCCCAAAAACCAGTCCAGTTGAACACTGGTCTCACGATGCCGACGTGACCCTCCCCACAGGTCGAAGGACGGAAAACCCTTCCCTGGTTGACAACGCGAGACAATCAGGCTGTCTCAAAATGAATCACAGGCGGAACGCGTCAGGCCGTTTCGGTCGGGGTACGGAGGTTGCCGCCAGCTAGAGTCGGCGGGTGCGCATCGTCTCTCTCCTGCCCTCCGCGACCGAGATCTGCTTCGCACTCGGCGCCGGCGACGACGTCGTCGGCGTGACATTCGAGTGCGACTATCCGGCGGCCGCACGCACCCGCCGGATCGTGTCGACGACCGCGCTGCCCGCCGGGCTGACGCCGGGAGAGATCGACGCCGTCGTACGACGGAAGGTCGCGGCCGGGGAGGACCTGTACCACCTCGACGCCGGCGCTCTGCGAGAGCTCGAGCCGGACGTGGTGATCACGCAAGACCTCTGCGCGGTCTGCGCGATCGATGTCGACGACGTGTCGGAGGCGCTCAACTACTTGGGCTGCCAGGCGGAGGTCGTAACCACCGATCCGCACACTCTGGACGAGGTGCTGGACTCGATCGAGACGATCGCGAAGGCGATCGACCGCGATGCGGCGCTGCTGGTGGACGCTCTACGGGCGCGGCTGAAGCGGCAACCGGGTTGGCCCGCACCACGGCCGGACAGCAGCACCCCAACAGTTGGTGCCCAGGCACCGACCCAACCTTCCACTCCAACGGCGGCTACGCCGCTGGTGGGTGTGGGGCGGCGTGGGTCTGAGGTGGGTCTTCGGGTGGGTGTGGGGCGGCGTGGGTCTGAGGTGGGTCACGGGGTGCGGGTGGGTTTGCTGGAGTGGACCGATCCGCCGTTCGCGCCGGGGCATTGGTTGCCGGAGATGGTCACGTTGGCGGGTGGGACGAATGTGCTTGGGCGGGCCGGGGCGCGATCCGTTGCGGTGACGTGGGAGCAGGTGGCGGCCGCGGAGCCTGAGGTGATTGTGTCCGCGCCGTGTGGGTTCGATCTGCAAGGCGCCGCCAGGCTGACCACGGAGTTGATGCCACGGCTGCCGGCGGACGTTCCGGTATGGGCCGTGGATGCGAACGGATACTTCGCCCGCCCCGGGCCGCGGCTGGTGGACGGCATCGACGTACTGGCTGCCGTCTTCCGGCACGACGCCCCGGACCCGGCCATCGCTCGCCGGCTGCGCTGACGCCGCATCCGAAGGGGTTCACCCCTTCACTTGTCCGTTCTCACGGCGCATGGGACCGGTGAATCGGCAACACGAGGGGTCAACCCCTCCGATGCGCAGAGCGGCGCCTGCGCACCGCGGGTGGGTACGCCGGCGCCGCTCGGCACAACGGCTGGCGCATCGGCGCCGCTCCGGACGACGGCTGGTGCGTCCCACCGCTCCGTGCGACGGAGCGGTGGGGCGGTGGCGGTTAGAGCTTGCGGCGGGTTCTGAGGTAGTCGCCGACGACGGCGGCGCCGAGGCCGTCGGGGTCGGGGGCGAGGACTCGGCCGCCGCTGCGGCGGGCGAGGAGGTCGACGAACGCGTTCAGGCGTGGGTCGTCGCCCAGACGGAAGACGGTCAGGGTGGCGCCGAGCTTGGCCAGCCGGTCGACCTCGAAGATCGTCTTGCGGAGCGTGGCCGGCTCGGGCGGGTATGAGAACTCGGCCGTGCCGTCGGGCTCGAGATGAGCGGTCGGCTCGCCGTCGGTCACCATCAGGACGACCGGCTGCGCGTCCGGGTGGCGACGAAGGTGACGCCCGGCGAGGAGCAGCGCGTGGTGCGCGTTCGTGCCCTGCTCCCAGGTGCCTTCCATCCCGATCAGCTGCGGCAACTCGACCACCCCGGCGTACCGCCCGAAGGTGATCAGCTGGAGTGCGTCGTTGCGGTAGCGCGTCGAGATGAGCTGGTGCAACGCGAGCGCCGTACGTTTCATCGGCAGCCAGCGGCCCTCTTGGACCATCGACCACGACGTGTCGACCAGCAAGGCGACCGCGGCCCGAGCACGATGCTCCGTCTCCGCGATCTCCACATCCGCCACGTCGAGCTTCACGCCACCGCCGCCGGTGTGCGCGGTCCGCAGTACGGCGTTGCGCACCGTCCGCGGCACGTCCCACGGCTGGGTGTCGCCGAACTCCCACTGCCGCGTCGACCCGCTCAGCTCACCGGCCGCGCCGGCATTGGCCGCATCCCGTTCACCGGACCCACGGGCCGCCCGCAGTACGTCGGCCAAGGCCGTCTGACCCAGCTGACGCAAGGCCTTCGGGGACAACCGCAGCGAACCGTCCGGCGCCCGCTCGATCAGACCCTGATCACGCAGCTCCCGCTCCAGCTCGCTCAGCCGACGCGCGTCGACCGTTGCCTCGTCGCCCAATTGCCGCGTGAGCGCGTCGAGATCGATGTCCTCGAGCCGCGCCCCCGGGTACGACTGCGCCAGCTGCTCGGCCAGCGCATCCAGCTCCGCGAGATCGGACATCGCCCGTGCGCCCTCGGCGAGACCGAGCGGATCCTCGCCACTCATCTGCTCGGATCCGTACCAATCCTCGCCCGGCCGCAGCGACTGCAGCTGAGCATCCAACTGGGCCAACTGCTGCGCGAGCTGCGGACTGCCGAACGCCTGCTGCGACAGCTCCATCAACTCGGCCCGCTGCTCGGCGGTCATCGAGTTCATCATCCGTTGCGCCGCGGCCGCCCGCTGCGCGAGTACGTCGATGAGCTCCTCGACGTTCTGCGGGTTCTCCGGGAAGAACTCGCCGTGGTTGGCCATGAACTCCTCGAACAGCTCCGGCACCTCGGGCCGGCCCTGCGCATGCGCCGCCAGCAGCGCGTTGAGGTCGGTCAGCATCTCGTTGATCGCCTCGACGTCCTCGGGCGTGGTCTGCTGCAGCGCCTCCTTCATACCCTCGAACCGCGACCCGAGCAGCTCACGTCCGAGCAGTTCCCGGATCTCCTCGTACTTCGCCCGCGCCTCCGACGACTGCCAGTCGTAGTTGGCCAGCTCCCGTACGGCGGCCGCCGTGCCGGACGGGAGCGCGTCCAGCTGAGCCTCCCGGAACCGGGCGTCGTCGGACGGGTTCGGGAACAGCTCGTGCCGCTCCGCCTCCAGCGCTTCGTTCAGCAACCGCTGGACGTCGCGCAGCGTGCCGTCGAGGTTGTGCCGCCGCTCGATCTCGCGGCGGCGCTCCCACAGCCGGCGGCTCAGGTCGTCCAGACCCTGGGTGTTCCGCGTCCCGCGCCGGAGCAACTCCTCCAGCGCGGACCGCGGGGACGAACCGTTCATCACGTCGCGGCCGATCTCGTCCAGCGCGTCCCGCAGATCCGCGGGCGCCTTGAGCGGATCGGGCCCGTCGTGCCACGGACCGTACGACCAGCCTTCTGGAATCGACGACATGATCAGGCCCCGTAGACGGTGGTGTCGTCGTCGGCGTCCTTGGCGACTCGTTTCGACAGGTAGAGCATCTCCAGGGCGAGCTCGATGGCGGCAGCGATCCGGCCGGACGAGTCGTCCGGCTCGACACCGGCCCGGGCCGCGACGTCGTGCAGGACCGGCAGCTCGGGCAACGCGGCCAGCACGTCCCGGCCGGGCACCCGCTCACCGGTCGTCACAAGGTTGCCATCAGCAACAGCATGCGCGAGCGGAGTCAGGTCGAGACCGGCGAACCGCTCCCGGGCCGTGTCGGCCACCGACCGGCGCAGCAGGTACTCGAGCAGCTCGATCTCGCGCCCTTCCTCACCCGGCTCGAACTCGAGCTTGCCCCGCAGTACTGCGGGCACCGCCTCCAGGTCGACCGGTCGCGCGACGGCCGGCGTCTCGCCGGTGATCGCACTCCGGCGCAACGCGGCAGCAGCGATCGTCTCGGCCGCGGCGACCGCGAACCGGGCCGACACACCCGAGCGCTGGTCGATCGCGGTCGACTCGCGCAGGTGCCGGACGAACCGCGCCAGCACCTCGAGCAGCGGCTCGCCGACCTCGGCGGTGAACTCGGCCTCCTGCCGGATCACGTCCACCTCGGCGTCGATGTCGAGCGGGTAGTGGGTCCGGACCTCGGCGCCGAACCGGTCCTTCAGCGGCGTGATGATCCGGCCGCGGTTGGTGTAGTCCTCCGGGTTGGCCGTTGCCACCAGCAACACGTCGAGCGGCAGCCGCAGCGTGTACCCCCGGACCTGGATGTCGCGCTCCTCCATCACGTTCAGCAACGCGACCTGGATGCGCTCGGCGAGGTCGGGCAGCTCGTTGATCGCGACGATGCCGCGGTGCGAGCGCGGGACCAGGCCGAAGTGGATGGTCTCGGGGTCGCCGAGACTGCGGCCCTCGGCAACCTTCACCGGATCCACGTCCCCGATCAGGTCGCCGACGGAGGTGTCCGGAGTCGCCAGCTTCTCGGCGTACCGCAGGTCGCGGTGCAGCCAGGCGACCGGCAGGTCATCGCCGAGCTCGGCGGCGCGGCGGCGCGAGGCGGGCGTGATCGGGTCGAGCGGGTGCTCGGGCAGTTCGGCGCCCTCGATCACCGGGGTCCACTCGTCGAGCAGCCCGACCAGCGTGCGCAGTAGCCGGGTCTTGCCCTGACCGCGCTCACCGAGCAGTACGACGTCGTGCCCGGCGAGCAGCGCGCGCTCCAGCTGCGGAATCACCGTGCGGGTGAATCCGACGATGCCGGGCCACGGATCACGTCCGGCCCGGAGTTGTTCCAGCAGGTTGTCACGGATCTCGGCCTTGATCGACCGAGGCAGATAGCCGGCGGCCCGGAGGTCACCAGCCTTACGGGGAAGTTCAGCAGGTGCACTAGTCACGCAGAAGACGTTAGCTCGGTCGGCCCAACTTGCACGTTGTTTATCTCAGCGCCTGGGCGTGACTCGTCCCGATGTGAAGAGGTGAGTCGGTGTGAACGTCAGCGGCACCCACGGGTGCTCCGGAGAGTAACGAATGACGAAATGGTCGCCGTCGAGCGGCTCCGTCGGCAGCATCTCGTACTCGTGCACCGGCTCCTCGGCGAACGCCAGCCGGTCCCCTGTCGCCTGCTCGGTGAGCAGCAGACCGTCGCCACGCCGTACGACGTCGAGCCGCACGCTGGCCCGCTCGTATCTCCCGACATTGCGGTCGTCAACCGGACCGTCGGCCGGTTGCGGCGCGGACGGGTGGCTGACTCCGACGTAATGCTCGAACACCTCGGACGCGAGCGGCTCGAACAGCCTGGTCCCGTTGCCGGAGTTCGTGAGCAGGCACATGATCAAGCGGGTCTCGGGGTCGACCCGGAGGAAGGCCGTCTGCGAGATCGTGGAGCCGTCGTGACCGAAGAGCCGGCGACCGTCCCAGTCGTAGATCCGCCAGGTCAGACCGAGATCGACGAAGCCGCCGATCCCGCGCGCGAACGGCACCTGCGGCTCCTGCATACCGGCGTACTTCTCGTCGTCCAGATGCATCCGGGCGAACTCGAGCAGGTCGCCGGCGCTCGCCGCGACGAGCCCGGCCGGGCCGATGCTGCGCGGCAGCTGCCACGTCTTGACGGGCGAGCCGTCCTCGGCCGTGTGACCGCGGGCGGCCCGGTACAGGATCGCCTCCTCGGGCAGGGTGACGGCATGCGTGAGGCCGAGCGGCTCGACCAGCCTCGCCCGCAGCGACTCGTCCCAGGTCCGGCCGTCGAGGACCTCGATCAGCCGGCCCAGTACGACGAATCCGGCGTTGCAGTACGAGTACGCCGTACCGGGCTCGAACAGCTGCTCCACGTCCGCGAGCAGAGCGACGTACCGCTCTAGGCAGTCGTCGCCGCGACCAGTGTCGGTGAACAGGTCACCGTCGAGGCCGCTGGTATGGGTGAGCAGGTGACGGACCGTGAGCCGCGGGTCGATAGGGGCCCCAGGCAACAGCTTGATCACCGGGTCGTCCAGCTGCAGCCGGCCCTCGGCGGCGAGCTGGACGATCATCGACGCGGTCCACGGCTTGCTGATCGACCCGATCTGGAAGAGCGAGTCGGCCGTGGTCTCCACCCCGGTCGCGGTGTTCAGCAGGCCGTACGGCGTGATCGTGGACGCGCCGTCCTGCCAGATGCCGAGCACCGCACCGGGCACCTCGGCCGCTACCGCCAACTCGTTCAATCGCGCAGACCAGTCAGGCATGCGCCCAACCTACTTCTTCAACGCCTCCAGCGCTGCGCGAATATCCGTCCACGCCGCCGACTCGTCCAGGCCCTGCTCCAGCAGGATCTTGGTGGCGATGCCGGCCTGGTCGCGGTAGAAGGCGAGCAGGAGATGCTCGGTGCCGACGTAGTTGTGACCGAGCGTCAGCGCCTCTCCGACGGCGCCCTGCAGGACGTGCGCCGCGCGCCGGGTCCACGGCGGATCCTCGACGTCC
The DNA here is from genome assembly GCF_040300265.1 of Kribbella sp. NPDC000426. Classification (NCBI taxonomy): domain Bacteria; kingdom Bacillati; phylum Actinomycetota; class Actinomycetes; order Propionibacteriales; family Kribbellaceae; genus Kribbella; species Kribbella sp. NPDC000426. The sequence goes on along the minus strand of NZ_JBEPDK010000002.1, from coordinate 515,817 downwards.
AGATCCTTCGCTTCGGTCGATGGCGCCGGCTCAGCCGCCGGGCTCTTGGCGTCGACAGCCTGGAGCACCGACTCCTCGGTGATGCCGTGGTTGACCAGCACTTTTGCGGCGATCGCACCCGGCTCCTTGTACATCCCGAGCAGGAGGTGCTCGGTGCCGACGAAGTTGTGATTGCGGGCCCGGGCGATGTCCTCGGCGGCCTGCACCACCGAACGCGCGCGCTGGGTGTACCGCTCGAAGGCCGGCCGCGCGGTCCAGGAGTCCGCGAACCGCTTGTGCGCGGCCTGCTTGCTGACGCCGAGCACCGCGCTGATCTCGACCCACGACTTCCCCGCACCGCGCGCCCGGTCGACGAAGAACCCGAGTGCCGCGTCGCCCGTGCTGGTGAGTTCGCTGATCGTCGCCGCCGCGGTCGCGAGCTGTGCGAGCTCGTCGTCGCTGCCGGTGTCGGTCTTGATCGTGTTGATGAGCTGCTGCAGATCAGGTCCAGGAGTCATGCGTCAACCCTAGGTTGACAACCTGTCAGCGTCAACCCTGGGTTGACGATCGGTCGCCTAAGTCGTGAGCTGTGTACCGAAGAACGGGTCGTGGTTGCCTCCCCGGGGTTCCGTTACGGGGGACGGTCGGCCGGAAGGCTGACCACTACCCGTTCTTCGGTACGGTTCCATCCATGCAAGCTCTGCCCGACGTGATCGGCCCCGGCCTGAAAGTGTTGTTCTGCGGAATCAATCCAGGGCTGATGTCGGCCGAGACCGGGCATCACTTCGCGCGGCCCGGCAATCGGTTCTGGCCGGCGCTGCAGTTGAGCGGATTCACCCCACGGCAGCTGAAGCCCTCCGAGCAGCGCGAGCTCCTCGAGTACGGGCTCGGCATCACCAATGTCGTCGACAAGCCGAGCGCGCGGGCCGACGAACTCACCCGCGCAGAGCTGGTCGCCGGCGGCGAGAGCCTGGTGTCGAAAGTGCTCGACGTCCAACCCGAGTGGCTCGCCGTCCTCGGCGTCACCGCCTACCGCGACGCCTTCGCCGACCGGACGGCCGCCATCGGCAAGCAGGACCGCACAATCGGCGCCACCCGCGTCTGGATCCTCCCGAACCCGAGCGGCCTCAACGCCCACTACACGCTGCCGAAGCTGGCCGCGGCGTTCGCGGAGCTCCGGCGGCTGAGTTGACCGATCGTTCGGCAGGATGGGGGCATGCGAGCTTCGGACCTGCTGCGGGCGATCGACCAGCTTTCGTACGGCGAGCGGCTTCGGCACGTCGCGCTCGAAGGTCTCCGGTTGCGCGGGACAACCGAGCTCACCGAGCTACTGCGCGAGCTCGGCCGAGGCACGCCGTACGAGCGGACTCTGGGTGTGACGATCGCGCAGGTCACGGGCGAGGCCGGCTACGTGACGCAGCTGTTGAACGACCCGGCGCCGGCGGTGCAGCATCGCGCGCTCGCGGCCGTCGGAAGAGGTATGCCCGTCTCGGACGACGATCTGCGGATCCTGTACGACGACGCGCCCGCCGTACTGCGGACCAAGCTCCTGCACGTGATCCGCAAGACCGGCCGATCCGCCTTGGCCGCGCGCCTGATCGACAACCATCGCGAACGCTGGGGCGACCGCGCCGCCGCGAGCCTGCTCTCCAGTACGGACGGCGAGACCGTGGAGCGTCTGTTGCCCGAGCTCGCGTACGTCCTCGGCCCGGGCGAGTGGGAGAGGCTCGGAGCGCGGCATCCGAAGGTCGTCCTCGCCTTCGCGCACAGCACGCTGCCCTCCGGCCCGGACCGGGACGAGTGGTGGCAGGGCACGGCGTACGGCGTGGTCGGGGCGCTCGAGCACGACCCGGCGGAGGTTGCGGCGCTGCTGACAACCGGGCTGGTTCCGGATCAGTTGCCTTCGGCATTCACCTCGGTGCTCGGCCGCTTGATGGACGCCGACGCCGCAGCGGTCCTGCGGATCCTGCTGGCGCCGGAGCGGGCCTGGTCGTTGCCCAACGCCCTCACCCCGGCCGTACGCCGGCGGCTGTATCGCTACTCGAACGACGAGCTGATCGCGCTCGGCCGGCTGTCGTGGCCGATCCTGCCCGGCCTGCTCTCTGAGCTGCCTCCGTCCCGCCGCGCCGCTGTATTCTCCGGCAGTACGAGCACCGTCGACCTCGGGCAGATCGTGCTGTCCGCCGAGCTGCTCGCCTTACTCCCCCGCGAGGTGCGCTTCGAGCAGACCCGGCGAATGCTCACTCTGCCAGCAGTTGCTGAGGGCAATCATTCGCGGTGGAAGATCACTGCGTTCCTGCCGTACGACGAGGCGTTCGCGTTGCTCGAGCCGGAGATCATGCAGCCGGACGCGGACGATCGATCTTTGGTATACCAAGCCGTCGTCGCGGCCGCCGGGCACTCGCGGCAACCGTCCGCTGTCGAGGCTGCGGTCGCCTGGGTGACACGTGCCCGGAACGATCGCGACACCGTTCGTCAGGGCGTTTTGCGGGCTGTCAGCAAGCTTCCGCCGTCGGTGATGAGCGGCGCGTTGACCGGCTCGCTGGAGAGTTTGCTGACCAGCACGCTGGAGGCTCGCGACACCAGTTGGGGCACCCAACGAGCGCTGAGTTCGCTCGCCACCACCGCCGTCCAGGAAGGTGCCCGACGCAACGATCCGGCGCTGCTCGAGTGGGGGCTGCAGGCACACGGACGGCTGACCGGCAACCAGGGCTCGATCCCGCTGTACGGGCTGATCGAGGGGCTGCCGCGCGGTCGGGAGGCGGCCGTGTACGACGTACTGCGGAAGTACGTCGACGGCGGGGTTGCGCGGAAGGAGTTCCGGCTGCCGTTCGCGATCTCGCGAGCATTCGACGACCGCGGCTGGTCGAACGAGCACCTGCAGGCCGCGCTCGAACAGGCGGTCTGGTCGAACCAGGAGAACACCGTCGGCGAGGCGACCGAGTTGTGGCTGTGGCCGTCGTCGACGCGCGGCGAGCGGGTCGAGCGGATCATCCGGCGTGATGTCGGGATGGCGCGCTGGGATCCGGTCTGGCAGGCGGTGACCGAAGTACGGACCGATCTGCTGGACGCCGTACTCGCACGTCCCGAGCGGATCCGCCGCTTCGAGCGGAACCACCCGGCCTGGAACGTCCCGGACCGAGCGATCCGCCGCTGGCTCCCGCGCCAGCAGACGCGGTACGCCGAACTCGTTGCCGGTGCGGCCGGTGACGAGCGGATGCCGGACTGGGCTCGCGCGAACGCGGTCTCGATGCTGGGTCACGTGCCGGTCGCCGGACGCGCTGCGCTCGAGCCGTTCCTCACGCACGAATCGGTGTTGCTGCAGGAGGCTGCGCTCGGTGCGTTGGCGTGGACGGATGCGCCGCAGGAGGCGTTGCCGGTCCTGCTCGCGCACGCGGGTGATGATCGCGCGCGGGTAGCGCTGTATGCGGCGACCCGCGCGGCGATGTTCGTGCGGCCCAGCCGGTTGCCGGGGTTGTTGCATCCGGTGCTGGTTGGCGAGGGTGTGAAGATCACCTCGCGCAAGGAGGCGGCGCGGTTGTTGGGCAAGCTGCGCGCTCCTGGTGCGAGCGCTGTTCTCGCTGATGCTTGGGCTTCTGCGCATCGTGATGTGAAGGCTGCGATTGCCAGCGCGGCGTCGCAGTACTTGCTGCATGAGCCGGCGAGTTGGGCTTTGCTGCAGCAGGCGGTTCATGACAGCGCGGCTACGGCGACAGTGCTCACGCAGCGGCCGGCGTACGGGATGGCGGCGAAGTACCGCGGCCGGTACGCCGATCTGCTGGTCGCGGTGACGAACCGGCCTGAGCAGGAGGTGGTGCAGAGCGCGGTACGGTCGTTGCCGCGGTGGGCGCCCTGGAATCCGGCGGTCGCGCCGATCTGCGTGGATTTCATCGTTGACCTTGGTACGACGACGGTGTGGAACGACGCGACGACGGCGCTGGTCGCGATCGATCCTGAGCTGGCCGGGGACGAGATCGTCCGGGCCGCACGTCTGCTGGTCCGGCTCGAGGCTGACCCTCGACTGCCTGATGCCCTGGCCGACCGCGATCACCCGGCCAGGCAGCGGCTCGGAGTGCTGGTTAGTCGGCTCTCGCACGCGTTCATCGGGAAGCCTGATCGGGAGATTCTGAAGGCGGTTGCGGCGGAACTCGACAGCCCGGACCTGTTGCGGATGCGGTTGGAGCTGCTCGTCGACTCGCTCGAGTTGCACAATCTCTCGACCGACCTGCTTGCCCTCGCGCACGCCGTCGAGGGCCGCCCGGTGGCCGCCTACAACGCATCGTCCCGCCTCGCGACCCGCCTTGCCACAGTCCCCGCCCAGTGGTCACCGGACCTACTCGAGCCAGCAACTCGCACCATGCTTCAGAGCGACACCCTGTTCTCAGGCCTGGTTGCTCGGTCGTTGATCGGCGCGGCTGGGCCGCGTGCGGGGTGGGCGCCGGTTTGGCGCGAGCTGCTGGTCGAACTGCGCAGGCACCCGCATCCCGACGTACGGCAGGAAGCGCTCGAGCCGACTACCGCGGCCGAGGTCTAGCTACTCGTCCGGCTTCTTCTCCTTGTCCGTCTGGTCCTGGTCCTTGTTCGCCTGGTCCGCCTTGTCCGCGGCTTCGCGGGCGCGTTTGCGGCGTTTGCCTTCGTGCATGGCGACGACTCGGGCGACGGGGATCGCGCGGCCTTCGTCCAGGAGGTCCTCGGGGAGGTCTTGCGGCGCCGGCAGTTGATCGGCCCACGGGTCAGCGTCGCCCAGCAGCTGGATCGCGTTCCGGACGGTGAAATCTCGCGGGGTCACGCTCTCGATGTCGTCCCAGCCGACCGGGTACGAGACCGTCGTACCGGGCCGGACCCGCGGGCTGTACGCCGCAACGACCGTCGCGCCGCCGGAACGCGTCGAGTCGACGAACACCTTCCCGTGCCGGTCCTCCTTGATGTACGCCGTGGTCGCGATCGACGGGTCGATCTTCTCGGCCCGCGCCGCGATCGCCCGGGTCGCGGCCGCGGCGTCCTCGATCGACACCGTCTCGGCAATCGGCACGATCACGTGCACACCCTTCGCGCCGCTCGTCTTCACCGCGCCGGACAGCCCCGAGTCGGTCAGCGCCTGACGTACGAGCAGCGCCGCCTGGACCGCCATCGTGAACGTCTCGCCCTCGGGCGGGTCGAGATCGAGGACGAGGTGCGTGACGCGGTCCCAGCGGTCGGCGCGCATCAGCGTCGGGTGGTACTCGACCGCACGCTGGTTGGCGAACCACAGCAGCGTCCGCCGGTCGTCGCAGAGGGCGTACGACACCTCCCGCTTGGACGCCTCGGCCCAGACCTGCACGGTCTTCACCCAGTCCGGCGTGTACTTCGGAACGTTCTTCTGCATGAACTTGGGCTGCCCCGGCCGGATCCGGATCACCGACAACGGCCGCTCCCGCAACTCCGGCAGCATCCGCCCGTGCACCGCATCCAGATAGTCGACCAGATCCCGCTTGGTCGCCTCGGCCCCGTCGAACAACGGCTGATCCAAGTTCGTCAGATCAACCCCGTCCCGCGTCTCATCCGGCTTACTCGCCATCCCCAGAGCTTAAAAGCCCCACCCCTCCCCCGAAACCCCACCAACCACCCCACGCACCGCTCCCCCCGCTTGCGGCCCCTTCAGCCGCCCCACGAGCCGCATCCCTCGCGTGCGGGATCGCTCTGCCGCCCCGCCAACACCCGCCAGCCAGCCGACTGCGGCGCCCCCGCCCACGGCCCCAACCGCCCGCTGGCACACGCCCACCAACCCCCGGCGCGTTTGCGCCCCTCCAGCCGGATTGCCGACCAGCCAAGGCATTGCCCGCTCAAGCCTGTCGCCCACCCGCCCGCCGTCGGCTGGCGGGTTGTTTGTCGGCTGGCGGGTTGTAATGCGTCAGCGGGGCGAAAAGCCGCTATCGAGCGCGCTGGGGTTGGGGTTGGGTGGGCTTGCGGGTGGTGGGGAGCTAGTGGGAGGTGAGGATGGTGCGGAGGGCTTGGAGGACGAGGTCGGCTTCGCCAGGTTGGAGGGTTTGGGGGTTGAGGGCGATCGCGTCGTCCGGCAGGCCGAACGTTCCGACGGCGATCCGCGGGTCGCCATCCCACAGTTTCTTGATCACCTCGTCGCGGGTGCCAGGGAGTCTGAGTACTGCGCGGCTGTGGGGCTGGCCGGCCTCGCTCGGATACCCGCGCTCGACCATCAGGCCCGGGATTGCGCTCAGGTCCGCAATCCAATTGTCAACAATCCGCTCATAGGACGCGAGGACTTCCGCCTCGTCCTGTTGCAGCGTCCACTCGACCGCGGCGAGCAGCCCGAGCAGCTCCTCCTTGCCCACCTTCATCCCGCGGCCGATCTCATGATTGGGCGACGAATGGTTCCGGATCCGGTCGATCAGCCACGCCTTCCCCAGCACGAGGCCGCTCGCCTGCGGCCCGCGCAGACCCTTGCCGCCGCTGACGATCACCGCGTCGGCGCCGACGTCCCGCGTGAACCGCCACAGGGACGAGACCGACGGGATCTGAGCGGCGGCGTCGACGATCACCGGCGTCGCGGCGCCATCCATTTCCTGCGCGACCCGGACGACCTCCTCAATCGGCAGAGCATCGGCCGCATAGTGCGCGCCGGCCATCCAGAGCACGCAGGCCGGCCGTCGCACGAGTGCTTCCCGCAGTTCCTCGACGGACGGGCCCACTTCAACGATCCGGACACCGAGGAAGCGGGCCGAGTAGTCGTAACCGTTGCGCTGGCTCGCGAACATCACCACCTCGGCGTCGGTCGGGAACGCCTGCGACTCCGTGGTGATGCACGACGCGATCGCGAGCGTGATGCCGGCTGCCGCGCCCGAGGTCACGTACGCGGACTCGTTGTGCGTGAGCTCGGCCAGCCGTTCACCGACGCGGACATTCAGCTCCGGAAGGTCGACGAAACGCGTGGCGGCGTCGGCCATCGCCTGGACCACCGGCGGCGGCATCAGCGAGCCGCCGAGGACCGTGACGGTGGCGTTGGCGTTGATGACCGCGCGGACGCCGAGCGGAGTAGTCGGTCGATCAGAGGTGCTCATGCGATGAACTTTGACATGGCAGGTACTCCGGACCGCTCCGCCAACCACGCGTCGAGAAAGTCGTTGTCGGTGCCGTCGAGGTGCGTGACGTTGTAGACCTCGGCATCCGGAGCCGCGGAGATCAGCGATCGGCACCAGTCCGCATTGTCGATTGCAAACAATGTGCGCCCGGTGATCGCCCGAGCGTGCCGCGCCGGATCGAAGTACGACAACGTGGTCGCCAGCGTCTCGGCCGACGAGCCCGCTCGAAGGTGATCGTTCAGCTCCTCCAGCGGATAGAGCGACGACTTCAGCCGCGCCTCCATCGCCCTGTAAAACAAGAGATCCGTCACGCGAACAGAGCTGAATCCGGCCCGCCGCGCAGCCGTCAGCACAGCCAGATCGTCCCCAGTCACAGCGACCATCTCCGGATCCACCTCGGCCAGTCCCCGGAGGAACTCGGCCGCCCGCAGACAGTCCGCCGCGATCCCGCGATAGATGTACGTCGCGGGGTCGTCGATGCGCATTGTCAACAATCCTGGGTACGCCGCCGCGAACCCCTCGTCGGCGAGGCGCTGACCGCGGTGCATGAGGCTGAGTACGACGTACCTGCTGCGGTCGTTCGGATGCGGGATGTTGTTGACGCTGCCGTAGCGCGGGGTGATGAGCAGCGCGGGGAACGGTCCGGCGCCGGCCGGGATGCTGAGGTTGCCGTACACGCGGTACGGACCGGTGCTGGTGATCCGCAACGTGTAGAACGTTGCCTCGTCGGTGCTTCGGGCCGGCACGAGATCGAGCACCGGCCGGCCGGGGATCGCCGCGAGCTCCTCGTCTACGGCAGTCCAGTAGTCGTCGAAGTTCATTCGTTCACCGTCCCGGGGTGAGGTGCTCGGCGAGGAAGTCCTCGACGACCCGCATCACGTCCGGCAGGCCGGCGTGATGCGCGCAATGTGGGTAGGTACGCAGCGTGGTCTCGCAGGTGAGCGCGCGTTGCAGGGCGAACCCGGTCTCCGGCGGGCAGACGTCGTCCTCGAGCCCGACGTACAGGAGGGTCGGCGCTTGGACCTTCGGCGCGAAGTTCAGCCCGTCGTAGTACGCGACCGTCTGGCGCACGCGGTCGACGTCCTTCGGGTGGATCCGCAGGTACTCGTTGATCTCCTCGTACGGGTACGAGCGGGTCAACGTGGGCGCGGTCATGATCCCGCAGAGGTACGGCGCACCAGCCGCCACGCAGCGGATCACGTCCGGGAGCAGTGCGGCCGTGGAGATGCCGAGACCGCCGCCCTGACTCGACCCCTGCAGTCCGATGCGCAGATTGTCGACATCTGGATGATCCAACAACACTTCAACCGCACGAACGACATCCAGATAGAACCCGCGGTACCCATAGGTGTTGTGGTCGACGATGTTGTGCGTCAGCAGTCCTGGGTAGCCGGGGTTGAAGGTCTCGTTCGACCGCAGTTTTCCGCGGGGCGCGACCGCGAGCGCGGCGTACCCGAGCTCGGACCACTCCTTCGGGATGGTCGGCTCGGAGATGTAGCCGGGGATGGTGACTAGCGCGGGCAGCGGCGTGGGGTGGTCGCGCGGGACGGTGTACCAACCGGCGATCCGCAGACCGCCGTAGCTCGTGTAGCGCAGATCGTAGACAATCACCTTGTCCGTGGAGAGCGTCGGCATCTCGGTGAAGACCGGGTCCAGCGGGTACGACGCACAGTCCGCCAGGCCGGCCGCCCAGAACTCGTCGAAGTCCTCGGGCAGCTCGACCTCGACGGTCGCATTCTCGGGGTCTCTCAAAAGCATTCCTCTCGGTGGGAGCGTTCAGCTCGGCGCCCTCAACGCTTGGGCGATGCGCAGTCGGTACAGACGCGTAGGGCGTCCTTTGGGGTGGTGCTGGGCGGTGCCCTCGACGCTCACCAGGCCGCCTGCGTCGAGGGTGCGGATCAGCCGGCGTCCGCTCTGATCCGTGATGCCGAGATGACCGGCAAGCTCTCCAGGCGAGAGCGTGCGGCCTTGTAGTTCGTGGTCCAGCGCGGCCAGCCGTGACACGGTGGCGGCGCTCAGACCGACGTACTTCGCCAGTTGTTCGACCTCTTCGCCGTGCTCGCGGTACGAGAACCGGAGCGCTTCGCCGGCCGGCCCCATCGGGCCGATGACGACACCGCTGTCCTCGAAGAGGTACGCGCAGGGTTCTTCCGACAGCTCGGCGCGCGCGGCCGCCTGCTCGGCGAGCAGGACGCAGTTGCGCGCCGACACCCCGACACCGAAGCCGGCCGAGATCTGCGCACCGAGCGCCGCGGCGGCCTCGGCCAGCGCGGGTACGGCGACCCAGTTGCGGGTGATGCGCTCGAACAACGCCTTGTGGGCGAAGACGACCACACCGCGGCGCCCGCGGTTCTCGATCCAGGCGCCGGCGAACTCCGGGGTGTTGAGCAGGTGGTTCATCAGTCCGATGCGGGCGCGTTCCTCGTCCGCGGACTGCGAGATCAGGAAGACGCCGGCCGCGAACCGCTGCGCGCTGGCCCGCTCCGACTCGATCCGCAGCGCGAGCTCGTGCAGCTCGGTGCGAATCGTTGCCGGTACCGGCATACCGCTCATGATCGGGATCTGCCCGTCGAGCTGCTCGCGGACCGCGGCACGCACGCTGATCACGTAGCTGCGGTCGCCGAACTTTTGGTACGCCGAACGGTGGAAGTCAACGATCTCCTCCACGCTCTGGGTCGGTGCGTAGGGCAAGCAATCGATCTGGTCCTGGTCGAGGTCCAGCGCGGTGGCCACCGCTTCGACGGCTTCGGCCGGAAACGTGTCGATGCTGACCGGCGTACGGCCCCAGCCGCGTTCCTGCGCGCGGTACAGCGCGAGGGTCAGGTCGAGCGCCGACGAGCGGATCACGCCGACCGGTAGACCGGGCGGCAGCAGTTCGCGGCTCGCGGTGTACGGCACGGGGCCGGCCAGGAAGCCGTCGAGTCGCGTCGTGCTCAGGAACTCGGCGACCTTGTCCCGGATCTCGTCCTCGTGGTCGTAGCTGACCCACTCGAGATCCACACCGCCGAGCGTGCGGGCCGCGTCGTGGAACAACTCGTGGTGGGTCACATGTGTGACGACCCCGATCACGATGCCCACGGCACTCCTTTACGAACCATGTTCGGAAGTGACTCGTAAATCAATGTCGTCAAAGGTCCCCTGACTTCCGGGGTCAGGTCAAGGGATCGTGCGTGATTCGTTCAAGCCCGGCGCGGTGATACCCGTCTAGCGTCGCGGCCATGATTCTCGTCACCGGTGGGCTCGGCATGATCGGCGCCCACACCGCCCGCGCCCTCCTCGACCTCGGGCAGGAGGTCGTGGTCACGTCACACCGGCAGACCGATCCCCCGCCGTTCCTCGACAGTTCCCTTGACGGCAGCGCCGTCGACGGCAAAGTCGTCGTCGAGCGGCTCGATGTCACCGATCGGGAGGCGTTCCTCGCGCTCGGGGATCGCTACGACATCAGCGACATCGTGCACCTGGCCGGCTCGATCCCGTCCGGGGACCCGGTCGCGTACTTCCGCCACGACACCGCAGCGCTGTTCAACGCGCTGGATGCGGCGCGGACGTGGGGCGTACGCCGGTTCGCCGTTGCCAGCAGCATCGGTGTGTACATCGGGCAGGACGAAAGCCCTTGGCACGAAGGGATGTCGCTACCGACCGCCGACCTCCCGCACCTCATCGTCGCCTTCAAGAAGGCCGTCGAGCCCGTGACGACGCACAGCCTCGCCGGCTCCGGCGTACGGCCGATCGTGCTCAGGATCGGCTCGACGTGGGGCCCGCTGATGGACCCGGAGTCGATCTTCAGCCCGATCCCGCCGTACGTGAGCGCCGTACTTCGCGGCGAAACCCCCGCTCCCCTGCCCGCCGACGCGGGAGGCGACTGGTGCTACGCGCCCGACATGGGCCGCGCGATCGCGCTCCTGGTCAGCGCCGACACGCTCAACCACACCACCTACAACGTCTCCAGCGGCAAGCCCTTCGTGTACGGCGAAGCAGCCGGCCAGCTCGCTGTCGAACCCGGCGGCGAGACCAGCCCGCACCTCGACATCACCCGCCTGACCGAGGAGACCGGCTTCACCCCCAGCTTCACGTTCCCCGAAGCCGTCGCCGACTACATCACCTGGCGCACCACCAACGCCCGCTGAAAGGCCGGCGTACGGCAATCAGGGATCTCTCAGCTTGGCGGTCGTAGCCTTCGGGACCGTGCAAACTCGCGTGTTCACTGCCCCGAAGGTTCCGGCTGTCTTCGCCATGTTCTGGCTGGTCAAGCTGCTGACAACCGGGATCGGGGAGACCGCATCCGACTACCTGGGCTCCATCAGCATCCCGCTCGCCGGCGTCATCGGCGTCGGCGGGTTCGGCACCGCCCTCTACCTGCAACTGAAGGCAAACACCTACCATCCGGTCCGGTACTGGATCACTGTGCTCGGCGTCGCGCTCTTCGGCACGATGATCGCCGACGGACCACATGTCGCGCTCGGTACGCCGTACTGGTTCGACTCCCTCGTCTATCTGGCGCTGCTCTGCGGCCTCCTCACCTGGTGGCAGCGCAGTGAGGGCACGATCTCGGTGCACTCGATCACGACGGCGCGGCGCGAGCGGTTCTACTGGGGCGTCGTGCTGCTGACGTTCGGGCTCGGCACCGCCGTCGGTGATGCGACCGCGATCGACTTCGGACTGGGGTTCACCTGGTCGATCCTGCTGTTCGCGGTGCTGATCGTCGTACCGCTCGGGCTGTGGAAGCTCGGGCTCAACGTCACCGTCGCGTTCTGGTCGTCGTACGTGCTGACGCGGCCGCTCGGTGCGTCGGTCGCCGACTGGCTCGGAAAGGGTACGCACGACGGCGGGGTGGGATGGGGCATCGGTCCGGTCACGTTGGTCGGGCTGCTGTTGTTCGCAGTACTCGTGGCTTATCTGGCTCTGACGCACAGCGACGTCGACCACGAGTCGGCAGCCAAGGAACCTGCGCCGGTGCTCGAATGACTTTTCAGGTGTGTTGGGGTCGGTAGATCTGTACGACGACGCCGTTGGAGAACGGCTTGGACTCGACGAGCTCCAGGCGACGCGACTCCGGAAGCTGGTCGAACAGGGTCTGTCCGCGGCCGAGGGCGAGCGGCTGGACCAGGAGGCGGTACTCGTCGATCAGATCCGCGGCGGCAAGCGCACCCGCGAACTGGCGACCACCCCAGACGACCACGTCGGCGCCAGGCTCGGCCTTGATCGTGGCGATCTCGGTCGCGAGGTCGCCACGCGCGACCCGGGTCTCAGGCCAGGTTGCCTCGGCGTCACTGAGGCTTTTCGAGAACACGACTTTCGGTACGTCGTTCATCGGAGCCGCGTAGGCGTCGTCGGAGTGCGGCCAGTACGACGCCATCTCCTGGTAGGTGACCCGCCCCATGAGGTGCGCGCCGGCCTTGCTGATCCGATCCAACTTCCACTGCTTCAACTCAGCCACTTCGGCGACCGCAACACCTGGATGCTCACGGTCGCTGCTGACGTATCCGTCCAGCGACATCGACATGTACAGAACGACGTTTCGCATAGCAGGCCCCCTCGCGTCGCTTCCACTTCCTAGACCCTCCCAGCCAACCAAACCTCCAGCAACCCCGTTTCCCGCCACACCTCACCAGCCGACACCACACCTCGCTCGAGTTCCTCCCACGAAACGGCGCCCTCTCACCGGAGGCCACGGACACAACCGCCTTCACCACAAGCGATCCGACTGCACGGCGATCCGTACTGCGCCGGAGGGCGCTACAGGCAGTTGCCCCCGAAGACGCTGCCCTTTCGTGCAGCAGGCCGCTCACGAGCTGCTCCCGCGAATCCGGCATCCACCGATGGTGGCCGTAGGTGCACCCTGCCCCACCAAACCAACCAGCTCCAGCGATCCATGCCCGCCGAAGGCGCCCAGGGAGACAGTCGCCGCCGCAGGCGGTGTGCTTTCGCTGAGGTTGGGTTAGCCGCCGGAGACGCCTAGTTCGGCGTCGGCTAGGTCGGCGGATAGGCCGTCGGTGTCGTCCAGCCAGCCTTGGGGTAGGACGATGTGGTCTCGGGGGCTGCCTTGGCGGCCTCGGGGGGCGCCTAGTTCGGCGACCGGGAAGGGGACGGTCGGGTCGAGTTGGGCGAGGAGTTCGTCCAGGTGGGTGAGGGTGTCGACCATGCCCAGGGCGGCTCGGAGTTCGCCGCCGGCGGGGAAGCCCTTCAGGTACCACGGCACGTGTTTGCGGAAGTCCCGCAGACCCCGCTGCTCGCCCATCAGTTCGGCGAGGAGTTCCGCATGGCGGCGCATGACAACGGCCACCTCGCCGAGGGTCGGCAGGTTAAGAGATTCGGCGCCGGCGAAGGCAGCTGCGAGGTCCCGGAAGAGCCACGGCCGCCCCAGACACCCCCGGCCAACGATCACACCAGCGCACCCGGTCTCGGCCACCATGCGGAGTGCGTCCCCGGCCTCCCAGATGTCGCCGTTCCCCAGCACCGGGATCGACACGTGCTCCACGAGTTCGGCGATCGTCGACCAGTCCGCCTGACCGGAGTACGCCTGCGCCGCCGTACGGCCATGCAGCCCGATCGCGGCGGCCCCCGAGTCAGCGGCGATCCGCCCGGCGTCCAGGTACGTCTGGTGGGACGAGTCGATCCCGATCCGCGTCTTCATCGTCACGGGTACGCCGTACGGCGTGGCCGCGTGCACCGCGGACCGGAGGATCGCGCCGAGCAGGTTCCGCTTCCACGGCAGCGCTGCGCCGCCGCCCTTGCGCGTCACCTTCGGGACGGGACACCCGAAGTTCAGGTCGATGTGCGCGACTCCGTAGGAGTCACACAGGATCTGCACCGCCCGCCCGATGAAGACCGGGTCCACGCCGTACAGCTGCACCGACCGCACCGTCTCGCGGGCGTCGAACGTGAGCATGTCGAGCGACTTCTGATCGCCTTCGACGATGCCGCGCGAGGTGATCATCTCGCAGACGTACAGCCCGGCGCCCTGCTCCGCGCACAGCCGGCGGTACGCCGCGTTGGTGATGCCGGCCATCGGGGCGAGCACCACCGGCGTCTCGATCGTGAGGTTGCCGAGCTTGAGCATCAGGCCTTCGCCACCAGCACCTGTCCGTTGCCGGAAACCTGTGCTTTATAAGGCTGTACGGCGTTCGCGGTCGTCGTCACGTCGCACGCGATCCCCGCGTCGGCGGTCTTGACCACGGCAACATCGTCCATCGTGCAGGTCACCTTCGCGGCGTCGGCGACGGATCGCTGCACGGCGTCGACGACCTTCGCGCGGACGATCGCGACCGACGGCGAGGTGAACTTGTACGACGCGGAGTACTGCTTCGCGTCAACCGTCAACGTGCCGCTGTAGGACTTCCCGGCGTACGTCACGGTGCAGGTGAGCTCGTGCGTGCCGGCGGTCTCGACCTTGTCGATCCCAGGGCACTTCACCGTCGTGGTGGCAGCCTTCCCGGCCGCGATCTGCGCCTGCTTGGAGATCGCGAAGGTGATCCGCGAGGCCAGCGGCGCGTCGCTGGCCGGCTCACCAGTCACGCGAGGGGTCGGCCAAGGCTTGGACGGCGTCGGCAGCGGGGTCAGCGACGGCGTGGAAGCGGTCGGGATCGGGGCAGTCGACGACGGCGCGCTCGACGAGGACGCGCCGGAAGCCGACGGCGAACTCCCGGCCGCGGGCTTGTCGTCCGAGCACGCGGACAACAGGAAGACGGCCAGCGCCGACAACCCGAAAACGGCCAGCCCGAAGCGCACCCGATCCCGCGACAGCTTCATCGTCAGCAACCCACCAGGTGCTGGGCGAGGTATCCGGTGACCTCGGTCAGCGCGACCCGCTCCTGCTTCATCGAGTCGCGCTCCCGGATCGTCACCGCCTGGTCCTCGAGGGTGTCGAAGTCGACGGTGATGCAGTACGGCGTACCGATCTCGTCCTGGCGGCGGTAGCGCCGCCCGATCGCGCCGGCGTCGTCGAAGTCGACGTTCCAGCTCTTCCGCAGCTCGGCGGCCAGGTCGCGGGCCTTCGGCGACAGGTCGGCGTTGCGGGACAGCGGCAGTACGGCGGCCTTGACCGGGGCGAGCCGCGGGTCGAAGCGCAGTACCGTCCGCTTGTCGACGCCGCCCTTCGCGTTCGGGGCCTCGTCCTCGGTGTAGGCGTCGAGCAGGAACGCGAGCACGTTGCGGGTCAGGCCGGCCGCGGGCTCGATCACGTACGGCGTCCAGCGCTCGCCCTTCTCCTGGTCGAAGTACGACAGGTCGGCGCCGGAGTGCTTGGAGTGGGTGGTCAGGTCGAAGTCGGTGCGGTTCGCGATGCCCTCGAGCTCGTCGAACTCCTTGCCGCCGAAGTTGAACCGGTACTCGATGTCGACGGTCCGCTTCGAGTAGTGCGAAAGCTTCTCCTTCGGGTGCTCGTAGAACCGCATGTTGTCCGGGTTCAGCCCGAGGCCGGTGTACCAGTCCCAGCGCGCCTTCAGCCAGTACTCGTGCCAGTCCTCGTCGGTGCCGGGCTCGACGAAGAACTCCATCTCCATCTGCTCGAACTCGCGGGTCCGGAAGATGAAGTTCCCGGGTGTGATCTCGTTGCGGAAGCTCTTGCCGACCTGGGCGATGCCGAACGGCGGCTTCTTCCGGGCGGTGCCCATCACGTTCGCGAAGTTGATGAAGATGCCCTGCGCGGTCTCCGGGCGGAGGTAGTGCAGGCCCTCCTCGGACTCGACCGGGCCGAGGTAGGTCTTCAGCAGGCCGTTGAACATCCGCGGCTCGGTGAACGTGCCCTTGTTGCCGCAGTTCGGGCAGGCGATCTCGGCCAGCTTGACGTCGTCGGCGTCCTTGTTCTTCCGGCGGGCGAAGTCCTCGCGGAGGTGGTCGTCGCGGAACCGCTTGTGGCAGGACTGGCACTCGGTCAGCGGGTCGACGAACTCGGCCAGGTGGCCGGAGGCCTCCCAGACCTGGGTCGGCAGGATCACCGAGGAGTCCAGCCCGACGATGTCGTCGCGACCGGTCACCATCGTCCGCCACCACTGGGTCCGGACGTTGTTCTTCAGCTCGACGCCGAGGGGTCCGTAGTCCCAGGCCGACTTGGTACCGCCGTAGATCTCGCCGCAGGGATACACGAAGCCTCTCCGCTTGCTGAGGCTGACGACGGCATCGACGGTTTCCACGGGCACTTTTCGACTCCAGAACGGGCACAGGTGAAGCTACGGAAAGGTCCAGGCTATCGGTCCCGGGTGGCCCTCATCGAATCCGTGCTAGGTCAGCAAATCTTCGTACGCCGTCGGCTCGTCGATCGCCTCCGACAGCAGCGGCACCGCGGCCACCTTCACGTCGTACGGCGACAGCGCCCGGCGGTAGCTCCCGACGTTGACGAACTCCAGGTCAAGGGCCAGTAACTCCGGGTCGTCGACGTTCCGCCCGACCCGGGCCGAGACGAAGCCCTTCTGCTGCGACAGCACGTCGATCGCGACCTGCACCCGCTCGGCGAACTGGGCCTGTTCGGCCTCCCCCACCCGGAACCTGATCACCACGAACACCCGAGTCACCTTACGTGACACGCACGGACGCCGGTCAGCACTTCCCCCGGGCCGCCGGCCGCCGCACAGTGTCGGTATGCCCGAGCGTGTCGTCGGCCGGCGACGGGAGCTCGGCACTCTCGCCGGCCTGCTGGACGAGGTCGAGCGCGGCCGCGGCCAGGGCGCGCTCCTGATCGGCGACGCCGGCATCGGGAAGTCGACCACGGCGGCCGCCTTCGCGGACACTGCCCGCGAGCGGGGGTACGTCGTCGCGTGGGGCCGCTGCCCGGAGACGGAGACCCTGCCGTACTGGCCGTGGCGGCAGGCGTTCCGCGCGCTCGGACTGTCGACTGTGCTGCCCGACGATCCCGGCACCGGCCGGACCGGTGTCTTCGCGGCTGTGGCCGACCAGCTCGCGACGGCGACCGCGGAGTACCCCGCCTTGATCATCCTGGAGGACCTGCACCTCGCGGACGGTCCGGCGCTCGCACTGCTGCCCTTCGTAGTCGGTCTGCTCCCGGAGCTTCGCTGTCTGCTCCTCATAACCAGCCGGGACAACGCGGTGGACGTCGCCGAGCCCGCCGCCGAGGCACTCCGCGCGCTGCCGCCGTCGTTCGTGCGGATACCGCTGAGCGGGCTGGACCGCGAGGCAACCGGACAGCTGGTCACACAGGTCCTGGGGCAGGACACGGACCTCGCGTACGCCGACGTGGTGCACGACCGCACCGGCGGGAACCCGTTCTTCGTCCAGGAGCTCGCCCGCTGGCACGCAGCCCGCGGTACGACGTCCACCGAGACACCGACCGGCGTACGGCAGGTGCTGGAGCGTCGACTCGCCCGCCTGAGCCAGCCGGCGTACGACGTACTCGCGACTGCCGCCGTTCTCGGAGAGGACGTGGACCTGGAGCTCGTCGCCGCAGTTGACGAGACGACCACGGCCGACATGCTCGTAGTACTAGCTGATGCGGTCGCGGCGCGGCTTGCCGAGGTGGACGGGACCCGGATGCGCTTCGCACACTCGCTGGTTCGCGAGGTGGTGTACTCCGGCCTGGGTGTTCACCGCAGGTCCCTGCTGCACCTCAGGGCGGCAGAGCTGCTTGCCGGGAGGCCGGACGCTGACCCCGGACAGGTCGCTGCGCACTACCGCGGGGCGGTCGGTCAGCCGGATGCGGCCACGCGGTCGCGTCAGTTCGCATTGCTCGCGGCTCGGGCCGCGCAGCGGCAGTCCGGGTACGAGCAGGCGGTGCGGTTCTATCGCTGGGCGGATGTCGAGGACCCGCTGGTGCAGCTGGAGTTGGGCGAGGCACAGGTCCTGGCCGGTGAGCTGGCGGCCGGACGGGACACGCTGCGAGCTGTGGCACGAGAGGCGACTGATCCCCGGACAGTCGCGAGAGCTGTGCTGGGCATGGGCGGTGGGGTCGGCGGGTTCGAGGTGGACCTCAGTGACACCGAGCAGACGGAGTTGCTGGCAAGCGTCGTACCGCAGCTGCCGGACGACGCACTGAAGGCTGCTGCTGTCGCACGCGTGGCACTCGGGCGGATACCGACTGACCGCGGTGACGGTCCTCGGCAGCTGGCGGACGAGGCGGTGCGGATGGCCAGGGCGACCCGGGATGCGCGCGCCGAAGCTGCGGCGTTGGCGGTGTGGTGCGACGTGTTCGCCGGGCCGGACCACGTGGCCGAGCGGGCCGCCGCGGCCGAGCGCATGCTGGCGCTCGCGACCGGTGACCTGGCGCTGCTGCTGCTGGCCCGGCGGTTGCTGGTGGTGGCTCTGCTCGAGCAGGGCCGGTTCACGGATGCCGACGTACAGATTGCCGCGTTCGCCCGCGCGGTCCTGCCTCTCCGTCTTCCGCTGTACAGCTGGCTGGTGCCAATCTGGAAAGGCATGCGCGCGTTGATGTCCGGACGGCTCGACGAGACCGAGACCTGTATCGCTGAGGCCACGCGGCTCGGCGAGGATGCGGAGAGCGTCAACGCGCCGCTTATGGTGTTCGCCCTGGGTGCAGCACTCGCCGACACGACCGGTGTGTTCGACGAGCTGCAGGCGTACGTCGAGACCGTGATGGTGCCGTTCATCGGCAACCCGATGATCGACGGGCCGTCGGCGTACTACCTGGCACGAGCAGGAGCGGTCGAGGAGGCCCGCGGCATAGTACGGCGCCGTGTCCGCGACGGACTGGACGCAATCCCCACGGACGCCGAGTGGCTGGAGTCCGTCGCCTTCCTGGGCGCGGCAGCTGGAGTACTCGGCGACGACGAGTGCGCACAGCTCGCGTTCGACGCGTTGACGCCGTACGCCGGGCTGTGGGTGATCGATGGGGTCGGAGGCGCGTGTCTGGGCAGCGTGTCCCTGTTCCTCGGCCGGTTGGCTGCGCAACTGGGACGGCCTGAGGCACGTGAGCTGCTGGAGACGGCGCTGGAAACGCACCGGATGGCCGGCGCGGAGACCCTGGTCGTGGAGACCGAGAAGGCCCTGGCCGAGCTTGGAGCAGTCCACGCCGCCCCGGGTGTCGGCGTACTCCGGCGCCTCGGTGCGACGTGGGAGGTGACGTGGCGTGGTGTCACAGTGCAGGTTGCCGACTCCAAAGGCGTGCGCGACCTGGCGCTACTACTCGCGCGGCCGCGGACACCGGTGAGTGTTATCGACCTTTCAGGTCCGGGTCGAGTCCATGGCGCCGACCTCGGACCGGCACTCGACGACCAGGCGCGAGCCGCCTATCGCGAGCGGCTGCGGGAGCTGGCGGATGAGCTCGCCGAAGCTGAGGACCGAAACGACCTGGGCAGAGCGGAGAAGCTCCGTGTTGAGCAGGAGTTCCTGACCCAGGAGCTGGCCGGTGCGCTCGGGCTCGGTGGCCGGGCCAGGTCGGCAGGTGATCCAGTGGAGCGCAGCCGGAAGGCGGTCTCGATGCGTATCGGCGCGGCGGTGAAGGTGATCGAGCGCGTCCACCCGGCGCTGGGCCGGCATCTGCGGGCCTCGATCCGCACCGGCCGCCAGTGCGTCTACGAGCCGGAGGACGACGTCACCTGGCATTGCCAGGTGACATCTGGCGCCTGAGTGGGTGAAGGCAGTTCCTACTCAGCAACAGGAGAGCGACATGACCACCACAGACGTCACCAAGGCAGACCCGGCAGCCGCGGAGGCCCTGCTCGGACGGATGTTCGGCGCAGCACTCGGTGCGGCCGAGCTGCTCACGATCTACCTCGGCGACAAGCACGGCATCTACCAGGCGATCGGTACGAACGGTCCGATCACAGCAACCGAGCTGGCCGAGCAGACCGGTGTCGACCACCGCTACCTGGTCGAATGGCTGCAGTCACAGGCGATCAGCGGCCTGCTGACGATCCATGGCACCGACGTCTGGACGGACCGGTTCGAGCTGGCACCCGGCGTACGCGAGGCGCTGTTGGAGCCGATGAGTCCGTTCTACGCCGGCGGTCTGGCCGCGATCGTGCCCGCAGCCGGCAGGGCGTTTCCCCAACTGGTGGAGGCGTTCCGCACCGGCGCCGGCGTGCCCTACACGGCGTACGGCGAGGAGGCGGTGCTGGCGCAGGAGGGGCTGAACCGGCCGGCGTACGTCAACTCGCTGACGACCGAGTGGGTCCCGGCTGTGCCCGGACTGCACGACGTACTGTCCGCAGGTGCGCGCGTGGCCGACCTGGGGACCGGTGCGGGCTGGTCGGCCATCGAACTGGCCAAGGCGTACCCGGCGGTGCGGGTGGACGGGTACGACAACGACGAGGACTCGATCAGCCGGGCCCGTCGCAACGCGGCCGAGCAGGGTGTGGCCGACCGGGTCGACTTCGAGGTCCGCGACATCAGTGCGGTCGCAGCCGGGCAGTACGACGTGGTGACGTTCTTCGAGTGCCTGCACGACTTCGCGCACCCCGTGGAAGCGCTGATCGCTGCGCGGACAGCCCTGGTACCGGGTGGTTCGGTGATCGTCATGGACGAGCGGGCGGACGAGGTGCTCGCTGCGCCCGGCGACGAGGTCCAGCGGTTCCTGGCCGCGGCCAGCACTATCTGGTGTACGCCGCAGGGCCTGGTCGACGCGGACTCCGACGTGGTCGGCGCGATCATGCGACCGGATCAGCTACGGCACCTGGCCGAACACGCCGGGTACAGCGGTGTCGACGTACTGCCGATCGAGCACCCGTTCTGGCGCTTCTACCGACTCAACCCGTAGCAACTACCTACAGCCTGGAACAATGGTGCAATGAGTTCCCCCAGCGGCAGTCAGCCGGTCAGCTCGCTACGGCAGCGTCTGACGAAGATCAGCTACCCGTATGTCGCGAAGCTGCACGCCGCACCGAAGCTGACGCTGCCCGGGATCACGCTGGTGCTCGCACTGGCCGGAGTGTTCGCTCCGGCAGTGGTCGGGGTGCCGGCACTGATACTGCTGGCTCTGCTGCTGTCGTGGCTCGCGTTCCTGTCGTGGCCGGCCGTCACCGGCGGACCGAAGTTCCTGCGGATCTTCTCGATTCTGCTGATCCTGTTCTGGGCCGTTTCGAGGATCGCGAAAGGCTGATCAAGGCCGGCCGAGGCTGTCGTAGGCAGCCTCGACCGAGGCCTCCCGCAATTCGTCCACCGGCACGTGGTCGAGCATCACCGCACAGTCGGACAGACCGCCGAGCGCGACCATGCAGCGCACCACGTCGGACAGCGACGGCTCGGTGCCGATCAGCAGCGTCGCCAGCGTCCCGCGCCATTCGATGAACCGGTCCGCCAGGTTGAGCTCGTGCAGCACGGAGAGGTCGCGGATCGCGAGCTGGATCAGCTTGCGGTGGCGGTAGGCGAGGTCGAAGTACGAGCCGAGGAGCTCGCGCGGGGCGACCGGGGCTGCCGCCTGCTGCGCGGCGGCGTACGCCTCGAAGTCGGCGATCATCGGCTCGACCAGGCTGTTCAGCAGGTCCTCGCGCGACGCGAAGTGGTAGTACAACGCCGGCTTGGTGAACCCGAGCCGGTCGGCGATGTCGCGCAGGCTGGTCTGCTGCATCCCCCGCTCGGCGAACAGCTCCAGCGCGGCCTGCTGGATCCGCGCCCGGGTGTCCCCGGTCCGTTGTCTCGGCATACCCCGAAGATTAACTGACCTTCCGGTAAGTAAGCCATTGACAACGCCTAGACGCATGCTTACCTTCCGTTAAGTAAGCAAACGTCAGGGGGCTGTGATGAAGGTTCTGATCTCGGGTGCGAGCGTGGCCGGTCCGGTCCTCGCGCACTGGCTGCACCGCTACGGTTTCGAGCCGACGATCGTCGAGCGCACACCCGAACTGCGGCACGGACTCGGCGGTCACGCCGTCGACCTGTTCAGCTCGGCCGCCGAGGTGACCCGCTGGATGGGCTGCTGGGACGCGATCGACGCGGCCCGCACCCGGATCGACTCGATGACGATGGAACGGTTCGGCCGCCGCCCGGTCGAGGTCGACCTGAGCCGGATGTACGCCGGGATCTCGAGCAGCCACGTGGAGATCCTCCGCGGCGAGCTGACCAGGATCCTGTACGACGCCTCCCGCGACGCCGCGGAGTACCTCTTCGGCGACTCGATCGCGAGCCTGCACGACGACGGCAGCGGGGTCGACGTCACGTTCGACTCCGGCACACAGCGTCGCTTCGACCTCGTCATCGGCGCCGACGGTCTGCATTCGAACGTCCGCCGGCTCGCCTTCGGCCCCGAAGAACCGCTACGGCGCTGGCTCGGCGGCTACCTCGCCGTGTTCTCGATGCCGGACGTCTTCGGCGTCGGCAACCACACGCTCGCGCACCTGTCCGTCGACAAGCTCATCGGCATCTACGGCGTCCACCAGACCGGCCAGACACGCAGCGGCTTCCTGTTCCGTACGCCGACCGAGCTGCACTACGACTACCGCGACAAGGACGAGCAGAAGGCCTTGCTGGTCAGGGAGTTCAGCAACTACGGCTGGAAGGTGCCGCAACTGCTGGAGCACCTGGAGACCGCCGAGGACTTCTACTTCGACTCGATCGCACAGATCACGTTGGACACCTGGAGCAAAGGGCGCATCGGGCTGGTCGGCGATGCAGGCTACTGCCCCGGACCGGCAGTTGGCGGCGGGACGAGTCTGGCCGTCATGACGGCGTACATCCTGGCGAGCGAACTGGCCGCGGCACGGGGCGATCTGGCGTCAGGGCTGAAGAGCTACGAGCGCATCATCCGGCCGCTGGTCGAGCAGAGTCGGAGGATCGGCCCGAAGCTGATGAGGACGATCATCCCGGGCAGCCCGCTGGCACTGCGGCTGATGCCGTTCGCCGCTGCAGCGCTCCCGAAGCTGCCCACGGCGGTGCAGCGCTTCATCTGGTCGCAGAACGCAGTAGGTAAGACGCTCGGCTCAGTGGATCTCGTCCAGCCCCAGGTCAGTCAGTCGGTCGCGTAGCCAGGTCAGCTCCTTGGTGATCCGTTTGACCAGGGACTGCCGACCACGCGGCCACATGTACACCTCGGACTCCAGGTGGTGCGTTAGTGGATGCCCACCGCCGACCAGTCTGGTCAAACAGTCGTCGAGTACGCCGGTTGTCACGCTCAACCCGTCCGGTGGCGCACTGTGGGCCGGCAGGTGCGTGTGCATCCGCCAAGCCGCGTGACCCGACAACTCGTAGGCCTGGGCGACGTCGTCCACTCCCGGCCCGCCCCACTCACGCACCTGCCTCAGGTACTTCGGTGTGCCGAGCTGCGTCAGGACATACCGAGCGGCCGCATCGGACGGGTCCACCAGCGTCGGCGCAACAGACAGCTGCCCTTTGACCACGTCGACTCCGGCCCGCCACAGCATCTGGAACACATCAGCCGGCTCCTCGAACTGCACGGCCAGATGGCACGCGTCCAGTCCCAGTCCGATGCGCGACGTACCGCCGTACGGACTGGAGTAGCGGTCCAGCCACGCAGCGGCCTGACCGACCATCTCCAGGACGCAGCCCGGCTCAGTCTCGACAGCCAGCCGGATCGTCCGGCCGGTCCGGTTCTCGGTCCGCGCGAGGTGCTGCTCGACCCGGTCGAATGCCTCACGCGCGGCGCGGTTGCGCGCCTTCGACCACGGCACGCGCCAGGCCAGCGGGACGGTCGAGACCGATCCGTACGACGCGTCCGCGGGGAGCAACTCGGCCAGCACATCGACCAGGTCGAGGGTGTAGCGGAGCCGCTCCGGGTCGGTCCAGTCCGGGCAGTACAGCTTGCTGCCGACAACCTTCTCGGCGAAGTGCGCATGCGGGGTGCCGTTCAGAGTGACGACTTCGAGCCGATTGCGGTGCAGCGATCGACGGAGCTTGCTGAGCGAGGACGGCGAGTTCGCGAGCCGGTCGGCCAGCCGGTGTGGAAACCACAGTCCAACCCCGAGCACAGGTACGCCGAGTGCCGAGCGCACCGGTCCGGCGCAGTCGTCGAGACCGGCGATCAGCTCGTCGAGCTCACCGGCCGGATGCACGGTCGCGCAGTACGCCAGATGGACGGTCGAACCGTCCCGATGACGAAATCTCATCAGCTCCTCACCCCGTTCGGCCACCGAAGGTAATTGCGGGCGGACTCTCCGTGACCTACCAGCACTGTAGAAGCCTGACGGCCCGGGCGGAAGGGCTGATTTTCGGTCAGCTATGCCCTAGTCGTAGATGTGCTCGACGTCGGCAACCAGTTCGCGGGAGCGGTCGGCGACGGCCATCGCGGCGAGGGCGGTGGTGAGCGGTACGGCGGCGATGATGCCGAGGCTGCCGACCAGGCCGCGGACGATCTCCATCGCGACCGATTCGGTGGACAGAACGGCCCGGCCGGGCAGGTCCTGGATGGCGAAGACGAGCAGCACCGGCAACGATGCACCGGCGTACGCCAGGACGAGGGTGTTGACCACCGAGGCGACGTGTGTCCGGCCGATGCGCAGACCCGCAGTGACCAGCTCGCGGCGGTTGGCGGCCGGGTTCGCCGCCGACAGCTCCCAGACGGCCGCCGCCTGTGTGACGGTCACGTCGTCCAGCACACCCAGCGCGCCGATGACCATGCCCGCGACCAGCAGGCCGGTGAGGTCGATGTTGGGCACCAGCGACTTGGCGCCCGACGCACCCTCGGACGCCAGCCCGCTCAGCTGGCAGAACTTGGTGAAGAACCAGCCCAGCAGGACCGTCAGGCCGAGCGCGGCCACTGTCCCGGACAACGCGATCGAACTCTCGGCATTGATCCCGTGCGTGAGGAACAACGCGATCGCCATGATCACCGTGCCGCCGACCACCGCGACCAGCAGCGCGTTCTCGCCGTGCAGGATCGCCGGGAGGATGAACTGCGTCAGCATCACCGCCGTCACCGCCAGCGCGATCAGCGCCGCGAACCCTCGCCAGCGTGACAGTGCAACGACCGCGACCGCGAAGATCCCGGCCAGCAGCAACAACGAGTTGGTGCGGTCGTGGTCGACATAGGAGTATCGCTCGGCCAGCGTCTGTGCGCCGTCGTCGATGCCGAGCATCACCGTCTGACCGACCTTGACCGGGATCGGGGTCTGGTTGGCCTTCGGCACCTCGATCGGCACCGTGCGGCCCTTGTCGGGACCGCTCGTGAGCTTGACCGTGGCCTCGTCACACTGCTGCCCCTGCTTCCCGGGGCAGGCCTTGACCGCGGTGACGTCGCCGCGCGCGGTGGCGGTCTGGTACGACGCCACCTTCACATCACCGTCGGGCCACATCACGATCATCCCGACCACCGCGGCGAGCAGCAGCGGGATCAGCACCGCCGCGACCACGATCCGGACCCGCCGGGCCACGATCGCATCGTCGTTCACCACCGACGTGTCGACCACGTGGTCGCCGTGGCCGTGCCCATGGCCGTGGCCATGTCCGTGGCCCGCGGGAATTTCCAGCTTCCGGCGTCGGTTGCTCCGGTGGTCGGCGCGCCGGCGCCCGACGTTGCGGCTGGCCATCGTATGACTCCCTGTTTTGACAACCAGTTCCAATTAAATGAAAATGATTGTCATGAGATCTGGTCTTCGAGCCATTGTCGCCGGTGCCGTCGCGACGGCGACACTCGCCCTGGCCGGATGCGGCGGCGCAGCCACCGGGACCACCAACGGCAAGCTCGACGTCGTGACCTCGTTCTATCCGCTCGAGTTCATCGCCCGCTCGGTCGGCGGCGACGCCGTGAACGTCACCACCCTGACGGCGCCAGGCGTCGAGCCGCACGACCTCGAGCTCACCCCGAAGCAGGTCGGATCGATCGCGACGGCGAAGCTCGTCGTCTACGAGAAGGACCTGCAGCCGGCCGTCGACGAGGCCGTCGACCAGAACGCGGAGGACGCCGGGTTCGACATCGCCCCGGCCGCCCAGCTCGAGGCCACCGGCGCGGACTTCGAGGAGCACGACGACGGCGCGATGCCGGCCGCGCACAAGCAGAACGCGCTCGACCCGCACTTCTGGCTCGACCCGGTGCGGTACGCCGAGGTCGTGAAGGCCGTCGAGGAGAAGCTCGTCAGCCTCGACAGCGCCAACGCCACCGGGTACCACGAGCGTGCCAAGGTCCTGCTCGCGCAGATCAGCAAGCTCGATACCGAGTACCGGACCGGTCTGGCCGACTGCAGGCTGAACACGTTCGTGACGAGTCATGAGGCGTTCGCCTACCTGGCGAAGCGATACGGTCTGACGATGATCGGGATCGCCGGGTTCGCGCCGGACGCGGAGCCGACGCCGAGCCGGATCAAGGAGGTCCAGGACATCGTGAAGAACCAGAACGTGTCGACGATCTTCTACGAGGAGCTGGTCAGCCCGAAGGTGGCCGAGACGATCGCGAACGACGTCGGCGTGAAGACCGCCGTGCTGAGCCCGATCGAAGGCCTGTCCGACGCCAACTCCAAGGAAACGTACCTGACCCTCATGCAGCAGAACCTCCAGGAACTGCGCACGGCGAACGGCTGCAGATGACACCAGAAGACGCCTCCAGGGCCGTCCAGGTCTCCGATCTCTCGGTCGACCTGGGCGGTCGGCTCGTGCTCAGGGGTATCGATCTGCGGATCCGGCAGGGCGAGGTGGTCGCCGTGCTCGGGACCAACGGGTCCGGCAAGTCCACGCTGATCAAGACCATCGTCGGCCTGCTGCCGGCGGCTCGCGGCGAGGTCCGCCTGTTCGGTACGCCGGTCCCCCGCTTCCGCCAATGGCACCGCGTCGGGTACGTGCCGCAGCGAATCACCGCGGCCGGCGGCGTACCGGCGACCGTGTACGAGGTGGTGTCGTCCGGTCTGCTCTCCAAGCGGCGGCTGTTCAGCCCGCTCGGGGCCGCCGGCAAGCAAGCGATCGAGCAGGCGCTCGAGGTCGTCGACATGGCCGACCGGCGCAAGGACGCGGTCGCCGAGCTGTCCGGCGGGCAGCAGCAGCGGGTGCTGATCGCACGGGCCCTGGTGTCCGATCCGGAGCTGATGATCCTCGACGAGCCGACGGCCGGTGTGGATCTGGCCAGCCAGCAGATCTTCGCCGACGCGGTCCGGGACAAGGTCGCCGGCGGCACGACGGTGGTCCTGGTCAGCCACGATCTCGGCCCGATGGACGCGTTGATCGATCGCTCGGTGGTGATGCGCCGCGGCCGCATCGTGTACGACGGACCGCCGCACGCCTCGCAGACCCACGCCCACGTCCACCATTCACACACCGACGACGGACCGGGGTGGACGCCATCATGAGCCTCTTCGAGCTCGAGTTCATGCAGCGGGCACTGATCGCCGGCCTGCTGACCGGACTGTCCGCGCCGGCCATCGGCACCTACCTCGTGCAGCGGCGTTTGTCGCTCCTGGGTGACGGTATCGGCCACATCGCGATCACTGGCGTCGCGCTCGGTCTGCTGACCGGCAGTGCGCCAGTGCTGACCGCAGTGGTCGTGTCGATCGCCGGTGCGACAGCTATCGAGCTGATCCGGGCGCGCGGCAAGGCCACTGGCGACGTGGCGCTCGCCCTGATGTTCTACGGCGGTATAGCGGGCGGAGTGCTCCTCATTGGGCTAGCCGGCCAAGGCGCAGCCACCCTGAACACCTATCTGTTCGGTTCACTCACCACGGTGTCCCAGAGCGACCTGTACGTCGTTGTCGGCCTGGCCGTGACCGTGCTGGTCGTGGCGATCGGCCTGGGACCGCAGCTGTTCGCCGTCTGCCAGGACGAGGAGTTCGCCCGTACGACGGGGCTCCGCGTGCAGTTGCTCAACCTGTTGATCGCCGTGATGGCTGCCGTGACCGTCACGGTGGCTATGCGGACCGTGGGCCTGCTGCTGGTCAGCGCGCTGATGGTGGTCCCCGTGGCGACAGCTCAGCAGGTGACGCGCTCCTTCCGCAGTACGTTCGTCACCGCGTGCATCATCGGCGTGCTGGCGTGTCTGGCCGGCATCATCACGTCGTACAACGCGAATGTGGCTCCGGGCGCGACCATCGTCGTGCTAGCGCTGGCCGGGTTCGTGGTGGCGGCCGCGGTGGGGACGCTGCTCCGGCGGCGGTCCGGCCGGATGCGTCCGCTCGCGGACGATGAGCCGGAGGTCGGGCTGCCGGCTCCGGAGCCGCATGTGGTCAGCCCCGGGCACCCCCACGCCCACAGCCAGGCTTGTGGTCATCAGAAGGTCGACCACGGCGACCATGTCGACTACGTTCACGACGGTCACCTGCACGCGGCACACGGGGACCACTGGGATGAGCACTGACACTTGCCGACTTCTGAGAGAATTGGGCTGACGAGATGACAGGAGGAACGGTGGCTATCGGAACACGCTCGACCCGTCAGCGCGCGGCGGTCGCGCAAGCGCTCGACAAGCTCGACGAATTCCGCACCGCCCAGGAGATCCACCAGGACCTCCGGTCCGCCGGTGAGAACGTCGGCCTGACCACTGTCTACCGCACCCTGCAGGCGCTCGC
This sequence comes from Kribbella sp. NPDC000426, assembly GCF_040300265.1. Classification (NCBI taxonomy): domain Bacteria; kingdom Bacillati; phylum Actinomycetota; class Actinomycetes; order Propionibacteriales; family Kribbellaceae; genus Kribbella; species Kribbella sp. NPDC000426. The sequence continues at coordinate 487,421 of NZ_JBEPDK010000002.1, read as the reverse complement.
GGACTCCAGCGAGGTCGACGTACTGCGCAACGCCGACGGCGAAACGGCGTACCGGCGCTGCTCGAAGGGTCATCACCACCACCTGGTCTGCCGCAACTGCGGGCGGACGGTCGAGGTCGAGGGGCCCGCCGTCGAGCGCTGGGCCGACAAGGTCGCCGCCGAACACGGCTACGCTGACATCAGCCACACCCTGGAGATCTTCGGCACCTGCGCCGACTGCCAGCAGGTGTGATCCCGAGAGTTTGCCTTTGAGCGCGCTCTAAGGCGTACGGTCGTAGACATGAACGCGACCGAGCTGCTCACGGACCGTCGTGCCGCCATAGCTGCGCATCACGCGGAGCTGGAACCGGTCGACCCGGATCTGCTCTGCCTGCTCGAGCTCCCGGACGATCTGCCCGAGCAGCTGTCCATCGCCGAGGCCGCCGAGCTCACCGGCCTCACCGCGCACACGCTGCGGTACTACGAGCGGATCGGGCTGCTCGACGTACGGCGGGACGCCGCCGGCTACCGCAGCTACGACCGGCGGGCGATGGCCCGGATCGTGTTCATCAGCAGGCTGCGTGCCTCCGGGATGCCGATCGGCACGCTCAGCCACTACCTGGCGCTGGTGCACGAGGGCGAACACACCGCACCCCAGCGGCTCGCCCTGATGCAGGAGCACCGCGCCAACATCCAGCGGCAGCTGCGTGATCTGCAGCTCGCCCTCGCGGTGACCGACTACAAGATCGACATGTACGGCGGCACTGCCACTCCGTAACTTTTCCTCGCTCGACCCGGGGGTCCCGGGCGGAGCCATGCCATTTTTCAGGGAGATTCTGATGAAACTGGGTACTCAGGGCGCCGAGGTCAGCCGGCTCGGACTCGGCTGTATGGGAATGAGCTTCGCGTACGGCGCGGCCGACGACAACGAGTCCGTCGCGACCCTGCACCGCGCGCTCGACCTCGGCATCACGTTCCTCGACACCGCCGACATGTACGGCTTCGGCGCCAACGAGGAGCTGATCGGCACAGCGATCGCCGACCGCCGCGACGAGGTGTTCCTGGCGACGAAGTTCGGCATCATCGGGGACCCGCGGAACCCGTCGGCCCGCGGCGTGAACGGGTCGCCGGAGTACGTCCGGTCCGCGATCGACGCCTCGCTGCAACGGCTGGGCGTCGACCACGTCGACCTCTACTACCAGCACCGGGTGGATCCCGGCGTACCGGTCGAGGAGACCGTCGGCGCGATGGCGTCGCTGGTCGAGGCCGGCAAGGTGCGGTACCTCGGCCTGTCCGAGGCGTCGGCGGAGACGATCCGGCGGGCGCATGCCGTCCATCCGATCACCGCGGTGCAGTCCGAGTGGTCACTGTTCAGCCGCGACATCGAGGAGTCGGTGCTGCCGGCCTGCCGCGAGCTCGGCATCGGCATGGTGCCGTACTCGCCGCTCGGGCGCGGCATGCTGACCGGTGCGATGCCGACGGACCTGCCGGCCGACGACTTCCGCCGTACCCTGCCGCGCTTCACCGGCGACAACCTCGACGCGAACCTCGCGCTGGTCGACGAGATCCGCTCGGTCGCCGCCCGGTACGACGCCACGCCGGGCCAGGTCGCGCTCGCCTGGGTGCTTGCGCAGGGCAACGATGTGGCTCCGATCCCGGGGACGAAGCGGCGCAAGTACCTGGAGGAGAACGCCGCGGCGCTGCAGCTTTCGCTGACCGCGGAGGATCTGGCCGGCCTGTCGAAGCTGAGCCCGGTCGGCGACCGCTACCCCGACATGAACTGGGTCGCCGGGCAGACCGCGCCGCAGGACTGATAAACTGACCGCAGTAAGCCTTCCGTACCGGACTCTTCCGGCGGGAGGCTTTTCTGCGTTCTGATTCGTTCCGATTCGCTGTGAGGAGACCTATGTCTGATCTTGTGGTGCGCCGTGTCGACGCCTCCGACCGCCCGCTGATGGAGCGGTTGTGGCTGCTGTTCCGCCACGACCTGTCCGAGTTCCAGGGGCAGGTGCCGCGGCCCGACGGCAGCTACCGCTCCGAGTGGCTGGAGAAGGTCCTGACCGGCGATCCGGAGTGGGCCGGGTACCTGGTCTCCCTTGGTGAGAACCCGGTCGGTTTCTGCTTCATGCGTGCCCTGCAGCGGCCGGTGCACGTGCTGAACGCGTTCTTCATCGTCCGACCGGTACGCCGCAGCGGCCTGGGCCTGCGGGCGGTGCAGGAGGTGCTGTCGAACCACCCGGGCCCGTGCGACGTCGCGTTCCAGGGCAACAACGAGAAGGCGGTCCGGTTCTGGCAGCGCGTCGCGACCGAGGTGTCCGGCGACGAGTGGACGCAGGAGGCGCGCCCGGTCGCCGGCAAGCCCGACGCGACACCGGACCTGTGGATCTCATTCAAGGTCTAGCGGCAGGCCAAAGTACTCGAACAGGGTCTGGTCGAAGAACGTGATGTTGTGGGTGATTCCGGCCTTGCTGACGGCGAAGACCTGCAGGCTGTGGGCGCGGAACCTGCCGTCGTCGGCGCGCACGTACGCGCCGACGGCCGGCTGGTCGTTCGCCACAGTCGTCACCATCCGCCAGGACGGGCCGCGCATCGCGTAGACCCGCTCGATGAAGGCGCCGTACGCGTCGCGTCCCACCAGCCACAGCGGAGCCGGCGGCATCTCGAGCACGACCCGCTCGGCCAGCAGCCGGCTGAGGCCCTGTACGTCGGCCGACTCGAAGGCTCGCACGTAGTCGTCGACGATCTGCCGGATCTCCTTGTCGGTCGGCTCGTCGACATCGTCCTCAGTGACATCGACCTCGGCCAGCCGGGCCCGGGCGCGTTGCAGCGCACTGTTCACCGACGCCGGTGTGGTCTCCAACGCCTCCGCGACATCGGCCGCGGACCAGTCGAGGACATCTCGCAGTACGAGGACAGCTCGCTGGCGTGCGGGCAGGTACTGCATCGCGGCGACCAGCGCGAGCCGCAGACTCCCCCGGGCCTCCATCGCACCGGCCGGATCGCCGACCGTCGGGAACGGCTGCAGCCAGGGCACGTCCATCGCCAGCTCGATCGGCGCCTGCGCATCGGTCGTCGCTCCGACCAGTCCTGATGGGAGCGCGCGGCGACCGCGGCCCTTGAGCACGGTCAGGCACGCGTTGGTCGCGATCCGGTAGAGCCACGTGCGGAGCGAGGCGCGCTCGGCGTCGTACGTGTCGATCGCCCGCCACGCCCGCAGCATCGTCTCCTGGACCAGATCCTCCGCGTCGTGAACCGACCCGAGCATCCGGTAGCAGTGCGCCAGCAACTCACGCCGGTACGGCGCCACCTGCTGATCGAAGTCGTCACGGTCCACGGCGCGAGCCTCCCATTTGTCCGGGTCTGTGGAAGTACATACCGCGCTGCTCGCCGGAATTCATCGCTGCTCGGCCGATGAATTCGCGAGGTGCGCCAGGTACATACCCACGTCCTGACTCTCAGGCACTGGACGAGGGAGAGACCTGATGGCCACTGTGATGATCGACCGCCGCGCCGACGTCGGCGCGCGGCGCGGACTGATGCTCGCCGTGCTGCTGCTCGGCCAGTTCATGGCACTGCTCGACACGTCCGTCGTGAATGTCGCGATGCCCACCATCGGCACCGGCTTCCACGCATCGGGCGCCTGGCTGCAACTGGTGGTCGGCGGCTACATGGTCGCGTACGCGATGACGCTGATCACCGGAGCCCGGCTCGGCGACCTCTACGGCCGCCGCCGGATGTACCTGATCGGGGTCGTGCTGTTCACGCTCGCGTCGCTCGCGTGCGGGCTGGCGCCGGCGATCCTGCCGCTGGTGCTGTTCCGTTTCGCGCAAGGCATGGCGGCGGCGGTGATGGTTCCGCAGATCATCAGCGTGATCCAGACCCACTTCACCGGCCCCGCCCGGGCCAAGGCGCTGTCGGCGTACGGCGCGACGCTGTCCGCGGGCCAGGTCGCTGGTCTGGTCGTCGGCGGCCTGCTCCTCGCCGCGAACCTGTTCGGGTCCCAGTGGCGCCCGATCTTCCTGATCAACGTCCCGGTCGGCATCGTCCTCGCGCTGCTGGTCCCCCGGCTGGTGCCGGCCGACGTACCCCGGCCGGCGGTTGCGCGTCGGCTGGACCTCACCGGGCTGGCGATCTCGACCTGCGCCGTACTCCTGCTGGTACTGCCGATGGTGATCGGGCACGAGCTCGGCTGGCCGGGATGGACGTTCGCCTGCATCGTCGCGGGGCTTGTCCTGGCAGTGGCCTTCGTCCGGGTCGAGCGCCGGGTCGCCGATCCGCTCCTCAACCTCGACGTACTGCGTGCTCGCGGGCTCGGGGCCGGTATCGCCACACTCACCTGCACGCTGCTGGCCGTCTCCGGGTTCATGTTCAGCTTCACCCTGCACCTGCAGAACGGCCTCGGCGAGTCCGCCCTGCACTCCGGGCTGACCTGGCTCCCCTTCGCTGTCACGTTCGGTCTGGTCGGGTTCTTCTGGCGTTCGCTCCCGAGCCGGGTGCATCACCTGGTCGTCCCCACCGGCCTCGCTCTGTGCATGCTCGGGTACGTCGGCATCGGGCTCACACAGCTCGGCGCCGGGCCGCTCGTGTGGCCCGCGCTGGTGCTGGCCGGTGCAGGCATGGGTCTGTCCGCCAGCCCGCTCGTCACCCAATCGCTGGTCCACGTCCCGTTCAACCGAGCGGCCGACGCGAGCGGCATCCTCACGACGACGATCCAGCTCAGCCAGGTCGGCGGCGTCACGGTCTTCGGAACCTTGTTCCTGTCCGGAGGCTCACTCGCGACAACGAGCTGGTTCCTCGCCCTCGCCGCCGCACTCGGCATCGTTGCGGGCAGCTTCCTCGCCCGCAACGTGCGCCAGGCTTAGAAGACGACCACCGAACGCAGCACGTCGCCGTGGTGCATCTTGGTGAATGCGGCCTCGACGTCGTCCAGCGCGATCGTCTCGGAGACGAAGCGGCCCAGCGGGAGGCGGCCCTGGAGGTGGAGGTCGATGAGCAGCGGGAAATCGCGGGTCGGCAGGCAGTCGCCGTACCAGCTGGACTTGAGTGAGCCGCCGCGGCCGAAGAAGTCCAGCAGCGGCATCTCCAGCTGCATGTCAGGAGTGGGCACACCAACGAGCACGACCGTGCCGGCCAGGTCCCGCGCGTAGAACGCCTGCTTCCACGTCTCCGGGCGGCCGACCGCATCGATCACGACGTCCGCACCGAACCCGCCGGTCAGCTTCTGCACCGCCTCGACGACGCCGTCGTGGTCGAGGTCCTTGGAGTTGATCGCGTGGGTCGCGCCGAGCTCCTGGGCCACGGTCAGCTTGCGGTCATCGATGTCGATGGCAATGACCTTGGCTGCCCCGGCGAGACGGGCTCCGACAACGGCCGCCGTACCGACGCCGCCCGAACCGATGACCGCCACTGTGTCGCCGCGGCCGACGTTGCCGGTGTTGATCGCGGCGCCGAGACCGGCCATCACACCGCAACCGAGCAGGCCGGCGACCTCCGGCTTCGCGGCCGGGTCGACCTTCGTGCACTGGCCGGCCGCGACCAGGGTCTTGTCCGCGAACGCGCCGATCCCGAGCGCCGGGCTCAGCTCGGTCCCGTCCTTGAGCGTCATCTTCTGCTTGGCGTTGTGCGTGTTGAAGCAGTACCAGGGCCGGCCGCGCAGGCAGGCGCGACAGTTTCCGCAGACGGCCCGCCAGTTCAGTACGACGAAGTCGCCCGGCGCGACGTCCGTGACACCCTCGCCGACCGACTCCACGATGCCCGCGGCCTCGTGGCCGAGCAGGAACGGGAAGTCGTCGTTGATCCCACCCTCCCGGTAGTGCAGGTCGGTGTGGCAGACCCCGCAGGCCTGGACCTTCACCACCGCCTCACCCGGACCCGGGTCCGGGATCGTGATCTCCTCGATCGTCACCGGCGCACCCTTGCCCGCCGCCACCACACCACGCACCGTCTGAGCCATTCCCCGAACCTAACCGGCCGGGCCCACTCCCGTCAGCCCCCTCGGCGTGTACGCCGCCGTGTCCCCCGGTCGGTGGACAGGGAGTCCGTCGGGCGGTGCTCCCTCGGGAGCACCGCCCGACGGGAGAGTTGAGGCATGGAGAACGACAACGCAGTGAGGGTGCGCGGCCTGGTCAAGCGGTACCCGGACAAGGTCGCGGTCGACGGTGTCGATCTGGACATCCACCGGGGCGAGGTCTTCGCCCTGCTCGGCCCCAACGGGGCCGGTAAGACGACGACCACGGAGATTCTGGAGGGGTATCGCCGGGCCGACGACGGTGAAGTGAGTGTGCTGGGGACGGACCCGGCAGACGGCGACCGGCACTGGCGGTCCCGGCTCGGGATCGTACTGCAGACCTCGCGTGACGAGGCCGAGTCGACGGTGTCCGAGCTGGTCAACCACTACGCCGCCTACTACCCGAACCCGCGCGATCCGGACGAGGTCATCGCCGCCGTCGGCCTGGAGGAGAAGCGCAAGACCCGCCCACGCAAGCTGTCCGGCGGTCAGCGCCGGCGGCTCGACGTCGCACTCGGGGTGATCGGCAACCCGGAGCTGCTGTTCCTGGACGAGCCGACGACCGGGTTCGACCCGGAAGCACGCCGGCAGTTCTGGACGCTGATCGAGGAGCTCCGCACCGAAGGCACCACGATCCTGCTCACCACCCACTACCTGGACGAGGCCGAACACCTGGCCGATCGGGTCGGTGTGATCGCGGACGGCCGGATGATCGAGATCGGTACGCCGGAGACGCTCGGCGGACGCGGCGCCCGGACCGCCCGGGTCTCCTGGGTCGACGCCGACGGACAACACGAACTGCGCACCGACCAGCCGACCGCCGAGGTCGCCGCGCTGATGGCCCGCTTCGGCGGCGAGGTGCCCGAGCTCGAAGTACGGCGCCCGAGCCTCGAAGACATCTACCTGGACCTGATCGGCAAGGCCGCCGCCGACACCCCCGCCGTTGCGATCGAAGCTGGTGCACTCTGATGGCCGACACCAAACCCTTGCCGTCCACCCTCTCGGTAGGCCTGGCCCGGACCCGGCTCGAGGTCCGCGAGTTCTTCCGCGAACGCGAAGCGCTGATCTTCACGTTCTTCTTCCCGATCATCTTCCTCGGCATCTTCTCCGCCGTCTTCGGCAACACCGACTTCGACGGCGTCAACGCCGCCACCTACTTCACCCCGGGGATGATCGCCTCCGGCATCTTCCTGAGCAGCTTCCAGTCGCTCGCGATCAGCATCGCGCTCGAGCGCGACGAAGGCCTGCTCAAGCGGCTCCGCGGTACGCCGATGCCCCCGCAGGCCTACTTCATCGGCAAGATCGGCCAGGTCCTGATCACCTCGGTCGCGCAGATCGCGCTGCTGCTGGCGATCTCCGGCTTGCTGCTCGGCGTCGACCTGCCCTCCGAGCCCGACCGATGGGTGAACTTCGTCTGGATCTTCATCCTCGGTACGGCGTCCGGCTCGGTGCTCGGGATCGCGTTCAGCGTCGTCCCCAAGTCCGGCAAGGCCGCGTCCGCGGTGATCACGCCGGTCGTCCTGCTGCTGCAGTTCATGTCCGGTGTCTACTTCGTCTACAGCAGCCTGCCGGCCTGGATGCGCAACGTCGCCTCGGTGTTCCCGCTGAAGTGGCTCGCCCAGGGCATGCGGTCGGTGTTCCTGCCGGACGGGTTCGAACTCACCGAGCCGGCCAAGTCCTGGCAGCTCGGCACCGGCGCGATCGTGCTCTCGATCTGGCTGATCGTCGGCCTGTTCCTCGCCCAGCGGGTGTTCCGCTGGACCCGCCGGGACGCGGGCTGATGAACGAGGTCACCGGTACGACGTCGGACCTTCCGGACCGGCGTCGTACCGGCCTGTCTTCAACCCCTGCTTGGACCGGGCCTCGGGTGTGGATCCTGATGTGGAGGAAGATGGGGTCCGTGCAGAGCTCGAGCGGTGGCGCCGGACAGCCCGTGTGGACCCGGGCGCTGATCGGATGGCACATCGTGTTCTGGGTGCTGCTCGGGATGACCTTGGCGCTGTCGTTCCTGGGACATCTGGGGACGGCGCGGCAGGCTGTGTTCGCCGGTACGGTCGTGGTGCTCGCAGCGGCGTACCAGTTCATCGGGCTGCCGGCGATCCGGTCGCGGCGCAGGGTCCCGTCGTACGCGTATCGGCTGGTGCTGATCGTGTCGCTGGTGGTGCTGATCGGGATCTATCCGCAGTCGGTGTTCCTGATGTTCATCGCGTCGGCGCAGATCTGGTTGCTGTGCGAGGACGTGCGTGAGGGGATCGGGCTCAGCCTGCTGCTGGTGCTCGGCGTCGGTACGGCGCAGTTGTGGGGCGCGGGATGGGGCTGGAACGCGTTCTGGGAGATCCTGCCGTGGATGCTGGTCAGCCTCGTGGTCAGTCTGCTGTTCGGGATCTGGATCGAGAAGGTCATCACGCAGAGTCAGCAGCGCGCCGAGCTGATCGAACAGCTCGAGGCCGCGCGCGACGAGCTCGCCGAGGCACACCACAGTGCCGGAGTGATGGCCGAGCGGGAGCGGATGGCGCGGGAGATCCACGACACACTCGCGCAGGGGATGACGAGCATCGTGATGCTCGCGCAGGCGGCGGCAGTGGAGCTGTCGCGCGGGGCGGATGCTTCGGCGCGGCTGGCGGCCATCGAGGACACCGCCCGGGAGAACCTCGCCGAGGCACGGGCGTTGGTTGCCGCGTTCACCCCGGTTGCGTTGTCGGAGGCAACATTGACCGAAGTACTGCGCCGGCAGGCGGAGCGGTTCGCGGCCGAGACGGGCGTCGACGTACAGGTCTCGCTCGACCTGCCGGACGACGAGGTCGCGGCGTTGCCGCAGGCGCAGCAGGTGGTGTTGCTGCGGTCGGCGCAGGAGGCGTTGGCCAACGTCCGCAAGCATGCTGCTGCGACGCAGGTGCTGATCACGCTCGGGTTGTCGGACGACGGGGTGTGGATCGAGATCCGCGACGACGGGTCCGGGTTCACGCCGGGCGCCGAGTCGGGCGGGTTCGGGCTGAGTGCGATGCGCGGGCGGGTCGAGGAGTCCGGCGGTTCGGTCCAGGTGGAGAGTGCGCCCGGGCGCGGTACGCGAGTGCAGGTGTTGATTCCGGCTGTGCAGGAGGATGCGTGATTCGGGTTCTGGTGGTCGACGATCATCCGGTCGTGCGGTCGGGGTTGACCGGGATGTTGTCGGTGACCGAGGACATCTCCGTGGTCGGTGAGGCCGGGGACGGTTCGGAAGCAGTGGCGCTGGTGGAGTCGACGCGGCCGGACGTCGTACTGATGGATCTGCGGATGCCGCGGATGGACGGTGTGACCGCGACCGGGGCGATCGTGTCCGGCTATCCGTCGACGCGGGTGCTGGTGTTGACGACGTACGACACCGACACCGACATCCTGCATGCCGTCGAGGCTGGGGCCGCGGGGTATCTGCTGAAGGACACGCCGCATGCCGAACTGCTGAACGGGATCCGGGCCGCGGCTCGTGGTGAGACTGTTCTGGCTCCGCCGGTTGCGGCGCGGTTGATGTCTCGTCTGCGTACGCCGGCTGCACCTGCCGCGGCTTCGCCGTCGCCGCGTGAGCTGGAGGTGCTGGCTGCTGTAGCTCGGGGTCTGAGCAATGCGGAGATCGGGCGGGAGCTGTTCATCGGCGAGGCCACGGTCAAGACGCACCTGCAGCGTCTCTTCGCCAAGCTGGACGTCGACGACCGCACGCGTGCTGTCACGGTCGCCATCGAACGCGGCCTGCTGCCTTCGCCGGGGCGTTAGAGCTTCAGGCCGCCCTCCTGGGCCGGACCGTCGAGGCGACGGCTGAGGCTCGATTCCGGCTGGTGCGCCACCGGGTGCTGGTCGGCGCGCGCGGTCGGGTTGACGCCGGCACGCACCGCATCGGCCAACTGCGCGGCTTCCTTGTCGGCCTGTTGTTGCGCCGCCAGCGCGCCATTGGCGACGTCGACGGAGAACTGGGCGACGGCGTCGAACCCCGCACTGTTCCTGGCGAGGGCCGTGTGCACGCGCTGTGCGTGGTCGCCGGTCCGGGCGATCGAATCGTCCATCCGGCCGATGGTCCGCCGGAGCTCGTCGGACGGCTGCACGTCCCCGGGCACGGCGGTGTGGAATCTGTACGCCGCCTGCCGGCCGTTCGACAGTTCGGCGGTCATCGCCTCGACCCGCTTGCCGACGTCGTCGACGACGGTCTTCAGGAACTCGACCCCCGACTTCAGTTTCGCGACATCGTCGGTCGAACGATCAGGCATCTGCTCGATCCGTTCCAGATCCCGCAAAGCCCCTTCGAGAGCCTGCGATCCCGCTTGCAGACAATGACGGTCGTCCGGCGTCGTGCCGGTGCTCAGACCGCCCAGCTGTCGCTGCACCCTGCCGAGGTGCGCCGACTGCTGTTCGACGTCACCCTGGTACACCGCGAACGTGCGGACGAGGTTCTCCCCGGCCGGTGCCTTCGCCGCACCCTCGGCCACCTGTGCCTTGTGCTCGGCCGCTGCGAGGCCGTCGACGCCCGGCCGCAGCGTCGCGAGATCCTGCGACCGGAGCTCCAGCGTCCGGCCGACCTGGTCGTCGCCGAGCTCGTAGGTGACCGACCGCAGCGTTGTGTGAACCTCGGTCACCGCCGTCGCGATCTGGTTGGTGTAGTGGGCGTATTCCGCCTCGTTCGCCATCAGCTCGCCTTCGTCCGCCGCGCGCCGGTCCGGCCCGCGCTCCCGTCATGATTGATGCCTCGCACAACGAGCGTAGACGCAACGAGGTCGACCGGCGGTTCCCGGTGCGTTGATGGTTGCGGTGCTGGTTGCGGTGCCGGTTGCGGTGCCGGTTGCGGTGCCGGCCGACGGTCAGGCGTCGGTGGCGACCTCGTTCGGGATCGCGCCGCCGTACCTGCGGTCGCGCTGTGCGTACAGCTCGATCGCCCGCCACAGGTCGCGGCGGTCGAAGTCGGGCCAGAGGGTGTCGAGGAACACCATCTCGGCGTACGCCAGCTGCCAGACCAGGAAGTTGCTCGTGCGCTGCTCCCCCGACGAGCGGACGAACAGGTCGACCTCGGGGATGTCCGGCGCGTACAGGTGCCGCGCGATCGTCTTCTCGGTAATCCGGTCCGGCTTGAGCTTGCCTGCGGCAACTTCCGCCGCGATCGACTTCATCGCGTCGGCGATCTCCGCCTGGCCGCCGTAGTTCACGCAGAACTGCAGGGTGATCGTGTCGTTGTCCTTGGTCCGCTCCTGCGCGTACTCGAGCTCGTCGATCACGGACTTCCACAACCGCGGCCGCCGCCCGGACCACACCACCCGGACGCCCATCGCGTCCAGCTCGTCACGGCGCCGATGGATCACCTCGCGGTTGAACCCCATCAGGAACCGCACCTCTTCCGGCGACCGCGCCCAGTTCTCCGTCGAGAACGCGTACGCCGAGATGTACTTCACCCCGATCTCGATCCCGCCCTTGATCACATCGAGCAGGCTCGCCTCCCCCGCCTTGTGCCCCTCGGTCCGCGCCAGCCCCCGCTGCTTGGCCCACCGCCCGTTCCCGTCCATCACGATCGCCACATGCCGAGGCACCAGCTCCTTGGGAATCCCCGGCGCCCGCGCCCCGGATGGATGCACGTCCGGCGCCACCACCACCTTCTTCTCCCGGCCCCCACCCAAAACTCCCCGACCCCGACGACGACCAATAGGCGACATACCCCGATCCTCCCACCCCACCCGCCCCCTCCTGCAGCAACCTGCAACCTGTGGATAACCCACCCCCACGACCACCCTCCGTATGCAACCCTTACACCACCAGCAACCCAAGAACGGAGCCCCACCCCATGCCCCGCCGACCACCACTCGGACCCGCACTCGCAGCCCTCTGCGCCCTAACAGCGCTGACCTCGTGCAACGGATCCCCGGAGGCCGGCAGGCCGAACACCGTTCCAGTGCCCACTTCGCCCTCACCAAGTCCAGGACCGTCGCAGACACCTTCGGGGCCTCAATGGACGGCCGAGGAGCAGGCAGCGATCACCGCCTCGAAGAAGCAGTACTCAGCCGCTCGGGTCGCCATCGACGCTGCCCTGGCGGCACCGGCCAAGGCAGACCGAGGCAAGTTGGAGAGCGCCGGCAACGGAGGGACGTGGATCACTACGGTCCTCGAGGACATCGTCAACTTCCAGGACTACGGCTGGTACGAGACTGGCAGCACGAAGGTTCTCAACACGCAGGTGTCCGCCGTCAATCTCAAGCTCGAGCAGCCACAGGTTGACTTGATCAACTGCATCGACAGTTCGGCGGTCATCATTCGGTCCCAGCAGACCGGCAAGCCGATCCCGATCGGCGCGGGCACAAGCAAGCGCCAGAAGGTTTCGTCTCGGATGGTTTACGCCCCTGCCGCGACGGGCGGCGTGAAGCACTGGTGGCTGATCACGGAGAAGGAGCTGGGCGTATGTTGAGGCGGCTCGCCGGCATCATCGCAGCAACCGCAATCCTCGTGGTCCACCCGCAACTCGCGGACGCTGAGCAGCGCCCTCCGAAACCCGGGCCCGACTATGTGTGGAAATGCGTTGGAAGTCGGCACTTCTGCGGGTGGGTCCTGAAGAGCTACGTTCAGAAGCCAGGCAGTGTCGACCCCGGCAAGAAGCCGACGAAGAAACCAGTGCACACAGAGAAACCTATCTGCCACCTTCCTGGCGGTGCATTGCAGGCGTGTACATCAGTGCTCGGCAACTGGTCGAACAGCCAGCAGTGCTACATGCGGCGTGAGACGCCACCTCCGCCGCTCAGTGATCCTCGCTGGGAGGGCCACACAGACGGCAGCATTTGGGCATGCTTGCGCGAGCAGGGTTACGACGAGGGTAAACACGTCGTCACGAAATGGGTGTGGTTGCCAGGCAAACCCGACACGGTAGTTGTAGATCCTCTGACCCTTGTCTACCAGGCAATTGCGACCATGAAGCTCGCACCACCGCTGGTGAGAACCGCGCCGGCTGCGGGGCAGATCGGGCTTGTGAACATGCCCGTCTGGCTGTGGGTAGACAAATCGGAGAACACCTGGGGTCCGATCGTTCGTGGCGCGAGTGTGCCGGGCCTTTCGGTCACCGCATCTGCACAGGTCACAGCGGTCAACTGGTCTATGGGCGACGGAAGCACAGTGCGTTGTGAAGGCCCAGGCACGCCGTACGACGCCTCGATGGGCGTGAAGGCATCGCCGACCTGCGGGCACAGTTACACCAAGACCTCACACAAGCTCCCCAACTGCAAGTACCCGGTGACAGCCACGGCCCAATGGGAAATCACCTGGCAGAGCACGCTAGGAGACACCGGCCAGATCGCGATGACCGAACAGGCCGCGACCCAACTCCGAATCGGAGAAGCTGTCCCGGTGCTGGTTGATCCGGACGGCCGTGACGCGGTCGAAGCCAGCAAGACCGGGTGCTAACGCAGAGTTGCGGCTCACGTCCGCGCCCTACCTCACTGGCGTTGGTGCGGTCGAGGACGCAGTCAAGCAGCATGGCGAGGTGAGCTCGTCCATGCTTGCGCGTGCCGGGGGCGCGTGGCCCGCCCAGGTCGAAGCGCAGGTCGACTTCTCGGTCAAGAACTGCTCCTACCAGACCGGCGGCGCCCGGGTCGAGTCGGACCTGGGAGAACTTAGGAAAGATTACAATTCGTGCATGCTTGGACCGGAGACTGAGTCGCGGATTTATTTGCTTGATGACGACCAGCGGGGACTCGTGCCGGATGGGCCTGCGGTGATCCGGCCCGATGGGGTCCGGGAGGAGATTCCGGAGCTCGTGTATCGGGCGGTTCAGCATGTGCTCGACGCTATGCGTGCAGGGCGTGCGGTGCAGGTGATCCCGTTGCGGACCGAGTTGCCGATCGACGAGGCGGCGGATGCGCTCGGGATCGCGCGCGACGTCCTGCGTAAACATGTCGGCGCCGGCGAGATCCCGTTCCGTTCCTCGGAGTACGTCGACTGGGTGAAATTGGCTGACGTCATCAACTGGGACAACGATCGCATCAGGCGGCGACGCGCGATCCTCGACGAGATGATGGCTGACGATCCCGCCGACGACGAAAGTTGACGGCATGACCGAGTCGATCTCGCCCGCGCCGCGGCCCCAGCCCGAACGCGCGTTCTTGGACGCCAACGTCGTCCGTGGACAGCTGACGAACGACGTGCTGTTGTCACTGGCCGACCAGGGCGTCTTCCAGCCGCGCTGGACCGAGAAGGTCATCGACGAGATGCGTCGCAACCGACCGTCGGGGGTGTCGGAGCAGGCCATCGGCCGACGTATCTCGAGGATGAACGCAGCGTTCGAGGACGCGATGGTCGAGGCTCCTCCACAGGAGCTGGAGGATCAGATGCAGGCGGACCCCAAGGACAGGCATGTCCTGGCTGGGGCCGTTCAGAGCGAGTCGACTGTGCTGGTCACCGACAACCTGAAGGACTTCAGGCCGCCGTCGTCGGGTCCGAACGCGATGCGCGTCGAGAGTCTGAACCAGTTCCTGAATCGCAAGCTCGTCGAAGAGCCGGAGCGGGTCCAGGCCGGTCTGCAGGCGATGGTGGACCGAAATCGACGGGAGCCGAAGACCATGTCGGCGTTGATTGACAAGATGGCGGAGGGGCAGGAGCTTCGGTCGTTTGCGCAGAAGCTGAATGCTGTCGTGCCTCCGGAACAGCGTGGTACGTTGCCGATACTGACGGCGAATCAGCGTGGGTCGGCGCGGTACACCGCGCTGGAAGGTGTGGCTCGGCCAGGTACGACGCAAGCGCCTGAGGGTGCGCCGGAAGCTCGGAAGTCCAGTAGTGGGCCGGGTGTTGAGCAGGCTAAGGACACCGAGCAGCGCAAGTGAGTACGGCCGGTGCCGTCTGACGGCCTAGGGTGCTGAGCTTGCTCCGGCCGACGCGTGATTCGCGAACGTATCTGCTGGATCGCTAAGAGGCGCAAGGCTATGCCGGATTGACCTGCGGTGATCGGGCCAGACTTCCGGAAGTACGTCGCCGATGGTGCGGCCTCGTTCCGATCAACGGTGCACGTCGGCTGGGTGCAATTGGCCGAGGTTGTCGCGCCTGGAGAACCGACGACACGCGGAGCAGCAGTCAGCGATGGACAAACTGCTCGGAGGAGGTCATGACCGGCGCTGGACCGCCGGAGACTGCCGACACCCAACTCCCCTCCCTATCTTCTCTTTCTTTGTTCTTCCTTACTTCTCTCTTCGGAGCTTCTGTACAACCCTCTATCTTTCCCTGCTTCTCAGTTACGAGGTCAGGTCTAGGTGGGGTAGGGAGCGGAGTTGGTTTTCTTGGTGGTAGGTGAAGAAGGCGGCTATTAGGCCGGTGGATTCTCGGCGGGTTCTGGGGTCGGCTTTTAGGGCGGTGGGCCAGTCGCCGGTGAGGAGGGCGGCCAGGTGGGTGACGGTGGTGGGGCTGGGCATGGCTGAGGCTGGGGGGCGGCAGGTGGTGCAGACCATGCCGCCGGAGGCGGGGTTGAAGGCTCGGTGGGGGCCCGGTTCGCCGCAGCGGGCGCAGTCGTCGAACGAGGGGGCGTAGCCGGAGATCGCCAGCGAGCGGAGCAGGAACGAGTCGAGGACGAGGCCTGGTTCGCGTTCGCCGGTGGAGAGGACTCTTAGGGCGCCGGCCAACAGGAGGTGGTGCTGGGTGGCGGGTTCCTTCTCCTCGACGACGAGGCGGTCGGCGGTCTCGAGCAGGACGGTGCCGGTGGTGTACCGGGCGTAGTCGCCGACGATGCCCTCGCCGTATGCCGCGATCGACTCGGCCTGGGTGATTACGTCGAGTGTCCGGCCGGTCGCGAGTTGCAGGTCGACGTGGCTGAACGGCTCCAGGCGGGCGCCGAAGCGCGACGACGTCCGGCGGACGCCCTTGGCGACGGCGCGGACCTTGCCGTTGGCGCGGGTCAGGAGCGTGGCGATGCGGTCTGCTTCACCCAGCTTCTGGGTGCGCAGCACGATCGCCTGATCCCGGTAGAGCGGCACCGCACCAGTCTCTCACTGCGCGCGGACATACTCCTCGAACCCGGTCGGCTCGACGCCGGTGATGTCGCGTACGGCGGTGGACACCTGGCTGAGCTCGCCGCTGGCGATGGCGGCGTACGACGTGACCCAGCCCGCCACCTCCCACGCCGGGGCGCCGTACGACTCGCGGGAGCGGAACGCCTCGTCGAGCGTCTCCGGCTCGTACCGGACCTTGCGGCCCCAGACGTCCGACAGGATCGCGGCCGCCTCGGACAGCGTGAACGCGCGGGGCCCGGTCAGGTCGTACGTCGCCCCCACGTGGTCGCCGGCCCCCGGTGCAGAGCCGGCCGAGCCGGCCGCGGACAGGCCGGCCGAGCCGGCGGTCGACGGCGCAGCGGCCGAGGCGCCGGACGCAACCGCGGAGGTCCCGGAGGTCCCGGACGCCCCGGACGCCCCGGACGCCCCAGACGCCCCAGAGGCGCCGAACGCGCCAGACGCGCCGGCGGTGGACGGCGGAGCGGTGGAGGTGCTGGACGCACCGGAGGCAGCCGGCGCAGCGGCGGAGGGTCCGGACGCAACCGCCGAGGTCCCGGGCGGGCCGGAGGCGGCGGGGGTGGGCTGCGAAGAGGCTGCCGGGGTCGGGGTGGTCGGAGGGGAGTCGGCGGTGCGGAGGATTGTGGCGGCTACGGCGGCCACGTCGTCGCGGGAGACCGCCGCCACCCGGCCGTCCCCGGCCGGGCCGCGGATCACGCCGTCCTCGCCCACTCCGCCGGACACGAAGTCCAAATACAGGTTGTCCCGCAAGAAGGTGAACTCGACCCCGCTGGATCGGATGTGCTCCTCGGTGTGCCAGTGATCCCGGGCAAACGTGAACGTCGCCCCCGGCGACGCCCCCACGAACGACGTGTAGACGATCCGGCGCACCCCAGCCGCAACCGCCGCGTCGACCGTTGCCTTGTGCAACGCCACCCGATCGGCCGATTCCGTTGCGCTCAGCAACATCAGTACGTCGACCCCGTCGAGCGCCTCGAGCAGCGCCGAGTGCTCGCCGTACGCCGCCTGCGCGACCGACGCACCGGGCACCGACGGAGCCCGGGCCGGGTCGCGCACGATCAACCGCAGCGGTACGCCGGCCAGCCGCGCGACGATCCGGGAACCGAGCTGACCGGTCGACCCGGTGACACCGATCACTTGCCCACCAGGCCCATCCCGCTCTCGGTGTACCGCTGCCCGACAACCGCGTCAGGCGGGAACGCCGCGTCCAGCGACGCCAGCTCGTCAGCCGACAGCGAGACGTCCAGAGCACCGAGGTTCTCGGCCAGGTACGTCCGCCGCTTCGTCCCCGGGATCGGCACCACGTCATTGCCCTGAGCAAGCAGCCACGCAAGCGCCAGCTGTCCCGGCGTCACGCCCTTCGTGGCAGCCAGGGCCTGCACCTGTGCGACCAGGTCGAGGTTGCGCTGGAAGTTCTCCCCCTGGAACCGCGGCAAACCCCGCCGCATGTCATCCGAAGGGAAGTCCGCCTCCGACTTGATCTGCCCGGTCAGGAACCCGCGACCGAGCGGGCTGAACGGCACGAACCCGACCCCCAGCTCCCGCAGCGTCGGCAGTACGACGGTCTCCGGGTCGCGCGTCCACAACGACCACTCACTCTGCACGGCGGTGATCGGATGTACGGCGTGTGCCGCCCGCACCGTGTCCCCGTTGACCTCGGACAACCCGAGGTACCGGACCTTGCCTGCCGCCACCATCTCAGCCATCGCGCCCACCGTCTCCTCGATCGGCACGGCCGGGTCCCGCCGGTGCAGGTACCAGAGGTCGACATGGTCGACGCCGAGCCGCCGCAACGACGCATCCAGAGCCTCCCGCGCATAAGCAGGTGAACCGTCGACGACGGTCGGCACCACCGCGTCCGCAGACGGCCGTTTGAAGCCGAACTTCGTCGCGAGCACCACCTCGTCGCGGCGCCCGGCCAGCGCCCGGCCGACCAGCTCCTCGTTCTCGCCGTCGCCGTACACGTCGGCGGTGTCGATGAAGGTGCAGCCGGCGTCGATCGCCGCGTGCAGCGTCGCGATCGACTCGCTGTCGTCGGCGCGGACGCCGTACGACTGGGACATCCCCATGCAGCCGAGGCCGAGGGCGGAAACGGTCAGGTCACCGAGCTGGGATTCACGCATGCCCCGAACCTACCGCCGGGCCGCACCATCAGGGGCGCGGGGTGAGCCATATTCCTGTCCAGACAACATTACTGTGACATTTTGCCGCCGCGAGGCACAAAGACCGCAACATTCCATATCTTCGGCTGGCACGAGTGAGCAACAAACGGGCAGCAAAGGGGTGGACATGTTCCTGCGTCGGGCGCTGCGGTACCGCTGGGCCCAGGCCCTGGTACTGACCGGCATCAGCCTGTTGATCGGCGCCTGCGCCGTCTTCGGGCCGTGGTTCGCCCGCGCAGTCGAGCAGACCGTGATGACCGAGACCCTGTCCGGCCAGAGCCTGCCCGCGTCCTGGCTGCTCGCCTCACCGGGCCCGCAGGTCGGCGTCAGCACCCGCCCCGAGGACCTCGACAAGCTCCTCCCCGCCGATCTGAAGCCGGTATTCACCCCACCCCTGCACGGCATCTACAACGACGTCAGCTGGAGCATCCCGGCCACACAGGGTGACCCGTCCCCCGGCGCCCGCGTGCGCTGGCGGGACGGGTACTGCGCGCAGCTCGACGTCACCGAAGGCCGCTGCCCAAGCGCGGCGAACGAGGTGATCGCCTCGACGGTCGACAAGACGACGTGGGACTTCCGCATCGGCACGATCCTGTCCGCGACCCCGAGCGACATCGGCAAGGGCGGCGGCCGGCTCACGATCGTCGGCTTCTACCAGCCCAAACAGGCCCGGGGCGACTACTGGTACGGCGACTATCCGACCGGCCACTCGCACAAGCCGGCCGACAAGGACCCGGGCGCGGCCAACGAGTTCTTCACCGACAACTCGACGTTCGCCGGCAACAACTGGACGCAGCGGGTCACGTCGGACTTCCGGCCGATCCCGGGCGTGGCCCGGCTCGGCGACCTGGACCGCCTCAAGGAAGCGACCGAGACGGTCAACGGCAACGCCAGGGAGACCGGCGTCGCCGCGCAGAACACGTCCTCGCTGGCCACTCTCGTCGACCAGATCCAGGCGGAGCGGAAGCAGGCGACCACGATCATCCCGCTGGTGATGGTGCAGGTCGCGTTGTTCGCGGTCGTCGTACTGGCGCTTGCCCTGGCGGCCGTGGTCGACCAGCGGCGCCCCGAGATCGCGCTGTCGCGCCTGCGCGGTTCGTCCGCGCGACGCACCCAACGTGCCCTCTGCATCGAGCTCGGCCTGCCGGTTCTGACAGGCACCCTGCTCGGCGGGCTCGCGGGCTTCGCGCTGCTGCTGATCGTCCGCGCGACCTGGCTGCGGCACGGCGCACCGATCGAACTGCCCTGGACAGTACCGGTCGCGCTCGTGGTTGCCGCCGTACTCGCGCTGATCGTCGTGGTGCTCCAGGTCCGGGGCACCGTCCGGCAGTCGATCTCCAACCTGCTCCGGCGCGTCCTCCCGCTCCGCCGCGGCCGGACGATCGGTGTCGCCGACCTGTGCATCATCGTGTTCGCCGTGGCCGGGCTGATCGCCGCGCTCACCGGCGACGGTCGCGGCCCGCTGCCGGTCCTCACGCCCGCGCTGCTCGGGCTCGCGGCCGGCCTGATCTTCGCGCACCTGCTGCTGCCGACGGCCGGGCTGATCAGCCGCACCGCACTCCGCCGAGGCCGACTCGGCCTCGCGCTCGGCGCACTGCAGATCTCCCGCCGGCCGGCCGTGACCCGGATCGTCGCCGCGGTCGCGGTCGCCGCCGCGCTCCTCACGTTCGCCGGCCAGGCCTCGTCGATCGCCGCCGCCAACCGCGAGACCCGGTCCGGCTACGAGACCGGCGCCGAGGGCGTACTGCGGATGAATTCCCTGTATCTGGGGTCGTTCCTGCAAACCGTGAACCAGATCGACCCGGACCGGCACTGGCTCACCCCGGTCGTGATCTCCCGGCCGCCCTCCCCCGACACGCTGCAGACCGAGATGATCGAGCCGGACAGCTTCCGCCGGGTCGCGTTCCAGGGCGATCAGCTCACCGACGCACAGGGCTGGCAGACGCTCCAGGCGCCGAAGGATCTCGCGCCGCTTGCCTTCCGCAGCTCGCAGCTGACAGCCACGGTTTCGGTGAACGGGATCAAGCCGCTGATCAGCCGCGCCGCGAACGGCGACAAGATCGACGGCGGTACGCCGAAGTCCGTGATCCTGCGGGCGAACGTGATCAGCCACCGCGACGGGTCCCGCTTCCTGGTCTCGTTCCCGCCGATCCGGTTCCCGTCGACACAGTTCCCGTCGATTAAGGCCGTCGTACTGCGGGCCGACGTCGACTGCCTCGGCGGGTGTGACCTGCTGCGGCTCGGCATCGGCCGCGAACCACTCGACCCGGCCGGTGTCCAGGGCAACGTTGTGATCAGCAACATCTCCAGCGACGACCACCCGACGATTGCCCTGGGCAAGGCCGAGTCCTGGCAGACCGTGCCGCAGCTGGGCTCCGACCAGAGCTCGATCACGGCCACGTCGGGTGGTGCGCTGACGATCGCGATGAAGAGCTTCGGCGCCGACATGTTCGTGCAGTACGGGACCGTGCCGTCGGTCGTCCCCGCCCTGGTCACCCCGGAGTACCACTGGGTCGACAATGCGACCACGACCCCGGCGGCCGACGGCAGCCCGATGACCCTGGCCCGGATCGACCGGCTGCGCGGGCCTGTCAACCGGTACAGCGAGCGCACCGCGGTGGTCGATCTCGAGACGGTACGGCGGCTCGGCGGTGTCGTGGATGAAGAGGGCACCGACTTCGAGCTCTGGCTGAACAAGGACGGGCTGGCGAACGTCGACACGATCACGAGCAAGCTCGCGCAGGCCGGGTACAACGCCGACCTGATCGACCGGCGCGACGACCGGATCGCGGCGTACGGGCGGTCGGCGAGCGCGCTCGCGTTGCAGTTGACGCCGGTGGTCGGCATCGCGGCCTGGGTGCTGGCGATCGTCGTACTGCTGCTGACCGTCGTCACGTCGTGGCGGTCACGTGCGCAGGACTACGCGAGCCTGAAGATCACCGGCGTACCGGCGAGCGCGACCGGGCGAGCCGCACGCTGGGAGCAGACCGGTCCGGTCGCACTGGCCGTCCTGCTCGGGACGATCTGCGGGCTGGTCGGCGCACATGTGGCGCTGCCGCTGATACCGCTGTTCGCGACGAGCGGCGGCCCGGTGCCACTCGACCTCGGCATCAGCTGGCCGGTGGCCGTGATCCTCTGGGCCGCAGGTACGGCGATCCTCGCAGCCGTGACGTTGTTGCTCGGCAGCGGCGTCAACAGACGCTCCACCTACAACCGCATCCGGGAGGAGCTGACGTGAGCGGGCTGGCGATCAGTACGACGGGACTGGTGCACATCTACCGTGCACACGGCCACGACGTCGCCGCGCTGTCCGGTATCGGCATCACCGTCCGGCCCGGCGAGCTGGTCGGGCTGCTCGGACCGTCCGGCGCCGGGAAGTCGACGTTGCTCCAGCTCTGCGGCGGTCTGCTGACGCCGAGCGCGGGCCGGCTGCAGATCGGTGAGCACAACGTCGCCACGATGACCGACGCCGAGCTGGACCGGATGCGGTCCGGTGACGTCGGCATCGTCCTGCAAGGTGCCGGACGCAACCTGATTCCGTACCTGACTCCGGCCGACAACATCCGCTACGCCCAGCAGGCCGCACCGGACGGGCGCGACCTGCCCACGCCCGAGACGATCCTCGAACTCGTTGGTCTGGGCAACCATGCGGCCACACCCCTGTCCCAGCTGACGCCTGGTCAGGTCCAGCTGTGCGCCGTTGCCGTCGGCATCGCAACCCTTCCCGGCCTGCTGCTCGCCGACGAACCGACCAGCCAGCTCGACCACCATGCCCGCGACGAGGTCCTCGCGGCGCTCCGCACGATCAACACCGAGACCGGGATGACGGTCCTGCTGGTCACTCACGACCCGGAGGTTGCGGCGACCCTCCCCCGCACGATCACGATCCGCGACGGCCGGATCGCCTCCGAGGGCAGGTCCGGTGAGGAGTACGCCGTGGTCGCGGTCGACGGCTCGTTGCCGCTGCCCCCGCATGTGGCCGAGCTGTTGCCGGCCGGAACTCTCGTCCAGGTCACGACCGACGACGGCGTCATCCGGCTCACCCCCGTGGAGCAGGAGGGGAACCAGTGATCAACGTCAGCCAGGTGACCGTGCGGTACGGCGAGGTGACCGCGGTGTCGGACGTGTCGTTGACCGTCCCGCCGGGGTTCGTGCTCGCGGTCAGCGGTCCGTCGGGTGCGGGCAAGAGCTCGTTGCTGTGGGCAATCGCCGGTGCGGTGCCGGTGGCGAAGGGGCAGGTCGAGATCGACGGGCTGGTGATCACCGACCGGCCGACGGCGGCCGCGCACGGCGTCGTACTGATCCCGCAGGGCAACGGACTCGCGCGCGTGCTGACCGCGCGGGAGAACCTCTCGATCCCCTTGCTGACAAGCCGGAAGCCGGGTGAAGAGGTCGAGCGGACGATCGAGGAGGCGCTCGCGGGCGTCGGCCTCGAGGAGAGCGGCGACCATCTGGTCGAGGAGCTGTCCGGCGGCGAGCAGCAGCGCGTCGCGGTCGCTCGCGGGATCGCCCAGCAGGGCCGGGTGATCCTTGCCGACGAGTCGACCAGCGAACTCGACAGCACCAACCGTGAACGGGTCCTCGACCTGCTGCACGAACAGGCCCGCCGGGGCGCGGCCGTCGTGATCGCCACCCACGACCCCAATGTCGCGGACAGCGCCGACGGCCACGCGGTGATGGACGAGGGTCGCCTCAGCTGGCTACGGCGCCTCTGACCGGTACGGCGACCAGCGTCGGGTCGAGCTGGATCCTCGCGATCCCAACCTGCCCGAGCATGTCGTGCAGGCTGTCTTCCGAGACGCGCATGAAGTCCTGGGCGCCGGACGCCGCGCGGAGCCGGTCCAGCGAGCTGAAGGCGATGCCGACGTGGAGTCCGTCGGGCAGCCGTCCGGTCTGCACGGTGGCGATGTCGCCGGCACAACGAACGGGGACGAACCAGTCAGTGGTATGTCGAGTGCTCACACTTCGAAGTTAGGCCGTTCCAGTGCCCGGATCCCCTGTTCTGACAGGGTTCACACGGCATTCTCACAGGCCGAGCTGCGTGGGTGTGGTCGGCGGACCGGCCGTCAGCAGGCGGTCGATCAGGGTCGGCAGGTCGCGCGGGGCGAAGCGGCCCTCGTACGCCGTCAGCTCGGCCAGGGTCCACCACTTCATCGCGTGGACGTTCTCGGCGCGGAGCTCGGCTGCGGTGAGGGTGCCGGCGGGGTCGAAGGCCGGTGTGCGGATCAGGAAGTAGTCGTTGAGGACGCCGTCGTAGCCGGTGGCGTGGCCTTCGGCAACGACTTCCTGGTGCCAGAGGTGCGGCGGGTCGGGGAAGTCGCGCAGGCCGACCTCCTCGACGAGTTCACGCCGCAGCCCTTCCACCACGGTCTCGCCGGGCTCGAGTCCGCCGCCGGGAGTCGCCCACAGCGGCCCGTCGTCGAACTCGAAACGGACGAGCAGGATGCGCTCCTCCTCATCCACGATCACCGCACGAGCCGCCGGACGCAACCGAGGCAGGCGCAGCTCGAGTTCGCGATGCTCCTCGACCGGGCGGAAGCCGAAGCGGGCGTTGACCTTGCGCATCGGTGCGTTCGACAGCGCGGTCCAGGTGTGCAGGAAGCGCTGCGTCGTCCGGTGTTTGGCGAGTTGCTCCAGGTTCGCGAGCTTCAGGTGGGTGCCGAGGTTGTGGCCGCGGTGCTCCCGCAGTACGAGCGTGTCGTCCTGCTGGGCATGCTCCGCGTCGGCCCGCGGCAGATAGAGCAACGTGTACCCCGCCGGCAGGCCGTCGAGCGTGTGGGCCATCGTCACCAGCGCGAGGTAGTTGCGGTCGATCCGCGCCTCGCTCGCCTCGAGCTTGTCGACCGTCCACGGCACGAGCTCGCGGGTCATGCCACCGGTCGGGACGTCCAGGTCCATCGCGGTGTGCAGATCGGCGTACGCCTGCTGATGCTCCGGCGGGCACACGCCCGCCCACGAGGTCAGCTGGTACCCGTCGAGGCGTCCTACATCTGAGCGCAGCTCGTCCAGCCGCAGATCGTCGTACGGCAGCGGTACGACGAGGTGCTCCTCGACGTGCTCGACCTCGAACCCGAGCCGCTCCGCGAACGCGGCACCCGCCCACGGCTCGCACGGGACGCCGAGCTCGGTCTGGACGATGGTCCGCCCGAGCTGGGCCGACCGGGTGACGGCCCACTGCCACAGCGCCGTACCGATCCCGCGCCGCCGGTGCTCCGCGGGGACGTCGATCTCGACCTCGACCGTGTCGAGGTTGTCGGTCAGCCGGTACTCGAACAGCATCCCGCCGAGCACGCGGTCGTCCTCGAACGCAGCCACGGCGATCCGCTGCTTCAGCGGGCTGGGGTTGCGCAGCGAGTAGCCGAGCGTCTCCCGCCCGGCCACCAGCGCAGCCTGCCGGCCGGCGACCGCGCCGGCCCGGAAGGCGTCGTACCACTCGTCGAACAGGGCCAGGTCGGCCGGGTCGATCTCGCGAACCAAGATCACCCGGCCGACCCAATCAGACAACCAGGTCAGATGCCAACCGGTTAGACCGGAGCGACCTTGCCCTGGTACATGTACATGATCACGAAGTTGTCCGCGTACGGCGCGTTCTTCAGGATCGGGTCGTCGTCGGCCGGGAACTTCGCCACCCGGGTGCCCTCGAGCGCGGGGTTGTTACCGTAGCGCTCCCAGAGCGGGATGATCGGCAGCAGTTCGTTGAAGGCCAGCGCCGCGGCGGTGACGTTCTTCTTCTGCTCGTCGAGGTTCAGGCCCTGCGCGGACTTGTCCACCACGGACTGCAGGTCGATCGGACCGGCCGAGGTGGTCTGCTTCAGCGGGAAGTTCATACCCTTGCCGCCCTGGTTCGCAGCGACCACGTAGTTGAACGTGTACAGGTCCTGGACGAACGCGAAGTACGGGTGCGGGTGGCTCGACGCGCCCCAGGTCTGGATCGCGAAGTCGAACTTGCCGGCCAGTACGTCCGGGTTGAGCTGGGTGAACGTGATACCCCGCTTGGTGATGTTGAACCCGAACTTGTTCAGCTGGTCGGCCGCGTTGGTGGCGGCCGGGTTCCAGTCGGCGAACTCGGTCGGGAACTTGATGTCGTACGCCGCCGGCTTGCCGTTCGGCAGCATCCACTTGCCGCCGGTCTGCTTCCAGCCCGCCGACTGCAGCAGGCTGGTGGCCTTGGCGAGGTCCTTGTCGTAGGCGTTCAGCTTCTTCTGGTCCGCGTCGGAGATCCAGTCCGGGACGGCGATGTCGGAGAAGCCGGCCATGTACTTGCAGGGCTTGCCGGAGTCGCCCAGTGCGACGGTGCCGTTCTCGGCCCGGTCGAGGACGTAGGCGATTGCCTGCCGTACCTTCGGGTCGGACAGCTCCGGGTGCGCCGTGTAGTTGAACACCAGCGCCGGGCCGGAGTACACCGGCGGCCGGAGGATCCGGAAGCCGCTGGACAGCAGCGTCTTCTCGGTGGCCACCGCGAAGCCGTGGGTGGCGTAGTCGACGTCCTTGTTCAGGACGACGGGGGTGACGTCGGAGGTCTCACCGTTGTACAGGAGAACCTTGCTGAAGCCGATCTTGTCGGCGAACAGGCCCTTGTCGTTCTTGACCAGGTTCATCTGCGCGTTGGTCATGTTCTTCGCGTCGAAGTTGAACGGACCGGACACGACCGGGTTCTCCGGACGGAACTTCTGGAAGTCGCCGTTGAGCTGCTTACCCTCGGCGCTGTCCAGGCTGGTCTTGGCCTTGCGCATCGTCTCGGCCTTGGTGGCCCACTCGCCGTAGACCGAGTCGGGCAGGATCGGGGCGCGGAGGATGTAGCGCTCGAGCACGGTGGACGGCGTACCGATGGTGAACACCGCGGTGGTGTCGTCCTTCGCCGTGACGTCGGACAGGAAGGTCCACGGTGGCTGGCGCATCAGCCACTGCAGGTTGAACGTCGACACGACGTCCTTCGCCGTCACCGGCTTGCCGTCGCTCCAGGTCAGCCCGGACCGGAGCTTCATCGTGTAGGTCTTGTTCGCCTCGTCCAGCGTGCCGGACTCGGCCATCATCCATTCCCACTTCTTGTCGGCCCAGTAGTACAGGCCGCCGCTGGGGTAGACGAGGTCGAGGTACGGGCTCGACTGCTGGATGCCGTCGAGGACGCCGGCGGCCAGGTTGAAGTGGCCCTTCGGCGGCAGCTGGTACGGGTACGCGCCGTGGAACTCCTTGTTGGCGTTCTTGCTGCTGTCCCCGCTGTTGCTGTTCGGGGTACTCGGCGAGCAAGCCTCCAGCGCCCCGATGCCGGCGACGCCGACACCGGCGATGCCGAACAACTGGAGCACGTTTCGGCGCGAGATCGCGTTCGTCCGGGGGCTCGGCCCCGGAGAGTTGGTGCCGGAATCGTTGGTGCCGGTGGGACTCATTCCTTGGTCCTTTCTGATCTGACCGCACGACTGTGTGCGTCAGGCACTACTGGTTTGGGTTACTGCGAACCGCCCTCGCGTTTTTCCCGCCGTCGGGTCCAGACGATCCCGACGACGACGATCAGGCCCAGTAGCAGGCCCAAACACAAGGTGAACAGGGTGACGACGAACTCCGGGGTACCGGGCGACAGCGTGAGCAGCAACGCCCCGCTGGCCAGTACCAGGAACGTCGCCCAGCCGAGCGCCGCCCGGCCGATCTGCGGTGACATCAGGCCACCGGCTCATCGGGCCGGACCTCCCCGGCGCCGTCGCGGGCCACCACGTGGCAGGCCGCGGACTGACCGGGACGGATCTGCACCAGCTCCGGGACCTCGCCGTCGCACAGCCCGTCCTCGAACATCGGGCAGCGCGGGTGGAACGAGCAGCCGGTCGGCAGGTGGGCCAGGCTCGGGATCTCCAGGCTGCGCAGGGATTCCCGGCCCTTGGTCTTCGTCAGGTCCGGATCCGGCTCGGGGATCGCGTCGATCAGCGCCCGGGTGTAGGGATGCGTCGGCGCGTTGATGATCTTCGGCGTCGGGCCGAACTCGACGATCCGGCCGAGATACATCACCGCGGTCTTGCCGTTCCAGCCGAAGTACTTCGCGATCGCCAGGTCGTGGGTGATGAACAGGAACCCGACGCCGAGGTCGTCGCGCAGACGGCCGAGCATCGCCAGCACGCTGATCCGGATCGACACGTCGAGCATCGAGGTCGACTCGTCGGCGATGATCAGCTTCGGGTCCAGCGTCAGTGCCCGCGCGACCGAGACCCGCTGGCGCTGTCCGCCGGACAGCTGGTGCGGGTACTTCGGCAGGTAGTTCTCCGGTGGCGTCAGGTCGACCTTGGTGAGCAGTTCGGCGGCCTTGTCGGCGGCCGCTTTGTTGCCCTTGACAACACCGTGCTTGAGCAGCGGCGCGGTGATCGTCTGCTGGATCGTCCGGGTCGGGTTCAGCGACGCGTACGGGTCCTGGTGGACGTACTGCACGCTGCGGCGGAAGCCGCCGAAGTCGTGCCGGTTCATCGACCAGATGTCGGTGCCGGCGAACTCGACCTTGCCGTCGGTCGGCCGGGCCAGACCGGCGGCCATCCGGGCCGCGGTGGTCTTGCCCGAGCCGCTCTCGCCGACCAGGCAGAGCACCTCGCCGGGGTTGACCGACAGGTCGATGTTGTCGACCGCACGGATCGGACCGGCCTTGGTGTCGAACACCTGGCTGACACCGGCCAGCGTCATCAACGGCGTACGGCTGCCCGCTGCGGCCTCAGGGGTCTCCGGGGTCTTCTCGAGCGCGCTCATGACGCAGTCCCCAAGTCTTGGCTGGGCACCTCGCGGTCGAGGTGCACGTCCTTCCAGTGGATGCAGGCGACCTCGTGGGCGCTGCCCGGTTGGTCGGTCACCGGGAGCAGGTCCGGTTCGGCCGCTTTGCACTCGTCCGTGGCGAACTTGCACCGCGGGTTGAAGGTGCAGCCCTTCGGCAGTGCGGCCAGGCTCGGCGGACCGCCCGGAATCGATTCCAGGTCGGGCAGGTCGCCGACGATCGGCGGCACGGCCTTGATCAGGCCCAGCGTGTACGGGTGCCGCGGCCGGTAGAACAGGTCCCGTACACCGCCGGTCTCGACCAGGCGCCCGGCGTACATGGTGGCGACCCGGTCGGCGAGCTCGGCGGCCAGCGACAGGTCGTGGGAGATGAAGATCATCGAGAAGCCGAGCCGCTCACGGACCTCGTGCAGTACGTCGACGATCGACCGCTGGGTGAGGATGTCGAGCGCCGTGGTCGGCTCGTCCAGGATCAGCACCTCGGGCTCGAGCAGCAGGCTCATCGCGATCAGCACGCGCTGCCGCATACCGCCGGACAGCTCGTGCGGATAGCAGTCCATCACCCGCTCCGGCTCGAGGCGCACCAGCCGGAGCAGCTCGCCGGCCCGGTCCTCGATCTCCTGCCGGGTCGCCTTGGTGTGCGCGCGCATCGTGTCGTGCATGTGCGCGCGGATCTTCAGCACCGGGTTGAACGCGTTCATCGCGCCCTGGAACACCATCGCCGCGTCCCGCCAGCGGAACTGCCGCAGGTCGCGCCCGTCGAGGCTCAGGATGTCGATCTCGGTGCCGTCGGCGCGGTTGAAGATCACCTTGCCGCTGGCGTGACCGAGCCGCGGCAGCAGCCGGAGCAGCCCGAGCCCGAACGTCGTCTTGCCGCAGCCGCTCTCCCCCACCAGGGCAAGACTCTCGCCCGGGTAGAGGTCGAGGTCGACGCCGCGGACGGCCTGCACCGTCGCGCCGGAGCCGGTGCGGTACTCGACCTTGAAGTCGCGGATCGACAGCAGCGGCTTACCCTCGCCGCCACGCACCGCGCGATCGGCGCCCGCTGTGTTTGTCTTGCCCGAGGGAGTCGTCGTCACCATCGTCACCGGTCCCGGAGACGCGGGTTGAGGATCTCTTCGAGGGATCTCGTCATCATCACCAATCCGAGCAGCAGCAGGATGATCGCGACAATCGGGCTGAGGATCCAGGCCAGGCTGTTGTCGTTGAAGATCGCGCCGGCGATCCAGGCGCGGTTGAGCATGATGCCCCAGTTCGATCCCGTCAGCGGCGCGAGACCGAGCAGGTAGAGGCCGACCAGCTGGTAGATCGCGTTGGTCACGCCGATCATGAAGTTCATCAGGATGAAGCTGGCCATGTTCGGCAGGATCTCGACGAACACCACCCGCGGCGTGCCGAGATCGAGCAGCCTGGCGGCTTCGACGAACTCACGTTCCTTCAGCGAGAACACCTGGGCCCGGACGGCCCGGGTCAGCACCGGCCAGGACAGACCACCGACCAGCAGGGCCAGCAGGATCGGCGAGTCGAGCTTGAAGAACGCGCCGAGGACCGCGAGCAGGACGATCTGCGGGACGGTCAGGAACACGTCGGCCGCGGTGACCACGACCGAGTCGACCCAGCCGCCCAGGTAGGCGGCCAGTGAGCCGAGCACGATGGCGATCGCGGTGGAGATCGCCGCGGCGACGAAGCCGACGAAGATCACCGTCCGGCCGCCGGCGATCATCTGGATCAGGACGTCCTTGCCCTCGTTGTCGGTGCCCAGCAGGTGCCCGGGCGTCCCCGCGGGGAGCAGGATCTCCTTGACGTTCGGCGCCACCTCCGGGGTGAAGAACGGCCCGATCGCACTGATCAGCACGAGCAGCGCCACCAGCACGAAGCCGATGAAGCCGGCCGGGCTGCGCCGCAGTGACTTGAGGATGCCGGCGAAGCGGGAGACGCTGGTCGTCCCGATCGCGTTGACATTCACGACGGTTGCTTCGGACATCTCGTCACCCCTTGCCCTGGACGCGGATCCGCGGATCCAGTCGGCTGTAGAGAATGTCGGCGATCAGGTTGGCCGCCACCACCGAGATCGTGATGACCAGGAAGATCCCCTGCAACACGGCGTAGTCGCGGCCGTTGACCGCGTTGAAGAGGCTGAATCCGATGCCCTGATAGCCGAAGATCTTCTCGACGAAGATCGACCCGCCGACCACGAATCCGAGCGAGACCGCGAGCGCGCTGAACAGCGGTAGGACGGCGTTGCGGCCGACGTACCCGTTCCTGATCCGCGAGTCGGACAGGCCGCGGGCCCGGGCGACGGTCACGTAGTCCTCACCGAGCGTCTCCACGGTCGACGACTTCATCACCAGCGCCCAGGAGCCGACCGTGGTCAGCGTGTAGGCCAGGATCGGCAGCGCCGCGTGGTAGAAGATGTCGTTCAGGAACGACAGGCTGAACGACGGATGCACGCCTGGTGTGTACGACCCGCGCGCCTCGGTCAGGTTGAACCATTGCAGTTTCACCCCGAGGAAGACGACGATCAGGATCGCCAGGATGTAGTTCGGGATCGCGTGCAGGAACGCGCCGATCGAGGTGAGCGTATGGTCGACCCAGGTCTCGCGGCGGTACGCCATGATCATGCCCGCGACGATGCCGATGACGAACGCGAGCACCGTGGCCACGCCGACGGAGAACAGCGTCCACGGCAGGTAGGTCTTGATGACCGAGGCAACGGTCGTGCCCGGCGAGAGTGCCGAGTTGCCGAAGTCGCCTTGCAGCAGGTTCCCCATGTACGTCACGTACTGCTGGATCAGCGGTGCGTTCGGGTCCAGGGAGAAGAGGTTCTTCGCCTGCGCGGCGGCTTGCTCGTACGAGACGCCGGTCTGCGCGATCTGGGTCTGGATATAGGTGTCGACCGGGTTACCAGGCAGCAGCCGGACCAGGAAGAACGTACCGCTGGTGACGATGAAGACGGTCAGGACGGCCTTGAAGATTCTTCGGACAAGCCAGGCGTTGAAGAAGCGCCGAACAGCCGAGGGTCTCGGTTCGACAACCGGGCCTTCGATCAGCTTCGACGCGGGTGTCTCGACCGCACCGCTCACTGCTCACCTCCACGCGACTGCCAGGGAAAGTCGGTGGCGCAGACCGCTCAACAGCACGACTTAGTAACGCTGTCTTGCAAGGATCTGCGCATAGTGTCGTTAGTGTGCGCAGCTCTGGTCCCCGAGTCAACGACTTGAGGCAACAGTGAGACAACGTTGCGGTCAGTGACGCAACGGTACCGGGGCGTACAGGAATCGCCCGCCCCTGAAACAAGGACGGGCGATTCGCCGGGAGAATGTGACGCAGTCAGCGCGTGGCGCGGTTGACAGCCGAGACAACGGCCTTCAGTGAGGCCGTGAGAATGTTCGCGTCCCGCCCGACACCCCAGAAAACCTCGTCGCCGACCTCACATTCGACGTACGCCGCGGCCAGCGCGTCACCACCGGCCGAGAGCGCGTGCTCGTGGTAGTCCAGCACCCGTACGTCGTACTTCAGCGGCTTGATCGCGTCGACGAAGGCCGACACCGGGCCGTTGCCCTCACCAACCAACTCGTGGGGCACGCCATTGGAATAGACCTGAACCCGGAGCTGGTCGCCCTGGCCCTCGCCGGACGTCGAGTTGACGCTCAGCAGCGACAGCTTGCCCGGCGCGAGGTACTCGGCCGCGAAGATGTCCCACATCTGCTGCGGGCCGACCTCGCCGCCCTCGTTGTCCGTGTGCTGCTGGATCACCCGGCTGAACTCGATCTGCAGCCGGCGGGGCAGGTCGAGCCGGTGCTCGGACTTCATCATGTACGCGACGCCGCCCTTGCCGGACTGCGAGTTGACCCGGATCACGGCCTCGTAGCTGCGGCCGACGTCCTTCGGGTCGATCGGCAGGTACGGCGCCTCCCAGGCGATGTCGCCGACCGGCCTGCCCTCGGCCGCGGCCTGCTTGTCCAGCGCCTCCAGGCCCTTCTTGATCGCGTCCTGGTGCGAGCCGGAGAAAGCGGTGTAGACCAGGTCGCCGGAGTACGGCTGACGCTCGGGAACGCGCATCTGCGTGCAGTACTCGACCGTACGGCGGATCTCGTCGATGTCGGAGAACTCGATCTGCGGGTCGATGCCCTGGCTGAACAGGTTCATCCCCAGCGTGACCAGGTCGACGTTGCCGGTGCGCTCACCGTGCCCGAACAGGCAGCCCTCAACACGATCGGCGCCTGCCATCAGCGCGAGCTCGGTCGCGGCCACCGCCGTACCGCGGTCGTTGTGCGGGTGCAGGCTGATCGCGCTGTGCTCGCGCCGGGTCAGGTGCCGGCCGAACCACTCGATCTGGTCGGCGTACACGTTCGGGGTGCACATCTCGACGGTGGCCGGCAGGTTCAGGATGATCTCGCGGCCCTCGGCGGGCTGCCAGACGTCGCTGACCGCCTCGCACACCTCGAGCGCGAACTCCAGCTCGGTGCCGGTGAAGATCTCCGGGCTGTACTGGTACCCGAACTCGCAGTCGCCGAGCATCTCGTCGGCGTACTTCATCACGGTCTCGGTGCCGCGGACGGCGATGTTGCGGCACTCGGCCTTGTCGACGTTGAACACGACCCGGCGGAACAGCGGCGCGGTCGCGTTGTAGAGGTGGATCGTGGCCTTCGGCGAGCCCTGCAGCGACTGCACGGTGCGCTCGATCAGCTCCTCGCGGGCCTGCGTCAGCACCGAGATCGTGACGTCGTCCGGGATCGCGTCGGACTCGATCAGGCTGCGGACGAAGTCGAAGTCGTACTGGCTGGCGCTCGGGAAGCCGACCTCGATCTCCTTGTAGCCCATCTTCACCAGCAGGTCGAACATCCGCCGCTTGCGGGCCGGCGACATCGGCTCGACCAGCGCCTGGTTGCCGTCGCGGAGGTCGGTGGACAGCCAGCGCGGGGTGCGGTCGACGGACTTGGCCGGCCAGGTGCGGTCGGGCAGGTCGATGGGCGGGAACGCGCGGTAGCGGTGCGTCGGCATACCGGACGGCTGCTGGACGGGCTTGGGCTGGTTCTTCGGTGCCACGGGGGTTCTCCTCGGGAGCTGTCTACTGCGGGGTCGCTTGGACGACCGGCGAACGACAGAACACCGCGGCGAGGGAACCGGCCTTAACAGGCCTCGCCGCGGCAGCGAAGGAGGAGAAGCTGATGCCGCATGATGGCAACCACTCTATGCACAACTCCCCCGGGCCGTCGAACCGGGGGTCTCGACGGACGAGACACGCAGAGTGACGCCGGACTCGCTGAGGATGTGCTGAGGATGTGCTGAGGATTGCATCCTTCGTTCAGTTGCGGGTCGGGGGCGGGTGCAAGGATGGCCCGATGACTGCGCGGGTGCTGGTGGTGGAGGACGCGGAGCCGATCCGGACCGCCGTCGGCATCGCGCTCACCGAAGCGGGCCACGCCGTACTCACCCGCCCGGACGGCGAGGGTCTTGAGCGGGACCTCGCGGAGTACCGGCCGGATCTGGTGCTGCTCGACGTGATGCTGCCCGGCCGGGACGGGTTCGAACTGCTCACGGTCGCGCGCGAGACGTCGAACGCCGGGGTGATCCTGCTGACCGCGCGCGACGCCGTCGGCGACCGGCTGCACGGGCTGCGGACCGGCGCGGACGACTACGTGGTGAAGCCGTTCGTCCTGGCCGAGCTGATCGCGCGGGTCGAGGCGGTACTGCGGCGGATGGGCCGGCTGCGCACCGTTCTCGAGGTCGGCGATCTCGAGGTTGATGTCGAGGCGCGATCGGTACGCCGGGGCGGGACGCCGATCGAGCTGACGGCGACCGAGTTCAAGCTGCTCACGTTCCTGGCCGGGCGCGACGGGAAGGTGGTCGGCAAGACGCAGTTGCTGACCGCGGTCTGGGGGTACGACGACTACGCGGACAATCTGGTCGAGGTGTACGTGAGCGGGCTCCGGCGCAAGCTGGAGGCGCACGGACCGCGGCTGCTGCATACGGTCCGCGGGTCCGGGTACGTGCTGCGCCCATGAGGACCGCTTCGCTGCGTGTTCGCGTGACGCTGACGGCGATCGCCGTACTGCTGGTCGTGCTGCCGGTCACCGGCCTGACGGTGAAGGCGGTGTTCGACGCGCAGGCCGAGCGCAGCCTCGACTCGCTGCTCACCGGCCGGGCCCAGCTCGCCCAGCAGCTCGCCCGGCAGAACGTTGCTCCAGGCAACTTGGTACGGCGGGTCGACGCCGACGGCGTACGGGTCACGCTGATCCTGCGGAACGGACGGCAGCTGGGCGCGCCGCCGATCGACGCGGGCGGGACCGTGCGGCAGGTGAAGGCGACGCTGCAAGCCGGTCAGCAGACGAAGGGCGCGACGCTGATGCTGTCCGCCGACACCAGCCTGCTCGCCGACGCGAGCTCGCGGCTGCGGACCGTGCTGTTGATCTCCGGCGCTCTGGCGATCCTGATCACCGCGGTGGCGCTGGTGATCGGGATGCGGTTCGCACTGGCGCCGCTCGATGCGATGACCGGTCTGGCCCGGTCGATCGCGGCCGGGCGGCGTGGCGGTCGGCTGCAGCCGGAGCGCGCGGACACCGAGCTCGGCCGTACGGCGGCCGCGTTCGACGAGATGCTCGATGCGCTCGAGGGCGCCGAGGGTGCGGCACGGCGTTCGGAGGATCGGATGCGTGAGTTCGTCGCCGATGCCGCGCACGAACTGCGTACGCCGATCGCCGGACTGCAGACGGCCGCGGAGACGCTGATCCAGCTCGGTCCGCAGGCCGCGGCGAACCAGCGCGGTCAGCTCGAACTCCTTCTGGTGCGTGAATCTCGCCGCGCCGGCACGCTCGTCTCGGACTTGCTCGAGTTGAGCCGAATCGACGCCGGCCTGCAGCTGCACCTCACACAGGTCGACCTGCACCACCTCGCCGAGTCCCAGGCTGCCCGGGTCCGCCTGGTCGCGCCGGATCTGGAGGTCGAGGTCGAAGGATCGGCCATCGTCACCGCCGATCCGGAGCGGTTGACCCAGGTCCTGGCCAACCTCGTCGACAACGCCCGCCAGGCCGGAGCCCAGGCGATCCGTATCACCGTCGACGCGTCCGGCGCACTGGTCGAGGACGACGGTCCCGGAGTACCGCCGGAGGCCCGGGAGCGGATCTTCGAGCGCCTCGTCCACGGCCCGCACAGCAAGGGCGCCGGTCTCGGCCTGGCCATCGCCCGCGGCATCGCCCGAGCCCACGGCGGCGACCTCACCGTGTCCGATCGCCCCGACGGCAAACAGGGTGCCGCCTTCCATCTGCGGCTTTCACACCTTCAATAAGCCGTCGATGGTGGTGGTGTGGTTGGCGAGGATCTTGCCGGGGTCTTCGCCGAGGACGTGTTGCAGCATCGTGGCGTAGACGTCGCGGAAGTCCGTGCCCGCTTTGAGGTCGCCGTTGGACAGGTCGGTCAGGCTTGGCTGGTTGCCGTAGAAGCCGCCGGAGACCTTCTCGCCCAGGACGAAGACCGGGCCGGCGGTGCCATGGTCGGTGCCGTCGCTTCCGTTGGCCTGCACCCGGCGGCCGAATTCGGAGTACACCAGCACGACCGCGTTCTTCCCGCGGTCTGTCTTCTGCAGCCGCTGCACGAACGGCGTCAGCGCGCCGTCGAGTTCGGTCAGCAGTCGCTGCTGCGTGCCGCGCTCGTCCGCGTGCGTGTCGAAGCCACCCAGCGAAGCGGAGTACGCCCGGGTCGGTACGCCGGCCTCGATCAGGCCGGCGATCAGTTCGAGCTGCGCACCGAGCTGCGACGTACCGCCCGCGGATGCGCCCTTCGTCCGCTCCTCGTCGTCATCGTCCTCCTGGTCGTGGCCGCTCTTGACCGCCTTGCCGAGCACCTGCGTCGCGTTCTGCAAGTCCAGCACGGACTTGGCCGCTCGCGCCTGCCAGTGCCCCTCACCCGCACTCGGTTTGCCCAGCGCGGCGTACGCCGTACCCAAGGCGCCGCCCGGTAAGGAGAGCCCGCGCAACGGGAGCGAGGCGGCGGCCGTGGTTTCGCCGGCCAGGAGTGGCGGCAGGGTTGGTTCGACGGACACCGCGCGCAGCGGGTCGGCACCGGTTGCGTCGAGCCAGCGGCCGAGCCAGCCGGTCGGCACCGGCGACTTGGGCGATGCCGTCTGCCAGATCGCCATCGACCGGAAGTGACTGCGGTCCGGGTCCGGGTAGCCGACACCGCGGACGATCGCGAGCCGCTTGTCGTCCCACAGACCCTTGAGACCCTTCATCCCCGGGTTCAGCCCGAGACCGTCGCCGAGGTCGAGCACCTCGTTCGTCTGGTAGGCCAGGTCCGGCCGCGCCTTCTGGTACGCCGGATCCGCCGCCGGCACGACCGTGTTCAGGCCGTCGTTCCCGCCGTACAAGGTGATGACGACGAGCACGGACTGGTCGGTCGGCAGCGGATCGTCGACGGCCGCGGCCATCAGGTCGGACCAGTTCACCTGCGTCGCTCCGGCCGCCAAGGCTCCGGCCGCGGTCACCCCGCTAAGCGTGAGGAATCGCCTTCTCGTCAGATTGTCCACAGTTCCGCCCTATCCGCTCACGACGTACTCGGGTGCGCAGGCCGCGACCGCGGTCAGCTGCGCAGGATCCTTCACACGGGCCAACGCGGTCTTGGTCCGCTCGGACCAGCCGTCGACGCCGAGCAAGGCGGCGACCGCGTTCGCGTCCTTGACTGCGGACAGGTCGGCCTTCTTCGCCAGTTGCTGCGCGAGCTGGAGCCGGGTGACACCGGCCGAGGTAGTCAGCCAGCTCGCTCCGGCCGGCCAACCGCCGACACTCGGCGGCCGGAACGGCAGCTGGCCCATGCCGCGCAGGCCGGCGAGCAGCTTGGTTTGTTCCTTCTCCTCGAGCTTGCTGGGCCGGAGCTTCAGCGCCCGAAGCAATCCGACCGCCCACTCCACCGGTTCCTTGACCAGACTCGCCGCCGGGTCCTTGAACGCCGCCTCCGCGACCATTGCCGTCAGCAACGACCTCACGTCACGGTTCACGCCGTACGCCGTGGTCAGTCGCGCCAGCGTCGCCGCATCGGGAGGCGTTGCCGACACCAGCCGGAACCACAGCCTCCCGATCACGAACCCGGCCGACGCGGGCTGGGCGAGCGCGAGCCGTGCGAACCCCTTCGCATCGAAGTCGCCGGTCTTGCCGAGCACCGTCTTGCTGCCGGTGTCGAACCGCTTCCGCTGGAAGGTCGCCGCGTCCCCGTGCAACACCCACCCGGTCAGACAGCGAGCGCCTTGGGCGACGTCCGCCTCCTGGTAGTGACCGATGCCGAGGGTGAACAGCTCCATGAACTCGCGGGCCAGGTTCTCGTTCGGCGAACCCTTGCGGTTCTTCTGGCCGTCGAGCCAACGGATCATCGCGGTGTCCACGATCATCGCCTGCGCCAGGTCACCGAACCGGCCGAGCGCGAGGTTGCGCTGGGTCTGGTTCTGGGCCAGCATCCAGGCCGCGTTGCGGACCTTCTGGTTGCTGGTCGCGAAGTGCCCGTGCCAGAACCAGGTCAGCCGCTCGGCCGCGGTCCGGCTGACCACCATCCGGTCGAGCCACCAGATCGTCAGCTTCCGCTCCTGCGCGGCCCGCTGCTTGTTGGCGGCCTTCTTCGCGTCCTTGTCCTGGTCCTTCTTCTTCACGGCCGCGGGCGACTCCAGACCGGTCGGCGGCGGGACTGCGGCGGCCGCCGCATCCTTCGCCGGACCCAGCAGTCGCCGTACGGTCGCGTCGACGCCGGCGTCCAGGTCGCCCGGCGCCGGCCCGAACCCCAACCGGTCGTTCAGCCGCCGTACGGCGGCCCGCTCGCTGATCTCGGTCATGTCCCCGATGCTTTCCAGTCCGCGGCCGCGGGACCAGGATCCGGGGGCTTTCTTCAGCCGATCCACAGGTACCGGTAGACACCGTCTACTCGGGTCGTGTAGACACTGTCTACGTGATTGCACTCGGCTTGCTGACCGCCTCCGCGGGCTGTCATGCGACATGGAACCTGCTGCTGAAGAGGGGCGGTCTGGGCGGTCCCGCGTTCGTGTGGATGTGTGGGCTGCTGACGCTGCCGATCTCGCTCGTCTTGCTGGCTCGCGGGTCGGCCGCCTGGTGGGCCGGAGTCGTGAGCATGGCGCTGCACACGACGTACGCCGTCACCCTGCAGAAGGCGTACGGCGCCGGGGCGTTCTCGACCGTCTACTCGGTCAGTCGAGGCAGCGCGCCGGTGTTGGTGGCGATCGCGAGTCTCGGCGGGCCGCAGGTGTACGGCGGAGCGGCGCTGGTGCTGGTCGGCGTACTGCTGATGGAACGCCCACGGTCATCACGTGGCGTCATCCTCGGGTTGGCGGTCGCGGCATGCACGGCGGCATACACGCTGTGGGACGGCTACGCCATCACATCGCTACACGTCGATCTGCTGACGTATCTCGCAGTCGCGAACGTGGCCCAGGTAGCCGTGCTCTCGCCGTTGGCCTACCGCCGCCCGCTACCGAACTGGCGACAGGCACTGCCGGTCGCCGTCCTGACGCCCGCCGGCTACGGCCTGGTCCTGCTGGCGTTGAGGTTCGCGTCGGTCGGGACGATCGCGATCGGTCGCTCGCTGAACGTCGTACTAGGCGTCCTGCTCGGTGCCGTCGTACTCCGGGAGCGGTTCGAGACCAGGCAGGCGATCGGCCTGGCCACCATTGTCGGCGGCATCCTGCTGGTGAGCATCTGAGTGTCTCTTGCCTTCAAGGGCGCTTGAATTTTTAAGCTTGTCGTATGACGGAATCCCTCCTCGACCGGATCGGCACGCATGGGCTCGGTGTGCTGGTCACCATCAAGCGCGACGGGCGGCCGCAGCTGTCCAACGTCACGTATGTGTTCGACGGCACCCGGGTCCGGGTCTCGCTGACCGACGGTCGCGCCAAGACCAAGAACCTGCGCCGCGATCCGCGCGCCAGCCTGTACGTCGACGGGCCGCGCGGGCGCTCGTACGTCGTACTGGAAGGCAAGGCCGAGCTCAGCCCGGTCGCGGCCGATCCGCACGACGCCGTCGTCGAGGACCTGGTCGACTACTACCGGACCGCGTCGGGCGAGCACCCGGACTGGGACGAGTACCGCGCGGTGATGGTCGCGGACCAGCGGCTGATGTTCTCGATGACGGTCGACCACGCGTACGGGATGCCTAAGCCGTAGCTTCGTCCATTTCGGGAGCCGCCCGGGTCGCCCGGGCAGCCTCGCGGTAGCGCCGGGGAGCGACGCCGTTCACGCGTTTGAAGGCGTTGCTGAAGGCGCTGTCGGACGTGTAGCCGAGCGAATGCGCGAGGGCGGACAGCGACTGGTCGTCGTCGCGCAGCGCTCGCTCGGCGAGACGCATGCGCCAGTTGAGCAGGTACGTCAGCGGCGGCACGCCGGCCACGGAGCGGAAGCGCTCGGCGAACGTCGTACGCGACATCGCGGCGGCCCGGGCAAGTTCGTCGAGCTGCCAGGCCCGGCCGGGTTCGTCATGCATCAGGCGCAGAGCCGGAGCGATGCGCTCGTCGGCGATCGCCCGCAGCCAACCGACCGGGAGATCCTCCGCCTGCGCGAGACACGCACGCAGTGCCTCGAGGAAGAGCAGGTGCGCGACGTCGTCGGCGGCCAGACTCGCGCCGAGTTCCGCAGTCGTTGCCTCGTGCAACAACCGGTTCAGCAGCCAGTGGAAGGTCGCCGACCGCTCGTCGGTGGCCCGCAGGTGCATCACCGGCGGCAGGGCGCGCATCAGCAGCTCTTCGCCGGTGCGGTTCAGGCTGACGTGACCGCCGACGCCGACCACCCGCGGACCATCGCCGGTCAGGACACCGCTGCCGAAGCGGGCGATCGGTCCGTCGGTGGCACCGAACGCGACCACGGCGTCCTCGACCGGCACGGCGTCGGAGTTGCCCTTCACGAACTCGTGCCGGCCGTCGAACAGCACGACGTCCCCCGGCTCCAGCTCGATGCGGCCGGTGGCGAGCTCGTCGTCGAAGTCGATCCAGCACGTGCCCTCGACGGCAGCCGTGAACTTGAGCCGGTTCGTCGCCGGGTAGTGCAACGCCCACTCGCCCGTCGCCTCGAATCCGCGCGAGACATGGCAATGCGCCTCGGTGAGCGCGAGGGTATCCGTCAGCGGATCGGCCATCCACTCACTATATCCGTACTATCGCGCAAGTTATCGGCACTCTCAAGCATTCTGCGTCCGGATCTTGCGGCATACGGTCGAAGCATGCAAACACCAATCGGATCTGGATTCACAGCCGCATCGACGACCTCCGACGTACTCGAAGGTGT
Organism: Kribbella sp. NPDC000426; assembly: GCF_040300265.1. Taxonomy (NCBI): domain Bacteria; kingdom Bacillati; phylum Actinomycetota; class Actinomycetes; order Propionibacteriales; family Kribbellaceae; genus Kribbella; species Kribbella sp. NPDC000426. The sequence goes on along the minus strand of NZ_JBEPDK010000002.1, from coordinate 447,277 downwards.
CGATCTGCACGGGAAGGTCGCGATCGTCACCGGCGGGTACTCCGGGCTGGGCAAGGAGACTGTCCGCGCCTTCCGGTTCGCGGGCGCCGACGTCATCGTGCCGGCGCGCGACGTGACGCGGGCGTCCGCTGAGCTGGCGGATATCGACGGGGTTGTGGTGGAGCAGATGGATCTGCTCGATCCGGCGAGCATCGACGCGTTCGCGGACCGGTTCCTTGCGTCGGGCCGGCCGCTGCACATCCTCGTGAACAGTGCGGGGATCATGGCGAATCCGCTGACCCGCGACGCCCGCGGGTACGAGTCGCAGTTCGCGACGAACCATCTCGGGCACTTCCAGCTGACCACGCGGTTGCTGCCGGCGTTACGGCAGGCCGGCGGCGCGCGGGTGGTGGCGGTGTCGTCGCGCGGCCACCGGTACAGCCCGGTCGACTTCGACGACCCGAACTTCGAGCATCGCGAGTACGCGCCGTACCCGGCGTACGGCCAGTCGAAGACCGCGAACATCCTGTTCGCCGTCGAGCTGGACGCGCGCGAACGGGCGAACGGGATCCGCGCGTTCGCCGTCCATCCGGGCAGCATCATCACGCATCTGGCCCGGTACTCGGACCGCGAGACCTTGCGCGAGGGCGGGTTCCTGGACGAGAACTACGAGCCGATCATCGATCCGGCGCGAGGGCTGAAGACGGCCGAGCAGGGCGCGGCGACCCAGGTGTGGTGCGCGGTCAGCCCGCAGCTCGAAGGGTACGGCGGGGTGTACTGCGAGGACGTCGACATCGCGACGGTGCATGCGTCCGACGTACCGGACACCGAGGTGCTGGCGGTGACGCCGGGCGCGTTCGGCGTACTCCCGTACGCGATCGACCCGGAGAACGCGCGGCGGCTGTGGAAGCTCAGCGAGGAACTTCTCGACCGCGGATAAACCAGTCGCGGTAAACCGGTCGCTCGGTGGACGCTGGGCCTGTGGAGATCACGAGACTGTCCCCCGACGACGAAGCCGGGTGCGCCGAGGCCGTTGCCCTGAAGAGCGCGGGCCTCAAGCTCGACTGCCCGGAAATGCTGGAGCCCACCGCGCGCGGCTATGCGAACATGCTGCGCTACGGCTGGGACATGGAGCCCGAGTACGCCTACCTGGCGCGGGACGCCGACGGCACGGCCGTCGGTCTGCTGGGCATGGGTGTCAACCTCTACGACAACACGAACCAGACCTGGATCGACGTCGACGTCCATCCGGATCATCGCGGTCGTGGTGTCGGGTCGGCCCTGGTCGAGTACGGCGAGAGCCTCACCCGCGAGCTGGGCCGGGACACGATCGGCTACGGCTGCATCGACCTGCCGAAGGCCGACGCGTTCGCCCTGCGGCACGGGTTCGTCCAGAAGGCCATCGAGGTGAACCGCCGGCAGGACCTGACCGGGCTGGACTACGGCGTGGTGCAGCGGCTGTACGACGATGCCGTCGCCGCGTCCACGTCGTACGAACTGACCAAGCTGACCGGGGCGCTGCCGGAGGAGTTGCTGGCGGACATGGTCACGCTGACCGCGTCCATCAACGACGCCCCGAAGGACGACCTCGACATGGAGGACGACGTCTACAGCCCCGAGCGACTGCGGGCGTACGAAGAGGCGCAGTCCAAGAGCGGCCACACCGTCTACCGGGTGATCGCCCGCGAGAAGTCCACCGGCGCGCTGGCCGGCCACACGGTCATCTCGGTCGAGCGCGAGCGCCCGCACGTCGGCGAACAGCACGACACCGCGGTCGACCGGGCCCACCGAGGCCACCGCCTGGGCGCCCTGGTGAAGTCCGCCATGCTGCTGTGGCTGCGCGAGACCGAACCGGCCCTGACCCAGGTGGACACCTGGAACGCCGAGTCCAACAACCACATGATCAGCATCAACGAGCAACTCAACTACAAGATCGTGGCCCGGATCCTGGCCTACCAGAAGAAGCTCTGAAACAAGACCGGGGGCGCCGCAACCAGCGGCGCCCCCGGTTTCTACTGCTGAAGGCTCACTCGCCGACGAGCTGGTTCCAGTGGCCGGTGATCGAGAAGATGCCGGTGCCCGGGACGGTGCCGCCGGTCACGCGGCCGTACGACGTGACAGCCGTCGCCGAGCCGTTGAACTTGCTCATCGCGTACTGGTACAGCGAGTCGGTGTCGTTGTCGAAACCGGTCACCAGCGTGCCGCCCTTGGTACCGCACTCCCGGGCGGCCAGCGACTCGTACGCCGCGAAGCCCGAGCTCCGCACCAGCTTCAGGATCGGCTTCGTCGAGGCCGCGGCCGGGATCCGGACCGTCCAGAGCGCGCCGGCCTTCGTGGTCATCAGCAGCGTGTCGTACGTCGGGGTCTCCGAGATCACGGTCATCGCCTTGAAGCCCTTGAAGCCGGCGAAATGACCGAGCGCCCGGAAGGTGGCGCCGGACGCCGCGTAGCGGTAGAGGCTGCCGTTGGTGCTCAGCCCGTACAGGTACGAGCGGTTCGGCGCGGTGATCGCGTAGTTCGACGTGACGAGCTGGGTGAAGCTGGTCCAGCCGGAGCCGATCCGCGCGTACGTCGGGCGCGCGTTCTCGGTGTCGAAGTAGGTGACACCGCGGTACAGCGTGCCGTTCTGCACGAGCAGGCTGTGGTAGTAGAAGTGCGTGTCTGTCTGCACGCCGTACCACGTCGTGTTGAGACGCGTGCCGACGAACGGGAACTCCGCATAGAACTGACCGCGCGGCGGCTTGGCCGGCGTGATCAGAGTGTCGTTGATCCCCGGCGTCGGGGTGTTGAAGCCGACATCCTGCAGGCATCCCCCGGATGCGAGCTTGGTGTTCGGCGTGGTCTTCAGGCCGCCCTTGGCCGTGTGGGCGATCGCGGGCGTCGGGTCGGACCGGACGGCCGCGGTGGCCGGGACAGCGGCGGCCGTGCCGGCGAGCATGCCGACCCCAGCCAAGGCAAGCGCGAAGCGCTGCAGTTTCATACGAGAAGTCCCCCTCAGGACATGAATAACCTCGATGGGCCTCGAGATCGAGCGCGAGCATAACGTGCGCAGGGGACACAACGCGCCCGAATTGCAGCTTGTTGCAACAGTTCCGGCCTAGACCGCCTGGACGAGGGTGACCTTCATTTTGTTGGAGAGGGTGAAGCCGAGGGAGTTGTAGAGGCGGATGGCGTTGGTGTTGGTGCCGCCGGTGTGGAGGAACGGGGTGCGGCCGGTGGTGGTGATGTGGGCGGCTACGGCTGCGATCAGGCGGCGGGCGAGGCCCTGGCCCTGGTACGACGGGTGGGTGCAGACGGCGCTGATCTCGGTGTACTCCGGTAGCGCGAAGCGGGTGCCGGCCATGGCGACGAGGTCGCCGTCGCGGCGGATGCCGAGGTAGGTGCCGAGCTCGATCGTGCGGGTGCGGAACGGGCCGGGGTCGGTGAGCGCGACCAGCGCCAGCATCTCGGGGACGTCGTCCGGACCGAGCAGGATCGCCTCGTCGTCGGGCTCGGCGAGCCCGTCCGGAGCGACGAACTGGACCAGGTCGAACTGCCGGTCGAGCTTGAGCGACGCGGGAATCGGGAAGTCCGGCCGCATCAACGCGCCGGTCGTCCCCGGGCCGAGGAGGACGGCCGCGTCGGCCCAGTCCTGCTCGGTGGGCTCGTCGGGCAGGGCGAGGAACGGCGCCACGGCCGAGGGATACCGGCGTGCGTTGCCACGGACCTCGGCGAGGTGGGAGTGCGGGCCGGTGAGGGCGGCGTACACAGGATTCTGGAGGCTCATCAGAATCCCAGTTTGCGAAGGTTCTTCGCGTCGGTCTGCCAGTTCTTGGCGATCTTCACGTGCAGGTCGAGGTACACCGGCGTACCGAGCAGGGCCTCGATCTGCTGCCGGGCCGCGGCGCCGACCTCACGCAGGCGGGCGCCCTTGTGGCCGATCACGATGCCCTTCTGGCTCTCCCGCTCGAGGAAGATGTTCGCGTAGATGTCGAGCAGCGGCTTGTCCTCGGGGCGGTCCTCGCGCAGGTTCATCTCGTCGATGGTGACCGCGATCGAGTGCGGCAGCTCGTCCCGGACACCTTCCAGCGCGGCCTCGCGGATCAGCTCGGCGACGAGCGTCTCCTCCGGCTCGTCGGTGATGTCGCCGTCCGGGTACAGCGGGAAGCCGTCCGGCAGCAGCTTCACCAGCTCGTCGGCGACCACGTCGACCTGGAAGCCGGACGTCGCCGAGACCGGGACCACGGACGCCCACTCGATCCCGACCGACTCCCCCAGCTTGGCGATCTCGGCCAGGTGCTCGACCATCCGGTCCGGCTCGACCAGGTCCGCCTTGGTGGCCAGGGCAACCTTCGGCGTCTTCGCGACCTTCGCCGCCTCGCTCACGAGGAACCGGTCGCCGGGGCCGATCTTGTCGCTGGCCGGCAGGCAGATCGCGATCACGTCGACCTCGGCCCAGGTCGTCTTCACCAGGTCGTTCAGCCGCTCGCCGAGCAGCGTCCGCGGCTTGTGCAGCCCGGGGGTGTCGACCAGGATCAGCTGCGCGTCCGGCCGGTGCACGATCCCGCGGACGGCGTGCCGGGTGGTCTGCGGCTTCGACGAGGTGATGACGATCTTTTTGCCCACCAGCGCGTTGGTGAGGGTGGACTTGCCGGCGTTGGGCCGACCCACGAAGCAGGCGAACCCGGCCTTGAAGTTCTCAGGTGTGGACGACATCGCGGGCCTCTCCGGTGCCATTGGCATGTACGACGGGAACGTTGGCGCCGGCGAAGTGCCGGACGACGCCGACGTCGACGGCATCGGCGTCGGTGACGACCGCCGCGGCTTCCAGACCCTTCACCCCGGACGCGAGCGCCATCGCCACGGCCAGCTGCAATGCGGTCAGCTCGACGGTGTCGAGCGCGACCGTGCATGCGGCGTACGTGCGCCCGTCGGAGTCGCGGACCGCGGCTCCTTCAGCGGCCCGTGTCCGGGCCCGGGCAGCGCGGGCGAGCGTGACGAGTTTGGCGTCCTCCGCCGAAAGGTCCGACAACAAAAGCTCCAAAGGGAAGGGGTGGTGAGCGGCTAGGCGTGCTGGTGGTTCTGGTCCTGGGGCGCGGGAGTGGGGTCCTCGCGTCGTACCAGAACCGTACCTACCTGGTTGCGGCGGCCGGACGGCCGCTCCGCCGTCAGCGACAGGCCCTCGATCGCGACCTCGGCGCCGGGGATCGGCACCTTGCCGAGCAGCTTGGCCATCAGACCGCCGACCGTGTCGACGTCGTCGTCGTCCAGCGGTACGCCGAACAGCTCGCCCAGCTCGTCGATCGGCAGCCGGCTCGACACCCGGTACGAGCCGTCCGACAGCTGCTGCACCGAGTCCGGGTCCTCGTCGTACTCGTCGGTGATCTCGCCGACGATCTCCTCGAGGATGTCCTCGATCGCCACCAGTCCCGCCGTACCGCCGTACTCGTCGACGACGATTGCCAGGTGCATCCGGGCCGCCTGCATCTCGCGCAGCAGCTCGTCGACCGGTTTGGAGTCCGGGACGTACATGCACGGCCGCATCACCGACTCGACCCGCTCGGTCGACTCGGCGGAGGCGTTGTCGTAGACGCGGCGCATCACGTCCTTGAGGTAGACGACGCCGAGGATGTCGTCGAGCGACTCGCCGATCACCGGGATCCGCGAGTAGCCGGAGCGCAGCGCCAGCGAGGTGAGCTGGCGGAGCTTCTTGTGCTTCTCGATGTAGACCATGTCGGTCCGCGGCACCATCACCTCGCGGACGATCGTGTCGCCGAGCTCGAAGACCGAGTGGATCATCTGCCGCTCGCCGGACTCGATCACCGCCGACTTCTCCGCGTAGTCGACCAGCGCGCGCAGCTCGGCCTCGGTCGCGAACGGCCCCTCGGCGAACCCCTTGCCCGGGGTCAGCGCGTTGCCGATCAGGATCAGGAACTTCGGCAGCGGGCCGAGGATCCTGGTCAGTGCCATCACCGGACCGGCCGAGATGATCGCGAACCGGTCCGAGTGCTGCCGGCCCAGCGTCCGCGGCGCGACCCCGATGATCACGTACGACACCAGCACCATCACCACGGCGGTGATCAGGATGTGCTCCCAGGTCACCGACAGGACTCCGGACAGCGCCTGGGTGACCAGCACGATCGCGGTGATCTCGCAGATCAGCCGGAGCAGGAGCAGCGAGTTCAGGTACCGCGGGGCGTCGGACAGCAGGTCTCGCAGCCGGACGGCCCGGAGGTTGCCGAGCTCGACCTGCTCGTTCGCGCGCACCTTCGAGTACGACGACAGCGCAGCCTCGGCGCCGGCGAACAGACCGGCGAGCAGGACAAGCACCGCAGCCACAACCAGGAGGACGAGGTCGTGGGAGGTCACCGCAACGTCACTCCTGCCTCAGACACTCTCGAGCCGGTTCCCAGGTGCCCGCCATGCTTCCAGCAGGCGGCCCTGGACGTCCCACATCTCCGCTTTCTCCGCGGGTTCCGCGTGGTCGTACCCGAGCAGGTGCAGGATGCCGTGCACTGTCAGCAGCTCCAGCTCGGCCCACGTGCCGTGGCCGGCCTTCGCGCCCTGCGCGGCCGCGACGGTCGGGCAGAGCGCGATGTCGCCGAGATGACCGAGCGGCAGGTCGCCGTCGTCATCGTCCGACGGACCGGGCCGCAGCTCGTCCATCGGCCACGACATCACGTCGGTCGGACCCGGCAGGTCCAGGAACTCGACGTGATACCGCGCCATGGTGTCCTCGTCGACCAGCTTGATCGACAGCTCACACTCCGGGTGCAGCTTGAGGGACGACATCACGAACCGGCTGAGCCGCATCAGTCCGTGGGCGTCGATCTCGACTCCGGACTCGTTGTTGACCTCGACGTTCATCGGTGGTTGTCAGCACTACCTTCATAGTTTTCGTACGCCGAGACGATCCGCCCGACCAGCTTGTGCCGGACCACGTCGTGCGAGGTCAGCCGGCAGAAGGTCAGGTCCTGCACACCTTCGAGGATGTCCTGGACGACGCGCAGCCCGGAGTTCGTCCCGGTCGGCAGGTCGACCTGGGTGACGTCGCCGGTGACGACCATCTTCGAGCCGAAACCGAGCCGGGTGAGGAACATCTTCATCTGCTCCGGCGAGGTGTTCTGCGCCTCGTCGAGGATGATGTAGGCGTCGTTCAGCGTCCGGCCGCGCATGTAGGCCAGCGGCGCGATCTCGATCGTGCCCGCTGTCATCAGCCGCGGGATCGACTCCGGGTCGAGCATGTCGTGCAGGGCGTCGTACAGCGGTCGCAGGTACGGGTCGATCTTCTCCGACAGGGTGCCGGGCAGGAACCCGAGCCGCTCACCGGCCTCGACGGCCGGCCGGGTCAGGATGATCCGGTTGACCTCCTTGGCCTGCAGCGCCTGGACCGCCTTGGCGACCGCCAGGTAGGTCTTGCCGGTACCGGCCGGGCCGATGCCGAAGACGATCGTGTTCTTGTCGATCGCGTCGACGTACCGCTTCTGGTTCAGCGTCTTCGGGCGGATCGTGCGGCCGCGGCTGGACAGGATGTTCTGGGTCAGTACGTCGGCCGGGCTCTCGGCCGTCGCCTGCTTGATCATCGCGATGCTGCGCTCGACCGAGTCGGCGGTCAGCCCGTGCCCGGTCCGGATCACCGCGATCAGCTCGTCGATCAGCCGCTCGGCCAGGGCCAATTCGGCCGGCTCACCGTTGAGCGTGATCTCGTTGCCGCGGACCATGATGTCGGCGGCGAACTCCTTCTCGACGATGCGGAGGAACTCGTCCCGGGCTCCGAGCAGGGCAACCATGTCGATGCTGTTCGGCACGACGATCTTGTGTGATGCCTGCGCGCTGGTGGCGGCTTCGCGAGCGGTGCCGTTCGCGCGCGCCTCCGGTTCGATACTGCGTGGCCTGGACAGGCTCTTCCTCCTGAATACGGGTGATGTGACCTCCCATGCTAGCCGCCTCGTCCGACACCCTCACTTGTAATTCCCCGGGACACGCTCCTCCCGGGCGCCGGCGGCTGGGTCCCCACCCGGTCCGAGGCGGCGTTCGGTGCTGCGTTCGGAGCGAGTACGGCGCTCAGCCGGGCGATCTCGTCCGCCTCGGGACCGGGCGTGATCACGCCGTTCTCGAGCGCGAGCCGCCGGTTCCGTTCGAGGGTCCACTCCCGGTCCGGGTGCAGGCTGACGGTCACACCGGCCGCGGACGGCCGCAGCAGCGGTCCCAGATCGGCCTGCAGCGCGTTCTCCAGTGAGGAGCCCCGGTTGAGCTCGTACGTACGCAACATCCGGTACGTCGCCTCGACCGCCGCCCGCGTGGACCCGGAGGTGGCCGGCGGGGTGTCGAACTCGTCGGAGTGGGTGTTCCGGCCGTCGTCGACCCCCACGGTGTGCGCGGGCGTGAACACGTGCAGCGAGACGACCGGGGCGGCCGGGTCACCGTCGTACACCGAGTCCTCGCGCCAGGCGTGGGCTCCGGAGTAGCTGTCCTGCAGCGCATGCGCGGCCGCGCCGAGATGGCCGAACTCGAGATGCGGGGAAGCCTGCGCGGCCGCCACCTGCTCGAAGATGTAGGCCGCGTTCGTGTCGAGGTTGTCCCAGCCCTTGCGGAACGGGTCGGCCATGAAGTGCTCGCGCTGGGCGTCGGGGTTCGCGTACGCCGAGTGCGTCGTCGGGCCGAGGCCGACGTACGGAAAGGACTTCCCGAGGCCGCCGAAGTTCGTGATCACGCCGGCGCCGAACGGGCGGTCCTGGTAGGCCTGAGCCTTGTCGAGCGCCGCGGCGTACTCGCCCTGTCGCAGACCGTGCACGGTGCCGTCCGCGGCGGCGACATGCTGGTAGAGCCGCGTCACCGAGGCGTACGTGATGTCGTGATGGCCCGACCACCGGCCGTCACCGCGCTGCTTCATCTCCTCAGGTTCCCACCAGATCGGGCCAAATCTGTTGTCAACCTGGGACAGGGTCTTGGCGTCGTCTTTTCGTGGCTCAACCGGCCGTGGTGTACGAAGAGTGCGTGACACATGAGTCCTCGTGGGATGCCGACGAGGCGCTGACGGCTGTCTACACCGCTCATTACACCTCGCTCGTCCGCCTCGGTGCCCTGCTGCTGCGCGACACCGGCACGGCGGAGGAGATCGTGCAGGACGCGTTCGTCGCGATGCACGGTCGCTGGCACCGGCTCCGCGACCCCCACAAGGCCCTCGCGTACCTGCGGACCGCGGTGGTGAACCGCTGCCGGTCCCGTCAGCGCCACCTGGTGGTGGTGGACAAGCACACCCCGAAGTCACTCCCCGACGAGCCGAGCGCCGAACAGGCCGTCCTGCGGACCGCCGAGACCGACCGCGTCATCGAGGCGATGCGGACGCTGCCGGAGAAACAGCGCACGGTGATGGTGCTCCGGTACTACGGCGACCTGTCGGAGGCCGAGATCGCCGACACGATGGGCATCAGCCGGGGCTCCGTGAAGAGCCACGCCGCGCGCGCGACCAAGTCGCTGCGCCAGCTCCTGGAGCAGAACGCATGAACGACCAGAAACCGAACGAGCCGTTCGACGAGCTGATGCGCCGGGCCCTGCGGGACGAGGCGGACCGGATCGAGCCGGCCGACGCGCTGCCGGAGATCCGCGCCCGCGCGCACGCCCAGCGCCAGCCGGCCGCCCGGCGCCCCTGGCTCCTGACCGCCGGCGTGGCCGCGCTCGGCACCGCCGCGGCGGTCGGCGCATTCACCGTGTTCAACGGCAGTGACGACGTCGCGAACGACGGCGACTCGGTCGCCGGCCCTGGTACGACGACCAGCGCCTCCAGCCTGCCCCAGGGCCAGACCCCGTCCGTCACCAAGTCCGCCCCCTCGCCGGTCCCGGCCACGCTGCCTCCGTCAACGTCCCCTGCGGTCAAGACGACCACGCAGCCCACCGACCGCGGCAAGCCGGAGCAGTCCGTGACCAGCGCGGTCGTCCCGGTCTACTGGCTCGGCCAGCAGGTCGGCGTACCGAAGAAGTCCGCCGCGAAGCTGTACCGGACCTGGGCGAAGGTCAGCGGCCACCCGGCCGAAGAGGCCGTCCGCATCATGACCACCAAGCAGCCGAACGACCCGGACTACTACTCGGTCTGGCGCGGCGCCGCTGTGAACTCGGTGACGCGGTCGGACGGTGTCGTCACGGTCGACTTCAAGCAATTGCCAAGGACCACATTGGCGCCCGACCTCGCGAACGTCGCCACGCAGCAGCTGATCTACACGGTGCAAGGCGCACTGTCGGACGACTCGTCCGCGGTCCAGATCACGCAGCAGGGCCGGGCCGGCCAGAAGCTGTTCGGTCAAGTCGACACAAGCGCCCCGCTCGGCCGGGCGCAGGCGGCGGACGTGCAGGCGCTCGTCTGGATCACTTCGCCAACCGAGGGCGCGGTGACCGGCAGCAAGGTCACCGTCGAGGGCACCGCGAGCGCGTTCGAGGCGACGGTCAACTACCAGCTGACGAACCTGAAGACCCGCGAGACGAAGAAGAGCTTCACCAACACCAAAGAAGGCCAGAAGTTCTCGCCGTTCGCGTTCTCGGTCTCGCTGACGCCCGGGCCGTGGCAGATCGAGGCCTACCTGATCTCCGATGCCGACGGCACCATCACGAACACCGACTCGAAGACGATCGAGGTCAAGTAGCCGGCAGCACGATCGTGAACCCGGCGCCGCCTTCCGGCGCCGGCCCTGCGGTGAGAGTGCCGCCGAGCCTGGTGACGAGTCCCTGAGCCAGCGCGAGGCCGATCCCCGAACCGACCGGCCGCCGGCCACGGTACTTCTGGTTGAGTACGCCCGGCTGAAACGCGACCGCGTAGTCCTCCGGCGCCAAGCCCGGACCGCCGTCCCGGACCTGGATCGTCACGTGTGCCGGCGAGCGATCCAGAGACATCGTCAGCTGTGCACCTGCCGGGGTGACGCGCAGAGCGTTCTCGGCCAGACCGTCCAGGACCTGGCGGATCCTGCGCGGGTCGGTGGTCGCGACGGCCGGAACCGGTGGCAGGTCGAGCCGGAACCGGACGGCCTGCCGCTCGCAGCGCACCCGCCAGACCTCGGCGCACGCGACCAGCGTCTCGCGCAGGTCCACCCGAGCCAGGTCGAGCCGGAACTGATCCGCACCGATCCGGGCGAGGTCGAGCAGATCGCTGACCAGTCGTTCGAGCCGCTGCGACTCCTGCTGGATCACCTGGCCGGCATGCCGCGGATCGGTCGCGACCCCGTCGGCGAGCGACTCGGCAAACCCGTGGACCGCGGTCAGCGGCGTACGCAGCTCGTGCGAGACCGAGAGCAGGAACTCGCGCTGCCGCGCCTCGCTGTGTTGCAGCGCGATCGAGAGTTCGTTGACCGCGGCCGCGACCTCGGCCACCTCGACCGGGCCTTCGACCGGTGCGCGGAGATCGCGCCGGCCCTGACGCATCGCGGCCGCGACGTCCGCCGTACGACGCAGCGGCCGGCCGAGGAGGCGCCCGAGCAGGGTGCCGGCGAGCGCCGCGACCAGCAGACCGGCGCCGAGCGCGAACAGGATGTTGCGGATCAGGACCCGCTGGGTGTCGGCGGCCAGCCGGACCGGTTCGACCAGCGCGAAGCCGGAGCTGTCGCCGAGACCGCGAGCTTCGACCAGGTAGTCGGTGCCGCCGACCTGCACCTGGGTGGAGATCCGCTGCGTACTGCCGATGCCATCGAGCCCGGCCGTGATCGCTGCCTGGGTGGAGGATCCGTCGGTCGACTGGACCCCGCGCCGCGGCAGGAGCAGTACGACGACGATGCCCTGCCCGCGGACCACCTGCGCGACCCGCCCGAGCCCGGCCGCCCGAGAACTCAGGCCACGCTGATCCACCTGGCCGGCGATCACATCGGCCTGCGCGGACAGGGACTGCTGCAGGACGTTCTGGGCGGACCTCCTGGCCAGACCCGCCATCACCAGGCCGGCCACCAAGACAGCGATCCCTGCGACAGCTACACAGGTCAAGACGATCCGGGTGGCCAGTGAGCCACGACCGGCGTCCTCGGGGGTCCTTACGTCGGTTGCCATCAATCGCCCGTCAGTCGGCCGTCAGTCGCGGTCGGCCGCATAGCCGACGCCGCGCACGGTCCGGATCGGGCTGGCCGCGCCGAGCTTCGCGCGCAACTGGGCGATGTGTACGTCGACCGTCCGGGTGCCCGCGGCGGAGTGGTATCCCCAGACCGAACTGAGCAGCTCGTCGCGTTCGAACACCCGGCCCGGACGCCGGAACAGCTGCGCCAGCAGGTCGAACTCGGTCGACGTCAGACTCACCTCGGCCTCACCGGCCCAGGCCCGCCGGCGGCCGAGATCGACCCGCACGACACCCACCGACAGCACCTCGCCGTCCGCCGGAACGTTCCCTGCCGGAACGCCGCCCGCCGCGCGCCGGAGGACGGTCCGGACGCGCGCAGCCAGCTCCCGCGGGCTGAATGGCTTCGTGATGTAGTCGTCCGCCCCGAGCTCAAGGCCCAGCAAGCGATCGACCTCGTCGTCCCGGGCGGTGACGAACAGAACCGGCGTCCAGTCGCCGGCCGCCCGCATCGTCCGGCACACATCCGCGCCGTCGCGGCCGGGCAGGCCGATGTCGAGGACCACCGCGACCGGGTGGAGCTGACGCCAGGCGGTGAGTGCCGCCTCGCCGTCGGACTCGATCCGGACGTCGAAGCCGTCCCGGCGCAGGTACAGCTCGATCACCTCGGCGATCGCGGCCTCGTCCTCCACCACCAGAACCAGCCCGCGGCCGGGTTCGGCCATCCTCTGCTCCTGGAGACTCTCGGTCAGGGCGTGTCGTCCCCGGCCAGTTCGCGATCGATCGCGTCCAGCGTAGACCCGATCTGATCCAGCTCCTGCTCCGGCGACCCCACCTGTTGGGTCGCCGGAGCAGGACCGGTGCCCTGCCCACCGGGCTGGCTGCCGTGCGCGTCCCCCGAGCTGCCGCAGGCCGACAGCCCGAGACCGAGACACGCCGTACCGAGCAGCACGACGAGTGCTTTGCGCATCACTTGGCTGCCTGGCAGTACTTGGCCTTGAACGCCTCGAGTTTCGTCTTCGCGGCGCTGAGCTCGGTGAGTCGACCGGAGCGGCGTTCGGCCCGCTTTTCCAACCGGTCCGCGACCTTGGTGTGCCCCTTCTGCTTCTGCTCCGCGGCTCGTGCCTTCAGCCAGGCCACCGAGCCCTTCACGTCGGCGCCGCCGCCGATCCGCTCGGCCAACTTGTCGCGCCGGGCGACCATCTTCGGCAGCCGGTCCGCACACAACTTCTGCGAATCCTCGGGGCTCAGCGTGACCTGCTTGTACGACGTACTCGGCGCCGGGGTCGGATCGGCAGCGGCCATCGTCGCACCGCCGACGAATCCGCCGACCAGGACGACGGCCGACGTACCGGCCGCGATCGCGCCGCGCACAGACCTGCGCATCTTGTGCTCCTCGTTCTCGATCGTTGTGTTGACGAGAACGACTCTGCCCGGCCGGCGTTCGAGGAGGTTCGGGGCAGTGTTCGGGGTTTGTAAGAGTTCGTCAGTCGGCGCGGTCGACGGTGGCCGACAGCAGGCCGGGGAAGGCTTTGTCGAACTCCTCGCGGCGGAGCCGGTTGAGGCGGCGGGCGCCCTCGTCGCGCTGCTCGATCAGACCGGCCGAACGCAGTACGGCGAAGTGGTGGCTGGCGGTCGCCTTCTTGACCGGGAGGTCGAAGGTGCCGCAGGCGCGGGTCCAGTCGTCGTGGGTGGCGAGGTCGCGCAGGATCGAGCGGCGGACCGGGTCCGCGAGCGCGTCGAGGGCCGTCTGCAGCGGCACCTCGGCCGGGTCCACGTGGCTGAGGGTGCGGGCGCGGGCTGACTCGACGACCATGGTGTTCGATCCTTGTCGTACAGTTGTGTTCGGTTCCTGTCTAACAGTCTAGCGAGGGCTCGGTGGTGTTCGCGGGGCGGGAGGTCGGCACGTACCGGCATCCCACGTTGGGCGAGCAGCCGCTGCAGATCCGCACAACGCGGATCTTCACCTACGACGGCGTGTGGCAGCAGATCCACCACGGCAGCATCGACGACGCCGAAGCCCTCGCGGCGTACCAGCAGGCGGTGCGGGGCTAACTCCAGCGGGTCGGCGCGAGGAGGGCGGCTGCGGCGGCGACGCCGGCGGTGGAGGTTCGCAGTACGGTGTCGCCCAGGCGGACCGGGGCGACGTTGAAGGCGGCCAGCTCGGTTGGGGCGATCCCGCCTTCGGGGCCGATGACGAGGACGATGTCGCCTGTCGGCGGGACGTGTAGCGACGCCAGTGGAACGGTTGCCTCTTCGTGGAGCACGACGGGGAGGGCCGCGGCGGCGACCAGCTTCGCGACGTCGGCCGTCGACGCGAGCGGGGCGACCTCGGCGAACCACGTACGCCGCGACTGCTTGCTCGCCTCGAACGCCCACGCGCGCCACTTCGCGAGCATCTTCTCGACCCGCTCCGGATTCGCGCGGAACTGACTGCGCTCCGCGTTCCACGGCACGATCACCTCGACGCCGACCTCGGTGAGCATCTCGACTGCCAGCTCGGCCCGCTCCCCCTTCGGCAAAGCCTGCACCACAACCACCCGCGGATCAGCCGCCGGCACAACTCCCCGCTCGTCCACGGCCACCGTCACCCCGCTCTTGCCAGCGGCAACAACAGGTCCTTCGGCCCACGCTCCCCGTCCGTCGGTCAAGCGGACGCGCTCTCCACGCGCGATCCTCCGAACCACGGAAGCATGCCGGCCCTCCGGGCCGTCCAACACCAGCTCATCGCCGACGAGGTCGGCATGAAAGAACACCGCGACGCCCACCTACCGAACACCCCCACCTACGGGCACCGGGCGGGGGTGAGGCGGCGTCATCTAGTGGGCGCCGAAGGCGTCGCGGAGGCGGCCGAAGACGCTCTTGTGGGTGGCTTGGACCTGGCCCTGGGGGCGTTCCTCGTCGCGGGCGACCGCCAACTGGCGGAGCAGGTCGGCCTGGGCGTCGTCGAGCTTGGTCGGTGTTTCGACGATGACCTGGACGATCAGGTCGCCGCGGCCGGCGTGCCGCAGCCTCGGTACGCCGCGTGCGGTGAGCGTCTGCGCCGTCCCGGACTGCGTGCCAGGCCGGATCTCCAGCGGCGTCGTCTCACCCTCGAGCGTCGGCAGGTCGATCGTCGTACCGAGCGCGGCCGCCGTCATCGGGAGTGTGACCGTGCAGTGCAGATCGTCGCCGTTGCGGGTGAAGATGTCGTGCGGCTCGACCTCGATCTCGACGTACAGGTCGCCGGCCGGTCCGCCGCCGGGGCCGACCTCGCCCTGGCCGGACAGCTGCACGCGGGTCCCGCTGTCGACGCCACCGGGGATCTTCACGGTGACGGTACGGCGCGAGCGCACCCGCCCGTCGCCGGCGCACTCGACGCACGGGCTCGGGATCGTGGTGCCGTAGCCGCGGCAGTTCGGGCACGGGCGCATCGTCCGCACCTCGCCGAGGAACGACCGCTGCGTGTGCGTCACCTCGCCACGCCCGTGGCAGATCTCGCAGGTGACCGGCTCGGACCCGGCGGCGGCGCCGGACCCGCTACAGGTCGGACACAGTACGGCGGTGTCGACCTTGAGCTCCCGCGTCGTACCGAAGGCCGCCTCGGCCAGGTCGATCCGCAGCGGGATCAGCGCGTCCTGACCGCGCCGCGTCCGCGGTCGCGGGCCGCGGGTCGCGCCGCCGGTCTGGCCGAAGAACGCGTCCATGATGTCGGTGAACGTGAACGCCTGCCCGAACCCGGCGCCGCCCGGCCCGGCGCCCGCGGTCGCGAACGGGTCGCCGCCGAGGTCGTGCATCTGCCGCTTCTGCGGGTCGCTGAGCACCTGGAACGCGCGCCCGATCTCCTGGAACTTCTGGTGCGCGTCCTCGGAGTCGTTCACATCCGGGTGGTACTGGCGTGCCAGCTTGCGGTACGCCTTCTTGATCTCGTCCGGTGACGCGTCACGGCTGACACCTAGGACGGCGTAGTAATCGGTGCTCATACTCCAGACCAGGGGGTTGTGGGGGGTGTCTGATGGTCCAGCGCCGTAGCGAGGAGGTGCTCGGTGCGGTGCATCGGCGCGCGGGGGCGAAGGGGTCGATGCGGAGCATCGTTCCCTTTGCACCCGTGCGGCGAGGCGCCGTGCCGAGTGCCCCGCAGTAGGCGTTGGACCATCAGACACCCCCCCGTCGTTATGAGTCGGCCAGGATCTGGCTGACGTAGCGGGCGACGGCTCGTACTGCGCCCATTGTGCTCGGGTAATCCATATGGGTCGGGCCGACGATGCCGAGGGTGGCCAGCGCCTCCGACTTGGACCCGTAGCCGGTCGCGACCACCGACGTGGTGGCCAGCTCCTCGAACGGGTTCTCGTGACCGATGCGGACTGTCAGGGTCTGCGGGTTCGTCGCCTCGCCGAGCAGCCGGAGCAGGATGACGTGCTCCTCGAGCGCCTCCAGCACCGGCTTGACGTTGCGCTCGAAGTCGTCGCCGTACCTGGTCAGGTTGGCGGCGCCGCCGACGGCGATCCGCTGCTCACCGACCTCGTCGGTGAAGGCTTCCAGCAGCGTGGTGACGATCGACGCGACCAGCGCCCGGTCACCCGGCGCGAACAGCTCCGGCACGCCGCCCAGCGAGGTCGTCGCGTCGGTGAGGCGCTGTCCGGCAAGGACCGAGTTGAGCCGCGAACGCAGATCGGCGATGAGTTGCTCGTCGACATCGTGCGGGTGCTCGACGATCCGCTGCTCGACCCGGCCGTTGCTGGTGATCAGCACCAGCAACAGCCGGCGCGGGCTCATCGTGACGATCTCGATGTGCCGGACACTCGACCGGTTGAGCGACGGATACTGCACGATCGCAACCTGGCGAGTGATCTGCGCCAGCAGCCGGACGGTACGGCGGACGACGTCGTCCAGGTCGACCGCTCCGGCCAGGAACGACGTGATCGCCTTCTTCTCGGCGACCGAGAGCGTCTTGACCGTGCTCAGCTTGTCCACGAACAGCCGGTACCCGGCGTCGGTCGGGATCCGGCCGGCGCTGGTGTGCGGCTGGGTGATGTACCCCTCCTCCTCCAGCGCGGCCATGTCGTTGCGGACCGTGGCCGGCGAGACGCCGAGGTTGTGCCGATCGACCAGCGCCTTCGACCCGATGGGCTCGTGGGTCGCCACGTAGTCCTCGACGATGGCGCGGAGCACATCCAGCTTGCGGTCGTCCAGCACGCGCACCACCCTCTCTCGATCGACCTTGGCACTCGAAAGTTCCGAGTGCCAGTCTACCGAGCCGTAGTACCCACTCCGCGCACTACGGCGTGGGGCGGGTCTCAGGCTGTGCCTCAGGCGGACTCGGGGGACGCCCCCAACGGTACGGCGGCGGGCCGCTCGACCGTACTCGCGACGTCCACAGGCTGATCCTGGACGGCCGCGTCGAGCAGTGACTCGAGTACGTCGAGCACGTGGTAGGCCAACGCTCCGTCAGCACGATGTGGCTCACCGCGACGAAGCGCCCGCGCCATGTCGGCCACACCGACGCCCCGCCCGGCTCCGGCGTACCCACCGGCGACCGGCACCTCGGTCCAGTCGCGCTGCGCAGCCGTGGCGATCTCGACCGTCCCGTCGAAGCCGTTCGGGTCCGGCACGGACAGGCTGCCGTCGGTCCCGTGTACTTCAATCCGCGGCAGCCGGGCCGCCCACACGTCGAACGACATGAACACGGTCGTCAGCACACCGGACTCGTGCTCCAGTACGCCGGTGACGTGCGTCGGCACCTCCACCGGGAACGTCGTACCCTCCCGCGGCCCGGAGTGGATCTTGCGCTCCTGCTTCGACTGACCGGCGCGCGCGGTGACCCGGCGTACCGGACCGAGCAGGGTGACCAGGCTGGTCACGTAGTACGGGCCCATGTCGAGGACCGGACCGCCACCGGGCTGGTAGTAGAACTCAGGCGCGGGGTGCCACAGCTCGTGGCCCGGCGTGGTGAAGGCCGCGAACGCAGCATGCGGTACGCCGATGTCGCCGCGGTCGATCACCGCACGAGCGGTCTGGGTACCCGTGCCGAGCACGGTGTCCGGTGCGCAGCCGACGCGGAGGCTGTTCGCCGCGGCGTACTTGAGCAGTGGCTCGGCGCCGGTGCGGTCGACGGCCAGCGGCTTCTCGCCGTACACGTGCTTGCCGGCTTCCATCGCGGCCTGGTGCACCGGAGCGTGCGCGGCCGGGATGGTCAGGTTGAGCACGATCTCGACGTCGTCGGAGGCGTACAGCTCGTCCGGGGTGAGGGCGCGGATCCCCTCGTGCTTGTCCGCGATCGCTTCGGCCCGGCTGCGATCCAGGTCGGCCACTGCGACCACGTCGACGCCCGGCAGCTTGGCCAGGTGGTCGAGGTACGTGCCGGAGATGACTCCGGTGCCGACGATGCCGATGTTGGTCACTTGCTCGCCCACAGCAGCCCCCGCTCGATGATCGTGCGGACCTCGGGCGTCTCCAGGTCGTCCAGCTTGTGGCCGACCGTGCAGACGAAGACCTTGCCCTCGCCGTAGGGGCGGGTCCAGATCGCCGGCATCACCGCGCCCTCGATCCACGGGAAGTCCGGGTGCGACTCGAACGTCGTGGTCGCGAGCACGTTGTTGGTCGGGTCGTAGTGCACGTAGTACTGCTCGGTGTGCACGTCGAAGTGCTCGATGCCCTCGACGATCGGGTGCTCCTTCACGATGTCCACGCGGTAGTCGGTGAACCCGTGCGGGTGCGAGATGAACTGCCCGCCGACGATGAAGTTGTAGTCGACGTTCTTGCGGAACGAGTCCGCGATGCCGCCGTGCCAGCCGGCGAACCCGGTACCGCGGCGGATCGCCGCCTCCAGGCCCTTGAAGTGCTCGGGCTCGATCTCGCTCATCGTGACGCACTGCACGACGAGATCGACACCGTCGAGCTCGAGGTAGCTCGCGGTCGTGTCGGAGACCGTGACCTCGTAGCCGTTCTCCTTGAGGAACGGGATGAACAGGTCGGTCGCCTCGACCGGGGAGTGCCCTTCCCAACCGCCCCGGACCACCACAGCACGTCGTGTCGTCACACCGACCACCCTTCGAAAGTTTCGACGTTCCGTTCGGAACACTTGCGAGCCTAAGTCCCGGGGAGAGGGCTTGCCAACAGTTAGGCTCAAGGGATGGGCTGGAAGTTCTGGAAGAAGGACGCCCCGAGCTTTCCTGAAGCGCCGCGGCCGCAGGATGCGTTGCCGGTTGGGTCGTTCGGGATGACGGTCGAGGATGTGTTCTCGATCACCGGACGCGGGACCGTGGTGACCGGCCGGGTGCAGGCCGGCACGGTGTCGGTCGGCGAGCAGGTGCTGCTCAGCCGCGCCGGGCAGCCGATGCTGCAGGTCGAGGTCACCGGTGTCGAGATGTTCCGCAAGATCGTCAAGACCGCGAAGGCCGGCGACAACGTCGGCCTGCTGCTGCGCGGCGTCGAGCGCGACCAGGTGATCAAGGGCGACGTGCTCAGCAAGTAACCTCGGAGCCATGAGTGAGTGGACCGAGATCGGCGACCGCACCTGGGTCCGGCGGTACGACGAATGGGACCTGAACGTCGGCCTGGTCGTCGGCTCCGAGGGCGCGCTGGTCGTCGACACCCGTGCTACCACCGAAGAGGCCGAGCAGCTGCGTGACCACATCCGTGAGCTGACCGACCTGCCGGTCCGTTGGGTCGTCAACACCCACGCCCACTTCGACCACGTCGCCGGCAACAGCGTCTTCACCGACGCAGAGGTCTACCTGCACGAGAACGCGGCCACCGAAGAGAACCTCGCCGGTACGACGTTCGCCGCCGCCAAGGTGATCGACCTCGGCGACCGCCGCGTCGAGCTCCTGTACGTCGGCAACGCGCACACCTCCGGCGACACGGTCGTCGTCGTACCGGATGTCGACGTGACCTTCGTCGGCGACCTGCTCGAGGAGTCGGCGCCCCCGTCGTACGGCGAGGACTCGTTCCCGCTCGAGTGGCCGGACACGATCCAGGCCGTGGTCGGGATGATGACCGCGGCAACCACGATCGTTCCCGGCCACGGCGCGGTTGTCGACATCGAGTTCGCCCGCGACCAGGCGATCGAGCTGGGCAAGGTCGCCAACACGATCTCGACGCTGCACCACGCCGGCACGCCGCTGGACGACGCCCTCAAGCACACCGAGGACTGGCCGTGGCCGGTCGAGAAACTCCAGGACGCGATCCGCCGCGGCTACCGGGCATTGGGTGCGCCGCAGCGCCCGACTCTGCCCTTGCTCGGCCCGGGATGACCCTTTCGGGTAGTTGTCCGTTGACATGACGTCACCTCGTCGCGCAACTTGTTCGGAACGGACATCGCCCGACCGGATGAGGTGGGACCTGTGGCCACTGCTGAGCAGACTGTTCACTCCGATGGACGAGTGGAACTGACCGATCCCGGCGCGCTGGCGAACAGCCCGTACGCGAACGCCGAGCTGGCGCCGACGCGGTTGCCGCAGCGGACCTGGACGACGTACAACTACGCGGCGCTGTGGATGGGGATGGCGCACAACATCCCGAGCTACCTGCTGGCGTCCGGCCTGGTCGCGATCGGGATGAACTGGTTGCAGGCGTTCCTCACGATCACGCTGGGGAACCTGATCGTGCTGGTCCCGCTGCTGCTGAACAGTCACGCGGGAACGAAGTACGGCATCCCGTTCCCGGTGTTCGCGCGGGCGTTCTACGGCGTCCGCGGCGCGAACTTCCCGGCGCTGCTGCGGGCGTTCATCGCCTGCGGCTGGTTCGGGATCCAGACCTGGATCGGCGGCCAGGCGATCTACGTGATCGTCGGCGAGCTGTTCGGCAAGGGCTGGCTGGACGCGTCCGCGGTCGGCGGCCATCCGTGGACGATGTGGCTGAGCTTCGCGTTCTTCTGGGTCCTGCAGATGGTGCTGATCTTCCGCGGTATCGAGGGTCTGCGCCGGTTCGAGAACTGGGCGGCGCCGCTGGTGACGGTCGCGTTCGTGGCGCTGATGGTCGCGATCCTGGTCAAGGCCGGCGGTTTCGGACCGATCCTGTCGCAGCCGTCGAAGCTCGGCTGGGACGCCGACTTCTGGAAGATCTTCGCGCCGTCGCTGATGGGCATGATCGCGTTCTGGGCCACGCTGTCGCTGAACATGCCGGACTTCACCCGGTTCGGTAAGGGCCAGCGGCAACAGGTCTGGGGGCAGATCATCGGCCTGCCGACGACGATGTCGTTCATCGCGCTGGTCTCGATCATCACCACCTCCGGCACGGTCGTGCTGTACGGCTCGGCGATCTGGGACCCGGTCGAGCTCACCCGCCGGTTCGAGAACCCGGTGATCGTCACGATCGGCCTCATCATGGCGATCCTCGCGACGATGTCCTGCAACGTCGCGGCGAACGTCGTGAGCCCGTCGTACGACTTCGCGAACGCATTGCCGCGCTGGCTGAACTTCCGGACCGCGGGTCTGCTCACCGGCGTGATCGGCATCGTGATCCAGCCATGGCGGCTGATCTCGGACCCGTCGATCTACATCTTCGTCTGGTTGTCGTTCTACGGCGGTCTGCTCGCCTCGGTGGCCGGCGTGCTGATCGCGGGGTACTGGCTGATCGATCGGACCAACCTGTTCCTCGCCGACCTCTATCAGCCGGGAGGCCGCTACTGGTACGCCGCCGGCTGGAACTGGCGCGGTGTCGTCGCAACGCTGCTCGGTTCACTGCTCGCCGTCGGCGGCGCGTACTCGAACCCGGGCGCCGGCCCGTTCCCGGCCGACGGCCTGATCCCGTTCCTCAAACCGCTCTACGACTACTCGTGGGCGGTCGGCCTGGTCGTCGGCTTCCTCGCGTACTTCGCGCTCACACTCACCGCGCCGAGCCGCCAGTCGTCCGCGTCGCATGCCGCTCCCAGTTATTAGAGTTGGGCGGGTGGCTGACAGGTATGGGAACGACGTACTCAGTGGGGACTGGCGCAAGCCGAAGAACGGGCGGACCGTCGAGGTCGAGATCGAGAAGGGGATGGTCGTCGAGGAGCCCACGTCGGGGTTCGTCGGCGCGATCGTGCGCTGGGAGCACGGCGTCGTCGACCTCGAGGACCGGCACGGCAAGATCCGCACGTACCCGCTCGGTCCGGGCTTCTGGATCGACGGCAAACCGGTCAGCCTGAAGCCGCCGAAGAAGGCCGGCCCGCCGAAGAAGACCCGGACCGCGTCCGGCTCGGTCGCGGTCGACAACGTCCGCGCCAAGGTCGCGCGCGCCAGCCGGATCTACGTCGAGGGCCGGCACGACGCCGAGCTGGTCGAGAAGGTCTGGGGCGACGACCTGCGGATCGAGGGCGTCGTGGTCGAGTACCTCGAGGGCGTGGACGACCTGGTCGAGATCGTCAACCGGTTCCAGCCCGCGCCCGGCCGGCGGCTCGGCGTACTGGTCGATCACCTGGTCGAGGGCTCGAAGGAATCGAAGATCGCCGCGCAGGTCAGCAACCGGTACGTGCGGGTCGTCGGCCACCCGTTCATCGACATCTGGGAAGCGGTGAAGCCGTCGTCGGTCGGGATCAAGGCCTGGCCGCGGATCCCGCACGGTCAGGACTGGAAGAAGGGCGTGCTGCAGTCGTTCGGCTGGCCGGCCACCGACCAGGCCGACGTGGCCGCGGCCTGGAAGCACATCCTGTCGAAGGTGAACAGCTTCGCCGATCTCGACCCGGCCGTGCTCGGCCGGGTCGAGGAGCTCATCGATTTCGTGACTCTGGACTGATCGCCGGCATCCGCCGCTCGAGCCACGCGCGGATCCGCCGGCGGGCCCGTCGTACGTACCACGTCACCACGCCGAGGACGGCGCTCAACGCAAGCACTGCCCCGGCCAGGAGCGCCGCGATGAGGCGTACGGCGTCGACGGTGCCGGCCAGGATCAGCAGCACGATACCGACCACAGCTGTTGCCACAGGCAACCATGGCTCGAAGATCTGCGGCCGGTGCGCCGGGCTCAGCTTCGCGCCGCGAACCATCCGCTCCCAGGCCGTCTGCCGGGCCGGCTCGGTGAACCAGCGCGCCGTCCGTAACAACCAGGATCCGGGTTGATGCTTGCGGCCCGCGGCCGCCTTCACCCAGTTGCCGACCTCGGGGCCGAGGCCGGACGAGACATCGACCATCCGGTCGGCGATGCCCTTGGTGATCGCGCGGCCCTCGGGTGACGCGTTGAGCTCGTTGCGCATGGTCACCAACGCGCCCATCCCGGCGTCGACCGGGAAGTCCTTGGCCAGCCGCTCGATCCGCTCGGCGACCGCGTCGATCTCCCAGCCCTCGGCCTGCAGCACCTGCCGCTGGGTCTCGCGGATCCAGTCGGAGTCCGCGCCGAGCATCGTGCCCAGGTGCGCGACGCAATGCAGGCGGCCCATCAACCAGTCCCACCGCCGCCAATCCGCCGCACCGAACGCGCCGAAGTGCCCGACCTGGCTGCCGTAGAGGATGCGCTCGCTGAGCTGGTTCGCGATCGAGCCTTCCTGCAGCTCGTCGAGCACGGCGAGTGGAATGTCCGGCCCGAGCCGGAGGAACTGGAACGGCGCGCTGCGCTGCTGCGGAGTGCGCGCCGACGTACAGCGCGAGACGATCTCCACCTCGAGCGCCGTGTCGACGAGCTCCCAGCCGACGACCGTGACCACCTCGGCGAACGCGTCACCGAGCGCCCGCTGGATCTGCAACTTCTCGAAGATGTCGTTCAACCCGACCGCGACCGCCTCCGCGCCGCCGGCCGGTCGCAGGTCCAGATGCGCCGCGGCCAGCTCGACATCGAGAGCGTCGCGGACGGCCTGGACCTTCATCAGGCAATCGCTTGCGGCAGTCAGCCGCTTGTCCAGCTCCGCGCGCTCGGCGTGCGTGGCCTGCGTGATCCGGTTCCGCAGCCAACGCAGGATCAGCCGGACGATGCGCTCGGCCGCGCCGGTCCCCCACAGCCAGCTCGGGTTGCCGTCGGCATCGTCGCGGACGGCGGTCGTCGAACCGTCCGGTCCCGGCACCCACGGATGCTCTGTCGCGAGGATCTCGTCGATCTGCGGCTCCGACAACGCGGTTGCGGCGTCCAGCACGGTCGACTGGTCGTGGCTCGCGATCGTCACCGCCTCCCAGACCCCGCCGGCCGCACGCCCTCGCGAGTACGTCGGTTGCAGAGCGGTCGCCGCCGCCTTCAACCGGGCTCGCTCCTCTGGTTGCTTCAGGCAACGGTCGAAGAGCCGCTGGGTGTCGGACCAGGACGCGTCGGCCTCCAGCAGCAGCCGCTCGAGCTGCTCGACATCGGACCGGAAGTCGACCTCGCGCGGGAACTGGACCGCGGACAACGCGGCCACCCGCCAGCTCGGCTCCTTCGCACCGGGCAACGCGGTCGCCGCATGCCCGATCCCGGCGGACGGCACGACGTACAGCACGTAGCGCGTCGCCTTGCCGGTCACCGGCCGGCGGGCGACGACGTCGAGCACGGGACCGAACGGCGCGTTGTCGAGCACGCCGCCGTCCACCAGCCACGACCCCGCCTCGGCCGGGCCGGGCTGGATCCGCGGCGGGCTCGCGGCCAGCTCGGGTGTCTCGAGCACCGGACCGAACGCGGCCGGGAACGAAGCGGATGCCCGCGCCGCTCGCGCGAGCAGCTCGGTGTCCTTCAACCCGTTCGTGTCCTTGACCGAGAACTTGCGCTTGGCCCCGTCGTACGTCGGGGCGTCCTCGCTCGTGAACCCGTAGAGGTAGCGATGGTCCGGCACGACGAAGGCCTGGCCGGCCGCGTCCTTGGCCTTGAACTGCTGCACACCCAGCCCGGACGCTGTGACGAACAACGTCACCGGCTCTTCGGCGTCGCTGTCACCGGCGTCGGCCACGCCCTTGAGCAGGTCCTCGAGCTGCTGCAGGAAGTACTTGCCGTCGAGCACCGAGGTCGACTTCACGCCGGCCGACGGGACCAGCTTGCCGACGTCGAGCGAGCCGAGCGCGACCCACTTCTGCCGCAGCCAGGGACCTGTCTCATCGCCCGAGTCACCGTCGGGGTCCAGCGTCGAACCGTTCGCGATCGCTGTCGCCAGCAACGAACCGTTCAGCCCGCCGGCGCTCGTGCCGGCGATCACGTCGACCACCACGCGCCGCCGCTCCTCACCCCGGTGGCACAGCTCCCGCCAGCGGTCGGCGAGGACCGCGTCGTACGGCTGGGACTGCGGCGCGTCGGACCCGCCGGACGCACGCCGGATCAGATCCAGCTCGTGCGTCACCCCGCCCATCCAGACCGCGAGGCTGACACCGCCGTTCAGAACCAGCGCGATCCGGATCTCGTGGTCGGTCATTCAGGTCCCCCCTTTGTCCATAGGGATATCACGGATGCACCGTTGTCGCAGCGGAGAGTGAACAAAAGGTTGTCGCCGTCTGCACAGAGGGTCATTCTGGGTCCTGGGGTGGTTGTCATGCGTGCGTTGGTCGCGTTCGTCGCGGTGCCGGTCCTGTTGCTGACGGGATGCTCGTCGAGCGACGGGGGTACGCCGACGCCTGTCGTCACCGCGACCGCCGACGACACCACCGAACCGGCGCCCGAACCGACCGATACCGAGTCGACCCAACCGGAACAGAAACAGCCGTCGATCAGCATCGCCTCGCTCCCGGTCGGCGGCGCGTCCGTCGACGACCTGCATCCGAACTGCTACTCGGTCAGCTTGACCGACACGTCACTCCCGGCCGGCGTCACGATCGAGTTGGGCTCGGCAACCTTCAACCCCGAGGGGATCTTCGGGGCCGACCAGCAGTCCTGCCCCGACAACCTTCCGGCTTGTGCCGGCTTTCGGTGGACAACCGACCAGCACGACACCTGCTACGTCGGTGTCCGCCAGCTCGTCAGCTCCGGCAGTACCACCCTCCAGGTCCCGGGCGAGGCCACGTGCGAGAGTCAGTCCGACTGCGACAGTCTGCTCGGTCGGAGCGGTAGCCAGATCGTCCTGACAGCCTTGCCGGCCGAGACCCCCGACGGCGGCTGACGGATGGCCGACGAAGGTTCGCAGGCCGAACGCTGGATCAGGTTCGCCGCCGGCATCATCACGCCGGTGACGCTGCTCAGTGCGCTGCTGTTCTACTTCGGGTACGTCTCCTCACGGTCGCAGTACGAGTACTTCGGGATCGACGTCGACACGATCGGCCTCAGCACGCAGGACTACGTGATGCGCAGCCCGCAACCGCTGCTCGTCCCGCTCCTGGTGATCACGTTGCTCGCGGTGGCCGCTCTTCTTCTGCACAACGCGATCCATCCGACGCCCACCGCAGTACGTCGCGCCGCCCGCGTCGCCGTGCTGGTCCTCGTCCTGGGCGTCGCGGGTCTCCTCGCGTATCCGCTCATCGGCCAGATGCCGTACTACGCGCTGATCATCCCCGCCGTGATCGGTTTCTCCGCCGCGGCCCTTGCCTACCTCACCTATCTCCGCCGTAAGGCCGACCCGACCCTCGGTCCGCAACGCGTACTTATCGCACTGCTCGCCGTCGCCACGGTCACCTGCGCCTTCTGGGCAACCGCGACCACAGCGCAGTACTCCGGCCGTGGTCTGGCCCGCGCCGACGCCCGCGACCTCAACCGCTTCCCGGTCGTCATCCTCGACACCAAGGAGAGGCTGGCCCTCCGCTCCCCAGGCATCGAGGAAACCACCCTCCGCGCCGGCACCGGCCAAACCTTCAACTACCGCTACCGCGGCCTGCGCCTACTGGTAGTAGGCCAGAACCGCCTCTTCCTCGTCCCCCAGACCTGGTCCGCCTCCAACACCACCGTCGTCATCCCCTTCGACAACTCCGTCCGCGTCCAGTTCCAGTTCCAGAACGACCCGCCCTAACCGCCCACCTCGGTCCCGGTGCTGACACTCGCGACGCCGGGTAGCCGCTGATCGCTTGCCGACTTCGGGACCATCCGCGCAAGCGCCTTCGGCATCGGCCCGACCTGTTGGACCCGCACCTCGGCGCCGGCCGTGACCACCGCGAACGACCCTTCAGCCGGCACCAGGTCCGGCAGCGCGATGTCGTGAACGCCTGCCGCGAGTTCACCGTCGAACACCACGGACGAGGTGCTGCTCGGCTCGGGCGGCGTCCAGGAGGTCATCCAGAACGCGTCGACGGTGACCCGTACGGCGTCCGCCAGCGTGACCCTGAGGATCCTGCTTTCCTCGATGTACTCGACGTCCACCTCCTGCTCTCCGCGGGTCGCCACGTCGACCTGGGCCGCGATCACCCCCGGGATCCCGACCAGCCCTTGGACGATCGTGAGCGCGGCGTTCCGCTTGCCGAGCTCCGCCCTCAAGTCCTCCTTCGTGTCCGGCGGCACCATCCCGCCGAACACCAGTACGTCCAGCGCGCCGACGTCGTAGTCGTCGAGCACCCGGTCGAACTGATTGGTCGCATCCGCGCGGTACCCGTCCGCCCGCAACAGCTCCACCGTTGCTTCCAGCACGCTCGGACTACGTCCCACCACAAGCACACTCTTCATCCGGACTCCCCAGGTTATGTTGGCTGCGCCAACGTTGGCACTACCAACATATACACCGCACACAAGCGCGCCGGCGACCGGGCACCGTCACGCGCTGTCGCGGATGATCAGTTCGGTGTTGTAGATCTCCGGGCTGGTGAGGTGCGCCCCACCGATCTTCGCCAGGAGGATCTCGGCCAGGCGGGCGCCGAGCTGTTCGACCGGCTGGCGGACGGTGGTGAGCTTGGGCGTCGTCGTGGTGGCCAGGACCGAGTCGTCGAAGCCGACCACCGCGACATCCGCAGGCACCCGACGTCCATGCTCGGACAGCACCCGGAGCGCAGCAGTCGCCATCAGGTCCGACGCGACGAACAACCCGTCGAGATCGGGATGCGCGTCCAGCAACCGCAGCGTCGCCTGCTCGCCGCCGTCGGCGGTGAAGTCGCCGTACTCGATGAGGGCCGGCAACCCAGCTTCCTTCATCACGTCCTTGTAGCCGGTCAACCGATCGAGCCCGGCCGTCATGTCCAACGGCCCGGCGACGGTCGCGACCTTGCTTCGCCCGATCGCCAGCAGATGCTCGACCCCGGTCCGCGCACCGGCCACGTTGTCCACGTCGACGCTGGCCACCGGTACGTCGACCCCGAGCGGCCGCGCGCTGAAGACGATCGGCAGTGGCAACTGCGCGATCTCTTGCAGTACGTTGTCGCGCCCGTGGTGGCTGATGATGATCGCGCCGTCCACATGCCCGCCGCGCAAGTACCGGATGAAGCGCTGGTCGTCACCCTCGGCCGGCTCGATCAGCAGCACGAGCTGCGAC
Source organism: Kribbella sp. NPDC000426 (assembly GCF_040300265.1). Classification (NCBI taxonomy): domain Bacteria; kingdom Bacillati; phylum Actinomycetota; class Actinomycetes; order Propionibacteriales; family Kribbellaceae; genus Kribbella; species Kribbella sp. NPDC000426. The sequence goes on along the minus strand of NZ_JBEPDK010000002.1, from coordinate 419,069 downwards.
GACGTCGGCGCCAGCGTCCGGCTGACCCCGCTGAGCATGCCGGCGAAGAACGGGTCCGAGAACACCCGGGTGTCCGGCTCCGGTACGACGATCGCCACCGAATCCGTACGGCGGGTCACCAGCGCACGAGCCGCCCGGTTCGGTACATACCCCAACTGCCGGATCGCCTGCTCGACCGCGGCGACCGTCTCCGGCAACACCTTCGGCGAACCGTTCACGACCCGCGAGACCGTTGCCCGCGACACCCCGGCGACCGCCGCAACCTGTTCCAGTGTCGGAGAACCAGACCCGTCCATCGGCCCTCCTCGGCTGTCGATCGGCCTGCGTTCACACGGTAGTACGTCCTAGGTCGAACGCGCGTCAGCCGTTGGCAACCCGCCGGGGCGTGTTGACAGATTTCTTCAGTTCCCGACCCGGGTGTCCGCGACCTTCTCGGCCTGGTCGACAGCCTGCGCCCAGGCCGCGGCCGACGACTGCTTGCCGCTGTCGACCCGGGACAGCGCGGCGCTGAAGATCTGGTTGATCTCGCCGTCGCGGGGACCCTTGTGCTGCTTGAGGATCACGTTGCGGGCCCGGTTGACGAAGATCTGCCCGACCGGAGCCTTGTTGAAGTACGGATTGACCTGCGACTTCACCTGCGGGTCGTTGTACGCGTCGAGCGTCGACGGGAACGAACCGATCTTCTTGAACACCTTCACCTGCTGCTCGGGCGCGGTCAGCCAGGCGGCCAGCTTCGCGGCCTCCTCCGGCTGGGCCGACTGGATCGGCACGGTCAGGTACGAGCCGCCCCAGTTGCCGCCGCCACCGGGGAAGACATCGGCGACGTCCCACTTGCCCTTGCCGAAGCTGCCCGCGTTGTCCTGGATCACCCCGAGCAGCCAGCCCGGGCACGCCATCGTCGCGAACTTGTCGGTGCGGAAGGCCGCGTTCCACTCGTCGCTCCAGGCGACCAGCCCGGCCGACAGACCGTCCCTGCTCCCGGCGACGACCTGGTCCCAGGTCTTCTTCAGCCGCGGGTTCTCGCCGGCGAGGAAGCGATCCTGGTTCGAGTAGTACGCCTGGATCAGCTGGTTGCGCATCGCCTCCCAGGTGAGGACGGCCGAGTCGTACCACGCCGAGCCCTTCACCTTCTCCTTGAACTTGCGCCCGGTCGCGAAGTACGACGGCCAGTCCTGGAACAGCTTCGCGACCTCCGTCCGGTCCGTCGGCAGCCCGGCCTTCGCGAACAGGTCGCGCCGGTAGCAGATCGCCTCCGGGCCGATGTCGGTCCCGTACCCGATGATCCTGCCGTCCTGCGTGGTCGCACCGGCCACCTTCCAGTCGAGCCAGCGGTCCTTCAGGTCGTTCGCGCCGTACTGCCGCAGGTCGACGAACTTGTCGGCCTTGGCCAGGTACTTGTAGATCCAGCTGACCTCCATCGCCTCGATGTCGGCCAGGCCGGTCCCGGACGCCAGGTTCGAGTCCAGGTTCTTGACGTGGTCGTCGACGGTCTTGGCGTGCTGCTCGACGATCGTGATGTTCGGATGCGCGGCCTCGTACTCGGTGTAGAGGTCGTCGTACCCGAACTCGTTGAAGGTCGCGATGGTCAGCTTGATCTTCGGCCCGTCCGTCTTGGCGGCGGTCGGATCGGAGGAACTGGAACCACCGCCGCAGGCCGCGGTGACGAGCAGGACCGCGGCGCAGGCCAGCAGTCCGGCGATGGGGCGGTAGCGGGCGCTGGGCCGCATGTGACGTGCTCCCTGGAACTTGGACGGAGTTGAGAGCGCTCTCGGATCGCGAAAGTGACCTGAGTCTCAAACGCCCGAACCGGATATGTCAAGCACTCCCCGGTCACGCTGAGACACGAGCCCCACAAGGTCCTGACATAGTGTCACCGCTGATCACGCTGCGAATCACGACGATCACCGAGGGAAGCGCAGACTGGGAGTTAGCTGTGAGTGATCACCGCGGCGGGCCGACCGAGTCCCGGACCACGACGACGGTCCCGAGCGTGGTCATCGGCTGCTGGTGCGCGAACGGGTCCGCGTTCGGCTCCTGCCCGGCCAGCCCGGCCCGGACCGCGGCGCGGCCGAGCTCCTCCAGCGGCACCCGGACGGTGGTCAGCGCCGGCTGCAGTTCGGTCGCCACCGGTACGTCGTCGTAGCCGACCACCGAGATGTCGCCGGGGATGCTGAGGCCGCGCTCGCGCAGGGCGACGTACGCACCGGCGGCGACGATGTCATTGGCGGCGAAGATCGCGGTGAAGTCGAGATCGTCGTCGAGCGCGCGAAGGGTCTGCTGGTAGCCCCACTGGCGGCCGAACGCGCCGGTGCGGACCAGGGCCGGATCGTGCTCGAGCTTGCGGGCGGCGAACGCCTGGCGGAAGCCCTCCAGGCGAGCGGTCGTCGTCGACAGCGTGGTCGGGCCGCCGAGGTACAGGATCTTCGTGTGGCCGGCGCTGAGCAGGTGATCGGTGATCGCCGCGGCGCCGCCGACATTGTCGTACTCGACCGCGTACGCCGGTACGCCGGCCTCGAGCCCCGGCCGGCCACATAGGACGAGGCTGGAGCCGTTGTTCGCGAGCTGACGAGCGCGCTGCCCGACGGCCGCGAAGTACTCCTTGTCCTCGACCGCGCCGCCGACCAGGATCACCGCGTCGGCGCGCTGCTCGAGGAGCAGGTCGACGAAGCGGAGCTCGGCGGATTCGCCGCCCTGCGTCGAGCAGACGAGGCAGAGGCGGCCGGACGCGAGCGCCTCGGCCTGGACGCCGCGAGCGATGTAGGCGAAGAACGGGTCGACGATCTCGCTGACGACGATGCCGACGACGCGGGTGGTCGAGCCGGCCAGGGCGCGGGCGTGCGCGTTGGCGACGTACCCGAGGTCACGCATCGCTCGTTCGACCGCGGCGCGGGTCGAGGCCGCGACCGGATAGTTGCCGTTGACAACACGGGAGACGGTCGCGGTGGAGACGCCGGCGCGGGCGGCGACGTCGCGGATGGTGCGGGCCGACTCGGGGTCACGCCGGCGCGCCCGCGACCGCGGCTGCTCCGCCATCCCCCACCTCCTCGCCGAGTCGTACGCCGGCCGTCGTACCGTCCGCGAACCGCAGCCGTACGTCGAGCCCGTCGACCGCGACGTCGATGCTCTCGGCCACCGCCTCCGGCCAGACCGTGTCGCCGGACAGTACCACCGCCGACACCAGCACCCGCGCACCTCTGCCGTCGTGCTGAGCCTCCAGGTACGGCGTCGCCGAGTGCGGCCCGAACGCATTCGAGTCCAACCCACGCCGGACGGCTGCGCTGTCGTACCCGTGCAACCCGACCACCACACTCGTCAGCCGATCCACACGCGTCGCCTGCGCCCACATTCCGGTTGCACTCACCTGAGGTCGCTCAACCCCTGCCACCGCATACCCGCCGTGCCTCACCACCCCCTCCGGCCCGTCGACCAACACACACCGAACCTCAACCCGCCCCCAAACCACACTCACCACCTCAAACCGAGCCTCCCCTGCTTCCCACCACGACGCCGCCTGCCCTCCCGTCACCCGCAGGCGCCGAATACTCCGCCGCTGCTCAAGTAAGCCGTCGGCGCCGAAAAGCGAGAGGTGGTTGTCGAGGTGCCCCCAACCGCAGTCGGAGACCTGAGCGCGACCGGCGTGCGCTACACCCCTGCCGTCTCCGACCTGCCCAGCACCCCCGGCACCCTCGCCACCCCCAGCACAGCCCGCAGACACGGTGCGCTCGGGGGCTTCGGTTAGTTCTGGGGCTGTGTGGGTTGAGTAGGCGAGGCGGTTGTAGTGGGGGTCGCCTTCTCCGCCGTGGTCGCTGCCGTGGTTGAGAAGGCGGACTATGCCGTCGTGTTTGGTGGACTGGATGAGGAAGCCGGGGGCAGGCATCGGGCGGAGCTGGTCGCGCTCGTCCAGGGGTAGAGCCGATTCGCGGACGGTCCAGACCTCGTGGTCGGCGGGGAGCAACAGGCCGAGGAAACCTTTGGAGGCCCAGTACGGAGAGCCGGGTCCGGAGTACGGCTGGGTGGTGGGCAGGAAGTGGTGGTGCCAGCCAAGGGTGAGCAGGCCGCGTTCGTCAGGTACGCCGTGGTCGACGAAGTGGCGCAGAGTCCCCGAGCACAGGCGACGGGTCTGCCCAGGAGCCAGCGGAGTCGCGTCGAGGAGCGCACCCATCCAGTACGGCGCGACGGTAGCCATCCGGTAGCAAAGCGACCGCCCGAAGTGGATCGGCGCCCCGTCCGTGCCGGTGAGGTGCACCGCGTCCTCGAGGAACCGGTGCAGCCGTTCCCTGTAGACAGCAAGGCGACCATCCGCGGACGGACCGGCCATGCGGGTCCACAGCCCCGGGTACAGGTGCATCGCCCAGCCGATGTAGTGGTCGAAGTTCTGCCCGTCACCATCGGAGTACCAGCCGTCCCCGACGTACCAGTCCTCGATCCGATCGAGCCCCGCGTCAATGTCGTCCTGCGAGTACGGCGCACCAACGGACGCCACGAACTGCTCGCCGACCACCTGGAACAACCGCCAGTTGTTGTCCCACGTCCGCGACCCGACGAACCCGCTCAACCAGTCGACCACCTTCTCCTGCTCGCGTACGTCGAGCCTGTCCCACAGCCACGTCCGCGACTCGTGCAACCCGACCGCGATCGCCGCCGCCTCCACCATCTGCTGCGAACACGGCGTCAACCGCGGCCACTCACCCGCCGCACCCGCCACCAGCCCGCGCGCGTACCGCTCGACCAACCGCTCATCGCCGTCCGTCGCCGCGATCCGGAACGCAGCCAGCAGAAACGACCGAGCAAACCCCTCCAACCCGTCGCAGTCGGCCCCCGACCAACTCCCCCGCCCCGGCAACCGCACCTGCGCCCCGCTGCCCGAGAACCAAGGCACCAGCGAGTCGAGCAACTGATCAGCCACCGCCAGCCAGGTCTCCCGCGTATACCCGGTCCGAGGAGACAACATGCGGTCAGGCGCGGGCAGCCGCATGCTCCGGGTCATGCGATCCGCCCGAGGTCATCACGATGGATGGGATGACCGAGCGGCTGACCCTTCGCCAGACGTTCGATCTCCGCCACCGCAGCCTCGCCGAGGCGGGTCGTTTCGTTGCCCATAGCACCGGCCAGGTGCGGCGTGATGAACACGTTGGGGGCCTGCAGCAACGGCGAGCCAGGCGGCAGCGGTTCAGGATCCGTCACGTCCAGTACGGCGTCCAGCCGGCCGGAGACACACTCGCGCTCGAGGGCCGCGTGATCCACCAGCGCACCACGCGCAGTGTTGATCAGGACGGCACCGTCCGGCATTGCCGAGAGCAACTCCGCCGAGACCAGTCCGCGAGTCTCCGGCAGCAGTGGCGCGTGCACCGTGACGATATCGCTCGCGGAGAAGAGCGTCGGCAGGTCGCACCACCGAGCACCCAGCTCGGCAGCCTCCAAGGGACTCAGATACGGGTCGCTCACAAGGACATTCACGTCGAGCGACTGCAGTTTCGAGATCACCAGGCGCCCGATCCGCGACGCACCGAGTACGCCGACCGTCGTACCCAGCGTCCCCAGAATCGGTGCCCCCAGCAACGGTCGCTTAACCCCTGACCCCTGGAACCATTCGCGGTGCCGGAACGCCCGCTTCGCTGCCAGCACGATCGCCGCCAGCGTGAACTCCGCAACCGGGATCGCATTCGCCGCGGCCGCCGACGACACCTCGATCCCCCGCTCGAACACCACCGGATCCACGAACGTCTTGATCGTCCCGGCCGCATGCACGATCGCCCGCAACTTGGGCGCAGCGTCCAGTACGTCGGCAGTGATCCGCGGACACCCCCACCCCGTCAACAGCACCTCCGCCGCCGCCAACTCGTCCGCCACGTCCGCGAACGACTCCACCAACCGCGGCCGGCATTCCGCGCCGACCTCGAGTACGCCGCCGGAATCCGCCGGGCCCAGGCCGAGCAGCTCCACGACCGCCGTAAGACGATCCCGGACAGGCGCGGTGATCACCTCTGACCAGGTTTCCGCGGGCATGGCAACGAGCGTGCGCAGACGCGGGACAGGGTGCTGGTTCGGCACGGATCACTCCTAGTAAACGGTTACTAGAAACCGTAGACAGCTCGACCGCCACAGGTCAAGACAAGTTCCAGCCAGCGCTTGACAGCAAGGCTGTGAACGTTTCATGGTTACTGCCAATCACGACAGCAAACGCTTACTATCAGGAGGCGCCTCATGCATCGGCAGGTAGGGCGACGCGCAGCGCGGCGGGCCGGCCCCGGCCCCGGACTGCGCCAGCGGCTCCGGCGGGATCGCACGATGCTGCTGCTGGTGCTACCGGGCTTCCTGTTCTTCGTGGTGTTCCACTACGTGCCGCTGCTCGGCAACGTGATCGTCTTCCAGGACTACCAGCCGTACCTCGGCTTCAAGGGCAGCCCCTGGGTCGGCTTCGGTAACTTCTCCGTCTTCGCAGAGCCGGACTTCTACCGCGCACTGCTCAACACGTTGAAGTTCGCCGTACTCCAGCTGGTCCTGTTCTTCCCCGCGCCGCTCGGTCTGGCGCTGCTGCTCAACAGCATCCTCAGCCCGAAGATCAGACGGTTCGTGCAGAGCGTCGTATACCTGCCGCACTTCATCGGCTGGGTGATCCTGATCTCGATCAGTCAGCAGCTCATCGGCGGCACCGGCCTGCTCCCCCAGCTCCTCGGCGAACTCGGCCTGCCGCGCGTCGACCTCATGACCAGCTCCGGCTTCTTCCCGTGGCTGGTGACGCTGCAGCTGATCTGGAAGGACGCGGGCTGGGGCACGATCATCTACCTCGCCGCGCTGCTCAACATCGACACCGAGCACTACGAAGCGGCCGCGATCGACGGCGCGGATCGGTGGCGAAGGCTGTGGCACGTGACGTTGCCGGGCATCGTGCCGGTCACATTGCTGCTGCTGATTCTCAACCTGGGCAGCATCCTCTCGGTCGGCTTCGAGCAGATCCTGCTCCAGCGCGACGCGGTCGGCGCCGACGCCGCCGAAGTACTCGACACCTACGTCTACTTCCACGGCGTACTCGACGGCCAGTGGGGACCGGCTGCCGCGGTCGGTCTGGTCAAGGGCGTGATCGGCCTGGTCCTGATCCTCGGCGCGAACAAACTCGCCCATCGCTTCGGCCACGAAGGGATCTACAGCAGATGACGACCTCGCAGCGGCTCTCCAACCGGCCACCGTGGATGGAGGCGCCGAGCAGACTCGGGCTGGCGATCAAGGGCGTCGTGATCGCGATCGTCTGCCTGCTGGTGCTCTACCCGTTCGTGAACATCGTCGCCACCAGCCTGGCCGGCGAGTCCGAGATCACCAGACGCGGCGGCATCATCCCGCTGTTCCCGAGCGAGCCGACGCTGGCGGCGTACCGGACGATCTTCGCCGGCGGCGTGGTCAGCCACGCGTTGCTGGTCAGCGCGGGCATCACGATCATCGGTACGGCGCTGAACCTGGTCGTCACGATCGCGCTCGCGTACGGGCTGAGCCGGCCGATCGTCGGCGGCCGGTTCGTGCTCACCGCCGTCCTGTTCACGATGCTGTTCGGCGCCGGCATCATCCCGAACTTCCTGCTGGTCAAGGCGCTCGGCCTCTACGACTCGTACGCCGCGCTGATCGTGCCGGGCCTGGTCAGCGCGTTCAACTTCCTGGTCCTGCGCAACTTCTTCCAGAACATCCCGGCCGAACTGCTGGACAGCGCCCGGATCGACGGCGCCGGCGACCTGGCGATCCTGATCCGGATCGTGCTGCCGCTGTCGAAGGCCGTCCTCGCGGTCGTCGCGCTGTTCTACGCGGTCGGCCACTGGAACGCGTTCTTCAACGCCTTGCTCTACCTCAACGACACCGGCAAGTGGCCGTTGCCGCTCGTACTGCGTCTCTACGTCCTGCAGGGACAGCCCGTCGGCGGCGGAACCGAGTCGCCCGGCGAGGCGGTCGCGTCGATCCAGGCCGTGCAGATGGCGGTCGTGGTCGTGGCGCTGGTCCCGATCCTCTGCGTCTACCCGTTCCTGCAGCGCTACTTCACCAAGGGCGTACTCACCGGCGCCATCAAGGGTTAGGAGAAAGACCGTGACCACCCCATCGCTCAGCCGCAGAAGCTTCCTGCGGAGCGCAGTCGGCGTCGCCGTGATGAGCGCCACCGGCGTACCGGCGCTGGTTGCCTGCAGCAACGGCAGCACGGCGGCCGGCACCGCCCGCGCCTCATCGGTGACGCTCCCGACGTACGTCGCCTTCGCCGGCCCGAAGCCGGATCTCCCTGGTACGGCGGACGGCGTGCCGCCCGGGTACCGGACGTACCCGAAGGACCTCGTCACCACCGTGCCCAAGCCGCCGCTGAACGGCGGCAAGGTCAGCGTGATGACCGACATCTTCGACCCGCTGCCGCCGTCCCGGGACAAGAACGCCGCCTGGCAGGCCGTCGAGCAGAAGCTCGGCGGCACGCTGGACCTGACGATCGTCCCGGACAGCGACTGGGCGACGAAGTTCCAGACCATGCTGGCCGCGAACCAGCTTCCGGACCTGGTGCTGCTCACCGACCCGACCGCGGTCAACAACCTGCCCGCGTTCCTGAAGGCCAAGTGCACCGACCTGACGCCGTACCTGTCCGGTGACAAGGTCAAGGACTACCCGAACCTGGCCAACATCCCCGCGGTGATCTGGCAGGCGTGCGTGGTGCAGGACAAGATCTACGGGCTGCCGATCCCGCGCAGTATCACCGGCGGTGCCGGCTTCTACAACCAGCGGCTGTTCGACGAGGCCGGTGTCGACTACCCGGCCACCGCAGAGGACTTCCTTGCCGCGTGCAAGGAGTTGACCAAGCCGCAGCAGGGCCGCTGGGCGATCGTGAACTCGAAGGGCAACACGTTCTTCACGATGATCCAGCAGATGTTCGGGGTACCGAACGGCTGGCGGCTCGACGGCGGCAAACTGGTCCGCAGCTTCGAGACCCCGGAGTACAAGGCGGCGCTCGAGTTCGCGATCGAACTGGTCAAGGCCAAGGTGCTCGTGCCGGGCTCGGACGGTATCGACGGCACGGCGCGGAAGAACGCGTTCCGGGCCGGCAAGGGCGCGCTGGTGTACGACGGCTTCCCGGGGTACTCCGGCTACGTCAAGGACATGTCCCGCCTGGACCCGAAGAACGATCCGCGCGCGTTCGTCCCGATGGCGCCGAAGGGCGGCAGGGCGAACACCTGGTCGGACAACATCCTGTTCGCGTACACGCTGATGAAGAAGGCCGACGACGCCCGCGCCAAGGAACTGCTCGCGGTCGCGAACTTCTTCGCCGCGCCGTTCGGCAGCAGCGAGAACCTGCTGCTCACGTACGGCGTCGAGGGTGTCGACTTCACTCGCGACGCGAACGGCAACCCGAAGCTGACGAGCAAGGGCGAGGCCGAGCTGACCGTGCCGTGGAAGTACATCACCGCCGCACCGCAGGCCCTCTACAACACCGATTCGCCGACGTACGTCGACCGTGCGCACGAGGATCTGACCAAGCTGATCGGCATGGTCGTCAAGGACCCGACCGCGTCGCTGATCTCGCCGACCAACGACAAGTCCGGAGGTGACATCGGCCAGCCGCTGACCGACGTACGCAACGACGTGATCGCCGGGCGGAAGCCGATCAGCGCGTTCGACGCCGCGGTGAAGAAGTGGGCGAAGGACGGCGGCGACAAGATCCGCGGCGAGTTCGAGTCGGCGCTCGGCGGTGCGAGCCCGCGATGAGCTGGTTGACCGAGGCAAGGTTCGGGCTGTTCGTGCACTGGGGCATCTACGCGGCCGCCGCACGGCACGAGTGGGTGAAGTCGTACGAGCAGCTCACCGACGCCGCCTATCAGCCGTACTTCGACCACTTCTCGCCGGATCTGTACGACCCGGAGCGCTGGGCCGAGGACGCCTGGAACGCCGGGATGCGCTACCTGGTCATCACGACGAAGCATCACGACGGCTTCTGCCTCTGGGACTCCAAGCTGACCGACTACTCGGCGCCGAACACCCCGTGGGGAAAGGATCTGCTCGCGCCGATGGTCGAGGCGTTCCGCGAGCGCGGGTTCAAGATCGGGCTGTACCACTCGCTGCTCGACTGGCACCATCCAGAGTTCCCGGTCGACCTTTACCATCCGCAGCGCAAGGATGTGGACTTCATCGACCGGACGGCGGATCGCGACGTCTCGAAGTACGCCGACTACCTGCATGGACAGGTCCGCGAGCTGCTCACGGAGTACGGGACGATCGACGTGATGTGGTTCGACTTCTCGTACGCCGATCGCGGGTTCAACGCCAAGGGCCCGGACGAGTGGCGGTCGGCGGAACTGCTGCAGATGGTGCGCGAGCTCCAGCCCGGGATCCTGGTCAATAACCGGCTCGGCCTCGGCTCCGGCGACTTCACCACGCCCGAACAGGTCCAGCCGCCGGGCAATGAAGTTGCTGCAGGCAACGGTATGCAGGTGCCGTGGGAGGCGTGCCACACGCTGAACGGCAGCTGGGGCTACCACCGGGACAACCACGACTGGAAGTCGCCCGCGCTACTGATCCGGATGCTGGTCGACGCCGTCTCGAAGGGCGGCAACATGCTGCTCAACGTCGGCCCGAACGGCCGTGGTGCCTGGGAACCGCGAGCGCTCACGGTCCTGGACGGGATCGGCGACTGGATGCGACTGCACGAACGCTCGATCCGCGACTGCGGCCCGAGCACCTACGTCCCACCCGCCGACTGCCGCTACACCCAGAACGGCCGCCGGCTGTACCTGCACATCTTCGCGTGGCCGATGGGACACCTGCACCTGCCCGGCCTCGGCGACAAGGTCTCGTACGCACAATTCCTGCACGACGCGTCCGAGGTCCGGCGCGTCACCGTCGACCCCTCCGCACCCGGCCACACCTACCTCGCCGGTCTGCCGGACAACACGCTCACGCTGAAGCTGCCGAACCGCGCCCCCGACGTCGACAGCTGCGTGATCGAGCTGTTCCTCGACGAATAGCCCCCGGTACGACGAAGGCACCCACCTCGACCCGGTGGGTGCCTTCGTCCTGTCTCAGGTCCGGCTGGTCGTCGACGGCGTCAGCCGGATCGTCGGCTTCGGCACGTGGTACGTCGTCACGTCGGCGCCGTCCATCGCCGCGAGGATCGCCTCGCCGACGATCGTGCCCAGCCCATGGACGTCGACGGTGACCACGCTCAACGGCGGATGCGCGAGCCGGGCCACGGCGGTGTCGTCCCACGCAATGACCGACAGCTCCTCGGGGACCGCGACCTCCAGCTCCTTCGCGACGGTGAGACCGCCGATCGCCATCAGGTCGTTATCGTAGACAACGGCACTCGGGACCCGGTCGCCGGTCAGCAGCTGCCGGGTCGCCTCGCGGCCGGAGTCCTCGGAGTAGTCCCCCTCGATCAGCTCCCCCTGCACGTCGCGCTCCGCGCAAGTGGCGATGAACGCCTCGTCCCGCGCCTGGCAGTGCACCATGTCGCGGGGGCCGCTCACCCTGGCGATGTCACGATGCCCGAGGTCGGCGAGGGCGCGAACCGCTGCCCGGGCGCCTTCGGCGTTGTCGACCAGGACGTTCGTGATCGGGGCCTGCAGCTCAGGCCCGCCGAGCAGCACCCCGGGCGTCCGCAGGCGCACCAGCTCGTCCAGGCGGGGGTCCTCGCTGCGGAGATCGACCATGACGATCCCGTCGACGTACGAGTTGGCCACCCAGCGGCGCCAGATCTCGATCTCGCCGGCGACGTCCGCGGTGAACTCGATCAGCAGGCTGCAGCGCCGGCCGGCGAAGTACTCCTCGATGCCCTGGACGACATCGGCCATGAACGGCTCCATCCCGAGGACCCGGTCAGGACGCGCCAGCACCAGCCCGGCAATGCGATCCCGGGACGTGAGGTCCTGCATAAACTGCCCTCCTAGGCGGCCGTTCCCACTATATTCACAGATCTAACTAACCGGACAGAAGCGGATGGACCCGATGCAGCAGGTCAGCGACTCCTCGCAGTCGCCGGGCTACGATCCGGCGCCGACGAGCAGCCGCGCCCTGATCGTCGACCGCATCCGCTCCGCCGGCACCCTCAGCCGGGTCGAACTTACCCAGCTCACCGGCCTCAAGGCACCATCGGTCACCGCGGTCGTCCGCCGGCTGATCGACGACGGCCTGGTCGCCGAGACCGGCCGCGGGACCTCCACGTCGATCGGCGGCAAACCGCGCACACTGCTGCAGATCCGCGCGGCGGCGCGGTACGTCGTCGGCGTCCACCTGAGCGAGGACCACCTGACGTACGTGCTGGTCGACTACGCCGGCGGCGTCGTCGCGCGCTGGCGGCGGGACGGGCCTGGCGACGAGAGCGACCCCGAGGACGTCGTCGCGCGGGTGGCGGTCGAGACCCGCGAGCTGATCGCGCGCTCCGGGGTCGACCCGGCGCTCGTGCTCGGCCTCGGCTTCGTCTGCCCCGGTCCGCTGATTCGCAACCGCGGGGTGACGTCGGCGCCGCCGTCGATGACGCGCTGGGTCGGGTTCCCGATCCGCAATCGCCTCGAAGAGCTGCTCGGGATGCCCGCTTTGCTCGAGAACGACGCGACCGCAGCGGCCGCGGGCACCCGGCTCACCACCAGCCACGACGTCTCGGTGATGGCTGCGCTGTTCATGAGCGAGGGCATCGGTTCCGGCCTGCGTCTCAACGGCAACGTCTACCAGGGCGCGCACGGCAACGCCGGCGAGGTCGGGCACATCTGTGTGCAGATCGGCGGTCCGCGCTGCTGGTGCGGGGGCACCGGCTGTCTCGAGGCACTGGCCGGACCGGCCGCAGTCGTCGCCAAGGCACGCGCGGCCGGGCTCGACCTCGGCTCGCACCGGCACTCCGGCGTCGCCGCCTTCTCCGCCATCGCCCGGCTCGCGCTGAGCGGGGACTCTCGCGCGGAGGCGATCATCCGGGACAGCGCCGCGTGGATCGCCCTCGGCGCGCAGACGATCGCCAACATGTACGACGTACAGCTGCTGGTCCTCACCGGCCCGGCCTTCGCCGTCGCCGGAACGATCTACCTGCCGATCCTGCAGGAGCGCATCCTAAGCTCGGTCTTCGGCCGCAGCGTAGGCACCGAGGTCGTCCTCGACGAACGCGGCCACGACGCCGCCGCCATCGGCGCCGCCCTGATGATGCTCAAATCCGACCACGCCCTCTCGGCGTAGCCCCCCTCTCCCGTCGCCCGCCCGCCTCGCGGCCGGGCGCTCGCGACCGTATGCGGTCAAATCGTTACCCGGGTGAACTCTTGCGCCAAGTTTATTAGGCCAACTAAGTTACCGCCCAGCTTCCCTGGCCGGGTGCCGGGTGACGCGTTCCAAGGACCGCGTTGGTGCGGACCATGCATGCCCGGAAAGGACTCCCCCCATGCTCCGGAACTCCACGAACCGCCCGCGGCTGCGGCGCCTGGTGAGCGCCGTCGCCGCCGTGACCGCGACGGCGCTGACGCTCGGCGCCTGCTCGGGCGCCGCCACCGGCGGCCAGGCCGCAGGCACCAAGGACGCCTCGATCACCGTCGCCGCCGGCGACATCACCGCGAAGAACTTCAACCCGTTCAGCAGCACCGCGCTGCAGCCGACGCTCGGCGTCATCTACGAGCCGCTGTACTGGTACAACTTCGCCAAGCAGTCCGAGGCGACCCCGGTGCTCGCGACCGGCTACTCCTGGAACGCCGCCGGCACCGAGCTCACGATCAAGCTCCGCCACGGCGTCAAGTGGAACGACGGCCAGCCGTTCACCGCGACGGACGTCGCGTACACGTTCAACCTGGTCGCGAAGACCCCGGCGCTGAACCCGTCCGGCCTGGCCGCGACGGCCAAGGCGACCGCGGACGACACCGCCGTACTGACGTTCAAGTCGAAGTCCCTGATGCAGGAGCCGGCCGTCCTCGCCAACCAGGCGATCGTGCCCGAGCACATCTGGAAGGACATCAAGGACCCGACCACGAACCTGAACGAGAACCCGGTCGGCACCGGTCCGTTCAAGCTGAAGTCGTTCACGCCGCAGAGCTACGTGCTGACCAAGAACGACCAGTACTGGGAGACGGGCAAGCCGACCATCAAGGAGGTCCGTTACCTGCCGGTGCAGTCGGCGGACGCGGCCAGCGCGGCACTCGTGGCCGGCAAGGTCGACTGGGCGAGTGCGTACCTGCCCGGGATCGACAACATCATGAAGTCCAACAAGGACCTGACCTACGTCAACACTCCCGTCATGACGACGGTCATCGTGACCTGCTCCAACGCCCAGCTCGGATGCGCCGGTCCGCAGACCGATCCCGCCGTACGCAAGGCGATCTACCTGGCCATGAACCGCGAGCAGCTCGCCAAGCTGGCCGGCGGCGGAGTCGCGGGCGTCGGATCGCCCACCCTGCTGCTTCCGGGCCGCGACGACGGCTGGATCGCGGACGCCGGCTCGGCCAAGCTTCCGCAGAGCGCGAACGCCGACGAGGCGGGCAAGCTCCTCGACGCGGCCGGCTGGACCAAGGGCAGCGACGGCGTACGGACGAAGGCCGGTAAGCGGCTGACCCTGACCGTCCAGACCGTGACGGGCTGGAGCGACTACATCTCGATCAACGACACGCTCAAGCAGCAGCTGGCCGCGGTCGGCATCGAGCTGAAGCCCAGCCAGGTCTCGTGGAACGAGTGGAACGCCGCCCAGACGAACGGGAAGTTCCAGCTGTCGCTCGACTCCGTCGGCCTCGGCGCGTCCACGAACCCGTACTTCACCTACGACAGCAAGCTCGCCTCGACGAACACCGCAGCGGTCGGCAAGAGCGCGTCGGCCGGCAACCAGTCCCGGTTCTCGAACCCGACTGTCGACGCGGCCCTCACGGCAGCGGCCGGTACGACGGACCAAGCCGCGCAGAAGGCCGCGTACGCGAAGATCCAGGGCATCATCGCGGACCAGCTGCCGTACATCCCGGTTTACGTGAACTCGATGCTGACCGAGTTCAACACCTCGCGTGCGACCGGCTGGCCGACCAAGGACAACACCTACGTCCTGCCCGCGGCCTGGAAGGCGTGGGACGCCGGGATCGTGCTCAAGACCATCACCCCCGCCAAGTAGCGGCCGACTGTGCGCTACCTGCTGAGAAAGCTCGTCTTCTACGTCGCCGCGCTCTGGGCAGCACTGACACTGAACTTCCTGATTCCCCGGCTGATGCCGGGGAACCCGGTCGACCTCATGCTGTCCAAGCTGGCGACCAAAGGTCCGGTCACGCCGACGACCCGGGCAGCCATCGAGGCACTGCTCGGGACGGACACGCACTCGTCCCTGTGGGCGCAGTACTGGAAGTACCTGCACCAGCTGGTGTCGGGGAACCTCGGGACCTCGATCGCGTACTTCCCGGAGCCGGTGTCCCAGGTCATCGGGCAGACGCTGCCCTGGACCGTCGGCCTGATCGGGCTGGCGACGGTGATCTCGTTCGCCGTCGGCATCCTGCTCGGCCGGGCCGCCGGCTGGCGTCGCGGTTCGTGGATCGACAACCTGATCCCCGTCACCACGATGCTGCAGTCGGTCCCGTACTTCTGGCTGGCTCTGTTGCTGCTGTTCCTGCTCGGCAGCACCTGGCCGGTCTTCCCGCTCAACGGCGGCTACGACGTGTACTCCGTGACGCCGGGCTGGAACCTGCCGTTCGTCCAGTCGATCGTGTACCACGGCACGCTCCCGGCACTGACGATCGTCATCTCGTCGATCGGCGGCTGGATGCTCGGGATGCGCAACATGATGGTGTCGACGCTGTCCGAGGACTTCGTCGTCACCGCCGAGGCGAAAGGGCTGACGCCGCGCCGGATCCGTTCGCGGTACGTCGCCCGGAACGCGATCCTGCCGTCGATCTCCGGTTTCGCGATCTCGCTCGGCTTCGTGGTCGCGGGTTCGATCGTCACCGAGGCGGTGTTCACCTACCCCGGCATCGGCTCCGCGCTACTGCTTGCCGTCGGCAACAACGACTACGCGCTGATGCAGGGCGTGTTCCTGATCATCACGCTCGCGGTCCTCGGCGCCAACCTGCTCGTCGACCTGCTGTACGGCGTCATCGACCCGCGCACCCGCGCACGATCCTGAACGGGGTGAACTGATTTGGCCATCACCACTGAAGGAGCGGCGCAGGCGGCGACCTCGGCGGCGGCGCCGGCCAGACGCCGGCTGCCGCCGATGACGCTGAAGCTGGCCGTCGGCCTGGGCATCGCCGGCGTGATCGTCGTGTTCGGCGTCGTCGGTCCGCTGCTCGTCGGAAATCCGTCCACCGTCCGGGACATGGGCCTGACCGGCCCGGGCAACGGCTTCCTGCTCGGCACCACGCAGACCGGTCAGGACGTGTTCGCCCAGCTCGCCTACGCAACCCGAGGCTCGCTCGTCATCGGCCTCGTCGTCGGCGCGCTCACGCTGCTGCTGTCGTCGTTCTTCGGCATCGTCGGGGCGTTCGTCGGCGGCTGGGCGGACGAGGCGTTCTCCCTGTTCACCAACATCATGCTCGTCATTCCCGGCCTGCCGCTGGTGATCCTGATCTCCAGCTACGTGCCGAACAAATCCATCTGGCTGGTGGCCGCGGTGCTCGCGATCACCAGCTGGGCCGGGTCCGCGCGCGTCCTGCGCGGCTTCACCCTGAGCGTGCGCAGCCGCGACTACGTGCTGGCGGCAAAGATCAGCGGCGAGAAACGCTGGCGGATCCTGTTCGTCGAGATCCTGCCGAACCTGATCCCGCTGCTCGCGTCGCAGGTCGTGTTCGCGGTGATCTTCGCGATCCTCGGCGAGGCGGGCTTGTCGTTCCTGGGCCTCGGCGCGTCCGGTTCGTTCACCTGGGGCACGATGCTGTTCTATGCGCAGAACGGGCTCGCGCTGCGGCTCGGCGCCTGGTGGTGGTTCGCGCCGCCGGGGCTGGCGATCGCGCTCTTCGGCGCGGCGCTGTCGCTGATCAACTTCTCGATCGACGAGATCATCAACCCGAAGCTGCGCTCGCAGACGCGGGCCGAGCGCAACAAGTGGAGCGTGAAGGCATGAGCGGTCCCGTGCTCAGCATCGAGAATCTCAGCATCGACTACCTGGCCGAGACCACCGTGCACGCCGTCCGCGAGGTCTCGCTGACGCTGGAACGCGGCGAGATCCTCGGCCTCGCGGGCGAGAGCGGCTGCGGGAAGTCGACTCTCGCGTACGCGATCACCCGGCTGCTCAAACCCCCGGCCCGGATCACCTCCGGGCGGGTCGTGTTCTCGTCGCGCGAAGGGTACGACGTCGACCTCGCCGGCCTGTCCGGCGACGATCTGCGGGCGTTCCGCTGGGACAAGATCGCGATGGTCTTCCAGGGCGCGATGAACTCGCTCAACCCGGTACTGCGGATCTCCGAGCAGCTCGAGGACGTGTTCATCACGCATCGGCCCGAGGTGCCCAAGGCCGAACGCAAGATCCGCTGCGGCGAGCTGCTCGAACGGGTCGGCGTCGATCGGAACCGGCTGCGCGCGTATCCGCACGAGCTGTCCGGCGGGATGCGGCAGCGGGTGATGATCGCGATGGCGCTCGCGCTCGAGCCGCAGGTGCTGATCATGGACGAGCCGACGACCGCGCTCGACGTGGTCGTACAGCGGGAGATCCTGCTCGAGATCACCCGACTGCGGGCCGAGCTCGGGTTCGCGGTCGTGTTCATCACCCACGACCTGCCGCTGCTGCTCGAGATCAGCGACCGGATCGCGGTGATGCGGGCCGGTCTGATCGTCGAGCTCGACGACGCGATCACGCTCTACACCCAGCCCAAGCATCCCTACACGCGGCGGCTGCTGTCGTCGTTCCCGAGCCTGACCGGCGACCGCGGCGGCTTCGTCCGCAGCGGCGACCTCGACGACGTGGAACTGGACGAGACCGAGCAGACCGTGGAGGCCGTCGAAATGGAGAGCCGATGAGCGTGCTCGAGATGCGTGAAGTGGTCAAGGAGTACCGGCTGCGAGAAGGTCTGCGGACCACCCGGTTGCGGGCCGTCGACAACGTCAGTTTCGAGCTGACCCCGGGGCGCACGATCGCGCTCGTCGGGCAGTCCGGTTCGGGCAAGTCGACGATCGCCAAGTTGCTGATGCAGCTCGAGCGGCCGACGTCCGGATCGATCCTGGTGGACGGCGAGCCGATGCAGTACCGCGGTGCGCGCGCGGCGGCGTACCGGAAGGCTGTGCAGATGGTGTTCCAGGATCCGTTCGGGTCGTTGAACCCGTACCACACGATCGGCCATCACCTGGCCCGGCCGGTGAAGCTGCATCATCCGGACTTCACCCGTGACCGGGTGACTGATCGGGTGCTGGAGCTGCTGCGGCGGGTGCGGCTGGACGAGGACTTCGTCGGCCGGAAGCCGCACGAACTGTCCGGTGGCCAGCGGCAACGAGTTGCGATCGCGCGGGCGCTCGCGCCGGAGCCGGCCATCCTGGTCGCGGACGAGCCGGTGTCGATGCTCGACGTCTCGATCCGGCTCGGCGTCCTCAACCTGCTGGCCGCCCTGCAGCGGGAGGAGAACCTCGGGGTCCTCTACATCACCCACGACCTCGCGACCGCACGTCACTTCAGCGACGAGATCATGGTGCTGTACCACGGCGCGGTCGTCGAGCACGGACCGGCTGACGACGTGATCCTGAATCCGCAGCACGAGTACACCCAACTGCTCGCCGAGGCGGCCCCGGCGCCCGAACGCCGCCTGGCCGAACTCCGCCCCTGAGCCGACCGCACCAGCTCGCCCCAGGGCAGCACCCGGCCGCGGTGACGAGGACACCCCGGCCGGGAGCTGCAAATCTGCCTTGATCCACGACTCGGCACTCGGGGCCGGAAACCTCCGGCTGGCCACCGAGGTCAGCCACCACTCTAAATCCCTTCTTCTCTCTGGCTTTCCTTCAATCTCTTTCTTGCAGGCTCACCTGGGACGTCTGAATAACCCTCTCAGTGGAACGACGCGGTGTGCGTCTTGCCGTTGGTGTCGCCAACGGCGATGTCGAGGACCAGCTGCCGCCCGGTCTCGACCACGGTCACGCTGTCGTCCTTCGTGACCGCGCTGCCGATCGGCTTCTTGATCGTCAGCCTCACGGTCTGCACGGTCCGGCTCGGATCGGACACGGCAACCGTTGTCGTCCGTCCGTCCTTGCCGATCACCACCGACGCCGGCCCGTCGCTGGTGATCTCGGCTACCTGGCCGGCCACCCAGAAGTTGACGAGCGTCAGGCCATCCCGGTGGGACCGGATCGCCTGAACATTCGCGCTGTTGGAGAGCACAGTCAGACCGGGGTCATGTGCGCGCTCGGCCGTCTCCCGGCTGGATGCTCTGGGCAACAGGATGTAGGCGTACTCGCCGGATGCGGTGCCGTGCTCGAAGACCAGCTTCGCGTAGCGGCGCGTGTGCGGGGTGGTCGAACCGGCCGTGTCGTTGCCGATATTGATCTCTGACCAGGACCCGGTCCGGTCCTCACGCTCGGTCCGCAGGCGGCCGCCGCTCGGGAAGATGTAGCCGGCGACGCCGTCCAGGTGCGCCCAGCTCGGGTCGTCGTACGTGCCGGTTGCAGGTCGGCCGTTGACGAGCAGGGCCGCGGTGCCGCTCTCGTGCAGGTTGCGGTTCTCGACGATCGTCTCGACCGGGTAGCCGTCGGTCCCGGTGATACCGGCGCCCAGGGCAACGACCGAGTCACGCAGACAGAACCACGACTTCCTTGCCTGCAACGTCTTGTCGTAGTTGATCAAGTGCATACCGACAGCGCCGGCCACGTTCTTGTACGACGCGCCGCCGACCCACTCGGCGTACGCGGCAACGGTCCCGGTGCCTGCGCCGGTGCCGCCGGGTTGCCGCGGTTGCGTGCTGACCGTCGTACCGGGCATGCGCTGGGCGTCGACAGTCGGCCAGTACGCGTCGTAGTACTGGGACCGGTCGTCGGTGTAGAGGTAGGTCATGCCGTCGCCGACGTACCAGCCGCGGAGGTTCTCGCCGTTGCCCCACTCGTAGCGGGCCATCCGCTTCGACGACATCGCGATCGCGAAGATCCAGCCGGGGCGGCGATGGACGACGCGGTCCTGGTTGTAGAACTGGAAATGCCGAGGGTCGGCGGGTGCGGGTTTGACGGCGGTGTCGGCGAGCAGGGCCTTGGCGCGGGAGATCTCGGGGATCGATGCGCCGGGCAAGTAGTCGTTGAGACGGTCGCGGGTGATCCAGCCTTTGGCGAGGCCCTTGAAGCGGGACGCGTACGGCTCGGCGACACCGCTTGCCAGCAACAGCACGGTCGACGTGGTGGCATGGCCGTTGCGGTGGTCGCCGGCGGCCTCGCGGGAGATCGCGCGGCCCGAGACGCAGTCCATCATCAGGCCGTCGGTCATGAACGGCGCGAAGCTCGCCTCGACCGCGTCGAGGAGTACGGCGCGGTTGGGATCGGCGATCTCCCAGGTCGAGCCGCCGAGGAGGGCGGTGAGGTTCGCGACTCCGCCGAGCGCGACGTTGCCGTAGGTGCCGATGTACGCGAGGTTGCCGTGCTGGATGAACGAGCCGTCGCGGTAGAAGCCGTCGCCGCTGCTGACGTAGGTGAAGATGCTGTTCTTGCCGGACTCGGCGACGTCGCTGAGCGCGTCGCGGCCGGCCGC
This sequence comes from Kribbella sp. NPDC000426, assembly GCF_040300265.1. Lineage (NCBI taxonomy): Bacteria > Bacillati > Actinomycetota > Actinomycetes > Propionibacteriales > Kribbellaceae > Kribbella > Kribbella sp. NPDC000426. The sequence goes on along the minus strand of NZ_JBEPDK010000002.1, from coordinate 398,479 downwards.
GAGCTTGTCGGCGGACTTACCGACGATGCCGCGGAGGGCGGTGATCAGCGCCTTGTCGACCCGGTTCGCGCCGGTCTCGCGGAGGGTCGGCGAGTTGGTCCGGCGGTTCGGGTCGGGGACGAAGTGGTCGACGGCTTTCAGGTACGTCGTCAGCTGGTCGGCGTCGAGGGTGTCGTACGCAAGGATGCAGGTGTCGAGGAGAGCGCGGGGTGCGCCGATCTCCCAGAACCACCAGTTGCCGGTCTCTTTGAGGGTCTCGTTGTAGGCACTCGCGTTGAGGAAGTCGAGGGCGCCGCTCAGCTCGTCGGCCCAGTCGGTGCTCTGCGTGGTCGCGCGGGCCAGTGCCATCGTCTTCAGGCGGGTGTAGCTGATCGAGAAGTTCCCGCTGGTCGGGCTCAACGGCAGATCCGGCCAGAGCGCGGTCCGATCAGCGGTGGTGATCATCGTGCCGGCGTATTGCTGCGCCTGTGCGGTCAGCTTGCCGAGCGCGTCGGCGTACGCCGGGTCTCCTCTGTCGATCGCGCCACCGGTGTTGAGCTCGGTCCAGCGGGCCCGGAGTACGTCGTACTCGTCCTCCGCGAACGCGTCTGTGGGCAGACTTATCGCACTCAGCGCGCCGGCGGCAACCCCGGCCTGAAGCAACAGTCGACGACGAAAACTGGGCGGCATCGCGACTCCTCATACGGCAGTAAACGCTTACCGTAGATCCTGCCGCCTGCGCACAACAGTCGTCAACAGCCCACTGCGATCACTTCTGATCACTTCACGGAAGCAGATCCCTCACCACAGCATCAGCCAACAACCGGCCCCGATCGGTAAGCACCAGCCGCTCCCCGTTCATCACCGCTAGACCGTCCTCGATCACCTGCGCGGCGGCACTCCGGCCCGGCTCGTCCAGGACCTCTCGTGGCAGGCCGGCCTCCAAGCGGATCTCGAGGAGGACTCGTTCGATGCGGCGGGTTTCTTCGTCGAGGATTTCGCGGGCCTGGGCGGGGCTTTGGTTGGTGTTCAGGCGGTCGGCGTAGGCGCTGGGGTGCTTCACGTTCCACCAGCGGGTGCCGCCGACGTGGCTGTGGGCGCCGGGACCGATGCCCCACCAGGTGTCGCCTCGCCAGTAGAGCTCGTTGTGGCGGCAGCGGGCCGCGGTACTGCGGGCCCAGTTGGAGACCTCGTACCAGCGCAGGCCTTCGGCGGACAGCAGCTCGTCGGCCAGGACGTACTTGTCGGCGAGATCGTCGTCGTCGGGCATCGGCAGCTCACCGCGCCGGATCCGCCGCGCCAACTGCGTCCCGTCCTCGACGATCAACGCATACGCGCTGACGTGATCGGGCTGCGCGGACAGCGCCGACTCCAGCGAAGCGCGCCAGTCGTCGAGCGACTCGCCTGGCGTGCCGTAGATCAGATCGAGGTTGACGTGCTCGAAGCCGGCCGCGGTCGCCTCCTTGACCGCCTGCAAGGCTCGCCCGGGAGTGTGCTGCCGGTCGAGGATCTTGAGCACATGCGACGACGCACTCTGCATGCCGAAGCTGACCCGGTTGAAGCCGACCGCCCGCAGCTCCTCGAGGTACGCCGGGTCGACCGACTCCGGGTTGGCCTCGGTCGTCACCTCCGCGTCGGGAGCCAGCCCGAACTCGTCGCGTACGGCGGCCAGCATCTTCCCGAGATCGGCGGCAGGCAGCAACGTCGGCGTACCGCCCCCGAAGAAGACGGTGTCGACCGGCCGGTCCAGCTCTCCCAGCACCCGCCGGGCCAGGAGCACCTCGCGGACCGCGGTCTCGGCGTACGACGCCTGCGAGCCACCGCCGCCGAGCTCACGCGCGGTGTAGGTGTTGAAGTCGCAGTACCCGCACCGCGACGCACAGAACGGCACATGCAGGTAGAACCCCAACGGCCGGTCCGCGGCCTCGCGGACGGCAGACTCCGGCAACGCCCCGTCCCGGGGCGCAACCTCCCCCTCGGGCAATGTCGACGGCACCAACCCATCTTACGGAACCGTTTCGACACCGGATCTCCGTCGGTTCGTGGTCACAGAATGTCCGGAGGCGGTTACATTCGGCTCATGGAGACCGAGGCTCAGCCTGTCGGACGCGGCACCCGGAACGCGGTGGTCGTCGCGATCATGCTCGGAATGTTGCTCGCGGCCCTCGATCAGACGATCGTCGCGACCGCGCTGCCCACGATCGTCAGCGACCTCGGCGGCGCCAACCACCTGTCCTGGGTGGTCACGTCGTACCTGCTGGCCGAGACGATCATGACCGCGCTGATCGGCAAGTTCGGCGACCTGTACGGGCGCAAGCCGATGTTCCTGATCAGCGTGGTGCTGTTCCTCGGTGGCTCGGCGCTGTGCGGGATGGCCGACTCGATGCTGTGGCTGGTTGGCTCCCGCGCGTTCCAGGGCCTCGGCGCCGGCGGCCTGATGGTGACCGCGATGGCGGTGATCGCGGACGTCGTACCGCTGAGCGAACGCGGCAAGTACCAGGGCGTGATGGGCTCGGTGTTCGGCGTCTCGACGGTCGCCGGCCCGCTGCTCGGTGGGCTGTTCGTCGACCACCTGAGCTGGCGGTGGGCGTTCTACGTGAACATCCCGCTCGGCATCGTCGTACTGATCGTTGCCTCGATCACCCTTCCCTCGGTGAAGGCTGCGGTCGGGCCGAAGATCGACTACCTCGGCATCCTGTTCATCGCGCTCGCCGCGACCGGGCTGACGCTGGTGACGACATGGGGCGGCAACGAGTACGACTGGACGTCGCCGGTCATCATCTCGATGGCGATCGGATCATTGGTTGCCCTGGGCCTCTTCATCCTGGTCGAACGACGGGCCGCGGAACCGTTGCTGCCGTTGCGGTTGTTCCGGTCCGGGGTATTCACGGTGTGCGCGGTGATGAGCTTCATCATCGGGTTCGCGATGCTCGGCGGAGTCACGTACCTGCCGACGTACCTGCAGTTCGTGCACGGCGCTTCGGCGACCGAGTCCGGCCTGCAGATGCTGCCGCTCGTCTGCGGACTGCTGGTCGCGTCGATCGTGACCGGCCAGACCATCAGCAAGACCGGCCGCTACCGGCTGTTCCCGATCGTCGGCACGATCCTGATCGGTGTCGGGCTGTTCCTGCTGTCCCTGCTCGACAACTCCACGCCGTACGTCGTGACGGCCGGTTACATGGTCGTGCTCGGACTCGGCGTCGGGCTGTGTATGCCGGTCCCGACGGTCGTCGTCCAGAGCACCGTCGACTACACGGACCTCGGGGTCGCGACGTCCGGGGTGAGCTTCCTGCGCACGATGGGCAGCTCGTTCGGGGTGGCCGTGTTCGGGTCGATCTACTCCCACCAACTGCCGGTCCACCTCGCGGAGGCCGTCAAGGCCACCGGCGCGGATCCGCGGGTGGTGACAACGGTCGAGGGCGTGCGCAAGCTCCCCGAGTCGATGCGGTCTGCGGTGACGGCGGCGTACGCCGATTCCTTGCACACGGTGTTCCTGTGGGCCGTCCCGGTGGCGGCGCTCGGGTTCATCACGGCCCTGCTGCTGAAGGAGGTCCCGCTCCGCGACACCGCGCGGATGGCCGCCTCCGACGTCGGTGAGAACTTCGCGGCGCCGTCGTCGTTCGACTCCGAACACGAACTCCAGAAGCTCGCGGCCCTCGTCGTACGGCACCACAAGCGCAACCCCGCGCCCGAAGTGCTGGCCGAATCCGGTCTCCCGCTCAGCAACGCCGAGGCTTGGATGATCATGCGCGTCTTCCGCGGCGGCGCCGAGAAGGGCTCCGCGACCCTGTCCGAGATCACCGGCGACCTCCGCATGCCACCCGGCGCGCTCGAACCGCTCGCGAGCCAACTGGTTGCCGACGGCTACCTTTCCGAGACTCTCGGCCACTACCGCTTCACCCAGCTCGGCATGGAGATGTTCCAACGCTTCGTCGGCGCCTTCCGGATCTGGATGCTCGACCGCCTCACCGACTGGGACCCCGAGAACTCCGAGGCCTTCTCCCAGGCCGTCGACCGAATCGCCGAGCAAATGATCGACCAGGGCCAATCCCTCACCACCGGCAAACACGCCGCCGCCTTGGTAGGTACTCAGTAGCTTCGGCGGGGGTGGTGGCCCATGCTGGAGGGATGGCTGATGGGGACGTGGCGGCGGCGATGGCCGGTAGCTTCCTCGGGGGGCTGCCGGGTGAGTTGATCGAGCGGTTGCTGGTGACGGGTGATCGGATCGATTACCCCGCCGGCACGACGCTGTACCGGGAGCGCTCCTCGCCGCGGGCCATGGTGGTGGTTCGCGGCTTGCTGCGGGTCTACATGTCCTCGCCGGAAGGGCGGCAGGTGACGGTCCGGTACGCGCGGGCTCGCGACGTACTCGGGATCGCCGTGGTGGTCGCGGGGCCGGCCGATGTCGGCGTACAGACGCTGTCGGACTGCACGTTGTTCCGGATCGACGCGGGACTGCTGACGACCGCTGCGCGGACCGACAGCCGGGTCGGGTGGGCGGTCGCGGAGGAGCTCAGTCGCCGCCTGTACGAGAACCTGCAGCAGACCGCGGTCAACGCCTTCGGCACAGTCCGTCAGCGGGTCGCTTCGCACTTGCTCGACCTGGCGTCGACCCAGCAGGGTCCGCGCGGCGAGCTCGTCGCCCGGGTGTCCCAGCAGGACCTCGCCGACTCGGTCGGGTCGGTCCGCGAGGTGGTGGCGCGCGTACTGCGGGAGCTCCGTCTGGCCGGGCTGGTCGCCACGTCTGCCGACCGGGTCCACATCCTCGATCCCACCGGTCTCCACGACCAGACCTGGAACCCCGACGACACGTGACCTCGGTAACGCCCGCGCACTACAAAAGTCACAGACGCGACCACCACCCCGGACGAAGACTGATGCCCTCGGCCCCGAACCCGTCGGAGCCCGGAGGGAGTTCACATGTCCACGGAAGCGACCAGACTGCCGGCCCGCACCGGCAGCGGTGACCCAGTCCGCGCGGTATCGGTGATCAGCACCGGCAGCGTCGAGATCCACCCTGAACACGCGTACGGCTCGCGCAAACCCTTGTACTGGTGGCTGCTCACGTCCCGTCGTTGGCTGCCGGCCCGCCCGATCAACGTGTACGTCATCGAGCACGCGAACGGGCTGGTGTTGTTCGACACCGGCCAGGACCGCGCCTCGGTGACCGACCCGTCGTACTTCCCGGGCGGGTTCAACGGCGTCGTGTACGACCGGCTGGCCAAGTTCCACATCGCCGAGCACCAGACGCTCGACGCGCAACTGGGCACCCTCGGGTACTCGACCGCCGACGTCGACAAGGCAGTCATCTCGCACCTGCACCAGGATCACATCGGCGGAATCCCCCAGCTCAGCGGTAGCGAGTTGCTGATCACCGCATCGGAGTGGGCGCAGCTGTCCGGTTTCTCCCCCGAGGCGCGCGGCTTCCTCCGGTCGCACATCGACGTACCGGGTGCGCGCTGGAAGCATGTCGACTTCACCACCGAGGTGGATCTCACGTCGTTCCCGCGAGCGTTCGACGTCATGGGCGACGGGTCGATCCTGCTGTTCCCGACGCCCGGTCACACGCCCGGGTCGATCTCGATGCTCGTACGTCGGCGCGAGCTGCCGCCGCTGCTGATGGTCGGCGACCTCACCTACGAGGCCGGGCTCCTCGAGCGTCGCCAACTTCCCGGAGTCGGCGACCGCGACGAACTCGCCCGTACCACCGACAACGTCCTGGCACTGGCCGAGGAGCTGCCCGGCCTCGTCGTCCTCCCCGCCCACGACCCGACCGCGGCGCAACGCCTCGTCGACAGCTCCCGGCGGCCCTGATGAAATTCACCAACACGATCACCGTCGACCGCCCGCCGGCCGCAGTCTTCGCCTACCTGGCGAACCTCGAGAACCTCCCGCGGTGGAACTACGCACTGGGCGAAACCCGCCAACTCACCCCCGGCCCGCCCGGCGTCGGCACCCGCTACGTGCAGACCCGCACGATCCCCGTCCACACCGAGGAATCCCTGGAGATCACCGAACTCGTCTCCGACCAGAAACTCACCATCTCCGGCACTCTCAACTCACTCCCCGCGGTCTTCACCTACACCCTCGACGCGGTCCCCGGCGGCACAACCCTCACCAACACAGTCGACCTCCAACCGCCAGGCCCGCTGAAACTCCTGGCCCCGATCGCCACCAGCCGCATCAAGTCCGCAGTCGCCGCAAACCTCGCCGTACTGAAGCAGCTCCTCGAGCAGTCATAGGAAGCGTCGGACTACCAGGCTTTCTCTGAGTCTCCTTCAGGGCGTACGGCGATGAGGTTGAAGCCGGTGATCCCGGTCGGGCCGCGAAGCCTCAGACGGTTGGACTCGATGCTGTAGGTGAGCGGGGTGCGGAGAATCTCGAGGACGGCTCGCTCCAGGTCGGCAGCTCGGCCCGTGGGACGGGTAGGAGCAACGACCAGATCGTTGAGTGTGAGAGTCCGGTCGTCGCGGATCACGGTCGCGGTGAATGAGCTACTCCCGGTGGAACCGGTCGCTCGGGTGCCGTTGAGGGTGAGAGTCGCGGCGTCGCCGAGTGTGTAGCGCCAACGCAGATCATCATCGTCGATGAGGATCGACTGGACTGTCCAGTCGGTGCCGTCGAGCGGAAGGTCAGGTTCCGCGAGGCGGCGGTCGAGCAGGACGATCGTCGTACCACCGCTGTTCAGCGTGAGAGTGTCGCCGTCGATGGTCCACGCGGGCCGGCGAGTTACGAACTCCATCAACCAGTCGTCCTGGGCCTCCAGTTCAGGACCGCATCCGATCTGTGTCTGCACGCCTTCGACGAACCCCAGTACGCCGTCGTCGAGCGTGACTCCACCACCCAGCTGGTTGCATCCGGCGCGGACGATCAGTACGCCGTCCTTTCGGATGGTCAACGAAATTCGACTGCCCGGCACCAGCGGCCTGTCGACCCCGTCCTCGGTCACCGCCACGGACAAGTACGTCTTACCGATCGGCGACCCCTCACCACCGATCAACGGCCCGTACTCGATAGTCATCTTCGCCCCCTTCACTCCGGATTATCCCGCCGATGACCTCCTCCATCACGGACTCTGGGGTGGGGATAAGTACAGGGTGGTCGGGGAGCCAACCGCAATGGAATGACGGCTGGGAGGCGACAGGCTCGGAGCATGGTGACGGAACTGAGGTCGAGGCTGTTCACGCCGGTACGGGCGTTGGCGACGATGCTGCTGTCCGTGGCAGGTGTTGTTGCGGCGGTGCTTGTTTTGATCAGCAGCGCGCTGGTTCTGATCGGGATCGGGCGGTACGCCGTCCCACCCGCCGTCCGGCTCTTGCGGAGGGTGGCCGACGCTGCACGCAGGCTGGCTCGGATGGCGGGCGTCGGCGTGCAGCGACCGTACGGGCCTGAGACCGGTGCGATCGCGCTGCTGAAGTCCCGCAGTACCTGGCGAGATGTGCTGTGGGCGTTCATCGATCCGGTGATCGGGACGTGGGCGACCGCACTCGCGCTCGCGATGCCGCTCTTCGGGGTGTACGGCGCCGTCGTCCAGCCGTTCGTTTGGCGGGCCAACGAACGCGCGGGCGGAATCAACTCGTTCGGCCCGATCCACGTGACCTCGACCGCGACCGCGATCGCCGCGATCCCGGTCGGCCTCGCGATGATCGCCGCCGGCCTGTACGTCGGTCCGCCGCTGCTCACCCTGCGCGCCGACTGGTCGGCCGACCTGCTCGGCCCCTCGCGGACCGCTGCGCTGGAGGAGCGCGTCGAGACGCTGGTCGAGACCCGCGCCGACAGCGCCGGAGCCCAGGCCGCTGAGCTCCGCCGGATCGAGCGTGATCTTCACGACGGCGCGCAGGCGCGGCTGGTGGCGCTCGGCATGAGCCTCAGCAACGCCGAGCGCCTGTTCGACGAGGACCCCGTGGCCGCCCGCAATCTGGTGATCGCCGCCCGCGAGGCTTCGTCCAGGGCACTCGACGAGTTGCGCGACCTGGTCCGCGGCGTACATCCGCCCGTACTCGCGGACCGCGGTCTCGCCGACGCGATCCGCGCGCTGGCCCTCGACTCGCTGGTCGAGGTCGACGTCACCTCCGACCTGCCGGGTCGCCCGTCGCTGCCGATCGAGTCGGCGGTGTACTTCGCCGTCAACGAGCTGCTCGCCAACGCGGCCAAGCACGCCCGGACGGCAAGCAGTGTGGCGATCGCGCTGCACCACGCCAACGGCGTACTGCGCTGCGAGGTCACCGACGACGGCCCTGGCGGAGCGGACCCGATGAACGGGACCGGTCTGCGCGGCATCGAGAGCCGACTGGCGATCTTCGACGGCACTGTCGAGGTCGACAGCCCGACCGGCGGTCCGACCTGCGTCCAGCTGGAGGTGCCGTGCGCGATCCGATCCGTGTAGTGGTCGCCGAGGACCTGTTCCTGCTGCGCGACGGACTCGTCCGGACGCTGACCGAGCACGCGTTCACGGTGGTCGCCGCGGTCGACACCGGCCCGTCGTTGCGGAAGGCGATCGCCGACGAACAGCCTGATATCGCGGTGGTCGACGTACGGCTGCCGCCGTCGTTCACCGACGAGGGCCTGCAGGTCGCGATCGAGGCGCGCCGGCAACGACCTGGCTTCCCGGTGCTCGTGCTGTCGCAGTACGTCGAGCAGCTGTACGCCCGGGAGCTTCTTGCTGATGGCAACGGTTCGGTCGGTTATCTGTTGAAAGACAGGGTTTTCAACACCGGACAGTTCATCGAGGCGGTCCGGTCCGTGGCCGGTGGCGGTACGGCGATGGATCCGCAGGTCGTTGCCAAGCTCCTCAGCCGAGGAGATGCTCGCGGCCGTACTGCGGACCTGACGCCGCGGGAACGCGACGTACTCGAACTGATGGCTGCCGGTCGCTCGAACGCCGCGATCGGGCAACAACTGGCGCTGTCCATCAGCGCTGTCACCAAGCACATCGCGAGCATCTTCGCCAAGCTCGACCTGCCCGCCTCCGACGACGACAACCGTCGCGTCCTGGCCGTCCTCGCATATCTGAACCGCTGACGTATCCTCGCAGCCATGTTGAGTGACGGAGTGCGGACAGTTGCCGCGGGTGGGGTCGATCACTGGGTTCGGGTCGCGGGCGCCGGCAACGACGGGGTGCCGCTGGTGCTGGTGCACGGTGGGCCGGGCGAGAGCTCGTATTCGATCGAGCACTCCGTCGGCGACGAGGTTGCGAAGCTCGCACCGGTCGTCTTCTACGACCAGCGCGGGTGCGGCCGGTCGGCGCGTCCGTCCGACCCGGGCACGTACACGATGACCCAGCTCGTCGCCGACCTGGACGAGTTGCGTACGGCGCTCGGCGTCGAGCGGATCGTGCCGTGGGGGGTGTCGTTCGGGTGCCTGCCGGCCGCGGAGTACGCCGTTGCCCATAGCAACCATGTGGCCGGTCTGATCCTGCACGCCCCGCCGATCGTCGATCCGCTCCACCCAGGGCTGTGGACGTTGCGTCCGGCCGCGGTCGACCCGGTCCTGACGCCGGCCGAGCGCGCTGCCCTGCGCAGTCAGCTCGAGCCACTCACCGACCCGATCGAGCGCACGGTTGCCGCCATCGGCGCCATCGCCCGGAGCGAGAACGCGGCCAGCTTCTTCTACTACGACCCGGCCAACATCCCCGCCGACGACCCGTCGGCGCCCGAGTCCAATATGGAGATGGCGATGGCGCTCGTCGGCACCGAACGCCCCGACCTCGCCGACGACCTGGCCGAGGTCGACGTACCCACCCTGATCCTCGCCGCCCTCTGGGACCGCCACGTCGGCTTCGACATGCCCCGCGACCTCGCCACCCGCCTCCCCCGGGCCACCCTCGAGATCTTCACCGACTCGGCCCACTCCATCGCCGACGAGGAACCGGCGAAGTACGTCGAGGTCATCCGCACCTTCCTGGAGCGCTGAGCCGTGCACACACTCGGAGAATCGGTCGAGTACCCCGGCCGCGGCCTGGCCATCGGACGCGACGCCGACGGCGTGCCGTTCTTCACCTACTGGCTGACCGGGCGATCGCCGGCATCTCAGGCCCGCGAACTCGTCGTCCACGACCAGGAGGTCGTCGTCCGCGACACCTCCGGCGGCCCGGTCGACGACCTCCGCCACTACACCGCCGCCACCCGCGGACCCGACTGGGTCATCGTCGGCAACGGCACCCAGGTCAGCGACGTCGCGGCCCTGCGCCCGCAGCAGCCAGACCTCCAACTCGCCCTGCGGCAGCAAACCTACGAACCCGACCCACCCATCCGCACGCCCCGCATCACCGCCGCCGCGACAATCACCGGCCTGGAGCTCACCGAGGTCGTGGTCGGCTCCGCCCGCGCGTACGACGGCGCACCAGACCTCACCGTCCACCCGTCCCTCTACGCGGCCCAGGTCGCACCCGGCACCGCGCTCACCACCACGACGTACTCCGGCACCGCAGAGCACATCGTCACCAACGGCCACCCCGAGATCGCCGCTGTCGACCCTCCATGGTCCGACCTCACCGACGTCATCTGGCAGTCACTGCAGCCGTCTCTCCGAGTCGCCGCCATCACCGTGCGCCTCGACACCCCCGCGTTTACCGAGGTGGTGCTGCAGCAGCGGTGACTACTCGTACATCTTGTCGAGGACGGCGGCGTACTCGGTCTCGACGTACTTTCGTTTGAGTTTGAGGCTCGGGGTCATTTCGCCGGACTCGACCGTGAGGTCGCGGTCGAGGATGGTGAACTTCTTGATGGTTTCCCAGCGGTTGAGGGTCGCGTTGAGCTCGTCGACGTAGCCCTGGACCATCGTCTGGGCCGCGTCCGACGTGACGATCTCGGCGTACGGCATGCCGGCCATACCGTTCGCCGCGGCCCAGCCCTGGACCGCATCGGGGTCCAGCGTGACCAGCGCCGAGACGAAGTTCCGCTTGTTGCCGTGGACGATGAACTGGCTCGCGTACGGGCAGATCGTCTTGAACCGGCCTTCGATCACCTGCGGCGCGACGTACTTGCCGCCCGAGGTCTTGAACAGGTCCTTCTTCCGGTCGGTGATGAACAGGAACTCGTCCTCGAAGTGCCCGATGTCGCCGGTGTGGAACCACCCGTCCGCGTCCAGCACCTCGGCCGTCTGCTCGGGCTGGTTGTGGTACCCGCTCATCACGCCGTCGCCCTTGATCAGGATCTCCCCGTCCTCGGCGATCTTGAACTGCGTCCCCGGGAACGCCGGTCCGACACTGCCGAGCCGGTACTGCGACGGCCGGTTCAACGTCGATCCCGCCGACGTCTCGGACAGCCCGTACCCCTCGAGGATCAGCAACCCTGCCGCGTGGAACCACTCGGCCAGCGTCTTGTCGAGCGCCGCCGAACCCGACACGAAGAACCGGATCCGCCCGCCGAAGCGAGCCCGGATCTTCGACAGCACCAGCCGATCCGCCGCCGCGAACTGCGCCGCCAGCACACCGGATGGCTCCCGTCCCGCCTGCCGCAGAGCAGACACGCGCGCCCCGACCCCGAACGCCCAGTCGAACATCTTCGCCCGCACGCCGCCCTCGGACTGGATCATCGTGCGGATCCGCGCATGCGCCTTCTCGAAGATCCTCGGCGCCGCCGCCATGAACGTCGGCTGGACGACGGCCGCGTTGTCGACGATCTTGTCGATCCGCCCGTCCACCGCGGTCGCGAACCCGATCTGGCACTGTACGGCGAGCAGCACCTGCCCGAACACGTGCGACAACGGCAGCCAGAGGAACTGCAGGTCGTCCGGCGACAGCACCCGCATCCCCTCGACCGCGGCGCCTTCGTACGTCCATGCGGAGTGCGGCAACCGAACGCCCTTCGGCCGGCCCGTCGTACCCGAGGTGTAGATCAGCGTGCACAGATCGTCCGGCTTGATCGCCGCGATCCGCTCGTCGACCGCCGACGAGTGCCCGGCCAGGTGCTCGTCGCCCAGCGCGTCGAGGTCCCCCAGCGAGATGACCCAGTCGCCGTCGCTGTCCTCCGGCGTACCGTCGAGCAGCACGACCTTGCGCAACGACGGCGTCTCGGACCGGCGCTCACGCAGCTTGTCGACCTGTCCCGCGTCCTCGGCGAACACCAGCTGTACGTCGGCGTCGGCCACGATGAACGCGACATCGGACGAGATCGTCGTCGGGTAGATCGTGGTCGTCGCGGCGGCCGCGAGGACGGTGGCCAGGTAGCACTCGATCCACTCGATCCGGGTGCTGGACGCGATCGCGACCCGCTGCTCCGGCTCGATCCCGAGCGCGATCAGCCCGGCCGCCCGCCGGCGCGTCAGCTCCTCGGTCTCGCGCCAGCTCACCGACTTCCATTGCTCGCCGCGCGGGAACCGGAACGCCTCCCGCGCAGGGGTCGCCTCCACCCGCTCCAGGAACATCTGGGCGACGTTGTCCTTGCGGTTGCTCAAGAGCGCAAGCTGGCCGGAATCGGCGACAGGCTTCATAACTGGCCTCCGTTGGGGGTCAAGTAACCGGAGGGTAATCGCAGAGGTGTGGGTCTGGCCATGGCACTCGCTTACCCGGTGGGGCCTTCTCCATCACGTTTCCGCAACGTGCACCTACAGTTCGTGGCGTGCGTCTCACTGTGCGTCCTGCCGGGTGAGCCGGTCGCGGACGATTGAAGCGTCCGGATGATCGAGCGTCTCGAGGATCTCGAGAGCCTCGAGCCAGGTGACGCGGGCGGCCTCGGTCCGGTCGTGGTCGTGGAGCGTCTCGGCGAGTGACATGAGGCTCTCGGCAGCGTCGTACGGCCGGCCGATCCGGCGGAACAGCGTGGCGGCGGTGCGGTACGCCGCGACAGCGTCGTCGACGCGGCCGAGTCCAGCCAGCGCACACGCCTTGGTGTCGCTGACGACCGCCAGGCCGCGCTCCGAATCGTTCTCCTGGTAGAGCTTGAGCGCCTGCTCACAGAGCTCGATCGTCAGCTCGTACTCACCGAGCTGCGCGTGGTACCAGCCGAGGTTGTTGAGGGCGTTCCCGCGTCCGCCGGTGTGGCCGATGCGTTCGAAGATCCGCAGTGCGACCGTGCACTGCGCGACCGCCTGCCGATAGTCGCCCGTCCTCGACAGCACCCTCGAAATGCTCAGCCCGGCATCGGCCACGGCTCTGTCGTCACCGAGATCCTCGGAGATGGCCATCGCCAGCTCCTGCTGCCGGATCGCCTCGTCCCACTGCTTCGAGGCCATCAGGCCGCGGCCGAGATCCCGCCGGGCCTGTGCCTGCTTGCGGAGGTCGCCCAGCCGGATCGCGGCCTCGAGCGCCAGCCCGGCGGCCTCCAGGGACCCGGGCCGGCCGCGGAAGTCCAGGTAGTCGGCGATCGCCCACACATACGCCCACAGCAGCTCGTCGGCGACGCCGGCGGCCGCCCGCAGTACGGCGAAGTTGTTGGGCAGCTCGGCGTCGAACCAGGCGAAGGCCTCGTCCCGACCTCCCGGGAACGTCAGACCGAGATCCTGACTTGTCTCCGGAAGGTCGATCGGCTCGCGCGACGGCGCAATCGTCAGCGCGGCCGCGCTCCCCGTGCGGACGAGATAGCCGAGCAGCCGCCGGAACGCGTCCTCGGCTTCCCCGTCCTCGCACAGCCCGCGCCCGTAAGCCTTGAGCAGGTCGTGCAGCGTGTAGCGATCCTGGCCGATCTCGATCAGCTGATGGTTCGCGACCAGGACGGCAAGGCTGCTGCGGGTGTCACGGACCGGCACACCGGCCAGCGCTGCCGCCGCGCCGACCGTGATCTCCGCACCGGGATGCTGCGCCAATCGGCGGAAGAACCGGGCCTGCTCCGGCCGCAACTGCCGGTACGACCACGAGAAGATCGTGCGTACGTCGATCCCGTCGGCGGTCGTGAGCGCGTCCAGCGGCGCGTCGCTCAGCGTCTGCGCGAACGACGACAAGGGCCTGCGCGGCCGGAGCGCGATCTGGGCCGCGAGCAGCGAAAGGGCGAGCGGGAGCCCCGCGCACCGGGCGATCAGCGCATCGGTGCTCGCGGCATCGTTCCGCAACCGGTCCTCGCCGACCCTTGCCGCCAGCAACTGTCTCGACTGGATCCGGTCGAGGACGTCGAGGTGGATCAACTGCGCCTGCTCGGCCGCGACCAGTCCAGCGAGCTCGTTGCGGCTGGTGACGAGGGTGAGGCAGCGCGGGCCCGCTGCCGCGAGCGGCCGGACCTGTTCGGCGGTGCGTGCGTTGTCGAGGACGACGAGGACCGATCGGTCCGCGAGCAGAGTGCGGTACAACGCGACTTGTTCGTCGGCCGTCCTCGGAATCCGCGCGGGCGGGATCCCCAGCGCGCCGAGGAACCGCGGGAGCACGGTCCGCGGGTCGGCCGGTTCGGACGCCGGCGAGAAGCCGAGCAGGTCGGCGTACAGGACGCCGTCGGAGAAGGTCCCCTCGGCCATCCGCGCCCAGTGGATCGCGAGCGAGGTCTTGCCGACGCCGGCCGGTCCGATGATCAGCCCGAGGTTCGCGCCGGGCAGGAGGGCGTCGAGGCGGCGGAGGTGGGCGGAGCGACCGGCGAACGTGCGGACACCGGCGGGGAGCTGGCGAGGCACCATCGAGTCGTCGGTGCTGGTCGCCGTGAGCAGCTCCGCGTGCAGTCGCTGCAGTTCCACGCCGGGACCGGCACCGAGCAGATCCCGCAGCCGCCGCGACACCTCGCCGTACAGCTCGAGCGCGACGGCGGCCTGGCCGGACGCGCGGTGTGCGCGGATGAGCTGGGACCAGAAGCGTTCCCGGGTCGGGTTGCGTTCGGTGAGCTCGGTGAGCTCGGGGATCAGCTCGGTTGCGTCGCCGGCCGCGAGCCAGGCGTCGAAGTAAAGCTCCTGTGCCTGGAGGTGTTCCTCGATCAGACGCGGGATCATCTCGCGCGTGAGCGCACCCGTGTCGAGGCCGGCCAGCGGTTCGGCCCGCCACAGCGCGAGGGCCTCGGTCAGCGTCGCGACGGTGGTCGCGGGGTCCGCCGACCGCGGCGCCCGGCGTACGAGGCGCCGGAACACCTCCAGGTCGACCTGCTCAGGATCCGCCTGCAGCGAGTAGCTGCCGTCACCGGTGCGGATCGTCGTACGGTCGGCGTCGCCGAGTGCGGCCCGGAGCCGCGAGACGTAGATCTGCAGCGCGGCCCGCGGGTTGGACGGCAACTCCTTGTCGTCCCAGAGCACCTCGATCAGGTCATCGGTGCGCACCGAGCGGTTCAGCCGCAGCAGCAAAGCAGCCAACAGGATGGTCGGGCGATGAGACGGCAACGGCACGACGTCCCCGTCAGCGGTCAGCACCTCCACGGGCCCCAGCAATCGGAACCGCAGCCCACCGGCCCCGCTCACCCCATCGCACACCAGCTCGGCCACCTCCCACGGGAGACCTCACCTTAGCGCCACTCAACGTCGTTGACGTCGAGAGACTATCGCTGGGCGAGGAGCTCCGCGATCTGGACGGCGTTGAGGGCAGCGCCCTTGCGGAGGTTGTCGTTGGACACGAACAGCACCAGACCGCGATTGCCCGGAACGGACTGGTCCTGACGGATGCGGCCGACGTACGACGGGTCCTGGCCGGCCGCGAGCAGCGGGGTCGGGAGGTCCGTGACGGCCACGCCCGGAGCAGAGCCGAGGAGCTCGGTCGCGCGCTCCGGCGTGATCGGCTCGGCGAACTCGGCGTGGATGCTGAGCGAGTGGCCGGTGAAGACCGGCACCCGGACGCAGGTGCCGGCAACCGGCAGATCCGGGATGTGCAGGATCTTGCGGCTCTCGTTGCGGAGCTTCTGCTCCTCGTCGGTCTCACCGGTGCCGTCGGCAACGATCGATCCGGCCAGCGGGAGGACGTTGAACGCGATCGGGCCCGCGTACACCTTGGGCTCCGGGAGCGTGATGCCTTCGGTGCCGCGGGCAAGCTTCCCGCCCGGTACGGCGAGGGCGCGGGCCTGGTCCTCGAGCTCACTCACCCCGACACCGCCGGAGCCGGAGACGGCCTGGTAGGTGGACACGACGAGCCGGGTCAGGGTCGCCAGCCGGTGCAGCGGAGCGAGGACCGGCATCGCGGCCATCGTCGTGCAGTTCGGGTTCGCGACGATGCCCTTCGGCAGGTTGTCGAGATCGCCCGGGTTCACCTCGGAGACGACGAGCGGTACGTCGGGATCCATCCGCCACGCGGACGAGTTGTCCACGACAACAGCCCCGGCCGCGGCGACCTTCGGCGCGAGCTCCTTCGACGCCGTCTTCCCGTTGGAGAACAGCGCCAGCTCCAGCCCGGAGAAGTCCGCCGTCGCCGAGTCCTCGACGGTGATTTCGCGGTCACCGAACGGCAACGTCTTCCCAGCCGACCGTGCCGACGCGAAGAACCGCACCTCGTCCACCGGGAACTGCCGCTCGACGAGCAGCTCCCGCATGACGCTACCGACCTGACCCGTGGCTCCGAAAACACCTACTCGCATGGAAAAACAGTACTGGCTCGGCCAGTGGGCCAGCGGTGGGTTTCAGGAGGCGGACCGCCAGCACTCATCAACCGCACGCCGCCCGGCGGATTCACGCTCAGCCGGGCGGCGGATCCCGCCGTTCGGCGGACTTGGTGAGTGCTGGCGGTCCGCTCCCTCAGACGTCGGCGGCCAGCGTGCCGCCGTTGGCGACGTCGGTCTTCTCGATCTCGGTGAAGACGATGCGGACGGACTCCCGCTTGGCGCCGAGGATCGCGATCGCGGAGTCGGTGACGGCGGCGACGAACTCGCGGCGCTGGTCGAGGGTACGGCCGGACAGGAGTTCGACGGTGATGTTCGGCATCTGTTTCTCCAGGGTTGGGGGTGCTAGGACAGTACGGCGGCTTGCCGTGGGGCGGTCTCGTCGGGGTCGGTGTTCAGCGAGTCGACCAGGTCGTCGACCTCGTCGCGGTTCTCCGGCAGCAGCAGGCCGAGGCCGACGTACACCACCAGGGAAGTTGCCAGCGGCAACGCGACGACGAGCGTCTGGTCGGTGGAGCCGATGCCGTACTTGACGATCGCCCACGCGATCAGGCCGATCGCCCACGACGCGAGCGCGGCACGCGATCCGCTCCGGCGGAACCACGGCAGCAGGCCGAGCATCAGCGGGATCGCGATCGGTCCCATCGTCGCGGCGACCAGGTCGACGACGATCTTCAGTACGACGCCTTCGCCGTTGGTGGCGATCGCGATCAGCATGCTCACGGTGACGAACGTGAACGTCACGATCCGCGCCATCTTCAACGCCGCGACGTCGGTCAACTGCCGCACGCGAGGCACGATCACCGGCGCGAGATCCCGCGTGATCACCGACGAGATCGCGTTCGCGTCGGAGGCCACCATCGCCATCGTGTGCGAGAAGAAGCCGGCCAGCACCAGCCCGATCAACCCGCTCGGCAGCAGCAGTTGCGACAGTTCGACGTACGACTGCTCCGGCTTGCCCGGGTGGACGAGCAGCGGTGCGGCGCACATCGGGATGAACAGCACCAGCGGCCACACCAGCCAGAGCGCCGACGACAGCAGCGCCGACTTCTTGGCCGCGGATCCGGACGGCGCGGCCATGTAGCGCTGCGCCAGGTTCCACATGCCGCCGTTGTACTCGAAGGTTTTGATGAACAGGAACGCGATCAGGAAGATCGGTGTGTACGGCCCGTTCAGCGCGTGCCCGTGCCCGGCCGGCAGCTGGTCCCACATCTTCCACAACGTCGGTACGCCGTCCAGGTGCGCGAGCACGCCGATGAACATCGCGATGCCCGCGCCGAACTGGATCACGAACTGCCCGAAGTCGGTGAGTACGTCGGCCCACAGCCCGCCGAGCGTCGCGTACAGCATCGTCACCACACCGGTCAGCAGGATCCCCCACCGCATCGGCACTCCGGTGAATCCGTTCAGCAGTACGGCGATCGCGACCCACTTCGAGGCGATGTCGACGACCTTCAGCGCGGCACCGGAATACGCGAGCGCCTGCTGTGTCGGCAGGTTGTACCTGCGGGCCAGGTACTCCAGTGGCGACACAACCCCGTGTTTGGCGCGGAGGCGATTCCAGCGGGCGGCGAACAGGAACGCGCCGATCCCGACGCCGACGCCGATCGTCATGGCCCACCAGACGTAGACCGTGATGCCGTAGCTGTAGGCAACGGCCGCGAACGCGACGAACATCACCGCGCTGTAGCCGGACATGTGATGCGAGATGCCGGACAACCACCAGGGAATCCGGCCGCCGGTCGTGAAGTAGTCCACGACGGTCTTGATCTTGGTGCGCGACCAGACGCCGATCAGCACCATCAACACGAAGTACGCGACCAGGACCGTCCAGTCCAGAGTGGTCATCAGGATCCTCCCAGGGGCGATGGGGGCGAGTGACTGGAAGGTTCCATGGAACAGAACCTAGTGTCAAGAGACGGAACCTGGAACAAACCTGAGACGGGTTCCAGGCTTGACGAGAGGTTCCATGACATAGAACCTGGTTCCGTGAATCTGCAGATCAGGCACGCCACCCATCCCGAGCAGCTGCCCGGTTTCGACACCGCCGCGCTGCGCCGCCACTACCTGGTGGACGACCTCTTCATCCCGGACGCGATCACCGCGGTGCTCACCCACCACGACCGGATCGTGCTCGCCGGGGCCCGCCCCGCGAACGGTCCGCTGACGCTCGACACCTATCCCGAGCTGCGCAGCGAGTACTTCCTCGAACGCCGCGAGGCCGGCATCGTCAACGTCGGCGGACCCGGCACGGTCACCGCGGACGGCACGAAGTACGAGCTGACCACCGGCGCCTGCCTGTACGTCGGACGCGGTGTGCGCGAGGTCGTCTTCGAGGGACCCGAAGCAACGTTCTACGTCTTCTCCGCACCCGCGCACAGCGCCTTCCCGACCGCACAGGTCAACCCGGGCGAGGGCAACCGGCTCGAGCTCGGCGACCAGCAGACCGCGAACCGCCGCACGATCGATCAGTACATCCACGCGGACGGCGTGCAGAGCTGCCAGGTCGTGCTCGGCGTCACCACACTGCACGCGGGCAGCACCTGGAACACCATGCCCGCCCACACCCACGACCGCCGTACCGAGTGCTACCTGTACTTCGGACTCCCCGAGACGGAGCGGATCGTCCACCTGCTCGGCGAGCCGGACGAGACCCGGCACCTGCTCGTCGCGGACCGGCAGGCGATCATCTCGCCGAGTTGGTCGATCCACTCCGGCTGCGGCACGTCGTCGTACAGCTTCGTCTGGGCGATGGCCGGCGAGAACCAGGCGTTCGGCGACATGGACGGTGTCGATGTACGGGACCTGCGGTGACGTTCAGCCTCGAAGGGCGTACTGCGCTCGTCACCGGCGCGCGTCGCGGCATCGGCGCCGCCATCGCAGCGGGGTACGCCGCGGCCGGCGCCGAGCTGATCCTGATGACGCGGGACGCAGCGCTCGAGGACACCCTCGAGGCGATCAAGCAGAACGGCGGCGGCGAGGCGAGCGTGGTGATCGCCGACTTCGCCGATCCCGCCGCGGTGGAAGAGACCGCCGCCTCGTTGGCCAGGTCCAGGGACGTCGACATCCTGGTCAACAACGCCGGCACGATCCGGCGGGCGCCGGCGGCCGACACCACGACCGCGGACTGGCAGCACGTGATCGACGTCAACCTCAACTCCACCTGGGCAGTCACCCGCCCGATCGGCGCCGCGATGGCCGAACGCGGGGCCGGGAAGATCATCACGATCGCCTCGCTGCTGAGCTTCCAGGGCGGCATCACGGTTCCGGCCTACACTGCCAGCAAGCATGCGGTGGCGGGTCTGACCCGGGCGCTGGCCAACGAGTGGGGTCCGGCCGGGGTGCAGGTGAACGCGATCGCCCCCGGGTACATCAGCACCGACAACACCACCGAGCTGCGCGCGGACCCGGCCCGCGAGGCCGCGATCCG
Organism: Kribbella sp. NPDC000426; assembly: GCF_040300265.1. Classification (NCBI taxonomy): domain Bacteria; kingdom Bacillati; phylum Actinomycetota; class Actinomycetes; order Propionibacteriales; family Kribbellaceae; genus Kribbella; species Kribbella sp. NPDC000426. The sequence goes on along the minus strand of NZ_JBEPDK010000002.1, from coordinate 378,643 downwards.
GCAACGCATCCCGGCCGGTCGCTGGGGGCGGCCCGAGGATGTTGTCGGCGCCGCAGTGTTCCTGGCCTCGGCGGCCGCGGACTATGTCAACGGGCACGTGCTCGCGGTCGACGGCGGCTGGCTAGCCAGATAGGAGTGGCAGGATGAGCGACATGAGTTCGCCCTCGGCCATCGACAAGACGTTGATGGTGCTGGACGCCGTACTGGAGCACTCGCGGTTCACCGACGTCGTGAACGCGACCGGTCTGGCCAAGTCGACCGTGCACCGGATCATGGCGTCGCTGGTCGAGCACGAGTTCGTCACGCAGGCCGACGACGGCTCGTACCACCCCGGCCCGAAGGCGCTGCGGCTGGCCGGTCACGCGTTGACCAACGTCGACCTGGCGACGGTTGCCCGCCCGGTTCTCGCGGACCTCGTCGCGCAGACGCGCTGCACAGTGCACGTCGGGCTGCTGAACGGCGACGAGGCGATCTATGTCGCACGCCTCGACGGCCCGAAGCCGTACCGGATGCCGTCGCGCGTCGGCAAGGCGATCTGGCTGCATTGCACCGGCATCGGAAAGGCGCTGCTCGCCGAGAAGAACGAAGAGGCGCTCGACGTCCACATCACCCGCACCGGCCTTCCGGCCCGTACGCCGCTCACGCACACCAGCGCGGCCGCGCTCAAGGCCGATCTCGCGCAAGTGCGCACTCGCGGCTACGCACTCGACGACGAGGAGAACGAGCCCGGGATTCGCTGTGTGGCCGCGGTCATCCACGACCACACCGGCGCAGCAATCGCCGCCGTCAGCATCTCCACGTTGTCGTTGGAGCAGTCGATCGCCCAGGTGGCACTGATGGCCCCGGCCGCGATCGAGGCCGCCCGAAAGATCTCCGCGGCGCTCGGCTACCGCGAGCCTACTAACTAAGCCGCTACGGGTGCTGGGCGACGGCTGTCCGCCCAGCGCACTACTGGGACGAACAGCGCGCCGGTCAGCGCGAACCACACGCCGAGGATGATCCAGCCGGGAACACCGAGCCCGAGCGGCAACAGGGCCAGAACGGTCGGGGCGATCATCGTGCTGATCGACATGCTGGTGTTCCACACGCCCTGGTACTGGCCCTGAGCGTGGTTCGGCGCGAGGTCGAAGCTGAGCAGGAACGAGCCCGAGGACTGCATCAACTCGGCGATCACCTGGACCAGCGCACCCGCGGCGAGAAGTGCCACCGCGATCAGCGCGTTGCCCCACGTCGCACCGGCGAGCAGCACCATCGATGCCAGCAGCAACAACCCGGCCGTGCGGGTGGCGCGGGCAGCTGTGGCCGGATCGGCGATGCCGCGCGACGACCGTACCTGGAACAGCGAGACCACCACGGTGTTGATGATCAGCAGCAACGCGACCGTCCACCGCGGGGCGTCGGTGTGGTCGACGACCCAGAGCGGGATCGCGACATCGAGTACGGCGAAGTGGATGCTCATCCCCGCGTTGAGCGCCGCCACCGCGAGGTACCCGCGGTCCCGCAGCGCGAGCCACACCGGCCCGTCGTCCGCACGATGCTGGGGTGCGACCCGCGGAATCGCCAGTACGACGAAGGCCGCGACGCTGCTCAGCACCGCGTCGAGGACGAACATCACGCGGTACGCCGTGGCGGTGTCGAAATGCAGCGCGAACGCGCCGACGGCAGCGCCGGCCATGATGCCGATGTTCGTGACGGCCCGCAGGTACGCACGCGCCGCGACCCGGCCCGCGCCGACCGTCACCGCGGCGATCAACGCGGCCCGGACGGCACCCGCGCCGCGATCGATCATCGTCAGCACGATGCTCACGACCAGGAACTGCCAGAAGTTGTGAACGACCAGGTAGAGCAGCGACAGCCCGCACACCATCAGGCTGAGTACGACGAACAGGCCGCGCGGCCCACGCCGATCCGCGAGATGCCCGAGCGGTACGGCGGACAGCAGGCCGAACAACCCAGCGACCGTGAGGCCGAGGCCGACCTGTGCGATCGACAACCCGACGATCCGGTTGAAGTAGAGGACGCTGACCGTCATCAGCAGGCCGTTGCCGACCCGGCTGAGCAGCGTGGCGAGTGCCAGCGGCCGCAACGGACCCGGCTCGGGCAGGATTCCCCGCCGTACCGGAGACGCTGCCGAAGACGCCGCGGTCATCCGCGCGCCACCACGCGCTGCGCGGTGTCGCGGAGTTCCTCCATCAGATCGACGCCGGAGTCCAGCATCTGCTGCATCTTGGCGGCGTCCTGCTCCGCCAGCATCAGCGCGACGGTGACCTCGTGGTCCGGCCGGCTGACGATCTCGATCGGGTCTCCGGCGCCGATCGAGCCTTCGCGGAGCACCTTCAGGTACGCGCCGGGGCGACCGGCCTGATGGAAACGCTTGACCCAGTGGGGCTCTTGCATGCGGTGCTGGAACGTGATGCACGGAATGCGCGGTGCGCGGACCATCACCTCGACCTCGGCGCCGATCCGCCATACCTCACCGAGCACGGCGCCGTTGACGTCGAGCCCTTCGGTGCGAAGGTTCTCGCCGAACAGGCCGGTCGGGATGTCGCGGCCGAGTTGGGCGGCCCACCAGTTCGCGTCCTCTTCGGCGTACGCGTAGAGCGCGAGGTCCGGGCCGCCGTGGTTCTCGGTGTCGCAGACGCGGTCGCCGGCCAGGCCGAGCTCGCCGACGCGGACCCGGCCGGGCTGCGGCCGCTTGTCGATGGCAGTGAATCCCGTCTCCTTCGGACCCGGAATCAGCTTCTCCACCACATTGACCGTCAGCAACCGCATACGCGCATCCTCCCCCGGCCGCCCGCCGCGATCCACCGGTTTATTGCTGCTTCAGCGGCAGGACGGCGATGATCGCCAGGGTCGCGGCGGTCGTGGCCGCGCCGATCCAGGCCGCCGCGCCGTACCCGGACTCGCTGGGGAAGACGCCGGTGGTGTGGGCGGCGAGAATGACGCCGCCGAGGGCGCTGCCGGTGGAGAAGCCGACGCTGCGGACGACGGCGTTCACGCTCATCGCGCTCGCGGTCTCGGCCTTGGGTGTGACCGCGAGGATGACGGCGGGCATGGCCGCGGAGAACGCGCCGACACCGAACCCGAGGATGCCGATGGCAAGGATTGGTTCGACCAGGTGTGAGCGGGCGATCGCGAAGAGTACGAACGCCGCGAGCACCACCGCCGTGCTTGCCGCCAGCAACCATCTGGCGCCGAGGCGGTCCCGCCAGCCGGGGACGAGACGGCCGGCGACGAAGCCGAGGATCGAGAACGGGACGAGCACCAGACCGGCCTCGAAGGTGTTCAGCCCGAAGCCGTAGCCGGCCTCGGCCGGGGTCTGCACGAAGCGGGTGATCAGGCTGAACAGCAGGTACATGCCGACGCCGCCGGTCAGCATCACCAGGTTGGCCGCGGCGACCGCGGGATGACGAAGCAGGCGTACGTCGACGAGCGGTTGGTCGGTGTGCGCCTCGAGAACCGTCCAGCCGATCAGGAGCAGCAGTGCAGCCGCCAGAATGCCGATCGCCAGACCGGCGTGATGCCGCCAGAGGCTGGTCTCGCCGATCACCAGGAGCAGAGCAGGCAAGGCGATCGCCAGCAGGATCGCCCCGCGGACGTCGAGCCTGGCCGCGGGCCGCTCCGGAGCGTGCGGGAGCACCAACACCGCGGCGATGAAGGCGGCCGCGGTGATCACGAGGCCGAGCCCGTACGCCGCCCGTACGCCGGCCAGGTCGGTGAGCAGACCGGACAACGGGTAGCCGATCCCGATCCCGGCCGTCGACGCAACCGACAGCAACGCGATCGTCCGCGCGGCCCGGTGCTCCTCGAGATTGTCGCGAGCAACGGCCATCATCAGCACCACCAGCCCGAGTCCGGATCCCTGCAACGCGCGACCGACCAGCAGGAACGCGAACGGCAACGGCAGAACCGTCAGCAGGCTGCCGACGACCTCGGCCCCGAGCATTCCGAGGACGACGGTACGCCGCCGCGGCCCGGCCCCGAGCCGCCCGAACACCGGCGTCGCGACCGCGCCCGCCAGCAGCGCGATTGTCAACGTCCACTGCGAGGCCGCGAGCGACACGTCGTACGCCTCGGCGACCGCAGTGATCAAGGGTGCGCCGAGGCTGCCGATCACGGCACCGGCCAGGCCGACGGAGACCAGGAACCCGGCGAGCAGTCCCGGCGCCTGTTTCGTTGCGGTGGTCATTGATTGGTCTCGGTGGTGATGTGCGCGAAAAGCCCTGGTTTTATTCGGGTTCTGGCTTGCTGGGACCACGGTTCGTCGACCTGCGGCAGATCGAGGGCGGCGTTGGTGTTGAGAAGCATGCCGAAGGCAAGGAACGACTTGATCGTGACCGGATCCAGTTGCGCGGTGTCGGCAACGGCCTGCCACAGCCGGGCGAAGCTCGCCCGGACGGCGTCCCGCACCTCGCCGTCACCGGCCGCCGCGGCCGCGGTGCCCTGAAGCTGGAGCAGCAGCGTCGTGCGATCGGCGAGCATCTCGTTGTACTCCTGCCCCATCGCGGTCAGCGCCTCGATCCCGGTCGACCCGCCCGCGGCCGCCAGCATCGCCAGCGCCATCCGGCCGAACGCGGCGTCCACGCACGCCAGGAACAACTGCTTCTTCGTCCCGAACAGGCGGAACACGTACGCCTGCGTGATCCCGGCCCGCCGCGCGATCGTCTCGGTCGACGCGCCGTACAACCCGGCGGTCGCGAACTCCTCCTCGGCGATCCCGAGGATCTGCTCGCGCCGTTCTCGCCCTGTCATCCGCATACCGACGAAGTTAGTAGGTAGTAACTACTAACTACAACCCACTTCCCTGACAGGTGGTGAGCATCACGTCGCGGACTGCGAATATTTCCGGTCTAGATGAGAATTTTACGTACTTCACGCAACCGAATCGCCGGTCCGGAGCATCTTCCCTGTGTACCTCGGGGGAGGTCGTTGGAGGGGACATGGGTGAGGTGCAGGTCTCGGGGGATGTCGAGATCGCGGTGATCGTGCCGTGTTACAACGAGGCAGCGGCGGTCCGGAAGGTGGTCTCCGAGCTGCGCGCCTCGTTGCCGGCGGCGCGGATCTACGTGTACGACAACAACTCGACCGACGGCACCGGCGCGATCGCGGCGGAGGCCGGCGCGATCGTGCGGCGCGTCACGCGCAAGGGCAAGGGCAACGTGGTCCGCCGTGCCTTCGCGGACGTCGAGGCCGACGTGTACGTACTGATCGACGGCGACGACACCTACGAGGCGGCGCGGGCGGCCGAGCTGGTCGAGGTGTTGCTGACCGGCCCGTACGACCACGTCGTCGGCGTACGGCGGCACTCGAACGCTGCGGCGTACCGGCCGGGGCACACGCTCGGGAACCGGATGCTGACCGGTGCGGTCGGCGTGCTGTTCGGGCGCGACATCACCGACATGCTGAGCGGGTACCGCGCGTTCTCGCGGCGGTACGTGAAGTCGTTCCCGGCCTTGTCCCAGGAGTTCGAGATCGAGACCGAGCTGACGATCCACTCGCTGCACCTGCGAGTCCCGGTCGCGGAGGTCGAGGTCGGGTACAAGGAGCGGCCGGACGGCGGCGAGAGCAAGCTCCGGACGTACCGCGACGGCGCGCGGATCCTGCGCTGGATCCTGCACCTGGCCCGGCTCGAGCGGCCGACGCTGTTCCACGGCGTACTCGCCGCGGCCTGCGGCTTGCTGGCGCTGGTGCTCGGCCTGCCGGTCGTGCTCGAGTACCTCGACAGCGGGCTCGTGCCGCGCCTCCCGACGGCGGTGCTGGCGTCGTCGATCGGGCTGATCGCGATCCTGCTGGTCGTGCTCGGCTACCTGCTCGACGCGATCGGCCGGAACCGGCAGGAGGCCGCGCGGCTGAGCTACCTCAAACACCCGGCGCCGGCGCAGCTCCTCGAGCCGGCCAAGCCGGTGGCGGCCGGGGCCGACGACTTCCGGACGGTGGGATGAACAGGGGTTTCGCCGCCCGAGCCGGGCGGCAGTGGCCGGCGCCGGCTGCCGGCGTCGCGGCCGGGCTGACGTTCGTGATCAGCGGCATCATCCGCGGCACCTACCCGTTCGGAGACCGCCCGCGGAGCACCAACGACCTCGGCCAGCAGTTCGTCCCGATGTACGCGCACTACCGCGACATGCTTACCGGCCGCGGCGTCGGCGACCTGCTCTTCAACTGGTCGAGCGGCTTCGGCGTACCCTTCCTCGGCGACTTCATGGCATACGTCGGCTCGCCACTGTCGTGGATCGTGGTGCTGTTCCCGCGTGACCACATCGATCTCGCGCTGTTCCTGGTCGACGTACTCGCGATCGGGCTCGCCGCCGGTGCGATGACGACGTACTTGCGCCGCCTGCGGCCCGGCCCGGTGTGGATCGCGGTGGTCGCGGGGATCTCGTACGGCGCGTGCGGCTGGGCGATCGACGACGCCGCGTACATGAGTGTCTGGCTCAACGGGCTGGTCGCGTTCCCGGTCCTCTGCCTGCTCTGCGAATGGATCCTCAGCCGGCGCTCGGCGGTCTCGCTGCTGGTCACCCCGTTCGTGGTCGCTCTGCTCTGGACGTCGCACTTCTACACGGTGTACATGGCAACGATCGGTGCCGCGATCGTCGTGGTGGCGCGGATCCTGGCGTACGACGCGACCGTGTCCTGGCGCACCCGGCTGACCGGCGGGCTGCGCTGCGTCGTTGCTATCGGCATCGGTATCGGGCTGGCCGCGCCGTTCCTGCTGCCGACGTTCCGGATCGTGCAGGCGGCGCGACCGAGCCCGGATGTCACGTTCAAACCGATCAGCGCGATCGACTTCCTGGCCAGGTTGCTTCCAGGCAGCGAGGGTGTCGGGGCGACGCCCGGCCTCGCGGTCGGCACGGTGCTCCTGCTGCTCGCGGTCAGCTTCCCGTTCAACCGGGCGGTTCCCGGCCGCGAGCGAATCGTCTGGTCGGCGGCGGTCGTGCTGACCGTCTTCAGCATGCAGGTGGACTTCACGCACGACGTCTGGCACGGGTTCGACACCCCGAACGGCAGCCAGTACCGGCAGGCGTTCATCGTGTGCGGTCTGCTGGTGATCCTCGGTTGGCTGTCCGCGGCGGCCGGACTCCGTACGATGCTTGCCGTGGCGGCTCCGGTCTGCATCGTGCTCATTCTGTACCTGGTGATGTGGAACGTCCGGACCACCACCACGACCACCCGCATCGTCGTACCGCTGCTGATCGTGATCGCCGCCGGCACCTGGTTCGCGAGGCGGCGGCCGGACCGGCTACGACGGGTCGCGGTGGCACTCCTGGTCGGCGCGGTGATCGCCGAGGTCTCGGTGTCGTCGGCGGCGATCGACGCGCAGCGGAGCAAGATCCTCAGCGCGAAGGCTCCGTGGGGTGAGCAGCACACGGCGATCCGTGGCTTGGTGGAGTCGGCGGCGGACTGGCCGACGCATCGCGCGGCGCCGGGCGCGGACCAGACGGTCAACGATCCGATGCTGATCGGCGGCCAGGGACCGCAGTACTACTCGAGCACGATCCCGGACCGGGTCTCACAGCAACTGCTGGACCTGGGATTCGGGTACAGCTCGTACGGGCGGGCCACGATCGACCCGCAGAACCCGGTGGTCGATGCCGCGTTCGCGATCCGAAGCCGGGTGGTCGTGGGTGACGACGACGATGTGCCGAAGCTCGAGACGTACGACGCTGCGCCACTGGTCACTGTGCGGCCGGTGAAGCCGTTCTCATCCCGCGATCCGGGGCCGTTCGGCGTGCAGGAGACGGCCTTGGGCGCGGATGTGTACACGATCCCGAAGGTGCTGGGTGAGAAGGATCCGGATGTCACCGTCTCGGATCGGCGCGGTGGGCTGACGATCACGCCGACGCCCGGTGCGGCTCTGCCGGTGGAGACACGGTTGCATGCGACCTGTGTGCCCGGGTCGGAGATCTGGTTCGCGGCACCGACGTACGTGGGCGACGTATTCGTCGACGGACGCGGCTGGGTGACGAACCTGGATCCGAAGGCGAAGAGTCCGGGCATCTACTCCGGCGCGCCGATGCTCCGGGTCGGGACCGTCGGCACGGAAGGTAAGGTCGATGTGACGCTCCGGCTTGCGGCGCGGACGAAACTGCCCTTGTCGCCGATCGGCTGCCTGCACCGGGACCGGCTCGACGCGGCCGTGGCACAGCTGAGCGCAAGCAAGGCGTCCGAGGTGAGCGTCGGTGGTCACAGCATCCACGTGCGGCTGCAGCCGGGTGACGCCGCTACGGTCGTGATTGCGGTGATTCGGATCGACGGCTGGCGCTGTTCGGTCGACGGCAAGCCAGGCCGCAACCCGAGCACCCGCGGCGGACTGGTCGCGGTCGCGGCACCGGCGGGTACGTCGGAGGTGTCGTGCTCGTACCGGCCTGTCGGAGCACGGACAGGGCTTGCCATCGGGGCGATCGCCCTGCTCGGGTTACTGGCGGTGGCCGGAGTCCTGCTGGTAGTGAGGCGGCGCCCACGCCGCCCGAGTCCGCGCCTATGACCGGCTGCTAGTCCTGGATGGCCTTGACGATGGCGATGTTGCGGGTCAGCCAGTCCTGCGGCAGGGTGCCGTCGGTGTTCTCGAGCGTCCCGAGCACGTTGAGCATCTGTCGCACGATCACCCAGTCACGGGCGCGGTCCTCGTCCAAGCCGGCCGCGTCGATCGCCGTGTAGAACCGCTGCCGGACCGCGAACCGAAGGTCGCCGGCGGCAACTACTTCGTCCCAGCGGTTCCAGATCAGCGGCGCGACCTCGAAGTGCGGGTCACCCGACAGCGGCTTCGGGTCGATCACCAGCCAGGGCTCACGATCCGCGGCCAGCATGTTCTCGTAGTGCAGATCGGTGTGGATCAGCTTGCCGTCGGTGGCCGGGTCGGCGATGAAGTCCTCCGACAACGAGATCGCCTGCTCGACGTACCGATGCGGCACCGGCGCCGACGCGGGCAATCTGCGGAAGCCCTCCACCCAGCGCTTCAGCTCCCCCGACAACGGCCGGTACTGCGGGCCGGCGGCAACGTGCAGCCGCTTGTAGGTCTGGCCAACGATCTCGCACGCGTCCAGCGCGTCGACCGTGGTCAGGTCGCGCGACTCCAACCGCTCGAGCAGCAATGCGAACCGGCGCGGGTTCGCCCGCAGCAGCTGGACGGCGCCGTTGCCGGCCCACGTGCGCAGCGCGAGGTGCTCGGTCTCGGCCTCCCAATGCGGGAACTGCACCTTGAGTACGGCGCGCTGCCCGTCGGCAAGCACCGGTACGACGATCGCGCAGTTCCCGTACGCCGCCGTACCGTCCACCTGCAACGACCATTCGCCGAGCAGATCCCGCAGCAACCGCGGCAGCCGATCGAGCCAGTCCGCCCAGTCCTGCCCGCGGGTCGCAACAGCGAGCAGACCAGCGGGTATTTGGACAGGCACCTACTTCTTGCCTGCCTTCTCGGCCGGTTCGGACGTGCGGAGGGCGGCGATGAAGGCTTCCTGGGGGACCTCGACGCGGCCGACCATCTTCATCCGCTTCTTGCCCTCCTTCTGCTTCTCGAGCAGTTTGCGCTTACGGGTGATATCACCGCCGTAGCACTTCGCGAGCACGTCCTTGCGCATCGCGCGGATCGACTCGCGGGCGATGATCCGGGACCCGATCGCGGCCTGGATCGGCACCTCGAACTGCTGCCTCGGGATCAGTTCCTTCAGCTTGCCGGCCAGCGCGACGCCGTACGCGTAGGCGTTGTCGCGGTGCACGATCGCGGAGAACGCGTCCACCGTCTCGCCCTGGAGCAGGATGTCGACCTTGACCAGTTGCGCCGACTGCTCGCCGGTCGGCTCGTAGTCGAGCGACGCGTACCCCTTGGTCTTCGACTTCAACTGGTCGAAGAAGTCGAAGACGATCTCGGCCAGCGGCAGCGTGTAGCGCAGCTCGACCCGGTCCTCGGACAGGTACTCCATCCCGAGCAGGTTGCCCCGCTTGGACTGGCAGAGCTCCATGATGACGCCGATGTAGTCCTTCGGGCTCAGGATCGTCGCGCGGACCACCGGTTCGTAGATGTCGGCGATCTTGCCTTCGGGGAACTCGCTCGGGTTCGTGACGGTGAACTCCTTGCCGTCCTCCATCTCGACCCGGTAGACCACGTTCGGCGCGGTCGAGATCAGATCCAGGTCGAACTCGCGCTCGAGCCGCTCGCGGACGATCTCCATGTGCAGCAGACCGAGGAACCCGCAGCGGAAGCCGAACCCGAGCGCACCCGAGGTCTCCGGCTCGTACTGCAGGGCCGCGTCGTTCAGCTGCAGGCGCTCGAGGGCGTCACGCAGCGTCGGGTAGTCGTCACCGTCGATCGGGAACAGCCCGGAGTACACCATCGGCTGTGGGTGCTTGTAGCCGCCGAGCGCCTCGGTCGCGCCGTGCACGGCCGCGGTGACGGTGTCACCGACGCGGGACTGCCGGACGTCCTTCACACCGGTGATCAGGTAGCCGACCTCGCCGACGCCGATGCTCGGCGACTTCGCCGGCTCCGGGGAGATGACGCCGACCTCGAGCATCTCGTGCACCGCGCCGGTCGACATCATCTTGATCCGGTCGCGGTGGGTCAGCTCGCCGTCGACGACCCGGACATAGGTGACCACGCCGCGGTAGGTGTCGTAGACCGAGTCGAAGATCAGCGCCCGCGGCGGCGCGTCCTTGACGCCCTTCGGCGGGGCGATCTGGGCGACGATCTCGCTCAGCAGGTCCTCGACGCCCTCACCGGTCTTCGCGGAGACCTTGAGCACGTCGGACGGGTCGCAGCCGATGATGTGGGCCAACTCCGCGGCGTACTTCTCCGGCTGGGCGCTGGGCAGGTCGATCTTGTTCAGCACCGGGATGATGTGCAGGTCGGCGCCCAGCGCGAGGTAAAGGTTCGCCAGGGTCTGCGCCTCGATGCCCTGCGCCGCGTCGACCAGCAGGACCGCGCCCTCACACGCCTCGAGCGACCGCGAGACCTCGTAGGTGAAGTCCACGTGACCGGGCGTGTCGATCATGTTCAGGATGTACGTCGTACCGTCCGGGGCGAGCAGGCCGCCCGGGGTGTCCGGACCCGGCGTGAACGGGAGCCGGACCGCCTGCGACTTGATCGTGATGCCGCGCTCGCGCTCGATGTCCATCCGGTCGAGGTACTGCGCCCGCATGGAGCGGTCGTCGACCACACCGGTGATCTGCAGCATCCGATCGGCCAGCGTCGACTTGCCGTGGTCGATGTGGGCGATGATGCAGAAGTTCCGGATCAGCGACGGGTCGGTACGACCCGGCTGCGGCACATTCGTGGGGCCAACGGGCACGGAGAGGATCCAGTTCTGGTCTTGGGTGATATCCGGTCAATCATCCCATGCGGGTCCAGCAGATTCGAAAATCGCTGGCGGGAGCCCGATAGCGTGGTGACGCATGGCGCACGCTGCTGGGGTCAGGCTGCCCTACGAGAAGATGCCCGTGCAGGTCCGGGACTGGGTCGAGCGCGCGCTCGGCTCGGCGGTGGTGTCGGCTGCCACCCAGCAGGGCGGCTTCTCCCCCGGCGTCGCCGCACGCCTGGTAACCGCCTCCGGCCGCCGGGCCTTCGTCAAGGCCGTCGGCACGTCACTGAACCCGAAGACGCCCGAGCTGTTCCGCCAGGAGATCACCGCGATGCAGGCCATCGGCCCGCTCCCGATGGCTCCGCGCCTGTACGACGTGTACGACGACGGCGACTGGGTCGGCATGCTGTACGAGGACATCTCCGGGCGACTGCCTGCACACCCGTGGGAGCAGGCCGACGCGGACCGGGTGCTGGACGCGCTGGCGGAGCTGACCGACGCACTGGACCCGTCGCCGTGGCCGGATGCGCCCGTGGTCGCCGTCCGGAGCCGCGACTTCCTGAGCCGGTGGAACAACGTGCTGGAGGACGGCCTCGCCGTACCGTCCTGGATGGAGGGCCGGGTCGAGGAGTTCGCCGAGCTGGCCCAGAAGGGGCTGCGTGCACTGGCGGAGGGTAAGGCGCTGGCGCACTACGACCTGCGGGCGGACAACATCATCCTGACCGACGACCGGGTGGTGTTCATCGACTGGGCACACCCGGGGCTCGCACCCCGCTGGACCGACACGGTCATCCTGCACGCGGAAATGCGAGGCTCCGTCGTACTCCCGGACCTGCCCGACGACGAGGCGATCACAGGCTTCATCGCAGCCGTCGGAGGCGGCCTGTGGTGGGGTTCAGCCCAGCCGGCGCCCCCTGGGATCCCCACCATGAGGACATGGCAGCGGGAAAGCGCGCTCGTACACCTCGACTGGGTACGCCATCGGCTCTGATGCAGCGTTCGCGGCGTACGGACGTCTCTCAGGGTGTGACGAATCTAGTGGTGAGTATCGAGCAGCATCCTCACCAGGTGGCGGCCGGCGACGAGGCACGTGACGCCGTGACAGCGCTGTACGGCCGGGAGTGGCGCGGTCTCGTGCGCCTGGCCGTCCTGGTGATCGATGACCGACAGACAGCCGAAGACATAGTCCAGGAGGCGTTCGCCCAGCTGTACCGGCGATGGCCGCTCAAGGACTCCGACAAGGCGCTCGGGTACCTGCGTTCGACCGTGCTCAACGCGAGCCGGTCCACGCTGCGGCGCCGCCGGGTGGCCCGCCTCTACACCCCGCCGCACCAGGCGCCGCACGACTCCGCGGAGAGCACCGCCGTCCTCGGGGAGCAACGCGAGGAAGTACGCCGGGCGCTGCAGGGGCTGTCCACCCGCCCCCGCGAGGTGCTCGTCCTGCGCTACTACCTCGACCTCCCGTTCGACGAGATCGCCGAGATCCTCGGCATCAGCCCGTCCACCGCCAGGGCGACCGCGTCGCGCGGCCTCACGGCTCTCACCAAGAAACTCGAGGAACTCCGATGAACGACACCGAGACCCGCCTGCGCGACTACTTGAACGCCAAGGCCGACACTGTGCCGGACTCCGCCCACGGCCCCGGTCTGGAGCTGGACAGCACCGGTACGTCGACCCGCCGCCGCTGGGTGCCGATGGCAGTGGCCGCGGCCGGCATCGCGGCAGTGCTGACTCTGGCGGTGCCGTACCTGCACGGCCTGACCAAGCCCGACCAGCCGTCCGTGGCCGGTCTGCCTGCCACAGGCCCGGTTTCTACCGGGGCACCGCGGATCCCGTACACGACCACGGTCGACAACAACCCGGACAACCCGCTCGACACCTGGTGGGCCCTCCTTCACGACGGCGGCACCACCGTCAAGAACCCCGGCGTGAAGGGCCAGGTCGTCGCGCGGACCGAGGGCGGCTGGTTCGTCCAGACCGGCTACCCCGATCCCGACAAGGCACAGGTCGCCATCCTCTCGGCGAACGGCAAGGTCCGGCCGATCGGGCCGCTCGGCGGCTTCAGCCCGTCGATCTCACCCGACGGACAACAGTTCGCCGTCGCGCTCTCGAAGTACGGCCGGGCGGAGAACCGGGTGGCCGTCGTCGACATCAGGTCCGGCAAGGAGGTGGCGAGCCTGTCCGTCAAGATCCCGAACCTCGAACTCGTCGGCTGGAACAAGGACGGCATCTGGATGGAGGAGCACTCTCCGGACCCGGTGGCCGTGAAGCTCTGGCAGCCTGGAGCGACCGAGGTCCGGACGGTCGGGACATTCAGCGCCGGCACCCTCCAGGTGACGCGCAGCACCAACATCGTCACGCACATCACCTACAAGGGCGACCAGTCCTGCGTCACAGCCGCCACGCTGGGAGCCAAGGGGCTCGAGACGAAGCGTCAGTACTGCTTCAAGGCTCCGGTTGCCGCGCCGTACGTCTCGGTGTCCCCGGACGGGGCGACGATGACCATCAGCAACATCGGGGTCGCCGTCGACATAGCCACCGGGAAGGCCACGAAGATGAAGCTCCCGGCCGGCACGAAGTGGTTCGAGGACGGGGTCTTCGAGGACCCGGACAACGTGATCGTGGTCGACGAGGCCGGTCCGGCCCAGAAGCTCTTCCGGTGTGCGGTCGCGACCGGCGAGTGCAAGCAGGTCGCGACCGCCAAGCCTGACGAGACAATTCGCCAGGTCCAGCCCTAGCCGTCCACTCGGATGATGGTCGAGCCGGAGCCGTCTGCGCCGTCGGTGAAGCGCAGCTGACCCAGATACCTCGTACCGGCCGTCAGCCCGGTCCAGTTAGCAGTCACACTCGCCGCGCCGGCCACCTGCACCTGTTGGGTGGCCGGTGCGGCTGTCAGGTTGGCCTCGGGCTTCTGGAGCTCCCAGTGGTTGAGCTTGATGGTCTGCTCGTTGGCTCCGGCGTACAGGTCGACGTACACGTCGACCTTGCCGCCTGCGGGCCGTGGGAGGTTGACCTCCTCCTCTGAGGAACCGCCTGTGCTGCTACCGAGCAGAGTGGTCGTCCCGGCCTGGTAGACGAACACATCCAGGTCAGTGCCGGCCGGGTAGTCCGCGTCGAACGTGGAGAACCTGGCGTGCGTCGTACCGGCCGGGACGTCGACCGTGAACTTCGCGACGTGGTCGTTGGCCTTCGGAGCGGTCGTCGGGAACGCCACGCCGCCCGGGTTCTTCAGCGCGGCCTCGCCGACGGTGGCGGGGGTCAGGCCGACAACGCTGGTGTTGAGCGTCCCGGCGTACCCGGCCGTGATCGGTACCTCGACCGAACCTGTGGTCCCGGTTCCGTTGACCTGCGTCGGCGCCTTGACCGTGAGCGGCTTGATGGCCAGCGTGCTGGCCACGGAGTGCTTCGAGGACTTCCAGACCAGCCGGCCGAACGAGTACTGCTCGAGCGGGGCGCCGTTGTTCTCGAACGTCACCTTGTACGTCGTGCTCCGGCCGGGCAGCGTGATCAGGATCCGCGGCGAGACGGTCACCTTGAGACCCTTCAGGCCCTCGACCTTCGGGAAGTAGACCTCGGGCAGCTTGCCGACGTTCGTCACGGTCCGGGTCACGGTCTGCTTGCCGGCCAGGTCGCCGATCGCGATCGTCGGGTAGTTGAGGTCGCTCAGGTCGATCTTGCCGTTCGCGCACAGCTCGTGCGTAGCCGGGACCTGACCGGAGCCACAGACGAACTTCGTCCAGTCGGTGTACGTGGAGTCGTAGACCAGGCCGGGGTCCATCCCCAGCTTCGGCTGCACGAGCCCGGCACCGTACCCGAACGGGTTGGCCGGCGAGCCGGAGTCGTTCTTGATCGGCTTGCCCGCGGTGTCCTTGTCGGTGGCGGTCGTCATCATCGCGGACTTGATCGCCATCGGGGACCACGTCGGGTGCTTGGCCTTCAGCACGGCGGCGATGCCGGCGATGTGCGGCGTCGACATCGACGTACCGCTCATGAACGCGTACTCGCCGCCGGCCGCGCTGAACGCCGTGGTCGCGGCCAGGACGTTCGTACCCGGTGCCATGACGTCCGGTTTGAGGAGGTCGCCGTTGCCGGCCGGGGACGGGCCGCGGCTGGACGAGGCGGCGACCATCGGGGCCGTGACGCGCACCGGCGTACCGGCGCTGATGGTCGCGGTCGGGTCGGCGGTGCCGCTGACGTAGGCCTTGACCTCAGGGGCTGCTTTGTCGTCGAGGTGAACGGTCGGGACCGAGTGCAGGTCGGAGTCGAGGGTGCTCGGGGTGAGGTTGAGCAGGATCATGCCTACGCCGCCGGCGTTCTTCACCTGCAGGCTCTTGTCGACGCGGGCGTTCACGCCCCGGTCGCAGACCACGATCTTGCCCTTGACCTTCGCCTGGTCGAGCGTGCCGGCCTGGCAGAGCGTGAGGTTGGCCGGGTCGGCGCCGGCGAGGCCCGCGTCCTTGGCCAGGATCACCGGCGATTGCGGTACGCCGGCGCCGATCCCCGCGCCGGTGTACGACTTCCCGTTCCCGAGCGTGACCGTGGTCTGGATGTCGCGGTCATGGGTGCCGTTGGCAACCGACGTCACCCACGGGTACGTCTTGCCGACCGTCGCCTCGCCCGGGCCCGTGTTGCCGGCGCTCGTCGCGACGAACACGCCCGCCTTGGCGGCCCTGAGGAAGGCCAGCCCGGTGGCATTCACGTACGACGATCCGCTGCCGGAGATCGAGTAGTTGATGACATCCACGCCGTCAGCGACCGCGGCATCGATCGCAGCCACGATGTCGGCGTCCGTACCGCTTCCGCCGCCGGTCGCGTCCACCGCCCACAACGCCTTGTAGATCGCGAGGCGGGCGTGCGGCGCCATCCCGGAGCCCTTGCCGTAGTCGCGGCCCATGACGCTCATCTCGACGCCGTAGTTGCCGGCCGCAGTGCTCGCGGTGTGCGTGCCGTGGCCGCCGTAGTCACGCGGCGACTTGTACTCCTCCGGGATCGGGCGGGTGCCGATGCCCTTGTCGAAGTACCGGGCGCCGATCACCTTGTTGTTGCAGGTGACGGGCGCTTCCTCGCCGGCCTGGCAGGTGCCCTTCCATTTCTTCGCGATGATCGCGTCGGACTGCTTCGTGGTCTTCATCGGCGCGAAGCTCGGGCGCTCCGGGGTGTACCCGGAGTCGATCATGCCGATGATCACGCCGTCGCCGGCCTTGTCGACACCGCCGGCCTGCTGCCAGGCCCCGCCCTTGCCGGACAGGCCGAGGAAGCGCGGGGTGTCGACGGTGTCCGCGTGCTCGATCTCGCTCGGCTCGACGCTCTTCACCCCGGACGACTTCGCCAGCTTGACCGCGTCGTCGTACGACATCTCGGCGGAGAAACCGGCGTACGTGTAGTTGTAGTCGTAGAGCTTCTTGACGTTGTTCGTCTTGAGCAGCTGGTCGCGTTCGCCGGCCAGGTGTTTGACGTAGTCGACGACCGGAGCCGCGGTCTTCAGCAGCTTGCCGCCTGGCACGACCCTGGTGGCGGCCAGACCGGCGATGTCGCCGTCGTACTCCGCGACCGGGGAGTCGTCGAGCTGGACGATGTACGAACCGGTGGCGGAGCGCTTGACGTCGGGGTCGGCGGCTCGGGTCGCCGGTTGGCTGGCGTTGGCGGCGTTCACCAGCAGCGGTACGCCGGCGGTGGCGGCGATCAGCGCTGAGGCGACGATGATCGCCTGGCGTTTGCGGGTCACGGAGATCCTCCAGGGCTGGACGGCGCGATGGCGGAGCGTTGGCTCGCGGGGCCCTGAGTATGCCGTCACCCGCCGGCAGTGTCACCCTCACTCCAGCAGGCCGATGCCAACAGCAAGGGAAAACCCGATGCCCGATCTGACCGAGTCGATCTCGGTGGCCGCGACGCCCGAGTCCCTTTATTCATTGGTGAGCGATCTACCTCGGATGCGCGAGTGGAGTCCCGAATGCACCCGCGTCACCTGGACGGTCGACGGCGAGCGATTCATCGGCCACAACCGCCTCGGCGTCGTGCGCTGGTTCACCTTCGGCCGGGTGGTCGCCGCCGAGCCAGGCCGCCGCTTCGCCTTCTCCATCCACTTCGGCCCGATCCCGATATCACTCTGGGACTACTCGTTCACCCCGGCCGACGGCGGCTGCGAGGTCACCGAATCCTGGACCGACCACCGCCCCAGCCTCCTCCGAGCGCTCTTCCGCCCCTTCTTCGGCAACCGCACTCCCCGCAACGCCGACGGGATCCACGTCACCCTCACCCGCCTGAAATCCACCGCCGAGGCGGGCCTGCCGCAGGAGTGAGTTTGGAGCTGGGGTCGGCTTGTTGGTAATCTGGCTCTTCGCGCGCCCACGGGCGGTGTATAGCCGTGCGCCGCGACACCTTCCGTATTGACCGCACACACCTGATCGAGGCTCTTCTTCGTGGCGAACATCAAGTCCCAGATCAAGCGCAACCGCCAGAACGAGGCTGCGCGACTTCGCAACAAGTCGGTGAAGTCGACCCTCAAGACGGCTGTGCGCCGCTTCCACGAGGCCGTCGAGGCCGGTGAGGCAGACAAGGCCCAGGAGACCGCCCGCAAGGCCGGCCGCCTGCTCGACAAGGCCGTCAGCAAGGGCGTCATCCACGCCAACCAGGCTGCCAACCGGAAGTCGGCCCTCTTCAAGAAGGCCGCCTCCCTCTGAGGCCCCGGCCGCGCGCCTGACGCGCGGCCGCTCCGAACGATCGGCCCGTCCCCAACGACCGGCCGATCGTTTTTGCATGCCCAAAACCCGGCGCGCCCGTTGGAGCCGGGCGTGCCCGGCGCGGTTGGCTAGAGGTGGCGGGTCAGCGGCGGCCGTGAGCGCGGGTGATGGTGAGGACCATGCGCTCCAGGGCGTACCCGGCGTCGCCAGAGGCTCCCTTGACGTCGGCGTCTGCCTGAGCGACAGCCTTGATCGCGGTCGCGAGTCCGCCAGGAGTCCAGCCACGGGACTGCTGCTTGAGCTGCTTGAGCTTCCACGGCGGTACGCCGACCTCGCGCGCCAGATCCGCCTCGCGCATCCCGCTCGGCGCGCTCGAGTACTTCGCCAGCCCGCGCAACCCACCCGCCATCGCACTCGTCACGAGCACCGGCGCGACCCCGCAGTCCAGCGCCCAGCGCAGCTGCTCCAGCGCGGGCTCGGTCCGCCCGGAGATCGCCGCATCCGCGACCGCGAAGCTCGTAACCTCGGCGCGACCACCGAAGTACTGCCCGATGAGCTCGGCCGTCACCGCCTGGCCGCCGGAATCCGACACCAGCTGCGAACACGCCCCGGCCAACGCCCGCAGGTCATGCCCGACCGCGTCCACCAGCGCCGACGCCGCGCCCTCGTCGACGGTCCCGCCGTGCAGCCGGATCTCCCCTGCCACGAACTGCGGCAGCTCCCACGCCTTCGGCGCCGTCGCAACGACCTCGTTGACCGAGGCCTTCCGCAGCTTGTCGAGAACGCCCTTGCCCTTCTGACCACCTGAGTGCACCAGTACGACGAGCACGTCGTCGGACGGCGACCCGGCGTACTCGATCAGGTGCGGCACCATCTCGCTCGGCAGGTTCTCCAGCGATCGCAGCACCAGGACCCGCTCGCTCGCGAACAACGACGGGCCGGTCAGCTCGGCGAACACGCCGACGTCCAGCGTGGCCGCGTCGACATCGGTCGCCTCGGCGTCAGCAGCATCCTTCGACACCGCCGCGATCGCCGACCGCACCGCCCGATCCGCCAGAAACGACTCGGCCCCGGTCACCAGCAACACATCACCGAGCTTCGGCGCAGAACCCCTACGAGCAGCCACCGAGCCAGCATCCCACGCCGACCCGACAATCCGAGTGCGCACCCTCGCCGAACCAACGAGGATGGCCTCATGACCCAACCTGCCGACGCCTTGATCGTCGTGGACATGCAGACCGCGTTCGTATCGGGCGCGGGCGCGGTGCCCGGGGCGGATCGGCTGCTTGAGCGCGTGGGTGAGTTGTTGGAGCGGGCGCGTGCGGCGGGAGCGGTCGTCGTACATCTGCAGAACGACGGTCCGCCCGGTGCGGATGACGAGCCGGAGACGCCGGGGTGGGAGCTGTACCTGCCGGTGAAGCCTGGGCCGCGCGAGCACGTGGTACGGAAGCCGCGGGACGACGGCTTCGACGGGACCGCGCTCGGGGAGATCCTGGTCTCGGCCGGCGTACGGGCACTGGCCATCTGCGGCGTCATGTCCGAGATGTGCGTGGCCGCAACGTCGAAGACCGCGTTGGCGCGCGGCTATCGCGTAGTCCTCCCCCACGACGCCCACGGCACCTACGACATCCCCGCCGTCCCAGGGATCTCGGAGCAGATCCCGGCTCACGTCGTCTCCCGCGTAGCCGCCTGGTCCCTGGGCGACCAACCCGAAAACACCGTCCCCACCACAGCCGTCACATTCTCCTAGACCACTGCCCCTCATGTGGTTATGGCGGGGGGTGGGTTGTGGTGAGGGCTAGCTGGTGGTTGTGGTTGGTGACGGCGAGCGGGCCGTTGACGCTGGTGGTGGCGGTGCGGATGGTGTCGTGGGACAGGAGGTCGAGGGTTCTGGGGGCCGGGTGGCCGTAGTCGTTGTCGCGGCCGGCGGAGATGAGGGCCAACCGGGCGTGGGTGGCCGCGATGAACTCAGGCTCCTGCTGGGCGGAACCGTGGTGCGGAACCTTCAGTACGTCGGCACGCAGATCGACACCTGATGCGAGGACAGCTCGCTGCGACTCCGGCTCGAGGTCTCCGGTGAGCAAGATCCGGAGACCTGCGACCTCGACCATCATCGCGATGCTGGCGTTGTTCTCCGGCGAACCTTCATCCGACGAGGTCGCCGACGACGTACCGGGCGGTGGCAGGGCCGGCACCCGCGCCGGCCAGAGCGTCGTCCAACTCAGCTGACCGACCACCCGCTTCTCGTGGAACGCGACCGTCCGCAAGCCGATGCCGTGCTGCGCCGCAAGTCCGACCAGCCGGCTGTACTCCGCCCGCGGTGAGAAGTACGGCGTCACCTCGATCTCGTCGACCTTCCGCCCGTTCAGTACGCCGGCCAGCCCGCCGACATGATCGGCATGGAAGTGACTGAGTACGAGCACCGGGATGCGCTTGATCCCCAGGTCCCGCAGGCACCGATCCATCGCAGCCGGATCCGGCCCGGTGTCGACGACAACCGCCGTACCCTCGCCTGCTCTGAGCACGAGCCCGTCCCCCTGCCCGACATCACAGACCACGAAGAGCCAGTCGTCGGGCGGCCAACCGAGCGAGCCGACGGGACGCAGTACGACGACGGCCAGTACGACGACCGCCAGGATCATCGCGATCGGGCGCGCCAGGATGCGGTGCAGGCCAAGCACGAGGACCAGGCAGAGCAGGGTGAGGACGACGATCCCGACCACGGTTGCCGGCCAGGCGTTGGCGGCGCCCGGGAGGTCCGCGCCTTCGCGGGCGACCAGGATGATCCAGCGGGCAGGCCAGCCCGCGACCCAGCCGACCAGTTGAGCGAGTTCGGTGCTCAGCAAGGCGACTCCGGCCGCGATGAAACCGAGGATCGTCGCCGGACCGACCGCCGGGCCCGCCAGGAGGTTGGCGGCGACCGCGACCAGCGACACCTGTCCCGAGAGCCACGCGATTACCGGCGTACACGCCAGCTGAGCAGCAAGCGGACACGAGATCGCATCGGCCAGCCAACCCGGCAACCACCTCGCCAAAGCGTCACGCCAGCCGGGTCCGAGCAGGACAATGCCCGCGGTCGCGAGCACCGACAACGCGAACCCGGCCGAACGCGCCAACGAGGTATCGAGCAGCAGCAACACGATCACCGCAACCGACAGACTGCGTACGGCGCGGCGCCCGGAACCTCCGCTGGTCATCGCGGCTAGCGCGATCAGGCCCATCGCGGCCGCTCGCAGGACGCTCGGCTGTGGTCTGGCGAGGATGACGAAGGCCACGACCATGGCCACTCCGACCGCGGTCAGACCGCGGGCTCGCACTCCGGCCAGGCGTGCCAACGGGAGTACGAAGGTGAGCAACAGGGTGAGGTTCGTTCCGGATACGGCCGAGAGATGGGTTAGTCCGGTTGTCTGGAAGTCGGCGTTCAGCTCGGCGGAGACTCCGGAGACGTCGCCCATCACGAGTGCTGGGACGAGACCGCGGACGTCGTCAGGCTCTTTGGCGACGGCTTTGCGCAGGCCGGCCCGGACCTGCTCGGCGGCGCGCAGCCACCACGGTGGTTGGTCGATGATCCGTGGTGGTGAGCGGGTCGAGAGCATCGCGGCTACGTCGGAGCCGTCTTCGACGCCTTCCAACCTGCCGGTGGCGTCGACGTGCTGGCCGTATCTGACGGTCTGCCACTTGGCCGTGCCGATGACGAAGACCGGCGTACGGATGCGGGTGGTGGTTATGCCGGATGAGGCCGAGTGGGTGCGTACCTCCTCGATGGTTGCCTTGACGACGACGTACGGCGGGCGGCGGCTGGTGGTGCTTTGGCGAAGTGATGGGTCTCCTTCGATCTTGAGCCGGACGTTGACGGTCGCGAAGGCGGCGGCGAGCTCGCGAATCGGGCCGCTGCGGAGGGTCGCGGATTGGAGGGCGGCCGCGATGCCGAGTCCGGCGATCACGACTAGAGAGCCGGCTGTTGTCCAGCCGGTCGTTCGGCGGGGGTGGGTCGGCCTCCTGCGCAGGACGAGGCCGAGGATGACGGCGAAGGTGAGCGCGACGACGGAGACGACAGCGGCAGCAAGCGGACGCTGACCAACCAGCACCACCGCAGTCAGCCAGCCCACAGCAGCCGGCACCAACAACCGCACATCGAGCGGTTCACCCGCAGGCGCCTCGCCAGCAGCCGTGTCCACGGGTTCGCCGGCCGGTGGATCGTGCGGCTCGGCGGGTTGTGGGTTGGGGGTGGGGTTAGAGGTGGACATGGGGTTTTAGGGAGTCGAACTTTTTGGGGCCTACGCCGGGGACCTCCTGGAGTTGGTCGATGGTGGTGAAGGGGCCGTTCTGGGTGCGGTAGTCGAGGATGCGTTGGGCCAGGACGGGGCCCACGCCGGGGAGGGCGTCGAGTTGGGCGAGGGTGGCGGTGTTGAGGTTGACGGAGGCGGTGGATGGTCCGGTCGGGGTGGATGGGGTGGTTGCGGCTGGTGGGTTGGTGGGTGGGGGTTGGGTTGGCAGGCCGACGGTGATTTGTTCGCCGTCGGTTATTTGGCGGGCGAGGTTGAGGGTGGTGAGGTCTACGCCGGGGAGAGGGCCACCGGCTAGGGCTAGTACGTCGGCTACCCGGGAGCCGGTGGGGGCTCGGACGAGGCCGGGGCGGCGGACCTTGCCGGCGACGTACACGACGACGAGGGGTTGGCCGGGCGAGCCAGCGGTGCCTTGCGACTGGCCAGTGCCTGGCGACTGGTTCGCGCCCGACGACTGGTTCGTTCCCGGCGACTGGTTGGTGCCCGGCGGCTGGTTGGTGGGTGGTGGTTGGTTGGTGGGTGGTGGTTGGTTGGTGGCTGGTGGTTGGTTGGGGTCCGGTGAGGGGTTGGCTCCTGGCGATTGGTTGGTGCCGGGTTGGGCGACGGGTGAGCCGGTGGTGGCGATGGTGGGTTGGGTGGTGGGGAGGGTTTCGGGGCGGGCTCGGAGAAAGGTCCAGGCTGCCCAGGACAGGCCGATGGCCAGTACGGCGAGGAGGACCAGGACGTGGCGTGGGGTGAGGGTCCAGCGGGCGTCTCGGAGTCGTTCGGGCCGGATCTGTTCGGGTATCCATCCACCGCGCACCTCATCATCACGCTCCTCCGGGTAGTCGTCGCGAGGGTGTTCGCGGCGGGGGTCGGTCGGGTTGTGAAGGAGTTCGCCGCCGGGCCCGACGACCTGTTCGGGTTGGTTGGGCGCGAGGTCCGGCCGGGGGTGCGACGGCGGGTGGGCGGCGAGGCGGGCGAGGGCTCGCTCTCGGGCGCCTGGGTCGGGCGTGGGGGTACGGCGGAAGACCTTCACGCCCAGAGAAGGTACGAGTTCGCGACGCCTGCGAACCCACGACTTCGAACCTGTGGAGAACCGCCGACGGGCAGACGCGAGTTAGCGGGGGCTGACGACTACGGCTAGGAGGCCGGGGCCTACGTGGGCGCCGATGACGGCGCCTACTTCTCGGAGGACTACTTCTTCGGCTTTGGGGAGGCGAGTGGAGAGGTCGTCCGCCAGGGATTGGGCTTTTTCGAGGCTGGAGAGGTGGTGGACGGCCAGTTGGACCGGGGCGTCGCCGGCGCGTTGGACGGCTATGTCGGCGAGGCGGGCGATGGCTCGGCTGGAGGTTCTTACCTTTTCCAGGGGGACGATGCGGCCGCCGCTGATCGTGAGCAGCGGTTTGACGGCGAGCGCCGTACCGAGGAGGGCCTGGGCGGCGCCGATTCGGCCGCCGCGGCGGAGGTACTCGAGGGTGTCGACGTAGAAGTACGCCGAGGTGAACTTCATCGTGGCTCGGGCCGCGGCCTCGACCGCGGCGGCGTCCTCGCCGGCGGAGGCGGCGGCGGCCGCGGCGAGGACCGGGAAGCCGAGGCCCATGCCGAGCGAGCGGGAGTCGACCACGCGGACCGGGATCGGCGACTCCTTGGCGCCGATCATCGCGGCCTCGAAGGTGCCGGACATGTCGCCGGACAGATGGATCGACACCACCGCCTCGGCGCCGTCGGCGGCGCAGGCGGCGTACGTGTCGGCGAAGGTCTGCGGCGCGGGCCGGCTGGTCGAGACGGGCGTGAAGGTCTTGAGCGCCTCCGCGACGGCGTCGGCCGACGTGGCGCCGTCGTCGTACGACGTGCCGCCGATCACGACCTGGAGCGGTACGACGGTCAGCGGGTGGCGGAGGACCTCGTGCGTGGACAGGCCGGCCGTGGAGTCGGTGACGACCTGCACGCGGGCTGACATGCAGCGAGGTTACCGGACAGTTAATGTCGGAGCGCAGTGCCAGACTCCACAACATGAAGGAGACAGCGGCGGAAGTCACCGAGTTGCAGGAGTTGTTGGACGCGGCGTACGCCCAATCGACGCAGCATCTGCGGAACATCATCACGGGTCCGCGACGGCTCAATGCCGAGGAGCTGGTGGGGGTTCTGACCGGGATGTGCACGCTGAATCTGGCCACGGTGACGGCGCGGGGTGAGCCGCGGATCAGCGCGGTGGACGGACACCTCCTGCACGGCCGGTGGGTGTTCACGACTTCGGGGTCGGCGGCGAAGGCGAAGCAGCTGAAGAAGCGGCCCGCGGCGAGCATCTCGTACGTCGACGGTGAGCGGATCGGGGTGTTCAGCCACGGGGACGTCGAGTTCCTGACCGCGGAGCACCCGGACTTCGCGGAGATCGAGGATCATCTCACCAATCATTACGGCAGTTCACCGTCGAGCTGGGGTGACGACATCGTCTACTGCCGCTTGCAGCCCCACTGGATGGTCGGCTACGCGTTCGACAAGGCGGCAGTGGTAGGAGATTAGCGAGGTGAAGGCCACCCCTCCGAAGCCTTCACCTCGCTCGGGACCTGCGCCGGGCTGGTGACGTCCCCACGTGCGTCATCAGCCCGGCTCGTCCTGCTGACTCCCCCTGGTTGTCAGCTGAAGTTGATGGAGCCTCGACGAGCTACTCCCCGTATCCGGTACCGCGCAGGACCGGCCTTGACCGCGAGCTCGTCGAGGTTCCGGGAGGCCCCAGCGGCTGGCCCGCCGACGGGTGACCAAACCCGTCGGTTTACCCGTGCCGGCCGGGTCGTGGCACTCGTCCCCTGTGTCGTGTGCCTGACCCGCTGCTGGAACCCCGCCCCGGAAGCGGTGCCCTGACGGTGCACAGCGTCCGGTACAGGCAGGACAGATCCGCACTCCACAGCACCCCGGAGCTCTCGGCAGCCGCTCGGCGCCCCCACCAACCAGCCGCCGGATGCCCTCCGCGTCGCCTTCGCCGCGCTCGTCGGCAGTCCGGCGGTGGTCCATGGCCTCTTCATGGTTCACCACCCCTTCGCTGCCGTCGCCCGGTGTCGGACTCTGCTTCGTGGAACCTGCCCTACGGCTGTAATTCTTCGTCCGGCAGCCATGTCAGGACGAGGCAGATCAACCGGCAGTTACCCGGCAGCTTTCGCGGATCCGCGTCATAAAAGCCGTCGAGAGAGCGCTCAGGAAAGCGCAGCGAGTACGTCGTTGGCCAGCCGCTGTACTGCGGCCGCCGGATCCGGCTCAGGCCATCCATCCGCCGCCGAAGCGCTCTCACACGACTCCTGCAGCACCGCCCACGCCGTCGGGAGCATCGGCGGGTCCATCGACCGCTGCCACGCCAGCAACTGCCCGCACAAGGCGTCTCCCGCCTCCGACCGACCCAGCGCGTGCAGGACCGCCACAGCCTCCGGCAGTACTTCGAGCAGATACACGACCCGCCCTTCGAGCAGCAGCCGGTTCACGGCGTCCCGGATCGACACCTGTGCCTGCTCGACCTCACCTGCGGCACGCGCCAGCCGGGACCGGTACAGCATCACCAGGTAGTCGAAGTACCCGCGGTGGCCGCGGATGTCGGCGTCCGCCTGGTCGAGCAGCGCCCGGGCCTCGTCGTACCGGCCGTCGTGGAACTCGACCATCGCCAGACAGCCGGCGACCTTGGTCCGCTCCGGATCGTCCGACGCCTGGCTGTCGCGGGCCAGCACAGCCCAGTGACGTGCCTCGGGCAGGTTCCCCAGCTCCAGGTCGACCCGGCTGAGCGCCATGTAGGCGATCTCGTCCGGGTAGACGCCCGGATTGACCAGTGCGGCCTCCCACGCGAGCAGGAGCTCCTTGGCCTCCTCCAGTCGGCCCCAGCGCAGCAACGCGAGCCCACAGATCGCCTGCACGGTCGCTGAGCGCTGTACGTCGCCATGCTTGCGAGCGTCATCTACCAGCGCCGGGATCTCGGCCAGACTCTGTGTGTCGAGCAGATGCGAGCCGGACGACACCCAGCCGCCGCGAGCGACCAGCCCCATCTCGGTCTCGCCCGGGATCAGCGTGCGCGCCTCGCCGTAGTGCCGGCGCGCTCCACGGATGTCACCGGTCAGGCTGGACAGTCGTCCCGCGATCGCCAGCAGCCGACCGCTGATCTCCTTGTCGGACACGTTAGAAGCACACAGCGTCGCCCACCGGATCCCGCTCTCGGCCACACTCGCCTGGTACTGCCACGCGATCCGGAACCCGAGCACGATCCGCGCGGCCGCGTCCCACTCCCCCAGCTCAGCGGCACGCTCCAACGCCACCTCGAACAGCGCGGAGTTGGCATGCGCCGCCCGGTACTGCCGATCGCGGTCCGGCGACGACCACGCGCCCTCCAGCCCCGCGACGTACGTCGAACACCACGCGACCGCCCGGTCCCGGAACTCGATCAGGTCATCGCCCTGCGACGACAGGCCGGCATACGCGTGCTCGCGGATCGTCTCCAGCAGCTTGTACCGCGTGCCGTACAACTGCTCGAACTCGAGCACCGGCTGCAGCAGTGACTTCTCCACCAACTCGGCCAGCAGCATCGGTACGTCAAGGCCGTCGATCGGCTCGCCCGTACACACCCCGGCCACCGCCTCAAGCGTGAACGGGGAACCGAGCACCGAGCACCGGTAGAGCAACTGCCGCGCCGCATCGGACAGCGCGTCCACGCTCCACGCGATCGTGTCCGCGAGCGTCCGCTGATGCGGTGCACCGAACCGCCGCGGCCCCGACAGCAACCGGAACCGGTCGTCCAGCGCCGCAAGGATCGTCTCCACCGACAACGACCCCGCCCGCGCGGCCGCCAGCTCCAGCGCCAGCGGCAGGCCGTCCAACCGCCGGCACAGACGCGCCACAGTCGGAGCGTTCGCAGGTGTCAGGACGAAGCCGGGCCGCACCCGAGCCACCCGGCGGCAGAACATCTCCACGGCCGGCGACGCTGCGATCTCCTCGAAGTTCTCGTCGTTCGCCGGTACGCCGAGCACCTGCACCCGCCGTACGACCTCGTCCGGGAGGCCCAGTGGGATCCGCGACGTGACCAGCACGCCGACGCCCGGGAAGCTGCGGACCATCCGGTTGGCGACCGTGGCGACGCCGTCGAGCACGTGCTCGGCGTTGTCCTCGACGATGACCAGGTCGCCCGGCCGGCGACCGGACAGTACGTCGTCCAGGTCCGACGTCCCGGGCGCGGTGCCAAAGGCGTCGAGGATGGCCGACGGTACGGCGGCGTCGCGCTGAACCGTGGTCAGATCAACGACCACCACCGTCGTCTCCGCACCGGAGAACCGGTCAGCCGCTGCCAGGGCCAGCTCAGTCTTGCCGACCCCACCAGGACCGACGAGCGTGACAAGCCGGTTCTGCCGCAGCAGCGCCTCCAGCTCGAACAGCTCCTGCTCGCGGCCGACGAGCCCGTCCGGGATCGGCCGCGTGCCACGCCAGCGCAGCCCGGTCGGAGCGGCATCGGCCACCGAAACAACAGGCGGCTGGACGACGCGTCGCGCAGTACCGTGCCCGGCCGCAGCGAGGAACTGCGACGTGTCCTGCAGACCCAGCGCAGAAGCCAGCAGCCGGACCGAATCCTTTCGCGGCCGCGCGACCCGGCCGGCCTCGATCTCGCGGATCGAGCGCACACTCAGCCCGGCGCGGTCGGCCAGCTCCTCCTGAGACAGTCCGGCCTGGACCCTGAGGTCGAGCAACAGATCGGCGAAACCCCGCCGACCGTCAGCCCGGCCATCCGTGTCCGACACCGCCTGTCACCCCTCTGGAGGCCCCACGTTCCTGTCACAACATAGCGTGACAAGCGTGCTCGTGGCGGGACTGCCCGGCGTGCGGGATGCGGTCTGGGTCACACAAGTTGTTGACTGAGGCAACAAATCTGAGTCTGGAAAGGAATGGTTGCGGGATCAGAAATGCGCGTTTCAAGCAGTTGCGCGAACCGAGTGGGATTCATTTTCGGCGGCGTAGAGAGAAAGGATGCCGGACCAGTCGTCGATGCGCGCGCTGGTGTCCGCGCGACCGGCATCGGCATTCAGCAAGCTACCGTCGCAAACCCCTCGGGTGGCGCGAACCAGGAGCTCAACGGTGACGTCGCGCAAGGTGTCCAGGGCTGCCATGCGGCAATTCAAGCGGAGTCGTGTTTCGCAAACGTAACGCGATCCGCAACATCACGATAAGTCACCAAAATACGTTGGCCGACAGTTACCTAGTAGTCCACTAACCGGCCAGGAACGACAACCGGACATGCCGGTCGGGATTGTCGCGATTGGTGTCGACGAGGCAGATCGATTGCCACGTTCCGAGCGTCAGCCGGCCGCGCAGCACCGGAACCGTCGCGTACGGCGGAATCAGCGCCGGCAACACGTGGTCCCGGCCGTGGCCGGGCGAGCCGTGCCGGTGCCGCCAGTCGAAGTCGCGCGGCAGCAGGTCCTCGAGCACGGCCAGCAGGTCGCTGTCGCTGCCGGCGCCGGTCTCGAGGATCGCGACACCGGCGGTCGCGTGCGGGACGAAGACGTGCAGCAGCCCGTCGCCGCGCCCCGACACGAACTGGTCACACCGGCTCGTGAGGTCCATGACGACCTCACGAGCACCGGTGTGAACATCCAGTACGACGGAATCCATCAGGCCGGGACGATGTTGACCAGCTTCGGCGCCCGCACGATCACCTTGCGGGTACCGCGACCGTCCAGCGCCTTCTGCACCGCGTCGGAGTCCAGCGCCAGCTTCTCCAGGTCGGCGTCGGAGATGTCCGGCGAGACCTCCAGCCGGTCCTTCACCTTGCCGGCGACCTGGACCACGCAGGTGACCGTGTCCTGCACCAGCAGCGCCGGGTCGACCTTCGGCCAACCCGCTTTGGCGACGGTCGGCTCGTGGCCCAGCTCGGCCCACATGTCCTCGGCCGTGTACGGCGCGACCAGGCTCAGCAGGATCGACACCGTCTCGACCGCCTCGCGGACGGCCGGGTCGGCCGCACCCGGACCGGAGTCGATCGCCTTCCGGGTGGCGTTCACCAGCTCCATGATCCGGGCCACCATCACGTTGAACCGGTGCGAGTCGATCAGCTCGGCCGCGTCGGCCACCGTGCGGTGGGTCAGCTTGCGCAGCTCGACGTCGCCGGTCGAGGGATCCGACCCCAGCGGCGCTTCGACCGATGCCGCCAGCCGCCAGGCCCGCTGCAGGAACTTCAGCGAGCCTCCCGGCGACATGTCGGCCCAGTCGATGTCGTCCGCGGGCGGACCGGCGAACACCATCGTCAGCCGGACCGCGTCCACGCCGAACTCGTCGAGCATGTCGCCCAGGTTCACGCCGTTGCCCAGCGACTTGCTCATCGCCTTGCCCTTGTTGATCACCTGGCCCTGGTTCAGCAGCCGGGTGAAGGGCTCGACGGCGTTCAGCAGACCCATGTCGTGCAGCGCCTTGACGAAGAAACGCGCGTACAGGAGATGCAGTACCGCGTGCTCCTTGCCGCCGACGTACTGGTAGACCGACATCCAGCGGTCCGCCACCTCCTGGTCGAAGGCACCGTCGGTGTACTGCGGGGACAGGTAGCGCAGGAAGTACCAGGACGAGTCGACGAACGTGTCCATCGTGTCCGTGTCCCGCTCGGCCTTGCCGCCGCACTTCGGGCAGTCGACCTCGACCCACTCGCGGTCGGCCGCCAGCGGCGAGACGCCCTTCGGCTGCAGGTCCGCGCCGCGCAGGTCGGGCAGCTCCATCGGTAGCTGGTCGTCCGGCACCGGCACCTCGCCGCAGGACGGGCAGTGGATGATCGGGATCGGGCAGCCCCAGTACCGCTGGCGGCTCAGCAGCCAGTCGCGCAGGCGGTAGTTGATCGTCCGCTCGCCCAGGCCCTTGGCGTCCAGCCAGTCGATGATCCGCGACTTCGCGTCGGCGACGTCCAGCCCGTCCAGGCTGATCTCGTCGTTCGCGCTGTTGATCGCGGCGCCCTCACCGGTGTACGCCTTGCCGTCGAAGTCGGCAGGCGGCTGCACGGTGCGGACGATCGGCAGGCCGAACTTCTCCGCGAACTCCCAGTCGCGGGTGTCCTGGCCGGGCACGGCCATGATCGCGCCGGTGCCGTAGTCGGCCAGCACGTAGTCCGCTGCCCAGATCGGGATCCGCTGCCCGGTCACCGGGTTGATCGCGTACGACCCCAGGAAGACGCCGGTCTTCTCGCGCTCGGTGCTCAGCCGCTCGATCTCGGTGGACGCCTTGACGGCGGTCAGGTACTCGTCGAACGCGGCCTGCTGGTCCGGAGTGACCAGCTCGGCAGCCAGCTTCGCATCCGGCGCGACCACCATGAAGGTGGCGCCGAACAGCGTGTCCGGACGGGTGGTGAAGACCTTGATCGGCTCGTCACGACCCTCGACCTGGAAGCTCGCGAACGCGCCCTCGGACCGGCCGATCCAGTTGCGCTGCATCAGCAGGATCTCTTCCGGCCACTGCAGCAGCTCCATGTCGTCCAGCAGCCGCTGCGCGTACTCCGTGGTCTTGAAGTACCACTGGGTCAGCTCGCGCTTGGTGACCTCGTGGCCGCAGCGCTCACAGCGTCCCTGGATGACCTGCTCGTTCGCCAGCACGGTCTGGTCGTGCGGGCACCAGTTGACGTACGACGCCTTGCGGTACGCCAGGCCGCGCTCGTACAGCCGCAGGAACAGCCACTGCGTCCAGCGGTAGTACTCCGGGTCCGAGGTGTGCAGGCGACGGGACCAGTCGAAGCTGATCGCATACCGGCGGATCGACTCGGCCTGGGTCTCGATGTTGGCGTAGGTGAACGTCGCCGGGTGCTCGTTGCGCTTGATCGCGGCGTTCTCGGCGGGCAGGCCGAAGGAGTCCCAGCCGATCGGGTTCAGCACGTCGTACCCCTGCTGGAACCAGTAGCGGGCCAGCACGTCGTGCAGCGCGAACACCTCGGCGTGGCCCATGTGCAGGTCGCCGGACGGGTAGGAGAACATCGTGAGGGCGTAGCGACGCTCCGCGGAGCCGTCGTCCTTCGCCTTGAACGGGTCCAGCTTCTCCCACACCGGACGCCACTTGGCCTGCATGGCGTTGAAGTCGTAGCCACCCCGGTCGATCGGAGTGTCCTCCACCTGCTCGCTCACGGTCCTACTCCATACTTCGTGTGTTTTGTTGAGCCTTAATGTGCCAGACGGCACCCGAGACATAAAAAAGCCCCTCACGCAGGAGGGGATGCCGTACTGACCGCGCCAGTACGGCTAACTAAGGAGCAGGCTCACTCGCATGTGACCAGAATACCACTGCCGGTGGTACCAACCGGGCAGCCCGCGACGGCAACTGGGCAGACCTCGTCCCTGGACCACCTGTCCGGGCAGGTCCGACAAGCCGGGGCCGGATGTGACCGACTTCCAGTTCAACCGGTTCGTGAACGACACGGTGACGCCGCGGTTTCCGGACGGGCTGACTGTGCTGGCCGGCAACGGGCAGTGGAAGGACGGCAGCGGGCAGATCGTGAAGGAGCGGTCGAAGGTCGTCGTCTTCCTGTATCCGGTCGACGGCGCGCAGGACAGCAGCAAGAAGATCGAGGAGATCCGCAGCGTGTACGAGAAGAAGTTCCAGCAGGAGTCCGTACTCCGCACCGACTCCACGGAGCAGGTGTCGTTCTAGGGCATGTCTCCCAATCCCCCGCCGTAGCGAGCAGGTGCTCGGTGCGGTGCATCGGCGTGCGGGGGCGAAGGGGTCGATGCGGAGCATCGTTCCCTTTGCACCCGTGCGGCGAGGTGCCGTGCCGAGTGCCGCGCAGTAGGCGCGGGATTGGGAGACATGCCCTAAATGAACTCTGTGCCGCCGGCGCGGCGGTGGTCGCCGGGGGTGCGTCCGTACTTGCGGCGGAAGGCTGTGGAGAACGGACGGACGTCCGAGTAGCCGCAGGCCCGCGCTACGTCGGTGATCGTCAGTGTGGGATCCAGGAGAAGCTGGGCAGCCAGCTCGAGACGTAGGCGGCGCAGCGTCGACATGATCGACGCACCGGTCTGCTGGGTGAACAGGCGCTCGGCGTGACGCTCCGAGAGATGGGCGGCCGCTGCTACATCCCTGACAGTGATCGGCCGGGACAGGTTGTCGCGGAGGTGACGCTGCATCGCCTCCACCACCAGCGGACTCCTGTCCTTGCGGACAGGTTCAACAGCTAGGTCCTCGTCGAGAGCGAATGCACGGGCCGTCTCCAGAACCAGAGTGGCGCCAAGGGCGCCGAGTGCGGTGCTGTAGCCGGACACCGGCGCAGCCGCCTCGGCGGCGAGCGCCGTGATGAGAGCCGGCAACGAGCCGACCCGATCCGACACCACCGGCCCGTCGGCCCGAGTCAGCCCCGACCACCAACCGGAAAGGTCCGGAACCGCCGACCGTCGGTCTGCGGCAGGGTGGGATTTCGTGTCCCCCGTTCGGACGCCGGAGGCGGCCGGGCGGAAGGTGAAGCCCCAGAAGGCGATTCCGAGGGGCGAGGTGTGGGAGGACTCGATTTCGTGTACGTCGCCGGGGCGGGCGAGGAAGACGGAGCCGGGGGTGACGTCGTAGCGGACGTCTCCGGAGTTGAAACGCCCCTCCCCGGTGTACGCGAGGCAGACCTCGTGGAAGGAGTGGGTATGCCAGTAGTTGCGCCAGTACTCCGGCCGGTAGTGACCCCAGCTGAGGAAGTCCGCGTGGAAGCCGTCGACCTCGCAGGACTCCAGTAGTCCCGCGAGGTCGACGAACCGATCCGCCGCTGCGACGGATGCAAGACTCAAACAGCACTCCTGCCGGTCGGGTCGACCCCTCGCAGCATCATGCCCTGACCGAGCGACCAGTCGTGGGTCTTGACCGCCGGCGGGTCCGACGGGTCGCGGTACTGGATCAGCCAGGTCGTGCGGGCCTCGTCGCTCACGTTCACCCCGGACCCGTGGACGGTGAAGTAGCTGAAGAAGAGGACGTCGCCCGCCTCGGCCGGCTGCGGCGTCGCCTCCTCGAAGGCCGGCTCGAGCAGGTGGTACGACCCTTCGGCCTCATGCTCGCGCGGACCGGCCTTGTGGCTGCCCGGGATGACCCGCACGCACCCCTTCTCCACCGGAGCGTCGTCGAAGTGGAAGATCGCCGCCCCGACCCGGTGGTAGGTGTGCGGGAAGAACGGGTAGTCCTGGTGCAGCGGGAACGGCGAACCGTTCTCCGGCGGCTTCACGAACAGCTTGGTGTGGTGCAGTTGCACGTTGTCCACACCCATCACCGCGGCGGCCACGTCGGTGAACCGCGGGTCCACCAGCAGCTTCGAGAACGCCGCGTCGTAGAACTGCGCGTCGTGTAGGTGCTGCAGCTTGGTCGGCGCCTCGGTCATCCCCCGGGCGGCGCCCCAGGTGGGGTCGTCGGACCGGTTCAGCTGGGCCAGCAGGTCGTGGCTGCGCTGCCGGTAGGACGCCGCTTCTTCCTTGCTGAGCAGGCCTTTCACCAGTACGAAGCCTTGCTCGGCGTACTGCTGTGCCGCGGTCGACAGGTCGGGCCTGTCAGAAGTGATCGTCATCTCGAAGTTCCTCCTGATCGGGTACTTCGAGAGTAGGAAACATCGGCGCCCGGCAGCAGGATCGCAAGAGACGCCGATGTTTCTCAAACGGACACGGTCACTCTTCCTCGACCGGTACGGCGATCGGCCGCAGCCGGGCCCATAGCACGAACAGGGCCGCGAACACGAGCATCCCGATGCCGCCCCAGAGGTTGATGTTGATACCGGCGGCCTTGTCGATCTCCGGCTGCTTCTCGACGATGCCGAGGATCGTCAGCACCACACCGTAGATGCCGACCAGGGCCGCGATCACGATCCGGATGTCGAAGGCACCGGCCTTCTTCTTGTCTGCCATCTCGAAGGCTCCCTCAGGCGAAGATGATGTTGAGGACGATGGTCAGCGCGAGTGAGATCCCGGCCAGCAGGACCGGCTTGCGGTACCAGCCGCCGTCGCCCGCGACCGCCACCTCGGTGCGCTGTTCCTTCGGCGTCAGCGAGTACACCAGACCGACCAGCTCGGTATCCCGCTTCGGGATCGTCATCAGGCTGACCACCACGCTGATCACGATGTCGACCACGAAGGCCGCACCCGCACCGACGAAGCTGGCGCCCTGCCCGGGCAGGTTGATCACGCCGTTCTCCGAGAGGATGAACACCAGGATCGCGGTCCCCGTACCGCTGACCAGACCGATCCAGCCGGCCGTCGCGGTCATCCGCTTCCAGAACATACCGAGGATGAACGTGGCGAACAGCGGTGCGTTGAAGAACGAGAACAGCTGCTGCAGGTAGTCCATCAGGTTGCTGTAGCCGGAGGCGATCGCGGCCGTGCCGATCGCGACCAGCGTGCCGGCCACCGTCACGATCCGGCCGGTTCGCAGGTAGAACTCGTCCGGCCGGTCCTTGATCAGGTACCGCTCGATGATGTCGTACGACATGACCGTGTTGAACGAGCTCAGGTTGGCCGCCATACCGGCCATGAACGACGCCAGCAGACCGGTGATGGCCAGGCCGAGCATGCCGTTCGGCAGCAGGTCGCGCATCAGCAGCAACAACGCGTCGTTGTAGTCGACGTCGCCAGTCCCGTTCGCCTTGAACTGCGCCATCTCGGGCACGATCACCGCGGCGATGATGCCCGGGATGATCACGATGAACGGGATGAACATCTTCGGGAACGAACCGATGATCGGCGTACGCCGGGCCGCGGACATGTTCTTCGAGGCCAGTGCGCGCTGGACCTCGGTGAAGTTCGTCGTCCAGTAACCGAACGAGAGCACGAAACCGAGACCGAAGACGATGCCGATCACCGACAGGAAGCTGTTGCTGAAGCCGCTCAGTGCGTTACCCGGCCAGGCCGACATCTGCTCCGAACCGCCCGGCGACGCGCTCACCTTGTCGACCAGGCCCTGCCAGCCGCCGACCTTGTGCAGGCCGACCAGCGTCAACGGCAGCAGCGCGGCGACGATCACGAAGAACTGCAGGACCTCGTTGTAGATCGCCGCGGACAGGCCGCCGAGGGTGATGTAGCTCAGAACGATGGCCGCGGCAACGATCACCGACACCCAGATCGGCCAGCCGAGCAGCACGTTCACGATGGTGGCCAGCAGGAACAGGTTCACGCCCGCGATCAGCACCTGCGCCAGGGCGAAGCTGACCGCGTTCACCAGGTGCGCGGGTTTGCCGAACCGGCGCAGCATGAACTCCGGCACGCTGCGGACCTTCGAGCCGTAGTAGAACGGCATCATCACGACGCCGAGGAACAGCATCGCCGGGACCGCGCCGATCCAGAAGTAGTGCACGGTCGGGATGCCGTACTGCGCACCGTTGGCCGACATGCCCATGATCTCGATCGCGCCGAGGTTGGCCGAAATGAAGGCCAGGCCGGTCACCCAGGCGGGTAGCGAGCGGCCGGACAGGAAGAAGTCCAGGCTGCTGGAGACCGCGCGTCTGGCCAGGTACCCGATGCCGAGCACGAAGACGAAGTACAAGGCGATGATGATGTAGTCGATCGCCGTGGCATCCAGTCTCAGGATGGATTGTTGCGGAAGCATCGCCCCTCCGGATCGTCGAGTGTGACGCATCGTGGTGTTACCGGTGAGGAACGTTACTCCTACTTTCAACCAAGCGGGCGGCGACACCGGCGCCCGACGGTTCTCCACCCGGATCTCCACCCTTGGTCGGTCCTCTGTAGAGACCGGACAGACCTACCGTCCGTGACATGAGCTTCGGAACGTTACCCAACGCACTCGTCGTCGTCGCCGTCGTCGTCCTCGTCCTCGCCCGGCGGCTGTCCTGGTCCGAGCTGGAGAATTCCGACACCGACGTCTGGCGCGGGCCGCTGATCCTGATGGGGGCCGGGGTCTATCAGCTGTACGACCGGCACACCGGCCTCGGCTTCATCGACGTCGTCCTGCTGGTCATCGGCGCCGCGGTCGCCCTGATCGCCGGCACCGCCTCCGGCCGGGTCGCCCAGGTCGAGCGGCGCGCCGGGAAGGTGTTCTTCCGGCTCGGGATGCCCGGACTCGGCATCATGGTGGCCTACCTGGTCGTCCGCCTCGGGCTGGCGGGAGTCGGGCACCTGCTCGGCGCCTCGATGTCCGGCGGCCCTGCGCTGATGGTCTCGATGGGTGCGAACCTGTTGACTCAGTCCGTGGTCATCCAGAACAAGGCCCATCGCGAGGCGGAGGAGTACAGCACCCGGTGAACCTGAAGGCGCTGCTGCCGACGCGGCCGCACGGCGAGAGCGGCTGGGTCGGCCGTGTCCTCACCGCCGGCGTCGTGGTCGCCGTACTCGCGACCGCACGCCCGGCGGACGCCTGGGTCTGGGTTGTCCTGAGCGTCAGCTTCGTCGTCTTCGCGGTCGGCTCGGTGCTGATGGCGTCTCGCCCGTACGCCGCGCTCGTGCTGCTTTCCGCGGTCGCCGTGGTCAACGCCCTGATCGCCGGCTACCCGCAGTCGAACTCGCTGGCCCTCGTGCTGGTCGCGATCACCGACATCGCCGTGATCGACTTCCAGCGGCACGGCAACCGGCCGATCGTTGCCGCGGGCATCGGTGTGATGGCGGCGTACGCCGGGTCGGCGTGGTGGTTCGGCCAGCCGGACACCTGGTACTTCACGCAGTTGCTGTGGACGGCCGTCCTCGTCGCGTTCGGGTTGAACCGGCGGCAGTACGAGGTCCAGGCCCGGCAGACCGAGCAGTTGCTCGAGCAGACCCGATTGGCGCAGAGCGAGCACGCCCGGGCGGCCACGCTCGAGGAGCGCGGGCGGATCGCGCGGGATCTGCACGATGTACTCGCGCATTCGCTGGGTGCGTTGAGCGTTCAACTCGAGGTGGCCGAGGCGTTGCTCGACGAGCGCAGTGATGTGGATGGAGCGTTGGAGCGGGTACGGCGGTCGCGGCGGCTCGCCGTACAGGGACTGACGGAGGCGCGGAACGCAGTCGCCGCGCTGCGGGCCGACTCCGTGCAGGACCTGGCGCAGGCGGTCGCTGCGCTGGCGGAACAGCACGAGAACGACCACGGTACGGCGGTGCGGCTGAGCGTCACCGGTACGGTCGAGCGGACCGACTCCGGGGTGACCGTTGCCTTGCTCAGCGCTGCCCGGGAGGCGCTGACGAACGCGGCTCGACACGCAGCCGGTCAGCCGATCCGGATGGAGCTCGCCTACTCGGCCGGCGTGCGGCTGTCCGTGCGGAACAAGGGGGCGACAGGTGGCGAAGGTTTCGGGCTCGCCGGGATGCGCGAGCGGCTGGCCCTGGTCGGTGGGACGCTGACGGCGGGTCCGGACGGGGACGACTGGCTGGTGGTCGCGGAGGTGCCGAATGAGTGATGCGATCCGTGTGGTGGTGGCGGACGATCAGCAAGTCGTGCGTGAGGGTCTGGTGGCGCTGCTCGGGCTCATCGACGGAGTCGAGGTCGTCGGCGCTGCTGCGAACGGTGTCGAGGCCGTCGAGCTGGTTGCCGCTCTGGTTGCTGAGGGCAACGTTGACGTGGTGTTGATGGATCTGCGGATGCCGGTCCTCGACGGCACGCAGGCGACGGCCCGGATCACGGCCGACTTCCCGGACGTCGCCGTACTGGTGCTGACGACGTACGCCGATGATTCCTCGATCGCGAACGCCCTGCGTGCCGGGGCGCGCGGGTATCTGACCAAGGACGCCGGGCGTGCCGAGATCGGCGCCGCGCTGCGGTCGACCGCTGCCGGGCAGTCCACGTTCGATCCCGAGGTGTCGAAGCGTTTGATCGCGGGGCTCGCGCCCGAGTCGGCCGGCAGCGACGGACTGACGGCGCGGGAGACCGAGGTACTGCGGTTGATCGCGCGGGGGCTGAGCAATCCGGAGATCGCCGGGAAGCTGTTCATCAGCGAGGCGACCGTGAAGACGCACATCAACAACACGTTCGCGAAGATCGGCGCCAGGCATCGCGCGGAGGCAGTCCGGTACGCCTATCGCAAGGGGATCGCGTCAGATTCGTAGCTCGGCGACGACCGGGCGGTGGTCGCTGCCGGTGGGCTTCATCACCCAGGCCTTGGTCGGTGTGACGCCGCGCACGAGGATGTGGTCGATGCGGGCCATCGGGAACTTCGACGGCCAGGTGAAGCCGAACCCGGTCCCTGCCGCGCCTTGCGCCGAGCGCAGCCCGGCCGTCAGCGGGGCGAGGCTGCGATCGTTCGCCGTACCGTTGAAGTCGCCCATCACGATCACGCCGGCCAGCTTCTCGTCCGCGATCTGCCGGCCGAGCGCCTTGATCGTGTTGTTGCGC
This sequence comes from Kribbella sp. NPDC000426, assembly GCF_040300265.1. Lineage (NCBI taxonomy): Bacteria > Bacillati > Actinomycetota > Actinomycetes > Propionibacteriales > Kribbellaceae > Kribbella > Kribbella sp. NPDC000426. Next base: position 340,153 of record NZ_JBEPDK010000002.1, on the reverse strand, counting down.
TGGTCGGACGTGAAGCCGCTCGTGCCGACGCGGACGGAGGCGAGATGGGCGACGTACACCGCGACCTTGCCCTCCGGCGTACTGACCTCGGCCCGCAGCGCGCGGGTCCACGCGAACCCGACGTCGACCGACTTGGTCTCCACCACCGGGTACTTCGACCACAGAGCGACGGTGTCGCGGGACACCTGGTACGGGTACTTCGAGGCGAAGGCGGCCTTGTAGACCTTGAGGTCCTGCGTGGTGAGCTCCTCGAGCGCCATCACGTCCGCGTCGGCGCCGAGCAGGTCGTCCGCGGTCGCCTTCGGGTCCGGGTTCGCGGCGTCGACGTTGTGGGTGAGGACGCGCAGGTCGTAGGCGCCGCCGGAGCCCTTGCCCGGGAGCAGCAGGTCGCCGAACATCACGCCCCACACCAGTGCCGGGACGAGGAGAGCGACGCCGGCGGTCGCAGAACGGCGTACCAGAGCTGCGACGGCGAGGACCGGCACGGCCAGGCCGACCCAGGGGAGGAACGTGTCGAGCAGGCTGCCGAGGTTGCCGATCGAGTTCGGAACGTAACGATGGAAGATCAGCGTGGCCGCGGACAGGACCGCCAGCAGCGCGATGAACCATCCACGGCGCCACATACCGCCCTTCCTCCGGCGGCGCGAACTGCTGCGCGACGGCGGAGGTTTGCGGGTGGCGACTGCGGTCTGGCGGTCCGGCATGCAGCGATTGTTGCGGACACCGGGGCCGGACCAAAGTCCGTGCGCGGTCAGGTACGGCGATTTCATCCGTCCGGAGGACCGTTCCGACCGTTCTGATGAGGAATCCGTGAGAGCTCTGGTGTCGCTGCGTGACAGCGCCGACAATGCCCGTATGCCGTCAGCGCACCAACTCAGCGAGCCGTTCGTCGTCAAACGCCACGGAATCGGTACGACGACGACCGCGCTCGCGCTCGGGACCGTGGTGTTCGGGCTGATGGTGGTGATGACGCTGGGGATCGTCGTGGTGCAGTCGATCCGCGGAGAGTCTGTGCGGGAGCCGCTGGAGGCTGTGTGGCTGGCATGGGGTGGTACGCCGTTGATCTTCGCGGTCGGGCTGCCGATCTTGCTGGTGGTGGGGGCGATCACGGCGCTGGAGGAGCGGCGTGAGTCGGACGATGACGACGTACTGCTGACTGTTGACGACTCGGGGATCTATTTGGGTGGGGAGCAGCCGCGGGCGATTCCTTGGGGTGAGATCCGCGGGGTGTGCCGGTTGGAGCGGCATGAGGTCAACGACGAGGGCGACGAGACGTGGGAACCGAGGCTGGTTGTGATGTTGCTGGACGAGGAGGCGCTTCCTCGCAGTACCAAGGCGTGGGGGCCGTCGTGTCCTTGGCCAGGTAGCCACGAGATTCTCGGCCGATCTCTCCCGTACGACGAACTCGTGAGCGCTGTCGCCCAACGCGCCCCCCACATCCAAGTAACCAACCGCGGCCGCGTCGACGACTGAGTTCGGCGCAGGGTGCAGTGGTGGTTGCCTGGAGCAACGGGACAGGGACAGCTTGGCGTTCCTGTAGCTGGTAGGCGATCTGGTGGCACAGCTGGTCAAGCGCCGCGCGAAACGCGGAGGGTCGTTCCTGTCCCCGGGAGCTGCAAGGATGGCCGGGTGGAGCGCAGGAGTGCGGGTGACGACGGGGCTGGGCGTGCGCGCGGCCCGGCAACCACCCCGCGCCCGCGGGCTGTCGACGTACAAGGCGCCGCCGAGCACAACCTGCGCGACGTTGATGTGACCTTCGGCCCCGGGCTGACCGCGGTTGTAGGGGTGTCGGGGTCCGGAAAGTCGTCGTTGGCCTTCGACGTGGTCTATGCGGAGGCGCGGCGGCGACTGCTCGAGTCGTTGGCGCTCGGGGGAAACACTGCGAGGGTTCCCGCTGCTCGAGTTCGGCACATCGAAGGGCTGGGGCCGGCTGTCGCCGTGGCTCAGAATGTGCTCAATCGGAACCCAGCCTCGACAGTGGCGACATCGGTCGGCCTGCACCCGTTCCTGCGGATCTTGTACTCGCGGTTCGCTGAGGTCGAGTGCCCAAACTGCCACGTGCCCGTCCGGGCGCTCTCGGCCGAGGAACGCCTGACCGTCGCTCTGGACATGCTCGCCGGCAACGGCGCCCTCGACGTCGAGGTGGCGATCGTGCGCGGGCTGGTAGGAAGTCACGCGCGTCTGCTCGCCGGTATCCGAGGACAGTTCGCCCACGTCACCGTCGACGGCCGTCCCCGCTCAGCCACCTCCAGGGCACGGCTCGACCCGGCGCTCCCCCACGACATCGTCGTACGTGTGGCCACCCTTCAACCCGGTATGTCGGCCGCCGAGGTCCGGGCGACGCTGGAACAGGCCGATGCGTTGGGCAGGCCCGAAGTGCTGCTCGGTGGTACTCCGGTGCTGCGGGCGCCGATCTGTCCGCAGTGTGGCGCGTGGGTCCGGCCGCTCGCGCCGTCGGCGTTCCGCGGTGACAACGACACCTCGTCGCACCGCATCGCCGGCGTCACGCTTCAGGAGCTGACAGCGCGATCGGTGACCGAAGTGCTCGATTTCGTGCAGGAGCTCGAACCACGCGCTCGACGCCTCCAGGACGAGCTGCTGCGACGGCTGCGTCCGCTGCAAGAGCTCGGTCTGGGGTACCTCGCGCTCGACCGGTCGATGCCGACGCTGTCGCGCGGCGAGGCGCAACGGACCCGGCTCGCCGTCGTACTGTCGGGCCGCCTCGAAGATCTGCTGCACGTCCTCGACGAGCCGACGATCGGGTTGCACCACAACGATCTGCGTCGGCTGCTCGACGCCATCGCCGCGCTCCCCGGACCGGTGCTGATGGTCGAACACGACCCACAGGCCGTCGCCATGGCCGACGACGTCGTCGAGATCGGGCCGGGCGGTGGAGACGGCGGCGGACGGCTGGTCTTTCAAGGCCCTCCGGCGGACCTCTGGCGAGCCGGCACGGCCTCGGGCATCGGCTTCTCTGCCGGAGTACGCCGACAGCGAGCGCAACGCCCGGTGTCCAACGATCGGATCCGCGTCACCGGCGCAAACCTGCGCAACCTCCACGCCGTCGACTGCGAGATCCCGCTCGGATCGCTGACCGTGATCACCGGGCCGTCAGGAGCAGGCAAGACCACCCTCTCCCGGGAAGTGCTGCTGGCGTCGCTCCGCGAGCGTGGCCCGGTCGGATGTGCAGCGTTCGACGCGCCGGCGACACGCGCCCGGGCCGTGGATCAGGCTCCGCTGGGCAACAACCCGCGGTCGAACCCGGCGACGTACAGCAAAGTGCTCGACCGGATCCGCGACGTCTTCGCGAACGAGACCGGGCGCTCGCCGTCGGACTTCACCTTCAACCGGGCAGAGGGTGCGTGCCCGGACTGTGAGGGGATGGGATCGGTCGCGATCGGCATGACCAACCTGGCGCCGATCTGGATTCCGTGCGAGGCCTGTGACGGTCAGCGCTACCGTCCCGAGGTCCTCGAGGCGACCTGGGCGGGCCGGTCGATTGCCGACGTACTGGCTCTGAGCATCGACGAAGCCACTGCGGTGTTCGCCGACCACCCCTCGGTGATCCGGATCCTGCAACCCCTGCAAGAGGTCGGGCTTGGTTATCTGACCCTCGGGCAGCCGTCTCCGAGCCTGTCCGGCGGGGAAGCTCAACGCGTACGGCTCGCCCGCGAGGTGGCCAAGGCGCGGTCCGGCGACCTCGTGCTGCTCGACGAACCCACGACAGGTCTGCATCCCGGCGACCTGGATCGGTTGCTCGCAGTACTCGACCGGTTGACCGGTAACGGCTGCACGGTGGTCGTCGTCGAACACCAGCCTGACGTGATCGCCGCGGCCGACTGGCGCATCGATCTGGGGCCGGGCGGCGGACCCGACGGCGGACGTCTGCAGCATTGCGGCCCACCTGTCGCCGACAAACAGCCGCCGGTGCGGCCTCGAGCGCATCCGCGCACAGACCGTCGGTCCAGCAATGCGATCCAGGTGCGAGGCGCCCGCGCGCACAACCTGCAGGGAGTGGACGTCGATTTCGCCAAGGACCGGTTCACCGTCGTCACCGGCGTTTCGGGCTCAGGCAAGTCGTCGCTGGTCCACGACGTGCTCGAGTCGGAGGCGACCAGGCGGCTGCTCGAATGCCTGTCCGTGTACGAGCGGCAGTCGGTGCGCGAGGGACCGGAGGCGCCGGTCGACTCCCTGACCGGTCTGGGTACGACGATCAGCATCGACTCATCGGGCCTGAACTACGACGGCCGCGGACCGGGCGTCTACGTCTGGGATGCCGACCGGGTGACCGTCGGCCGATCCAGCGACCTCGACCGCCTGCTCGCCGTGATCATCGCGAAGGCCGGCGTCCGAACGTGCCTGGCCTGCGGACGCGAGACCGTACGCCGGACGTCCCCGAAGCCCGAGTCGCCGTGGAGTTGCAGCGATTGCGAGACCGGCGCGGTGCCGATCGAGCCGCGGCATCTGGTCGGATCACCCGTGTCGACCTGCCCGCACTGCCTGGGTCTCGGTGTCGAGCGAGAGTTCGAATTCGCCAAGCTGATCGTGAATCCGGACGCGCCCGTCTACGGCGGCGTCTTCGGCGGCATGCTGGCCTGGTTCGGCACAACCACCGGCGAGGAGCCGCCGATCCGTGCGCTGGCCGAGCGCTACGGGTTCGACTTCGATCGCACTCCCTGGAAGGAGTTGAGTGACGAGGCCCAGCACGCCGTTCTGTACGGCGACGCGTCCTGGCGCGGGTTGAACTCGTGGGCCGCGAACGACGTCGGCGGTACGGTCTCGACCGCGTCTCCGTGTCGCGAGTGCGGTGGCCGGCGGCTGCGTACGGCGTACCTGACGATCCGCCTGCACGGACTCGCGCGCGACGAGTTGTTCGCAAGCTCGCTCGCCGAACTGGACGACGTACTGACGTCGATGGCGGCGCCCGACGATCCGCAGGCCGCGGAAGCCCGGACCACCGCGTTGCATCGGCTCGGCTTCCTCCGGGCGGTCGGGCTGGGCTACCTCCAGTTGAACCGCTCGACGTGGACGCTGTCGGCCGGTGAGGCGCAACGGATCAAGCTCGCGTCGGTGCTCGGCGACGGACTGGTCGGCATGACGGTGCTGCTGGACGAGCCATCGAGGGGCCTGCATCCGTCTGAAGTAACGGCCCTGGCCCGGACACTGACCGAATTGCGGGCCGCAGGCAACACTGTGATCGCCGTCGAGCACGACCCGATCATCATCCGCGCGGCCGACGAGGTGATCGAGATCGGCCCCGGTGCCGGGCCGTCGGGCGGTCGCTTGGTGGGTCTGGACAGCGCGCGGTCGGTGACGCGCGCGATCCTGGACGGGCAGGTGCCGGCGGTACGCCGCGAGCGCCGGCGTGAACCGACCGGTTGGATGAAGGTGACCGGGGCCCGTGAGAACAACCTCGACGCGCTCGACGCCGACGTACCCCTCGGCGTGCTGGTCGGCGTCTGCGGAGTGTCCGGGTCGGGGAAGTCGTCGTTGGTCGTCGACACGGTTGCACTGGGTCTCGCTCGGCCGAAAACCAACATTCCCGGCCGCGGTGTGATCCGCGTCCGGCCCGGCGATCACGACGCCATCTCCGGTGCGCCAACACGAACGGTCGTCGCCGACCAGTCCCGCGCCGAGATCGCCTCGCCAGGCATGTTCCTCGGGCTCATCAGCGCAGTCCGGAAGCAGTTCGCGGCCAGCGAGGCCGCGATCGAGCAGGGCCTCACGGTCAAGGACCTGACGTACAACTGCGATGCCTGCAAGGGCAAAGGCGTGTGGCAGCAGGACATGTCGTTCCTGCCGTCGGTGGGCCAGACCTGCGATGCCTGCGGCGGATCCGGGTATCGCCGCGAGGCCGCCGCCCTGCTCGATCGGGGCCGGAGTCTGGTCGACATCGAAGCGCTCACGATCGCCGAGCTGGTCGACGAGTGGGGCGACGTCGACGCCGTACGACGGGTGGGCGGCGCGGCCGTCGAACTCGGGCTCGGCTATCTCGTACTGCGGCAACCGGGCTGGAGCTTGTCGGGCGGCGAGGCGCAGCGGCTCAAGCTTGCCAAGGAGTTCGCCCGGACGACCAAGGCAGCCTTGTACGTGCTCGACGAACCGACGGTCGGATTGCAGGCCACGGATGTCGCAGCACTGGTCGGGGCGCTTGACGCACTCGTTGCTGCTGGCAACAGCGTGCTCGTGGTCGAACACGATCCGGCCTTCCTCGCCGCGTGCGACTGGCTCATCGAGCTCGGCCCTGGTGCGGGGCCTGACGGCGGCCGGATCGTCTTCGAAGGTCCGCCCGACGCTCTTGTGGAAGCAGCCACCGCTACCGCGCCCTATCTTCGGGAGGTGCTGTCATGAACGTCGGCACCCTGCTGCTCGGAGACCCGTCGGTTTCGCTGCGATGGCGGGCGGCGCGCGAACTGGAAGGCGCCGACGACGCCGAGGTTGCCGCGTGGCGTGCCGAGATTGATCAGAGTTCGGCGATCGATGCACTCGTCTCGCGGCTAGCGGCAGCCGGGCCTTATGACGCGGGCCATCTGCTCTGCCAGCTGGCGTACCTCGGGTATCGCGGGCCGGCGATGGCGGCCGCGGTGGAGAGGATGTTCGCCGTACAGCGGGCGGATGGCTCGTGGTCGGTTCCAGGTCCGATCGAAGGTCCTCGCTTCATCACGATGCACACCGCCGTACCGCTGCGTGGGATTGCCGCCGCTGGGTTCGCTGAGGATTCCCGGGCTGAGCTTGCCTATGAATGGTTGCTGGGTGTCCGTCTGCAGGACGGGTCGTGGCCGGCAGGTCCGAAGGCGGATCTTGGCGAGGCGGGCGGTGCTATCCCGCCTGAGAAGGAGTACCGGCGGCTGGCGCGCGGGCTCGGTTGCCGATCGGCGACGACCGGCGCTGTCGCCTGCCTGGCGATGCATCCCGAGCGACGGCGATCCGACGCCGCGCGGATCGGCGTCGACCACCTACTCGCCCGCGAGACCCGGGACGCGTCGACGATCGGTTGGGAGGTGTCGCGGCTGGTCGGTCTCGAACGTGCGATGGGTCAGGTCACGTTCTACGCCACCTTCGATCTCGCGTTCCTGCTCGACCTTGCGTCCCGCTGCGGCGTCTCGCTCCAGGATCGCCGGGTGCACGACCTGGTCGACTACCTCGAGGGGCTGCGCGGCCCGTACGGCCTGTGGCAGCACCCCGTCCATCCGCAGCTCGCCGGCTGGCTGACCCTCGACCTCGAGACCAGCCTCCACCGCCTCAAGTCCGGCGACTGGATCGGCAACGACGAGCCCGCCGACTTCACGCCGCACCAGCGCGGACGACGGCGGTACTAGGCACGTAGTTCGGCCCGGTGGCCGGGTTAGCGTCGGGGTATGACGGCTCCCGACATCAACAGTCCTGAAGAGCAGGTCCGGTACCAACGCGGTCTGGAGGTCCTGAACAGCGTCGACGGCGGCTCGGCCCCCGCAGTCATGGAAAACCTCGCCGACATTGCCCCCGCCCTGGCCCACCACATCGTCGCCTTCGGTTTCGGCGACATCTACTCCCGCCCCGGCCTCGACCCCAAGCAACGCCAACTGGTCACCCTAGGCATCCTCACCGCCCTGGGCGGCTGCGAACCCCAACTAGAGGTCCACATCCGCACCTCCCTCAACGTAGGCCTGACCCCCACCGAAATAACAGAAACCTTCACCCACGCAGCCGGCTACACCGGCTTCCCCCGAGCCCTCAACGCCATCTCCGTAGCCAAACGAGTCTTCACCGACCGCGATCTGCTGCCCGTCCCAGAGAACTGATGGCCAAGCTCATCTGTTCCCGCGATCACCTGACCGATCAGGCAGGATGCAACTGGCCACCGCTTGATGAACAACCACCTTCCCGCCCGTCGCTTCCTACGAGCCAGCGAACAAGCGCGGAGGCCGAAGTAGACGGTACTTACGAAACGGCACTTCTCAGCTCCGCGCTTGTGCACCCGACTGACCCTCAAACCTCCAGGTTCAAATCACACCATCAAATAGGCTCCACCAGAACCCGTTCTGTCTTCTGCCGCCTAGTCACCGTCCGACTTATCCAGGAGCTGATTCCGCGAACCCATCCCGACTCAACTCGCTACGATCAGTGCCGCTGTAGTGCCGCTCAACCTTCCAGCGCTTCGGCCAGTCGTCCCAATAGGCATCTTTCCCGGGCCGAGCTTTGAGTGAGAAGCGCATCGGTCCGACCGCACCGAACGACGCGACGTCGACTATGACTAGCCGCGGTTGATGTAGTGGCATTCGCGGTGCCACTGGCCACACCGGCCAGTTTAGATCGACTCGCCGCTCTCCGCGAATGTAGCGATATCGCTCGCGGCCAAAAGCATCCATTGTGCGACCGTCGAACGCAAATACCTGGGGGAACAGGCCGGAGCCGGATAATAGTCGACGACCCTGCTTGACTCGATCGACAGCGAGCCGTATCTCCGCTGCCGACGGGAATGGATTGTTCCCGTGAACGGTAGCATTGCGCACCTTCGCCACAATCACGTCCGAGAACAGGGCTGCGATCTCATGCAAGGCAGACAGTACGTTCGTTTGCGACTCTGCAGTGAGATCGAAGTAGGGAACGGTCGTTTTGAAGACAAACGGTCTGGGCGACGCGCGGCAAATTAGTGGTTCTTGATCTTCCGGCCTGATCAGGTCGGTGGCCTGCATCGCCTTGAGGCCCTTGGCGAGCCGGCCAAACCCTGCGGCTAGTGGAGCGAGGGTATTCTTTCCATCTTTCTTTAGGGCCAGCGCACCAACTTCCGTTGGCGCCATTTCGTCAAGCCATGTCAGCTGCATTGCATCCGGCAGAGGGTCATACTGAAACCCATTCTCCAACAAAAAATGGTCAGCAGTCATTGCCCACGTAGAGAATGCTAGGGCACGCTGCAACGAATCTTCCACTGTGGCGAATAGATTTGAAATGTGCCCTCGAAGGATTTCCTCAGAGGACCGCTCGTTTGCCGAGAGCAGGCTCTCTTCATGGCTTTCCATGCGATCCAGATCGGTGAAGACAATCTCAGTCGGCGCGCCGAGTTTCCAGAGCATACTCTCCAGCAATTCGTCGCGCTCCAACTTGTCAGGAGCATGAACGCCCAGGTACTCAGCCGCTTCGTAAGCCGCTCGACGGTTGGTCAGGACCAGATCCTTCAGTAGATCTCGTGGTTCAAGCCGCCTGACCGCAAGGCCAAGTAGATCGACCGGCCCAGTGCCCGCGCTGGTGCCTAAACCGTATTCGAGATCAGCTGGCTCGAGAATACCCGCATCGTAATACAGTCTCTGGAGAAGACCAAAGATCCTCTCAGCAACTATTGACCGCTCATACGACCGAACTCCGAGACGACCAACTTGCGCCGAATCGCCAGCGCCGCTCCGATCAACAGTCTCGACGCGGATCTCGTACTCTTCCATCGGCAACCGACCGTCTCGAATGACTGCGTCCACGGCCCCGACGACCGCCTTATCTTTGAATGTGAGCAGAAGTTGCAACAACGACGGCCTGTCAAGCGACGCGACGAAATCCGCCGGACTGGTGACAATCGCCCCGAACCGCTTCGACAAGTGTGCACGACTTCCATCTTCCCGCAAGAAGTTTCTAAGAAGTGTCTCAGACACTAGCCGTAGTTCAGGAACCGTGAACGCATCCGAGAGTGTGTCGAAAAGCGCCTCAGAGGGCTCGACCGTAGTGAAGTCGAGCAGCTTGACTCTCGATTCGTTAACGACGCGGGCATGTCCATCCTCGGTCCCTGCATGATGCTTGCTGATGTATTCATTAACATATTCGCGGGTGCTCGCGATCGAGGTATCGCCAGTGCGCAACTGGATGGTATGGAGGCTGTTGCAAGTTTCGTCCGAACAAAGGTATCCAGGAACGGCTGTACGTGCGCTAATCAGGCGCAATTCATCGGAGAGAATGGCCCCGAACGGACCGACGACCGTCTTCCCTTCTTGAAAGACACCAGGCGGCAACTCTCGCAGCAGAGCCAATGTCTGGAGATTGTTCAAAAATGTCTTCTCAGGATACTTCTGAGCTGCCAGATCATGCAGGTCTCTACCAAAAACGTAAGGGAAGAGGATGCGGCGCGCCAGGATTTCGGCAGAAAGGGCCGCCCTGAGACCTGCGACGTCCGACTCGGGGTCGACCAATAGACCGTCCGCGCTGCCAATCGCCATAGCGATGGCCAACTTGAGCTCATTTGGCTTAAAGCGACGCTTTTCTGACACTTGTTGATAAGTGCCCTTGCCCAATTCTGTCAAATTGATTGACCTTACCAACGAATCCGGAACCCTATATTGCTTTGCGATTACGCAGTTAGCTAGCAGCGTGAAAATGCTCAGCAGTTCGCTGAAATTTTCACTGACGGATGGGTCCTCGAGCTGGCGCTTCAATGCCTGCACACTGTCACTCATGTGATTCCCCCCAGATTTCGCGGTTCTTATCCAGCGCTGTGAAGAATCCCTCTTAGATGACTCATCGGCCCCCCAAAGGTCATCTAAACGGGTAGTGCTACGGCGCTGTTCCCAGAATAGTGATTGAGGATACACTCCGAGGCCTCACTCAGCACCCCGACCGGCGGGTCGCGGTCCGCTCAATGAGTGCCGATGCCGTCATCAGGCCGGGCATCCGAGGTCCGTCTCGATGGCGTTCGTACTCGAGCTTTCAGACGCTCGATTCTGTTTCGCGATTGTCGCACTGGAGTGGCTTTCGCGAGGCCTGTGGCAGCATCAGCGGCGCTACGGCTCGTTTGCTGGCTCGGCTCCACGTTGGCGTTCGTGTTGGATGGTGGAATCGTAAGGACCTGCGAGGTGGGCGGATGCCACAGACCGTCGATCGTGCAAGTCGCACACACACCTTGCGTTGCTGCGACGCTAGAGCCGCGACGGATGGTCGATTACAACACCGGCTTGTGTCTTCGCCGGTCGCATTCCTGGTCGCCGCCGTTGTCCCGCTGAGGAGCACAGGAACGAAGGAAGCGCTTGTTGCAGAATGCAGGTCTGACGACGCTCCCCAAGCCCCATGACGCTCCACCCGCCGCAGTACGCCATCAGGTCCGGCGATAAGGCGCAGCCCAACGGCGACAGCCAGGCTCACCCGGTGCAAACTGCCACTGTCCGGCAGCAACTGGAGGGACATACTGACGGTTTCCGGGGCCGAGTGGGTCTCGCGTACCAGTCGCGCTGAAGAGCAGCAGTGATGAAGAAAGCGACTGCGCAGCACGCGGGGCCCACCACACCCCGCCGCAGCACGTCTTCGGAACCCAGCGATAAGCCCGCGGTCAACCGGCGGAAGCCGGGGGTGGGCGGGTGCGGGCGTCGCGGTTGCGCTGAGGAGCGGAGCGACGAAGAAAGCGGCCGCGTAGCGCGCGGGGGTTTACCAGCTACCCGTTAGGACCGAGCAGTTTCTCGAGGTCGGAGAGGACGTCCATGGCGCCTAGGGGGCCTAGGCCCAGGAACCAGACCTCGTCGTCGACGCGGGCGGACTTGCCGGCCTTTACGGCGGGTAGGGACTTCCACAGGTTGCCGTTGACGACCTTGTTCTCGTCGGTGGTGTCGGGCTTGCCGTAGCTGGAGTAGAAGATCCAGTCGCCGGCGGCCTTGCCGATGTTCTCCTGCGACACCTCGACGGCGAGGTCCTGCACGTCCTGGATCTTCGGCCGCGGCAGGCCGATGTCCTTCAGGATCACGCCGATGAACGACAGGTTGCCGTACAGCCGGATCTCCCCCGGCCGGAACCGTACGAGCGAGATCGTCGGCGAACCCTGGACCTTGGCCTTCACCTCGTTGGCGCGCTTCTGGTAGTCGTTCAGGATCCCGGTGGCCTTGTTCTCCTCGCCGACCGCTTCCGCGACCAGCAGGAAGTTCTCCTTCCACGGGAACCCGGGCCGGATGCTGAACACCGTCGGCGCGATCGCGCTGAGCTTGTCGTACAGGTCGTTCGCGCGCAGCTTGCTGCCGAGGATGAGGTCGGGCTTGAGCGCCGCGATCGCCTCGAGGTTGAGTTCGCTGATGCCGCCGACCGTCTTGATGCCCTGCGCCTTGTCCGCGAGGTACGACGGCACACCGTTCTGCCCCGCCGTCGTCGCCATACCGACCGGCGTGATGCCGAGGGCAAGGACGTCGTCCAGCTCGCCGCTGTCCAGTACGACGACCCGCGTCGGCTTGGCCGGGATCTGCACCGAGCCGAGCGCGCCCTTCACGGTCCGCGGGAACACCCCCGGCGCCGCGTCGGAGCCGAGCTTCGCGGTCTCGGCGTCGGCGGTGCTGAACAGCCGCCCGCCGGTCGCGACGTCCTTGTCTCCGACCCCGGTGTCCGCGCTCTTGGTGCTGTCGCCACCACCGCAGCCCGCGACGAGCAGTACGGCGGCCGACACGACGATCCCTATCAGCTTCTTCACGAACGTTGAGCCTACAACAACCAAGGTTAGGCAGACCTAACCAGGTCCACATTGTGCACCGGCCAATCACTCCGGCACGGCGGAAACGGTTGACCGGTGCTCAAAGTGTCAGACGAGGGTGCGCTGCTCGCCGGCTGCGAGTTCCACAGTCCGCTCCCCGCCGGGCAGCGCGATGCGGTGTGTGCCCGCGTGCGACGCCCGTACGACGGCCTCGGTCAGTACGCCGTCCCGCCACGTCACGTCGAACGACAGGCCGCCGCGCGCCCGCAGACCGCGGAACGACCCGTCCGGCCAATCCGACGGCAACGCCGGCAGGACCCGGATCACGTCGGTATGGCTCTGCAGCAGCAACTCCGGGATGCACCCGGTCATGCCGAAGTTCGCGTCGATCTGGAAGATGTCGCCGTCGCGGTGCAGCAGGTTGTCCGACACCAACCGTCCCAGGTAGTCCTGGATCACAGCCGCAGCCTTCGAGGGCTCGAACAACCGCGCCCACAACGCCACCAGCCACGCCGCGGTCCACCCGCCGTTCACCGCACCGTCGGTCCGCAGGTCCAACGAAGCACGAGCGGCCGCGGCCCACTCCGGCGTACTCGCCGGGTCGATCTCGGCTCCCGGGTACAACCCGTAAAGATGCGACTGATGCCGATGTTGAGGCTCGGACGGCGGCCAGTCCGTCGGCCACTCGTACAACCGCCCGTCCGGCGTCACGCGCACCGCAGGCAGACGATCACGAGCCGCCACAGCACGCGAAACCAAGGAAGACTCCAACCCCAGAAGCGCAGCCGCCTCAGCCAGGTTCGCGAACAGCTCGCGAATCAGCCAGAGGTCGTACGTCGAGGTCAGGTCCACCGACGCCTTCGCACCCGACGGCAGGATGAAGTGATGCTCCGGGGCCGTCGACGGGATGAACTGCAGCTGTGAACCGTCGTCCACGAGCATCGACAGCACGAATTCCGCCGCACCCGCGATCAACGGGTACGCACGGTCGCGAAGGAAGTCCACGTCCAGCGTGAAGCGATAGTGCTCCATCAGATGCGCCGTCAGCCACACTCCGCACGTCGCACACATCGCCCAGACAGGATCGTCACCACCCGCGCCTACCGGCCAGGTCGCGCGCCACAGGTCCGCGTTGTGATGCGATACCCACCCCGGTGCGTCGTACAGAATCCGGGCAGTCTCCGCGCCGGATGAGGCCAGCCCTTCGAGCAGGTCGGTCAGCGGGTCGAAGCACTCGTGCAGGCCAGTCAGGTCGGCCGGCCAGTAGTTCATCTGGGTGTTGATGTTGTTGGTCCAGTCGCTGGCCCACATCGGCCGGCGGTCCTGGTTCCAGATCCCCTGCAGGTTGGCCGCCTGCGTCCCGGGGCGGGAGGACGCCATCAACAGGTACCGGCCGAAGTTGAACGTCAGCGCCACCAGATCCGGATCGTTGCCCCCAGCAGCTATTGCGGCGATCCGCTCGTCGGTCGGCAATTCACTTGGCGCACCCAACGAAAGCGAACAACGGTCGTACAGCGCCACGTGGTCCTCGACATGCCGCGAACGAAGCTTGTCCACGGCAACCGAGTCCAAGACCGCCACCGCGGCACCCAAAGCAACTAACGGATCCCGCCCCGGCGGCACCGACCACCCGGCGAAAGTGCTTGCCGCCGACAACACCACCGTCACACTGTCCGCGCCACGAACCACGACGCCCGCGTCCGAAGCCACCGCCGTCCCGCCGTCGACCAGCGCCCGTAGCGCGACACCGAAGCCGATGCCGCGCCCTTCCTCGTACCGGATCGGGTCCGGCCGGTCCCGGTACTCGATCGTCAGATCCGACGGCGCGTGCCCAACCACGCCGTAGATGCCATCGGCAGCCGATGGCCGGACCGGGTGCTGACTCTCCAGCGACAGCTCGAGATCGACAGCACCCGGCCGGTCGGCCGTGATCGTCCACACCATCACCTGGTCCGGCGTGGACACGAAGGTCTCACGCCGGAACCGGGTCCCGTCCACTGCGTATTCCACACCGACGATTCCGGTGCGCAGATCCAAACTCCGCCTGTAGTCCGCACCCACGCCGCCGGCCGACCGGATCACCAGGTCGGCGAGCGGCTGGTACGACTCCACCAACGGACCCTGCAACGCCCGGGTCCGCTCGGTGGCCGCCAGCCGATCACCTTCTTCCAGCAACAGCCGGCGTACGTCGGCCAGCACCGCCGGCCCGTCCGGCACCGTCAAGGTACGCGGACCGTCACCCGACCAGACGTCGTCGAGGTTGAGCGCGATCCGCTCCTCGCCGACCCGGCCGAACACCTTCCCGCCGAGGTGCCCGTTGCCGACCGGCAACGCCTCGAACCAGTCCGGCGCGGGGGTGCGGAACCACAGGTTATGAGACATCAGCCCTACTTCGAACCGCTCTTGTACTTGTCGTACGCCTGCTGGTTGATCTCCAGGTACCGCGGCATGCCGGTGCTGTCGAGACCCTTCACGTACGCGTCCCAGTCGGTGTCGATGTTCTTCGAACCGGTGATGAAGGCCAGCTGGTTCTGGTTCACGTAGTTGTTCAGGTTCGTCTGCAGCGTGGCGATCTCGCCGCTCAGGCTCGGGTCCGGCCACATGAACGCCTGCGGGAACCACTGCGACTTGTCGACATGTCCCTCGTACTGCTTGGTCGCCTCCCACAGCCGCCGCTCCAGCCCGGCGCCGCTGTAGATGTCCTTCGGCGTGACCTGCGCATTCCGGAAGGCCAAGGTGTTGTTGTACTGGCCGAGCGCGCCCCAGCTGATGTTCTTCGGGGCATTCTGCACCGGCTTGTACAGCGGCTTGGTGCTCGCGTCGAGCGCGATGTCACCGGCGGCGGGCTTGGTCCAGCCGACACCCTCCGGACCCATGTTGGTGATCATCTGACCCTCGTCGCTGTAGATCCAGTCGAGCATCTTGATCGCCGCGACCTGGGCCTCCTTACTGGCCTTGTTGGTCAGCATGAACGTGTAGCCGGTCGAGGTCGGGTGGTTGTACCCGGTGTAGCTCTTGCCCTCCGGACCGGTCAGCGGCGGTACGGCGTCGTACTGCTTGTCGCGGCCGTCCTTGGAGTCCAGCTGGACGAAGATGCCCGGCCACAGGACCGGCACCGATCCGAGCTTGACCGCCTTCGGGTCGTTGCCCTGGGCCTGCAGCGCCTGCGCGTTCTGGGTGAACGCGGCCTGGTCGATCAGCCCGTCCTTGTACAGGCCGTGGATGTACTTCAGGCCTTCCTTCCACTGGTCCGACGCGACCGGCGTGACGACCTTGTCGCCGTTCAGCGTGAGCAGCGACCGGACGCCGTTGTTCGCGCCGACCGGGTCGTAGGCGAACGCGTTCATCAGGTACGCAATCAGGCTGCTGTCCTGGACGTCGGTGGTCATCGGGATCTCGTCGGCCTTGCCGTTGCCGTTCGGGTCCTTGGTCTTGAACGCCTCGAGCACGTTGCGCAGGTCGTCGGTGGTCTTCGGCACCTGCAGGCCGAGCTTCTTCAGCCAGGTGCTGTTGATCCACAGCTTGTCCGGGTAGGTGCAGTGGAAGCAGTCGGCCCACTGCGGCAGCGCGTAGATGTGACCGTCGGGCGCGGTCGCCATCTCCTTGTATTCCTTGTTGCTGTCGAGCACCTTCTGGATGTTCGGCGCGTTGTCCTTGATCAGGCCCTCGAGCGGCACCGCGACGCCCTGCTGGCCGAGCTTGAGCACCTCGGCCTGGGTGAACGCGTCGACCCACGGGATCAGGAAGAACAGGTCCGGGTAGTCGCCGCTGGCCAGCGCGATCTGGCGCTTCTCCTTGGCCGGGCCGGCGTCGTACGTCGTGGTCTGCCACCGGAACTGGATCTTGAACTTGTCGCTCATGATCTTGGTGACCGCGTTGGTGGTCAGGTTGGTGCTGGAGTCCGACGGCGTGAACGTGTCGATGACGACCTTGCCGTCGGCCGAGGTCTCGTTCGCCGCCCCCTTGGACGACTTGTCCGAGCTGCACGCCGCCAGGGCGAGCGCACCGGCGGCCGCCAGCGCGACGACCTTGCTCACGGATGAGCGCATTGCTGTGTTCCTCTCTGAAGTGGATTGAGCCTCGTGGCTCAGCCCTTGACCGCGCCGACCATTACGCCCTTGGTGAAGTGGCGGGCGACGAACGGGTAGATGATCAGTACGGGCAGGCTCGAGATGACGATGAGCGCGTACTTGAGGACGTTGGCCAGCTGCTGCTGTTCGAGCTGCTGGGCCAGGTTCGTCGTGGTGGTGGATCCGGTGAGGGTGTTCAGGATCAGCACGTTGCGGAGCACGATCTGCAGCGGGTACAGACCGGGGTCCTTGAGGTAGATCAGGGCGTCGAAGTAGCTGTTCCACTGGAAGATCGCGTACATCAACGCGATCACCGCGATCACCGGCTTCGACAACGGCAGCACGATCGACCACAGGAACCGCAGGTCGCTGGCCCCGTCGATGGTGGCCGCCTCGTAGAGCTCGTCCGGGATGGTCGAGCGGAAGAAAGTCCGGGCGATGATCACCTGCCAGACCCCGATCGCGCTCGGGATCACCATCGCCCAGCGGGTGTTGAGCATCCCGAGGTCCTGGACGACCAGGTACGTCGGGATCAGCCCGCCGGAGAACAACATCGTGAAGATCAGCACGCTCATGATCACGTTGCGGCCGAAGAACGTCCGGCGGGACAGCGGGTACGCGATCGCGATCGTCAGCGTGACGCTGATCAAGGTCCCGCCGATCGCGTAGATGAACGAGTTCAGGTAGCCCTTCATGATCAGCGGATCGCTGAAGGCCTCTTTGTACGCGCGGATGCTCGGCTCGATCGGCCAGAACAGGACGCGGCCCGCGCTCACCGCCGACGGGCTGCTGAACGAGTTCGCGACGATGTAGATCAGCGGGACCGCGACGATGATCAGGGCCAGCCAGAGCATGATCTTCACGCCGGCCAGGAAGATCTTGTCGGTCCGCGTCTCCTCGATCGCGGTCCGCTTCGAGCCTTCGGCGCGGGGCGTCGTACGCCGGAACCCTTGCAGTGTGACGCTCATGACCAGAGTCCGTTTCCGGTGATGCGCTTGGCGACGAAGTTCACACCGAGCAGCAGGAAGAGGTTGATCACCGAGTTGAAGAGCCCGATGGCCGTCGCCATGCTGAAGTCCGCGTTCAGCAGACCGGTCTTGTAGACGTAGGTGGCGATGATCTCGGACTGCGCGGTGTTCAGCGGGTTCTGCAGCAGGAACGCCTTCTCGAACCCGATCGACATGATGTTGCCGACGCCGAGCACCAGGATGATCACCGCGGTCGGCATGATTCCCGGCAGGTCCACGTGGCGGATCCGCTGCAGCCGGCTGGCGCCGTCGATCCGCGCCGATTCGTGCAGCGCCGGGTCGATGCCGGACAGCGCGGCCAGGTAGATCACCGCGGAGTACCCGGTGGTCTGCCAGACGTCGGACCAGACGTAGATATGGCGGAAGTAGTTGGGGTTCCCGAGGAAGTCGATCGACGGTACGCCGAACAGCCCGATCGCGTCGTTGACGAAGCCGAGCCGCGGCGACAGCACCAGGATCGTCATCGAGACCACGACGACGGTGGAGATGAAGTACGGCGCGTAGGTGACCAGCTGGACGGTCTTCTTGAACCGGCCGTTGCGGATCTCGTTCAGCGCGATCGCCAGGATGATCGGGATCGGGAAGCTGGCCAGCACCGTGTACACCGACAGCAGGAAGGTGTTCTTCACCAGGGTCCAGAACACCGGGTTCTGGAAGAACAGCTCGAAGTTCTTGAACCCGACCCAGTCGCTGCCCCACGGGCCCTTGACCGGGCTGTAGTCCTTGAACGCGATCACCGCGTTGGTGATCGGGATGTACTTGAAGATGACGAAGTACGCGAGCGGTACGACGATCAGCAGGTACAGCTGCCAATGCCGCCGCAGGCTCCGCCGGGCCTGGGTCCGGCGGGATGTTCGCGGTGGCTTCCGGACGGCCGTCTCACCCGCCCGCGACGCCGCTGGCGCCGGCGCCGGTTTCACCTCGAAGGTTGCGCTCACTCCGCATCCTTTCCCTCACGCGCTGGAGTGGAACCGATATCCGATAGGATCTCGGGTTTCGCTATCCCGGAGGATGACACACAACCCCGGCGGAGCGGAAGAGTTCCCGGCCCGGTCGATACCGGACGGTGACCGATGCCACTGAATCCCTTGCAAACAAGGCGTATCCCGTGTTGCCGCTAGCAACTACCGGACGGCAAACGCCGAATGATCCGATGGCCAGCCATCGGATCCGGGCACACACCGATCAAGCCCGGAGTCGCTCTGAGCCACCGACACCGGACCGATCCACAATTATTTTCTGCCGTTAACTATATGGCAGTCAACCCGCCCCCGGGCACTTATGTCAAGACCTGAAATCAGGCCTCGTAGACGTGGAGACCTAGGAGGAGGCCGACGGGGCCGACTTCTCGTGGCGGGTTGCGACGTCGACGGCCCAGTGGGCGAGGGTGTGGAGGGCGTCGGGGTTCAGTTCGTGCCAGCGGTGGCGGCCGACCAGCGTGGTCCGCACCACGTCGGCGGTCTGCAGGATCTTGAGGTGCTGCGACACTGCGGGCCGGCTGATCGGGAACAGTTCGGCCAGTTGACCGGTCGTCGCCGGGCCTTGGGCCAGCCGCGTCACGATCCGCCGCCGGGAGGCATCGGCCAGCGAGGCCAGGACCGCGCCGACCTCCATCGCCACAACACCTTCCAATCGCGTAAGCCAGACCTTACGCGTAAGGATCTACTTACGCAATGCGGCAAAAACCTGACCCGACCATCACGGGGGAACGGCCGGGCCAGGCATTAACGATAGTACCCCGGATCACCGACTGTGGTCGGCTAATTCGGAGGCGGACGCGCCGGGTCTCCTCTACCCTGAGCGGCATGCGAACCCGCTGCTGAAAGCGCACCTCCGCGGCCCGATCCGGGCCACCGTCGTGCGTCACGTCAAGCGTTTGACCGCCGGTCGCGCTTCGTCATGCCCGCACACGCTTTCGGGAGCAATTCGCCATGCCTGTCTACCGGTCCGCGGACCCCATCAGGACGTACTACGTCTACAACGCCGCCTGGTCGTTCCTGGCCGCGCTGTCGTTCACTCTCAGCGCGGTCTACTACGTCCGCGACGCCGGCCTGAACCCGCTGCAGATGGTTCTGGTCGGGACCACCCTCGAGCTCGCCTGCTTCCTGTTCGAGATCCCGACCGGCATCGTCGCCGACCTCTACAGCCGTCGGCTCTCGATCATCATCGGCTTCGTGCTGATCGGCGCCGGCTTCCTCCTCCAGGGCCTGGTGCCGGCCTTCCTCGCGATCCTCGCCGCCCAGGTGCTCTGGGGCGTCGGCTTCACGTTCACCTCCGGCGCCGACCAGGCCTGGATCACCGACGAGATCGGCACCGAACGCGCCGCTCCGGTCTTCGTCCGCGCCCAGCAGTTCGAGCTCGGCGGCAGGATCGCCGGAATCGTCTGCGCCGGCGCGCTCGGTCTGATCAGCCTGCCGCTGCCGATGGCGATCTCCGGCGCCGGGATGATCCTGCTGGCGCTGATGCTCGCGGTCTTCATGCGCGAACAGAACTTCCACCGGACCCCGAAGCAGGAGCGCGAGACGTTCCGGCAGATGGCCGAGACGTTCAAGAGCGGTCTCCAGGCGGCCCGGCGGCGTCCCGTCGTACGCACGCTCGTGATCATCAGCCTGATCTCCGGCCTGGCCAGCGAGGCGTTCGACCGGCTGTGGTCGGTGAAGATCCTGAACTTCACCTTCCCGACGGTCTTCGGTACGTCGGACCCCGCGTTCTGGTTCACCGTGCTCGCACTCGTCGGGACGCTGTTGTCGCTGTTCACGTCGCTCGTGCTGAACCGGCTCTCCCCCGACCGCTTGTCCGCCGCGCACCCGACCGGCATCCTCGCGACCCTGGCGACGCTGCAGGTGGTCGGCATCTGCTCGTTCGCCCTGCTCGGGAACCTCTGGCTCGCGCTCGCCGCCATGTGGCTGAACACCGTCGCCGGCACCCTCGCGTACCCGATCGAGTCTGCCTGGCTGAACCGCCACGTCGACTCGAAGTCGCGCGCGACGGTGATCTCGATGGTCTCCCAGGCGAACGCCATCGGTCAGGTCGCCGGCGGCCCACCGCTCGGTGCGTTGGGCCGCACGTCCCTGCGCGCCGCATTGCTCGCGTCCGGACTGATCTGGACGCCGATCCCTGTGTTGTACCTGCGTCTCAAGGACGTACGCCGTACCGAGGAGGTCAGTCGTCGACCTTGACCCGGATCTCTTCCCGGCGGTTGTCGTACGACGACTTGATCAAGCTGGCGACCGTGGTCACGAACAGCGTGCCGACGATGAAGCCGAGCGAGGTCAGGATGCCAATATGGGGTAGGTGGATCGCGCCGATGTCGTCGATGTGCGAGCCGTGCAGCGCCTCGATGATCAGCTTGACGCCGATGAACGCGAGGATCACCGACAGGCCGACGTTCAGGTAGATGATCCGCTCGAGCAGGCCGCCGATCAGGAAGTACAGCTGACGCAGACCCATCAGCGCGAACGCGTTCGCGGTCAGCACGATGTACGCGTCCTGGGTGAGCCCGAAGATCGCGGGGATCGAGTCGAGCGCGAAGATCACGTTCGCCATCCCGATCGCGGCGATCACGATTACCAGCGGCGTCAGCATCCGCCGCCCGTCGGTCTTCGTGACCAGCTTCGCACCGTCGTAGTCGTGCTGCAGCGGCAGGATCCGGCGCATCCCCCGGATGACGACGTTCTCCTGGAAGTCGCTCTCGTCGTTCTCACCCTCGAGCGCCAGCCGGACCGCGGTGTAGACCAGGAACGCGCCGAAGATGTAGAACACCCAGCTCGCCGCCGAGATCGCCGCCGCGCCGGCCAGGATGAAGACCGCCCGCAGCAGCATCGAGACCACGATGCCGATGTACAGCACCTTGTCCTGCGCCAGGCTCGGGACGGCGAACCGCGCCATGATGATCACGAACACGAACAGGTTGTCGACACTGAGGCTGTACTCCGTGATGTACCCGGCGACGAACTCGCTGCCGCTCTGCCCCGGACTGAACAGGAACAGACCGAGCGCGAAGAGTCCCGCGAGGCCGACGTAGAACAGCACCCACCGGGTCGCGTCCTTGATCGTCACGGTGTGGTTGCGGCGCGCGATCACGATCAGGTCGAACGCGACGATCGCGAGCAGGCCGATGATCGTGAGCACCCAGACGACGGGCGGCATGACAGAGACCATAGGGATCCTCCGGACGTGGGCATACGACTAGCTCGGTCCGGAGGTCTCTTCCACCCAGGTGCCCCTGGGCCGGCAGCACCGGTTCGGCCGTGAGGGCCTCCCGTGATGACGACACTGCCGTGGCGGAATACTCCCCTCCACAAACGCTGTAAGCATATCCGGTTCCGATCTATTCCCGGACACACCCAAGATCGTATACCGCATACTGACTGCAAGGCCAGGCTTGAGACATAGATGTCTCAAATGGGTTATTCTTGTCTCATGGCTGTGGATCGGGAGCGGGTACTGCGGGATGCCGCGGGACTGCTGATGCGGAAGTCCGGCGCGACGATGGACGAGGTCGCACGGGCCGCCGGGATCAGTCGCGCGACGCTGAACCGGCAGTTCGCCGGACGGGACGCACTCGTCCGCGCGCTCGAGGAGCTCGGGCTCGCCGAGTGCGAGAGCGCAGTACAGCGGGCGGTTATCGACGACGGTCCGGCCGCCGACGCAGTACGGCGCCTGATCCGTGAGCTGGAGCCGGCCGCGGGCCTCCTCGCGTTCCTGTACTCGGAGAATCAGCTCTTCGAAGGCGACGGGCAGAACGAGGGCTGGGCCCGGCTGGACGCCCGCATGGTCGCGCTGTTCCGGCGCGGCCAAGAGGCCGGCGAGTTCCGGATCGACCTCAGCCCGGTCTGGTTGAGCGAGGCGCTCTACGGATTGCTGGTCTCCGCGGCCTGGGCGATCTACGAGGGCCGGCTCGCCGCCAGGGATTTCACCTCGAACATCGCCGAGCTGCTGCTCGGCGGCGCAGTACGGAGAACGGAATGAAGCAACAGGTCACCCGGCCGGGGCGCTGGCTCGCACTCGGCGTACTCGTGCTGGCCGTGCTGCTCGTCGCGGTCGACGCGACGGTCCTCGGCCTGGCAACACCCTTCCTCACAGAGGATCTGCAGCCGTCGGGCACGCAGCTCCTGTGGATCGGCGACGCGTACTCGTTCGTCCTCGCCGGGCTGCTCGTCTCGATGGGCAGCCTGGGCGACCGGATCGGCCGCAAGCGCATCCTGCTGGTCGGCGCGACGGCGTTCGGCGCGATCTCCGTCCTCACCGCGTACGCGAACTCGGCCGAGCTGATGATCGCCGCCCGGGCACTGCTCGGTGTCGCCGGTGCGACGCTGATGCCGGCCACGCTCGCGCTGATCCGCAACCTGTTCCACAACCCGCGCGAGCGCAGCCTCGCGATCGGCATCTGGGGCGCGGCCGCGTCGGCCGGGATGGCGGTCGGTCCGATCGTCGGCGGCGTACTGCTGGAGAACTTCTGGTGGGGTTCGGTCTTCCTGATCAACCTGCCGGTGATGGCGGTACTGGTGATCGTCGGAGCGAAGCTGCTGCCAGAGTCGCGCAATCCCGAGCCGGGTCCGTGGGATCTGCTCAGCGTGGTCCTGTCGATGGTCGGCATGATCGGCGTCGTCTACGCGATCAAGGAGTTCGCGGCCAACGGCTTCGGCTGGATCGCCGTTGCGGCGTTGGTCGTCGGCACGGCCGGTCTGTTCGGATTCGTACGGCGCCAGCGCCGGCTGCCGATTCCGTTGCTGGATCTGCGCTTGTTCCGCAGCCGTGGTTTCAGCAGCGCGGTCCTGGCCGACCTTCTCACGATTCTCGGATTGTCGGGGTTGATCTTCTTCCTCTCGCAGTACCTCCAGTTGGTGCAGGGCAGGCGGCCGCTCGAGGCCGGCCTCGCGGAGCTGCCTGCCGCGATCGGGTCGGTTGTCGCGGGTCTGCTCGCGGGTCGCGTCGCACGGCGGTTCTCCGTACGCGCGGTCGTCGCGGGCGGGCTGGCTGCGATCGGTCTGGCGCTGGCTGCGCTTACGACGATCAGCCACACGACCGGGTATCCGCTGCTCGGCGCAGCGCTGCTCGTGGTCGGGGCCGGCGCCGGGTTCTCGTTCACCGTCACGGCTGACGTGATCCTGACCGCAGTACCAAAGGAGCAGGCGGGGGCAGCGAGTGCGGTGTCCGAGACTGCTTATGAACTCGGTGCGGCGCTCGGTATCGCGCTGCTCGGCTCGATCGTCACCGGCATCTACCGCAACTTCGCGAGCCCTGCCGGTACGCCGGAAGCGGCGCACGAGTCACTCGGCGGTGCCGTGGAGGCCGCGGCGCACCTGCCGCCCGAAGCCGCTTCCGCGCTGTTGGACGCGGCCCGCCAATCCTTCGCCAGCGGCGTCGCGACCGCGGCGGGTGTCGGTGCTGCGGTCCTGCTGGCGACGGCGGTCGCGGCGTGGTTCCTCCTGCGTGGTCAAACCCTGAGTACGCACGAACAGTAGGCAAAAAGTTTCCATTTCCGCGCTGAGCTCTGGGAGATTCCGCCCGAACGGAGTACAAACAGTTCCTGTTAGGTCTTACCGCCCCTAGGCCTAGGAGGAATCTGTCATGGCCGGAATCACCGCCGAAGCCTCATGGTTCTGTTGTGGGAACGCATGGGGTCCCTGTGGAAGCGCCGGGCACGGCGCCTGCGGGACATGCAACTCGGGAAACATGCAGCACGCGTGGCCGAACACCTCGGACAGCTGCTACGCCATCACCCATCCGGACACCTGCGGGATCACCGGGATGTCCCGGCGCACCTGCGGGTTCAAGCACGCCACCACCAGCCTGTGCACGGGCAAGCGGGTGGTCACGTCGATCGCGGACTGCGGTCCGCAGACCGACCTGTTCTGCGGCGAACGGACCTGCTGCGGCGGGAACTGCGCCTCGAACCGGGTCATCGACTTCACGCCGGCCGCGTTCAGCGCGCTCGGCCTCAGCCTGAACAGCGGCCTGTCCCCCGTATCGATCGATGTGGCCTGAGAGGAGAGCCGAGATGACTACCACGATGGACCGTCGTTCCCTGCTCTCCCGTGCGGCTATCGGCGCGACCGGCCTGGTCGCCGCCACCGCGCTGGGTTCACTCGCGCCGGAGACCGCGTTCGCCGCCGGCGCACAGTTCGCGGACGCCGGCCAGCCGGACCCGAACTTCGCCGAAGGACTGATCACCGGCCGGAACCAGGATCTCCTGCAGGTACAGGGATCCGACGGCCGGATGCACCGGATCCAGCTGACCGGTGTGACGAGTGTCTGGAAGCTCCGCCCGACCACGATCGACCAGGCCAAGATCGGCGACGGCCTCTACGCGCGTGGCGTGCTGCTGCCGGACGGAGTACTCGCCGCCGAGGCAGTCTGGGTCAACATCGTCAACCTGACCGTCGCCATCACGTCGATCGCCCGCTCCGGCGTGCAGTTCGACCACCACGGGCAGAAGGTGGTCGGACACGTCCAGCCCGGTACGACGGCAGCCGTCTACAACGGCACGCCGGCGGTATCGGACCTGTCGATGCTCAAGGTCGGCCGGCACGCCCAGGTGATCGGCGCCTGGCGTCCAGGCACCAACGAGATCGACATCGCGACGATCTACACGTCGAACTGACATGGGCACTCTGGCGGCTGCTCAGCCGCTCTTGATCGGGCTGCTCCTGCTCTGGTCGTCGTACGGCAAGTTCAGGGATCTCGAGCAGGCCGACCGCACCGCGCTCCCCCGCTTGGTGGGCGATTCACGCGCAAGACCCGCTTACCGAGCCGTCGCCGCGATCGAAGCCGTCATCGGCCTGGCTCTGCTTGCACCACCTGCTTGGGCCATCGAGGCTGTCGCCGCTGCCGCACTAGGCCTTGGCTTCACCGGATTCCTCATCTACTCGAAGGTCGTCGTACCAGAGGCGTCGTGTGGATGTGCCGGGAAGTCGGCCAGACCCGTTGGTTACCGGGCAATCGCACGCGCCTTGTTGCTCCTGGCAA
Source organism: Kribbella sp. NPDC000426 (assembly GCF_040300265.1). Classification (NCBI taxonomy): domain Bacteria; kingdom Bacillati; phylum Actinomycetota; class Actinomycetes; order Propionibacteriales; family Kribbellaceae; genus Kribbella; species Kribbella sp. NPDC000426. The sequence goes on along the minus strand of NZ_JBEPDK010000002.1, from coordinate 314,684 downwards.
CTGCTGTCGTGGCGACAACGGCCACGGCCGGCTGGTGGTCGGCAGGTCCGGCACTGGCCGTGCTCGTGGTCGAGGCAGCGGCGTTCGTGATGCTGTCCGCGGAGCTCGACCGCTACTGGCTGCTCCCGATCCGCCGCTTCCGGATCAGGCTCAGCCATCCGTACGCCGGTACCGCGTCCGGCATCGCACCACTCGCCGCAACCCAGCGGCGGGTTCTGCTCAGCCCGGCGTACCGCGCGGTCGACGGGCTGCTGCGCTCCGACATCCACGACTACTGGGACGACGACGACTGGCGCTACTTGAGCTACGTCGCCAGGTACGACGGCCGCCGCGCGACCGCCGTCTTCGCCGTACCGCACCAGGACTCCGCCCCGGAATCCGTCCGGGTCGCCGTCGTCGACGAAACCTCGGGCCTGACCCTCTACCGCCCAACTGTGCTGGCCACCGCCGGGTAGGACCCGGATCTCCAGGCCGTCACAATCGAGTCCCGCCGCCCCCGCCACGCTGACCGTGCCGGGGGCGGCGGCATTGTGACGGCCTGCGGATCCGCGCTGTTGACAGATCGGATTATCGTTAGGAAGCTTTCCTAATAGTTAGTCCCCTGCACCTCCTCCGCCCCGGAAATCCAGGAGACCTCATGAGACCCCGCTTGATCTGGGCTGTCACCGCGCTGGCCGTCGCCACGCTCGGGCTCAGCGCACCACCGGCCGCCACCGCGGCGTCGACCGACTACCAGGCCGAGGATGCGGCCATCTCGCAAGGTGTGGTCGAGTCCAACCACGCCGGCTACACCGGCAGTGGCTTCGTCAACTACGACAATCTCGTCGGCAGTTACGTCGAATGGACCGTCACCGCCCCGGCCGGTCCCGCCGACGTCACCCTGCGGTACGCGAACGGCACCGACGCCACCCGGCCGATGGACATCACCGTCAACGGACAGCCCGGCGCGGTCGGCATCACGTTCCCCGGCACCGGCGCGTGGACGACCTGGAAGACCAAGACCGTTCGGCTCCAGCTCACCGCCGGCACGAACAAGATCCGCGCCCGCGCGACCAGCGCCGACGGCGGACCCAACGCCGACAAACTGACCGTCACACCCACCACCGACGACAGCACACCGCCGTCGGCGCCCGGCAACCTGACCGTCAGCGACATCAAGTCGAACGCCGCGACCTTCCACTGGACCGCCGCGACCGACAACGTCGGCGTCGTCCGGTACGAGATCAACCGCGGCGGCAACGTCCTGAAGGTTGTCGACGGCAACACTCTCTCGGCGACCGTCGACACGTTGACCGCGAACACGTCGTACGACATCTCGGTCGGCGCGTTCGATGCCGCGGGCAACGCTTCGCAGCAGAGCAACGTGGTCACGTTCACCACGCCCGGCAGCGGCGACACGCAACCGCCGTCCGTGCCCGGCAACCTGCACTCGACCGGTACCAGCGCGAACAGCGTCTCGCTCGCCTGGAACGCATCGACCGACAACAGCGGGAGTATCGCCGGGTACGACGTGTACCAGGGCTCGGCGAAGGTCGCGACGACCGGCTCGCTCACCACGACCGTCACCGGGTTGACCGCGAACACGGAGTACACGTTCACCGTGAAGGCGCGTGACCCCGACGGCAACGCATCCGCGGCGAGCAACGCCGTCACGGTTCGTACATCGACCGGTGGCGCCGGCGGCATTCCGGCGTACGACAAGGACATCGCGAAGGTCGATCTCGGGTGGAGTGTGGCCTTCCTGCCGGACGGGTCGGCGCTGGTGACCGAGCGGGACCGGTTCGAAGTACTGCGGGTGACGGCGTCCGGCCAGAAGACGACGCTCGGGAAGGTGCCGGGCGTGGTGACGACCAGCGGTGAAGGCGGTCTGCTCGGTGTCGCGCTGTCGCCGAACTTCGCGACCGACCACTGGGTGTACTTCTACCACACTGCTTCCGGCGACAACCGGATCGTGCGGATGAAGTACGAGGACGGCAAGCTGGCCACGACCTCGTCGCCGGTGCTGACCGGTCTCGCGAAGAACCGGTACCACAACGGCGGCCGGATCGCGTTCGGTCCGGACGGGAAGCTGTACGCGACGGTCGGCGACGCGAAGAACTCCGGCAACGCGCAGAACAAGAACTCGCTCAACGGCAAGATCCTCCGGATGAACCCGGACGGTACGCCGCCGAGCGACAACCCGTTCTACAGCAGCGGCGGCAACGCCCGGTACGTCTGGAGCTGGGGCCACCGCAACCCGCAGGGCCTGGCGTGGGACTCCCGCGGTCAGCTGTGGGCCGCCGAGTTCGGTGAGAACAGCCAGGACGAGCTCAACCTGATCCAGAAGGGCGGGAACTACGGGTGGCCGGCGTGCGAGGGCACGATCGGCGACTGCTCCGGGTACATCGCACCGAAGCGGACGTGGTCGACGTCGCAGGCCGGGCCGAGCGGCATCGAGATCGTCAACGACTGGATCTACATCGCCGGCGTCACCGGCGAGCAGCTCTGGGTCACGAAGATCAATGCCGCAGGCAACGGTGTCGGGACACCCCAGGCCGTCTTCTCCGGCCGCTGGGGCCGCCTCCGCAGCGTCACCCGGACGCCGGACGGTGGGCTCTGGCTGACCTCGACGAACGACGACAAGAACGGCGGAACGCCGAGCAGGATCGACAACGTGATCGTACGGTTGAAGTTCTCTTAGCCGGTCGGCCCTCGGCGTCAGTTCTTACTGCTGCGCAGGATGACGTCGAGGGCCTGCAGAGGTGGTCTCCGGTTAGCGCAGGCTCCGGCTGTCGATCCAGGTGGAGATCTCGGTGCCGATCTCCTTCGGGCGGTCCTCGGCGGCGTGGTGGCCGGCCTTGCCGACGTGCACGATGTCGAGCGCGGCGATGTTGGCTGCGCACCAGTCCTTGTAGCTCTCGTTGATGAGCAGCGTCGGCGAGCCTTCGAATGTGAGCAGCAGCTTCGGTACGTCGGCGCTCGCGCCCAGCCACTCGTCGTACGCCTCGATCCTGGCGACCAGCTCGGCCGGGTCGCCGCCGAGCGGGATCTGCCGCGCCCAGGCGAGGATGGGCCGGCGGGTCTCGGGCGTCGGGTACGGCGCGAGGTAGGTCTGCAGGTCGCCGTCGGGGACCGGCGTGAGCACGCCGCCGGTGAAGGCCTGGCGGACGAACAGGTTCTGCTCGAGGACCAGGTCCTCGCCGGGACCCGTCGTACGGATCAGGCGGGAGCGTTCCGCGGCCTGCGGCGAGAGGTCCTCCCAGGCCATCGGCTTCACGATGCTCTCGAAGAACGCGATGCCCTTCACCCGCTCGGGATGACGCGCGGCCCAGTCGAACGCGAGCGCGCCGCCCCAGTCGTGGCCGACCAGGATCACGTCCTCGAGCTCGAGCGCGTCGAACCAGGCGTCGAGGTAGCGGGCGTGGTCGGCGAACTTGTACTCGAGGTCGGGCTTGCCGGACTGACCCATCCCGATCAGGTCGGGCGCCAGCCGGCGTCCTTCGCCGACGAGCGGGATGACGTTGCGCCAGACGTACGACGAGGCGGGATTGCCGTGCAGGAAGACGATCGGCGTACCGCTGCCGGTGTCTTCGTAGTGGATCGTCGAGTCGAGCAGATCGATATCAGGCATGACTGTTCCTCACAGTGGAATGTCGAGAAGTTCGGTGAGATCGCGCACGAAGCTCTTCGTCCGCGCGCCCCGGCGTCCCCCGAGCGGCGCCAGCAGTTTGTCCAGCAGAGCGGCGACTTCCGCGATCGCGGGCTCGATGGTCTCGCGCCCCTTCGAGGTCAGCTCGAGCCGCATGGTGCGGGTGTCCTTGGCATCCCGCGTCCGCCGCACCAGCCCGTCGGCATCGAGACTGCGAACCAGCTTGGAGACGTACAACGCCTCCAGCCCGGTGTGATCAGCCAACTCCCGCTGACTGGGCACCCGCCCCTCCCGCTCAAGCCCGTACAACGACGCCAACATCACGTACTGCGCATGCGTCAACCCCCGAGGCCCCAACGCCCGATCCACCGCCACCCGCCACCGCATAGCCAACCGCCAAACCAAATGCCCCGCAGTCGCCTCACTCATGCCAAATACAGTACATGGCTACTATGTACATGGCTAGCATTTGAGCTTGAACTGCTCGCACTCAGGATGGAACCCGGCGGCTCGACGGACCGCCTCGTCGAGCGACACGTCGTACGCTCGCAGGAAGAACAGGTTGCCCACGAAGGCGATCGCGGCGCTGCCGTCGGGGTACTCAGTCGGGGCGACGTACGCCGCCGTACCCGCCGCCCGGAAGGCGGGCGACATGGCTCCGGTGCCGCAGCCAAGGTTGACGACCGTCTTGCCATCGAGCCGGCCGTGCTCGCGGACGTCGTCCGCCGTGATCGCCGGCTCGCCCGGGACGAGGATGCCACCCTCATCACCGTGGCACGACAGGATCATGATGTCGTCGGTCGGGATCTCGCCGGACAGCAGCTTGAGCAGCTCGGCGCGCGAGCCGACCCAATGCGTGGTGATTCGGTAGTTCAGTCCTTCGAGGATCGCGCGAACCGCGGTTGCTTCGAGCGCGTCACCGACTGCAACGACCGTGAGGTTCTGCTTCGGCAGGTACGGAACGTCGTACATCAGATGGCGCGGCCGAAGTCGGCGTAGGTGGGGGTGCCTGTGGTTAGGGCTTGTTGGGCTAGGGATAGGCGGCGGGCCATGGAGGGGCGGAGGTGGGGGGTGGCTTCGGGGAGGGTCAGGTAGTGGTGGGCTCGGGCCTCGGTGGGGTCGAGGGTCAGGGGGATCTCGTCCAGCGTGCCGCCGTCGAAGACGAAGTTGATGGCGTCGGTCCAGGGGCCTAACGCGGGGACCCAGTCGACTACGAGGAGGCGGCCGATCTGGAGGTCGAGGCCGATTTCTTCCTTCACCTCGCGGCGGCAGGCCTCGTACGGCGACTCGTCGTACTCGACGATGCCGCCGGGGATGTCGAGGGTGGGTTTGTAGGTGGGTTCGAGGAAGAGGATGCGGCCGGCGCGGTCGCGGATGAGTGCGCCGCCGGCTGCCGTCTTGCGGGGCAGGCGGGCGGCGATGCCGGGGTTGAACTCCTTCTCCGGCTCCCCCTCGGCGGCGAGATCGTTCTGTCGGTTCACGGGTCTAGTGTCGGGCAAACCACGACCGGGAAGGGGTACTGGAGATGCTGCGAGGACGTTCGGAGAAGGGGCACTGGTTCGGGACCGTGATCGACGCGCCGGACCCGCAGGCGCTCGGGTTGTTCTACCACGCGGTGCTCGGCTGGAAGATCCACAAGAACGAGCCCAACGAGTTCACCTTGGCCGTCCCGGGCAACTCCGAGACGTACGTCGCGTTCCAGGCGCAGACGTCCGCGCCCTGGGCCCGCCCGGTCTGCCCGGCCGCCGAGGGCCAACAGCAGATGATGATGCACCTCGACATCGAGGTCGGCGACCTCGACGCCGCAGTCGAGCACGCCGTGGAGCTGGGCGCCACCCTCGCCGAGTTCCAGCCCCAGGACGACGTCCGCGTCCTCCTCGACCCAGCCGGCCACCCCTTCTGCCTCTACGCCAACGGCTGAAGCTGCCTGCGGAGATACATGAGCTTGTCGGGGTTGAGGATGGCGCGGATGGTGGTGATGGCGTCGGCTTGGACTTCTGGGATGAGTACGCCGGTGAGCAGGCCGGACTCGTGGACGAGGATCGCGGTGGCGTTGTTGAGTTCGGCAACGGACAGGCGGGCGGTGAGGGCGCGCGGGCCGGCCGCGAGGCCGGCCAGGTAGTGGGCGGCGTTGGAGCGGCCGAAGATCGGTTCGCGGGCCGCGATCGCCTTGCCGCCGCCGTCGGCCCAGATCGCGGCGTCCTCGGTCAGGATCGCCTCCAACCCGGCAACGTCACCGTCGACGGTCGCCGCGATGAAGCGTTCGACCAGCTTCGTCCCGTCAGCAGGCCGTACGTCGAACCGCCGCCGCGCCTGGCCGAGCCGCGCCAGCGCCCGGTGGTACAACTGCCGCGCGTGCGCCTCGTCGACGCCGAGGACGTCCCCGCTCTCCCGGTGCGTGTAGTCGAACGCCTCCCGCAGTACGAAGACCGCCCGCTCCGGCGGCGTGAGCTTCTCGAGCAGGACCAGGAACCCGAGCGAGACCGTGTCCCGCCGCTCCATCAGCTCCGCGGGGTCGTTGCCCGTAGCAACCGGCTCGGGCAGCCACGGGCCGACGTACCGCTCGCGACGGGCCCGCGCGGAGGTGAGCCGGTTGAGGCAGAGGTTGGTGACGACCGTGGTCAGCCAGGCGGCCGGCGTCTCCACCGGCTCGCGCCCGGACCGCCAGCGCAGGTACGCGTCCTGGACGACGTCCTCGGCCTCACTCGCCTCGCCGAGCATCCGGTACGCGATCCCGAACAACCGCCGCCGCTGCTGCTCGAACTCCACAACCCCGACCATCACCCCTCCGACGGGACCTTCGAAGCAAACGGGACCACCTGCTCCCGCTCACCTTCGCGTACGGCGAGCTCCTGCCGCCAGACCGGGTCGTCGACGAAGTGGTTGTCGAACCGTTCCGCCGTCGCCAGCACCTCGGCCGGGGACGCCTCGCCTCGCCGGATCCGATCGCCCAGCCGGAAGTAGTCGAACCGGTTGTTCCCGGGCGCCTTGACGATGAGTACGTCGGCCCCGCGGTCCATCGGCGTACCCCAGGCGTGGTGCATCAGCGGCGGCACCAGCAGATAGTCGCCCTTCTCGATCGTCACGACCCGGTCGCCGGCCAGGATCCGGAGCGCGCCGTCGAGCAGGTAGAACATCTCCAGCGACTCCCGGTGGAAGTGCGGCGGCGGGCCGTCGACGCCGGGGCCGAGCGTGGTGCGGACGACGTTCATGATCCCGTCGGTCTGGTCGGCGTCGGCGATCAGCCAGGTCTGGTTGGGTGCGTCGCCCAGTCGTTCGGCGTCGGCGCCGCGGGTCAGGACTGCGGTCATAGCTGCCTCGTTCATAGCTGCCTCCTCGATTGTGACCACCTGACCGGGTAGCCCCCGCGGTTCGTGACGTGACGGGCGTCACGTCACATTCGCGGTGGTGAGCGGTGTCTGGTGTTCGTCGAAAGGAGTGCGGACATGCACATCGTCGTACTAGGAGCCGGGTACTCCGGTCTCGTCGCAGCCAAGCTGGCGGCCCGCCGTACGGATTCGTCCGTCACGCTCGTGAACGCCCGGGAGACCTTCGTGGAGCGGGTCAGGATGCACCAGCTCGCGTCCGGGCAGAAGCTGCCGGAGCGGCCGATCAAGGAGCTGCTGGAGGGGACCGGTGTCGAGTTCGTCGCCGATCGGGTGCAGCGGATCGACGCGGAGAGCCGGACCGTCGTACTGAGCGATCGCGAGCTGCGGTACGACGTACTGATCTATGCGCTCGGGAGCCGGGCCGATCTCAACTCGGTGCCAGGGGCAAGCGAACACGCCTTCACGGTTGCCGATGTCGACCATGCCGGAGAACTGCGTGAGCGGCTCCGGACGAGCGGCACGGTCGCCGTCGTCGGCGGCGGGCTGACCGGGATCGAGGCCGCGAGCGAGCTCGCCGAGACGTACCCGGATCGCGTCGTACAGCTGGTCACCAGCGGCCGCCTCGGATCCGCTCTGTCCGAGCGTGGCCGCCAGCACCTGCACCGCGCGTTCGACCGCCTCGGCATCGAGCTCGTGGAGAATGCCCGCGTCGCGGCGGTGGACGCCGACGGGCTGAAGCTGGAGGACGGGGATCGCGTCGCCGCGGACGTCGTGGTGTGGACGACCGGGTTCGAGGTGTCCCCGCTGGCCGCCGAGGCCGGATTCGCCGTCGACGCGCACGGCCGGATGCAGGTCGACGCGACGCTGCGTTCCACGTCGCACCCGGACGTGTATGCGGTCGGGGATGCGGCGGCGGTACACCGTACGAGCGGTCAGGAGCTGCGGATGGCCTGCGCGACCGGTCTTCCGGCGGCGGCCCACGCCGTACGGTCGCTCAAGGCTCGCCTGGAGGGGCATGAGCCGAAGCCGCTGCGGTTCCGCTACATCAACCAGTGCATCAGCCTCGGGCGGAACGACGGCCTGATCCAGTTCGTGCACGCGGACGATTCGCCGCGCAAGACCGTCCTCACCGGGCGGGCCGCGGCCCGCTACAAGGAGACGATCGTCCGCCTCGCCTACCTGACCCAACGCCGGCCCGGACTGACCGCCTTGACCTGATCGATCAGTTTTCAAGAAGCGCCCGGCGTACGGCGGCTCTTAGTGTTTGGAGTGTTCAGACCGACCGAGAGGACACTGCGATGGCCACCACGAAGAAGACAGCAGCCAAGGGCAAGTCGTACGACGGGTTCACCGAGGACGAGGTCGCCGCGATGAAGGAGCATGCCAAGGAGCTGAAGAGCAAGCAGGATCCGACCGAGGCGCAGCTGGCGAAGATCGCGGGGATGGCAGACGGTGACCGGGAGATGGCGCAGCGGCTGCACGACCTGATCGCGGCCGAGGTGCCGGAGCTGTCCCCGAAGCTCTGGTACGGCATGCCCGGCTGGACCCTCGGCGGCAAGAACGTCTGCTTCTTCCAGGACGCCGCCAAGTTCAAGGCCCGCTACGCCACCTTCGGCTTCAGCGACGAAGCCAAGATCGACGACGGCGACCTCTGGCCCACCTCCTACGCCATCAACAAACTCACCCCGGCCATCGAGAAGGAACTCCTCACCCTGGTCAAGAAGGCCGTCCGCTCGTAATGCCGGACCGAGCCCTCGCGGCGTTCGACGCACTGGCCGAAGGCGCGGCCACCCGCCGAGAACTCGACCGCGGAGGTCGCGCACTCCGCTGGATCGAGGCGGGCGCAGGCCCGAGCATCGTGCTCGAGGCGGGGGCGATGTCGCCGGTCGTCGGGTATGCGGCCGTCTTCAAGGAACTGGCCGCCGACTTCCGCGTGATCGCCTACGACCGAGCAGGGTACGGCGCGAGCGACCCCGCTCCCCTGACCTTGGATCTGCAGGTCGACGACCTCATCGCCGTACTGCGAGAGGTCGGACCGGCCGTGGTGGCGGGACACAGCTGGGGCGGGCTGCTCGCCCAGTTGGCGACCTGGAGCCGGCCCGACCTGGTGAGCGGGCTCGTCCTCCTCGACCCGTCGCATGAGGTCTTCTGGCGCGACGCCGAGCCGCAACCACATCCGGACCGCGCTCTCCCACCTGCGGAAGACCCCCGAACCAAAGACATCTTGACCTTCGGCGACGAACTGGCCGCCGACATCTCTCGCAGCGTGCAGGCCGGACGGCGGCTCGAGCACCTGCTGACCGATGCGTGCCGCTCGTACCTGCAGACCGACGAGCAGGTCTTCACCTACCTCGACGAACTGCCGATGATCCTCTACCACATCGACGATCTCGCCGCCCGCCGTACGCGAGCCGTCTGGCCGAAGATCCCGATGGTCCTACTCACCGCCACCAAGGGCAGGCCGGCGGAGTTCACTCCACAGGTGATCGCAGTCCAAGACCGCCTGGCCGCTCAGTCCGGTGCTCGTCACCAGGTAGTTCCGGACTCCGGGCATTACCTCCACATAGACCGGCCCGATCTGGTTGCTGAATGCATTCAAGAGGTTGCCTCAGGCATCCGTTGAGGGCTGGCGTGGGGTGCCGGTTTCGTCGAGGTTTGCGAGGAGGGCGGGGAGGCCGGTGGTCAGCATTTTCTTGCGGACAGCGCCGAGGAGTTTGGACATTGCGAAGCCGCTGACGCCGGTGAATCCGGTGTGGTGGTAGGTGAAGCGGGTCCCGTCGGGGGTCGGCTCCAGCAGGTAGGTGACGTAGCTCGGGTTCTCGCCCTCGGAGCCGATCCAGGTGTAGCGCAGGAGTTTCTGGTCGCGGACCTCGAGTACTTCGCAGTCGACGATCCCCCGCCAGCCGGGCACCGGCTTGGCGACGAACTGGAACCGGTTGCCGACCACGGGCTCGAACCCGACCGCACGGGCGCCTTGGCCGGTCGAGGTCCAGTGCGGGATCAGGTCCGGGTCGGTCATCGCCCTCCAGACCTTCCTCGGCGAATGGGGGTAGTCGCACACGATCTTGATCTCGGCCATCACAGCCCTCCCAGAAAATTCAGTGACTAGAAAATTAGAGTAGCAGCATTTTTCTGGTCACTGTAGTAGTCTGCGACCATGAGCACGGAGGGCCTGCGGGAGCGGAAGAAGCGCGCGATGCGGCAGCAGCTGTCCGACACCGCCGCGGAGATGTTTCTCGAGCAGGGGTACGACGCCGTGCGGGTCGCCGACGTCGCCGAGGCGTGCGGGGTCTCCGAGAAGACCGTGTTCAACTACTTCCCGAGCAAAGAGGCGCTGGTCCTCGACCGCCTGGAGCCGACCGCCGACGCCTTGCGCACTCATCTGGCGGACCCGGCACTCCCCCCGGTCGCCGCGATGCTGAAGGTCCTGGACGACGAACTCCAGGGCATCAGCGTGAGCCTGACCACCGCCAAGGCTGTGACCCGCTATCGCAGGTTCGGGGACCTCATTCACGAGACACCCTCGTTGCGGGCGTACCAGAGCGACGTCGCCGAGCGGTTCGCCGACGTTGCCGCCGAAGTACTCGCTTCCCGGTTCGGCCTCGAGCCCGGAGATCCGGAGCCCCAGGTCGCCGCGGCCGCTTTGCTCGGCCTGTGGAAGATCCAGTTCCGCGTGCTCCGGACTCACCTGCATCCAGGCATGCCGATCCAGGATGCAATCAACGCCGCAGCCGGCGAGGTCCAGCGAGCGGCCCGCCTGATCGACGCAGGCCTGGAGACGCTGTCGGACCCGGCGGAGCAGGTCACTAAAACGGGTTAGCCGCGCGTGGCACAATCTGGCGGGTGCAGATCGGGATGTTGGGGCCGTTTGAGGTTCGTGCGGACGATGGTGGCATCGCCGACGTGCCGGGTGCGCGGTTGCGTGCGTTGTTGATTGCCCTGGCTCTCGAACCGGGGCGGGTGGTGCAGAAGGCGACGCTGGTCGACTGGATCTGGGGTGAGCAGCCGCCGGCGGATGCGGCGAACGCCTTGCAGCGCTTGGTTTCGCGGCTTCGGAAGGTGCTTCCGGAGGGGTCCGTCGAAGGGCACACGGACGGCTACCGCCTACAGGTGGAGCCGGACGCGGTGGACGCCGTACGGTTCGAGCGCCTCGTTGCCCGCGCGCGCACCGACCAGGATCCGCAGGGGGTCCGGTTGCTCCGCGAGGCACTGGAGCTCTGGCGCGGCGCCGCAATGCAGGACGTCGGCCTCACGGAGAGTGGTGCGTTCGACGCAGCCGTGACCCGGCTCGACGGGCTCCGGCTAGCCGCCATGGAGGATCGGTACGACGCCGAGATCACGCTCGGCCGCGGCGCCGAGATGGTCACCGAGCTGACCGACCTCGTCGCGGCGAACCCGGTCCGCGAGCGCCTCGTCGCCGCGTTGATGCGTGCCCTGGTCGCCTCCGGCCGCGACACCGAGGCGCTCCGCGTGTACGAGCGCACCCGCGAGACGCTCGCCGACGAACTCGGCGTCGACCCCTCGCCGGAGCTGTCCGCGCTGCACGTCGCACTCCTCCGCGGCGAGCTGGTACGGCGGGACGAGAAGCGCAACACCAATCTCCGCGAGGAGCTCACGACGTACGTCGGGAAGGACGCCGACGTCAGCGCCGTCCGCGACCTCATCGCCGAGCACCGTCTCACCACGCTGATCGGGCCGGGCGGATCGGGCAAGACCAGGCTGTCCGCGGAGACCGCCCGTCCGCTGCTCGGCGATCTGCCGGACGGAGCCTGGATGGTCGAGCTCGCGGCCATCGGCCCGGACGGCGACGTGGCACAGGCGACCCTGTCCGCGCTCGCGCTCCGGGACGCGCTGCTGGGCGACGTACCGGAGGCGGATCCGACGGACCGTGTCATCGCTGCGGTCCGCGAGCGGACGATGTTGCTGATCCTCGACAACTGCGAGCACGTGATCGAGTCGGCGGCGGCGTTCGCCCATCGGGTGCTCGGCGAGTGCCCTCGGCTGCGGATCCTGGCAACGAGCCGCGAGCCGCTCGGCATCACCGGTGAGGCGCTGTGGCCGGTCGCGCCGCTCGCCGTCCCCGCGGACGGCGGCGAGATCGACTCGTCGCCCGCGGTCCGTCTCCTACAGGACCGCGCCGGTGCGGTGCGCGCAGACCTCACGTCGGACGCGCAGACCTTGGCCACGATGGCCCGTATTTGCAGGGCTTTGGACGGTATGCCGTTGGCTATCGAGCTCGCCGCGGCGCGCCTGCGCACGATGTCCCTGGAGCAGCTCGCCAACCGCCTCGACGACCGTTTCCGCTTGCTGACCGGCGGGAGCCGTACGGCGCTCCCCCGCCATCGCACGCTGCGCGCGGTGATCGACTGGAGCTGGGAGCTGCTGTCCGACGCCGAGCGATCGGTACTGCGCCGGCTCTCGGTCTTCGCGGGCGGCGCGAGCCTCGAGGCGGCCGAACAGGTCTGCGCCGGTGGCGAGGTCGAGTCGTGGGAGGTGCTCGACCTGCTGACCGCGTTGACCGAGAAGTCGCTCGTGGTCACGAAGGACGAGGGCGCTCCGCGGTACCGGATGCTCGGCACGATCAAGGAGTACGCCCAGCAGCGTCTCGACGAGGCAGGCGAGTCGGACCTGACCCGTCGTACCCATCTCGCGTACTTCACCGAGCTCACCGAGACCGCGGACCCGCATCTGCGCCGCGTCGAGCAGCTCGAATGGCTGGCCATTCTCGAACCGGAGCACGACAACATCGCCGCGGCGATGCGGGGTGCGCTCGTGGCGCAGGAGGCCGACGGAGCGATGCGGCTAGGCGCCGCCGCCGGCTGGTACTGGTGGTTCGCCGGACACAAGGTCGAGGGCAACGAATACCTGATGGCGGCGCCCGCCGTACCCGGTGATGTTCCGGACGAGATCCTGGCCGTGGTGTATGCGTTCGTCACGAACCTGATGACCTCCGGGCGTGGGCGCGACCAGTACAACGCGGAGGACTGGATCCGGAAGGCCGCCGACGTCAGCCGCCGGGTCCAGAACCCGCACCCGGCCGTGAAGCTGTCGACCGCCCTGGAGCGTCTGCTGGAAGGACCGAGCGCGTTCGTGTCGGCGTTCGAACCGCTCCTCACCGACGACGATCCCTGGGTACGGGCGCTGGCTCGCCTGCAGACCGGCAAGATGCGGATCATGCTCGGCGACGGCGACCCGGATGCGGACGCCCTGCTCGAGGCCGGACTGGCCGAGTTCCGCGCGATCGGCGAGCGCTGGGGTATGTCGTTCGCGCTGACCGAGCTGGCCGATCGGGTGGCCGTCCGCGGTGACTTCACCGCCGCCTGCGAGTACTGCGAACAGGCGATCGCGGTCGCCACCGAGGTCGGCGCGAACGAGGACGTCGTACGGTCGCGGTCGCGGCAGGCCCAGCTGTACTGGCTGGCCGGTGACCTCGAGGCCAGTGCGGCCGCGATGGCGGAGGCGCAGCGGAAGGCCGAACGAGTCGCCTGGCCGGAGGCGCTGGTCGAGTTGGCGCTGTCGAAGGCGGAGCTCGCGCGTTGGCGCGGTGACAACGACGAGGCTCGACGGCAGCTCGCCGTTGCGACGACGATGCTCGGCCAGGAGGCGGAGCGGGCCAGCTTGCGGGCGGTCCGGCACGACATCCTCGGCTATCTGGCCGAGGATCTCGACGAATCCTGGGAGCACCGCACGGCCGCGGTCCAGGCAGCGACCGAGACGGGCCACGTGCCGAGCATCGCGCAGGTGCTGGTCGGGATCGCGGATCTGGCGTTGCGTACCGGTCAGGACGAGCAGGCTGCCCGGCTCCTCGCCGCGAGCGCCGTGGTCGGCGGTCTGCCCGACCTGTCCAACCCCGACCTGACCCGGATCGAGCAGGAAACGCGCAGTCGCCTCGGTGACACGCGGTTCACCGAGGCGACTGACGAGGGACGGCAGGCGGACTGGTCCGAGTTGGTGCGGGTCACGCTCGCTTCTTGAACGTCGAGGTCGCCCAGAGGTAACCGACGACCGCGATCCCGACCAGCCAGGCCAGCGCGGCGAGCAGGTCGCCGGTCGCCGCCGAGCCGTTCAGCAGTCCGCGCAGCGACTCGATGATCGGCGTGAACGGCTGGTACTGCGCGAACTGCTTCACGCCCGGACCCATCTTGTCGGCCGGCACGATCGCGCTGCTGAAGAACGGCAGCATGATCAACGGCACCGAGGCCAGGCCCGCGGTCTCCGGGGTCTTCGCGAACAGACCGAGCGCGACGGTCAGCCAGCCGGTCGCCAGCCCGAGCAGTACGACGATGCCGATCACCCCGAGCCACTGGACGAAGCTCGCCGACGGGTTGAACCCGAGCGCGAACGCCACCCCGATGATCGCCGCGATCGCGACCAGGTTGGTCATCAGGCTGGCGATCACGTGACCGGTCAGCACCGCGCCCCGCGGTACGTCCATCACCTTGAACCGGTTGATGATGCCCTTGGTCATGTCGGAGTTCACCGAGGTGGCCACCGATCCCAGTCCGTAGCAGACCGCCAGCAGGAGCATGCCGGGCGTCGCGTAGTCGACGTACGGAACACCGACGCTGAACGCGTCGCCGAGCATGTAGACGAACATCAGCATGACCACGACCGGCATCAGGACTGCGTTGAAGACCGAAGTGGGGTTGCGGGCGATGTGCTTGAAGTTGCGGCGCAGCATCACCATCGAGGGGTTCTTCATTTCGCGACTACCTCCGCGGTGTCGTGGCCGGTCAGGGCCAGGAAAACGTCATCGAGATCAGGGGTGTGGACAGAGAATTCCTCAGCGTCGAGCGAGTGCTCGTCGAGGCGGTCGAGCAGCGCCCGGACCGACTTGGTGCCGCCGTCGCTCGGGACCCGCAGGGTCAGCGCGTCGTCGTCACGAGTCGATTCCGGCAGGATCCCGGCGGCGGCCTCGAGGTCGTCGAAGCCGGCGAACCGGAACCGGACATGTGTGCCGGGGATCTGCCGCTTGAGCTCCTCAGGGGTGCCTTCGGCAACCAACTTCCCCTTGTTCAGCACCGCGATCCGGTCGGCGAGCTCGTCGGCCTCGTCCAGGTACTGCGTAGTGAGGAAGATCGTTACGCCGTCGGCCAGCAGTTCGCGGATGATCGTCCACATCGTCCGCCGGCTGCGCGGGTCCAGACCCGTGGTCGGCTCGTCGAGGAAGATGATCCGCGGGTTGCCGACCAGCGTCATCGCCAGGTCGAGCTTGCGCCGCATACCACCGGAGTACGTCGCCGCGGACTTGTCGGCCGACTCCACCAGGTCGAAGCGCTCGAGCAGCTCGGCGACGATCCGCTTGCCGTCCTTGGCCGTCGAGCTCAGGTCGACCATCAACTGGAGGTTCTCCCGGCCGGTCAGCAGCTCGTCCACCGCCGCGAACTGGCCGGTGACGCCGATCGCCGAGCGGACCGCCTTGGCCTCGGTGGCGACGTCGTGCCCGGACACCCGGACCGTGCCGCCGTCGGCCTTGATCAACGTGGTCAGCACGTTGACCGTTGTCGTCTTGCCGGCCCCGTTCGGGCCGAGCAGCGAGAAGACGGTGCCCGCGGGTACTTCGAAGTCGATGCCGTCGAGCACGGTCTTGTCGCCGAATGTCTTGCGCAGTCCTGAGACCGCGATCGCCGAAGTTGTCATGGGACTACCTTCGGCAGCCGCCCTGACACGCACCTGACACGCCGCCTACACCGTGTCAGCGGCCGCGACCCCGCCCGCCTGGCGCTCGTGGCGGTGCGGTGTCAGGGGGCTCGGCGAGAGTCGTTCCCGTCACCACCGACTCTCGCAAAGGACAGACATCATGCCGACCTTCACCACTCCCGCGCCGATCTCCGCCGACGTCGACATCATCTTCGGCAACGTCACGGTCAAGGCCGGCGACCGGACCGACACCGTGGTCGAGGTCCGCCCGGTCGACCCGGCCTGGGACCTCGACGTACAGGCCGCCGAGCAGGTCGTCATCGAGTTCACCGACGGGAAACTGCTGGTCAAGCACCCGAAGCTGCGGACGCTGTTCGCGAAGAAGTACGGCGAGGTGGCCGTGCTGATCGAGCTGCCGACCGGGTCCGACGTCCAGGGCTATACCGCCAAGGGCGACTACGTCGTCGAGGGCGAGGTCGGCTCCTGCCAGCTGAAGACCGCGAACGGCGACATCAAGGTCGGCAAGGTCGCGGGCGATCTGCGCGCCAAGTCGGCCACCGGCAACATCAGCGTCGACGTGGCGGAGGCGGCGGTCAACGTCCGTACCGCCAGCGGCGACATCCAGGTCGGGCAGCTCGGCAGCGGTGCAGCCGACCTCTACACCGCCACCGGCTTCGTTGCCGTCGGCGTACCGGCCGGCACCGCCGCCCAGCTGGATGCGCACACTTCGATCGGCCGCGTGTTCAACGAGCTGGACGACTCCGAGGAGACCGACCGCATTATCGCCGTACGGGCCCGCACTCACGGCGGCAACATCACCGTCCGTCGCGCGTGACCAGCCGCAGCCAGGCCGCCGCGAGCGCGGCATGGCCGGCCGGAGTCGGGTGTACGCCGTCCGCGGCCCAGTACTCCGGCCCGGTCCGCGCCGAGAGCTCGGCGAACATGCCGTCGGCGGCGAGCAGCTGGGCGTCGTACCTGTGGGCCAACTCGCGCACGACCTGGATCTTCGGGTCCAGGTCGGCGCGCCACTTCCTCCGGTCCTCCTCGCCGAGCAGCGCGGGGCCGACCTCGATCACACCGCGCACCGGAAGCAGGAACGGCTCGATCAGGATCAACCCGGCGCCGGCCTCGGCGAGCGGGGCGAGCAGCCGGTCGTACCCGGCCGCGAACTCCTCGGCCGGAATCACGTAGCCGTCCGGGTCGTACGCATGCCAGCCCACGTCGTTGATGCCGGCCAGGATCGACACGACATCCGGCCGTACGTCGAGGACGTCCGGCTGCCAGCGCGCTTCGAGATCCATGACTTTGTTGCCTGCGACACCCGAGTTGAGCCAGGTCAGCCGATCCTGCGGGTGGCGGAAGCCCCACTCGCCCGCGATGCGCAGGGGGTAGCCGAAACCGAGGCCGTCCTCGCTGTCCAGGCGTTGGCAGTCGGTGATCGAGTCGCCGGTGAACATCACCGTGCTTCCCGGCCTCATGCGTGCGCCGTCCCGAACCAGCGGGCCGCGGCTGCGTCGAACGAGGCGGGATCGCCGGTCCAGGCGACGACGCCGTCCGGGCGGATCAGGACAGCGTCGAGCCCGAGATCGTCGCCGGCGCGGCCGGCGACGTACCTGAGGTCCCAAGGTTGTTCCTGCATGGTTCCGGTGAAGTCGAGGAGGACGCCGCGGCCGTCCTGCGTCAGGTCGCCGAGGCGGGTGCCGTCCTCGAGGGCGAAGTCCGGCGCGAGCCGGCCGACCAGCGGGTGCTCGTCGTCGAGGTCGTAGCGGACCCAGTACCCCGACAGCTTGCCGGCGACATACGTCGTACCGTCGCGGGTGTCGAGCAGGTCGCGCATCAGCCCGCGGACCGCCTCCGCCTGCGGACCCGGCCGCATCACGTCGACCTGCGCCCGGGTCCAGTCGAGGACCGCGGCGCCGATCGGATGACGCTCACTCGTGTAGGTATCGAGAAGCCCGTCCGGAGCGTCCCTGCGCACAGTCGCGGCGAGCTTCCAGCCCAGGTTGATCGCGTCGCCGAGACCGGTGTTGAGACCCTGCCCGCCGAGTGGCGAGTGGATATGAGCGGCGTCACCGGCGAGCAGCACCCGCCCGTTGCGGTACGACGTGGTCTGCATGGAGCGATCGGTGAAGCTCGAGGCGAGGTGCACGCCCGTGATCGTGACATCGGTGCCGGACATGCGGCGGAGTACCTCTTGCAGGTGCTCACGCGTCAGCTCCTGCGAGCGGTCGAATGCGCCGCCGTCGAAGTCGAGCATGCTGAAGTGGCCCTCGGTCGCCATCCGGATGTACATGCCCGTCGGCGTGAGGTTGAAGCCCGGCTTCAGCTTCTGCGGATCCACGATGTCCACAAGCATGGTGTAGCCGGTGAACGCCGGCTCGGTGCCGACGAACTCGAACCCCGCGAGCCCACGTACTGCGCTCCGCCCGCCGTCGCATCCGACGAGCCAGTGCCCGGCATACTCGTCCTCGCCGGCGCGCACGACCACGCTCTCGTCGTACTGCGTGATACCGGTCACCGGCGTACCGCGTTTGATCTCGACGCCCAGCTTGGTGGCCCGCTCGGCCAGCACCGACTCGATCACGTCCAGACTCGTCATGAGCAGCTCCGGCGCCGGAGAGGGCAGGCGGAACGAGAAGGCGGTCAGGTCGAGGTTGGCGGCGTCGAGCATCATGCCGGCGAAGTGCCCGACCATGCGCGGCGGTCCCGGCTCGCCCGGGTCGACGCCGGCAGCCGCCAGCAGCGGTTCGATCAGACCACGACGGTAGAACGACTGGAGCGACGCGGCTGTCAGCCCCCGCAACCCGAGCGGCTCCACCCGCCACGGCGACGATGTTTCCGGATCCCGCTCGATCACCAGCACAGAACAGCCCGCGAGACCGAGCTCGCACGCCAAGAACAGCCCGACCGGACCGGCACCTGCTATGACTACGTCGTACATGAATTGTTCCCTTCCACGGCTCGTTGCCTGAGGCATGCATTCACCGTGACACGGGACGCGCACGCGGCACTGGCACCAGCCGGGCAGGCCACTGGCACGCGGTATCAGCGCACGCGCTTCGGCAACAGCCACACGAGAGCGAAGGCGATCAGGAAGAGGACTGCGGCCAGCGCCAGCACGACCACTGCGGCGTGCCGGAGGTCGGCTTGGGCGAAGAAGACCGTGCCGAGTGCGGCGACACCGAACGCGCCCGAGAACTGCTGCACGGCGTTCAGCATGCCCGAGCCGGTACCGACTTCTTCGGTGGTTGCGTCGCCGAGGATGAAGTCGAAGATCGGGACGAACACCAGGCCGGTGCCGAATCCGATCAGCAACAGCGACGGCGCCAGCCGGCCGGAAGTGAGGCTGCCGTGCATCGTGAACCGCAAGGCGAGCAGGCCGAGGACAGCGATGCCGAGCCCGAGGTGCAGAGTCGAACGACCGGGTCGTTTGGTGAGCACTGCGCCGGCGAGTCCAACGGCGACGGCACTGCCGAGCGCCCAGGGGATCAAGGTCAGACTCGTGTGTAACGGCGTCCAGTGCAGGCCGAGCTGCAGCAGCAGGTTGAGCACCAGCTGGAATCCGCTCAGCGCGGCGAAGAACGACCCGACGATCGCCAGGCCGACCACGAAACTGCGCTTGCCGAACAGCGACGGCGTGATCACCGGGTGCCCGCTGCGTCGCTCCGAGGCGACGAACAACGCGACGGCGACGACCGAACCGGCCATCGAGAGATAGGTCCACAGCGGCCAGCCGAGCTCACGGCCTTGCACGAGCGGAACGATCAGCAACGCCGAGGCCGCGGTCAGCAACCCGACGCCGCGCAGATCGAGCCGGGCACTCGCGTCCTCGCCAGACCTGGCCGGCAGGAAGAGCCGGCCGAGGCACCACGCGACGACGCCGATCGGCACATTGATCAGAAAGATCGAACGCCACTGGCTGCCGAACAGATCGAGATGCAGCAGCCAGCCCGCCAGGATCGGGCCGGCCACCGTCGCCAGGCCCATCACCGGACCGAACGGGATGAGGGCCTTGCGCAACTGATCGAGCGGGAAGACCACCTTCACCAGCGCGAAGCCCTGCGGAATCATCACCGAACCGAACAAGCCTTGCAGCACGCGGGCGACGATCAGGAACCCGACGCCCGGCGCCAGCCCGCAGGCGAGCGACGCCAGCGTGAAGCCCGCCATGCCGACGAGGAACAGCCGGCGGCGGCCGAACAGGTCACCCAGCCGGCCCGACGTGATCAGTCCGAGCGCGAACGCCGCCGTGTACGCCGTGAGCACCCACTGCAGTGTCGACTCGCTACCGCCGAGGTCGGCGCGGATCGACGGGCCGGCCAGGTTGGCGATGGTCGAGTCGATCACGTCCATCACATCGGCGATGAACACCACGGCGAGAACCAGCCAGGCCTGCCGCAGCGGGAGCGTTGTTGTCGGCGGCGAACTTTGTTCGATAGTCACGAACAGTGTTCTACTTGGCGAACTTAGTTCGTGTCAAGGTACGCTGTCGTACATGCCAGTCGATCCGAAACAGCGCCGCGCCGCGAGGCACGCTCAGCCCGCCGCCGATCCCGCGCAGCCGCCGCGGAAGGCGCCGATCACCGTCGAGCGGATCACCGACGCCGCGCTCGAGGTCGTCGCGACCCAGGGGTACGACGCACTGACCATGCGCAGCGTGGCCGCCGTGCTCGACACCGGCCCCGCGTCGCTCTACGCGCACGTCGTCAACAAGGCCGATATCGACGAACTGATCATCGGCCGGCTGTGCTCACAACTGGTCCTGCCCGAGCCCGACCCGTCAAGGTGGCGCGAGCAGATCGTCGACGTCTGCGGCCAGATCCGCGATCAGTACCTGAAGTACCCGGGCATCTCCCATGCGGCGCTGGCGATGGTGTCCACCAACCTCGACGTACTCCGGGTCAACGAAGGAATGTTGTCGATCCTCCTCGCCGGCGGCATCGCCCCACAGACCGCAGCCTGGGCCATCGACGCCCTGTCGCTGTATGTCAGCGCCTACACCCTCGAGAAATCGCTGGTCTCCCAACGCCAGACCGACGCGGACGCCGACTGGGTGATGAGCCAGGAGGAACTCGTACGCCGCTTCGCCGCCCTTCCCCCGGCACAGTTCCCCACCACCATCCGCCACGCCCGCGAACTGACATCCGGCCACGGCCACGACCGCTTCGACTTCACCCTCGACCTGCTGATCGACAACCTGCAGCGTCGGTGAGGTCACGGCCCCTCGGTCGGCACCGGCAAGGGGTGACCGGGCACGGTGGTGTCGGTCGCGGGTAGTTCACCGGTCAGCAGGTACTTCGTCCCGATCGCGTTCGCTGCGGGGTTGACCGCGGCGAGTCGGTTGGCGAAGACGCCGTGTTTGCCCGAGTCCAGTTCGGTGACCAGGATCGAGCTCGGCAGTGCCTGGTGCATCCTCAGTGCACCGGCGTACGGCGTGCCCGGGTCATCGATCGAATTGAACATCAAGACGCCGGGCAGGCCCTGCCCAGTGATCTTGAGGCGGTCGGCGCCGTCGAAGGCCCAGCTCTGGCAGACGCTGCCGCTGGTCCACATGATGAACCAGGCGAACTGCGACGTCCGCGCGAGCTCGGCCGCGTCCCGCTCGTACGTCGCCCGACCCCGCGGCCAGTGCGAGTCGGCACAGATGACCGAGCTGAAGATCGCGTTCGCCTGTTCGCCGTCGGCGCTGGCATCAGGCGCCGCGATATCGGTCAAGATGCTGTCGTCCCCGTCGTTGGCGTACGCGCTGACCGCGCCGGTGAATCCGATCCAGCCGGCCTCGGAGAACATCGCGCCGTACGCCGCGCCGATCAGCTCACTGCCACCGACGTCACCGTGCGGCTGCGTGCGGAAGTCGGTGAGCGTCTTGTTCCAGGCCGCCCGCACCGCCGCCACGGTGCTGCCCAGGTGGAACACGTTGTCGTACCTGGCAACCCACGGCAGGTAGTCGTCGTCGAACCGCTTCTGGAACGCGGCGGCCTGATCAACCCAGACCTGGTACCAAACGTCCTTCGGAGTGGGATCCATGTTGCCGTCCAGAATCATCCGACCGACGCGCTGCGGGAACAACTGCCCGTACACGGCGCCGAGATAGGTGCCGTAGGACAGGCCCAGATAGTTGAGTTTCCGCTCGCCCAGCGCCGCGCGGACCGCGTCCATGTCGCGAGCCACGTCGACCGTACCCAGGTGAGGGAGGATCGCTTTGTTGTTGGCCTGGCAGTCCTTCGCATAGCTGCTCCAGAGCTTCCACAGCTGGTTGCGGCTCGCCTTCGCGTCCGGGTCCGGCTGCGGGGCGCCGAAGTGATCGGGAGCCGCACAGCTCACCGGCGCACTCAGAAACACGCCGCGCGGATCAAACCCGATGATGTCGTAGGCATCCAGAACGGCAGGATCGAGCTGGGTGAAGCCGGTTGGATCCGGCCTACTCAGCGATCCGGCGTACGCCGCACCGCTCACGCCCGGACCGCCCGGATTCACCACCAGCGACCCGATCCGCTGCGCCGGCTTGTTGGCCGCATGCTTGGTGACCAGCAACGAGATCTTGGCGCCGTTCGGCCGCGAATAGTCCAGCGGGACCTTCACTGTGGCGCAGGTAAGCGCCGGGTACGGCTCGGCAATATCGCTGGGACAACTGCCGAAACTCAGAGCCGAGCTGCTCACTTCGGCAACGGCCGGCACCGCGGGCGCGATCAGAGCAAGCGAAGAAGCGACAGCCACGACCCATCGGCAACCCATCTGCGAACCACCTTCACCACGTCGAAGGACCCTTCTACAACAGGAAGTTCCATTCCGTTCCACCGCGGCGACCACGGACGATCAGTCGCCGTCGCTGCCGGCGTTGACACTTTCCGATATAGGAATATGATTCAGGGCGTGGTTCGAACCGAGTGGAGGAACTGATGGGTGGCAAGGTTTTCTTCGGGGTGACGATGTCGCTGGACGGGTTCATGGCGCCGGAGCATGTGCCGGCCGAGGTCGTCTTCACGCCCGCCGGTCAGGATGATCCGGAGGCACAGCGCTGGCTGCGGAAATGGTCGGAGTTGCAGGCGTGGGCGTTCCCGCAGCGCCACTTCCGGGAGAACCTCAAGCTCGGTGAGGGCGGTGAGGAAGGGGTCGACAACGACCTCTCGCAGGAGACGCACGAGCGGATCGGCGCCAACATCATGGGCAAGCGGATGTTCGAGGCCGGCGAGCTGTCGTGGCCGGAGGAGGCGCCGTTCCACACGCCGGTGTTCGTCCTCACCCACACCGAGCGCGAGCCGTGGGAGCGACCAGGCGGTACGACGTTCCACTTGGTCAACGACGGCATCGAGAGCGCGCTGTTCCAGGCCCGCGCGGTCGCCGGCGACCGCGATATCCGCATCTCCGGCGGCGCCGAGACGATCCAGCAGTACCTGGACGCCGGGCTGATCGACGAGTTCTCGATCAGCCTCTCGCCGGTGCTGTTCGGCACCGGGATCCGCCTGTTCGACCACGTGGATCCGGACCGCATCACGCTGGATCAGACGCGGTCGATCGCGTCGCCGCGGGTGACCCACCTGACCTACAAAACCTCGAAACGGTGATTCTTCCGCGGCATGTCAAGGCGGCTCGGACGGCTCCGACCAGTTGGTGAGCATCTCCCAACGAACTGAAGGAGCGACACCATGTCCGAGGTCAGAGTTCACAACTTCTCGATTTCGCTGGACGGCTTTGCGACCGGCGACGTCCAGTCCCTGGAGGCGCCGTTCGGGCACGCCGGCGAGCGGCTGCACGAATGGCTGATCGGCACCCGGTTCTTCCACGCGGAGGACAACCAGCCCGGCGGCACGCGTGGCGCCGACAACGGGTACGCCGAGCAGCACAACCCCGGCATCGGCGCCGAGATCATGGGCGCCGGCAAGTTCGGCCCGCCCGGCTGGCAGGACGACCCCGA
Organism: Kribbella sp. NPDC000426; assembly: GCF_040300265.1. Taxonomy (NCBI): domain Bacteria; kingdom Bacillati; phylum Actinomycetota; class Actinomycetes; order Propionibacteriales; family Kribbellaceae; genus Kribbella; species Kribbella sp. NPDC000426. The sequence continues at coordinate 291,172 of NZ_JBEPDK010000002.1, read as the reverse complement.
CTGGAAGGGCTGGTGGGGCCCGAACCCGCCGTTCCACACGCCGACGTTCATCCTCACCCACCGCCCGCGCCCGTCGATCGAGATGGAGGGCGGCACCACGTACCACTTCCTCGACGCCTCCCCCGCCGAGGCCGTGGCCCAGGCCCGCAAAGCCGCCGCGGGTGCCGACGTACGCATCGGCGGCGGCGCGACCGTGGTCCGCGACTTCCTGGCCGAAGGCCTGATCGACTACATGCACGTGGCCCAGGTCCCGATCCTGCTGGGCCGCGGCGTCCGCCTCTGGGACGGCCTCGAGGCCCTCGAAGAGACCTACGCCATCGAACCCGTCTCAACCCCGTCCGGCATCACCCACCTAACCTTCACCGCAAAGCGCTAGGGCCGTCCTCGAATCCCTCGTCGTCGAGGTCGAACTCGGGCGGCTCGGCCGCGGTCAGTCGGTAGTACGTCGCCTGAGCCGCGGCCAGCCCCTCGGTTGCAAGTGCTTCGGCGACCGGGCCGGCGATCGAGCGCTTGGCGGTGCGCAGTTCGGTGATTCCCTGGTCTCCGCCGCCGAGAACAACGTCGAGCGCTGCCTTCGCGATCGACGAGGCGGGGACGGTATTGGAGTTGGCCAGCACGACGACGCCCGTACGCCGCTCAGGGACTAGGACGAGCCTGGCCCCGAAGCCGGGATCGAGTCCGCTGTGGCTCAACGTCGGATACCCGAGATAGTTGCCCAGGGCCCAACCGAGGCCCATCGCCTCCTCCCACGGCGGACGACCCACCTGCACGACCGGCTGCGCCATCACGTCGAGCCTCAATTCGGGGTACGCGATGAGTCCGCGGGACAACTCGGCCAAGTTCGAATGCAGCGTGGAGCTTGGCGCATGACGTCTGCTGTACGGATAGGCGTCACCGGGCACCGCCAGCGGCATCCCGACATGCGGCGAGGCGGCCAGATCAGCGGGTACGTCGGCGCGCAGGAACGTGCTCTTCTGCATCCCCAGGGGCGCGAGGACCTCCCGCCGTACGGCGTCCTCGAACGTCGTACCCATCACCCTCGACAGCACCAACCCGAGCAGCTCGTATCCAGCGTTGGAGTAGAAGTACGCCGCCTCCTTGAGCTCCCATCTCGACAAGCTGCGGCCACAGGCTGTCGTCGACGCTCCCGTTCATCACCCGACCGTACGCCGTCATTTGCCCTTGGAAGCAAAGGGATATTTCGCATGACCCGATCGGGCAGGGTTGTTACTGTGCGCGGATGGCTTCCCAGCGCGCCCTCCTGCCGCGGTCGACACCGGCCGCCGCGGGCATCTCGTCCACGTCGATCCTCGCTCTACTCGACGAGCTCGAGGCGCAGTCCATCGAATGCCACTCGCTGATGATCGTGTACCGCGGACAGGTCGTCGCCGAAGGCTGGTGGACGCCGTACTCCGCTGAGCGCCCGCACCTGCTGTACTCGTTGACCAAGTCGTTCACCTCGATCGCCGTCGGACTCGCGATCGCCGACGGGCTGCTGTCGGTGGACGACCGGGTGGTCGACGTACTGCCGGACCACGTTCCGTCCGACGTGTCGGAGCAGGGACGGCGCATCACCGTCCACCATTTGCTGTCGATGACGGCGGGGCACGGCAAGGACAGCCTCGAGGAGGCGTGGGAGCTGGAGCCCGCCGACCTGGTGAAGGGCTTCCTGCGGGCGCCGTTCGTCGCGGCCGAGGGTACGCAGCACGACTACGACAACGCGACCACGTTCCTCCTCGCGCGGATGGTGGAACGGGTCACCGGGCGCGAGCTCCCCGAGTTCCTCGACGAACGGCTCTTCAAGCCGATGGGCATCGACCACGCCGAATGGGACCGCGTCGCGAGCGGCTTGGCCTTCGGATTCCACGGTCTGCACCTCACTACCGAAGCCATCGCCGCCTTCGGCAAACTGCTCCTTCACGGCGGCCGTTGGGGCGACCAACAACTCGTCCCTCGTGAATGGGTCGAGCTGGCAACAAGACGCCACATCGAGACGCTCCCCCTCCCCAACTGGGCGGTGAACCCCGACTTCACCTCCGGCTACGGCTACCAGTTCTGGATCTCACGCCACGGCTACTTCGGCCACGGCTCCTTCGGCCAGTACTGCGCAGTCGTCCCGTCCCACGACCTCGTCATCGCCTTCACCGGCACAGTGGGCCCCACAACCGCCCTCCCCGGCATCTTCTGGGACCACCTATTGGACGCCGCTCCCCCCACCCCCGAACACGACCCCGTCCTGGCCGACCGCCTACGCCACCTCTCCCTGCCACCCGTCGCCGGCACACCCGCCCCCGACCGCTCCCTCAAAGCAACCCTCAACGCCGCCGCCGACTCGCCCCTCCCCGAGGGCACCCCAGTCACCGTCGACCCCACCTCCGACGGCTGGCTCATCCACCTAGGCCCATCCCTCACCATCAAGGCCGGCCACAACGAGTGGCACGAGTCCTCCCCTCTCGGTCGCCCCGTCGTAGCCTCCGCCGCCTGGCAGAACGACACCTTCGTAGCAGACCTCTACGTCATCACCACCCCCCACCGAGTCCGCCTAACCATCACCACCCCCACCGCAACCGCCACCTGGAACACCGTCCCCCTAACCGGCCCCAACCTCACCCTCCACCTCAAATCCCCCCTCATAACCAGACCAGACGTCTCGTAGCCCTGCACGACTCGGCGTCCGGCGACTTTCAGTCTTCGTCCGTGGCAGGCTCCTGGAAGCACCAGAAGTGATGTTCGTGGTCGAACGCGGTGTACTCGCGCATGCCGAAGAGCGTCGTGATCGGTCGGACAATCTCGGCCCCGGCTGCGCTGGCCTGTTCGAGGTGAGCGGCGATGTCGGCAACGCCGACGACGATCATGGACGACGGCGCCGACGACGGATCCGGAGGGCCCAACCCCGGCCGAGGTCCGTGGAGCCTGATGTTGCCCATCGGCCCGGAAACCTCCGCGTACCCGCAGGTTCCGTCGTGTTCTCTGCCGATGAGCCCTGGCTGGAAGCCGAACATTTCGATCAAGCGGTGGAACGCGCGCTCGACGTCGGCGTATACCAGCAAGACGAGCGGCTGTGCGGTGATGCTGTGTTGCGGGACCCAGCCGACCAACTGGCGAAGTCGACCCGGATCTCGGGTCACCGTCTCGAACGGTTCTTCCGCCAGCCGGCGCCCGAAGGCGATCGTCTCGATCAACGCGGCCTCCAGGGAATGCGTCTGCTGCTCGATCAGGCCGGCGACGTCGAGTTCTCCGGCCTGGTCGAGGGCGATCCGGATCTCGGCGAGACGCAGGCCCGCCTTGCGCAGGATGACAACCGACGCGAGCCTCGCGACATCTTCGGGCGAGTAGAGACGGTGGCCGCCCGCGGTTCGAGCCGAAGGCTGCAGCAGGCCGATCCGGTCGTAGTGATGGAACGTGCGAACTGAGAGCCCTGTCAGCGCTGCAAGATCGCCGACGCGCCAGGTCTGCTGCGGCCCTTCGTCCACCGTCGCAGCCCTCCTGCCCATTCACCTCTTGAACCTGACGTTACGTCATGTTCTAGGTTCGGTGCGCACGCTCGAACGACCTGGGGAGGAAGCCAGATGTCCGACGGTACGGTTGCCGGTCTGTCGAAGGTTGCCTGGGATGCTGCCGTCGACGGGTGGAGGCAGTTGGCGCAGCTTCCGTCCGCGGCAGGTGTGTTCACCTGGGAGCAGATCGGTGGAGCCGACTGCTTCTGGTGGGTCGGCCCACCCGGCGCGATGGCACACCAGATCTTCCTGACCACCACCGATGACCAGACCCTCGACAGAGCTCTGGCCTCACCCAACCGTGGTGTTGGATCCAGCGTCGTCGTCCGCTCCCTCGACAAGCTCGCTCTCGGCCGCTTCGAACCTGAGAACGTCGGCACCGGACTGTTCATGACATGCGACCTCACCGAGGCCCGGACTCCGATCTCCCCCGGCCCGTTCCGTACGACGATCATCACCACACCTGCTCAACAGGCCGACCTCCTCGCCATGGTCGGGGGCGTCTACCGCGACGTCGGCGGCCTCACCGCCTTCTTCCAAGGCTTCGGAGCCTCCCAGATCATCGGCGTCTACGACCAAGACCGCCTCATAGCATCAGCCACCGTCGTACGCTCCGGTCTGACAGCGAACATCTGGTCGGTAGCCACCGCCGCAACCGACCGCGGCCGCGGCGCAGCCACCACAGCCGTCTCCGCCGCCCTGGACCACGCCACCAAGTCCGGCTGCACAACCGCAACCCTGAGCACCTCGAACAACCTCGCCCAGTGGTACCAACACCTCCACTTCAAACCAGCCGGCCACGAACACACAGCAACCCTCCGCGCCCTCGCCAAATAGCCGGCCGCCTCCAGAGTTCACCCCACCACCCCTGTCATTGCCCTAGGCAACGGAACCTCTGATGAAGCCGGGCCTCGGCGCCAGAATCTGAGCTGTTCAGTTATGAGGGTGGGCGCTCGCGCTTGGGACGGGCCGCGAACTGACCGCCGCGCCTCGAGCCTCTTCGCACGCGGGGCTGGCCACCGGCCAGAGCCCGCGCTCCGCCGTCACCGCCTGCGCCGCTTGCGGTTGTCTCGATCTGCTCACGGAGCCCGTCGAAAGCCGGCCCGAAGCGATGGCGCTCGGCCTCGCCGATCCCATGTGAGGCAGCAACTCTGCGCCAGTCGGCCGTCGCATCGCCAACTTCATGCAGGATCTGCTGTGCATCCCGCATGTTCAGATCGAAGGTCTCCGCGTACCTCATCAGTCCGGCGAGCTCATCCGCCCGGCTGCGCGCGCCGCCGATTCCGGTCACCCGCGCTTCTGAAACCGTCGGGTTCGGGTTGATGTCAAAGACCGGCGACAGACCCCATCCACCTGCCTCACGCAGGAACCCGTGGTTGCGCAGATGGTCGTCCGTGTTGTGGATCGCCACCGAGAAGGCGATCCGCCGCCACAACTCGTGGAGGTCGGTCTTTACCCGCGCACCATGTTCCGTGAGCGTCTCTGCGACTTCGACGTAGTCGTGGACGTCGCCGTCGCGACCTTCGATCAAGGTCATCGCGCTGATGTACCCACGACGCCGCTCGCCGTCACGGTCGAACCGCTCGAGCACCAAGACATGTCGGCCGTCGACCTGCAGCAGCTCACTCCCCGGCACCTCGATCCCGGCCCGCTCTGCCAGGTCGAGCGCCGTCTTCTCCCAGGCCATGATATCCCAGTCGTCGTTGCGATGCGGAAACTTCGCGATCAGCAAGCGACCCTCATCGCGAACCGATGCCTTTGGCCGGGCGCCACCGAGCGAGCCCGACCCCGCGTCCAGCAGCGCTTTTATCGCCGCCAGGTCGTCGGCGCTGTCGCCGGCCACCTGATCTACGGCCTGCAGCAGGCGCGGCAACTCGACGAGCTTCGGCACATGGAGATCTGGGTCGAGAAAGGGCCCGCCGGGACTAGACCTGAAACGGAGGGCACCTTGGCGGGACAGATCGCTGACGCCAACGAGGAAGTCCGCATCGCCGAGCGATTGTGCAGTGCGCGCCTCGCGAAGCGCGAGCGCTTGAAGGCGCTTCGTGATGAGACTCCGACCCCACCGGTCCGGCGAGCAGTCTGCGAACGCACCCGGAAATCCATCGGCTTGTTGAGGCCCGGAAAACAACCCGAGTGCCGGCTCGATCGGATAAGCACGTTTGTCGGCCAGGTAGCTCGGAGCGTATTGGAACGAGGTCGACGACGTACCCCGACGTCGACTGAAGTACGCCGATCCAACCTCGACAGACTCACCGTCGAGGTCCACAGAGACCAAGAGCGAGGTTGTCAACGCCGCACCCGCTTCGGAAGCACCTCGTCCGCGCGCGCCCGCCCCAGATCCGTCTCGTAGGGATCGAATGCGTCGACCACGCGATCAAGTACACCAAGGGCTCGCGCCACGTTCAGCAGAACGTCCAGTCCCACTGTCGTTTCACCGTTCTCCAGTCGCCGCAGTGTCCCGCGCGAGATCCCCGCGCGCTCAGCGACTTGGGCAGCCGTCAGCCCCTCGAGCTTCCGCCACGCAGTCAGATGCTCCCCAATCCGCTCGGCCCCCAACCGAGCCCGAGCAGGCATCGGCCTCGCCATCACGTCACCTACAATCCTAATGGCCGCTGGATAGACCACTATATCCCATAATGGCTTATCTGGCGGTCTTTAATGGCTCAGTCATCGCGCCGAAGCCCTGTCCCGATCCCCCGACCCAAACGCCAAGTCCCTGGCTGCCGTAAATACCTGCGGCTCCGTGCACGAGTCGGGTGAGACGCCGCGGACGCATGATCCGTGGTGGACGAGCTGTACTGCGCCGTAGCCCGCACACACCGAACGTCAACCACGTATGCGGCTCGCCGGTGTCCTGCTTGCCGATGCGCTCCTCCTACCCGCGGTACTCGCGCGTCCTGTCAGGTAAACGCCTGACAGATGGCGCCGGATGTCAGGTAAATGTCCGGTGGAGATCATGGCGATGTCCGCCTGCGCGGCCGGAGGCTTCTCGGCAGCAAGTGTGCCAACCGCAACGGTGAGGTGACGCTAAGTGATACCGGCAATGTGGTCCCTCTGGCTCGTGGCCAGCCTGCTCTACGCCTTCATGCTGCGCGACATCGCGCGGGAGGTGCGGGGCGAATGACGACGACCACCCGGATCCCGCTTCCCACCGAGAGGCGCGTTCGCGTCTGGTTCGGCGTACACGTCATTGCGGACTACACGGGCGAGCCGGCCGCCGCCCTGAGGTACCAGGCCGCGATGAGCAGACGCTTCGCGAGCCTCCGGGTAACCATCGAGCCGGCGACAACCCCGGTGAATCCCGATGCCACTGACTCGTGAACGCCAGGTTCCGCCGGGAGGCGGACGACCGGTGACCGACTACGCGAGCCCGCTCCTGCTCGGCTACGCCCGGCGCGACCTTTACCTGTCCGATCCTCACATCGAACAGATGAAGCAAGACCTCAAAGCCCTCGCCGACCTCGAGGGCTACACCATGGGCCCGGTGTACGTCGAAGATCCGGCCTCGGCTCCCGCCGCCTTCGACGCCTTGGTCGAGGCAGTCAAGCGCCATGAGATCACCACGGTGCTACTGCCGGACTGGCGGCACTTGGCGCTGGTCGGCGCCCCCGCGGCGATCAAGCAACAGTTCGAGCAAGTCACGGGGGCGCGCTTCCTGCTGTACTCCGCAGACCCCTGATCCACGGACCGGGGTCGGCCGATCAACCGCTACGCGTGCAGCTGGTTGCCCGTCAACCGAGCCCGTCACCACTGACCTTGTCCGAGCCCTGCTCTCCCCTGTGGCGGGCTCGGACAAGGCACCCACAGTCCGGCCGGCGCGGGACGCGGAGGCGAGTCCGTCCCGCGCCGGCCGTTCCAAAATCGATTACCCGGAACCGAGGCGTCTGCTTGGATGGGACGCGATGATCAAGCAACCAATTCTGTTCTTGACCGTAGGGCTTCCGTGTACTGGGAAGACCACTGCTGCTCGGCGCATGGAGATTGAGCACGATGCGCTTCGTCTCACGAAGGACGAGTGGGTGAAGGCCCTTTACGGCCACGACAACCCGGACTCGGCTCAGCGCGTGATCGAAGGACGGCTGATCGAGATCGGGCTGCGTTCTCTCGAACTCGGCAACAACGTCGTCATCGACTACGGCCTCTGGAGCCGGGACGAGCGCTCCTCTCTCCGGCAGGCGGCAGCGGACCGCGGCGCGAAGGTAGAGATGCGGTACTTCGAACTTCCCGCGGCCGAGCAGCGCAAACGACTCGACCAACGGCAAGCCGAAGCGCCCCACACAACCTGGCCGATGTCCGACGAGGAACTCACCGAATGGGCCGCCAGCATCGAGATCCCAACCCCGGGCGAGCTCGACGGCACCGAACCCATCGACGCCCCACCGCCCGGCTTCACAACCTGGGACGAATGGCGCACCGACCGCTGGCCGCCGACGGTCTCCTGACGTTCCTATGCCGAGTGCTGCATTGCTAGCGTGCCCGATTTGTCCGTTGTCCGGGGTGTTGTCGACGCTCGGCACGCGTTGTGGGCTTGGTGTAGAACAGTTCAATGCTGCTCAGTCGACAACGCCACACAACTCCATCGCACTCGGCTCGGGAGGCATTGTGAAGCTGCTGCTCACCTCCGGAGGCATTACCAACGAGAGCATCCGTGAAGCGCTGGTTGCTCTGCTGGGCAAGCCGATCTCCGAGTCCAACGCGCTCTACATCCCCACCGCGCAGTGGGGTCACCCGATGCTCGGGCCTGCCTCGGTACGTCGCGCCGTCGCCGCTGAGCCGCCGTTCCACATGATGACCGGCCTGGACTGGGCGACTTTGGGCGTCCTGGAGCTGACCGCGCTGCCCAGCATCGGCGAGGACCGCTGGGCGCCGTGGGTCCGAGAGGCCGACGTACTCCTGGCAGACGGCGGCGACGCGACGTACCTCTGCCACTGGATGCGACAGTCAGGCTTGTCCGACCTCATCCCGTCGCTGCCCGAGACGGTCTGGGTAGGGCTCAGCGCCGGCAGCATGGTGATGACACCGCGCATCGGCAACGACTTCGTCAACTGGCCTGCAGCACCGGACGACCGCACGCTCGGCGTCGTCGACTTCTCGATCTACCCACACCTCGACCACGAGCAGATGCCCAACAACACCATGGCCGACGCAGAACGATGGGCTGCCGACATCGCAGCCCCCGCCTACGCCATCGACGACCAAACCGCCATCAAGGTAACCAACGGCACCGTCGAACTCATCTCCGAAGGCCACTGGAAGTCCTTCCCCGCCTAGCCGCAGCGCCCTCCTGTACGTCGCGCTGGACCACGCCGCCAACCGACGGCACAGCCAGGCCGCTTCGGAGCCGATGGCAACAAAAGCCTCGTCCCGATTCGTGGGCCGGGACCACCCACGTGGCGGCCCAGCCTACCGATCTGCAGATGCCAGCGTATTGACGCTCAGCCGGAGTGGTTCCGGATCGCGTTCATGAGGGCGGTGCGCACGGGTGGGTGGACCGGAGGAGGCAACTCGTCGAGGCCGAACCAGCCGATGTCGACGTGCTCCTCGGGAGCAACGTTCGCCGGCGTACCCTGCCAGTCACGCACGAGCCAAGCGCTCAGCAGCGCCGGCTCTTCCGCAGGCCCAGCCGTCAGCCGACACAGATGCGACGCCGAGTCCGTCGCTATCTGCACACCGAGTTCCTCGTCCAATTCTCGCGTGAGCGCACCCAGTTCAGACTCGCCATCCTCAACGACTCCACCAGGCAAGTCCCACACGTCCGGGTACGCGCGCTTGTCCGGACGCCGATGCGCGAGCAGGACTCGACCGTCACGAACCAGGGCCCCAAGAACAACCTTCACCATCCCAGGATTAGAGCACCCACCTCCGACAAGTTGGGTGCTGCGCTGTCCAGCTGACCGACAACGGCGGCAGGGTCTGGATAGTCGGTTGACAGCTGTCAGGTGCGATCGCTCGTATGGGCTTGTGAGTCCCCGCAAGGTCTACGCCGACCAGATCGACATCGACACGCCGCTCGTCCGCGAGTTGCTGGCCACGCAGTTCCCGCAGTGGGCCGCATTGCCGCTCGAGCCGGTCGACTCCGGTGGGCTGGTGAACGCGATCTACCGCCTCGGTTCTGACCTGTCCGTACGGCTGGCGCTCCGCCCGTCAAACACCGACATGGTCCAACGGGAGCAGGAGAAGCTCGCAGCACTGGCGCCGTACCTGCCTGTGGCAATCCCTTCTGTCGAGGCGATCGGTTCACCCACCGATGCGTTCCCCGGCGAGTGGTCCGTCCACCGCTGGCTCACCGGTACGCATCCCTCCCCCGACGCGCTGGTTGATCCGCACGGACTGGCCGTGGACCTCGCTGCGTTCGTCGACGCGTTCCGGCGGATCGACCTGCCGGACCGGCTGCCGGCGTACCTCGGCGAGCGCCGCACCCGCGCCCCGATGCCCTCGCTGGACTCCCCGACCCAAACGGCGATCGCTGACCTTGACGGCCTGATCGACACTCACGCAGCGCTAGCGTCGTGGGAGGAATCCCTCGCGGCCCCGTACGACGGTCGCGAGGTCTGGGTCCACTCAGACCTGACCCCAAACAACCTGCTCGTGTCCCCGGAGGGCCGGCTGACCGCAGTCCTCGACTTCGAAACCTCCGGCGTCGGCGATCCAGCATGCGACCTGTTCCCCGCCTGGTACCTGCTCCCCGCCCCCGCCCGCGACGCATTCCGCGCAGCCCTAGACGTAGACGACGCAACCTGGCTCCGCGGCCGCGGCCGCGTCCTATCCCAGGCCCTAATCGTCTGGTCCCACCAAAAGGACACCAACCCACACCTCACCCACCACGCCCGCCGAGCCGTCAGCAAAGTACTCGCAACTCAGTGAGCTGCGGCCTCAGGAGCCCGCGAACGGGTAGTCACGGAGCTCATGCAAATGGTCTGTCGCCGAGCGGACAACCGGGCCTGTGACCTGTGCGAAACAACGCTAATTCCTTTAACTACAAGGCCTTTTACCTTCCTGGCCTCCGCAGGTTGAAACCGTTGTCACGTGTCACGCGTGCTTCACTCCCAAAATCCCCGCATGATCGTCTGCGGTCCGCTGGCCTGCCAACACCTCGGCTTCTCCGTCCAACGATCACCGGCTTGTGACAGAGCCCTAGCTCGGAACTTGACGCGCGTACGAGTCAAACGGGGTTCGCTCGACTCAGCGTCCGGCTGCCAAGATTTGCTGTGCGCATGTTTCAGCCGACAGGCTGGTCGTGTCCACCCAGAGGTCGTAGTCCATCCCCTCGTGTACCCGCTTCTCAGACCAGCGAGCGAGCCCTACACGTCCCCTTCGAACACCCTCTCGACGCTCGAGTTCATCGAGATCGCACCGAACCCCGACCGAGACGACATCGAGCCCGGCGAGAGTTTCGAACCAGTGATCTCTGACCTCGGACCCCAGCATCATCTCGTCGACGATGACACGGTTCCCGGCCTGAACGAACTCACGCACAGCCCGATGAAACCCCTCCAGCATGCGCAGCCCAACCGGCCCGTACGAGATCCCGCACACAGGCTTGCCGTCTTCCTCCGGCAGGTCGACGTACTGAAACCCCTGCTCCCGATGAGCTCCCATTGATCCACCGCCCCACCGAGCAGGGACCATCGCAAAGCACGTATCCAATCCCATCAACAAGTACGGCTCATCCAAAGAGTCCTGGAGCGCTCTCCCCAGCGTCGTCTTGCCGGCAGACGAGGCACCGTTGAGAAAGATGACCGGAGGTACGAAGGCTCGCGTCACCGCACGATTATGGCGTGCAGTCCTTACGCATCGGCCCCGACAACTGCCGATCTCACGTGCGGGTCAAGGGTCGGAGATCCCGAACGCACGCCGTACGAGGCCTTGACGCGCGCCGGGCCGGACCGTCCCTTCCATGATTGCCAGCGGGGCAGCTTCTTTCCACTCAGGCAGAGGCTGAAGGGTACGGGCTCCGTGTGCACGACCACGTGACGAGTGATCCGCCAGCGGCCTCCCTGGCACCTTCAGCCTGCGTCCATGGGAGTCCAGCTCCATCCGCCGCGAGCTATGGCGATTGCCTCCCAGCTAGCCTCCCGTGCGGCGGTCATCGGGAGTCCGATGTCGCGCCTAGGTACCTGGCCGGCAAACGCTCCTCGGACAGCCCGGTATCTCCCAGGGAGACGGCGTAGGCACTCGCGTCGGGGCGTGAGCTGACGACGTTCGCCAGGTGCCCATTGGTGAAGTGCAGTGCAACGCCGTCTTCGGCGGCGTACCCGGCCGGGAAGCCAGACCGGACGAGGCCGAGGAAGGTGCCACGCCGAAGAGCCTCGCCGTCGTAATGGAGGCAGGCGCTGCCGGGAAGTAACCCGAGGCCGTCGGCCAGTGGACCGCAGCCGTTCGTGTCGAACGAGTCCGTCACCGAGGCCTCGAACCAGCAATTCATCCCAGCGCTGATCCCGGCCATGATCACGCCTGCTCGGTAGGCCTTCTCCAGCGCTGCGTCGAGTCCGTGCAGCCGCCAGATGGCGAGCAGGTTTGCGGTGTTGCCACCACCTACGTAGATGACGTCCTGGTCCATTACAAAGGCGTCCAGGTCGGCCACCGAGCGTTTGAAGAGGGACAGCACTGTCGCTTCCGCACGATCCGGACCGAACGCCGCCAAGAAGCGGTCGCTGTAGCCCTCGGAGTCGCCGCTGGCGGTCGGAACGAAACAAACCCGGGGCTTGCGATCCGTCGGCACCAGCGAGAGCAGGTAGTCGTCCAACAGCGGATTGTCCGGCTCCATAGAGAAGCCACCACCGCCCAGCGCCACAATCTGCGAATCAACCATCGGCCATCCAATCCAATTTCTGCGTGGTCACAGCCACAAGCTCATGCAGGCAAGCCTCCCGCCTGAGGTAGGTCCACGCCCCATCAGCGGGCACATCCGCGGCACATCCACCGTCGGCGAAAACAAGATCAAACCAGGCCACCCCCGTGCAGACGCCTCGACCCCGCCCAAGCTTGGACTGGGCCTGAGAAGCTCCTACAGGCGCGCTGCGGCCGGTGCTCCGGACAGAGGCGAAGAAGACAGACGAGATCGTCCCCGATCTGCAGCCCACGGAGACTTAGCCTCCCAGGTCCGTGAATGCGTGGACCCGCTGGTACGACGACCGTATCTCCCGGACCCTCCGCCCGTTCATTCGCGTGACGGTCGTGGACCGCGGTCTTCGACGATGGCATGCCCAGCGAAGAGCATGATGGCTGCATTCCCGATTTCAGGTGGCTTCCGGCGAATCAAGCATCGGCGGAGCATGTCGAGGCGGTTTTCGGCACGGGTGGGGCCCGCAAGTGCCGTTGCCAAGCGTTGAAGGTGCCTGGCTGGATCTGGCGGGACACGACCCAGGAGCAGAGGGATGCCGCGCTGCTGGAGCAGACCGCCTGCGGTACCACCGGACCGACGTCGGGGCTGATCGGGTACGTCGACGGCGAGGCGGCCGGATGGGTCGCGGTCGAGCCGCGGGAGAACTACCCGAGGCTGTGGGGCCGGAAGCAGGCGTGGATGCGGATGGACCCCGAGCTTGAGGGCGTCTGGTCAGTCACGTGCTTCGTCGTGCGCAAGGGCCGGCGTCAGTCAGGGCTGACCTACGAGCTCGCCGCCGCCACCGTCGAGTACGGCGAGCAGGTCGGCGCCCGCGTCCTGGAGGCGTATCCGATCGAGCCGCCGCCGGGCAAGACCGTGATCTGGGACGAGGCGTCGGTCGGGCTGGTGCAGGTCTTCATCGAGGCTGGGTATGAGGTGGTGGCTTCGCCCACCCTGCGGCGACGTGTGGTGCGGCGACGACTGGGCAACCATTCATGACCGTCGCTCGGACGTGCCGCAGATGACGTGCGCTGCGGTCCGCCGAAACGGCCGCTCGGTCGTGATCAGAAGACCAGCAGGCCAACCAAGTAGCTGAGAAAAATGGTGCCGGCCCCCACGGCCAGCGTGCGCACCAGGGTGTGGCGGACGCTCGTCTGACCGGTCCGGGCGCCGACGACGGACGTCACGATCAGTGCCACCATCACCGCGGCAGCAATGGCCCACTTCTCGATTCGGTACGTACACCTGACATACGCACCTCGTGCAGCGGTTCTGGGCACCTTCGGTGCGGCTGCATCATCGCCGGCACCCGCATGTCGGGTGTTCTCAGAGGCACGCTGGATAGCATGGGTCGATGCCTGATGAGCCCAGCATTCGCGTCGACGTCGCGGCCGCCGGCGATCTCGACGACTTGATCCGCCTGGAGACGCAGCTCTTCCTCGAGGATGCCGGTACGCACGACGCTCTCGTCGACGTCAGTTGGCCACAGCAAAATGCGCGAGAAGACTTCATCTGCCTCATGAACAATGAGCACGCCCTCGTCCTCGTCGCAAGGCAGGACGAGACAATCGCCGGACATCTGGTCGGTTACCTGACAGCTCCGTCGCCAACCCGTTTCGGCCGACGTACTGCCGAGATCCGCAGTCTCTACGTGGACGAACCTGTCCGCTCCACCGGAATGGGCCAGGCCATGGTCCGCTACTTCACAACCTGGTCTCGGTCCCACGCTGCCGCAGCCATCTCCGTCACCGCTTACGCCGCCAACGGGTCGGCCCGCGCGTTCTATGACAAACTCGGCTTCATCGAGCAGAGCGTCGTACTTCGCGCGGCCCTCGACCAGTGAGGTTCTCTCACCGGGCCGGTTTCTGAAGTTGGAGTACGACGAACCGCGGCGATTGCGTGACACCTTCGTGTCGCTTCTCAGATGACGGAGACGGTCTACCGTCGCCAGCTCCGACCGGTCCTGACCGAGGGAGCCGGGGCGATAGGCGAGCTGCTGCCGCCGACACAGCAGACCCTCAGAGAATGCGAGAGGCCGGTTTCCTGAGTCGGAAACCGGCCTCTGAGCTGCGGTGGAGCTTAGGGGATTCGAACCCCTGACCTCTTCCATGCCATGGAAGCGCGCTACCAACTGCGCCAAAGCCCCGCGGTGTCTTGCGACTCCGGAAGTTTAGCGGATGGGGGGCGGCAAAGAAAAATCGGTTGGCTCGTGGGGCTGGTGAGGTGGGTAACGCGGTTCGGGAGCGGGTGGACGCGGGCCCGGCGGGCGGGTTCGACGGCGCGGCTGGTGAGCTGGTGGGTGTCTAGGTTGAGCTTGTGGCGAACGCTTCTGAACAGGAACTGCTTGATCGGTACGCGCTTGCTGGCGCGGCCTCCGCGAAGGTGCAGGGGTGGGCGAGCGGGGCTCGGATGTTCGCCGTACTGCGTGGGTTGCAGGAGCGGGGGTGGTTCCGGTTCCTCGACCGGCCGCGTGAGCGTGTCGAGCTGTTCGAGTTCTCAGGGCTGGCGAGCGTGCAGTTCGACGACGTACTCGCGGTACTGGATGCGCACGGTGTCGTCGAGCAGGAGGCGGGGACCGTGCGGCTCGCTGCGAGTTTCGCGGAACTCGTTGCCGACGACGCGTCGATCGGGTTGGACGAGATCCTCGATGCGTCCGTGCTCGGGATCGAGCAGTCTCGCGCGGCCGTTGCTCCCGGTACGACGCCGTTGACGGAGCGGGACGCTCTCGTGGTGGCCCGGGGCTCTGGTGGACGGGCCAACGACATCACCAAGCTCGTGTACGAGGAGTACTGGCTCGTCTACCTGCCTGAGGTGTCGGAGGCGCTGCGTACTGGACGCTTTCTCGACGTCGGGTGCGGTGTGGCGACGACCTCGCTGACGCTCGCGAGGATCTTCCCCGAGACGTCGGTGCTTGGGATCGACGTCGTACCTGCAGTTGTCGACGAGGCTCGCCGGCGGGCCGAGGCGCTGGGGGTGCAGGACCGGGCCGAATTCAGGTGCGTGGATGCGCAGGAGTTCGACGAAGTGGACGGGTTCGGTACGGCGTTCTGGGCGCAGCCGTTCTTTCCCGAGGGGACTCGCGCCAAGACGCTCGCCGCGATCTACCGGGCGCTGCACCCGGGCGGGCTGCTGATCCTGCAGGAGCTGATGCCGCCGCCTGGCGACGAGGCCAAACTGCCTGCGTACACGCTGCGTCAGCTCGCGATCCGTTCCACCGGGCGTCCGTTCGGCAGCACAGCGGAAGAACTGGTCGCCGAGGCCGAATCTGCCGGATTCATCCTCGTGCGGATCGCTCTCGCGGACTCGGAACGCTACGTCATCATGCAACGGCCCAGCTGAGGGTACGTCGGCTGTCCGCGGCGTCGGCCCGATCGGGAGAGGGCCGACCCTAGCCGATCGCATCACTTGCACGTCCGCTGCGCTCCCGCCGCCGGAGCAGGTCTTGCGAGGCATCCGGCCCCAGGCCGGATCCGGCCCCGGCGGAGCCAGCCAACAAGTCAGCCGCCGCGAAGCGGTGACCGTTCGGACGGCGCCTCGGACCAGCAGTCCACTGCGTTCCAGTCGCGCGCCGAACACGCCCGTACGCCGGCGGAGCCGGCCGACAAGACAGCCGCCGCGAAGCGGTGTCCTTTCCGGACGGCACCGCCGGGACCAGCACCCCACGACGAACCAGTCGAACGCGGGACGAGCCCGACGCCGGCGAAGCCGGCCAACAAGTCAGCCGCCGCGGAGCGGCGTCCTTTCCCGGGTGCCACCCCGGACCAGCAGCCCCGCCACGGAGCAGTTGCACGCCGGAGCGAGCCCTACGCCGGCGGAGCCGGCCAATAGGACAGCCGCCGCGGAGCGGTGTCCTTTGGGCCGTTCCCGTTGTTCCCCGTCGTACGTGGGCTACTTCTGGGGGTCGTCGCTCATGACTGGTTCTGGGAGGGAGCCGGCGTTCCATTCTTCGATTCGGTAGCCTCGGCGGCCGTTCAGGAGGGAGACCCAGTTGCAGTTGGCGATGCCTCCGAATGCGGGCCAGTTGGCTTGGGGGATGCCGAGGAACCGGCAGATGCCGACGCGGGCGGCCAGGCCGTGGGTGGCGAGGACGAAGGTGTCTTCGGGGGTGCCTTCGGCGGAGATGCGCTCAAGGGCGCCGCTGAAGCGGACCGCGACTTCTTCGATGGTTTCGCCGTTGGTGCCGCGGCGTTGGGGTTCGCCGCTGAGCATGCGGGCGGCGGCTTCGGGGTTCATGGCGGCGAGTTCGGACGAGGTCAGGCCGGCCCAGTCGTCGACGTCGATCTCGCGGAGCGCTTCGTCGTACTCGACCTTGAGGTCGGTGAGCGCGGCGAGTTCGCCGGCGGTGGCGGCGGCTCGCTGGAGATCGCTGGCGTACAGATGAGTCGGAGCGAGGGCGGCGAGGCGGGCGGCGGCGGAGCGGGCCTGGGAGAGGCCGACCGAGTCCAGTGGGATGTCGGCCTGGCCTTGCATCTTGTCCTGCAGGTTCCACTCCGTCCGGCCGTGCCGCCAGACGATCAGTCGGCCCGCCGTCATTCGGCGCCGGGCAGTGCCGAGCCGGGGACGGGCGACGGCAGGGCGATGACCGGGCAGTCGCGCCACAACCGCTCGAGGGAGTAGAAGGCGCGCTCCTCGTCGTGCTGGACGTGGATGACGATCTCGAGGTAGTCGAGCAGCACCCAGCGGCCTTCGCGGGCGCCCTCGCGGCGTACCGGCTTGGCGTCGAAGTCGACGCGCAGCTTCTCCTCGATCGCGTCCACGATCGCGCGGACCTGGCGGTCGTTGGAGGCGGAGGCGACCAGGAACGCGTCGGTGATCGCGAGCTGCTCGGAGACGTCGAAGGCGAGCACGTTCTCGGCCTTCTTGTCGTGGGCGGCTTCGGCGGCCGCGGTCAGCAGCTCGATGGCGCGTTCACTGGCAGACATACAGGTCCTAACGGTTGGTGTAGAGCTCACGCTTGGCGATGTACTGGACGATGCCGTCGGGCACGAGGTACCAGGTCGGGTTGCCCTTGGCGACCCGGGCCCGGCACTCGGTCGACGAGATCGCCAGCGCCGGCACCTCGAGCAGGGTGATCCGGTCCATCGGCAGCTGGTCGAGCGGTAGTTCGAGGCCCTCCGTCCCCGGCCGGGTACAGCCGACGAACTGGGCGAGCTTGAACATCTCGTCGACGTCCCGCCAGGTGAGGATCTGGGCGAGCGCGTCGGCGCCGGTGATGAAGAACAGCTCGGCGTCCGGATACAGCCTGGACAGGTCGCGCAAGGTGTCGATGGTGTACGTCGGACCGGGCCGGTCGATGTCGACCCGGCTGACCGAGAACCGCGGGTTCGACGCGGTCGCGATCACGGTCATCAGGTACCGGTCCTCGGCCGGGGAGACCTTCTTGTCCGACTTCTGCCAGGGCTGGCCGGTCGGAACGAAGATCACCTCGTCGAGATCGAAGTACGCCTGCACTTCGCTGGCCGCGACAAGGTGGCCATGATGGATCGGGTCGAACGTACCGCCCATCACACCGATACGTCGTACCCGCTCGACAGCAGCCATGCCCATCGCGCCGCCTAGCTGTGCGGCCGGCCCTTACCCATGATGACGGTGACGAGCAGCAGCAGAAGCAGCACGACGAACGCGAACCCGCCGTACCACCACTTGGAGATGTGCGACGTGTCGACGGCGCCTTCGAGGGCCGCCACCTGCGGCACCAGGATCGAGAACATGATGCGAAGCCTATCTCGTGACGGCCCGGACAAGAGCGACCGGTGGCCCAGAAGGACACCGGTCGCGGTCAGTAGGTCAGCTGTGGCGGACGTGACGGGTCAGCAGCCGGCGCCAGGCAGACGGTACGGCGTGGGCGCGGCGGGCCTGCGCTGCGACGCGGTGCCGCTCGTCGATGTGGGCACGGGCAACTTCGGGGGTGATCATGTTTCCTTCACTGGGTTGGTGCGGCGGAGCTGGGGCGGACTGACCCCAGTACCTCAAATTGTACGGTTTGTTCTACGTTGTCACAAACGAATTAAAGGTCTGAAACATTCCAGGCCTTAGAATCTGTGGTGAACAGGAGGCGTCATGGACGCGATCGACCGGCAGCTGATCGAGGCGCTGCGGCTGAACGGCCGCTCCAGCTGGGCCGAGCTCGGCCGTGAGGTCGGCCTGTCCGGCCCGAGCGTCCAGGAGCGGGTACGGCGACTCGAGGAGCGTGGCGTGCTGCTTGGGTACCGCGCGGTGGTCGCGCCGGACCAGGTCGGCCTCGGGACCAGCGCGCTGATCGGCCTGTTCCAGCGCGACGACGTCGAGACCGACGACATCGTCGACCAGGTCCGGGACATCCTCGCGGTCGAGGACTGCTGGTTCGTGGCCGGCGACCAGGAGCTCGTGGTCAAGGTCCGGGTCGCGGACGTGACCCAGCTCGAGGCGGTCGTCGGCTCGCTGCGCCGCGTCAACGGCGTGGTCAGGACACGGACGACCGTCGTCCTCTCGACCCGCTGGGAGGGCCGGCCGGCTCCGCTTCCCGATCAACCGACCTGACCTGCGACTGGACGACGGCCGCTACGACGGCCAGCGCTGCCGCGACCGGGAAGAGCGCCCCCGGTACGTGCTGGTACGCAGACCCGCCGAGCGCGGGCGCCAGGAACATGCCGCTGATCGACGCAGCGGCGTACAGGCTGGAGTACCGCCCGACCATCCCCTCGGGCGCCGCGTCCGCGACATGGGCGGTGGCGGTCGGCTTGTAGAGCATCTCCCCCGCCGTGATCACGACGATTGCCAGCGTCGCTCCGGCGAGCGCCGGCCATACGCCGAGGATCGCGAGTCCCCCGCCGACAAGCGCGAACCCGACGGCGACCACTCGGGTCGCTCGGTGGCCGCGGAGCCGTACGGCGAGCGGTGCCTCGAGGAGCACGATCACGACGGAGCTGACGCCGATGAGTACGCCGTACGCGACAGCCGGCGCACCCGCATCCCGGAGCAGCAGCGGCATCGTGGCGAAGATCTGCCGGTAGACCGTGTCGACGACCACGATGGTTGCCAGCAGCACGAGCACCGAACGGTCGCGCACGAGCGCCTTCCACAGACCGCGCACGCGGACGGACGCGGTACGGCGGACCGCGGGGACGAAGCGCCAGATGACCGCAGCCATGACGAGGCTGGTCACGGCGTCGACGAGGAAGACCAGCGAGAAGTTGTACGCCGCCAGCAGTCCGCCGAGCGGTGGACCGATGGTGAAGCCGGCGTTGCTCGCGGTCCGGGACAGGGCGATTCCTTCGCGGCGGCGTTCTGCCGGGAGCGCGGTGGCGACCAGCGCGCTGAGGTTCGGACGGCTCGCGCCGCCGCAGAGACCGGCGAGCGCAGCGACGACGCCGATCCAGGAGGTGCCGACGAGCGGCATCGCGCAGCAGGTGACGACCCAGGCGAGTTGGCTGGCGACTGCCGCCGTACGGAGGCCGAAGCGGTCGCCGAACCAGCCGCCGCCGAGGTTCCCGCCGAGCAGGCCGACGCCGTACGCCGCTGCCGCGAACCCGGCCTGTTGCGCCGACATGCCGCGGTCCTCGACCAGGTAGAGGGTCAGGTAGATCCAGGCGAGGGCGCCGGCTGAGCTGACGAGTTGGCCGACCATGACGGCCTTGAGCCAGGTGGGCAGGTCCGCGATCCGGCGCCAGTACATGCTTGCCCTCCTGTTGTAAGTTCCTAACAGGAACTTACTCGGCGGGCTAGCGTGGTGGCAACCGGAATCGAAGGAGTACGTCGTGCGGCGGAGCACCTTCTCGCCCGAGCCGGACTGTGCGATCGCGCAGTCCCTCGGCGTCATCGGCGACGGCTGGGAGCTGCTGGTCGTCCGGGATCTGGCGCGTGGGCTGGAGCGGTTCGACCAGCTCGCCGAATCGCTGCACATCTCGCGGAAGGTGCTGACCGAGCGGCTCAACGGTCTGCTCGAGAGCGGGATCGTCTCGCGGTCGGCGTACCAGGAGCGGCCGACTCGGTACGCCTACCGGCTCACCGAGCGCGGACGCGCGTTGCTGCCGGTGCTCGTCGCGCTGCAGGACTGGGGCGATCGATGGCTGCTCGGGGACGGGTCGCTGAGCGGGACCAATTCGGAGGACGAGCCACCGGCGCATCGCTTGCACGAGTTGGTGGGTCAGCGGGTGCCGTACGTCGCTCTGCCGTCGATCGCCGGTACGACGATTGACGTGGTGGACGCGGATGCGCGGGCGACCGTGCTGTTCGGGTACCCGGCGACCGGCCGTCCGACGCCGTTGCCGGACGGGTGGAACGAGATCGCCGGGGCCAGTGGATGCACGTTGGAGAACCGGCTGTTTGCGGGTCGGTACGACGACTTCGCGGCTCGCGGGATCGCCGTACGAGGGGTGAGTACGCAGCGAACTGACGAGCAGCAGGCGTTCGCGCGGGCGGAGGAGATTCCACACCTGCTGCTGTCGGACCTCGATCTGGAACTGGTGGCGGCGTTGCGGTTGCCGACGTTCCGGGCGGGCGGGTACGAGCGGTTGAAGCGGGTCGTTCTGGTGATCGGCAGCGATCGGGTCGTGCGGGCCGTGCGGTATCCGGTGGTCGATATCGCGGATGCCGTCGAGTGGGCGCTCACGACTGCTTGAAGAACGCCTTCACCTCTTCGACGATCCGCCGTACGGCCTCCGGCTTGCCGGTCGGGTTGACGCCGCCGGGGTCGCTCGACGAGCCGTGGTCGTAGCCGTCGAACTCGATGCGTCGGCAGTGCGGGAGGACCTTCTCCAGCGTCGCGCGGCCGGGCTTGAGGCCGGGCAGACCTTTCGTGCCGCCCAGGAGCAGCACGTCGGCGTTGACCGTGCGGAAGTTGTCGAAGGTGCCGCCGAGCTCGGCGACGATCGTGCCCTCGGCGTGGATCGTGGGGGCGAGCTGCCGCATGGTGATGGTGCCGGCAGGGGCCCGGCGCTCCTCCTTGGCCATCATCTTGTCGGTCATCTTGCGGAGCAGGCCGCGGGGGATGACCTTCAGGAACGGCGGGGCCATCTCGAAACCGAACATGCTGGTGACCATGCCGCCGGCGAGGTCGCCGCGGGCGATCTCCTGGTCGAAGCGGACGAGCCACTCGCGGTGCGGGGCGCCGTCAGCGACGATCGCGGGCTCGTAGAGTGCGATCTGCTTGAAGGGCAGGGTGCGGGCTGCTTCGAGGACGACCGCTCCCCCGGCGCTGACGCCGAACGCGCGGTCTGCGCCGGCCGCGGTCAGGACTGCCTCGAGGTCCTCGACCTCGGTGCGGACCGTGTGGTCGGGGCGCTGCGGTCCCGAGAGGCCGCGACCGCGTCGGTCCGGGAGGTAGACGGTGAAGTCGGACGCCAGCGCCTCCGCGAGGAGCGTGTGGCTGCGGGCAGACTCCATGCTGCCGTGCAGCACGACGACGGCGGGGCCTTGGCCGGTCCTGTAGTAGCCGATCTGGGTGCCGTCGCGGGAGGTCACGGTGCCTTGGGTGAGTTCTGCGGTCTTCATGGATCGATAGTTACATGCGACCTAGTTACATTGCAACTAGTTTCTTTGCCCCCTATGCTGGGGAGGTGACTTTTCGACGCTCACCGCTCGCACTCGCGATCCTCGGCCTGCTGGAGAACGGGCCGATGCATCCGTACGGGATCCAGCGGTTGATCAAGCAGTGGGGCAAGGACCAGGTCGTCAACGTCGGCCAGCGGACCAGCCTGTACCGGATGATCGTGCGGCTCGAGGAGGCCGGCCTGCTCACGGCCGGCGCGACCGAGCAGGACGAGCGTTATCCGGAGCGGACGGTCTATCACCTCACCGACGAGGGCCGGAAGATTTGCCGCGAATGGCTGGCGGACATCCTGACGACACCACGGAACGAGTTCCCCGAGTTCCCGGCGGGCTTGTCGTTCGTGATGCTGCTGAAACCGGAGACGGCCGGCGAGCTGCTGAGCCAGCGCCGCGAGACGCTGACGAAACGCATCGCCGAGCTACACCTGGAGCTCCGGTCGGAGGTGGACGGTCAGCCGATCCCCCGCTTCGCGCTTCTGGAGACGGAGTACCAGGTCGCCGTCGCGATCGCCGAGGCCAACTGGATCGACGGCGTCCTGCACGACCTCAGCACCGGCAAGCTCACGTGGTCCCCGGGCCCGGTGTGACACCCGCAAGCACGAACCCGAGCGCGGGTCAGGTCGGCGCCGCGGTTGAGGTTTGGTGGGGGCGGGTCGGGGAGGCCCGGGAGGAATTTGCCGGGGATTTGGACGGGGTAGAGCGGGAGCGGTTGGCGGCGTACGTGCGGGATGAGGACAAGGCGCGGTTTCTGCTCGGGGTGACAATCACGCGGCGGGTGCTCGGCGTGCGGTTTTCGTTGCCGCCGGCAAAGGTTTCGTTGGATCGGACGTGCTTCGAGTGCGGGAAGCCGCATGGGAAGGTGCGGGCCGACGGGGTGGAGTTGTCGGTGACGCACTCGGGAGAGCTCGTCGGGGTGGCGTTCTCGGATCAGCCCGTCGGGCTTGATGTGGAGAAGGTTGATCCGGGGATGGATGTCGACGGGGTGGCCCGGGTCGCGCTGAGCGCGGCGGAAGTACGCGAGCTGGAGCGGTACGACGGGATCGCGAAGGCGCGGGCCTTCACGACGTACTGGACGCGGAAGGAAGCTGCGTTGAAGGCGACCGGCGAAGGTCTGCGCGGAGAGTTGAGGGCGCCGCTTGCCGCGGGGATTCAGGTGCAGGAGCTGGAAGTCGGCGCGGACCACCGGGCGGCTCTGGCAGTGGTGAGTGCCGAGCCGCCGGTCGTGCGGGTCGAGAGCGCGACGGCGCTGCTCAGCTGACAGCCCTCGCCCGCGCGGTGTGGGCGTCGTGCGTCAGGTGCGGATCTGGCCTTCACCGGTGACGACGTACTTTGTGGAGGTCATCTCGGGGAGGCCCATGGGGCCGCGGGCGTGGAGTTTTTGGGTGGAGATGCCGATTTCGGCGCCGAAGCCGAACTCGCCGCCGTCGGTGAAGCGGGTGCTGGCATTGACGACGACCGCCGCGGAGTCGACCGCCTGGGTGAAGCGGCGGGCCGCGGACTGCGAGCGGGTGATGATCGCCTCGGTGTGGCCCGAGCTGTAGCGACGGATGTGCTGCACCGCGGCCTCGAGCGAGTCCACCACCGCGGCCGACAGATCGAGCGAGTTGTACTCCGTCCCGAAGTCCTCCTCGGTCGCCGCGACGACATCCTTGCCAGCAGCAACTACCGCCGGATCACCATGGACCGTCACGCCGGCCTCAGCCAGCGCCGGCAAAGCGCGCGCGAGGAACTCGTCAGCAACCGCGGAGTGCACCAGCAGCGACTCGGCTGCGTTGCAGACGCTCGGTCGTTGGGTCTTCGAGTTCATCAGGATCTTGAGGCCGAGCTCCAGATCGGCATCCGCGTCGATGTACACGTGGCAGTTCCCCACGCCTGTCTCGATCACCGGCACCGACGATTCGCCGACCACGGTCTGGATCAGCCCGGCACCACCGCGAGGGATCAGTACGTCGACCAGCCCGCGCGCCTGCATGAGCTCCTTCACGGCAGCCCGATCCGTCGCTACGCCCTGGATCACGTCCGCCGGCAACCCGGAGGCCGCCGCGGCATCCCGCAGTACGGCGATGATCGCGGTGTTGGACGATGCCGCGGACGACGAGCCGCGCAGCAGTACGGCGTTGCCGGACTTCAGGCAGATACCCGCGGCGTCGGCGGTCACGTTCGGCCGCGCCTCGTAGATGATGCCGACCACACCGAACGGCACCCGGACCTGGCGGAGCTCGAGGCCGTTCGGCAGCGTGTACCCGCGGACGACCTCGCCGACCGGATCGGTCAGCCCGGCAAGCTGTTCCAGCCCGGCCGCCATCCCGTCGACGCGCGCCGGGTTGAGCGCCAGCCGGTCGACCGTGGACTCCGGCGTACCCGCCTCCCGCGCCGCAGCGACGTCGACAGCGTTCGCCGCGACGATCGCGTCCGTGTTCTCGCGCAGCGCCGCCGCCATCGCGTGCAGCGCCGCATCCTTCGTCGCCCGGGAGGCGTCGGCCAAGGCATACGACGCCTCACGCGCCCGCCGCGCCAACTCGATGATCTCGCTCACCCGCTCATCGTAGTGCGCCCCACCGCGGCGTTTCTCCACCGTCTCAGCGGCCTCACCACGCAGCCCCAGCGGCCTCACCAGGCAGCGGCCGGCTTGGCGCAGGAGGGGCCAGCCGGGTTCGGCTTCACCGGCACGTGCCGCGACCAACCGCTCCTAGAGACGCTTCACGCTTGCAGACGACGGCTCCGACGTACCCCGCGAAGTCTTCGACTGGCACCCGGCGCGTGGTCGACGTGCACCCGGCCGTTCGGCCGAGCACCGTCCACCTGGTCGTGGACAGAGTCCTCCGCAGGACGGGTCTCCAGCTGCTGGCGGCGCTGACGGTCGCGGACCATCTTGAACAGGGTGCGAAGGGTGAGCAGTGCGACGATCCCTACCAACTGGCCGCCGAGGGCCACCTTCGTAACGTCGACCGCCGGTGACCAGGTGACTTCGTCGTTGCCGATCACGTAGACGCCGACCGGCCGGGCCGACAGTCCGATCCCTCCGCCCGAACCCTCGCCCTGGCGCCCGTTCAGGCTGTCGCCACGGCCGCCGCCCCCACCGCCCGTGAGGCGCGCGACCGGAAGCACAGTGAGGCCGTTGTGAGTCACGGGTTCGCCGAAGACCGTTCCGGATTTGACGCCGTCGACCACTCCCCGCAGTACGTCCAGCACGTCTTGCCGTGTCTCGTCAGGCTTTGCCATCCGTTCCACCTCGCTTCGTCGCGCACCAGCCTGACGAGCGCGCGGTACGGACGGAAGGGCCCGGAGTCCCGGCAGAACAGGACCTTCGGGCCACGACAACCGCGCCGACGTGGGCGAGGCTCGTGACGAGGAGGTGCGATCATGCTGAAGCAGACAACACGGCGCCGTCCCTCATCGGCCACGAGGCGCACCGGATACGCGGCCGCGATCGTGGTCAACGCGGCGATGCTCTACGCCATCCACTCGTGGCCGGGCTGGCAGCAGGTCCCATTTCTCACGGCCAGTACCACGCAGGTGCTCGGCTGGGTCACCGCCACCCTGATCGCGGGACTCGCCGGGAACCTGGTCTATCTATGGTCCGATCCGCCGTGGTTGAAGTCGCTCGGCGACCTGGTCATCACCGGCATCGGACTCGTGGCGATCATCCGGGTCTGGCAGGTGTTCCCGTTCGACTTCGGGACCGCGTCGTTCGACTGGGCGGTGCTGGTGCGGATCGCGCTGGCGGTCGGGTTCTTCGGATCGATCGCGGCCATGATCGTCCAGGTCGTCGTCCTGGTGGCAGACGGCGCCCGGGTACGTCACGCGGCCGGCACTCCTTAGAGCAACACCAGGTCGTCGCGGTGGACGACTTCGCGTTCGTACGCCGCGCCCAGTTCGCGGGCGAGGTCGCGGGTGGAGCGACCGAGGAGGTTGGGTAGTTCGGTGGCGTCGTAGTTGACCAGGCCGCGGGCGATGACCACGCCCGACGGCGAGATCAGGTCGACGGGGTCGCCGGCGGAGAAAGTGCCTTCTACTGCGGAGATCCCGGCCGGGAGGAGGGACGCGCGGCGTTGGGTGACAGCGCGGACGGCTCCTTCGTCCAAACGCAGCACGCCCTGGCCCGAGGTTGCGTGGGCCAGCCACAGCAGGCGGGTCTTACGGCGACGGCCGGTGGGGTGGAAGAGGGTGCCGACCCGGTCGCCGCGTAAGGCGTCGCCGACACGCGCGGCCGATGTCAGGATGACCGGAATCCCTGCCTCTGTGGCGATTGCGGCCGCCTCGACCTTCGTCTGCATGCCGCCGGTGCCGACACCGGACGACCCGGTCTTACCGATCGCGAGCGGCTCGAGGTCGGTCGCCCCGCGGATCTCGGTGACCATCGACGTACCGGGTTTGCGCGGATCCCCGTCGTACAGACCATCCACGTCGGAGAGCAACAGCAACAGATCCGCGTGCACGAGGTGACTGGTCAAGGCGGCGAGCCGGTCGTTGTCGCCGAAGCGGATCTCGGTGGTGGCGACGGTGTCGTTCTCGTTCACGATCGGTACGACGCCCAGCTCGAGCAGCCGCGCGAACGTACGGTACGCGTTGCGGTAGTGGCTGCGCCGCGTCACGTCGTCGACGGTCAGCAGCACCTGCCCGACCCGCAACCCGTGCGCCGCGAACGCGTCGCTGTAGCGGGCCATCAACAGGCCCTGCCCCACCGATGCCGCGGCCTGCTGCGTGGCCAGGTCACGCGGTCGCGATCGTAGGCCCATCGGGGCCAAGCCGGCGGCGATCGCGCCGGA
This sequence comes from Kribbella sp. NPDC000426, assembly GCF_040300265.1. Taxonomy (NCBI): domain Bacteria; kingdom Bacillati; phylum Actinomycetota; class Actinomycetes; order Propionibacteriales; family Kribbellaceae; genus Kribbella; species Kribbella sp. NPDC000426. Next base: position 264,551 of record NZ_JBEPDK010000002.1, on the reverse strand, counting down.
GGAGACGAGCACGACCTCGGCCCCCTCCACCCGTCGCGCCGAGATGGCGTCGACGAGCAGCCGGAGCCGTTCGAGGTCGATCCTGCCGCGCTGGGTCAGCGATGAGGAGCCGACCTTCACGACGATTCGCGTGGCCGCAAGGACCTCCGCGCGAGCGTCCATCAGAAGTCCTGATCTGTGCTTTCTTCCGCCGCTTCGAGCTCCCGCGCTTCCTTGCGCGCCAGCTTCTCCGCCTTCACCGCTGCTCGTTTCGCCTCGGCCGGGGACAGGTCGACCTCGTCCTCGGCCCATTCCTGCGTGTAATCGGTCCGGACACCCTTGTTGGCGTGGTACTCGGTGTCCTTCGCCCGCCGCCGCTGCGCCGCCGGACGATCCTCCTCGAGGCGGTGGTCCTCACCGCGCCGGGCCAGGATCTCCGCGCCGGCCAGGACGTCCGGCGCGAAGTCGAACACGATCGCGTTCGGTCCGTCGCCGATCATCACCGCGTCGCCGGCGAGCGCGCCGAGCTTCAGCAGCTCGTCCTCGACGCCGAGCCGGTTCAGCCGGTCGGCCAGGTACCCGGTCGCCTCCGCGTTCGCGAAGTCGGTCTGCCGGACCCAGCGCTCGGGCTTGTCGCCCTGCACCAGCCAGCCGCCGTCGTCCGGCAGCTTCTTCACCTTGAACTCGGGCCCGCCCTGCACCTGCGGCCGGATCACGATCCGCGTGGTGTCGGGCTTCTCCGCTTCCGCACGACGCCGTACGACGATGTCGGCCATCGCGAACTTCAACGCCTCGAGACCTTCGTGCGAGGCGGTCGAGATCGGGAACACCCGCAGCCCGCGCTGCTCGAGCTCGGCCTGCACCATGTCGGCGATCTCGCGGGCGTCGGGTACGTCGATCTTGTTCAGGGCAACGAGTCGCGGCCGGTCCTCCAGCCCGCCGTGCGCCTGCAGCTCGGCCTCGATCGTGTCGAGGTCGCTGAGCGGGTCACGGCCCGGCTCGTACGTCGCGCAGTCGATGACGTGCACGAGCGCCGCGCACCGCTCCACGTGCCGCAGGAAGTCGTGCCCGAGCCCCCGGCCCTCGCTCGCACCCTCGATCAGGCCCGGTACGTCGGCAACCGTGAACGTGACGTCACCGGCGATGACGACGCCGAGGTTCGGGATCAGGGTGGTGAACGGGTAATCGGCGATCTTCGGCCGGGCCCGGCTGATCGCGGCTACCAGCGACGACTTGCCCGCACTCGGGAAGCCGACCAGGCCGACGTCGGCGACAACCTTCAGCTCGAGAACGAGCGTGCGCTCCTCGCCGTCCTCGCCCAGCAAGGCGAATCCGGGCGCCTTGCGCGAGCTGCTGGCCAGGGCCGCATTGCCCAGACCGCCCTTGCCGCCTTGAGCAGCAACGAATTCCGCGCCCGGCCCGACGAGGTCCGCGAGTACGACGCCGTCCGCCGTGCTGATGACCGTGCCGTCGGGGACCGGCAGTACGACGTCGCCGCCGTTGCTCCCGGCCTGGTGGTCACCCTTGCCCTGGGCACCGTTCGTGGCGGTGCGGTGGCTGGAGCGGTGGTAGTCGACGAGCGTGGTCACGTCGGGATCGACGCGCAGGATCACGCTGCCACCGTCACCGCCGTTGCCGCCGTCGGGACCGCCGAGGGGCTTGAACTTCTCCCGGTGCACCGAGGCGCAGCCGTTTCCGCCGCGGCCCGCGGCGACATTCACCGTCACCCGGTCGACGAAACTGGGGATTGCCATCGGTGTTCTCTACTTTCCTGTCGGGTCCAACCACATACACAGCAAAAGGGCGGGTCCGCGGTATTCCGCGACCCGCCCTTTGCAGAGCTTACTGAAACGTCCGGGTGGCGGTGTTACTCCGCCGGGGCCGGGACGATGTTGACGACGCGGCGACCGCGCCGCGTGCCGAACTCCACGTGGCCCTCGGCCAGCGCGAACAGCGTGTCGTCGCCGCCACGGCCGACCAGGTTGCCCGGGTGGAAGTGCGTGCCGCGCTGACGGACGATGATCTCGCCGGCGTTGACCAGCTGACCGCCGTACCGCTTCACGCCGAGCCGCTGCGCGTTGGAGTCGCGACCGTTACGGGTCGACGCTGCTCCCTTTTTGTGTGCCATCTCTTGATCAGCTCACTTCTTCTTCGCGTCGATCGCGGTGACCTTGACCTGGGTGTAGTGCTGACGGTGCCCCTGGCGCTTGCGGTAACCGGTCTTGTTCTTGTACTTCAGGATGGTGATCTTCGGGCCCTTGGAGCGGCCGAGAACCTCAGCCGAAACGGCCACCTTGGCCAGCGCCGCAGAGTCGGTCGTCACGGTGTCGCCATCGACGACGAGGACCGCCGGCAGGGACACGGTGTCGCCCACCTTGTCCGTCAGGCTGTCGATCTCGATGACATCGCCGACGGCGACCTTCTGCTGGGTGCCGCCACTGCGCACGATCGCGTACACCGTGGATCTCACTCTCTGCTGGTTCGGAAAACTTACGGGGGCCTGCACAGACCTGGCGGCCCACACAAACATGGCACGCGGAACGCGCGCCGACGCTCAAGTTTACGGGTCCCCTCACAGACGGGTCAAACTGGCTTCCCCGCCTGCTGAGGGACCCACGTCACATCGCGTCAGCTACCGGTGGTGACGAGTTCGGACGGGTCCACGCTCTCACCCTCGGTAGTGGTCTTGCTCCGGCTGCGGCTGCTGCGCCGCCGCCGGGTGCTCTTGGTGGCGCCGTTCTGCGCGGCGTCGGCCGGGTCGGCCGCCTCGCCCGCAGAGTCCGGCTCCGAGACGGTTTCCGGGGTCTCGGTGATCACGGTCGTCGCCTGAGCCGTGTCGGCCGGGAAGCCGGTCGCCTCCGGGCTGACGTGCTCGTCGGCGTCGGCGGAGATCGGGTAGCCGGTCGGTTCCGGCGTACCGTGCTCGTCGTCCTTCTTCACGGAGGCGGCGGCGATCTGCGCGAGCTTCTGGGCAGCGTCGGCGTTGTGCTGCGCGGCCTCGGCGGCCCTGGACTCACCGGTCTCAGTGGCCTCGTCGTCGCCACGGCCCTTGCCCCGGCGGCGGCGCGAGCTCTTCCGGCCGCCGTCGTCCGCCTGCGCGGACTTGCCGTGGTCCTGACCGTTGCCGTTGGCCTGACCGTTGCCGGCGTTGCCACCGTTGCCGCCGTTGCCACCGTTGCCACCGTTGCCGCCGTTGCCCTGGCCGTTGCGGCTGTCGCGGCGGCGGGACTCCTTCGGCTCGTCGTGCAGGATCAGGCCGCGGCCACCGCAGTGGTCGCAGTTCTCGCTGAACGCCTCGAGCAGGCCGGTGCCGATCCGCTTGCGGGTCATCTGGACCAGGCCGAGCGAGGTGACCTCGGCGACCTGGTGCTTGGTCCGGTCGCGGCCCAGGCACTCGACCAGCCGGCGCAGGACGAGATCGCGGTTCGACTCGAGCACCATGTCGATGAAGTCGATGACGATGATGCCGCCGATGTCGCGCAGCCGCAGCTGCCGGACGATCTCCTCGGCCGCCTCCAGGTTGTTCTTGGTGACGGTCTCCTCGAGGTTGCCCCCGGAGCCGGTGAACTTGCCGGTGTTGACGTCGACGACGGTCATCGCCTCGGTCCGGTCGATGATCAGCGAGCCGCCCGACGGCAGCCAGACCTTGCGGTCCAGCGCCTTCTTGATCTGCTCGTCGATCCGGTAGTTCGCGAAGACGTCGCCGTCCCCGCTCCACTTCTCGACCCGGTCGGCCAGGTGCGGCGCAACGCCGGCGACGTACTCGCGGACCTGCTCGTACGCGCGGTCACCGGAGATGACCAGCTTCGCGAAGTCCTCGGTGAACAGGTCCCGGACGACCCGGATCAGCAGGTCGGGCTCGCCGTACAGCAACTGCGGGGCCTGGCCGTTCTTGGACTTCTTGTCGATGTCCTCCCAGGCGGACTGCAGGCGGCTGACGTCGGCGGTCAGCTCCTCCTCCGACGCACCTTCCGCGGCGGTCCGGACGATCACGCCGGCCTCGTCGGGGACGATGTCCTTGAGGATCGCCTTCAGCCGGTTCCGCTCGGTGTCGGGCAGCTTGCGGCTGATACCGCCGTTGCCGCCGCGCGGGACGTACACGACGTACCGGCCGGGCAGGCTGATCTGGTTGGTGAGCCGGGCGCCCTTGTGGCCGATCGGGTCCTTGGTCACCTGGACCAGGACCGACTGGCCGGACTTCAGCACCTGCTCGATCTTGCGCGGACCGTTGGCGCCGCCAAGGGTCGCCCAGTCCACCTCACCGGCGTACAGCACCGCGTTGCGGCCCTTGCCGATATCGATGAACGCGGCCTCCATGCTCGGCAGCACGTTCTGCACGCGGCCGAGGTACACGTTGCCGATCAGCGACGTCTGCTCGGCGGTCGTCACGTAGTGCTCGACCAGGACGTTGTCCTCGGAGACCGCGATCTGGGTCAGGTCGTCGCGGGACCGGATGACCATGGTCCGCTCGACCGACTCGCGCCGGGCCAGGAACTCGGCCTCGGTGACGATCGGCGCGCGGCGGCGGCCGGCGGCGCGGCCTTCGCGGCGACGCTGCTTCTTCGCCTCCAGGCGGGTCGAGCCCTCGACCGCGGTGATCTCGTTCGCGGTGTTCTTGCTGCGCGGCTCCCGGACCCGTACGACGGTCTCGTCGGGGTCGTCCGGAGACGCGGCGCTGTCCTCGCCCTTGCGGCGACGGCGACGCCGGCGACGCCGGGACGAACTGCCCGCCTCGCCGTCCTCGTCGGAGTCGGCCGCACCGTCGTGGTCGTCGTCGGACGCGTCCGCGTCCTGGTCGGCGTCCTGGGTGTCGTGCTCGTCCTCGTCGTCGGACTGGTCGTCGGCGTTGTCGTCCGCGCCCTCACCGGACTTGCGACGACGGCGCCCGCCGCGGCGGCGACGGCGACGGCGGGTCCCCTCGCCGCCTTCCTCGCCGTCCTCGGACTGCGCGTCGGTGACGTCCGCGGACTCCTCGTCCTCGTCGTCCTCGGTCGTGTCGGTGGCTGTTGCGCCCGTCGCGCCTGAGGCGGTTGCGCCGGCGGTGTCGGCGGTCTTCCTGGTCCGGGTGCGGGACCGTCCGGTAGACCTGCCGGTGTCCTCGGCGGGGGTGTCGGTGATGGCGCTCGCCTGCGGCTGGGCGTCCGAGCTCTCGTCGGTGGCCTCGGCGTCGCGGGACTCGGTCTCGCGGGACTCGGCGTCGCGGTTACGGCGGCTGCGGCGACGGCGGGTGCCGGTCGGCTGCTCGTCGGTCCCGGGCTCCGGGGTCGCGTCGTCGGTCGCCTCGACCGCGGTCGGCTCGGGCTGCTGGGGTGCGGCCTGCTGCGGGCCACCGGTCGGCGCCTGGAACAGCACGGCCGCGGGGGCAGCCGCACGCCGACGCGTACGCCGGGCACCCGACTCCTCAACCGGAGCCTCGGAGGCGGCGTCGGTCGCGCTCACAGTCGTCGCGCCGGTGTCGGCGTGGCCGTCGGTGGCGCCGTCCGTGGTCGCGGAGGTGGTCTCGGCGGACTCGGCGGTCTTGTTTGTGCGGCGGCGGGACGTGCGCTTGCGGGCCGGCGCGTCGGTGGTCGTCGCGTCGGCGGTGGCGCCGGTCGAGGCGGCTCCGGTTGAGCCGGTCGGGGCGGCTGCGGCCGGCGTACCGAGCTCGGCGTCGGCTACTGGGCCGTCGGTGACCGGGGAGGCTGCGGACTGCAGGTCCGGGGCGGCGGCCTTCTTCGCGGTGCGCTTGCGGGTGGTCTTCTTCGCGGGGGCCGCAGCTGCGGTCTCCGGCGCGTCGTCGGGGACGAACTGCGGGAAGATGTCCTGCTCGGCGGTCTTCTTGGCGGCGCGGGCGGTCTTCTTGGCCGGAGCCTTCGCCGCGGCCTTCTTGGCCGTGGTCTTCTTCGCGGCGGCCTTCTTGGCTGCCGCCTTCTTGGCCGGCGCCGGCGCCGGATCGGCGGCCTGGCCGTCGGACTGGGTCGGGACCGCGGTCTCGGCGGTCTTCACCGTGCGCTTGCGCGTCGTGGTGGTCTTCTTCGCAGCCGGCGCCTTCTTCGCGCCTCGGCGGGCGGCGGCTGGCTGGGCGGTGGCAGCCGTGTCGGCTGCCTCGGTGGTCGGCTCGTTGTCGAGCATGTAGTGCGGGTCTCCTCAAGCCCTCCGGCGCATCCTGCGACCCCTGTCACGGGTCCGGCGCGGCCACAAGGCGGTCACGGTTCGCCGCGCACGGCCCGGAAATCCTCCCGGGGCCGCCGCGTGGCGGAAGCCTGCTGGATCCGCTCCGCCCGCGCTCAGGGCACAGAGGGAGCGGCGGCGTCGCCCTCCGCTGTGTGCGTCTGGTGGGGATCTGCCTGGCCGGTCGCGGTCGCCTGGTTGGCGTCGCGGTCACGAGCGAGCGGATCGTCCACCGTGCCGGTGTCCGTGGTGAGCGGGCCCTGGGCGAGCCTGGTCAAAAGAGCCGGGCCCGTCACCGGGAGCGTCGCTACCTCGAGCGCGCCGGCGAGAACGTCGTCGGGTCTCACGGCCGGGGTTCCGTGCCGTAACACCACTTGCAGTATCGCACACGTCTCAACCGACCCCGGTTCACTCGCGACGGTGAGTCGGAGAACGGCAGCCCGACAGTCGAACGAGCGAACCCCCCGTTTGGTCATGCGCTCGACCAGAATTTCCTCCCGCGCCAGGAAGGCCTCCACCGCGGCTCCGGCCGCCTCGGCATCCACCCCCGGTAACGCGATCCGCCACTCACTGGCCTCGAGTCGCTCGGCCAGCGAACCCGGCCCCGCGACCACCACCTCGAGTACGTCGAGACCCGGCGGCAGCGCCTCGTCGAGCGCGGCCCGGACCTCGTCGGCGTCCCGTTCGTGTGTGAGCGATATCTCCAGGTACTCCGCTTCGGACGCAGCGCCGGTCGGCGCGGCACCGGCGTACGAGATCTTCGGGTGCGGGCTGAAGCCGTGCGAGAAGGCTACCGGCAGGCCGGCCCGCCGGACGGCGCGCTCGAAGGCCCGCTGGAAGTCGCGGTGTGAGGTGAATCGCAGCCGTCCCCGCTTGGCGAACCTCACCCGGAGCTTCTGGACCGCGGGGAGCTGCTGCGAGGGCGGAGCTTGAACTGGTGGCACGCGGACAGTCTCTCAGTTCCATCACCCCGCGGCGTCCACGCCCCGTGCGACCTGCACCCACCGGCTCAGGGCTGGGTGGCGGACTTGCCGGTGAGGTAGAGGGCCCAGCCGAGGAGGCCGAAGGAGAGTAGGGCGAGGATCGTGCGGAGCAGGTTGAAGGCGACCCACTTCGACTCGTTGAAGGCGGCGCGGGCGGCTGCGACGTCGATGGTTGCCGGGTCCCCGGCGGCCTTCAGGGCGTCGTTCAGGGGGACGTTCACCGCCATCGTGACGATGATCGTGACCAGGTACAGCACGAACGCGACCGCGATCCACGGCAGCGCCTTCTCCTTCAGGCTGAGCAGTCCGGCGAGCACCGTGAACAGAGCCGCGCCCAGGAAACCCAGCCCGAGGAAGAGCGGGTTCACGATCGCCCGATCCACTGCGGTGAACGCCCCGACGAAGGTCTTGTCGTCGGTCTTGGCCAGACCGGGCATGAACGCGTTCGCGTAGATCGCATAGATTCCGGCCACCAGACCAGTTGTCATCGTGGCCGCCATCAGGGACGCCACCCGCAGTCCGTTCATCTCACTCCTTCTGTACGGCGGGAACTCCCCGCACTCAGAAAGTTATGAGAACCGCGCCGCCGGGGACATGTCGGCGAAACTCACCTCCATGTCTGGGTAACTCAGAGCTTCGCGCACTGCCCGGATCGCGGGCCCGACACCTTGTTCGGCGCCTCGAGATCGGTCGGTGCCGGCATGTTGCCGGAGCAGACCAGCGGGCCGTTGACGGTGTTTCCGGCCAGGGCCGGAGGTTGTGCGGTCGACCCGTTGGTGACGGAGACCGGTCCTTGGACCGTGCTTCCGACGATTACCACGCTCGCGGTGACGCGATCGGCGGTGACCGGGCCCGCGACGGTGGATCGCAGCAACTGCAGGTCCGCGGCCTGGTCGGCGCGAACGGGACCGTTGATGCGTGAATCCGTCGAGACCAGCGAGGCACCGGCCGTGACCAGGACCGGGCCGTTGACGGTTGCGTTGGTCAGACAGGTGACGCCGGAGCGGAGGTACAGCGGTCCGCTGTACGTGCCCGTGATCGTCGTGGTGCAGGCCGGCGCAGGATGCAGCAGCGTGACCGCGAACCGCCGCGGGCGAGCGATGTTGCCGGTGGCATCGATCGCGCGGTACTCGACCTGGTGGCGCCCGTATCCCGGCGGTACGTCGTCCCACGGCACGACCCGCGATACGCCGAGCTTGCCGTACACGAGCTGGTCGATCTCGGTGCCCTCGGCCGTGAACTTGAACGGCAGCGACGCATCCGTCGGCCAGCCGTAGTAGTTGTACCAACCGTCACCGTCGACGCGGAACTCCGGTACGACGTACCCCGGGCTGTCGTCCGTTGCCTTGAGCCCCATCGTGAATGCGTCGTTGTATACGTATTCAGGACCGGTCGGCTTCTGCACGGTGAGCAGCGGTTTCGACAGGGTCGGGGTCACGACGGCTTCGACGCCGTCGACGGTCCAGGTTCGTTGGTCGGCGCCGACCTGAGCGGTCAGCGTGTGCCGACCGGTGAGCTTGAGGGGTGCGAGCGCGAAGTCGCGGTCGTTGCCCGGGTTCGCGACCGCCTGCCCGTCGACCTTCCATGTGATCGGGGCGTCGGGCTGCGAGACCTCGGCGTACACAACCTCGTCGGCGCTGACCGGGTGCTCGGTGGAGGTGGAGCCGGTGAAGGTCGGCGAACCGGTCGAGGGAGGTGCGGTCAGGGTCGTGTCGACGGTCCACGAGCGAGTAGCGGTCGGACGTACGGCGGGGTCGCGGATGAAGGTGGTCGGGTCGACGATCGTCGCGGTCAGGGTGTGCTTGCCGGCGGTCAGCTGCAGCGTGGAGAGGTCGACAGAGCGGGCGTTCGCGGTCGGCAGCGTCGTACCGTCGACAGTCCAGGAGACCGTCAGCTCGTGATCGACCGGATGCAGCGTTTGCAGCCAGACGACCCGGTCTGCGGCGACCGGACCGGCCGGCGTGCTGTCTTGGAACAGGTTCGCCTTGGCCGAGAGCCGTTGGGTCATCCGCTCGCGCGACACCTGGTCGAAGTAGTACCCGAGCGCCTTCATCATCGAGTGCGCACTCGGCCGCCAGACGCCTGACCCGGCGTACATCCCGCCCTCGTAGCGGCCGATCGTGCCGCCGGATTCCGACGGCTCCCCCAGCCAGCGGTACCACTTCGCGTGCTGGTCGAGCATCTGCTGCTCGGTCAGCAACGTGTGGTGGATCGAGGACGGCTCGGGACCGACGAACGGCGCACCGCGCTCGCCGCGGGCGTAGTAGTCGTACTCGTCCTGCAGCCCGCCGAGCGAATGGCCGAGCTCGTGCGGCGTGATCAGGGCCGAGAGCGCGTTGCCGCCGGACGCGGTCGCGTACGTCCCGCCCGCACCGCCGTACGTGTCACTGTTGCCGATAGCAAGGATCTGCCGGTTGGAAGCGGTGGTGCCCGGGACCAGATCGGCGTACTGCGTTGCCGCGGCCGAGCTGACGGTCAGCAGACGCTGGACGCTGCCCGGGTTGCAGCCGCCCCAGAACCCCATCTGCAGCGGGGTGTCGCGCTGCGGCGAGGTCAGGCCGGGGTCGCAGTCGACGCCGGATTCCGGGGAGGCGATCTCGACGGCGTACACGTTGACGTAGTTCCGGTACGACTTGAACGGCTCGATGCTCCACAGGATGTTCAGGTGCTTGTCGAGCTGCTCGCGGAACTTGGGCAGCTCGGCCGCGGTGTAGCCGTCGCCCATCACCACCAGGTTGAACCGCGACGCCGCCGGGCCGGTCACCTGTATCGGTACGACGGTCGCCACCGGGGCGGCCGCTACGGCCGGGAGGGAGACCAGTACGCCGGCGAGCAGCGCGAGTACCGCGGTCAGGAGCTTCGTACGCATGGTTCTCCCCCACCTGGGCGACGGTGTCGTCAGCAGCTTACGAACGTCCGGCGCCGGATGTGAGGAGTTCCCGCGTGGCGACGTACGGGCCATTCGGGTCGCGGTGCGGCATCATGAGTGGTCGGGGAACGTGAGGAAAGGATTTCGATGACGGAACCGGCACAGTCGCCGCGGCGGGAGCCGGACCCTGCGGTCGTGGAGGCCGGCGACGGCGACGGCAAGGGCATCTACTGGGTGCTGAAGAACGTCCTGGTCGGTCCGCCGGTGAAGCGCATCTTCCGGCCGAACGTGGTCGGCGCCGAGAACATCCCGGAGCAGGGCGCGGCGATCATCGCCAGCAACCACCTCTCGTACTCCGACTGGATCTTCATGCCGCTGTCACTGCGGCGCCGGGTCACGTTCGTCGCGAAGTCCGACTACTTCACCGGGGCCGGCATCAAGGGCCGGTTCCAGCGCGGGTTCTTCAAGGGCACCGGCCAGGTGCCGATCGACCGCTCCGGCGGGTCGGCGTCCGAGGGCGCGATGCGGGCCGGGATGAAGGTCCTCGAGCGCGGCGAGCTGTTCGGGATCTACCCCGAGGGCACGCGCTCGCACGACGGCCGGCTGTACAAGGGGCGGACCGGCGTGGCCCGGCTCGCGCTGGAGGCCAAGGTGCCGGTGATCCCGTGCGGCGTGATCGGGACCGACGTGGTGGCTCCGCCGGGGAAGGTCGTCGCGTCGTTCGCGTCGCCGACGGTGAAGTTCGGCGAGCCGCTGGACTTCTCGCGGTACGAAGGGATGGAGAGCGACCGGCTCATCCTGCGCGCCGTGACCGACGAGATCATGTACAAGATCATGGAGCTGTCGGGCCAGGAGTACATCGACATGTACGCCACCAAGGCCAAGGCCCTGGAGGGCCGCGCGGTCACCGGAGCGCCGGAGAAGGTCCGCAAGACGGACACCTGATCCGGTGGGTGAGATGCGGTGGGTCTAGGCTGGTAGATCGTGGACGGACCGATCGCTTATCAGGGTGAGCCAGGCGCGAATTCGGCGATGGCGTGCACCGAGATGTTTCCGGACCGCGAGCAGCTGCCGTGTACGACGTTCGAGGACGCGCTCGAGGCCGTCAGCAGCGGGCGCGCCGGGCTGGCGATGATCCCGGTGGACAACTCGATCGCCGGCCGGGTCGCGGACATCCACCACCTGCTGCCGGAGTCCGGGCTGCACATCGTCGGCGAGTACTTCCTGCCGATCCACTTCCAGCTGCTCGGCACGCCCGGTACGACGCTGGACCAGATCCGGACCGTTCGCAGTCACGTGCACGCGCTCGGGCAGTGCCGCAAGATCATCCGCGAGCACGGTTGGTCGACCGTTGTCGCCGACGACACCGCGGGCGCGGCGCGTGAGGTCGCGGAGCTGGGTGATCCGAGCGTTGCCTCGCTGTCGCCAAGAGCGGCCGCCGAGCTGTACGACCTGGAGACGCTGGCGTCGGACGTCGAGGACGAGCACCACAACACGACCCGCTTCCTGGTCCTCTCCCGCGAGCCCGAGGTGCCGCCGGTCGGCTCGGGTCCGGTCATCACCAGCTTCGTGTACCGCGTCCGCAACGTGTCGGCCGCGCTCTACAAGGCCCTGGGCGGCTTCGCCACGAACAGCGTCAACATGACCAAGCTGGAGTCGTACCAACTCGGCGGCATGTTCTTCGCCACCCAGTTCTACGCCGACATCGAAGGCCACCCCGAGGAGCCCAACGTCGCGCTGGCGCTGGAGGAACTGGCCTTCTTCTCGGTCGAGGTACGCATTCTCGGCGTCTACCCGTCCCACCCCTTCCGCACCCAGATCGCCGAACCGGCAGCCAACCGCGCCCTCCGCCCACACCACTAGCCGTCACCCCCTCCCGCGGGGATGCCCCGGCCCCGGCGCCCGGCCTCGCCCTCGTCCGCACGAGATGGGTTCACCCACCCTGTGGTGGGTTCCCCACCGTGACTCCGGGCCGGGAACCCACCACGGGATGGGTGAACCCATCTCGTGGGCACCGGGGGCGGTTAGGGTGCGCGGATGGAGATCGTGGGGGTTGATGGGCGGGATGTCGAGACTTTTCGGCGGTTCTATGACGTGAAGTTCGCGGTTCGCCGGGAGGAGCTGGAGTTTCCCGTCGGGTTGGGGGGTGGAGGAGGCTCGGGTTCTGATGGCGGGGACGCATGCCGACGTACGGGCCGAGGGGCTCGGGGTGGTCGACGGGGATGCCTGGCTGGGGGTGGCTTGGCTGGACTGGTGGCTGGTGGGGAACACCGACACGGTGGACGTGGAGCTGGCGGTGGCGCCGGAGTACCGGCGGCGTGGGGTTGCGACCAGGTTGCTGGATGCCGCTGTCGAGCGGGTGCGGGCCGAGGGGCGGCGGATTGTCTCGGGGACCAACGTGGCCGGGGATCCGGTGACGGGTGAGAGTGCGGGGACGGCGTTCGCCCGGGCACGAGGGTTCGAGAAGAAGCATGCGGAGTTGCATCAGGTGGCGGAGCTGCCGATCGACGTGGCGGCGTTGGAGCGGCCGGTCGCCGGGTACGAGCTGGTGCAGTGGCGTGAGTATGTGCCCGACGAGTGGCTCGAGCAGTTCGTCGAGTTGCTGAGCGGGATGAGTGCGGACGTGCCGACCGGCGACCGGACGGACGAGCCGGTGCGGTGGACGGCGGAGCTCGTGCGCGACGCCGAGGCCCGGCGGGTGGCTCAGGGACGATTCACGTTCACCACGGCGGCCGTGCACACCGCGTCCGGCGAGCTCGCGGCGTACACGCAGATGGGCGGTACGCCGGAGACCCCGGAGCGCCTCAACCAGTACGACACCTACGTACGCCGTACGCACCGCGGCCACGGGCTCGGTATCGCCGTGAAGGCCCCGAACCTGCGAGCGGTCCAGTCCGGTCCCGCCGTACTGCACACCTGGAACGCGCCGGAGAACGCCCCGATGATCGCGGTCAACGCCAAACTCGGCTTCCGCCCGGTCGCGCAACGCACAATCTGGGAGCGCAAGCTCTAACGCTGCTCCGGGCGGTGGGTCAGGTGCCAGATTCCGCCGATTGCCAGGGCGGCGAGGACTATCGCGGACAGTTCGTCGCGGAGTTCGCGGCGTACTTCGGTGTTGTCGCCTGCGCAGTCGGCGAGGTGGTGGAGGACCTGGGCGCGACCGGTGTTCGGGTGTCCCCCGGTGCAGACCACGACCTCGGTGCCGATGGCATAGATCTGGCCGCGGTGCACGATCATGTCGGGCAGCACCCAGGCGAGCAGGACGGCGACGGCGGCAAGCGTCAGCGTCAGCCAGGCGACGACCTGCCGGCTCATCGCGACACCCGGTGGCGACGGACCCGCCACACGACGATCGCGATCACGACGACACCCGCCACGGCCAGCGCGGCGACGCGGCCGAACGTCTTCTCGACGCGGGCGTACGAGTTGCCGGCCAAGTACCCGACCAGCACCACCGCGGTCCCCCACACGATCCCACCGGCCGCGTTGAACGCGAGGAACTTCAGGTACCGCATCCCCGACATGCCGGCCAGCGCCGGCATCGTGGCCCGGAAGAACGCGACGAACCGCCCGAGGAACACCGCCGTACCGCCACGCTCGGCCAGCATCCGCCGCGCCGACTCGAGCCGGTCCGTGCTCCGGGTCAGAAAACGACTCGCCAGCAGCCGTGGACCGAAGTACCGCCCGACCTCGTACCCCACCGTGTCCCCGAGAATCGCGGCCCCGATCACCACCACCAGCATCAGCGCCAACGAGGTATGCCCGAGCGCAGCGGTCACACCGCCGAGAATCCCCGCCGTTTCCCCAGGCAGCACGAACCCGACGAACAACGCGTCCTCGGCGAACACGAGCAACCCGACCATCCCGTACACGACCACGCCGTGCAGGCCGAGCAGCCAGTCCGTCAGCCCTTTCATGCCGGCAACCGCGTCCTCTAGTCGAAGGTCCAGGTTGGATGGTTCGTGGTGAGTATCTCGCGGTGGCCGGCCCAGTTCGTCGGCGGTAGGGCGGCGACGTCGAGCAGCGTCGGCCGGCCGGAGCGTAATTCGTAGCCCCAGGTGAAGGCAGCGATCGGTACGACGTGCCGCGAGCGGATCACGTCGGGTACGACGACCAGGAACGTGTCGGCGCGCCAGGTCCCGTCGGGATGATCGGGGTTCGCGGGCGCGTCGAAGAACGTCGGCAGGTAGCCGTACGCGTAGAACGGATCGGTCGCGTCGAGGTTCGGCGCGAGATCGACCGACACCTCGGAGTCGCGCGAGACGATCTGGATCCAGCCCATGATCGCGTTGATCCCGTGCCCGTGGTACCGGATCGACGCCGTGCAGATCGGGAAGCCGCGGAACGCCTCGGCGTTCAGACCGGGCACGACGAGTTGGTGCCCCGAGGCCCACGGATCGTCGTTCGGCACCACGCGGACCGAGATCAACCCACGATGCGCACGCACCTCGAACGGGACCGATTTCTCACGCTGCATGGGTCAATCCTGCACTGTAGACAAATCGAGGCCGGACAGATCCGAAAGTCTTGCCACGAAGGGTTGTGTGCACGCGGTGAACGGAGCAAGGTGAATCGCAGAACAGTGACTTGGGGGCCGACTGTTCGGTGGGGGAAGGCGGTAGGGACCGTCTTCGGTCGAGGGGTGCGCTGGGGGTGAATCTTCTCGGTTCGACGCCTGTACGTCGACCTGCCCGTGCGCCCCCGCCGGAAGGGGGAGAGATGCCGAGAAAGGCCAACGGGCGAGCGGACAAGCACCGGGACGACCACCGGATGCCGGGTGAGGCCCCGGCGACCGAGCCGAACGGGCATGCCGCGAACGGACAGCCCGCGGCGGACGGCATGCCGATGTCTGGGGCACCGGCCACGAGCAGTACGACGATGAGCGGCGGCGGATCGCCGGCGGCAGACATGGGCGGCGGCGGATCACCGGCTGCCGACATGGGTCCCGGCGGAACTCCCGCGGCGGAGATGAATGCCGGCGGATCACCTGCCGGCGCGGGGATGACGGGCGGCGGGCAGGCCAGTGGTGCCGGTATGAGCGGCGCGGACGGGCGGACTGAGCTCCCGAACCGCAGACAGTGCGGTGTGATGGACGTCCACCGCAGGCTCCTGTCGACCAGCCCGGCGTACGCCGCGGCGCGGTCGGCGCTGGAGACCGCGACGATGGACTACGTCTCCCGCCAGGAACGTTTCACCGGGATCGCCCGCATCCCCTGTGTCGTCCACGTCGTCTGGAACACCAACGCGCAGAACATCTCGCAGGCGCAGATCGACAGCCAGATCGACGTCCTGAACCGCGACTACCGCGCCACCAACCCGGACACCAGCATCGTCCCGAGTGTGTTCAGCGGCCTGATCGCGGACACCCGGATCGAGTTCCTCCTGGCGACCGAGGACCCGAACGGGAACCCGACGACCGGTGTCACCCGGACCCAGACCAGTACGGCGAGCTTCGGCACCGACGACAAGGTGAAGTCGTCGGCGACCGGCGGCATCGACCCGTGGGACCCCGCGAACTACCTGAACATCTGGGTCTGCCAGCTCGGCGGCGGCCTGCTCGGGTACGCGCAGTTCCCGGGCGGTCCGGCGAACACCGACGGTGTGGTCATCCTGCACAGCGGGTTCGGCACCAACGGTACGGCGGCGGCGCCGTTCGACCTCGGCCGGACGACGACGCACGAGGTCGGGCACTACCTGAACCTGTTCCACATCTGGGGCGACGACGGCAGCGGTTGCAGCGGTACCGACGAGTGCGCCGACACCCCGAACGCGGCCGGCCCGAACTTCGGCGTACCGACGTTCCCACATGTCACCTGCAGCAACGGGCCGAACGGCGACCTGTTCTACGACTACATGGACTACACCGACGACCGCGGCATGGTCATGTTCACCACCGACCAGGTGGCGCGGATGCAGGCGACGCTGGACACGGTCCGCAAGGACCTGCCGGTCTTCGGCACCGCCGGTACGCCGGAACCGGCCGGCTCGATCGTGTCGTGGGGCGCGAACCGGCTGGACGCGTTCGTGCTCGGCACCGACCTGGCGATGTATCACAAGTGGTGGAACGGATCGGCCTGGGGACCGTCCGTCGGCGGTTACGAGTACATGGGTGGTATCTGTATGAGCGCTCCTGAAGTCGCGTCCTGGGGCCCGAACCGGCTGGACGCGTTCGTCCTCGGCACCGACCACGCGCTGTACCACAAGTGGTGGGACGGCTCGAACTGGGGACCGTCCGTCACCGGGTACGAGTACCTCGGCGGCGTCTGCATGAGTCCGCCGCGGCTCGCGACCTGGGGTCCCGACCGGCTGGACGCCTTCGTCCTCGGCACCGACCGGGCGCTCTACCACAAGTGGTGGGACGGCTCGTCCTGGAACGGGTACGAGTACCTCGGCGGGGTCTGTATGAGCCCGCCAGAAGTAGTTGCCTGGGGCCCCGATCGGCTGGACGTGTTCGTGCTCGGGACCGACAACGCGGTCTACCACAAGTGGTGGGACGGCTCGTCCTGGAACGGGTACGAGTACCTCGGCGGCGTCTGCGCCTCACCGCCGCGTGTGGTGGCCTGGGGTGAGAACCGGCTGGACCTGTTCGTCATCGGCACCGACTCCGCGCTGTACCACAAGTGGTGGGACGGGTCGTCGTGGAGCGGGTACGAGTACATGGGCGGCGTGTGTACGACGGCGCCGACCGTGGTCTCGTGGGGCTCCGACCGCCTCGACGTCTTCCTGCTCGGAACCGACTCCGCTCTGTACCACAAGTGGTGGGACGGATCCTCCTGGGGACCGAGCGTCACGGGCTACGAGTACATGGGCGGGATTTGCACCGACGAGCCGCGCGTGGTCTCGTGGGACACCAACCGGCTGGACGTGTTCGTCACCGGCACCGACAAGCAGCTCTACCACAAGTGGTGGGACGGCTCGAGCTGGGGACCGTCGGTCACCGGCTACGAAGGGCTCGGCGGCGTGATCAGCGACTTCAGGCTGACCGTCCCCGACTCCCCCGCCTCGATCGGACAGGCGGTGCAGATCTGACCACCATGCCGACCGGACGCTGGACGCATTCCTTCGAGGAGGACCACGACGGGATCAGCGTCTACCGCCACGACGACTTCGCCTTCCCGCCGGCCCGTGGCCGGCGGGGGGTGGAGTTCCGCCCGGACGGGACGTTCGTGCCGCTGCAGATCGGCCGCGGCGACGCCCCCACCCCCGGTCCGCCAGGCCGCTGGGACACCACCGGCCGCCTGCAACTGCCGGACGGGACCGGGCGGATCGTGTCCGCGGCGCCCGATCGGCTCGAGATCGCTTGGCAGGACCAATGAATGAACCGTTGCGATACCTCGTCGTCGCGACCGCGGACGCCGCTGGTGGCGCCGCCGCGCGGTCGGCGCGGTTCGGGGACAAGACCCTCCTCTGGGTCCCGGCCGACCAACGCCTCGGCCGGGCCTCCCGGACCGCTCCCGGTCTGCTGCTCGTCACGCAGGTGGGCCGGAGTTTCCAGGACGACTACCCCGATGTCACACCGCTGCTCGATCATGGCCGGCATCTGGTCATCTCGTCGGCCGACAGACCCCGTCGGCGATCCAACCACCACTGGCGGATCGAGACGCTCCGCCCGAACACGACGGTCGTCGATACTCCGGCGGCCGCCGCGGCGCGGGTCGACCCGGTCGTCGCGGACCTGGTCGGCGACGTGTCCACGACGTCGTACCAGAACGACCTGACCTGGCTGGCGAACCTGCCGACCAGGCACTCGCTGAGTACGACGTTCACGCAGGCGATGGACTTCGCGTCCGACCGGATGGTTGCCCTCGGCTACCAAGTGGCGCGGATGCCGATCACCGTCGGCGCCGGACACTCGGCCGATCTGATCGGTGATCGCGCCGGTGTCGGCAGCAGCCGTCAGCTGGTGATCGTCACCGCGCACCTCGACTCGATCAACATCGCGGGCGGGCCGGCCGCGGCGGCTCCGGGTGCCGACGACAACGGCAGCGGCTCGGCCGGCGTACTCGAGCTCGGTCGGCTCCTGTCGACGCGCAGTTGGCAGCACGACGTCCGGCTGATCCTCTTCGGCGGTGAGGAAGAGGGGCTGTTCGGCAGCAAGCAGTACGTCGCGGCGCTGCCGCCGGCCGAGCGGGCCCGCGTCCGCGCCGTACTCAACATGGACATGATCGGGACCAAGAACACCGCGACACCCGGCGTGCTGCTGGAGGGGGCGCCGGTGTCGTCGGGGCAGATGGCCGACCTGTCGACCGCGGCGGCGACGTACACGGGGTTGAAGGTCGAGACCTCGCTGAACCCGTTCGCCAGCGACCATGTCCCGTTCATCAACGCTGGTATACCAGCGGTGCTGACGATCGAAGGCGCGGACAGTGCGAACGGGCACATCCACTCCGCCAACGACACGTTGAACTTCATCGACTGGTCGCTGGCCACGGAGATCCTCCGGATGAACATCGCCGCCCTGGCCGGCTGGCTCGAACCGGCCGCCGTCCACCGCCGTCCGCAACCAGCAGGCTCAGTGGTCTCCTGGGGACCGGGCCGCATCGACGCGTTCGCGGTCGGCACGGATTCCGCCTTACACCACAAGGCCTTCGACGGCGCCTGGCAGGACTTCGAGTCGCTAGGAGGTGTTGTTCTAGGCTGACATGCATGTGGAGCCCGAATGCGCGTGACGTTGGCGGACTTCCGACTCGGTACGGCGTACCGACGCGGGTGCGGGCTCTGCTCCGCAGTGAGTGCATCGAACCCGCCGGCCTGCCTGCGTTCGAGCAGGTGGGCGCCGGGCTGGTGCTGGATCTGCGGTCCGATGGGGAGTTGAGGCAACCACATCCGCTGGCCGGAGATTTGGTATACCAGCGGATCCCGTGGATCGACCCGGCGGCCGAGGCGACTCGTGATCCGGCCGCCGAGCCGCGGCTGGCCGATGTCTACCGCAACAGCCTGACCCGTAACGCGGCCCACATCGCGCGGATCTTCGCCGCGATCGCCGAGGCGCCGGCGGACCGGCCGGTCGTCGTACATTGCAAGGCCGGTAAGGACCGGACCGGGCTCACGGTTGCGGTGCTCCTCGACCTCGTCGGCGTACCCCGGTCCGAGATCGCGGCGGACTACGCGGTCAGCGAGGTCAATCTGGGCAAGCAGGACGGCCCGGAGTTCTCCCGGACCCGTCCGGAGACGATCCTCGGATCGCTCTCGTACCTCGACGAGCGCTTCGGCGGTGTCCGCGGGTACCTCGTCTGGCTCGGGCTGAGCGAGACCCAGATCCACCGGCTCGCGACGCGGCTGGTGCCGACGGACGTGCAGGCGATCGTGTTCGACTTCGACGGTCTGCTGATGGACACCGAGACGACGATGGTCGAGAGCTGGCAGACCGAGTGGGCGTACCACGGTCTCGAGCTCGACCTCGACGGCTTCTGGCCCGGACACGGCGGAGACGTCAGCGAGGACCGGTACGCCGTACTCGCGGCGGCCGTCGGGGCCGGGTACGACCGGGCCGAGAGTCATGCGCGAAGGCTCGCTCATCGGGAGCGGCTGCACGCTTCACTGGACTTCCGGCCCGGGATCCGGGACTGGATCTCGTCGGCCCGCGAACTCGGGCTCCAGGTCGCGATCGCGAGCAGCTCACCGGGGAGCTGGGTGCAGGGTCACCTCGACCGGGTCGGCGCGGCCGACCTGTTCGACGAGGTAGTCACCGGCGACGAGGTCCCGACCCACAAGCCCGATCCGGCGATCTACCAGCTGGCGCTCCAGCGTCTAGCCCTCCCCGGCTCGGCCGCGATCGCCGTCGAGGACACCGCCCACGGGGTCGAGGCGGCCCAGGCGGCCGGCATGTACGCCGTCGCCGTACCCAACCCGTTCGTAACAACCGACGCAGTCGCAACAGCCGACCTCGTCCTAGGCAGCGCCGCCCACCTCTCGCTCACCGACCTGCTCCTGTCAGCAACCTTGAAAGCCTCGACAGGCATCGCGTGATCTGGTGACGGCCGACTCGGTGGGCAGGTCACGCGCCGAGGAACAGGAAGTACGGGCCGAGTCGGTCGGCGAGATCCGGTGGGAGCTCGGCGAACACGCTCAGCTCGTCGACCGACGTGTACGGGCCGCGGGACTCGCGCACCTGGACGACGCGTTGGGCCAGCTCCGCGGTCATGCCGGGCAGCCGCTGGAGTACCTCGGCCGGAACGCTGTTGACGTCGATCAACCCACCGTCGTCGAAGTTGCGCTGCACGTCAGGACGCCCGATGCCGAGCTCCCGTGCCAGTCCCGGATCGTCGGCCGCGAGCCGGCGAGCCTGGGCCCGCAACGCACGACGATCGCGGGCGGCGTCCGCAGCCTCCTCCATGGCAGTTTCCTGCGTTGCCGGCGCGAAGACCGCGGAGCGAAACGCGAGTGCGTGCGCCGTACCCGCCAGCCAGGCGGTGCACCACAGAATGGTCGTCACATCCTCGTCCGGCACGATGAAGCCCACCACGACCAGCGCCGTGTACACGATCGTGGCCACCACGTAGTGCCGGGACCGGACCCGCTGTGCAGCCCACAGGAACGTCACTGGGGTAGCAAGACCCAGAGTGACCAACGGCGAGATCGCCCAGAGCCAGCTGACCACCTGCGTCCGCGTGTCCATCCGTCGAGCGGGCCGCCGCTCGGAATCCCTCGACCGCGATCCCGCCCCGAAATCACGCGGTGGCTCACGGCCGGTCGTGTCGTTCATGATCTCCCCCTCCGACACTTATTCAGATACGTCCCGCGCCCCCAGAGTTGCGACGGTCCGCCAGCGTGCCGGGTGAGCGGTCATACCACGGAGAGTGGGAGCAGCTTTTTGCCGGTTGGGCCGATCTGGATCTCGGTGCCCATCTGGGGGCAGACGCCGCAGTCGAAGCAGGGGGTCCAGCGGCAGTCTTCGACCTCGATGGCGCCGTCTTCCTCGAGCGAGTCCTGCCAGTCCTCCCACAGCCAGTCCCGGTCCAGGCCCGAGTCCAGGTGGTCCCAGGGCAGGACTTCGGCGTACTCGCGCTCCCGCGTCGTGTACCAGGCGAGGTCGACCGGTTCGCCGGCCAGCGCCTGCTCGGTCGCGGCGACCCAGCGGTCGTACGAGAAGTGCTCGCTCCAGCCGTCGAACCGGCCGCCGTCGCGCCAGACCGCCTCGATCACGCGGCCGACGCGGCGGTCGCCGCGGGACAGCAGGCCTTCGATGATGCCGGGCTTGCCGTCGTGGTACCGGAAGCCGATCGCCTTGGCGTAGCCCTTCTCGGACCGGATCGCCGCGGCCAGCTTCGACAGCCGCGCATCGGTCTCCTCGGCGCCGAGCTGGGACGCCCACTGGAACGGCGTGTGCGGCTTCGGCACGAACCCGCCGATCGACACCGTGCACCGGATGTCGCGCCGGCCGGACACCTCGCGGCCGGTCTCGATCACCCGCTTCGCCAGGGCGGCGATCGCCAGCACGTCCTCGTCGGTCTCGGTCGGCAGGCCGACCATGAAGTACAGCTTCACCTGCCGCCAGCCGTGGCTGTACGCCGCCGCGACCGTGCGGATCAGGTCCTCCTCGGTGACCATCTTGTTGATCACCTTGCGCATCCGGTCCGACCCGCCCTCGGGCGCGAACGTCAGACCGCTGCGCCGGCCGTTGCGGGAGAACTCGTTGGCCAGGGTGATGTTGAACGCGTCGACCCTTGTCGAAGGCAACGACAGCGACACGTTGCTGCCCTCGTACCGGTCGCCGAGACCCTTCGCGACGTCCGCGATCTCGCTGTGGTCGGCACTCGACAGGCTCAGCAGGCCGACCTCTTCGAACCCGGTCTGCTTCAGCCCGTTGTCGACCATGTCGCCGATCGTGGTGATGCTTCGCTCACGCACCGGGCGGGTGATCATGCCCGCCTGGCAGAACCGGCAGCCGCGCGTACAGCCGCGGAAGATCTCCACGGAGAAGCGTTCGTGCACGGTCTCGGCCAGCGGGACCAGCGGCTTCTTCGGGTACGGCCAGGCGTCGAGGTCCATCACCGTGTGCTTCGCCGTCCGGAACGGGACGCCCTGGCGGTTCGGGGTGACCCGCTGGATCCGGCCGTCGGCGAGGTACTCGACGGTGAAGAACTTCGGGATGTAGACGCCGCCGGACTTCGCCAGCCGCAGCAGCACCTCGTCCCGGCCGCCCGGGCGGCCCTCGTCCTTCCACTCCCGGATCACCTCGGAGATCGCGAGCACGATCTCCTCGCCGTCGCCCAGCACCGCGGCGTCGATGAAGTCCGCGATCGGCTCCGGGTTGAACGCGGCGTGCCCGCCGGCGAGCACGATCGGGTCCTCGTCGGTCCGGTCGACCGCGTGCAACGGGATGCCCGCGAGGTCGAGCGCGGTCAGCATGTTCGTGTACCCGAGCTCGGTGGAGAACGACAGCCCGAAGACGTCGAAGGCCCGGACCGGACGGTGCGAGTCCAGCGTGAACTGCGGGATCGCGTTGTCCCGCATGATCTGCTCCATGTCCGGCCAGACGGAGTACGTCCGCTCGGCCAGGATGTGGTCACGCTCGTTCAGCACTTCGTACAGGATCTGCACGCCCTGGTTGGGCAGGCCAACCTCGTACGCGTCCGGGTACATCAGCGCCCACCGCACGCTGACCGCGTCCCACTCCTTGCTGACCGAGTTCAGCTCACCTCCGACGTACTGGATCGGCTTCTGCACACTCGGCAGCAACGCCTCCAGGCGCGGGAACAGCGATTCGACAGTCATAGCCACTTCCAGTCAGGCATCAGAGCGCCTACCAGCCTAACGCCGAGGCCTCCGTACGCCGGAATCGCGCTCAGGCGAGGTGTGCGAGGAGTAGGGGGTTGATGACGTCTGGGTGGGAGTAGGTGACGAGGTGGGCGGCCTGTTCGATGATTTCGAGGTGGGCGCCGGGGATCGCTGAGGCGAGGGGTACGACGGTTTCCGGGGGGACGGACTGGTCCGAGTCGGTGGTGATGAGGAGGACCGGGGCGGTGATGTCGTCGAGGCCGGGGAGCAGGTTCAGGGCGCTGACCGCCTCGCAGCAGGCGGCGTAACCCTCGTCGGGGCAGTCAAGGAGCATCTGGCGGACGGAGTCGAGGTCCTCCTTGAAGTCGGGGAGGAACCAGCGGCCGAGGGTGGCGTCGGCGATCGACTGGGTGCCCTCGGCGCGGACCTGGGCGGCCCGATCGGTCCACATCTGGGGGTTGGCCGCGGTGTTGGACGGCGGGCAGATCGCGACCAGGCGGTGGATCCGCTCGGGCGCGTGCTCGGCCAGCCACAGACCGACGGAGCCGCCGAGCGAGATCCCGACGTACGACGCCTGGTCGACCTCGAGCGAGTCGAGCAACTCCACGACGTCGCCGCCGAGGTCGTCGATCGTGTAGGGGCCTTCGGGGACCTCGGACTCGCCGTGACCGCGATGATCGAACGCGATCACCCGGAACCGCTTGGCGAGCAGGTCCACCTGCGGCGCCCACATCGCCTGGTTGGCGCCCAGCGACGAGCCGAGCAGCACCACGGGCGCGTCAGCCGGACCGGTCTCCACGTAGTTGAGTCGCATGGAGCCACCCTACGAAGTCGGCGCGTTAGCGGTAGAGCCCCAGAGCTCCGGTGAGCGAGTCGACGGCTGCGCGCGGGCCGTAGAGGGCCAGACCCAGGTAGGTGATGTCTTCGGGTTTGGTGCCGGCGAGGGTCTCGGACATCTGGTCGTACGTGCGAGCTCGCTGGGCGGCCTCGTGCATGTCGTGGACGGTGACGTCCGCCCGGGCCGCGGCCTGGCTGCGGAGGTCGTGCAGCTGCTCGGCCGAGCCTCGCAGTACCGGGATCGGGTAGGCGCACATGCCGGTGTGGACTTCGCCTGAGGCGTCGACGGTGTCAGGGCCGACCACGTCGTCGTGGTGGTGGCCGAGGCCTACGCCGAGCAACGCAGCGGTGTTAAGGGCCACGCCGATCGGTGTATCGGCGGCGATGACCAGGACCATCTTGTTCGTCAGCACGAGGGAAAACGTAGCCTTGTGCGCGGGACCGCACCCGTTGGTCCGAACATCGTTCGGCGGATCTGCGAAACTTCCTGTCATGGACGAACTTGATACGGCGCTGCTGCGGATGCTGCAGAACGACGCCCGGCGAACCAACCGGGACATGGCCGCCGAACTCAGCATCGCGCCGTCGACCTGCCTGGAGCGGATCCGCGGGCTGCGCGACCGCGGGGTGATCCGCGGCTACCGCGCCGAGGTTGATCTGCAGGCGATCGACCGGTCCACCCAGGCGATCATCTCGATCAAGCTCCGCCCGCAGGCCATGGCCGTTGCTACCGCGTTCCAGGACTACGTGATGCAACTCCCGCAGACCCTGGACATGTTCATGGTCTCCGGCGCCTCCGACTTCCTCGCCCACGTCGCCGTCAAGGACACCCAGGCCCTCCGCGACCTGGTCCTCGCCCTGGCCAAACGCCAGGAAATCGCCGACATCCGCAGCTCGGTCGTCTTCGAACACCACCGCCGTACGACGATCATGCCGCTGACCAACGGATCCGGGGGCGGAGACGGGGTCAGTCGATCAGGCGGCGGAGGAGGGTCAGGGTCGCGCTGATCCTCCTCCGCTCGGCCGGGCTGAACCGTGCGGTGATCGCCTCGGTCAGGAGTTCGTGGCCGGCATCGCGACGTACGGCCAGGAGGCTCTGACCGGCGGCGGTGATGACGAGAAGTTTGCGGCGTCCGTCGGCGGCGTCCGGCTCGCGGCGTACCAGCCCTCGGTCGACCAGCCGGGCCGCCGAGACGGTGACCGACTGGTGAGTGATCTTGTCCAGCCGGGCCAGGTCGGCGACCGTGTGCGGACCTTCCCGATCGAGTCGCTTCAGGATCGAGATCTGCGACAGAGTCACGTCGTCCGACGTGGACAGCGCCCGCCGGCGGCGCACCAACGCGCCGACGACGTCCTGCAACTCGTCGGCGATCCTCGCGGCGTCAGGTGCTCCCATGACAAGATAATATACAGTCAAGCTGCGCAGTTTGCCTGCGGATCTACCGGAAGGATTCAGATGGCCGTGCTCGGGAAGTTGTTGAGGAACCGGCGGGCGAGTGAGGGCGCGCTGGCGTGGAACGCAGCGAATCTGGCCGGGCCGCAGACCCTGGAGCTGGGTAGCCCGGACTTTGCGCACGAGGCGACGATGCCGAGGGTTCACGTCGGGAAGTGGTACGGCGGCGAGGACCTGTCACCGGCGTTGGCCTGGGGTGGCGTGCCGGCCGGGACGGCGCAGTACCTGCTGATGGTTGAGGACCCGGACGTCCCGATGTCCAAGCCCGCTGTCCACTGCGCGGCGCTGCTCGACGCGGGCCTGACCGGGCTTCGGCAAGGCGCCTTGGACGCGACGACTCCGGCCGAAGGGGTCCAGCTGCTTCGGTCGACGATCGGCCGGGGGTACCGAGGTCCGGGGCCGATCAAGGGGCACGGGCCCCACCGCTATGTCTTCGAGCTCTTCGCGCTCGCGACGCCCATGTCCGGCTCGGATCTGGCGTCGGCGAAACCGCGAGCCGTGGTCGCTGCGGCCGGGCCGGTCCTCGCCAGGGCTCGCCTGGACGGCTTCTACGAACGCCGCTGATCGCCCAGCACGGACAACTTGGCCGGGCTGGCGACCACGCGGATGCCTGCGATCTGGCCGGCGGCGACGTCCAGGGTCAGGACGTGGCGTGTGCCGTTGAGGTGGACTTCCAGCGCTGGACCGGTGGCCAGGGCGAGGGGTTCGACGGTCAGGATGGGGCGGCCGTAGATGTGGGTGAAGAACTGGGCCACCTTGGTGCGTCCGACCACCGGCTTGCGGGCTGCCCGGCGGACGCCGCCGCCATCGGTCCATGAGGTGACGGAGTCCTTCAGCATCGCTTCGAGGCGGCCGAGGTCGCCGTCGCGAGCAGCCGCGACGAAGTCGAGCAGGAGCTGGCGCTGCTCCTCGGTGGACGGCTCGAACCGGGCGCGGTCCTGGTCGAGTGCCTGGGCGGCCCGATGGTGGAGCTGGCGGCAGTCGTCCGGCGTACGGTCGAGGATCTGCGCGATCTCGTCGTACGGGAGGGTGAAGGCGGTGCGCAGTACATAGACGGCGCGCTGCGGTGGAGTCAGCCGCTCCATCAGATGCAGGAGCGCCATCGACAGATCGTCGAGTTCCAGTGCGTCCGCGGAGACCGGCTCCGGGAGCCACTCGCCGGTGTAGCTCTCGCGGCGCGCCTGTCTGGTGCGGAGGACGTCGATGGACAACCGCGTCACCACCCGGGTCAGGTAGCGACGCGGCTCGGCCACATCGGTGCGGTCGGCGGCGGACCAGCGGACGTACGCGTCCTGCAGCACGTCCTCGGCGTCGTGCCAGCTACCCAGCAGCCGGTACGCGAGGCCGGCGAGCATGCCGCGCGCA
Organism: Kribbella sp. NPDC000426; assembly: GCF_040300265.1. Taxonomy (NCBI): domain Bacteria; kingdom Bacillati; phylum Actinomycetota; class Actinomycetes; order Propionibacteriales; family Kribbellaceae; genus Kribbella; species Kribbella sp. NPDC000426. The sequence continues at coordinate 238,195 of NZ_JBEPDK010000002.1, read as the reverse complement.
GACTCGAACTCCTGCAGGATCAACCGGCCAGTTCCGGCTGCCTCCGGGTCGCGACGTTCAGACGGGTCCACAGGTTGATGGTGCCAATCGCGAGGAGCACGTTCGCAGCCCCCTCCTCGCCGAAGTGCTGGACCACCGCATCCCACACCTCATCCGGTACGCCGTGGGGCTCGAGCCGCGTGACCGCATCGGTCAGGGCCAGCGCGGCACGCTCACGTTCGTCGTAGAACGAGGAGTCGCGCCAGGCCGCCAGCCCGAACAGGCGCTGGCTGCTCTCGCCGTCCTTCGACGCGTCCTTCGTGTGCATGTCGAGGCAGAACGCGCAGCCGTTGAGCATCGACGCCCTGACCTTGATCAGGTGCAGCAACGTGTGGTCCAGAACGCCCTGCACATAGTTCTCGACGCCGTACACGGCCCGGAAGCCGGCCGGCGAGACCTTGCTGAAGTTCATCCGTTCTTCCATGCCAACACGACGGCGGCACGCGGCTCTGGCGTGACAGTTGCCGGCGTGACTCAGGTCACGCAGGCTTGAGGACCTGTCGCGCTTTCGTGACGGCTGCCTCGGTCGCCGGCTCCAGCTCGCCGCCCTGGCCGGCGAGCACGCCGACGGACAGGATCACGTCGTCAACGCCGGTGACGGCCGCGGTGTACTCGAGGCCGCGCTTCGGCCCGCTGGTGCCGGTCAGGCGGAACGCGAACGGCTTCGTGCCGTACGCCGGGGCGGTGATCTTCTCGACCTTCATCGAGGTGTTGCCGGAACCCTCGGTCTTGAGCGTCACCTTGGTGCAGGAGTCGACGGCCTTCGCGTACGAGTCGCGCAGGTCGTCGACCTCGGCGGCGGTACCCATCGAGTCGAGGCCGTAGTCGATGTACGGGCCCTCCTGGCCACCGGTGAAGGTGCGGGTCACGCTCGCCTTCGACCCGGGAGCCTTGGTGGCGTTCAGGTATTTGACCAGAGTCTTGCAGCGGCTGCTCGACGACGAGAACGGCTTCGAGCCGTCGTCGGCCTCGTCCTTCTCCTGGGAGAACCCGCTCGGCAGGTCGTTGAGCTCGAGCAGCGCCTTGGTCAGCTCGTCGGCCGTCCGCGTCACCGGCACGGTCGACACCGCGGTCGGCGACGGCGCGCTGGGCGTCGAGCTCGGGACGGACGTGAGCGGCGTACCGGCGTCCTTCTTGTCGTCGTCCCCGCCACAGGCGGTGAGGGACAGCGTGAGGGCGGTGGCGAGCGCGAGCGGGAACGACACGTACCTGGTCATGGCGACAATCCGAACTCTAGGCGGCGGCCAGCAGCGTATCTGACGTGTCAGCTCTGCCCGTCAGTACCTGTGCGAGCGGAGGTGGATGTTCTGCAGCAGGCCGACGGCGAGCAGGCAGGCGAACATCGAGGAACCGCCGTACGACACGAACGGCAGCGGGAGGCCGGTGACCGGCATGATGCCCAGCGTCATGCCGATGTTCTCGAACGCCTGGAACGCGAACCAGCAGACGATGCCGGTCGCGACCAGCCGGCCGAACGCGTCCCGCGCGTTGATCGCGATCCGCAGCCCGCGGAACAGGATCACCGCGAACAGCACGATGATCGCGCCGGCGCCGATCAGCCCGAGCTCCTCCCCCGCGACCGTGAAGACGAAGTCGGTGTGTTGCTCGGGGACGAACGCGTTCTGCGTCTGGCCGCCGTGGAACAGACCTTGCCCGAAGACGCCGCCGTTCCCGATCGCGATCCGGGCCTGGTTCACGTTGTACCCGATGCCTTGCGGATCCGACGACGGGTGCGCGAACGCGATGAAGCGGGAGATCTGGTACTGCTTCAGGATGTGCAGCTTGATCGCGATCGTCGCGACCAGCACGCCCGCGGTCAGCAGCCCGAGCATCCACCGTTTCGGTACGCCGGACACCGCGATGATCCCGAACACGATCGACCCGAGCACCATCACCGTGCCGAGGTCGGGCTGCAGCATCACCAGGATCACCGGCAGCGCGGCGACCGCGACGGCCTGCGCAACGTCGACGGTCCGGGCGTTCTCGTTGCGGTCGGTCTCGCTCTTCTCCGCGATCAGCAGCGCCATCCCGACGATCACCGCGAGTTTGGCGAACTCGCTCGGCTGGATCGACATGAACGGTAGCTGGATCCACGACCGCGACCCGTTGATCGTCGAGCCGACGCCGGGCACCAGGACCAGGATCAGTCCGACGATCGAGGCGGCGTACAGGACCGGGGCGAGGATGCGGACCCGGCGATGGTCGGTGACGGCGGCGCCGATCGCGAGGACCAGGCCGATCGCGAAGTTCAGCGCGTGCCGGACCAGGAACGCGTACTGGTTGCCGTCGGTCAGCGAGGTCCGGTTGTGGGTCGCGGACCAGATCAGCATCGCGCCGAGGAACGACAGCGCGACGACGCCCAGCACGAGGACCCAGTCCACCTGCCACACGGTCGACCGCCGGTCCATCCGCGATCGCATCCGGATCGGAGTCAGGGTTGCCATCTGCGCGCCCTCACTGCTTCGGCTTCTCTTGCCCGGGCGGCGGCGCCGGCTTGATGTTGTACAGCGTCTCGTAGATCTTGCGGACCGCGTCGCCGCCGGCGCCCGAACCGGTACCGGCCTGGCTGATCATCATCACCACGGCATATTGATCGGTGTACGACGCCAGCCAGGACGTCGTCTGCTTGCCGTAGACCTCGGCCGTACCGGTCTTGGCACGGACCGGGATCTTGTCGAGCGGGAAGCCCTGGAACTTCCACGCCGCCGTACCGCTGACTGTGGTCTGCTTCAGCGCGGTGTCGATGTACTTCAGCGTGTTCCTCGCAACCGGGAGCTTCGCCTTCACCACCGGCTTGATCTCGTGCGGTTTGCCGTTCGCGCCGACCCACGACTGGACGACGCGCGGCTCGAAGAGGGTGCCGCCGTTCGAGAGGGCGGAGTACACCGTTGCCAGCTGCAGCGGGGTGACGGTGGTGTCGCCCTGACCGATAGCGAAGTTCACCGCGTCACCGGCACGGTACTTGTACCCGTCGACGCAGAACTCACGGGCGAACTGCTTGAGGAAGGCCGACGTGCCGGACGGCGGGTTGGCCGACAGCTTGCAGTAGTAGTCCTTCATCGAGTCGTAGTACGTCTTCTTCCACTGGCGGTCCGCGATCCGGCCGCTCGCCTCGCCGGGCAGGTCGATCCCGGTCGGCTTGCCGAGGCCGAACTTCTTCGCCATCTCGACCAGCGGGTCGTAGGTGCTGATGTCGCTGGAGTTGCCGCCCTCCTTCAGCCAGAGCGCGTACGCGATCCGGTAGAAGAAGGTGTCGCAGGACAGCGCCAGCGCCTGGTCGAAGCCGATCATCCCGTACGACGCGGACTCGTAGTTCTTGAAGCGGCGGTTGCCGACCTCGAAGTACGACGAGCAGTCGAGCCGCGTCTTCGGGCTGTACCCGGCGCCCATGGCGGCCGAGGTGGTGATCGGCTTGAACGTCGACCCCGGCGCCAGCTGGGCCTGGAGCGCGCGGGAGACCAGCGGCGTGCCGGACTTGGTCGAGTACAGCGCGTCGAGCTCGCGCTGGCTGATGCCGCCGACCCAGACACCCGGGTCGTACGTCGGGTAGCTGGCCATCGCCACGACCCGGCCGGTCTTGGTGTCCATCACCACCGCGGCGCCGGAGTCGGCGACGTACTTCTTGTGGGTGACCGGGTCGGTCTGTTTGCGCGCGGTCATGATCGCGTTCTTCAGCTGGGTCTCGACGGAGGCCTGGATCCGCGAGTCGATCGTGGCGACCAGCGTCGCACCCGGGACCGGCGCGGTCTGCTTCTGGATGCCGGTGGTGTACCCGACGGCGTCGACGATCACGTCCTTCTCGCCGGGCGTGCCGCGCAACAGCTTGTCGTACGAGCGCTCGATGCCGGCGCGACCGACCAGGTCGGACCGGTGCGGGACCGAGTCCTGCCCGGCCTTGTCCATGTCCTCGAGCTCATTGGTCGTGATCGGCGACAGGTACCCGAGGATGTGTGCCGCGTTCACCTTGAACGGCTCGGGGTACGCGCGGAGGGTCTGTGAGTCGGCGGCGATCCCGGGGAAGTCCTCGCGGCGCTCCATCACGTCGATCGCGACCTGCTCGCTGACGTCCTTCGCCACCGGGATCGGCTGGTACGGCGTGCCGTTCCAGCAGGCGGGTGGTTTGGACGCGCCGGGCTCGCCGCACAGCATCGTGCGGGCCTTCAGGTCCGCAGGCTTCTGGCCGAGCACCTTCGCCAGGCGGGTGAGGACGACGTTCTGCTGGCTGTCGGGGAGCTTGGCGAGCACCGACCTGTCGACGGTGATCATCAGTGAGACCCGGTTGCCGACCAGCGTCCGGCCCTGGGAGTCGACGATCGTGCCGCGCGGGGCCGGAACCAGGACCTGGCGGATGTGTTGCTGCGTCGCCGCCTGGCTGTAGTCGGCGCTCGACATCACCTGCATGTACCAGAGACGGCCGAAAAGCGTGCACAGCAAGGAGAAGACGAGCACCCCGATCACGGACAACCGCAACCGGGCCTTCAGCGGCGCCTCGAAGCCGTCCCAGCTCATGCCGGCGGCCTAACTACGTGCCGGCCTTCGGCCGGGGTGTGACGGGGGCTCATGGCGCGACTCGGCGCTCGCGGGCGGGTTGGACGCGGCCCATGATCCACATGACCAGCGGGATCACCACGATCGCGCCGACCACGTCGTACCCGGCGGCGATGCCGAGGCGGACGCCGAACTCGCCCCAGTCGACGGACGGGTCGTGCAGCAGCGAGCCGGTCGCGCTGTAGATGAAGAACGACACCGCCGTCCCGAGCGCGACCGTCAGCGCCACGCCGAGCGGACCGACCGGCCCGCTCGAGGTCTCGCGGCGGATCAGTCCGGCGACATACCCCGCGATCGCGAGTGACAGCGCCCAACGGCCGGCGGTGTGGTCGGCCGGCGGCACGACGTCGAGCAGCAGGCCGCCGACGAAGCCGGCGATCGCACCCCACTCCGGCCCGCGGGACAGCGCGAGCGCGATCACCACGATCAGCGTGAGGTCGCACGTCACGCCGGCGACGGCGATGTTGGTCAGCACGGATGTCTGCACGGTCACGGCCACCATCAGGAAGAGGGCAGCCAGGCCGATGCGTAGCGCGATCACGGTGTCAGTTCTCCCTTCATCTGGTAGCACTGCCTGGTAGTGGGGCTCGCGGTGGACGGGCGGGTGGTCCGGTGACCACGCCGACGGTGTCGATCCGGGTCGGGTCGACGAACGGCTTGATGGTTGCGGTGGATCCGAGGGAGCCTTCGTTCGGCGTCACGGAGGTGACGACGCCGATCGGGACGCCCGGCACGTACGGCGCGTTGCCGCTCGAGCCCCAGGTGACGATCCGGTCCCCGACCTTGGGCCGGGCCTTCGGGTCGACGAGCTTGTAGTCGAGGGTGCCGGCCACGTCGCCGCGTCCGGAGACGAAGCCGAGCGCCATCGACGAGTTCAGGCGGCCGCCGACGGTCGAGTTGCGGTCGCCGATCAGCAGCACGGTCGCGGTCCCCGTGGTGGTGCGCACCACCCGGCCGACCAGACCGGTGCCGTTCATCACGGTCATGTCGTTGTGCACGCCGTCCGCCGTCCCGGCGTCGATCGTGACCGTGTGGCTGAACGTCTGTGCGCCACCGATCCCGATCACCCGGGCCGGCGTCATCGTGTACGCCGGCGCGACCTTGAGCAGCTTGTCCAGCTCTTGCGCCCGGTTGCGGGCGTAGTCGGAGGTGTTCAGCTCCTGGGTCAGATTCTCGTTGTCCTTCTTGAGTTTTTCGTTCTCTGCTTTCAAACTATCCATTTCCGCGAACCGGTCGCGGAGGTTGTCCACAGGCTGCCGGGCCGAGCTGGCGGTCGACTCGAGCGGGCCGAACACGCCGGCGGCCGCCTCCCGCAGCGGCTCGACCGGTGAACCGGCCGAGCGACGGGCGTCGAGCACGATCAGCGTGAAACAAGCCAGGATCACCAGCACGAGCACGGTCCGGCGGCGACGGATCTGGCGCGGCATCCCGGTCGCGCGGAGCGGGGCGCCGGCCGACCGGATCGCGCTGCGGGCGGGGGTACCGAGGTCTTTGAGCATCGGGTGGGACCTCAGCGCCGGTTGTCGGTGACCAGGATGCGGTTGAGGGTCTCGATGTTGTCCACGCACTTGCCGGCGCCGAGAACGACGGCGTCGAGCGGGTTCTCCGCGACATGGATCGGGATGCCGGTCTCGTGCCGCAGCCGCTCGTCCATCCCCTTGAGCAGCGCGCCGCCGCCGGTCAGCACGATGCCGCGGTCGACGATGTCGCCGGCCAGCTCCGGCGGGGTCTTGTCCAGCGTCGCCTTGACCGCGTCGACGATCGCGGTGATCGGCTCCTCGATCGCCTGGCGCATGTCGGCGGAGGACACCTTCACCGTCCGCGGCAGGCCGGAGACCATGTCGCGGCCGCGGATCTCGCTGTCCGGGCCGTCGGTGGTCGGGAACGCCGATCCGATCGTCATCTTGATCTGCTCCGAGGTCGCCTCGCCGAGCAGCAGCGAGAACTCCTTCTTGCAGTAGTTCACGATCGACTTGTCGATGGCGTCGCCGGCCACCCGGATCGACTGGCTGGTGACGATGCCGCCGAACGAGATGACCGCGACCTCGGTCGTACCGCCGCCGATGTCGACGACCATGTTGCCGGTGGCGTCGCGGACCTCGAGGTTCGAGCCGAGCGCGGCGGCCATCGGCTCCTCGATGATGTAGACCTTGCGCGCGCCGGCCATGTACCCGGCGTCGCGGACCGCGCGCTGCTCGACGGCGGTGATCCCGGACGGGACGCAGACCACGATCCGCGGCTTGGCGAAGTACCGCCGCCGGTGCACGCGCTGGATGAAGTACCGCAGCATCTGCTCGGCGGCATCGAAATCGGCGATCACGCCGTCCTTGAGCGGCCGGATCGCGGTGATGTTGCCCGGCGTACGCCCGATCATCTTCTTCGCCTCGTGACCGAACGCGACCGCTTCCTGCGGATCGTCCGTCCGGGTCGCGACCACGGACGGCTCGTTCAGTACGACGCCCCGCCCGCGCACGTACACCAAGGTGTTCGCCGTCCCGAGATCGACCGCCATGTCGCGGCCGAGCATGCTGTTCGCCACCGCGGCACCTCCCACTCGACCCCAACTCAGGCTAAGCGCCGCCCGCGCAAAGCCCGTGGACCGACACGACCCGTCCGCCCAGGACAGATCGTATCGGTCCACTTACCCTCAGGACATGCCGGGCCCTGACGACGCCGGACACTTCAAGGTGCACTGGTACGGGATGTCGACGAGGTAGTCCGGCGTCCACCACCACTTGAAGTAGCCCGAGTTCGCACCGTGGCTCTCACCCGCCTGGCCGACCGAGAAGCCCCCGGTGAGGCCGTAGCCCTCCTCGGTGTACCCCTTCTTGGGATCCAGGTCCTCCATCGTGGCGCCGGCGCTGAGTCCCTCGGCCTCGATCCCGGTCGTGATGTAGCTGCCGTCGCTGCTGTTCACCTCGTCGGCGTGCCCGGTGTTGTGCCTGCGGGTGACCGACACGCCGGCCGAGGCACCGCCCATCGTGTACTCCCGGTAGGCGCCGTTGAAGCTGAATCCGTACCCGTCCGCCGCGAAACAGCCTTCGACGCCCCGGCCCTCGATGGCTCCGATGTCCCCGACGATGCAGGTCGACGTCGATCCCTCGCCCTGCAGCTCCTCCACATAGACGTCGGGCAGCGGGATCAGGATCGGCTTCGGTTTCGGTTTCGCCTTGGGCGGGGCCTTCGGCTTGGGCGGCGCCATCGGCTTGTGCTTCTTGTTGTCGGCCGCGCTCGGCCACCATCCGCCGTAGCCACAGCTTGCGCCCAGCCAGGTGTAGAACCCGACGAAGCCCCGCCCCATCGCGCAGTAGTCGCCGAGCCGGTAGTTGCTGCGCTTCTTGCCGCCGTTGCGGTAGACGCCCGCGTCCACCCATTTGCCGGAGTCGCCCTCGAAATACCGCAGACCGTCCGGGTCGCTGAAGGTGGCCGGACTGTTGTTCGCGTAGGCGTAGGGATTGAGCTGTTGCGGGTCCTGCGGGTCGATGACCGGATCCACGGACAGGAAGCGGCCGGCTGCCGGGTCGTACTCGCGCGCCCCGAGCCGGGTCAGCCCGGTGTCGGCGTTCGGAGTACCACCCACGAACCCACGGGTGCCGCCGGTCCACGGCGCGGTGGCGCCGCGTGCTGCGCCGAACAGGTCCAGGCGGCGGTTGGTGACCTGCAGATTGGCCTCGCTGATGGCGGTCTGCGCCGTTTTGTCCCGGTTCGGGACGGTCCAGGTGAAGCCGGAGGCGGTGCGGGTACCGATGCCGTCGTAGTACCGGGTGCCCTTCGCGGTGCCTCCGGTGGGTGCGGTCAGCTCGCCGTTGGCCACGAACAGAGTGGCCGAGTCCTTGTCCCTGCGGATCAGCTGGTTGCCGTCCGCGTCGTAGATGTACGACGACGTGCCGGCGGCCGCGAGCCGTCCCTCGTCATCCCAGGTGAGGGACTGCCCTGGCTGGGCGACAGTGTTGCCGGCCGCGTCGTAGCTGTACGACTTCGTGGTCGCACCGGTCCGCACCGACGCCACGGCGTGCGGGCGGTCGTAACTGTAGGTGCTGACCACGTCGGCCGCCCCGGCAAGACCCTTGGCGACCACTCCGGTCCGGTTGCCGACGACGTCGTACGAGAACTCCTGCCAGTACGGCGCCGGCCCACCGACCACAGTGGTGGACGGAGCCGCCGCGCAGCCGTCCGTAGCGGTCCAGGCCGTCTTCACCCGGCGCAGGTAGTCGTAGCTGAAGCACTGGGTGTCGGTACCGCTCGACGGAACCTGGTCGGCCGCCTTCGTGACGTTGCCCATCTGGTCGTAGCCGTAGGTGAGCTTGTCGAGCAGCAACCCGCCGGACTGGTCCCGATCGGTCCGGACCTCGACCATCCGCCGCGTGGTGTCGTCGTACGACGTCGTGCGCCACAGCGGTCGGGCGTCGGAACCGAGCAGCAGCTGGGTCACCTCGGCCAGACCGGTGTACCGCGTGTCCTGCACGTACGGGATCGCACCGGTGACCTTGTCCTGCAGTCCGAGCGTGTCGTACTCGTAGTTGACCGTCTCGGCCGGCAAGTCGCCGAGTTTCGGCAGCCTGGTCGACTTGAGGCTGCCGTCGTCTGCAAAGCGCTGCGTCGTCTCGTAGACCCCGGCAAGTGCACCCTGCGTCGCTGGGATCGTCACCCGCTCACCTGTCGCTCGGCCGGCCGCGTCGTAGCCGGTCACCGCACGCACGTAGGCGTCTGTGCCGACGTAGCGCGTCGACGCTGTCAGAGAGCCTTTGTCCAGCGTGTCGTAGGTCCACTCCGCGGTCACCGTGTCGCCGGCCTTCGTCCGGACCTTGCGGCCCAGGTCGTCGTACTCAGTCTGGGTCGTCCGGCCGCGGGCGTCCTTCCCTGCGATCAGCTGACCGGCGTCGTCGTACGTCAGTTCGGACACGCCCTTGTCGGGATCGTCCACCCGGACCTGGTGACCCAGCGCGTCGTACTCGTACCGCCAGACATTGCCGGCGGCATCTGTGATCCGCTCCAGGTCCCCGCGCTTGGTGTACCCGTAACTTGTCGTATCGGCCGGCGTGCTGGTGCTCCGGCCCTGGTACTGCAGCTGAGCCGTGGTCCGGCCACGCGCGTCCGTCACCGTAGTCGTGAGCGTTCCACCCTGCGGCGGCAGAACCGTCACCCGATCACCGCCGTACGTTGTGTACGTCGTCCACCGGCCGACGTTGTACGCCGAGAACGTCTCGCTGGTCTTCCGCTCCGCACCGTCGTAGGTGGTGACCGTGGCGCTGGGCACCCGGCCCGGATCGGGTTCGAAGAGCGTCGTACCCGGACCGGCGTCGCTGTTGTAGTACCCGGACCTCCGCACCACGGCCAGGCCACGGCTGTCGTACTCGGTGTCGGACAGGATCCGTCCACCGGCCGGACTCGGCTTCTGTGCCTGCCGCTCCCGCCCGAACCCGTCGAGAAGGCTGTACGACGCCAACTGGTTGCCATTGGCGCGCAATGTCAGCGTCTCGATCCAGCTCGGTCCGCCGGACTGCCGTACCCCGTACACGAAGGCCAGATGCGGTGCCTGCTGGACCGCCTCTGTCCGGCCCGGTTGCCACACCTTGCTCAGCCGGCCGAGAGCGTCGTACGTCGACGAGGTGACCCGCTGGTTGGCGTCCACCTCCTTCACGGGTTGTGCCCAGGCCGGATCGAGCGTCGTCGTCGTGACGTGGCCGAGCGCGTTGGTGGTCGACGTACCGGTGTTGAGGCCGTTGGTGTCGGTATAGGCCGTGGTCGTCTTCCGGCGAAGCGGGTCCTCCTGCACGAGCGGCCGGCCGAAGGCGTCGTACGTCGATGTGGAGGTGGTCAGGTACTGCGCGACTCCGCCGGAGTACGCCTTGGCCTGCTCGGACCGCGTCACATCGCCACGCACCGGCGCTGTGCCGAACGCAGCCCCGTCGTACGACGTCCGCGTATCCGAGATCGCGTCAGCGGGCAGCGACGGTGCCGTCCCGCAGGCGACGCCGATGGTCTGCTGCTCACTCTGCAACCTCATCAGCATCGCTGTGGGGTTCTGGACGTACTTGGTGGTGGTGCAGCGATCGTCGGTTGCTATGGCGGTGTCGCCGAGGTCGTCGGTTTGGGTGGGGTTTCCGTAGTTGTCGTAGGTGGTGGACACGTCGGTACGGCGTACTCCGCCGGCGGATAGCGTCGTGCGGCCGCGGGTGCGGGCGTCTTCGACCTGGTAGGCCTTCTCGGTTCCTTCCGTGGCGGTGAGGCGGGACCAGGGGTCGTGGATCTCGGCGCTGACCTCTCCGCCTCCGACGCCGAGGTAGGTGATCGACTCGTGCATGAAGCCGGCGTACTGCTCGAGGTCCGGAGTGGACGTGCCGGTGGTGTCGACGATCTGGGTGCTCTTGGTACCGCCGTTGGCGAGCTTGTCGCCGTTCATGCCGCGGAAGTACTGGTAGCGGATCGCAGTGCGTGTCACGCCGACGTCGTGGGCCTCGTCGCCCTTGACGACCACGACCTTCTCGTAGCCGCGCCATTGCGACCAGGTGCGGTCCTTCGGGTCGACCAGCGGGTTGTCGTCGTACGCCCAGGCCGCGTCGCCCTCGTAGACGTAGGCGGTGAGCTCGTCGCGGTTGTCGGTCACCAGGTCGTGCTTGAGCGTCGACTGGACGACGTACTTGTGGAACCAGTTGTCGCGCGGCGTCTCCTCCGGCGGCTCCATCCACTTGACCGGGTAGCAGCGCTTGCCGTTGGTGTCCGCGGCAGTCGGCAGCGAGGTCGGTGTGCAGTCCGGGTCGGCGTACTTGATGGTGACCTGACCACCTGTCTCGTTGGTGATGGTGGTGATCCGTGGCTTCCACAGGGCCGGGCGGCTGTCGGTCGGGGTGTCGACGCGGTTCGGCAGCAACGTCGGGGTGAAGGTCACCGGCGGCGTTGCGACCGGTGTGCCCACGACACCGGTGTGCGTGATGCTACTGAGCCACAGTCCGGCTGCCGTGCCGTCGCCTGGTGCCGGGTAGCTGTGGGCGAAGTCCCAGCGGTCCACGTCGCGATAGGCGCCACCGCCGAGCGACACCTGGGTGGTGATCCGGCTCAGTCGCTTCGTCGACCAGAACGTCGGTGACGCGACTGTTGTGCACGGAGCGGTCTTGCACTCGAGGTCCCACGGCACGTCGGGCCAGGAGGTAGCAGTGTGCGTCGCACAGTTCTGACCAGGCACGCAGCGATCGGCGCTGTCGAACACCACTCGTGCGGGCGCGTCGGCATAGGCGTTGTCGGAGCGGGTGCCGTAGTCGATCCGCCGCAGTACGCCGCCACGGGTGTACGCGCCGGTGGTGGCGCCGAGGTTCTGCGCGTACTGGTTGGTCTCGACGTCGTAGTAGTAGTTCATGGTGTTGCCGTGCGGATCGATGACCTCGTCGAGGTTCCATCGGTAGGCCTGCTGGCACGCGGACGCGGCGTACGTCGCCTGGTTGCACGGCTCACCGCTGTCGTTGCCGTAGACCGGTGCCGTCCACGCGGACTGGGTCGTGGCTTTGCCGGTGGTCCAGCCGGGCAGCCGGTTCAGACCGAAGAGGTACTGCGTACCGTCGGTCGTCGTCAGCTTCCAGTACTCGCCGTCGTTGTCGCCGTTGACCGCACCCGTCAGCCGCTCGACCTTGGTCCCGTTGTCGTCCTTGAGGTGCCAGACGCCGTTCTCGCGAACCAGCTGACCGGACTGCTCCCCCAACGAGACCGTGGCGTTGTCGGTCTCCCAGCACAGGTCGCCCGTCTTGGTCTGCGCGTTGTTGCCTCCGAGGTCGTCGGCACAGGACTTGTAGCTGCGCTCGATCGACCCTGCACCGAGGTCCCAGCCCTCACCGAGCCAGGACGACTGGTTGTTGGTGGCAACAGTTCGGCCGTCCGTGGCCTGTGACGAGTACCCGGCGGACAGGTCCGGCTCGAGGCCTCCCGGCACCGGCGGGGTCCGCAGGGCGTAGCCCCAGGTGAACGCACCGTTGTTCGCGTTCACCTCCCAGGTACCGGATGGAGCGAGCGAGGTTGCCTTGTAGTCGCCGGTTCCGCCGGACGCTGCCGCGGCCACGGTGAAGGTCTGGGCACCTGCCGGTACGTCGGCCGACAGCACGCCGGCTGTCGTGTCGTTGTCCACCTGCTGCGCGGCCGGCTGGACCTGTAGCCGCGAGGCCCAGTCGGCGCCGTACGTCTTCAGGTAGGCGCTGTAGTCGAGTGACACCCGGACGGTGCCGGCTGACTTCGCCCGAGCCGACGGGAGCCGGAAGTGCAGTTTGCCGTCCTTCACGGACTCCAGCTGTGCGCGAACCCCCTGGCGTGCAGGAGTCGGGTGCGCGGGCGGGGTGACTGTCTTGGGTCGTACCGCGGTGGCCGGCACGAAGTCCTTGCCCGGTACGGACGCCACCTTCTGAGGCAGCACCTCGACCGGCGGTGCGGCCGAACTGACCTGGCTGGGCACGAAGAGCGCCGCACCGATCAGGCCTGCGATCAGCGGCGCCGCCGTACGGCTCCGCAATCGGGAGAGTCTCATGGCTGTCCTCCTCACGGTCGCGCCAGCACGTAGCCGAGGCGGGTCTCGAGGGTCTGGTTCTCGCAGTTCGGGTCGGTCGAGTCGAAGAGCTCGTTCCATGACGCCCGGCAGCGGTACAGCGCCTTGCTGACGACATCAGCCGGCGGGTCGGTCCAGGCGAAGCCGGAGCTGCCTACGACGGTCTTGCCCTCGCAGTCCGGATCGGTAGAGCTGAAGGTGTCCTCACCGGTCTTGCACTGCATCCACGCCGTCGTGCCCGGCAGCTGCACCGTCGACAGGTAGCCGAGGTTGTACTCCGTTCGCATGTTCACCGCACCTCGGGTCGTGCTCGACACGTGGTCGTACGGGTAGTTGTTGGCGTTCAGCCGAACCAGTGCGGAGTACGCCTGGGTGTAGCCGAGCAGGCCTTCGTTGGTCGCACCTGTACCGCAGTCCGTGCCGACGACGGCGTAGTGCATCGTCGACGGGACGACACAGCGATAGATCGCGAGACTTTCAATGCCAGAGGGCTTTGCGGTCCACAGTTGACCGACAGGACCGAGGTTGAGCTTGCCTTCGCACGTCGCGCTCAGGAAGAAGTCCCGGGTGTTGTTCAGGCAGGAGTAGATGGTCCGCGTACCGGTGGCACCAGCCGGCGCGGGCACTCCGAGTGATGCGAGGAAGTGTGAGCCGGGCGGTACGGCGCCGGTGGTGACGATGCTGATGCCGTCGCTGGTGATGAAGCGCGACAGCTGCCCGTTGTAGGCGGCCGACCGGCGGGTGACCGGGTTGTTGCTCTCCTGCTGTACCTGACCGCCCGTCAGCGCCCCGGTCCAGACGTGTACGTCGTCAACCGCGCCCGCGAACGGCGTCGTACCAAGCTGGCCGGAGCCGACGCGGAAGGTACCTGTGCTGTTGCCACTGACTGACGCAGCCGCCACGTTCCCTGGCTGATCGCCCTCGACATACAGGCGGATCTGGCCGGCAGCCTGGTCGTACACACCGGTCAGCTGCGTCCACTCCGTCGTAGCGACCGTGTCCGACTCGACAGTCGCCTGATCGACGGCGAAGGACCACCTGTGGTTGTTGCCGTTGTACTGCAGGGCGAACCCACTTCGTTGAGCACCGTCCTGACTCATCACCACCCTGCTGACGCCATCTGCCGCGTCGAGTTTCACTCGTGCGCTCACCGTGAAGCTGGAATCGGTGCGGACGACGGCGCTGCCAGTGCTGACGCCTTGACCGGTGCCGTTGAGCTGCACCGCGCCCGTACCGACAGCACCCGCAGTACGGGTCGCGTCCTCACGGATCGCACCTGAGCGGTAGTTACCTGAGACATCCGACAGCTGGCTCCCAGAGGTCTCGTCCAGTGGCCAGAACAGCTCCTCCGTCGTGGGCCGTCCGGCCAGGTCGTCGATCTCCGGCTTCGTCAGCACCCGCTGGTACAGGCGGACTTCGTCAATCGATCCGAGCCAGCTGTTCACCGGCTGCTTGGCCACCTGGGCCCGGCCGAGCTGGGTCAGTCCCGTCGCGGCCCATGGCGTCGCATGGGTACCGACAGACCCGGGTACGCCGTCGACGTACAACTGGATCTGCTTCGTGCCTGCGTCGTACACGCCGACCAGATGCGTCCAGCGCCCTGCCACAGCTGGTGCTGCCGACTCGGAGAGTTCGCGGACGGCATTGTCGTTGTTGGTCTGCGGCAGTACGAAGTTCCACTTCTGACGCTGCGGGTTGTACTGCAGGAAGAAGCCGCTGATCGACGTACCGTCCTGGCTGACCGCGGTCCGGTACTCACCGTCGACCTGGTCGAGCTTCAGCCACGCCGACACGGTGAACGACTTGCTGGTGTCGATCGCGGACTTCGTACCGAGTGCGACGTTCGCTGCGGCCGTCCCATTCGTCCACAGCGCGTCGCCGATCCGTCCGGTCCGCCAGGCAACAGCGGTCCCGGCCGGCCGTACCCCGTCCAGCCGGCCGGGACGATCGTCGACGACGCCGGTGTCCGTGCCCTGGCCGTCCAGCCGCCACTGCGCGACCGGCGGCGTACCCCGGCCGGCCCAGAAGCGGAAGCTCTTCACCACCGGCGACACGTTCCCGGCCTGGTCGACGGCCCGAACGGTCAGCGTCTGCGGGCCGTCGGCGCTCGGCGTCACCAGCACGCGGCCCACCTTGTCCGAGCCCGTCGCGACGTACTGGTCCTGCTGCGACGAGCCTTCCAGCGTGTAGCGGAACCCAGCCACGTCCGTGTCCCGCTCGTCGGCCCGGAACTCGAAGCCGCCGGTGAACCCGGCCGCACCGCTGGCCGGACAGGTCAGGTCGTCCGGACACTCCTTGTACGTCGGTGACGAGACGGCCGGCCCGTACTGCGGTGCCGTCTTGTCGATCGTGTAGTCACACCAGGCTGATGCGGATCTCGACTCGTGCAGGCTGTCCCAGCCGATGACCCGGAACGACAGCTTGCGGCCGTCGGCGTTCAGGTTCGTCGGTGTGTCGATGCTGAACCGGCCTGGTGAGTTGAGGCCGGTCGTCTCTGTGGAGTACAGCAAGGTCGTGTGGTCGCGCTCGTAGATCCGGTAGCGCGCAGCGACACTGCCACCGTCAGGGTCGCTGATCGTGGACCACAGCCGCGGACCGCGGCTCGGCGCGTACAGCTGCGGGTTGACCCGGATCTCTGCGCTGCCGCAGACCCGGTCGTTCTCGACGGCCAGCGCGGTCGGCGTGTCCGGGCGGGTGTTGTAGGTGACGCTGAGGACCGGCGTCGTACCGAACTTCTTCCAGGCCAGCTGGTCTTCCTCGTTGTTGGCCCGGAGCATCACTGTGGTCGAGCCGAGCCCGTTGGCCGGATTGGTAGACCACTGCACGAAACCGGTGGCGTTGTACTCGAGGTACTGCGACGGGCAGCCGGTACGACCTGCAGCGACGTTGTAGGAGCCGATGCCCATCACTGCGGCCGGCTGGTTGTTCCAGGTCGTTCCCGGACCGACCGGCCGGGTGCCCCAGGCCTCGACCCAGCGGGCCTGACAGCTCGGCGCATAGACCTCCAGCGCCTTGAACGAGCTGCTGAGGATCTCCCGGCCGTTCAGCCAGCCGGTGTCGTACTGGAAGTACGAACGAGCAGCCTGGATGCCGTTGCACCAGCCGTCGTCGTAGCACTGGCCGACCTTGGCGACACCGTCACCGTCGCCAAGCCAATAGCTGTTGCCCGGCTTGCCACGAAAGACAATCGCCCACCCACTCATCCCGGGTGCCGTCGGCTGCCCAGGAGCACCAGCGGGCGCCATGCCCGCCGCGCTCAGTGTCGCGGTGAACGTCCCGGCCGGGTTCGCGACCACTCTCGTGGTCGCAGTCCGCTTCTCCATCACCTCAACCGGCTTGCCGGTACGCCGTGCCTCCGCACTCGCCCGCCCCTCGGCATCGGCCCCGGCACTGGCCGCGCTCTCAGTGGCGGGACGCGCAGTTGCTACCGAGCTCTGTACCAGCGATGCGGCGAGCAGCAATGCCGCGAGTACGCCGGGCACGACCCGGCGTACTCCCCACTTGCCTGACCCAGTCCCCACTCGTCACCCCTCCAGATCGGATCGGCCGTGGCGGCCGACGCCGAAATGGTGGGGTGCGGTGCTTTCAAAACGCTTTCAGCGCCTCGAGTGGTCTAAAGCGGATCAAGGCAGGTCGGGGAACCAGATCTTGATCTCGCGGCTCGCGGATTCCTCGGAGTCGGAGCCGTGGACGAGGTTCTCGCGGTTCGACAGCGAGAAGTCGCCGCGGATGGTGCCGGGTGCGGCCTTGCGGCCGTCGGTGGCGCCGTTGGCGGCGCGGATGACCTCGATCGCCTCGTCGCCCTCGAGCACCATCGCGACCAGCGGCCCGCTGGTGACGAAGTCGCGCAGCGGCGGGTAGAAGGCCTTCTCGACGTGCTCGGCGTAGTGCTGGTCGGCCATCTCGCCGTCGATCGTGCGCAGGTCCATCGCGACGATCCGGAGCCCCTTGGCCTCGAACCGGCCGAGCACCTCACCGACCAGGCCGCGGCGGACCGTGTCGGGCTTCAGCAGGACCAGGGTGCGCTGCGACATCTCTCAACTCTCTTTCGGACTTGGGTGGGCGGCTGAGCCTAACCTCTTGGCTTCCTCGATGCGGCGGCCGAGCACGATCGCGGCGACCCAGAAGGCCGCGAACGCCAGGCCGAGGACGAACATGACCGAGACGACGAAGCCGAGCCCGACCGCGCCGACCTGGACCACCGAGCCGAGCACGTACCCGACCTGGAACCGGAGCAGGCCGGCCGCGACGATCGCGAGCACCGCAAGACCGATGCAGACGGGTACGGCGACCGCGGGCCGGACGTTGGCCACCGAGATCATCACCGGCGTGACCAGCGCGAGCACGATCGACTCGAACCCGAGCACGATCGATGCCAGCGATCTCATGGCTGCTCGCCCTTCGACTTGCGGACCAGCAGCGTGCGCGCCTCGCCGGCAGTGATGACCGAGCCGGTGATCAGTACGCCGCCGCTGCCCAGCGCGACCGCGTTCTCCTCGGCCAGCCGGATCGCGTCGTCGATCGCGTCGATCAGGTGCGGCCGGACCAGCACCCGCTCCTCGCCGAACACCTCGGCCGCCAGCTCACCCAGTTCCTCGGCCGGCATCGAGCGCTCGACGAAGCTGTTCCGGGTGCAGATGACCGTTTCCATGATCGGCTCGTAGGCCTCGAGGACGCCGTACACGTCCTTGTCCTTCATGCAGCCGAGGACGCCGATCAGTGGCTGGAACTGGAACGCCTCCGAGACCGCGGCCGCGGTCGCCTCCGCGCCGTGCGGGTTGTGCGCGGCGTCCACGACGATCGTCGGGCTCTGCCGGACGACCTCCAGCCTGCCCGGGCTGGTGACGTCGGCGAACCCGGCCTGCAGCAGCTCGGTGGTGACCCGGCCCTCGGTCTCGGGGCTGGCGCCGAGCAGCGCCTCGACCGCGGCGACCGCGGTGGCGGCGTTGTGCGCCTGGTACTCACCGTGCAGCGGGACGAACAGGTCGTCGTACTCGCCGCCGAGGCCCTTGATCGAGATCACCTGGCCGCCGACCGCGAGCGTGCGGCTGACGACGCCGAACTCGATCCCCTCACGGGCGACCTGCGAGCCGACCTCGGCCGCGCGGCGGAGCAGGACCTCGAAGACCTCCAGGCTCTGCTGCGACATCACCGTCGTACCGCCGGCCTTGATGATGCCGGCCTTCTCGCCGGCGATCGTGACCGGATCCGCGCCGAGGATGTGCGCGTGGTCGACCGCGACCGGCGTGATCACCGAGACCGTGCCGTCGGCGACGTTGGTCGAGTCCCAGGACCCGCCCAGCCCGACCTCGATCACCGCGACGTCGACCGGTGCGTCCGCGAACACGGCGTACGCCATGCCGGTCATCACCTCGAAGAACGTCAGCGGGTGCTCCTGCTCGGCGTCGACGACGTCGAGGTACGGCGCGATCTCCGCGTACGCCTCGACGAAGCGCTCCTCGCTGATCGGCTCGCCGTCCAGCGTGATCCGCTCCCGCACCGACTCCAGGTGCGGGCTGGTGAACCGGCCGGTCCGCAGCCCCGCCGCCCGCAGCAGGGTGTCGATCATCCGGGCCGTGGACGTCTTGCCGTTGGTCCCCGTCAGGTGCACCACCGGGTAGGCCTTCTGGGGGTCGCCGAGCAGCTCGACGAGCCGCCGAACCCGGTCCAGGGAAGGCTCGATCTTGTGCTCCGGCCAGCGCGCCTGGAGCAGGGCCGACACGTCGGCATAAGAGAGGTCGCTCATCAGAACGCCCAGTCTAGGCAAGGGCTGTGGATAAGCGTTCGGAGCACCCCTTGACAACCACTACGATTGTGCGCATGAGCCAGACGTCCCGCGTTCCAGACAAGCCCACCCTCGAAGGCCTCGAGGAGAAGTGGGCTGCCGTATGGAAGGAGCAGCAGACCTACGCCTTCGACCGCACCGCCGAGCGGGCCGACGTGTTCTCGATCGACACGCCGCCGCCGACCGTCTCAGGGTCGCTGCACGTCGGGCACATCTTCAGCTACACCCACACCGACCTGGTCGCGCGCTTCCAGCGGATGCGCGGGAAGAAGGTCTTCTACCCGATCGGCTGGGACGACAACGGCCTGCCGACCGAGCGCCGGGTCCAGAACTACTACGGCGTCAAGTGCGACCCCTCCATGCCGTACGACGCGGACTTCACCCCGCCGGCCAAGCCGGACCCGAAGAAGCAGGTCCCGATCGCCCGGCAGAACTTCGTCGACCTGTGCGGTGAGCTCACCCACATCGACGAGCAGGCGTTCGAGTCGATGTGGCGGACGGTCGGCCTGAGTGTCGACTGGGAGCACCTCTACACCACGATCTCCGAGGACTCCCGGCGTACGTCGCAGCGTGCCTTCCTACGCAACTTCGCCCGCGGCGAGGCCTACCTGGCCGAGGCACCGACCGTCTGGGACGTCACGTTCCAGACCGCGGTCGCGCAGGCCGAGATGGAGGCCCGGCCCTATCCGGGCGCCTACCACCGGATCGCGTTCCACGGCGTCGACGGCCCGATCTACATCGAGACCACCCGGCCCGAGCTGATCCCGGCCTGTGTCGCGCTGATCGCCCACCCCGACGACGACCGCTACAAGCACCTGTTCGGGACGACGGTGAAGTCGCCGCTGTTCGGCGTCGAGGTCCCGGTCCTGTCCCACCCGGCCGCCGAGATGGACAAGGGCGCCGGTATCGCGATGTGTTGCACGTTCGGCGACCAGACCGACATCCAGTGGTGGCGCGAGCTGCAGCTGCCGGTCCGCACGGTCATCGGCCGCGACGGCCGGTTCCTGCGCGAGACTCCGGCCTGGCTCGAGGACTCCGCCGAGCTGTACGGCGAGCTGGCCGGCAAGACCGTCTTCAGCGCCCGCGAGCTGATCGTGGGCAAGCTGCGCGAGAGCGGCGAGCTGGACGGCGAGCCCAAGCCCACCGAGCGGATGGCGAACTTCTACGAGAACGGTGACAAGCCGCTCGAGATCGTCTCCACCCGGCAGTGGTACATCACCAACGGCGGCCGCGACGAAGGGCTCAAGCAGGAGTTCATCGAGCGCGGCGAGGAGCTCGCGTGGGTCCCCGAGCACATGCGGCACCGCTACCTGAACTGGGTCGAGGGGCTGAACGGTGACTGGCTGATCTCCCGCCAGCGGTACTTCGGCGTCCCGTTCCCGGTCTGGTATCCGCTGGACGCCGACGGCGAGCCCGACTACGCGCACCCCCTGATGCCGTCCGAGGCCGAGCTGCCGATCGACCCGACCTCCCAGGCACCGCGGGGGTACGACGAGTCCCAGCGCGGCAAGCCGGGCGGGTTCGAGGCCGACCCCGATGTGATGGACACGTGGGCGACCTCGTCACTGACCCCGCACATCGCCTGCGGCTGGGAGCGCGACGAGGACCTGTTCCGGCGTACGTTCCCGATGGACCTGAACACGCACGCGCACGAGATCATCCGGACCTGGCTGTTCTCCCGCGTCGTCCGGGCCCACTTCGAGAACGGCACGCTGCCGTGGGCGCGCTCGATGATCTCCGGATTCGTCGTCGACCCGGACCGGAAGAAGATGTCGAAGTCCAAGGGCAACGCGGTCGTCCCGACCGAGATCCTGGACAAGTTCGGCGCGGACGCGGTCCGGTGGCGGGCGGCGATGGCGCGGCCGGGGATGGACTCGCCGTTCGACGAGTCGCAGATGAAGGTCGGTCGGCGGCTCGCGATCAAGGTCCTGAACGCGTCGAAGTTCGTCCTCGGGTTCGGCGCGACCGAGGCCGACCCGTCCGCGGTCGTCGTCGCCGACCCCGCAGCGGTCACCGAGCCGGTCGACCTGGCGATGCTGCAGCAGCTGCGCTCGGTCGTCGCGGACGCGACCGCGTCCTTCGAGCGTTTCGACTACACCGGTGCGCTCGAAGTCAGCGAGCGGTTCTTCTGGACGTTCTGCGACGACTACGTCGAGCTGGTCAAGGAGCGGGCGTACGGCGGTCAAGGTGAAGCCGCAGCAGCTTCCGCGAAGGCGGCGCTCGCCGTCGCGTTGTCGGTCCAGCTGCGCCTGCTCGCGCCGTACCTGCCGTTCGCGACCGAGGAGGTCTGGTCGTGGTGGCAGGAGGGTTCGATCCACCTGACCACCTGGCCGCAGCCGGACGTCGACCTCCCGATCGCCGCACAGGAGCCTGAGGTCCTGGACGCGGTTTCGGAGGTCCTCGCCGGCATCCGCGGCGCGAAGTCCGAAGCGCAGGTCTCGATGAAGACCGAAGTCAGCAAGGTCGAGGTCACCGGCCCGGCCGCGCGACTGGAGCTGGCCGAGCGGGCCGAGCCCGACCTGCGGGCCGCGGGCCGGATCACCGGCGAGATCGTCTGGCACGCCGACGATTCCGACGCGGTCAAGGTCGTCGCCACACTCTGAGTGCGTTTCCCGGTGCCCGTCTCCCGATGGAGGCGGGCATCGGCACGTGTCGCGGAGCGACTACCCTGCGAGACCGGTTTGTGCTGATGTGGAAGCATCGGGTCCGAACCCCGTGACCGAACGTCCGAGGAGCCACCCCATGAGCGACCCCATCGACCCGGCGGATCCGAAGCCGACGGAGAAGGCCGTCACCACGGCCGACGCCGGCGCGGACACCGCCGAGCTGGCCGCCGTCCCGGCTACGGCCGAGACGTCTGCCGGGACCGAAAAGTCTGCCGGGGCCGAGAAACTTGCCGGGGCCGAGAAGCCTGCCGGGGCCGAGAAGCCCGGTGAGGCCGGAAAGCCGGCTGAAGCCGGGAGACCTGCTGCGGACACGCCCGGAGACACGAAGGTCGACGCGACCCCGCAGCAGCCGAAGAAGAAGTGGTGGCGGCGGATCAAGGTCCGCGGACCGTGGGTCACGGTGGGCGCGGCGCTGGTCGTACTGATCGCGCTGGCCTTGCTCGGCTACATCTGGGGTCTCGGGCCGCTCAACCGGCTGAACACCGAGCGTGGCATCACGCCGCCGGCGAAGCTGGCCGGGCTCGACCGGATCACCGACAAGACGATCCGCGACCAGGCCGGACTCGACCAGACGCGCGAGGCGTTGAGCCGGATCAACAACGGCAAGCAGGTGACGGTCGAGGCGTACGGAAGTCTCGACGGCGACCGCCTGTACGTCATCATCGCGCTGCGCGGCAAGGTCGACATCGACAAGACCGTCGCCGACTCCGGCGCGACCCCGGACAAGATCAAGAAGATCGGCAGCTCCACCTGCGTCGAGTCGTCCGGCAACCTGCCGACCCAGTGCTATCGCGGCTCGAACACGCTCACAGTCATCGCCCAGTCCGCGAACGAGGGCGTCAACGTAGACCAGGTCGAACCGGTCGCCGAAGAGGCCTTCAAGGCGATGCGTTAGGCGAGCAGTCCCGCGATCAGGATCATCAGCGGGATCGACAGCAGTGTGCTCAGCAGGACGGCGCTGCGGGCGAGGGTGCGGCTGGCTCGGTAGTGGACGGCGTAGACGTAGACGTTCTGGGCGGTGGGCAGCGCCGCCAGGAGGGTTGGGGCCAGTAGGGCGGGGCCGTGGAGGTTGAGGATCCAGTGGGCGATGGTGTAGGCGACCAACGGTTGCACGAACGTCTTCAACGCGACCGCGAGTACGACGTCCCGACGCAGCGTGATCGAGTCCTTCGTACCCGCGCTCAGGCTCAACCCGTAGGCGACCAGCGCGACCGGCACGGCTGCGGCGGCGACCAGGTCGATGGGGCGCATCACGAGGTCCGGCAGGTGCACGCCCAGGAGCGAGAACAGCAAGCCGAGTAGCGACGCGACGGTCAGTGGATTGCGGAAGGGTCGCGTCAGCATCGTGCGGAGCGAGACCCGGCGCCCGCTCCCCTGGCGGTCGTGGTCCAGTACGGCGAAGGCGATCGGCGCCATGATCACGACCTGGAACAACACGATTGGTGCCACCAACGCACCGTTCCCCAGCACGTACGCCGCCACCGGTACGCCGAGGTTCCCCGCGTTCACGTACGACGACGCGAGCACGCCGATCGTCGTCTCGGACCGCGTACGCCGCCAGATCAGCGCCGCGATGACGACGAACACCACCTGGACCACGAACAGGCTCAGCAGGTTGGTGACCAGCACCACCGAGAAGATCGCCCGCAGATCCGCCCGCGCGACCGTCGTGAACAGCAGCGCCGGCGTCGCTACGAAGAACGCCAGCCGGGACAGCACCAGCTCGTCCTGCGACCGCAGTACGCCGAGGAGGCCGACGACGTACCCGAGCACGGCGACCGCGACCAGCGCGCCGAACGCACCGATGACGGCGGACATCTCAGGTACTCAGCGGCTTCGGCACGCTGCGATCGTATAGGAAACCGCTGTCCGGCGACTTCGGGCTTCCAGCGACCGGACGGTCAGCAAGGCCCGTTGCCGGTGCGGCAACTGGTCACGATGCCGGCCATGACGGCGCGGAAACGTTCGTGATCGGCGGCGCTCAGGCTCGCCGTCAGCTTGGTCAGCTCCTCGCCGACATCGGCGTGGAACCGGGTCGCGGCCCGGCGGCCGGCTTCGGTGAGGTTGACCTGCAGGGCGCGCCGGTTGCCCGGGACCGCCGAACGCTCCGCCAGACCGCGCTTCTCGGCCCGGTCCATCAACCCGGTGAGCGCCGCCTTCTCCACGCCGAAGCAACTCGCCAGCTCGGCCATTCCGCGCGGACCGCCGAGCAGGACGCACAGGAGCCTGGCCTGCACGGGCGTCAGGTCGTGCCGCTCGGCGATACGGGTGTAGATCCCCTGAACGAGGCCGGTCAGCTGGATGAGACCGGTGGCCGTGTCCATCTGGTCGGCCGCCAGGTCGGCGCCGAACAGCGGACCCGTGCGGGCCCGGGTGGCTTCGGTCTCGGTCATATCCACCAAGGTACAGGGCATGTATAGTTAATGACACATACAGTCAATGCCATTAACTATCGAGGAGGGCAGATGTCCTTCAGCGACCAGGAACTCGAGTACCTGCGGTCTCAGCGCATCGCGCGGATCGCGACGGTCGGCGCCGACGGGCAGCCGGACGCGGTGCCGGTCGGCTTCGAGTACGACGGCACGCACCTCTACATCGGCGGCATCGACCCGGTGCGCACACGGAAGTACCGCAACGTGCAGGCCGGCAACACCAAGGTCGCCGTCATCCTCGACGATCTCCCGTCGACCGATCCCTGGATCCCCCGCTACCTGCGCATCTACGGCGAGGCCGAGCTGGTCGAGCGCACCGGTCGCTTCGGCGCGGGCAGCTATCTACGGATCACGCCGACCACCTCATGGAGCTTCAACCTCGAGGGCAAGCCGTTCGGCTACGAGGACACGGTCAGCACCAATCGCACCGTCCACGAGGAGGCGGGTTCGCGATGAGCTTCGACACGATGGCCGGCACCCACGGCGCGCGGCAGCCGAAGGGCCGGGTGCTGCGCTGGATGAACGCCCTGATGGCCCGCCGGATCGGCCGCGGGAGCAAGTTCATGGGCTTCGACGCGCTGGTACTGCGGACGATCGGGCGGAAGTCCGGCGAGGAACGCAGGACGCCCGTCGGCTGGTTCCCGGGCGCCGACGGCAGCCGGTTGATCGTCGCGTCCGCCGCCGGGGCACCCAAGAACCCGGCGTGGTACTACAACCTGGCCGCGAACCCTGACGTCCTGATCGATATCGACGGCAAGACCGTCGCGGTCCGGGCGGAGCAGTTGCACGGCGCCGAGCGAGCCGAGGCGTGGGAGCGGATCACGACGGCCGCGCCGCGGTTCGCGGAGTACCAGGTGAAGACCGACCGCGAACTGCCGGTGATCAAGCTGACCGAACGGCACTGAAGGCAAGTAGCGTGACGGGATGAGCTTCGACGGCCGAGCCGGCACGCGTGGCGCTCGGCAGCCGAACGGCCGCGCCTGGCGCTTGCTGAACAAGCTGGTCGCGCCAGTGATCCGGCGCCGCGCAGGCAGGGTCATCGGCATCGACATCCTGGTACTGCACACGGTCGGACACAGGTCCGGCGAAGCACGCATGACACCGGTGAGCTGGCTCCCGGCCGCCGACGGGAATCGGCTGATCATCGCCTCCGCCGCCGGGGCTCCTAGCAACCCGGCGTGGTACTACAACCTGGCCGCACATCCCGACCAGGTCCGGATCGAGGTCGGCAACCAGACGATCGACGTCCGAGCAGAGCAGCTGCACGGCGCGGAACGGGCCGCGGAATGGGAGCGGATCATCGCGGCCGCCCCGCGGTTCGCGGGCTACCAGCTGAAGACCGACCGCGAACTCCCGGTCATCAAGCTGAGCGATAGGCATTAGCGTGATGCTGTGCGTCTACTGCTGTTGACGACCGCCGTACTGCTGACCGCCGGCTGCGGTGGTAGCGACCCGAAAGAGCCTGCCGGCCACCGCGAAGTCGCTGGCAATCGTGGTCGACGAACCCGACGCGCCCAACGGCACTTTCACCCACTGGGTCCTGCTCGACCTCTCCCCGCAGACGACCCAGCTTGCTGAAGGCGCCACCACACCGGGCGCCAAGCAGGCCGGCAATTCCGCGGGCAAACCGTCGTACGCCGGCCCGTGCCCGCCCAGCGGCACGCACCACTACCGCTTCACCGTCTACGCGCTGTCCAAGCCGACAGGTCTGGCCGACGGCGCCAGCCTTGACGAGGCTCTCCAAGCCATCGACACCGACACCGTCGCCCGCGGCCGCCTCACGGCGTTGTACGAGCGTCAGTAGCCGTAGCCGCCGCCGGACGAGCTGGACGGCGCCTGCGAAGGTGCCGCTGCTGCGGTGGTTGTGGCAGCGTGCCAGGTGAAGCTCATACCGGAGAACGAGTCCGTGACGTTGTTGCCCTGGGCCTTGCCGGCTCCGGTGTCGAGTTTGAAGGTGTACAGCGGTTTGCCCTGGAAGGTGAGTTGGTCGGCGCCGGTGTCGGAGCGCTTCGTGACGGCCAGGCCGGTCACCGACTTCGCGTCGGCGGCAGTACCGGTGGCCGGCATCCAGAAGCTCAGGCAGTTGCCGGTGCACTTGATCGTCCCGCCGGCCTCCTGGTCGGCGAAGTACAGCGTCTTCCCGGACGAGTCGACCAGCGTCTGGCCGACCCCGCTCACGTTCTGGACCGAAACCGCGGCCCCTGCCGCGGCCGCGCCGCCGGTGCTTGTCTGAGCGGTGTTGTTGCCCCCGCAGGCAGCCAGCGTTCCAACCGCGGCCACGGTTGCTCCTAGCAACAATATTGTCGTTTTCATCAACAGCTCCTTTCACCGGCAGATACGCAGGACAGGGCCGACCGGTTCAGTTGAACCTTCTACGGCTCCGGTGCGTAGTCCTGAGATGTGGAGGACGACACGGTGATCCGGGCGTTGTACGACAGGTACCGGCGGCCGCTCTACGGCTATGTCCTGCGCTCGGTCGGCGGCGACCGTCAGTACGCCGAGGACATCGTGCAGGAGACGATGGCGCGGGCCTGGACGCACGCGTCGGAACTGGACCCGGACCGGGCCGGCCGCTGGCTGTTCACGGTCGCGCGCAACCTGGTGATCTCCGGTCACCGCAAACAGGCGGCCCGGGTGACCGAAGTACCGATCGACGACCGCGAGTTCGCGGAGCTCGGCGACGACATCGACCGCGTGCTGCAGGTCTGGCAGGTGATCGAGGTCATGCGCGGGCTGAGCCACGACCACCGGCAGGTGATCGTGGAGCTGTTCTACCGGCGGCGGACCGTCAACGAGGCGGCGGCGGTGCTCGGCGTACCGCCGGGGACGGTGAAGTCACGGAGCTACTACGCGCTGCACGCACTTCGCGCGGCGCTGCAGGAACGAGGGGTGACCGGCTCATGACGTGCCCGGAGACGATGTCGATCGGCGCCTATGTGCTCGGTGCGCTGGAGGCGTCCGAGCGGCGTGCGACCGAGGAACACCTCGCGACCTGTACGGCGTGCCGCGAGACGCTGCTGCAGTTCGCCCACCTCCCGGGGCTCCTGCACGCCGTACCGGTCGAAGACATCGAGGCAGAGCAGCCCGAGCCTGCCCCGCTTCACCTGATCAAGCGCAAGCGACCACGCCGCAAACGCTGGGTGCTGGCGGCCGCATCGGCAGCCATGGTGAGCGGCGTGCTCGGCTGGGGTCTCGTATCCGCTCCGGCCTCGGCTACCTGGACTGCGACGGACGGCGTCGGCGGTATCGACACCACGGCCAAGCTGACCAGCCACGGCTGGGGTACTGACATCCAGCTGAAGCTCAAGGACCTGCAGCCGTACGAGCACTGCATGCTGGTGGTCCGCAGTCGCAACGGCACCACCGAGACAGCCGGGTGGTGGGCAGCGAACCGCGACAACCAGGCACATGTCCCGGCCAGTACGTCGATCCCGCTGCAGGACATCGTCGGGCTCGACGTGGTCACGGCCGGGGACAAGGTGCTCAGCACGATGTCCCCGACCTCGCACTGAATCACCAGCTGTTGTTGGAGATCCCCGCGCCCAGGATGACCTGGTCGTACGTGTTGCCGTCGCTGTCGTCGGTATAGGCGACAGCAACCTCGGCGTACGGCGAGACCGCGAGCGTCATCTGTTCCTGCCGGCCATCGGTCGCCGAGCTGAGCTGCTGCGCGGACAACCGACCGGTGTCCGTGCCGTCCGTCCCGAAGCCGCGGATCCACACATCGAGGTCGGTGGCCTGGACCGTCCAACCCACCACGGTCTGCGCCTGGTCGTCGATCCCGATCGACGGTGCGATGCCGCCGTTAGCGACCAGTACGTCGGCATACCTGGCCACGCCGGACGAGTCGAACGAACGCGTCCACACGCCCGCCGTACCTGTGTGGTCGGACTCCCAGGCGACGGCGAAGTCCCCGTTGAAGTTGGCGGCGACAGACGCGTGCGTCTGCTGTCCCCCACCCTCTGAGTTGGCGATCCGGCGCGAGAGCGTGGCCGCTCCATTTGTCCGGGCCAGCCGGACGAGTCCGACGTTGTAGAAGGCGTTGGCGTCGCCGTCCTCGTCCCAGACGACTACCGCGTCACCGGACGCCGACACTGCCACGTCCGGGTTGTGGTGCTGGCCGGTGGTCTGCGAGGCGGTGACCTCCCAGGCACGCGTGGTCGGTCCGGTGTAGCCGGCTGCCTTCACGGTGGCCGGCGTACCGGTCTGGATGTCCTCCCACACAACAGAGAACGCGACTGCAGCAGTGGACGGCGCGCCGTCCGGGTCCACAGCAACCCGGGGGTTGATCTGCTGACCAGTCGCGCTCGTGTTGGCGTTGCCGGACGCGGTGACAGTTCCAGCGGTGTTCAGGACGCGGTAGGGGATGTTGTAGTACCCGTTGCCGTCCGGGTCGTCCTGCCACACCACGACTGCGTTGCCCTTGTCGTCGAGACCGACGTCCGGGTGCAGGTGTCGCCAGTTGGTCACTCCGCTGTCGCCGCCGGCGGAGACCTTCTTCTCGTACACAGAGGTGCCGTTGTGGAACAGCCGCACCCAGATGTCGCTGTGGACGTTGTCGGTCGCGTTGTCGGTGTCGCGGTCGTCCTCCCACGCCACAGCGACGTACCCGTTCCGGTTGATCGCAACGGACGCGTTGTCCTGGTCGCCGGTGGACACACTGTTCGCTGTCGTCCAGGTGGGGGTAGCGACGTGAGCGACGGCCGCAATCATCAGTACAGCAAGGGTTTTCATCTCACACCGCCTGCAGTCCGGGCTGGCCTTCTTCGATGACGAACGACTTCACAGTCGCAGCAGCAGCGCCGTGCTCGGACACCTTTGCCACGTTGCGGAAGTCGGCTCGCATCTCGGTCGGGCTGACGGTCGCGCGGACGTAGCCGCGCCGGTTGTTGTAGAACTTCAGCCACGGATTCGTCCCGACGTCGGGGATCGTCGTAGCCCCGTCTCCGTCACCGCTCGAGGTGACCGAGCTGGTGACGAGTTCGGTGCCGATGGTCGCCGAGTTCGCGTTGTTGTAGTCGGCCTTGATGTCGTTGGCCCACGCCCGGTGCACGTCTCCGGTGAGTACGACGGGGTTGCGGACCGACCGGTCCACCCAGCCCTGCTGGATCCGCGCCCGCGAAGCGCGGTACCCGTCCCAGGAGTCCATGCTGGCGCCGGTCGAGTTGAACCGGCGGGCGAAGAACACCTGCTGGCCGATGATGTCCCACGTACCCAGGTGCTGCCCCAGACCGTCCAGCAGCCAGGTCTCCTGCGGGTTACCGGGCAGACTGCGGCTGGCCAGATCGGCGTCCGAGCACAGCTGCCAGCCGTCACCGCATGCCTGGTCGTTGCGGTACTGCCGGGTGTCGAGCATGTGGAACGTCGCCAGGCTCCCCCACCGCAGCCGCCGGTACAGCTGGATGCTGTTGCCGCTGTTCACCTGAGCAGGCCGCAGCGGCATGTTCTCGTAGTACGCCTGGTAGGCCGCCGAACGTCGAGCCGTCCACTGCGCCGCAGTCAGCGCGGGCGTGTTGTTCTCGCGCACCGTCCCGGCGTAGTTGTTCTCCACCTCGTGGTCATCCGGTACGACGATCCACGGCGCTGCGGCGTGTGCCGCCTGCAGATCCGGGTCCGTCTTGTACTGCGCGTACCGGCGGCGGTAGTCCGCCAGCGACACGATCTCGCTGCCGAGATGGAGCCGCGGGCGCCCGGTGGTCGCGCCGTACTCGTAGATGTAGTCGCCGAGGTGCAGGATGACGCCCGGGTTCTCCTCGGCCATCCGGCGGTAGACGGTGAAGTAGCCCTCCTCGTAGTGCGAGCAGGAGGTGAACGCCATCGTCAGGTCTCGTCCGGCGGCACCGATCGCCGGAGTGGTGCGGGTCCGGCCGACGGGGGAGACGTGGCCCTGGGCACGGAAGCGGTAGAAGTAGTCGGAGTCCGGGTTGAGGCCGCCGGCGATGGCGTGCACCGAGTGCGCGGCGGCGTACTGGGCAGTGACGGTGCCGGATGCGACCAGGGTGCTGAAGGTGTCGGTGGTCGACACCTGCCAGTCCACGGCCACATCGGCGTTCGCCATCCCGCCCTGGCCGTCGGCGTTGGTCGGCGAGGGGGCCAGGCGGGTCCACAGCACGACGCTGTTGGCGTCCGGTTCGCCGGAGGCGATGCCGAGCTGGAACGGGTACGGGACGGCGGCGGTGGCGGTGATCACCGACGACTGGGCGGCAGCCGGGAGGGCGCCGACCCCAGCCGCGGCGAGTCCGCCGAGAACAAGGGTCCTGCGACTGATTGGGCTCATGAGCCTCACCTTCACTCCTACTCAGGGCGGCAGGCCCCCGGATTGGCCGAACGCTCGGTGACCATCCGGGAACCTTGAGTGTGTGCGGTGTTTCATGCCCATGATCGCGCAGGGCTGGTAAATTTCCTACAGCACGACGAGAAGCAACAGAACGGCAGTCGGCAGTCCTTCGAGCACGGCGTTCAACCAAAGTCGTCGCTCCGTCGCCAGCAGGACGAGCGCGAGGAAGACGTGCTGCCCGGCGGTGAATGCGACCAGCGCCTCGCCTTGCGGAACGTGCCCCGATGCCGCCAGCACGACGCCGAGCGCGAGCGCAACCGCGGTCGTGAGGTTGTAGAACCCGAGGTTCACGATCCATAGCCGGACCGCGCCGAAGTCCCGGGGCTCCAGCAGGAACAGCGGATACAGCCGCCGATTGCGGTAGAAGAACGACTCCATCAGCCAGACCGATGCCAGCATCACCGCGATGACGATCGCCAGGACCTGCGCCGCCGTAGTCATGACAGCGACACCCCGTGGCGGGCGGAGACCTCGCCCAGCGCGGCGTAGTCGGTCGGGTCGGCGGTGGCGAGCTCCGCGAAGAAGGCGCCCATCCGGCCGGACTGGCTGATGGTGAGGAACTTCGCCGACGGCGTGAGCACCGAGAAGGTGTTGAGCGTGCCGGCCGGGATGCTGATCGACGAACCCGGGCCGAGGTCGTAGCCCTGATCGCCTGCCTGCACGAGGATCCGGCCCTGCAGCACGTAGAACGCCTTGCTCCAGGACTCGCTGTGCGGCGGTGTCGCGTCGCCGCGGGGCGCGTCGATCTCGAAGAGCTCGTACTGCCCGCCGGTGTGTTCGGCGCCGATCTTGACGGTCACGGTCGCATCCGGAGCGGCGTGCTCGACCCCGCTGCCGGCATTGCTCAGATGCACTGATTCGGTCATGACCGGGACAGTAGGAAGCGACGAAGCCGGCCGAAATCCCGTGCGGCTGGGCTCAACACCCGGCCCGAATCCCCACATTTCCGGGATAGGCGGCCCCGGTACGGCGGCGCATACTGAGCGCATGTGGGAGGGCCGGGCACGGACCGCACGCCGGGACATCGCGGCACTGGCGACATCGGGGATGGGCGTCGCCGAACTCCACGCGGCCGCGATCGAGGTGGTCGAGCGGGTCGTCGGCAGCGAGCTGACCTGCTGGGCCGGCCTGGATCCGGCCACGCTGGTGATCAGTTCGATGACCAGCGGGCAGGCCCGCATCCCCTCGGAGTACGAGCCACGGCTGGCCGAGACGGAGTACGCCGCGAACGTGCCGAACTCGTTCGCCGAGCTGGCACGGAGCGATCGCCGGGTCGCGCGGATGTCCGACCTGCCGTACCGCGAGGTCGTCGGGCACCGGCGGCTGAACGAGGTGTGGCGTCCGCTCGGGATCGAGCACGAGGTGCGGACGACGTTCACCGTCGACGGGGACTGCTGGGGTGCGGCCGGGTTCGTGCGGAGCGGCCCGGACTTCAATGATCGCGAGCTGGAGTTCCTCGGGTCGGTGGCGCCGGTGATCGGCGCGGCGACGCGGGTCGCCGTCCGGACCGATGCGCACGGGTACCGCGGAGGGGTCGGCCCGTCGATCATCGTCACCGGCCCGACCGGCGAGCCCCGGGCGATCACCGCGGCCGCGCAGACCTGGCAGGACGAGCTGAACGAGATCGCGCCCGGACGGTTCGGCGTACTGCTGCGCGCAGTCGTCACCGGCACGCGGGCGGCGGCCGGCGGGACGTTCCAGGCGCGGGTGCAGACGTCGTCGGGCGGATGGGTCGTGCTGCAGGGCAGCCGGTTGCTCGGGGACGGCGACGAAGACGTCGTGGTCACGATCGAGCCGGCGTCCGGCCATCACCTGGTCGGGATGCTGCTGGCGGCGTACGGCCTGACCACGCGCGAGCGGGAGATCTGCCTGGAGATCATCTCCGGGCACACCACCACCGAGATCGCCGATCGGCTGTCGATCTCGCCGCACACGATCCAGGACCACCTGAAGTCCGCGTTCGCGAAGGTCGGCGTCCGCAGCCGTGGCGAGCTCGTCGCCACACTGCGCCCGGAGGACCTGACCGTCAGGCCGGCGTGAGCTGTTTGCGGTACGTCCCCGGCGGTACGCCGAAGTCGCGCTTGAACGCCTTGGCGAACGCGAACTCCGACGTGTAGCCGATCTCCTTCGCGACCGTGGCGAGCGGGCGATCGTGATCACGCAACAGCCGCGCCGCGGTCGTCATCCGCCAACGGGACAGGTACGTGAGCGGCGGCTCGCCGACCGCCTCGGTGAACCGGCGCGCGAACGCGGCCCGCGACAACCCGACGTCGGCCGCCAGATCGGCAACGGTCCACGCGGCACCGGGCTTCTCGTGGATCAGCTCGAGCGACTGCACGACCGCGGGGTCGGTCAGCGCCCGCGCCCAACCCCGATCCGTCGGGCAGTCGTTGTTCTCGAACCAGGCCCGCAGGATCAGGACCAGCAGCGCATCGACGAGCGCCGGCACGACGGCCGCCGCGCCCGGGTGCTGCGCATCGAGCTCCTCGCCCAGGATGCTGATTGCCGTGTGCAACGTTCGGTGCCGGCCCGGATCCGCGGGTACGACGACGACGTCGGGCAACCGGCTCAGCACCGGGTGCGGGCGTTCGCGATCGAGCCGATAGGTGCCGCAGAGCACCAGCGACCGCGGGCCGTCTCCCTGCGGGATCTGGGCAGTCACCGGGTCGAACGTGACGACCGGCGAGCTCGGGTGGTCGACGAGCGCATGCTCGAGGCCGCGCGGCATCAGCACCACGTCGCCCGGACCGAGCGCGACCGGCTCACCCTCGATCGGCAGCACCCACGCGTTGCCCTGCAGCACAACATGGAACGTCGCACCGAACGAGTGCGCGAACCGGATCCCCCACGGCCCGCGCAGGTCGGTGCGCGCCGAGGTGGCCGGCCCGGTCCGCAGCGACGTGACCACATCAGCGAGAACATCCATAACACTCAGCGTACAAGACGATCGGACATAAACCAGCGCTCAATAGACATAGATCCGCTCGCACAGGCTGCCTACTGTCGGTGACAGACATCAACGACTAGGAGTACAGATGAGCATCGTCGTCACCGCCGCCACCGGCCACCTGGGCAACCTCGTCATCGACGAACTGCTGCAGCGGGTCCCCGCCGACCAGGTCGTCGTGGTCGCGCGGAACGCCGAGAAGGCCGCGCCGCTCGCGGACCGCGGCGTCGAGGTCCGGATCGCCGACTACAACGACCCAGCCGCGCTGGCGAAGGCGTTCGGCGCCGGGGACACCGTCCTGCTGATCTCCGGCCTCGAGCCGAACCGGGTAGACCAGCACAAGTCGATCATCACGATCGCGAAGGACGCCGGCGTCGCGCGGATCGCGTACACCAGCGTGCTCGGCGGACCCGAGGCCGACTTCGACCTCGCCGCGGATCACCTCGCGACCGAGCAGGCGATCCTCGACTCGGGGTTGCCGTACACGTTCCTCCGCAACGGCTGGTACAACGAGGTCTACACCGACCAGATCGCCGCACAGCTGGAGCACGGTGTCGTCGGCAGCGCCGGTGACGGGCGGATCGGCTCGGCCGCGCGCCGGGACTACGCGGCTGCGGCGGCCGTCGTACTGACCGGGGACGGGCACGAGAAGAAGGCGTACGACCTCAACGGCGACGCCGCGTGGACGCTGTCGGAGTACGCCGCCGAGCTCGCCGACCAGTCCGGGAAGAATGTTGCCTACAACAACGTTCCGGCCGAGACCCACCTGCAGATCCTGCTCGGGGCCGGGCTGCCGGAGCAGTTCGCGCCGATCCTCGTGGACGTCGACGCGGCGATCGCGCGCGGCCTACTGGCCGGCCGCGGCAGCGACCTCACCCGCCTGATCGGGCGCCCCACCACCCCGATCGCGGACTCGATCGCTGCCGCACTCTCCAGCTGACTCCTACGCCCTCAGAACGTTGTGCTGTTCGCCGAGACCGTCGGCCCAGACCCGGAGTACGTCGCCTTCCCGGAGGTACCGCGGCGGCTTCTGACCTGCGCCGACGCCGGCCGGCGTACCGGTGCTGATCACGTCGCCCGGGTATAGCGTCATGAACTGCGAGATGTAGTGCACCAGGTGCGCGACGCCGAAGATCATGTTCGCCGTCGAGCCGTCCTGCATCGCCTCGCCGTTCACGTCCAGCCCGAGCCTGATCGCCTGCGGATCCGGCACCTCGTCGGCGGTCAGGATCCACGGACCCAGCGGGCAGAACGTCGCCGAGTTCTTCCCCTTGTCCCATTGGCCTCCGCGCTCGAGCTGGAAGTGCCGCTCGGACACGTCGTTCACCAGCACGTACCCCGAGACGTATTCAAGCGCTTCGCCCGCAGAGCTCAGGTACGCCGCGGTGCGGCCGATCACCACCCCGAGCTCGACCTCCCAGTCGGTCTTCTCACTCCCGCGCGGGATGACGATGTCGTCGTACGCGCCGACCACCGTGTCGGGCGCCTTCATGAACAGGATCGGCTCAGCAGGTGCCTGCTGCCCGCCCTCGGCTGCATGATCGGCGTAGTTGAGCCCGACGCACACGATCTTTCCTGGATCGAGAGGCGCCGCGAGCCGGACGTCCGCGAGGTCCAGGGCGTCACCGTCGGGTGATCCGTCCGTCAGCGGCTGCACCCGACCGTCGTCGTCGAGTACGGCGTCGCGTAGACCGTCTTCGGTGCGGATCCGGAGCAGTCTCACTTGTTCCTCCAACCAGAGTTCTTCGCCCAGTTCAGGTACGCGATACCCAATGCGTGCGAGCCTTGCACCGGCTGGAGCTGGGCGGCGTCGTACACGCGCAAGGACTGCTGATAGACCAGCAGATCCTGCTCGGCGTACTCGCCCCATCGCGCACACTGCACCGCATTGGCCGGTACAGCGTCGCCCGTCCCGTCGACCCGGAACCAGACCTCGTTCGCGGACCGGATCAGCTTCTGCGTGAACGTCTTCGCGAAGATCGTCACGTCCGTGACCGGTCCCCCGTCGATCCCCGCGTCGTACGCCGCGTGCACGAACTCGGTGCTGATCGCGGCGTGGCTGAGATCCTCGATCTGCTTGGACGCCGGGTACGAGGGCGTGTACTCCGAGATCCCCGCGGTCTTCGGGTAACCGGCGTACAGCTCGCTGTACGGCGGCCAGTAGGTCCACACGTACGCGCCGTCGACGAGCCGCAGCGCGGGCTGGTACGCCTTGAGCATCTGCTGGACCCGGGTCTTGTACCGCGGCTGCTTGGTCGCGCGGAAGAGCTCGACCAGCACCTGCCCGATGCCCTGGCTCTGGTTGTACGGCTGGATCGTTCCGTCGAACGGGATCGGCGCACCCTTCGGCCACACGTAGTCGCCGGTCCCGTCCGGCCGCGAGACCCACTCCGGATCGTGGAACGCCACGGCCGCGGTGGCCGCGTCGAGGACGTCGCGCGCGAACTTCTGGCGCGAGCGGAGCTTCGGCGACTGCAACACCATCCGGGCGTAGCGCGCCAACGGGAACGCGATCATGCCGGTGTGTACGGCGAACACGTAGTACTGCGGCTGGAAGGTGATCGTGCCCGCAGCGGGCGCCGGGGCTGCCGCGGGAGTCGCGCGCAGCTCGGCGGCGGTCCAGCGCAGCCCTGCCGTGTAGGCGTTGTTGACGGCAGTCACGACGTACGTCGATGCAGTGGGGTCGAGGCTGACGCCGGGCAGCGTGACGACGGTGGTGGTGCCGGGGTTGCGGAGTACGAGGTCAAAGGTGCCGTTGGCAACGTTCGAGACCTCGGCCGTCGACTCGGCCGACCGGGAACCGGCCCAGCGGAGCTGGATCGCGGGTTTGCCGTCGCCGTCGGGGAGTACGCCATGGCCGGCGGTGTAGTTGCCCGCCGTACGCCAGACCTTGCCGGACCGGCCGGCGTAGTCGGTCACGTGGCGGGCGTGGTCAGTGGTCTTCATCAGGTGGTGGGCGCGGTCCTCGAACGTCCGCAGGTACCGCTCGTCCTGGTAGGCCTCGTACATCCGGAGCAGGCTGAGCAGGAAGTAGGACTCGCCCCAGGCATATACGCCGGCCTCGTTGTCCTGCGGGTCGGACGCGAGATAGCCGGCCTGGGCGACGTCGAAGGCTTCGGGTGAGTCGTAGACGAGTGGATCGGCGGACGCGGACAGGGCCGGAAGACCGGCCCAGGCGGCGATGCCGCCGGCGGTGGTTCCGAGAATGAGCGTGCGGCGGCTGAAAGTTTGCATGAGGGCCTCACAGGTGGACGGGGTGGGCGGTTCAGCCTTTGACTGCACCGCCCATGCTGTTGAGAATGCGTTTCTGCAGCAGGAGGAACACGAAGATCACCGGGACCAGTGAGATCACGGTGCCGGCGGCGAGACCGCGGACGTCGGTCCCGGCGACGCCGCTCAGGTAGGCGATCCCGAGCGCGATCGGGAATTTCGACTGGCTGTTCAGTACCACCAGCGGCCAGATGAAGCTGTTCCAGACCGAGACGAAGCCGAGGATCGCCAGCACGGCCAGGGTCGGCCCGACGATCGGCACGCAGATCCGCCAGAAGATCGCGAACTCGTTCGCGCCGTCCACCCGGGCAGCCTCGACGATCTCGTCGGGGATCTGCGAGAACGCCTGGCGGAGCAGGAAGATCCCGAGCGACGACAGCACCGCGGGCAGGATCACTGCGGCGAACGTGTCGGTCAGCCCGAGCTGGCTCATCACCAGGAACCGCGGGATCAGCATCAGCTCGCCGGGCAGGAACATGATCGACAGGAACAGCATGAAGAACACGCCGCGGCCGCGGAACGCGATCCTGGCCAGCGGGTACGCCGTCAGCGCGGAGACCACCAGGTACACCGGGACGGTGATGCCGACGTAGATGACCGAGTTCACCAGGAAGCGCGCGTACGGGATCGTCGTCCACGCCTCGCGGAACCAGTCGAAGACCGGGGGCCGCGGGATCAGGTCGGGCGGGAAACCGAACACGTCCTGACTGGCCGGCTTGGTCGCCGAGCTGAGCAGGATCAGGAACGGGCCGATGAACAACGCGGCCACCGCGATCAGCAACACGTAGAGGCCGATCCGGCGCCCGTTGATCCGCGGCCGGCTCCGGTACAACCGGCGGGCCATCAGCCGTCCCTCCGTCGCGTCACGAGGAGGTTGAAGCCGGCCAGAACGATCATGATCGCCCACAGCAGCAGGCCGACCGCGCTCGCGTAGCCCATGTCGTAGTCCTGGAAGGCCTTCGACCAGATGTAGTAACCGAGCGTGAGAGTCGAGTCGAGGGGCCCGCCGCGGGTCAGCACGTAGACGGACTCGAACGCGCGCATCGCCTCGAGCATGCTGAGCACGAGCGTCACCGCGAACGTCGGACGCAGCGACGGTACGACGACATGCAGCAGCCGCTGCCACGCGTTCGCGCCGTCGATCGTCGCCGCCTCGACCTGGTCGGAGGGGACGGCCTGGAGTCCGGCGAGGTAGATCATCATGAACAACCCGGCGTTCTTCCACGCCTCGAGCAGTACGACGGTCGGCAGGGCCCAGTGCCGGTCGAGGAGGAAGTCGATCGGGCCGGCGCCGAACAGGCCGAGCAGCCAGTTCACGACGCCTTCGCGGTTGAAGACGTACCGCCAGGCGACCGCCACCGCGACCATCGACGTGATCACCGGCAGGTAGTAGAGCATCCGGAACGCCTGGATCGCGCGCAGCTTCAGGTTGACCAGCATCGCCAGGAACAGCGGCGCGATCACGGTCAGCGGCAGGAACATCAGCACGAACAGCAGCGAGTTCCGCAACGCGATCCACACCCGCGGGTCGTGGCCGAGCCGGATGAAGTTGTCCAGCCCGGAGAAGCGGACCGGATGGACGATGTCGTAGTCGGAGAACGCCAACTGGATCGCGATCACCGCCGGCCAGGCGAACATCGCGGCGTAGAACAGCAGCCCGGGCAGCATGAACACGTACGGCGTGTACCAGTGCTGCCCGACTACACGTCCTCGCATGGGTCGCCCCTCGTGTCTGAAACCTAGCTTTCAGATTCCCGGATGTTCGGAACCGTAACGCACGAACGCGGCCGCAGGAAGCGCTAACTCCCAGAAAGTTCTGCGATCTTCCCTTGACTCCTCCCAATTGATGCCGAACACTCAGGTGTCTGTAAGTCAGGTTTAGGACATTCCGTTCTGAGGAGCCACTGATGGCCCGATCCCTGCTCAGGTACCTCGCGGTGGGTGCCGCCCTCGCGCTCGCGCTGTCCGGCTGCGTCTCGGGCAAGCCGGCCGGCGGTGACGAACCGAAGCAGCAGTCCAGCGACGCGTACGCCGGCGACGTCGAGTGGTGGACGATCAACCTGCAGAAGAACTACGGGCCGGACATCCAGAAATGGATCGACGCGTACCAGCAGGAGCATCCGAAGGTCCACATCAACTGGGTGGACGTACCGGGCGCGGACATCACCACCAAGCTGCTGGCCGCGATCGCCAGCGGGAAGGTCCCGGACGTCGTCAACTTCACGTCCGCGACCACCGGGCTGTTCGCCGGCTCGATGGCGGACCTGGGCTCGCTGTTCAGCCAGGACGACATCGCCGCCTACCTGCCCAACCTGGCCCAGCCGTTGGTTGTCGACGGCAAGCGCATCGCGATCCCCTGGTACAACGGCGGTACGTCGCTGTCGTTCTACAACAAGGATCTGCTGGCCAAGGCCGGCTTCGACCCGGCCAAGCCGCCGAAGACGTACGACGACGCGCTGACGCTCGCGGCGAAGTACCACGACGCGACCGGGAAGTCCGCGACCAACTTCATGGCTTATTCGAGCGTGGTCCAGGCCGACGGCATCCCGCTGCTCTCGGACGACGGGAAGACGGCCGCGTTCAACACCCCGGAGACACTCGCGCTGGTGGAGAAGTTCAAGCCGCTGTTCGCGTCGGGTGCGATCGCGCCCGGGAGCCTGAGCCAGAACCCGCGGGACCTGCCGCAGTCGCTGGAGAACAAGCTGATCGCGTTCAACCCGGCGGCCGTTTCCAGCTCGCTGCTGAACGTCGAGAAGAACGCACCCGCCGTCTACTCCTCGATCGTGGTCGGTCCCCCGGTGACCGGTGCCGACGGCAAGTACTACATGTCCGGCCAGCAGGTGATGGGTATCCCGGCGAAGTCCGACAACCAGGCCGCGGCGGCCGCGTGGCTCAAGTACGTCGCCGCACCCGAGCAGCAGCTCGCGCTCTGCAAGCTCGTGCCGATCTACCCGTCGTCGGTGAAGGCGCTCGCCGACCCGTTCTTCACCGACATCTCCGGGAACACGCCGGCCGACCAGGCCCGCAAGATCTTGGTCGACACGTTCAAGACCAGCGTGGACGCGTCGATGGGTTCGGGCAACGACGAGCAGCTGCGGCAGCTGTTCGACGACCAGGTCCGGGCGTACATGTCGGGTACCAAGACGGCGAAGCAGGC
Source organism: Kribbella sp. NPDC000426 (assembly GCF_040300265.1). Lineage (NCBI taxonomy): Bacteria > Bacillati > Actinomycetota > Actinomycetes > Propionibacteriales > Kribbellaceae > Kribbella > Kribbella sp. NPDC000426. Next base: position 198,490 of record NZ_JBEPDK010000002.1, on the reverse strand, counting down.
ACTGGACGACGCCGAGAAGGCGTGGAACGAGACACTGGCGAAGGGTAAGTAGCGTGTTGCGGATCGGGATTGTCGGAGCCGGGATCATGGGGCGGGGCAACGCGTTGTCGTTGTCCGGCCGGTCCGATGCCGAGATCACGGCGGTGACCAGCCGGTCGGCGGATTCGGCCGGGCAGCTGGCCGGCGAGATCGCCGGACGCGGCGCGCCCCGGCCCACGATCCATCCCGACCTCGACGCGCTGCTGGCCGACGAGGCGGTGGACGCCGTCGTACTCACCACTCCGGATCACGTGCACGGCGAGATGATGGTGCGCGCGGCCGAGGCCGGGAAGCACATCCTGGTCGAGAAGCCGATGACCACGTCGGTCGCCGAGGCCGACGCGGCGGTGAAGGCGATCCGCGAGAACGACGTGATCGCGATGTGCCTGTTCAACCATCGCTGGGTCCCGGCGTACGCGCAGGCCTACGAACTGCTCGCGGATCTCGGCGAGGCCGCCGTCGCGTACGCGCGCAAGGACGACACGATCTTCGTGCCGACCGAGATGCTGTCCTGGGCCGATCGGACGACGTGCGCGTGGTTCCTGTCCAGCCACGACATCGACCTGGTCTCGTGGCTGCTGCGCGACCAGGTCCGCCGGGTCTACGCGACTGCCCGCTGGGGCAAGCTGCGGTCGCTCGGGATCGACACCCCGGACGCGATCCAGATCCAGGCGGAGTACTCACGCGGCGCGGTCGCCACGTTCGAGTCGGCGTGGATCTATCCGAACACGTTCCCGACCACGGTGGACTCGTACGTCGCGGTCATCACCGACAACGGCGTCGTCCAGCTCGACCGGCAGAAGGAGAGCGTCGTACTGGCTCGTCCGGAGGGCTACAGCTACCCGAGGAACATGCTGCAGCGGGTCATGCACGGGATCCCGGCCGGTGCGTACGCCGACGCGATCGCGCACTGGGTCGACTGCTGCCGGACCGGGCGGCAGCCGTTGATCACGATCGAGAGCAGCCGCGACGTGACCGCCGTACTCGAGGCTGCGCACCTGTCGATCGAGACCCGGCAACCGGTCGAGGTCGCATGAGTGGCGGGCCGGAGAAGCCGCGGCACATCGACGAGCGGATCACTCAGGTCGACCTGCTGGAGGCCTTCGGGTCACCGGTGGACGATCTGGCTGAGCTCCGAACTTTCGTTGGATCCCGGATGCAGCGTCCGGCGTGGCCGTTGCCGGACGCACCTGACGGCGTAATGGAGGCTGCGGCGCCGTTGCTCGAGGGTGTGGACGTGACCGGGAAGGGGCTTGGCCGGTCGCAGCTGTACGGCTTCCACTACCTCGGCTGGCTGAAGCCTGGCGTCGATGCCTGGCTGCTGACGGGCGACGAGAACTATCTGCGGGCCTTCGAGCGCCACCTGGACGAGTGGGTCGAACAGCGCGACTCGGTCATCGGTGAGTGGCCGGGACTGGACGTCATCTGGTACTCGCTCGGCACGTGGGCACGCTGCCGGAACTTGCTGCCGACGCTCGAGGTACTGACACCGTCCTCGCTGTCCGATCGAGCGTGGGGCCGGCTGCTCGCGACGCTGGTCGGTGGAGCCCGGTGGGCGTACCACGAGCATGACGTCTTCCGGCACGGGAACTGGCAGTTGGTGTGTGCGACCGAGCTGCTGCATATCAGCGCCGTACTGCCGTCGCTGGTGGAGTCGGCGGCGTGGGCTTCGCGGGCGCGTCAGCGGATCCAGGAACATCTGATGCTCGATGTCTATCCGGACGGCGGGCACTACGAGCGGTCGCCCGGGTACCACGGGATGGTGCTGAGCGCGCTGCAGACGGCGGCGCGGATCGACTCTGCGGTGGCGGCACATCCGCGGTTTGCCGCGATGCATACCTGGTTCCGCGAGTTGGTGTCGTCGGGCGGATGGGTGCCGCATCTACAGGACAGCGGAATCGTCTGGCCGGCCGCGATGCTGGAGCGTGGCGCTTCCGTCCCGGACAAGCCTTTGCCTTTGGCAACTGTACTGCCGGAGTCGGGGTACACGATCCTGCGCAGTGACGAGCTGCGGGCGGTGATCAATCACGGTCCGCATATCGAGCACGAACTGGAGTCGCACTCGCATCGCGCCGTCCTCGACCTGGTGCTGGACGGGTGGGGCGAACCGTTGCTGTGGGAGGCCGGTGGTCCGCCGAGCTACGACGATCCCGGCTATCTGACCTGGTACCAGTCGGGTCGGGGCCACAACACGGTCCTCGTCGACGATCGCGAGCTGTCGACGGATCGCCAGGTGTCGGTCGACCCGCTCATCGACAACGGTCGGGTGGCAGTCTTCTCCGGCCGCCATCACGGCAACGGGCTGGAGCAAGCGCGCACGATCGCGATGGTCCGCGAGGAGCCGGCGTACGTCGTCGTGACGGACAGGGCGAGCGGACCGCACACCTTCCGCGCCATGTGGCATGCACTCCACCCCTGGCAGCAGGTCGGCCCGCTCGCCTATGCGGCAGGACCGCTGCTGCTGGCGGAGGTAGGTGATCCGGCGAGGACGATCGCCAGTACGACGGAGGGCACTGCCCGCCGACCGGTCGTGGAGTCTCAGACGGCTGAGTACGGTCCGTTGTATTCACTCACGTTGGAGCGCGCGAGCGGCGACTTCACAACAGTTCTCGTGCCGCATGCCGACGACGTAGTAGTCACCCGGATGGACGATTGTCTGCGTGTCACCATCGGCACCACGACCGACCTCCTGACCCCCTCAACCTGGACCCGCTCGGTCAACGGGAAGTTGTCCTGGGCAACCGGTTGGCGGGTGCGGGAGCTGCCGTCGCTGGTGCGCGCCACCGACGACATCGACGTCACGGTCGAGGGGACGCGGTACCACCTCGCCTGTTCCGGACGCTGCGGCCTGTGGGTACGGGCCTCGGGCGAGCTCCGCCTCAACGGAATCGCCATCGACGCAGCGATCGAGGACGGCTGGGCGCACTTGACGCTGCCATACGCAGGCGCGTGGACTGTTGACGGGGGGATGGCTCATGGATGAGGTCACAGCTGGGTGGTTCGATGCGCGGGTCGTGACCGGCCCGCATCCGGCCAGCTTGCAGCCGGCGACCGACCGGGATGCGATAAGCGCGCATCTCGACCGGTTCGCGCTGTCGGGCGCCCTGGTGAGTGCGATGGCCTCCTGGCTGCACGACCCGATCGGCGGTAACGCGGAGGCGACCGCCCTCGCGCACAGCTTGGCCGACCGCGGCGTACTCGCGTGCTGGAGTGCGGTCCCCGCCACCCCGGGCGAACTGGACTCGCTGCGGCAGCTGGTCGAGCGCGCGGTCGACGAAGGCGTCGCGGCCTTCCGCATCCACCCGGCCTCGCACGGCTTCCCCCCCAGCCTGCTCGACGAGCTGTACGCCGCGATGCAGGCCGACCAGCTGCCCTTGTGTATCGACTCCGCCGAGATCACCTGGCCGGAGCTGACGGCGATCGCGGCCCGCTACCCGGAGCTTGCGATCGTCATCTCGAATCTCGGCTACCGCAAACTCCGCGAGCTCTGGGCCGCACTCGATGGTCACACCAACATCTACATGGACCTGGTCGACTTCGCCGCACACCAGGGCGTCGAGTGGCTCGCCGCCAACGACCTCGCCGACCGGCTGCTGTTCGCGACCGGTCTCGGGCTGCGCGATCCCGGCGAGAGCGTCGTACGGCTGGCGTGGTCGGGTCTCGACGATGCGACGGTCCGGCTGGTCGGCGCCGGCACCGCGAGTCGGCTCTTCACCGGAGGCCGCTCGTGATCGGGCGCCGGCCGACGCACCGGACCATCGACGTCCACGCGCATCTCGGGCCGTACTCGTTGTTCTACATCCCGGACCCGGACGCCGCCACGATGGTCGCGGTGATGGACCTGACCGGCACCGAGGTCACGGTGCTCTCGGCCAATCGGGCTATCCAGCAGGACGCGCATCTCGGCAACTCGCAATCGCTGGCCGCCGTCGACGCGCACCCGGGCCGGATCGCGGCGTACGCGGTGATCAATCCGTGGCAGGACCCGGAGCGCGAGCTCGAGCGGCTCGCGGCCGACGAGCGGTTCGTCGGGATCAAGGTGCACCCGTCCCTGCATCGCTATCCGGTCACTGGGGCGCGGTACGCCGCGGTCTGGGAGTTCGCGGAGTCGACCGGCTGTCCGGTGCTCAGCCACTCCGAGCATCAGTCGGCGTACGACGCTCCCGCGATGTTCCAGACGGTCGCCGAGCGCTTCCCGGGTGCCGCGGTCATGCTCGGCCACGCCGGTATCACCCCGGCCGGCGTGGCCGAGGCGATCGAGGCCGCGAGCCGGTACGAATCGCTCTGGCTGGAGGTGTGCGGCTCGCAGATGACCGGTCCGATGATCGGCGCGATGGTCGAGCAGGTGGGCAGCGGGCGGGTCCTGTTCGGCTCGGACTTCCCCTTCATCGACCAGCGCATGTCGCTCGGCCGGGTGGTGTGCGCGCCTCTGACGGACAGTCAACGTCAAGATGTTCTCAGCGGGAACGCCCGCAAGCTGTTCCGGTGGCGGCCGCTGCCGGGAGAACGAGGGGTTGACGATGAGTGACGATACCGAGCCGGTGGCTGGTGAGCGCGTACCGGCGGTGACCGTTGGACTGTTCGGGCCACGTCGCCTGGTGAAGACGATGGCCGAGGTCGGGCAGGAGGTCGCGGAGCGGTCCGCGCACGGCGTGCGGTTCCTCACCGGCGGGTACGACGACCAGTCCGACGCCGAGGAGCGCTACCTGCGGCTCCGCGACCGGATCGACTCGGCCGTCTTCCCCGGCCCGTGGGCGTTCGACCTGGCGACCACCGGCCACTGGCTGACTGTCCCGTCGACTCACCTCCCACTGACCGGCGCCGCGCTGTACGCCGCCCTGCTGCGCGCCTCGCTCACGATCGAGGACGTCGACCTCAGCCGGGTCAGTATCGACTCGCTCTCCCTCGCCGACGTCACCGAGGCGTACGGCGAGATCGGCCTGGACACGGCCCACGTCTACGACGTCCCGTACGACGGGCCCGAGTCGGTCGACGGATTCGCGGCGTTCCACCGGGACAAGTGGGAGCGCCAGCACACCACGGTCGCGCTGACCACGATCCTGTCCGTGGAGCGCGAGCTGCGGGCCGACGGCGTACCGGTACTGCGGATCGCGCCGACGCGGTCGAGTGTGCGGGACGCGCTGGAGACCGCCGTACTGCTCGGGCAGGGCACGCGGATGGGGGCGCACCAGCTGGCGATGATCGCCGTACAGGTCATTCCTTCGGGGGCCGAGTCCGGCGACTACTGGCAGCAGGAGCTGGCGCTGTCGACCCACCAGAAGCTGCTCGCAGAGGCACGGCAGGTCGGTGCGTCGGTGGCGCGTCGGTCGGACACGCTGTTCCTCGTCACCACCACGCATGGCGCACTGGTCCGGCTGACCGAGCAGTTCACCGTTGCGCCGTTCCTGAGTGCGTTGACGGCGCAGCTCGGCGTACCGGTCGCAGTGGGTGCCGGCACTGGCCAGACCGCTCGTGCGGCCGAGGCAAACGCGCTGATGGCTGTGGAGGACTCAGTTGCTGCCGGCGGCAAGGTCGCCGTGTACCTGGACGGCGGCAGCGACCGGCTGGACCTGGAGCCTGGTCCTGCAACGGCTGACGCTGCTCCGGTTGACAGCGCTCCGCTCGATCAGAGGGCGCTGGAGATCGTCACGTCGATCGCATCGGCCATGAGCGCCACACCGGGCCGGCAGCTGGTTGTGGACGTCGAGAGCGTCGCCGCGATCATGCAGGTCACTCAACGCACCGGACGTCGCATGCTCAAGGAGCTGGTCGAGGCAGGTCTTGCGTGGCCGTTGCCACCGGCCAAGTCCACCGGCGGCGGCCGTCCGCGCCAGCAGTTCCGCCTGCTCACCGAGAAGCTCGACTGACGCCCCAGGAGGCTTTGTGCACAGGACCCACGACCAGGCCGACCGCCTGTACAAACGCGCCCGGCAGGTGATCGCCGGCGGAGTCTCCAGCGACGCACGCCGCGCCGATCGGCCGCTGTTCGTGGACCACGCCAGCGGCGCAGAGCTGTGGGACGTGGACGGCAACCGCTACCTGGACTACGTGCTCGGCCAAGGCCCCAACCTGCTCGGCCACGCCGCACCGGTGGTCGCCGACGCGGTCTCGACGCAGGTACGCCGCGGCGTCGCGTACGCCGCCCAGCACGAACTGGAGTCCGCTGTCGCGGAACGCCTCTGCGCCATGGTGCCCGCAGCGGAGCTGGTCCGCTTCAACAGCGTCGGCTCGGAGGCGGTGCACGGTGCGATCCGGCTGGCCCGCGGTCACACCGGCCGGCCCAAGATCGTGAAGTTCGAGGGCAACTACCACGGCTGGCTCGACCCCGTGCTCTACAGCGTGCACCCGGACCTCGCATTGGCCGGTGACGCCCGCCATCCGACCGCAGTCGGCGGTACGGCGGGCCAGCCGCGCCATGACGCCGACGACCTCATCGTCCTCCCGTACAACGACCTGGCCGCCGTCTCGGACGTGCTGCTGCGGTACGGCGACGAGATCGCCGCCGTCATCCTCGAACCCCTGCTGTGCAACACCGGCTGCATCACGCCTCGACCCGGTTATCTCGAGGCGCTGCGGGAGCTGACGAGGCAGCATGGTTCGTTGCTGATCTTCGACGAGATCATCACCGGCTTCCGCGTCGCTCCGGGCGGTGCCGGCGAGCTGCTCGGCGTCGTACCCGATCTGGCCGCGTTCGGGAAGGCGATGGCCGGCGGGATGCAGGTGTCCGCGCTGGTCGGCTCGGCCGAGGTGATGGGGACGATTGCTGACGGCAAGGTCGCGCACGCGGGCACGTTCAACTCCCACCCGGTCGGGATGGCCGCGGCTGACGCCGTACTGCGTCAACTCGACGAGAACCGCGACGACGTCTACCCGTCGCTCAACGCGACCGGCCAGCGGTTGATGGCCGGCCTGCGCGCCGCAGCCGCCAAGCACGGCGTACCGCTGCTGGTGGACGGTCCGGGTCCGGTGTTCCAGACCTACATCACCGACCAGCCCGAGGTAGTCGACTACCGGTCGTTCGCGGCCTGCGACCGGGCCGCGATGGCTCGGTTCCACGCCGGACTGTTCGCGGCCGGGATCAACATCGTCCCGCGCGGCCTGTGGTTCCTGTCCACCGAGCACACCGCGGACCAGGTCGACGAGACCGTCGCGGCAGCGGAGTCGGTGCTGGCCGCCCTGTAAACGAGAAGGAGGCCGGAAGTCCGCCGTACAGCGGACTCCGGCCTCCGTTCGTCGTGTTCTGTTACGCGCTCTTCTCGCGGCGCTTGGTGCGCTCGATCTGGTCACGCGGGATCAACGTCGGGTTGACGTTCTCCAGTACGACGTCGCCGGTGACGACGACCTTGGCGACGTCCTCGCGGCTCGGCACCTCGTACATCACGTTGAGCAGGACCTCTTCCATGATCGCCCGCAGGCCGCGGGCGCCGGTGCCGCGCAGCAGCGCCTGGTCCGCGATCGCCTCGACCGCGTCGTCGCTGAACTCCAGCTCGACGTTGTCGATCTCGAACAGCCGCCGATACTGCTTGACCAGCGCGTTCTTCGGCTCCGACAGGATCTTGATCAGCGCCTCGCGGTCCAGCGGCGACACCGTCGTGATGACCGGGAGCCGGCCGATGAACTCGGGGATCAGCCCGAACTTGAGCAGATCCTCCGGCATGACGTCGGCGTACCCGCCGAGCTCCTTGGGCTTCTCCGGCTCACGGGAGGTGTTGAAGCCGAGGGTCTTCTTGCCGACCCGCTGCTCGACCATGTGGTCCAGACCGGCGAACGCGCCGCCGACGATGAACAGCACGTTGGTCGTGTCGATCTGGATGAACTCCTGGTGCGGGTGCTTGCGGCCGCCCTGCGGCGGGACACTCGCGGTGGTGCCTTCCAGGATCTTCAGCAGCGCCTGCTGGACGCCCTCACCGGAGACGTCGCGGGTGATCGACGGGTTCTCGCTCTTGCGGGCGATCTTGTCGACCTCGTCGATGTAGATGATCCCGGTCTCGGCCTTCTTGACGTCGTAGTCGGCCGCCTGGATCAGCTTCAGCAGGATGTTCTCGACGTCCTCGCCGACATACCCGGCCTCGGTCAGGGCCGTCGCGTCCGCGATCGCGAACGGGACGTTGAGCATCCGGGCCAGCGTCTGGGCGAGATAGGTCTTGCCGCAGCCCGTCGGGCCGATCAGCAAGATGTTGGACTTGGCCAGCTCGACGGCCTCGTCCTTCGCGTGCCGGCCGGCGCTCGAGGCGCCCTGACCGTCGCGGACCCGCTTGTAGTGGTTGTACACCGCTACCGCGAGCGCCTTCTTCGCCACGTCCTGTCCGACAACGTACGCGTTGAGGAAGTCGTAGATCTCCCGCGGCTTCGGCAGCTCGGTGAGACCGACCTCGGAGCCCTCGTTCAGCTCCTCCTCGATGATCTCGTTACAGAGATCGATGCATTCGTCGCAGATGTAGACGCCGGGACCGGCGATGAGCTTCTTGACCTGCTTCTGACTCTTGCCGCAGAACGAGCACTTGAGCAGGTCGCCGCCGTCACCAATGCGTGCCACCGGGACAGATCCCTTCTATGCGCAGTCGGACCGTTTCGACGGTACCCCGTCACGGGCTAAAAAACCGCGCTCGCCACCGGGTTGTGACTACGCCGGTGGCGAACGCGTCGAGCTCTTGACAGCCCGTCAGGCTGGTCAGACGCCGGCCGGGACCGGGGTCTTGAGGGTCTGCAGGACGTCGTCGATCAGGCCGTACTCGATGGCCTGCTCGGCGGTCAGGAACTTGTCCCGCTCGATGTCCCGGGAGACCTCCTCGCGGGACTTGCCGCTGGCGTCGGCCAGCATGGTCTCCAGCAGCGCACGCAGGCGGAGAATCTCGTTCGCCTGGATCTCGATGTCGGAGGACTGACCGTAGGTGCCCTCGGTAGCCGGCTGGTGGATGATGATCCGGCTGTTCGGCAGGGCGAGGCGCTTGCCCGGCGTACCGGCCGCGAGCAGCACCGCCGCCGCGGAGGCCGCCTGGCCGAGGCACACCGTCTGCACGTCCGGCTTGATGTAGCGAACGGTGTCGTAGATCGCGGTCAGCGCCGTGAACGAGCCGCCCGGAGAGTTGATGTAGATGCTGATATCGCGGTCGGAGTCCATCGACTGCAGGCACAGCAGCTGCGCCATAACCGCGTTCGCGATCTCGTCGGTGATCGGCGTACCGAGGAAGATGATGCGGTCCTCGAACAGCTTCGTGTAGGGGTCGATCCGGCGCATGCCGTACGACGTGCGCTCCTCCCACTGCGGGATGAAGTAATTCATGGTGCGTCCTTAACTGGAGTGGGAGATCAGGAGTTCGGGCTGCCCTGGCTCAGCTGGGCGGCGCTGGTCACCACGTGGTCGATGAAGCCGTACTCCTTCGCCGCCTCGGCGGTGAACCAGCGGTCGCGGTCCGCGTCGTTCTCGACCTGCTCGAGCGGCTGGCCGGTGTGATCGGCGATCAGCTTGAACAGCAGCGCCTTCAGGTGCAGCGACTGCTCGGCCTGGATCTTGATGTCCGAGGCCGTACCACCCATGCCGCCGGACGGCTGGTGCATCATGATCCGCGCGTGCGGCAGCGAGTAGCGCTTGCCCTTCGCGCCGGCGCAGAGCAGGAACTGGCCCATGGAGGCCGCCAGCCCCATTCCGACGGTGGCGACGTCGTTGGAGATCCACTGCATGGTGTCGTAGATCGCCATGCCGGAGTCCACCGAGCCACCCGGCGAGTTGATGTACAGCCAGATGTCCGCGCTGGGATCCTGAGCGTTCAGCAGGAGCATCTGCGCGATGATCGCGTTCGAGTTGTCGTCGCGAACCTCGGACCCCAGGAAGATGATCCGGTTCTTCCGCAGCTCGCGGTAGATGTCGTCGTCTTGTCCGCCGGATCCATTGCCGCCCGCGGCGGTGGGGATGGCTGCAAATGTCTCGTTCACGACCCCGACATTACTGGTCGGCGGCGACAGACCTAAGGCTGGGCCGTAGGTGTTCGCTCACGGCGCACCCCGGTGCCTGTTCTGTCTGCTGTGAGCGAATCCGGGCCGCATTCACCAGCCGCACAGAACAACGGATCCGGGCTCCTCGACCGCTGCTTCGTCAGGTACTTCGCGGAGCTCCGGCCGGTCGACCTCGGGCTCCTCCAGCAGCGCGGTCACACCAGCCTCCTCGCTCGGAAATCGTTTCACCGATCACGCTAGGCGGTCCGTCCATCGATTTCCTTGCAACCGGTTCGCGAAATACGAACGGCCCGGAACCCATCGCTGGGTTCCGGGCCGTTGCGGCGTATGTCAGGCCTTCGCTGGCTCCGCGACCGGGGCCTCGGCGTCGGCCGCCTCGTCGGCGCCCTCGGCCTCCGGCTCGGCGTACGTGCCGTCCGGCTGCAGGGTCTTCAGCTCGACCGTGTTGCCGGACGCGTCGGTCACCTTCGCGTTCTCGACCAGGTACGCCAGCGCCTTGCCGCGGACGACCTCGGACACCAGGCTCGGGACCAGGTTGTTCTCGACCGCGTGCTGGGCGAACTGGTCCGGGCTGACGCCGGAACGCTGCGCGTGCCGGACGATGTGCTCGGTCAGCTCCTGGTCGTTGACGCTCAGCTCCTGCTGCTCGGCCACCAGGTCCAGCACGAACTGCGCCTTGATCGCGTCCTCGGAGCGCTTCTTCAGGTCCTCGTCGAACTCGTCCTGGGTCTGCTCCTCACCCTCGAGGAACTGCTCCATCGTCATCCCGGAGTACCCGAGCTGCTGCTCGAGGTTCTCCTTGCGGGCGGCGAGCTCGTCGGTCAGCAGACCATCGGGCACCGGCACGTCGACCAGCGTCAGGATCTTCTCCAGCACGGCGTCCCGCGCCTCGCCGGCCTGCTCGAGCCGCTTGCCGCGCTCCAGCCGGGTCCGGACGTCGGCGGTCAGCTCCTCCGCAGTGTCGAACTCCGAAGCGGTCTGCGCGAACTCGTCGTCCAGCTCCGGCAGCTCCTGCTCCTTCACCGCGGTCACCGTCACCTCGACGTCGACGTCGTCGCCCTTGAGCGCACCGCCGACCAGCTGGGTCACGAACGTCTTCTTCTCGCCCGCGCTCAGGCCGGTGACCGCCTCGTCCAGGCCGTCCAGCAGCTGACCGCTGCCCACCTGGTACGACAGGCCGGTCGCCTGCGCCTCCTCGACCTTCTCGCCGTCCTTGCTGGCCGACAGGTCCAGGGTGATGAAGTCCTTGTCCTGCACCGCGCGCTCGACCGGGTTCAGCGAGCCGAACCGCTGCCGCAGGCCCTCGATCTGCTCGTCGACCTCGTCGTCGGAGATCGCGATGTCCTCGACCTGGGCCTCCAGGCCCTCCAGGTCCGGCAGGGTGATCTCCGGGCGGACCTCGACCTCGGCGGAGAACTGCAGGCTCTCCTTGTCGTTGAACTCGGTCACGTCGACCTCGGGCCGGCCGATCGCCTTGACCTGGTTGTCGCTGACAGCCTGCGAGTACAGCTTCGGGAGCGCGTCGTTGATCGCCTCCTCGAGAACCGGGCCGCGGCCCACCCGCTGGTCGATGACCTGCGGCGGGATCTTGCCCTTGCGGAAGCCCGGCACCTGGATCTGCTGGGCGATGCTCTTGTACGCCGCGTCGAGGCTCGGCTTGAGCTCCTCGAACGGCACCTCGACAATGAGCTTGACCTTCGTCGGGCTCAAGGACTCGACGGTGCTCTTCACGGTGGCGGTTCTCCTTGATTCGATGACATTGCCAGCACGGGCGACGGCCCGGACCGCAGCAGTGCTGCAGGGGGTTTGTCGGGGCGACAGGACTCGAACCTGCGGTCTCCTGCTCCCAAAGCAGGCGCGCTAGCCACTACGCTACGCCCCGCAGTGACCGGAGAAGTCTAGCCGCCCCGAACCACTGCTCGCGCCACCGGGCTCCCGAAACCCATTTTGAGTCCACCCCCCGGTCTGTGGAATCATGTTCCGCAGCACCACGCGGGTGTAGCTCAATGGTAGAGCCCCAGTCTTCCAAACTGACTACGCGAGTTCGATTCTCGTCACCCGCTCGGTCGAAGGGGCGAAGTATGCCTGCGGAGAGCGCAGGCCTGCTTCGCCCTCTTCCTTTGTGCGCCCTCGCTCCGCTCGGCGCAAGCGGGGGCTCCGCCACCCGCACCCCCTACGCCTTCGCTCCGCTCGGCTCCTGGCTCAGGTCGGCTGCTCAGCTCACCTGCGTGGGCCGGGTCTCCTGCTCGGCTCGCCTCCTGGCCCCAGGGTCCGGTTAGGTGCCGGTCCGGCGTTGGGTGGGCGTGGTTCGACAGCGGGTGTGGAGGGTGTCGAACAGCAGTCGGGCCATGAGGACGTTGGTGATTGCGGCGAGAGTCCACAGGAGGATGAGGACTGGGAGCAGACCGTTGCCGTCTACTGGGTCTACTAGGCCTAGCAAGATCAGCGGTACTGAGATCAGGTAGCTCACGTACGGGACTGCGAGGCCCGCCGGCGCGGTTGTGAGCCAGAGGTACCTGATGAGGTCGAAGTCGACGGCGTACACGTAGATCGCGAAGGCTAGGACGGCGAGCACGTAGATGGCTCCGCCCAGGCGCCAGATCCTGCTGTTCCCCGTCACGAACCGTCTATCGCACGAGACGGTCGGCCGTTACGACGTACTTGCCGCGGGCAACTTTCAGGCCGGCGGCAGAGCGGTCTTGAGCGTCGCGGCAAACGCGGCGGGATGCTGCAGGTAGCCTGCGTGGCCGCCTGGGAAGGCGGTTACCGAGGTTTGGCGGAGGGTGGCCAGGGCCGTCGCGCTGAGCGGGCCGACCAGGTCGCCGTCTTCCTCGCCTGCTCCGACGACGATCGCCACTGGACTGGCGGCAAGCGCGTCAGGGTCCGCCTGGTACCGATGCAGCGGCAGCGCGACGCGGCGGAGGAACGTGGCCCGCGCATCGGCAGCTGAGTCATCGGGTGCAGGAGGGGTGGGGGTGGGGAGCCCGGTGAGGGTGGCTAGGAGGGTGGTTGCGGGTTTGGGGTTGCCGGCTTCTAGGTGGGTGGTGATTTGGGATTGGGCGGCGGTGATCTTGGCGCGTTGGGGTGGGGGGAGGAGTTGTGGGAGGGGTGGCTCGTGGGCTAGGAGGGTGTGGATCCGGGCTGGGTGGCGGAGGGCTAGTTCTAGGGCTTGGACGGCGCCGTTGCTGGTGCCGGCTACGTAGGCGGGCTCGGGGGTGAGGGCGGCTAGGACGGCGGCTGCGTCGTCGGCGTCGTCGGCTAATTCGACGGGGCGTCCGGATCGGTGACGGTGCTCTGGCCCAGGCCTCGGCGGTCGTAGGTGATGACGGTGTACGACGGCTCGAGCAGCTCGCGCAGTACGCCGAGGCCGCCGCCGTCGGCTGCACCGCCGAGCAGCAGCAGGATCGGGCCGGAGCCGCCGGACCGGATGCGTAAGCGGGCGCCGGGAACCTCGATGAATTGATCCATGGTCGGCAGCATACGCAAACTTGCGTGCCACGCAAATATGCGTGGTGCGCTACTATCGCGTCATGAGCGGACTTCGGGAGCGGAAGAAGCTGGCGACCCGGGCGGCGTTGGGTGCGGCCGCGCGGAGCCTGGCGGTCGAGGTCGGGACCGAGAACGTCAGGGTTGCGGACATCGCCGACCGCGCCGGCGTCGCGCCGCGCACGTACAACGGGTACTTCGGGAGCCGCGAGGAGGCGATCTGCGCGCTGTACGCCGATCGCGCCGGCCGGATCGCAGACGCCCTGCGAGCCCGTCCCGCCGACCAGCCGCTGCTGGCAGCCATCACCGCGGCGATCACAGCAGAGTTCCTCGGCCCGGATCCGGACCGGGCCGCGCTGCGCCTGATCACCCGCGACCCCGCCCTCCGCGGCGAGTACCTCAAAGACCTCAGCACCCTCGAAGCCCCGCTGGCAGCCGCCATCCAGGACCGCCTCCCAGACCCCTTAACTGCCAGCGCGATAGCAGCCGCCACCGTCGCCGTCACCCGAGTAGCCCTCACCCACTGGCTCGACTCCCCCGACGACAAGCCCTTCCCCCACCACGCCACCCAAGCCCTCGAGGCACTCACCAACCTCACCTAGCAGCGCCCGCCAAGTGGAGCATCAGCCCTCCGCGGGAGGTCGGCTCCAGGTAGCTAGGCCTTGGGCGGCCAGACGGTTTTGGACTTCGTCGGGCGTGAAGTCGTAGCCCGCGGCTCGAGGGCCGGACCAGTTGATGCCTAGGCGGATGCCGGATTTGCGGAAGTTGGGCAGCCAGTGGTCGCGCCACTGGGTCAGGTCCAGTTCCTCGGCGTCGAAGGCGGCGTACGCGGGGACGAGTTTGATGATGCGCCGAACGCGGGACTCGGTGGACCAGAACGGCTGGGCCCGTCCGCCGGTCGAGCCGTAGGGGGCGGGGTAGCCGCCCTCGTCGCGCACGGTCCAGAGCCGGCCCGTTCGGGCTACATCGCGGAAGAAGGCCGCGGCCTGGGATGCGCTCTGGCTCATGGGGCGCGGAGTAGGGCTACGGCGTCTATGGAGGCGGGGGCGGTGCTGGTGGAGATGATTTTGAGGGCGCCGGTGCGGAAGACGGTAGTGGGAAGGTAGGTGACTACCCGGCTCGTGGTGGTGGCGGCCAGGGAGACAGTGCCGATTTTGATGTTGGCGTGGTAGATGTCCACGCGGCCTTGGCCTGGGCCATGGAGGGCTACCAGGGCTATGCGTTGGCCGGCTTCCGTGGCCTTGGTCAGGTAAGCACCGTTGGCCTTGAGGATGGTGGTGGTGCCTTGGAACGCCAGCGTGCTCGTAGTGCGAGTGACAGTGCCGGCGGAAGTCAGCGCGCGGTCGTCCTCGGGGGCTACTGAGCAGATAGGTGCCGACCAGGCGGACAGGTTGCCCAGGTAGTCGCGGGCGCGGGCCATGAAGCACTCGTCCCAGCCCAGCCGCGGGGCCCAGGTGATCGACGTGATGCGCGTGTTCTGCCACGTAGCCGGGTAGATCCACTTGCCGAGCGCCGCACCCGGTGCGGCGGTCTTGTAGACCACGTCGTACGACGCGATGTCGGTGTCGTCCTTGTACGCCCAGCGGACGGTCGCGGTCCCGCTCAGCTGCACCCGGTCCCCGATCCGCCAAGTGACAAGCGCCGGCGCGGTCCCATCCACCTCACTGCAGTACGACGCACTCCACGCGCTCACGTTGCCCGCATAGTCCCGCGCACGAACCGACCAGCACGTGTCCGTGCCGATCGCCGCAGTCAAGCTCGCAGCAGTCGTCTTCAGCCCCTGCCACGCAGCCACCAGGTTCCAGGCGCCGTACGGCGACGTGCGGTTCGGCCGCTGCTGGATGCGTACGTCGTAGCTCAACACACCCGTAGCAGGCGAGTTCGGGTCCTGCGGATCGGTGAAGGCCCAGTCGAACGACAGGCTGGTGTTGTCACGCACTCGGTCGCCGGCCGACGCACTGGTCAGTACGGGCGCGACCGTGTCCGGGTGCTGCTGCGGGTCCGGGGTCAGCCAGCTCAGCGTGATCACGCGCGGGTTGCCGTCCGCGTCGGCGTACACGATCTTCGCCAGACCGGAGCCGTCCGCGCGGAAGCTGGGCCCAGCCGTGCGGATCGGTCCGTACCTGCGCTGCCCGAGAGCCGGATCGTTGACGTCTGTGACCAGCAGGTCCGATCCGGACGCTTGGACAGCAAAACCGTTGCCCAGTTGGGAGTCCGCCGCCACGGACAAGTTCCGCGGCGGCTGCGGTCCGTTGACGTCGACTACCTGGTTGCAGCCGCTCAGCACGGCCCACCGGCCGTTCACGTCGTCCGGACCGACGGTGCACGCAGTCGCGACCAGCACGGTCTTCACGTCACCAGTGGTCAGGTTCTTGCCGTCCAGGTGCCCCGGCGACGTCACCTTCCACACGGTGTCGCCGGACATGGCGAACGGCGGCGCATAGTCGGCCAGCTTGGTCTTGGAGGCAACGTCGTACACCGCAGCGGTCGCTCCGGCCGACGTACGGTCCGAGACGAGCTTGCCGCCCTTCCCGAGCACCACCTCGTCGGTCGCGGGGAACGAGAGCCCGCCGACCTTCGCAGTACTCCCGTCGAACGTCAGCAGCGCACTCCCCTCCACCTGCAGCGGCTTGCCGACGTTCGTACCGCCGGAGGCGGTCCAGGTGGTCCCGTTGTTGCTGGTCTCGTACACCGGGTTCGACACGACCACGCGGGCACCGGACATCCCGACGTCGACCGCGGACCGCCCCGGGACCAGCACCCCCGCCCCCAGGTGCGGTGGCGGGTCGGCAGCCATCACCTGCGACGCCGACAACGGCAGCAGTACGACGGCGCACACAGCCGCCGCCTTGACCCGAAAGCTCACCACGAGAGACCCCCCAGTACTCCGAAGACAACGGGCCGCACCCTAGCCAGTAACCACCGGTAACGGAAGCACCCTGGAAAACAGAGTGACACACCGTGACTCCAAGAGGATCCTGGAGGGCTGACCAAGGACGGCAGCCAGGAAAGGAATGAATGCAGGCAGGAATCACGGTATCGGCGGCAGAGCTGCCCGAAGTGCTGCTGCACGTCGCAGTGGTACGACCGGTCTTCCTCTGGGGCGCACCGGGGATCGGGAAGAGCAGTCTGGTGCGGGCCTTCGCCGAATCGCTCGGCCTGGAGTGCGTGACGCTCCTGGGCACGCAACTCGCGCCGGAGGACCTCATCGGCGTACCGCAGATCGTGGACGGCCGCAGCCGCTTCGCACCGCCCGTGGCGATCGCGCGGGACGAGCCGTACTGCCTGTTCCTCGACGAGCTGAACGCATCGTCCGCCGAGGTCCAGAAGGCCTTCTACTCGCTCATCCTCGACCGCCGGATCGGCGAGTACGAGCTGCCCGCAGGCTCCGTGGTGATCGGGGCAGGCAACCGCGCCACCGACAACGCGCTGGCGCGTCCGATGGCGAGCGCACTGGTCAACCGGCTCGTCCACGTCCACCTGCGCGCCTCCGCGGGCGACTGGCTGCACTGGGCCGGTACGGCGGGCATCCACCCGTGGGTGCTGGAGTACCTGCGCAACCGCCCCGACCACCTGTGGACCGCACCGCCGAAGACCGAGGAGCCGTTCTCCACCCCGCGCTCCTGGCACATGCTCTCGGACGCCCTCCACTCGTACGGCGACGACGTGTCCGACGAGACCCTCCGAGTGCTTGCCTTCGGCACCTTGTCTCCCGCGCACGCCTCCACGTTCCGTGCGTACGTGAAGACGGTCCGCCACGCGTTCGGGCTGGACGCCGTGCTGAAGGGTGAGACCGGTTGGCCGGCCGCTCCGGAGGACCGCGACCTGCTGTACTTCCTCGCCGAGACCTTCCGCGCCCGCCTGATCAAGGAACTGGCCGCCGACAAGGCCTCCGCCAACCCGGCAGCCCGTCAGCTCGCGCACCGCGGCAAGGCGCTGCTGGTGGAGCTGGCGGAGATCTCGCTCGAGATCGCGCAGCTGGTGATCGCGTCCGACGACGACGGCCGCCCGGTGCTGCCGACCTGGTTCCTGGTCGAGGTCAGCCGCGACCTGCCGCGGCTGGTAGCGGCACGTGCCTAAGCGCAAGAAGCAGCGCGATCCGGCGTGGGAGGCAGTCCAGGCCGGCTGGGCCACCGTCGTGCAGCACCCACTCTTCGCGCCGATGGCCGACTGGGCGCACAGTCCGGTTCGTGACGAGGCCTGTCCAGCCGACGCCTGGGCGATCATCGACTCGAACGGCCAGATCCGCACACACCGGACCCGCAGGGCCACGCCGGACGAGTGGACGTGGGTGTTCGCGCACCTGCTCATCCACCTCGGACTCGGCCACGCGGACCGCGACCGCCCGGAGCCGGACCACGCCGGCCAGGCCGCGTACGACGTAGCCGTGAACCGCTACCTCCAGTCGCTCAAGCTCGGGACGCCGATCGCCGAGCAGCCCCCGTCCTTCCCTGCCATGGAGGAGGACCCGCTGGCACGTCTCTGGCGGCGCGAGGGCGTGCCGGCGGAGTACGACGGACTCGGTGTCGCGGGCCGGGTGTCGGACGTCGAGACGGCGCGCTGGAACGGCTGGGGCAAGCCGCCGGACTGGAGCGAGCTGTTCGCCGCCGGACTGTCAGCCGCGGCAGCAGCAGCCGTGGAGGTCGCAGGCGGTGCACGCTCCTCGCTGAGCGCGGACCGTGGCGGGCGGGACAAGTGGGACCTCGCGCTGGGCTGGTTCGTCTCGTCGTACCCGCTGCTCGGTGCGATCGCGTCGAGCATGACGATCGTCGCTGAGGCGGAACTCGCCCGCGGCTGGGACATCCACGTGGCCGCAGTGAACGCGGCCGCGGGCGAGATCTACGTCAATCCGCTCATCAGCATGTCCCTGAGCGAGTGGCGGTTCGTCATGGCCCACGAGATGCTGCATGCCGCCCTGCGCCACGGTGAGCGCGTCGGCGGCCGCGATCCGTACCTGTGGAACGTGGCCGCGGACCTGGTGATCAACGGCTGGCTCCTGGAGATGGGTGTCGGCAGCATGCCGGACGGTGCCCTGCACGACCCGGTCCTGAAGGGCATGTCCGCCGAAGAGGTCTACGACCGCATCACCACCGACCTGCGTCGCTACCGCAAGCTCGCGACCCTGCGCGGTGTCGGACTGGGCGATGTACTCGGCCACCCGCTGCCGCACGCGGGTGAGGCCGCACGCGGCGCCGGTCTGGACGACATCTACCGGCGGGCACTCACCACCGGCCTGGCGTACCACGACTCCTCCCGTGGCACGCTTCCTGCCGGACTGGTCGAGGCGATCCGCGCGCTGGACCACCCGCCCCTCGCCTGGGATGCACGGCTGGCCCGCTGGTTCGAGGAGCACGTGCCGGCCGTGGAGAAGACCCGCACGTACGCCCGCGCGTCCCGACGCCAGTCCGGTACGCCGGACATCCCGCGCCCGGGCTGGATCCGGCCGGTCGAGCTCGACCGCCTCCCGACGTACGGCGTGGTGCTGGACACCTCCGGCTCGATGGACCGTGAGCTGCTGGGTAAGGCGCTCGGCGCGATCGCGTCGTACTCGCGCGCTCGCGACGTACCGGCCGCTCGGGTCGTGTACTGCGACGCCGCGGCGTACGACGCCGGGTACGTGCCCGTGGACGACATCGCCGGCCGGGTGCAGGTCCGTGGTCGTGGTGGGACAGTGCTGCAGCCCGGTGTCGACCTGCTCGAGCGGGCGAAGGACTTCCCCGCTGAGGGCCCGATCCTGCTCATCACCGACGGGCAGTGCGACGTCGTCCGAGTACGGCGTGAGCACGCCTGGCTGATCCCCCGTGGTGCCTCACTCCCCTTCACTGCAAGGGGTCCTGTGTTTCGCGTGGAGTGAACAAGCTCTGCTGGTGGCGAACAGCCGTAGTCGAATGACTCTCCTCAGTGACAGGTTCACAGGTATGGCGTGGGTCGTTAACGGCGAGTTCAGGAAGCTATGGATCGGACAACTGGTGTCCGCGTCCGGCAGTGCGATCACAACTGTCGCGCTGCCGCTCGTCGCGGTAGTGACTCTGCAGGCGTCGGCTGTGCAGATGGGTGCGCTGTCGGCGGTGTCGATTGCTCCGCACCTGCTGTTCGGACTGCTGGCGGGTGTTTGGGTGGACAGGTGGTCGCGACGGCGCGTGCTGATCATTACCGACGTCGGACGACTTCTGCTCCTCGGCTCGGTGCCGGTTGCGGCGGCCCTGCAGTCGCTGCGGATCGAGCAGCTGTACGTCGTCGCCGTACTGACCGGAGTGCTCACCCTGTTGTCCGACACCGCGTCCCAGACGATGATCCCGATCCTGGTTCCACGAGAGGACCTGATGCGGGCCAACAGTGCCGCCCTGCTGAACCTGAACGTCGCCTCGACGGTCGGACCGTCCGTCGCCGGCCTCCTGGTGCAGGTCCTCACCGCACCGTTCGCAATCGTCATCGACGCCGCGTCGTACGTCGTGTCCGCGATCGCGGCGTATCTGATCCGCGAGCCGGACCGCCCACCCACAAGGGCCCGCTCCGAAGTACAGCTGTCGGCCGGTCTGCGCGTGCTCTTCGGCCACCCGATGCTCAGGCCGCTCGTCCTGTCCGCGGGCATTGCGGCCCTGGCCGGATCCCTGCAGGGACCACTGATGGTCCTGTTCCTCATCCGCGAGCTGCACCGCACCCCCGCGTTCGTGGGACTGACGCTGACCACCTTCGGCGCCGCTGCGGTTGCGGGGACGCTCGTAGCCGCACCGTGGTGCCGACTGGTCGGCATCGGTCGCTCATACCTGTGCGGCTGCTTCCTCGCCTCACTCAACGGTGCCCTGCTCTTCACCGGCCGTACGCCGCTCATCCTCCTCGGCCAGGTACTCGCGGGTGTTGGCATGGCGCTGTTCGGCGTACCGCAACGCACACTGCGCCAGGCCCTGGCGCCCGACCACCTCCTGGGTCAGGTCACGGCCTCCTGGCGCACCCTGGTCATCGGTGGCCAGGCCGCCGGCGCGGCCGTCTCAGGGGTGCTGGCCACCGCTCTCCACATCCGCCCGACCCTCCTGATCGCCACCGCCGGCATGCTCGTCGGATTCCTGGTCGCCGCCTTCTCGCCTCTCCGCGGGCTGCAGGAGGTCCCGGAACCCGCCGAGGTGGCCTAACCGAGTCCTGCCCGCAGAGCCCGCGCCGCCGCCAGCTTCTCGGCGTACTTCGTCGGCGCATCGGCCGAGAGCTTCTCGAACACGGCAACCGCTTCGTCCGCAGCCGCAACCGCGTCGGCATGGCTCCCCGCGGACCGCAGGAACGGGACGATCGGCCATAGCAGCCAGTCGCCCTGACTGGGCAGGTACGCCGTGGACGCGGCCGTGAGCCGCGCCGCGACCCGGGCCGCCTCACCCGCCCGTACGACCGCTCCCGCGCGGTCGTCGACATCCCACAGCCGTACGGCGACCTGAACCAGCGCGTTGGCGTGGTGGTACACGTGATCGAGCTTTCCGGACTGCTCCTGCTCGAGTGCCTCGAAGATCCCGAGCGCCTCGGTAGCCAGGGCGAGTGCCGTGCGACGGTCGCCCGCGCCCGCGACGTACACCTGGATCGGCCAGATCAGCCATTGCCCGAACGCGTCCCGATAGACCGGATCGGCCACTGCCACCTGCCGGGCCAGACCGGCGCCCTCCAGCGCCCGGGCCGACGCACCTGCGGCATCGGGTACGTCGGCGAGCCGGGTGGCGAGTGTGACCAGCGCACGGGCCTGCTGGTACCCGAGCCGCAGGTCCGCGGGATCCTCGTCGCGGAGCCGGCGGAACACGTCCAGCGCCTCGGTCGCTGCCGAAATCGCCTCGGCCGTCTTCCCGGCCGCACTGATGTAGGCCTGGATCGGGTACAGCAGCCACTCACCGAGGCTGGACCGGTAGGCAGGGTTGAGTGCGGCCAGGTCCCGCGCGGCCGCGGTGGCCTCGAAGGAGTGGATCGCCGCCAGCGCCCGGTCCGGTCTCGCCGCGGCGGTGTTCGCCAGAGTCAGCAGCGTCTGCACGCCGCCGTACGTCGCCGCGGGGAATGCCGCCGCGATCTGCATCGGCCCGACCCAACCGTCCTGGTTGATCACCAGCTCCTGCAGGGAGTTGTCCGGAGCGACGTAGGCCATGGTGATCGCGCGGCCCTGCGTGAGCAGGCCGAGCTCGCTGCCGGCGCGGGCGGTGCCGGGCGGAGCAACCGGGCCGAACGGCCGCCAAGGCTCGGTCTTGGTCGTCCAGGCCACCTGGATCGAGCCGTCGGCGGCCACGTACATCGCGTTGACCTGATCGATCTGGGTGCGCGGCGTCATGCTGACCACGGTCTCCTCGGTCACCGAGCCCGGCGGCGCGAGCTCCGACGGCCCCTGCCAGGATTCGCGTCCGGAGACCCAGATCAGCTGTAGCGACCCGTTCGGTGCGACGTAGATGGCGTCCAACTGGTCCCGCTCGCCCTGCTGTGCGAGCGCGACCCGGGATCCGGGTACGGCGGACCCGGGCGGCGCGATGACGGCCGGCCCTTTCCACTGGCCACCGTCCTCGTCGACCCACCGCACCTGCACCGAGCCGTCCTCAGGCACATAAACGGCGTCGAGCTGGTGCAACGTCTGCAGATGCAACGACACTCTGGCACCTGCGTGCACGGTTCCGGGCGGCGCGATCTCGCCCGGGCCGTGCCACACGTACGCGTCGTCCTTGCCGACCCAGTGGACCTTGACGGACCCGTCCGCACCGGCGTACACCACGTTGGTCCAGCCGGTCCACGCGCCCTGCAGCTCGATCTCCACGGCGGCTCCCGGCACCGTCGCACCGGCCGGGGCGAGCTCGGACGCCTCCGTCCAGGACCCTGCCGCCGACATCACCATCAGCCGTACCGAACCGTCCCCACCGGACAGGACGGCGTACATCTGCCCGGCGCTGAACGTCGCCTGCTCGGACCGGTTGATCAGTTTGACCGGCGTCCCCGGCAGAGCTGTCCCAGCCGGGCTGACGGTATCCAGCGGCTCCCAGCCCGACTGCGTGCGGTAGGTCGCCTGCACCGAACCGTCGGCGGCCACCGCGAGCGCAACGGCGTCCCGGTTGCCGCGGCCGAGCCCGACCGGCGATCCGGGCAACAGACCCGCCGCCGGTGGCTTGAAGCCGATCTTGAACGGGCCGCGCCACTCGAAGCCGGACTCCAGGTCCCGATGGGTGAAGTGGTGAACCCAGCGCTCGCCGTCGATCCGGGCGAACACCTGCAGCGGCGCCGTGGAGTCGTTGAGGTTCTTCTCCTCGTCCCGCGACTGGAACGCCGACACCTCGTCGTACACCAGGCGCCCGACAGTCGCACCGAGGTTCCAGGCCTCGCCGATGCCGTCCTCGTTCGCTCGCCAGAAGTGCGTCACACCACCGCCCGCCGCGGGTGCGAACGCCTCGTAGTGGCCGTGGTGCCACTGCGCCGAGCCGGGCCAGCTGCGGTTGTAGCCCCGATCGGACTCCAGTACGGCGGGCCGGCCGCGGACGCCGGTGCCGACGTACCCGGGGTTCTCGTTCATCTGCTGACCGGTGCCGTCGTGGAACCACTCGTAGCTGAGCAGGTTGCCGTCGGACCGTACGGCGAGCCGGATCGCGCTGACGAAGGAGGCGTACCTGGTCGACTCGTCCCAGTCCGGATCGGTCGAGCCGACGGCGCCGAAGGCCCACCCGAGGCCCTCGAACAGCTGCTCCGGGTAGTCGACGGTGCCGGCCTGGGTCCACACCAGCGGCGGCGGGTTGTTGCCGATCTGCCGCGGCATCTCGAACGAGAGCACGCCGCCCCCGGAGAGCTGCGCGGTGACGAGCATTGCCTCGTGAACCGGATGGGTCTGCTTCGGCGGGACTCCCCAGTGCGACCGGCCGAGCGTGACGCCGCCCGCGGTGGTGATCCCGGGCAACTCGGCACCCCGGTGCCAGGCGAACGGCTCCGCGTTGTCCCGCCACCAGTGGACCAGCTTGCCGCCCTCGACGGCGATCAGCTCGAAGTTCTGATGGTCGCCGTTCGACTCCGACTGGTAGTCACCCTCCATGAACGCCAGCGACCGGACCACCGGGCTGGCCGGCGGCGTGACAACCAGCGGGCCGTGCCAGCCGGAGTCGTCGCGGTAGAACGCGGCGAAGCCCCCGTCCGGCCAGGGGATCACCAATTCCCAGTTCCCCGGTCCGTAACTGCCCTGCTGTGCGAAGCCCGACGAAAGCCCGATCTGTCCCATGCCTCAACGATCCGGGCACCCGGGCGCGGAACCACGCGGTTCGGCCGACCACTGCCCCGGTGTCCGCCGGGTTCGGCCCGCAACGGTCGCCCGATCGGGCAGCCACGGTCGCGGACCGGCGATCGATCTGACGGGACTGATTGCGGATCGTGATAGGTCCGGGCGGGCCTCCCGCGTGGGTCCGGGATGGGTTATTGCGTTTCATCCGGAGGGAATGGAATTGGCGGGACAAGCGCTTACCTACTGGGCGATACTGGAAAGTGCGCCGTTTTCAGGTCGCCCAAGCCCCTTGTGAACCGAAGTAGATGGGAAGTGCGCCCGTCCAGATGCCGTCAGAGCACGCTGTCAAAGCGCCGTCGATCGCAGCCCCTACCACCCGTGTCCCCGAACGCAGCCGCAACCTGTGGCGACTGCGTCCCTACCTGAGGCCCCACCGCTGGCGTCTCGCGGTGATGTTCTCCACCGCCATGCTCGGCGTCGGAGTCAGCCTCAGCGTCCCGCTCGTCACCAGGTCGATCATCGACGGCCCGGTGACCCGCCACGAGCTGAACCTGCTGGTCCCGCTGGCGCTGCTCGCCCTCGGGCTCAGCCTCGCCGAAGTCATCTTGGTGTGGATGCGCCGCTGGGCGCAATCCCGGACGGTCAGTGATTTGGAGGCAACTCTCCGGCACGACCTGTACGTCCGGCTCCAGTCGCTGCCGATGGAGTTCCACACCAAGTGGCAGAGCGGTCAGCTGCTGTCCCGCGTCACCACCGACCTGTCCACGATCCGCCGGTTCATGGGCTTCGGTCTGCTCTTCCTGGTGATGAACGTCCTGCAACTGGTCGTCGTCACGATCCTGCTGCTGCAGCTGTACTGGCCGCTCGGTCTCGTGGTCCTGGTGGCCGCCGTACCGGTCGTCATGGTGTCGCTGAAGTTCGAGAAGAAGTACCTGCGGATCTCCCGCAAGGTCCAGGACCAGCAGGGTGACCTGGCCACCCGGATCGAGGAGTCGGCGCTCGGCTTCCGGGTGATCAAGGCGTTCGGCCGCCGGCCGCACGTCCAGCGCCAGTTCGACGACGAGGCGACCACGCTGTACGACACCGAGGTCGAGAAGGTGCGGCTGGCGTCGCGGTTCTGGAGCTTCCTCGGCGTCATCCCCAACCTGACCCTGGTCATCGTTCTGCTGCTCGGCGCGCTCGCGGCCGGCCGGCAGGCGATCACCCTCGGCACCCTGGTCGCGTTCATCACGCTGATGCTGTCCCTGGTCTGGCCGGTCACCTCGCTCGGCGCGATCCTGGCGATGGCGCAGGAGTCGATGACCGCGGCGGACCGGATCAGCGAGATCCTCGACACCTACTCGGTGATCAAGTCGGGTCCGGACGAGCTCGTCAACTCGCGCGGTCACCTGCGTTTCGAGCACGTCGGGTTCCGGTTCTCCGACGACTCGACCGAGGTGCTGCACGACATCAACCTCGACCTCACCCCTGGCACGACGCTCGCACTGGTCGGCGCCACCGGGTCCGGCAAGACCACTCTGACCGCACTGGTCCCCCGGCTGTACGACGTGACCGCCGGACGGATCACCATCGACGGCCACGACATCCGGGACCTGTCCCTGGTGTCGCTGCGGACCGCGGTCGCCTCCGCGTTCGACGACCCGACGCTGTTCTCCATGAGCGTCCGGGAGAACCTGACGCTCGGACGGCCGGACGCCAGCGATGCCGACGTACAGCAGGCGTTGGAGGTGGCTCAGGCACAGTTCGCCAACGAGCTGCCGTGGGGTCTGGAGACCCGTGTCGGTGAGCAGGGCATGTCGCTGTCGGGCGGACAGCGCCAGCGGCTCGCACTGGCCCGCGCAGTGCTCGCCAAGCCGGCCGTACTGGTGCTCGACGACACGCTGTCGGCGCTCGACGTACACACCGAGGCTCTGGTGGAGGAGGCGCTGCAGAACGTGCTCGCCGACACCACCGGCATCGTCGTGGCGCACCGTGCCTCGACGGTGATGCTGGCCGACAAGGTCGCGCTGCTGCAGGGCGGGACCATCACCCACGTAGGAACCCACCACGAACTGCTGGCGACAGTGCCGGAGTACCGGCACCTGCTGGCAGCCGAAGAAGAGGAGGTGCACGCATGACGACGACCCAGCAAACACCTCCCCGCGCTTCGGAACGGGCGAAGGAACGCGACCAGAAGCCGCCGGAGGAGCAGAGCTGGCGGGGCCTGTTCGAGGAGGACCCGGACCGGGAGATCTCCCGGGCGACGACGATCCGGCTGAAGGAGGACTCCCGCAAGCTGCTCGGGGAGCTGCTCCGGCCGTACCAGAAGCTGATCTGGCTGCTGGTCGTGATCGTGATCGTCGAGAACGCCGCCCGGCTCGCGGTGCCGTACCTGGTCCACCTGGGTATCGACAACGGCATCCCGCCGATCCTGGCCGGCGAGGGGTCGGGGAAGCTGATCACGATCGTGATCGCGGTGCTGTTCTCGGCGCTGCTGCAGGCCTGGGCCCGGCAGATCTTCCTGATGCGGTCCGGCCGGCTCGGCCAGACCATCCTGCTCGGCCTGCGCAAGCGGGTGTTCGACCACTTCCAGCGGCTCAGCCCCGCGTTCCACGACCGGTTCACCTCCGGGCGTGTCATCTCGCGGCTGACGTCCGATGTACAGGTCATCGACGAGATGCTGGCGAGCGGGTTCGACAGCCTGGTCACCGCAGTACTGACCCTGGTCGGTACATCGATCATCCTGCTCACGCTCGACGTGAAGCTCGGTCTGCTCGCGCTGCTGTCGTTCCCGGCGCTGCTGCTGCTGACGGCGTGGTTCCGGAAGCGGTCGGCGGTCGTCTACCGGCAGACGCGTGAGGCCGTCGTACTGGTCATCGTGCACTTCGTCGAGTCGATGACCGGCATCCGCGCGGTCCAGGCGTTCCGCCGGGAGCCGCGGAACGAGGAGATCTTCCACGGGGTCAACGACCGCTACCGGAAGGCGAACCTCGAGTCGTTCCGGCTGAACGCGGTCTTCATGCCGGCGATCAAGGGCGTCGGCAACATCACTATCGTCGCGATCCTGGCGTACGGCGGTTACCAGGCCTACCACGGGCACGTGACGGTCGGCGTGCTGACCGCGTTCCTGCTGTACCTGCGGCAGTTCTTCGAGCCGCTGCAGGACATCACGCAGTTCTACAACACGTTCCTGTCCGCGTCGGCCGCGCTGGAGAAGCTGTCCGGCGTACTGAACGAGACCCCGGACGTCCCGGAGCCGATCGAGCCTGCCAAGCCCGGCAAGCCGCGCGGCCACCTGGAACTGCGGAACGTGCGGTTCGAGTACGTCGACGGCGTACCCGTGCTGCCCGGTCTGCAGCTGGACGTGCCGGCCGGTCAGACGCTGGCCCTGGTCGGTACGACGGGCGCCGGCAAGACCACGATCGCCAAGCTGGTCGCACGGTTCTACGACCCGACCGGCGGGCACCTGCTGCTCGACGGTGTGGACCTGCGCGACCTGTCCGAGGACGACCTGCGCGAGCGGGTGGTCATGGTGACCCAGGAGAACTTCCTGTTCACCGGCTCGGTGGCCGACAACATCCGCTTCGGCAAGCCCGACGCGACGATGGAGGAGGTCGTCGAGGCGGCGAAGGTGATCGGCGCACACGACTTCATCTCGGCGTTGCCGAACGGCTACGAGACCGCGGTGGAGAAGCGCGGCTCCCGGCTGTCGGCCGGTCAGCGCCAGCTGGTCGCGTTCGCCCGGGCGTTCCTGGCCAACCCGAGCGTGCTGATCCTGGACGAGGCGACGTCCAGCCTGGACATCCCCAGCGAGCGCCTGATCCAGCGGGCTCTGAAGACGATCCTGGCCGACCGTACGGCGATCGTGATCGCCCACCGGTTGTCCACCGTCGAGACCGCGGACCGGGTGCTGGTGCTCGAGCACGGGCGGATCATCGAGGACGGCGCACCGGACGACCTCATCACCCGGGACGGCCACTACGCCGGCCTGCACCAGGCCTGGGAAGAGTCCCTGGCCTGACAGTCTGTGATCGCGGGCGCGTGGGTTCCTGAACCCACGCGCCCGTTCTGCTTCCGGATTCACCCCGGCGGGGTGAATCCGCCGTGTCTTCCAGCCGACACCATGTGGTGACCGGCAGTGAAGAACGGCAAGGAGCAAACCATGACCGCGTTTACGGTGTGGAAGTTCGATACGCCCGGCGGAGCCGAGCACGCCGCTACGGTGCTCAAAGGCTGCGAGCGTGACGGGCTGGTGAAGATCGTCGACCATGCGGTCGTCTCGTGGCCCGAAGGCGCCTCGCATCCGACTACCAAGCAGGCACACGAAGAGACCTGGCGCGGAACCGGGTGGGGTGCGTTGTGGGGCGTTCTCCTCGGTGCCCTGTTCTTCGTGCCGGTGATCGGCGGCGTGGCGGGCGCCGCGATCGGCGCGATAGCCAAGACGACCGAGAAGTCCGGCATCACCAAGGAGCAGCTGCACAAGATCCGCACCGAGGTGACACCGGGAAGCTCGGCCCTGTTCGTGGTCACCGAGCAGGGCGACCTCGACCGCGTCGGCGAACGCTTCCACGGCATGCACAGCAAGCTCATCGACACCAACCTCACCGAGGCCGAGCGCGACGAGCTGTACGAGACCTTCGGCGGCCGGTGACAACCTGCCGCGTCCACCGACTGATCCGCTATCTCGAAGGAGTAATACCTATTAGCGTCTAGCGCCTGCGCGAACCGAGCGAGTACGGTCCTGCCACCTTCCGTCGTGAGGAGAGTGGGATGCCGATCAGTCGTCGTACGTTGAATCTCGGGATCGCAGCCGGAGCGGCCGCGGCCGCGTTGCCGGCGTCCGCCAACGCCGTCGTACCGCACGGCGGTGGTGGCGGTCGTGGACACCATCAGCCGGCGGCGCCGGTCTTCGGCGAGACAACGCTGTGGGACAACACCGTCGACCCGCTGGCCAGCTACTTCGTCTACGGGCTGATCGCGACGCGCAACGACACCCTGATCGCGTGCTGCGAGGGCAGGCACGAGGTGTGTGACGCCGGACCGCACGATCTGCTCATCCGCCGCAGTACGGACGGCGGACAGACGTGGCTGCCGACGCAGACCGTCGAGGCGTCGGTGAACGGTGAGAGCTGGGCCAACCCGACGTTCGTTGCCGACGGCCACACCGGTGAGGTCTTCCTGTTCTACAACCTCTGCGCGCGGCTGCCGGAGAACACCAGTTGCTCCTCCGACACCGGCATCGTGCACTACCGCTCCAGCACCGACAACGGCGCTACGTGGGGCGAGCGGCACAGTCTGGACGGTCTGTTCGACAGCTTCCCGTTCAACTGGGAGATGCACGGTCCTGGCCCCGGCCACGGCATCCAGCTGAAGTCCGGCCGGTTGCTGCTCAGCGTGTCACACCGGACGATCATCACCGGAGTGCCGACCGCAGACCGCAACTACGGCGCTTCCACGATCTACAGCGACGACCACGGCCGCACCTGGAAGGCGGGTGGCGAAGTACCGCTCGGGACGGGTCTGCCGACGGTTGGCGAGGCCAGACTGCTCCAGCGGGCGGACGGGTCGATCGTCATGAACAGCCGGCCCGGCTCCGGCAACGACTGGCCGCGCGACTTCGCCATCAGCACTGACGACGGTCTGAGCTGGTCTCGAGCAGTCATGGACTTCAGCGTCGGCCTGTTCAACGGCTGCGACATGGGCTTTCTCAGGTACACCGACGACGCCAACCGCGTACTGCTCAGTCGTCCTGACTCACCGATGCGCTGGAACATGACGGTGGCGGTCAGCTACGACGAGGGCAAGTCGTTCCGCTACAGCCGCTCGATCAGCCCGATCCGCGGGTACTACTCCGACCTCGCCCGCCTGTCCGACGGCACGATCGTCCTGCTGTACGGGTGTGACGGCGACATCGACAGCAGTCCGCGCCGGGTGGCGGTCGCCCGCTTCAACCTGGAGTGGCTGACCCAGGGACGCGACAGTCTGGCCACCGGGCCGGGCCTTTCTACGTCGTCGTACCCGATGAACTACCCGCGGCTGCCAGCGGGCGCTGTCGGCGCGTACGTCGACCAGGCGATCCATGTGGACCGCGCAGACACGTACGAGCTGTGGCTGCGTTACTACCGCTCTGCTGACGGCGGACTGGTCACGGTGACTGTCGACGGGGACGCGCCGCGAGTCAGTGCGCTGGACCTGACCTCGTTCCGTGGCGAGGGCTACGACATGGTGCTGCTCGACCGACGCGAGCTCACCGCAGGTCGGCACTCCATCCGCTTCACCCTGGCTGGAGCAGGCCGAGGAGGCGGTACCGCGGTGGCGCTCGAGCAACTGACCCTCGTCAAAGCAGCGGCGACCCCGGACGTCCGCGAAGAGATCACCGTCGACAACGGCGGGCTCGGCTTCGAGACGGTCGGGACGTGGGCCAGCGGGCGCAGCATCCTCGGGTACTACGGGTTCAACTACCTCACCCACGCGAAGGGCACCGGCGCGAACCTGGCCCGCTTCCGCCCAGCCATCCCCGGCACCGGCCAGTACGAGGTCCTCACGTCGTACACCGCCGATCCGAACCGTGCCTCCAACGCGCCGTACGTCGTACACCACGCCGGCGGTACGACGACGGTCGCGGTCAACCAGCAGGTCCGCGGCGTACCGGACCCACGCACCGGCGAATGGGTTTCGCTCGGCACGTTCACGTTCAACGCCGGCCTGGACGGCTACGTCGAGCTGAGCGACAACGCCAATGGCTACGTGATCGCCGACGCGGTCCGCTGGCGCCGCCTGCCCTAGGACTGTCGGCGGATCCCAGTACGTTGGGCGCATGCTGACGACGCTGGCGGTGGAGAACTACCGGTCCCTGCGGCGGATCGTCATGCCACTGAGCGGATTGAATGTGGTGACCGGAGCGAACGGGACGGGCAAATCCAGCCTGTACCGGGCGCTCCGGTTGCTTGCCGATGCCTCACGCAACGGCGCTATCGCTGCCCTCGCACGCGAAGGCGGACTGCAGTCGACGCTGTGGGCCGGGCCGGAGCACGTCCGCAAGGATCGGCCGGTCCAGGGCACAGTTCGGACCGGTCCGGTGACGTTGCGGATGGGGTTCGCGGGCGATGACTACGGCTATCTGATGGACCTCGGGCTGCCGGTGCCCAACGGTTCGCAGTTCGATCTCGACCCCGAGATCAAGCGGGAAGCGTTGTGGGCCGGGCCTTTCCTCCGGCCGGCCGCGCTGCTGGTCGATCGGAGCAATCGCGAGGCGCGGATCCGTTCGTCCGGCGGCGCGTGGGAACGCGCTGGTCATCAGCTCCAGACGTTCGACTCCATGCTGAGCGAGTTCGCGGATCCAGAACGTGCGCCGGAGCTCATGCTGGTGCGGGACCGGCTGCGCGGCTGGCGATTCTACGATCACTTCCGCACCGACGCCGATGCGCCCGCCCGCCGGGTGCAGATCGGGACGCGGACGCCCGTCCTGTCCCAGGACGGCGGAGACGTTGCGGCCGCCCTACAGACGATCCGCGAGCTCGGCCCGAACGGCGCACTCGACGAAGCCATCGAGCTGGGCTTCCCCGGCAGCCGGGTCGAGGTCGTGAACACCTCCGGTCGCTTCGAGGTCGCGTTCCGCCAGCACGGCCTGCTCCGGCCGCTGTCCGGTGCCGAGCTGTCCGACGGCACGCTCAGATACCTCCTGTGGGTCGCGGCCCTCCTGACCCCTCGGCCGCCGGAGCTCCTGGTCCTCAACGAGCCCGAGACCAGCCTGCACCCCGATCTCCTGCCGGCCCTCGCGAACCTCGTAGTCACCGCGGCCAAGGAGGCGCAGGTCATCGTGGTCACGCACTCGCGCCCGTTCATCTCCTCGCTGCAGGCCCTGTCCCCCGACCTGCAGACGATCGAGCTGGTCAAGGACCGCGGTGCCACCACCATCGACGGCCAGGGCCCGCTCGACGAGCCACCCTGGAAGTGGCCGTCGCGCTGAGCTCAGTGCTTGACCGACTCGAAGCGGACCAGGATCACCGAGCCGGCAGCCGAGAGCGCGAAGCCGATGATCGCTGCGGGCCACCAGCCTGCGCGGACGGCGTCGTGGAGGACGAAGACGCCGACGGCGGCCGGCGTGATGGTCTGCAGGGCGATCATCGGCGTCGTTGCCAACGTCACCGAACCGCGCTGCAGTGCGAGCGAGTACAGGATGAAAGCGAGCGCTCCACTGATCGGGAGCGTGTAGAGCGTCGGGCTGTGGATCAGCTCGGAGATGGAGCCGTCCTGGAGCAGACGAGCTGAGATGGCCACGCCGGCGTACCCGAGACCGGCGAGGAGTCCGAGCAGGGCGGTGGAAACACCGTGTTGCGACCGGCTGGCGATGGCCCCCAGTACGGCGATCGTGATCAGTCCGACGATGATGCCGATCGTGAGCCCGTGATGCTGCGCGGCCGCGCCGGCGTCTCCGGCTGACACCGCGAGCAGGCCGAGACCCACCACGACGCCTGCCACTGCGGACCATTCGAGCGCGCTGAGTTGATCCGACATCAGCCTGGTCGCGAGCAGCGCGGTGACGACCAGGCTGACCGCGATCCCGGCCTGCGCCAGGTACAGCGGGAGCAGCCGCAGCGCGACGAAGTGCAGGCCGAAGCCGGCCAGGTTCAGCGCGAGCGCGCCGAGGAACGCGGGTTGCTTGAGCAACGACACGACGAACGCGCCGAAGCGCCGCGGATTCAGCTCCGACTCGGTCGGCACCTTGCGCGAACCGACCGCCTGCATGATCGCGCCGACACCGAACAGCACCGCGGCCCCCAGAGCCGCGCCAAGACCGAGGACCATCTACGCGACAGCCTTACGGCGCCACGTCAGGTACAGGCTCAGGACGCCGTAGTACACCAGGTACGACAATGAGACCGCGACCACGATCGGGTTCGGGTTCGGCATCTGCGCGAGGAGTACGGCGTACGACGCGAGCCAGATCGCGGTCGTCAGCAGGTTCAGCGAGCGGAACGCCTTCGTCCGCGACGGGTACACGTACTTCACCGGGATGAAGACCAGGATCGAGCAGACGACCAGGATGATGCCGGTGATCATCGGGCTGAGGCTGAGCACCACGACGTAGAACGCGACCACGTTCCAGTAGCTGGGGAAGCCGAGGAAGAAGTGGTCCTCGGTCTTCGCGTCGACCCGGCAGAACTGGTAGCTGGAGGCAAGCAACGGCAGCGCGCCGAGGAGCGCGCCCCAGGTGCCGGACGGCAGGAAGCCGCCGGTCCACAGCAGGACGATCGGTGCGAACGCGTAGGTGAGGTAGTCGACGATGTTGTCGAGCATCGCGCCGTCGAACCACGGGATCGTCTCCTTCACCCGCAGCCGGCGGGCGAGCATCCCGTCGGTACCGTCGATCACCAGGGTCGCCAGCCCGAGCCAGAGGGCCCGGACCGCGTCGCCGTCGATGGCGGCGATCACGATCAGCAACGCGAGCACCGTTCCGCTCGCGGTATAGGCATGCAGTGCAAGTCCGGCCAGACGCAACCGCGTCGACCCGACGAACGGTTCCGGCACCGCATCGTGTGTGGTCAGGACGACTCCCAGAACTCAAGCGGCGCAACGCGCCGGGCCGGGTCGAAGTGAACCCGGCCGTCGCCAGCGTCTCACAAGCCTGGGCCCGCTCCGATCACCGACCGTCATCCGGAGCGAGATCTTTGCAAGGACTTAGTCGACCGGGTCCAGGACGAAGAGCGGGATCTTCCGGGTGGTCTTGGTCTGGTACTCCGCGTAGGGCGGGTAGGCCTCGACGGCGCGCGGCCACCACTCGTCGTACTCGGCGCCGTCGATCTCGCGGGCGACGTACTCCTTGGTGGTCTCACCGTCCTGCAGGGTGAGCTTCGGGTCGGCCTTGAGGTTGTAGTACCAGACGGGGTTCTTCGGGGCGCCGCCGAGCGAGGCGACGGCGGCGTACACCCCGTCGTGCTCGACCCGCATCAGCGGGACCTTGCGGATCTTGCCGGACCTGGCGCCGCGCATCGTCAGCAGCACCACGCGCATCCCCTTGATGTCGACCGCCGCGGTGGTGCCGGCCGCGGTGACCTTCTCCACCTGGTCGCGGACCCAACCGGTGGGACTGGGCGCGTAGTCGTCGTTATCCGATGTCATGTCAGCAATCGTAAGGTGACACGTCAACATTACCAACTGCCGCGTGTCGCCCAGCCGGTCAGCAGGCCGAGGGAGTTCTCCCAGGCCTGCGCGGACTGGCCGGCATGCTCGGCCTGCTCCTCCGGGGTCAGGTCCAGCCGGTCGAACCCGGACTCCACGACGAGCAGGCGGGTGCCCTCGCCTTCCGGCGTGAGCGTGAACTCGACCAGGTTCGCGTTGCCCGGCGCGGGATCGACGTCCGGCGCGACGGCGTACCGGTAGGCGAAGCGGCGGCCCGGCTCGACCTTCTCGACGAAGCCGAGGAACTGCCCGTGTTCGTCCCAGCGCAGCACCAGCCGTCCGCCCGGCCGCAGGTCGAGCTCCGCGCCGCCGAATGCGTACCACCGGGTGAGACCTTCGGGCTGCGTCACCGCGGCCCAGACCTCCTCCGGGCGAGCCTCGACGTACACCTCACGCTCCACGCTGTCCATGGAGCCCATCCTGTCAAACAGCGCAGGACCGGAGCTGGGTCGCGGTGGCGATCGTGGCCTCGATCCACCGGCGGCGCAGGAAGTGCGCCTTGGCCAGCCGGTGTACGCCGTCCAGGACGACCAGCCGCCCGCGGTACGCGACCAGGTTGATCGGGAAGTCGAGGTCCGCGTCCATCACCCGCTGGTAGTGCGCGCGGAAGTTCATCGGCGTCTCCGCGACCTGGTTCGGCGTGACCCGGAACCGTTTGCCGTCGAGCTGCCACAGCGGCAGGTCGAACATCCAGACCAGGTCGGCAATCTCGACCGGCTCGACCTTCAGGTCGAGCTCCCACAGCTTCGCCAGCTGCCAGTGGTACGGCGGGAACACCTCCCGCAACGCCTCCGGCATCATCGCGACCAACTCGTCGAACGAGACGTCGGGCGCAACCCGGTCCGCCCCGGCACCGAAGGTGTCGCCCAACCCATCGATCGTCACGACGGAGCAGGCTACGCCATCCGTGGGCCTGCCGGTCTCAGCCGTGCGCCACCCGGTGGATGATCACGATCGCCGAGTCGTCGCCCGGGCCGCCGGCGGTTGCGACCAGGTCGGCGGCGCCGCCCACGAACCCCTGTGCCACAAGGCGTTCCGCGTGGCCGGTGAGGCGGTCGGTGCCGCGGCCGATGTCGCGCCGCGGCGTCTCCACCATGCCGTCGCTGTAGAGGAACAACGCGTCGCCGAGCCGCAGCTGCCCGTGGTTCGCCTTGAACTCCGGCGCCTCCATCAACCCGAGCAACGGGCCGTCCGCGTCGCGCGTCTGCCAGCGCCCCGACCAGGCGTCGAACTGGATCGCCGGCGGATGCCCCGCCGTACGGACGTCGAAGTCCCCGGACCGCAGGTTGAGCACGACATGGACCACGGTCGCGAAGTCGTCGTCCCAGTCCTGGCGGCGGATGTACTGGTTGGCCGACGGCAGGAACTCCGCCTCGGGTACGACGCCCAGCAGACCGCCGAACGCACCGGACAGCAGCAGCGCCCGGGTCCCGGCGTCGATTCCCTTGCCCGAGACATCGACCAGCGCGACCTCGAGCAACTCGCCGTGCATCGTCGACACGACGAAGTCACCCGAGAACGTCGACCCGCCGGCGGACTGGATCGCCACCTCGACCCGCCAGCCCGGCGGCAGCGCCGGAATCAGCCCCTGCGCGGTGAGCGTGTCCCGCAGCTCCATCAGCATCGACTCGCTCCGGGTGCCGGCCACGCCGAGCCGGCTGCGCACCTTCGCGCTGGTGATCATGATCCAGCCGACGATCACCAGCACCAGCACGAACCCGATCCGCGGCATCGTCAATCCGCGGGACAGGACGACGTACGAACCGAACGCCGCCGTGATCCCGGTCAGCGCCACAAGTTCCCCGAACCGCAACAGGACGCCGCCGACGACCAGCGGGATGATCAGGAACGACGCCGGTACGGCGGTCATCCAGACGTGGCTCGCGATCGCGATCACCAACTGCATCAGCGCCAGGGCGACGAACGCCAGCCGGTGGGACCGGCGGGCGCGACGGCCCAGCGCTTCGACCCGGCGGCCGATGCGTCGTACCAGCGCGAGTCCGCCGTTCTTCCTCATGGTGTGAAGAAGATAACGGCACCTCTCGGTCCGCGCATCAATTCGCAACACAACCGATGGGTTTCAGCTCTTGCGCGTGAGTCCGGTGCGTTGGCATTTGGGACACCAGAAAAGGTTGCGGCCGGCCAGGATCTTGGTCCGGATCACCGACTGGCAGACGAAGCAGTTCTGCCCCTGCCGCCGGTAGACGTAGACCTCGCCACCATGATCGTCCTTGCGTGGGTCACGCCCCATCGCCTCGGGTGTGTGGTCGTCGGCAACGGTGTCGATCCGGCCGGTCTCGACGCCGTACTTCATCAGCGCGAGCAGGTCGTCCCACATGCCCTGCCACTCGCGTTTCTTGACCACGTTGCCAGGCGTCATCGGGTTCAGCTTGGCCCGGAACAGGACCTCGGCGCGGTAAACGTTGCCAACCCCGCTGAGCACGTCCTGGTTCATCAGCAGCTGCCCGATCGGCAGCTTGCTGCGGTGGATCCGCTTCCAGGCGAGCTCCGGGTCGGCGTCGTCGCGCAGCGGGTCCGGTCCGAGCCGGCCGAGCAGCTTGTCGCGTTCCTCGCCGGTGATGACCTCGCACACGGTCGCACCGCGCAGATCGGCGTACGACGTGGCGTTCTGCAGCCGGAGCCGTACCTGACCGACCGGCTCCGGCACCGGGGCGGGTCGGATGTCCATCTTGCCGATCAGGCCGAGGTGGATGTGCAGCCAGCCGGCGCCCTCGAAGTCGGCGAGGAAGTGCTTGCCGTGGGCCTCGGTCTGCCGCAGGACATGTCCGTTGAGCAGTGCGGCCCCGTCGACGAACCGGCCCTGCGGGCTGGACGCCTGGACCAGTCGCCCACCGAACGCGTCCCAAACGTCGTTCGCCAGGCGGTGCAGGGTGTGACCTTCAGGCATGATTCCTTCTATGGGGACGACAGGTGGTTCTGGTGCAGCCAGGGGCGGACGCGCGGCCCCGCCGACGCCGGCCGTGGTCGGGACCGGGCGGTCGATGCGGGCCCGGGACGTGTCGCGGCCGCGTCGAGAGGTAGAACGCCGGCCGGCGCCGCAAAAGTCCGACGACGGTCAAGAGGCTCAGGACAGTCAGGGCAGGGGCGGGAGTTCGCCGGTCGACTCGTAGTTCGACAGCATGTCGATCCGGCGGGTGTGCCGCGCCTCGCCGGAGTAGTCGGTGGCCAGGAACGTGTCGACGAACCCGGTCGCCTCCTCCTCGGTGTGCATCCGCCCGCCGACGCTGATCACGTTGGCGTTGTTGTGCTCGCGGCCGAGGCGTGCGGTCTCGGTGCTCCAGGCCAGCACGGCCCGGACGCCTTTGATCTTGTTCGCGGCGATCTGCTCACCGTTGCCGGAGCCACCGATCACGATGCCCAGGCTGCCCGGGTCGTCGACGACGGCCTGCCCGGTCCGCAGGCAGAACGGCGGGTAGTCGTCCACGGCGTCGTACACCGCCGGACCGTGGTCCACGACGTCGTGCCCGGCGGCAGTCAGGTGCGCTACCAGGTGGTTCTTCAGCTCGAAGCCGGCATGGTCGCAGCCGATGTGCACTCGCATGGCGAGCAATCTACTGTCAGCTCGCCGCCGCGCGAACGCCGCCCGGCACTGTCAGCCCTGCGGTCAACTCGGTGACCGCGGCATAGGCCTGCTCGTACTGCGTTCCGCTCGGATGCAGCGTGAAGACGGCGACGATGCTCCGGTCGTCCAGGCCGACCGTCCCGGTGGTGTGCAGCGCGTCGCTGACCAGATCCAGCGTGGAGTCCGGCTTCGCGCGGTCGGACCGGTAGCCGCTCGACCCCTGGAACCCGGACCAGCCCTGCTTGATGCTGAAGTCCGGGTCGAAGGCGGAGGCGATGCCGAAGTACTGGTCGAAGCCGTCGGTGCCGTGGCGGGTCGGCCGGTGCAGCAGCTCCATCACGTACTCGCGGACCGGCTGCGGAGCGCTGTCCAGGATGTATCGATAGATCCGTACCGTGTCGGCAGCGGTGATGGCGACGTACCCCCAGAAGCCCGGGTGGGTGGCGGGCGGTCCGGCCGTACGGGTCAGGCCGAGCCGCTCCACCATCCGCTCCACGATCGCCGCGCCGCCCAACTCGTCCCAGTAGTGGCTGGCCGCGTCGTCGTCACTACTGCGCAGCATGACGTCCAGCCGCTCCCGGTCCGCCACCGGGACGTCGTACTGCGGACCGCGGTCCCACAGGAAGTCCAGCACGATCAGCAGCTTCACCACGGACGCCGACCGGAACTGGTGGTCGGCGTTGAACTGCTGGACGAACTGTCCGGTGTGCCGGTCGAACACAGCGATCCCGGCGGTTACACCTGGAGGTACGGCGGTCATTTGGAACCTACTCACCACTGGACGGACATCTTTGGTGAGCAACTTTCACCGGCCGGGCCGTTCGAATGCAAGCCCTGAAGTGTCAGTCGAAGATCGGCCCGCGGTCGCGGGTGCGCTTGATCTCGAAGAAACCCTCGGTGCCGGCGACGAGCCGGACGCCGTCCCAGAGCTTGCCGGCCGCCTCGCCCTTGGGCGCCGGCGTCACGACCGGCCCGAAGAACGCGGTGCCCTCGACCGCGATGACCGGCGTACCGACATCCATGCCGACCAGGTCCATGCCGGCGTGGTGCGACTTCTTCAGCGCGTCATCGTACTTGTCGGTGTCGGCCGCCTCCAGCAGCGACGACGGCAGACCGACCTCCTCGAGCGCCTCGGCCAGCACGGCGTCGTCCTTGCCGCCGCGGCCCTCGTTGTGGATCCGGCGGCCGAGCGCGGTGTAGAGCGGCAGCAGCACTTCGTTGCCGTGCGCCTGCTCGGCGGCGATCAGCACCCGGACCCGGCCGAGCAACCGCAGCCAGTCGGCGTCGTGCTCACGGCGGTCTTCGTTCAGGACGGCGAGGCTCATCACGTGCCAGGTCGTCTTCACATCCCGGACCTGCTCGACCTCGAGCATCCAGCGGGACGTCATCCAGGCCCAGGGGCAGGCCGGGTCGAACCAGAAATCTGCAGAGGCAGTCATATTCACCATCATACAAAGTTGAAGAACACCAGATATCGTCTCGGTATCCAATACCCAATGTCGCGGGGAAACCCTCGGCGAACCTGAGAACCAGGTGCATAGGATGCGGACATGCCTGGAACCAACCTGACGCGCGACGAGGCGCGTTCCCGTGCGGGCGTGGTCAGTGACGTGACCTACGCGATCGAGCTCGACCTGACCGGCGCCCCGAGCGGCGCCCCCACGTTCCCGTCCGTGACCGCCGTCACCTTCACCGCGACGGCCGGCGCGAGCACGTTCGCCGACCTGATCGCGGACAAGGTCCGCTCGGTGACGCTGAACGGCGTCGCCCTCGACCCGGACGTGGTGTACGACGGCGCACGCATCCAGCTCGACGGGCTGGCGGAGCGCAACGAGCTGACCGTGGTCGCGGACTGCCTCTACTCCCGCACCGGTGAAGGGCTGCACCGTTCGGTCGACCCGGCCGACAAGGAGACCTACCTCTACACGCAGTTCGAGGTGCCGGACGCCCGCCGGGTGTTCACCACCTTCGAGCAGCCCGACCTCAAGGCCCCCTTCACCTTCACCGTCTCCGCCCCGGCCCGCTGGGCGGTCATCTCGAACGCGCCGACCCCCGAGCCCACGACGTACACCGGTGAGCACGGTGAGGAGCTGGCGCGCTGGGAGTTCCCGCCGACCGAGCGGATCTCGACGTACATCACCGCTGTGGTCGCGGGTCCCTACCACGTGGTGACGGACGCGTACGAGGGTCCGCACGGGACGTACCCGTTGTCGCTGCTGTGCCGTCCGTCGCTCAAGGAAGCGCTGGACGTCGAGGACCTGTTCGAGGTCACCAAGCAGGGCTTCGCGCTGTTCGAGGAGGCGTTCGGGACGCCGTACCCGTTCCACAAGTACGACCAGGCCTTCGTGCCGGAGTACAACATGGGCGCGATGGAGAACGCCGGCTGCGTGACGCTGCGGGACGAGTACCTGTTCCGCAGCCGGACGACGCATGCGGAGCTGGAGTCCCGCGCCAACACCGTGCTGCACGAGCTGGCGCACATGTGGTTCGGCGACCTGGTCACGATGACCTGGTGGGACGACCTGTGGCTGAACGAGTCGTTCGCCGAGTGGGCCAGCCACTGGGCCCAGGTGGTCGCGACGACGAAGTACTCCGACGCCTGGACGACGTTCTGCAACGCCCGGAAGAACTGGGCGTACCGGCAGGACCAGCTGCCGTCGACGCACCCGATCGCGGCCGACATGATCGACTTCCACGCGGTCGAGGTGAACTTCGACGGCATCACCTACGCCAAGGGCGCGTCGACGCTGCGGCAGCTGGTCGCGTTCGTCGGTGAGGACACGTTCGTCACCGCGCTGAAGGAGTACTTCCACGACCATGCGTTCGGCAACACCGAGCTGACCGACCTGCTGAAGCCGCTGGAGAAGGCGTCCGGCCGGGACCTGGACGACTGGACCGAGCGCTGGCTGCGGACGGCCGGGGTGAACACGCTGCGCGCCGACTTCACCGTCGACGACGCCGGAGCCTTCACCTCCTTCGCGATCGAGCAGACCGCGACCGACAAGTTCCCCGTACTGCGCCCGCACCGGCTCGCGGTCGGCCTGTACCGGCGGACCGACGAGGGCCTGGTCCGGACCGAGCGGTTCGAGGTCGACATCGACGGCGCCCGCACCGAGTTGCCCGAGCTCACCGGCGCCACGCAGCCGGATCTCGTGCTGCTGAACGACGACGACCTCACCTACGCGAAGATCCGGCTGGACGAGCGCTCCCGCGCCACGCTGGTCGAGTCGATCGACCAGCTGACCGAGTCGTTGCCCAGGGCACTCGCCTGGGGCTCGACGTGGGACATGACCCGCGACGCCGAGATGCCGGCCAGCCAGTACGTCGGCATCGTCCTACGCGGCATCCGGGCCGAGACCGACCTCACCGGTGTCCGCTCGCTGCTCGCCCAGGCGAACAGCGCCGTCAACCAGTACGCCGCCCCGCAGAACCGGCCTGCCCTGCGGGCCCAGCTCGAGGAGGCACTGTCCGGTCTGGTCGCGGACGCGGAGCCGGGCAGCGACCACCAGCTGGCATTCGTCCGGGCGTACAGCTCGGCGGTGTTCTCTGCAGCCGGCGCGGACCGGCTCGCCGGCTGGCTGGACGGGCGCGATCTGCCGGAAGGCCTGGCCGTCGACACCGACCTGCGCTGGACGCTGATCGTGGCACTGGCCCGCCTCGGGAAGATCGGTGCGGACGAGATCGACGACGAGCTCACCCGCGACACCACGATCACCGGTCAGGAGCGGGCCGCGCAGGCCCGTGCCGCCCGGCCGAC
Organism: Kribbella sp. NPDC000426; assembly: GCF_040300265.1. NCBI lineage: Bacteria > Bacillati > Actinomycetota > Actinomycetes > Propionibacteriales > Kribbellaceae > Kribbella > Kribbella sp. NPDC000426. Next base: position 157,303 of record NZ_JBEPDK010000002.1, on the reverse strand, counting down.
AGCCGAGGCGAAGGAAGAGGCTTGGCGGATCGCGGTGGAGTCCGAGGACACCCCGAACGAGACGCAGTTCCGGACCATCCTCGGCTTCCAGCAGCCCGGCCAGGAGGACCTGCTCCGGCCGTACGTCGACAAGTACCTGAACGCAGCCAAGGACGTGTACACCCGGCTGGGTTCGTCGATGGGCGAGAACGTCCTGGTGTACCTGTCACCGCGCCACCTGGCCGACCAGGCCGCACTGGACGCGCTGACCGGCTGGCTGGCCGCGGAGTCGTCGGCAGTCGACGCTCCGACGCTCCGGTACGTCACCGAGGCACAGGCCGACCTGACCCGCGCGATTGCCGCGCAGGCGAAGGACATCGTCGCCTGAGCTGTGCTGTAGCAGGGCCGGTCTCATCAGAGACCGGCCCTGCTGTTTTTGAACCTCGCAGTGCGGTAAGACTGGTTCGGTGCCCGCCTCCGACCCCGCCTTGGCCGGTGCGGCAGCTGTAGCGCTGACCGGACTCGCAGAGGCGTACAGACCCCGCCCAGTCACTCCCCTGATGCCCTGGCGGTACTCCAACCGCCTGGTGAAGCCGTACATCGTCACGGCCCGCGGACGGCAGTGGGACGACCACATGGTCGACGTGGCCCGCGGCACTGCGACGCGGCAGCTCGAGTTCGACGACGCGATGGGGTCGGTCGGCCTCGGCGTCGTCGTACTGCACCTGGGCGACGACGGCATCTACCTGGTCGTGCAGAGCTGGGCGAGGGACTTCCAGTCCCGCCTGAGCATCTTCAGCGGCATGGAAGTGGACGACCTCCGCCCTGCTCCGATCGGCGCTGCCCCGTGCGTCTGGGAGCTGGAGGTGCTGAGCCACGAGCGCGCGTCGTACGTGCAGCACATCCTCTCCGGCGGCGTCGACATCGACGCCTGGCTGGACGACGCCCTCGACACCCGCCCGAAGGCGAAGTACGACGGAATCCCGTCTGGGACTTAGTTCTGGCCGGCTGCGTCCAGTCGGTTCCGCTGCTCGGGTGTGAGCTCGAGGTCGGCGGCCGCGAGGGTCTCGTCGAGCTGGGTGACGGATGATGCGCCGACCAGCGGGATGATCGGGATGTCACCGCCCATCAACCACGAGAGGACCACCTGGTTCGCTGTGGCACCGGTCTGCTGTACGACGTCGTCCAGCGCGATCTTGCGAGCTCTCGTGCCGGCGTGGTCGTACAGCTCGTCCAGCGGCCTGTCAGCTCGGACGTACCCGCCGCTGAGGAGTGGTGTGTACGCCACCAGCGTCAGGCCGGGCTCTGCGCGCAGGTAACTCAGGAGCTGCCCGTCCGTGACACCGATGCTGCCGTCGCGCGAGCGAAGACCACCCTGGTCGGTGCGGGCCCGGAAGTACGTGTGGTGATGTTGCAGCACCTCACAACCCGGCAGACCCGCCGCAGCCGCCAGCGTCCTCGCCCGCTCGATCTGCCAGCTCCAGTGGTTGCTCAGCCCGAGCAGACCGACCGTCCCGTCCGCGGCCACCGCCCCGAACGTCTCAACCTGCTCCGCCAGCGGTACGGCGGGGTCGGGCACGTGGGCGTAGTACACGTCCACGTGGTCGCGCCCGAGGTTCTCCAGGCTCCGGGCCAGGGACTCCTTGATCACCTGGGCCGACAGGCCCTCGAGATGCTCGCTCAAGCCCTTGGCGGGCTGTGGCGGCCGTCCGCCCACCTTGGTCGCGATCGTCAGCTCGTCCCCGATGCCGCGGCTGCGCAGCCACCGCCCGAGCAGCTGCTCGCTCTCGCCGCCCTGGGTGCCGTTGACCCAGAACGCATAGTTGTTGGCCGTGTCGACGAACGTGCCGCCCGCCTCGACGTACCGGTCCAGAATCGCGTACGACGTCGCCTCGTCGGTCGTCGTACCCATGAGCATCGCCCCGAGGGCGATCTGGCTCACCCGGCGCTGTCGCGCGGGGTCACTTCCGATGGTCAGATAACGCATAGCAGCAGCGAATCAGCTAGAGCGCTGTCTAGGTCAAGACATTGCGCTACCGACTCGGACGACCTCGTTCAGTGAGGGTCAAACGATTGCTCGTCGGCGGATCGTGAGGAGTCGTAAGCGGTGCGCGATTCCCTTACAGGGAAAGAGATTCTCGCCACCTGAGAGAGGCTCACTTATTCGGTCGTTCGGTTTAAGCTGCACCGGACTGTCCCATCCACGGGGCGGTCCGGGTTTTCTTGGGGAGGGGCCCTTGCCGTGACTCGCGTCGATCACCGGAAGCCGCCCGCTCGGGTTGCGCGCAAACAACAGAAGACCGCTGCCAGGCGGAGTACGCCGGCAGCAGGCCCGCGGAAGGCCCAGCGTTCGCACAGCGCCATCGGCGCGGGCGTGGTGGCAGCGGCGGCGATGGCCGCGATATTCGGATTCATCCTGACCCGCGGAACCTCGGACGACCCGCCGGCCGACGGGCTGCGGATGGGGTCGGGCACCGACACCGGCGCCGCGGCACCACAGGTGCCGACCGAGACCGCGAGCGGGACCGCCTCGAAGGCGGATCGGCAGCCGCCGGCCTCCTCGACCGCGCCGAAGGCCAAGGCGGAGAAGACCACGCCGCAGGTGAACACCGGGCCGGTCTCGCCGAAGTTCAAGCGCGGCCAGTGGATCGTCGTGATCGACAAGTACCCGACCGACGTCGGCATGCCTGCGGACCAGACGGCGAAGAACACCGCGGCCACGCTCACCCGGGCCGGGATCCCGGCGAAGGCGATGCTGGTCAACGGGCAGTACCCGGGCATCACGAACAGCAGCTCGATGACCCCGGTCATCAACACCTGGATCGTCTACCTGGGCCCGGGGTCGTCCTCGGCGCAGGTCGTGAACCTGTGCCTGGACCCGCGCACGCAGGCGGCGTACCCGAGCCCGGCCTGCCCGACCTACGAGCCGGCCGCGTCAGCCGGCTGACGGGACCACGTCGGTGGCCAGCCGGGCGTGCAGGTGCGAGTCGTGCCGCTTCCCGGTCGGCTCGACGTAGTAGTCGCGCATAACGCCCTCCAGCTGGAAGCCGGCGCGGAGCGCGACGCGGCACGAACCCTCGTTGATCAGCGAGTGGTCGAGTGAGATGCGGTGCAGGCCCAATCCGTTGGCTGCGAAGCCGAAGGTCGCCGCGGCGTCGAGTGCGCGCGCACCGAGCCGGCGGCCGCGGGCGAGCGGGCTGACCCAGTACGCCGCGACGGCCTGGTCCGGGATGCGGTGTACGTCCCGCAGCGACACGTTGCCGAGCACCTGGTCCGTGGCAGCGTCCGCGATCGCGAAGATGGCGCTGCCACGGTTCCAGCCGTCGATACGCGGCTCCAGCCACCTGCGGGCACGCTGATCGGCTGGTGCGCGGATGACCGCCGTACCAGCTGTCCAGCGGAGGATGCCCGGGTCACGCAGCGCCTCGGCCACAGCAGCCTCGTCGGATGCGACGAACGGACGCAGTACGACGTCGCCCAGCTCGATCATGCGGGGCTGCAGGGCCGGTGCCACGTGCTACAGCTTGTGCTGCTCGTCGCTGGCGTGCAGCAGCGGCGGCTGGTGCGCGTGCGTACCCAGCTGCTGTACACCGGTGACCAGACCGCCGGTGAGGTCGCCGGTGGCGAACGACGTCTGCATGGTCAGCGCGGCCAGTCCGGCGGCGGTGTCAGACAGCTGTCGCTTGGCCAGCGGGCCGGTGACGATCTCCAGCCGGCGGCCGGCCGGGTCGACGTACACCAGGACGGTGCTGTCCGGGTCGTCGAGCTCGTTGAACAGCTCGAGCGCGAACGGACGGGTCTCGGAGTCCGCGCCGCCGACGTACACGGAGAAGTGCAGGCCGGAGGTCTCCTCGGCGTACCTGACCGCTCGCTCGATGTCGTAGAGCTGGTCCGGGGTGAATGCGTCACCAGCTGGCACTTGCGCCTCCGGTCGTGCGGGCGACGGCAGTGGTCGCGGTGTTCGTGGTCCCGGGCGCACCGGTCAGCTCCGGCAGCTCGGGCAGGTTGGCCGGGTCCGGCTTGGTCGCCGTCGGCCCGTTGATCCAGACCGGCGGAGCCCACCAGGACAACCCCGGCCGGTACCGCGGCCCGTCAGCGATCGACGACGCGAACACCAGCAACGCCAGCACCGCGACAACCAACAGAGGAATCCCGACGAACACCAACAGGGAGTGCCCCGACAATTGAGGTATCACGCCCCGAAGCCTAGTACCCACCGGACTCCGGCCGCCCCAGGGCCTCACCCTGGAGCGGCCGCCAGTCAGTCAGCGGTGCCAGCAGCCGCCGCAGTTACCTCCGCACTACCCGCGCGGAGCGCGGCTGCTTTTCGTTGTCAGCAGCCGCCGCAGTTGCCACTCCACACCCCGCGCGGAGCGCGGCTGCTTTTGTTGTCAGCAGCCGCCGCAGTTGTAGTAGGTGATGTCCCAGTGGTTGCCTTCGTTGGCGTAGATGTTGCCGGCGCCGGAGCGCCACTGGGGGTAGCCGTCGCCGCGGTCGGCGATTCGGGTGAAGTTGTTGTGGACGTAGTTGGTGACGCACGTGGTGATCGCGACGTCGACCTTGTAGCCGTTCCAGTGGCTGTAGGTGCCGCTCGCGTGGCCGGTCTCGGTGCCGCCGGTGATCCGGATCGCGCACCCGCTCGCCTGCCGCAGCGTACGGACGCCGTACACCGTGCTGTCGTTGATCTGGTCGAACGACGTACAGGTCGAGTTGTTGCGGTTCGAGCAGTTGCCGCTGGACGACCAGGTGATGCCGGCGGCGGAGAAGATCGCGGTCGCCTGGGCGTGGGTCATCTTGGTCAGCGCCGACGCCTGCTCGACTGCGACCACACCGGGCAGCAGGCCGACGAGTACGGCGACGATCGGGACGACGACGCGACGGAGCACTGACTTCATGGGGACACTCCTTGAAATATGGGGCGGTTATTTCAAGGAGTGCACTGCCCAGGAAAGATATTGGCGAAACGTCAGATTGAATTAGAAATTAACATCCGAGCACTGGTAGAAGGCGTTCGCGGTGTCGGCGATCGTCCAGACCGCGAGGATCAGGTGCCGTCCGGTCCTTCCGGCCGGGATGGTTCCGGGGTGGAAGACATCGGTCGCCGGTCGCGCGCCGTTCATCGGGACGGTGAGGAACGGTTCGAGATCCAGCGCGGACCGCGTCAGCGGCTGGGTCGGATCCCAGCCCTGCTTGGTCATGTAGTACTTGAAGTCCGTAGTCGCGTGCGCCGCCGTCAGATGCCACGTGAACGTGAACCCCTGACCACCCTGGAGCTGGGTAGCCGGCCAGGTCCCGCCGCGCTGATCGTCGAGTTCGGCGAACTGCGGCAGCCCCGCCGAGCAGAGGCTCCCGTCCGCAGGACCCACCTGCGGGAACCCCTTGGGTCCTTCCACGCTCTGCGGCTCCCACTGGATCTGACCGCAGTCCTGCACGACTCCGTCCTGACAATTCTTGGCCCGGCTGATCGGCCCGGTCGTATACCCGTGTCCGTAGGCGAGCGGCACCGACGTACACACCGTCAACGCCAATGCGCCGACGGCCGTCGCGGCCATGCTCCATTTCCGTTGCATGCGAACTCCTTCAACTGCTGGGGCGGTAGAACAGCGAAGGAAGGCGCGCCTCCTGCTCAATAGAAAACAACCGTTCAAATCTATTGTCAACGGTTGGTGAGCAGTCGAATACAGAAAGCTATATGTTCAGTGCGCCGATCAGCCGGCGGAGGCGGTGGTTGTTCGGCAGGTCCTCGACCAGGACCGGCTCGCCGTCCGGCCCACCGAGCGGGATCCGCCAGTTCGGGTACTCGTCCGTCGTCCCCGGCTGGTTCTGCGTACGTCGCTCGCCGACCGCGTCCGTCAACGCGACCCCGACCAGCTTGGACGGCGTGTGCGCGACGTACTGGTGCAGCGCCTCGACGATCCGCTCGACGTCGCCGTCGGTGTCGCTCAGCAGATGACGCTCACGCAAGGCTGCGAGCCACGCGTCGCGGTCCGCCTCGTCGACCGCGAGCTCCTCCGCGACCGGACGCGTCAGCAGCCCGAGCCGGTTCCTCAGCTCCACGTGGTCGCCGGCCAGGTACCCCGCGGTCGGCGGCAGGTCGTGCGTGGTCACGGTCGCCAGGCACAGCTCCCGCCACCGCTCCGGCGCGAGCGGCTTCCCGTTGGCGTCCCGCTCGAACCACAGCACCGACGTACCGAGGATGCCGCGCTCGGTGAGGTAGTCGCGCACCCACGGCTCGACCGTCCCGAGGTCCTCGCCGATCACGGTCACCCCGGAGCGCTGGGCCTCGAGCACCAGGATCCCGATCAGCGCCTCGTGGTCGTACCGCACGTACGTCCCCTCGGTGGGCCGCTCCGGCGACGTCACCCACCAGAGCCGGAACATCCCGAGGATGTGGTCGATCCGCAGTCCGCCGCCGTGCCGCATCACGGCCCGCACCAGGTCCCGCCACGCGGCGTACCCGGTCTCGGCGAGCGCGTTGGGCCGCCAGGGCGGCTGCGACCAGTCCTGCCCCTGCTGGTTGAACGCGTCCGGCGGCGCACCCACGTGGATGTTCGGCGCGAGCACGTTCTGCAGCGCCCACGCATCTGCGCCATCCGGGTGCACACCGACCGCAAGATCATGTACGACGCCCAGCGACATACCAGCCGCCTTCGCCCGGGCCTGCGTCCGCGCCAGCTGCTCGTCCAGCTGCCACTGCAGCCAGCAGTGGAACTCGACCGCGTCCGGGTTCTCGTTGCGGAAGGCAACGACTGCCGACGACGTCGGCTCCTGCAGCTCGTCGGGCCACTTGCTCCACTCCGGGCCGTGGACGTCGGCGATGGCGGCCCAGGTGGCGAAGTCGATCAGCCCCTGGCTCTCCCGGTCGCAGTACGCGCCGTACTCCGCGATCCGTCCGACCGACGGCTGCACCCGGAACAGCAGTTGCAGCGCCTCGCGCTTGGCGGCCCAGACCGTGTCCCGGTCCAGCGCGGTGACGTCCTCGCTGAGCGCCCGGGCCTGCAGCGCCAGCGTGCGCACGCGATCCCGCTCGGCCGGCGCGAGGTCGCCGTACTCGTCGATGTCCTCGATCCGCAGGTAGATCGGGTTGCTGAAGCGCCGCGACGCCGGGAGGTACGGCGAGGGCTCCATCCGCCCGGCCAGCTCCGCGGCGTGCAACGGGTTCACCAGCACGAACCCGGCGCCCAGGTCATGCGCAGACCACGCAGCCAGGTCGCCCAGGTCGTGCAGGTCGCCGATCCCCCAGGACCGCCGCGAGCGAACGGAGTACAGCTGCAGCACCCAGCCCCAGGTGCGGCGCAGCTTCTCCGGCTCCAGCTTGCGCGGTGTGACGATCAGCGTGCTGACCGAGATCTCCGGATTGGTACCGACCCGTGCGCACAGCCGGTGGTACCCGAGCGGCAGGTCCCCGGGCAGCTGGAACGTCGCCTCGCCGACCTGTACGCCGTCGACCCACTGCGGCTCGACCCAGTGGTCCTGCTGCGGGATGTCCCGTCGCTGACCGCCGTCCTCAAGGTCGACCCAGACCTCAGCTGTCGACCCATGCGGCAGGTGTACGGCGAACCAGGGCGTCCAGCCCTCCCGCATCACCACGGTGGCGGGCAGCGTACGCCGCCAGCGCGCCTCCTGGTGCTCGGCAAGTGCAAGAGCCGCCCTGTCCGGTGTGGACGCGTCCACGCCGAGCGCAGCGAGTACGTCGGCGACGACCTCGCTCGAGACGATCACATGCTCGCCTTGCCAGTTCCAGTACTCCGTCGCCACGCCATGGGCAACCGCTAGCTCGACAAGGGCTGCAGTGGGAGCTGTCACCTCAGCGAGTCTGCCGCATCAACCGCGCCAACGGCTAAACGGCGCGCGCCGTGTCACTCGTTCGAGGGCCGCCTGCTGAGCATCAGTACGGCGAGCAGCAGCACACCGCTGGCCACGACCAGCCCGATCGCCACACCGGCCATGTTGTCGGTCAGCTGGTACAGCGAGGTCGGCCAGATGACCAGGAGGATCGCACAGCCCACCACGGCGTACGCCGGACGCCGAGTCCGGCCGTAGGCGACCAGCAGGGCCGCAGGGCCCGCCGTACCGACGGCCAGCGCCATGATCTCGCCGCGCTCCTGCACCAGCCAGCAGATCGACGAGCTGAACATCGCCGCCCCGGCCAGTGACCACGAGGTCACCTGATCCCGCACCAGGCCGAGCATCGCGAACACGAACGCGACGATGATGAAGCCGGTGCCGGCGATCCCAGCGCTGTTCATCGCCGAGCCGGTGTCCGGAGTGAGGACGTCTGCCGTGATCACCAACACACCCACGGCCAGGATGCCGAACGTTGCCACCAGCAACGATGACCCCTCGAGCCACCACAACCCGACCGCGGCCAGCGCGAGCGCGACCGCCACCCCGGCGACCCGCCCGGCCTGCCCCTCGATCGCCACGTACGTCGCGAAGCCGGCCACACAGCACCCCAGCGACGCGAGCGCCGAACTCAGCTGCTCACGGCGCCGCAGCAACGCGAGCACCACGGCCGCGCCGAGCAGCACGACCGCCGCCGTCGTCCCGGTGCTGACCCGGGCCGCGCGGCCCATCTCGCCCCAGTTCGCCAAGGTCAGGAGCGCGACCGCACCGAGCAGCAGCGCGCCGCCGATGTACCCGAGCACCTCGACCAACGCGTTCGGGTGGGCCTCGACCGGCGGCGCCTTGGGCTTGGCCGGCTCGGGCGCCTGGGCTGTCTGCGGTGCCCCTTTCGGAAGGGGCCGGCCGGGGTCGGCCAGCGCCGCGTCGATCTCGGCGTCGGCGGCGTCACGGATCGAGTCGGCCTGGTACTGGCGCAGCACCCCAGCGCTCACGAGCCTGGACAGCTCGTCATCCAGCCGGCTCGACATGCTTTTCCGTCTCCTTGTCAGCCTTACTAAGATCAGGCGGCGAGATGCCTATTCTGACCAGCTACCTTCTGTCCCCGTTCAGTCACCCCCTGTTTTCGCATCTGTTGTCGCCCCCGGACGCGTTTCCGACGTTCTTCCGCACCGGCAACGACGGCAAACTCGAGGTGACCGACCAGATCGTGGTCGTCCCGGCCCGGATCGCGGGACTGATCATCGGTTTCTTCGTGCTCCGCTGGCTGCTGCACAAGGTCATCCGGCGGTTCGCCCGCCGGACCGGCAACGGCGCGGTGGCCGGCGTGCTGGCGAAGTCCAAGCGCGGCCAGGAGTTCGTCGAGAACACCCTCGCGAACGAGCGCCGGGCGCAGCGCGCGGAGACGATCGCGTCGCTGCTGACCAGCGCGGTGACGATCGTGCTGACCGCCGTCCTGGTGGTGATGGTGCTGGCCGAGCTCGGCTTCAACATCCTGCCGGTGATCGCCTCCGCCAGCATCATCGGTGTGGCGCTCGGCTTCGGCGCGCAGACGCTGGTGAAGGACTTCCTGGCCGGTGTGTTCATGATCTTCGAGGACCAGTACGGCGTGGGCGACCTGATCGACATGGAGAAGGCGACCGGGACCGTGGTCGCGGTCGGCCTGCGGATCACGACGCTCCGCGGCGACGACGGCACCACCTGGTACGTCCGCAACGGCGAAGTGGTCCGGATCGGCAACCTGACCAACCGCGACCCGAACAGCGAGGCCTCCTCCGGTGTCGGCTCGGGCACCGAGAAGGAAGAGGCTAAAGCCGACGAAAGTGCGGGGAGCGAAAAGCAGGACGAAACCCGAGGTTGAGGTAGAGCCGCTCCGCGTCCGACCCCTCGACCACCTGCAGCGTGAGCCGGTCGCCGACCGCGTCCCGCCGCGCCTGCGCGAGCAGTGCCGTCGCCAGCCCTCGCCCCCGGTACTCCGGTTTGGTCGCGACCGGGTAGACGCCGACGACTGACCCGGTCCGCAGTACCAGCGTGCTCGACGCCGGCCGGCCGTCGACGCGGAGCAGGTAGAGCGACTGCCCCGGCGCCCGGTAGTTCTGGACGGCTCGCTCGGCGAACATCTTCTGCCACCAGTCGTAGTCCGGCTCGCCGACCTCGAGAAACGCCGCACTCTGCACCTCCGCAAACCCCAAGGCGTCCGCATCCGAGTCGATCGGCTCGACCGGCTCTCCCGCCACCGATCCAGCCGACGCCTCCATGTGCACCAGAACCTCGGCCGGCTCGAAGCCCGCCGCGGCCAGGCGCTCAACCCAGCCCGCGCCACTCCACGGCACCAGGCGGACCGTGGACGTCCCGGCCGGGAGTTCAGCGGTCAGCGAGAGCGGGGTCCACGCGGAGAACTCGTCCGATTCGCCCACTACCTCGATCGCCTCGGCCGAGCGGCGGACAACTCCGCGATGGGCCGCGAGGAAGGCCAGATGGTTGTCGAGCAGAGCGGAGTCGTCAGGCATGCGAGCAGTCTCCAAGACGGCACCGACAGAAATCAGCTGTTGACGCATCGCGACCGGCGCGTCATGATCGAGCGAACCATTAGGAAACCTTCCTAACAGAAGCCCAACTCTGACCGCCCCCAGGTTTGGAGCTCGAAATGCGCGCACGATCCGCCCTGCGCCGCTGTCCGGCGGCACTCCTCCCTCTTCTCCTGCTCACGACCCTGCTGACAGTTCTGTTCCCCGCACAGCCGGCCCGCGCCGAGCTGGAACATCCCCGGCAGCAGTTCCTCCGCGAGTCGACCGGCGGCCTGTTCCTGCACTGGGGGATGCGGTCCTCCCCCGGCTACACCAACTGCAGCGCCTGGGAGAACGCCGTGAAGGCCGGCGGCTGGGACCCGGCGTACTGGGTCCGGGAGGCGCAAAAGCTGCACACGCAGTACCTGGTCCTGGCGACCTTCCACAGCCGGCTCGGGTATGCGCGGCCGTGGCCGTCGAAGATCCCGGGCAGCTGCCACACCAACCGCGACCTACTCCGCGAGACCATCGACGCTGCGAAGGCGCAGGGGCTCAAGGTCATCCTCTACATGACCGACGACCCGCAGTGGCACAACGACGGGCTGCCGTCCGGCAAGGACTGGCTCGACTCGGCGGCGTACTCGAAGTACAAGGGCCACAGCGTGGATCTGAGCACCCGCGACGGGTTCGGCGAGTTCAGCTACGACAACTTCGTCGAGGTGATGCAGCGGTACCCGGACCTCGGCGGCTTCTGGATCGACAACGACAACACCTACTGGGAGAGCCACGGGCTGTACGACAAGATCCGCCATGACCGACCGGAGTACACGCTCAGCAACAACAACGAGGACACGCCGATCATGGACATGATCAGCAACGAGCAGAAGACCGGTATGTCCCCGGACTACGACTACCCGCAGGCGGTCTACACCGCGGCGCCGCGGCTGATCGAGGCCGATTTCAAGCTGCCGTCGAAAGGCGCCTGGTGGTACGACGGCACCAACCCGACCGTCGACACCCGCCTGACGATCGGTCGGTACGTCGCCAACGCCGGCTCGTCGATCAAGTCGCTGATGGCCGAGACCGCGATGGTCGACGGCCGGTTCCCGTCCCACCAGGAAGATTTCAACAACCTTTTCGACAAATACCTGCGGCCGATCTGGCCGTCGATCCACGGCACCGAGGGCGGCGGGTACCTGTACGGCGGCCTGAAACCCGGCGCGTGGAACGACGGCGCGTACGGCGTTACCACGGTCAGCCGGACCGATCCGGACGAGCAGTACATCCACGTACTCACCAAGCCGTCCACGAACACACTGCGAATCCGCGACAACGGCTACCGCATCGCCGACGTCACCGATCTGCGGACCGGCAAGGCGATCGCCCACTCGCAGGCCAACGGCATCCTCACGCTCACCGGCCTGACCAGCTGGGACGCGTACGACACCGTCTTCAAAGTCGAGAGCGCCGGCCGCGAGGGCATCTTCCCTGCGTCGTCGTACACGATGAGCGCCACGGCCGGCACCAACCCGGCCGCGGCGGCTGACGGCAGCTACCTGACCTACTGGGACAGCAACAGGACCACGCCGGTCTCGCTGGACTTCGACCTCGGGTCGTCGAAGCCGGTCCGGTTCATCGGCCTCAACCAGCGCGAGGACTCGGTCGCATACGCACGCTCCGCCAGCGAGCAGTCTGCCCGCATCAAGAGCTACCACGTCTACGCGGGCGCCGACGGGAAGACCTGGGGCTCCCCCATCAAGACCGGCACCCTCCCCAGCCGTCGCGCCGTCGTCTACATCGACCTGCCGGCCACCACCACCCGCCATGTCCGCCTCGAGGTCGTCAACACCTACGCCGCCTCTTCAGACCCAACCCGCTACAAACGGCTCCGCATCGACGAGGCCTGGATCGGCACGTCGTACGCGCAACCGGCAACAACCCTTGCGCAGGCTCTCGACACCAACGTGAAGGATTACGGCGCGAAGGGCGACGGCAAGGCCAACGACAGCGCGGCTATCAACAAGGCGATCGCGGCGGCAGCGCCCGGGAGCACCGTGCGGTTCCCGGCTGGCACGTACAAGAGCGCCAACTCCATCCACCTGAAGAGCCACCTCACGTACCAACTCGACTCCGGCGCGACCATCCTCGGCGCGAGCAACAACACCTATGACAAAGCGGAGGCCAACCCGAACGACAAGTACCAGGACTACGGCCACAGTCACTTCCACGACGCGATGCTGTGGGGCGACCAGCTGACCGACATCGCGTTCACCGGCGCCGGCACCATCGACGGCGGCGGTCACCTGATCACCGGCAACCCGAAGTCTGGCCAGGCCGACAAGATCATCTCGCTGACGCGCTGCGACGGACTGCGCGTCGACGGCATCCGGCTGCGCCGCGGCGGCCACTTCGCGATGCTCACCAACGGCTGCGACGACATCAGCTCGGACGGCCTGCGGATCGACACCGCCGACAACCGCGACGGCTGGAACATCATCAACGCCAAGAACGTCACGATCACCCACGCGAACATCGCCGCCAACGACGACGCACTGGTCTTCAAGAGCGACTGGGCGTTGGGCATGACGATCGACAACGGACACGTGCGGGTCTCCGACAGCCAGCTCTCCGCAGGCTGCTGCAACGCGTTGATGTTCGGCTCGGAGACCTGCGGCAACTTCACCGACTACGCGTTCGACCGGATCAAGATCACGGGCGCCGGCAAGTCCGGGCTCGGCATGGTCTCGATGGACGGCAGCAACATCTCCGACGTGCACTACCGCGACATCACGATGTCCGGCACCCGCAGCCCGATCATGCAGAAGGTCGGCACCCGGAAACGCTGCGGCGGCAGTCCGGGTGTCGGCTCGATCAGCAACATCACCTACCAGAACGTCACCGGCACGTACGACGGTGCGAGGGGTACGGCGTACAGCCCGACGCTCTGGGGTGAGGACAAGATCAGCGACATCACGTTCGACAACGTGCAGCTGACGGTGCCGGGCGGCAGCACGACGACGGGCACCGGCGTACCGAGCAACGACCCGAAGGACTACAACCCGAACAGCATCGGCACCAGGCCGTTCCAGGCCGTGAACGGGTACTGCGTGAGCGGTGGCTCGCTGCGGGTTAAGGCGACCGACTCGTCCAGCAACTGCCGTACTGCGAACCTCGAGAACGGACAGGCCCGGACACCGCCGATGGGGTTCAACAACTGGAACTCGACCAAGTGCACGTCCGCGTTCAACGAGGCCATGATCAAGAGCATCGCGGACCTGTTCGTCAGCCGCGGTCTGAGGGACGCCGGGTACCAGTACGTCAACATCGACGACTGCTGGGCGCTCCCCCAGCGCAACGCACAGGGCAACCTGGTGCCGGACCCGGCGCGGTTCCCGCACGGCATCAAGAGTCTGGCCGACTACGTCCACAGCAAGGGCTTGAAGTTCGGGCTGTACACCAGCGCAGGGACGAAGACCTGCGACAGGAACGGCTTCCCGGGTGGGCTCGGCCATGAGAAGCAGGACGCCGATCTGTTCGCGTCATGGGGCGTGGACTACCTGAAGTACGACAACTGCAACAACCAGGGCGTCGACGCGCAGCAGCGGTACACCGCGATGCGTGACGCACTACTGGCTACCGGACGGCCGATCATGTACTCCATCTGCGAGTGGGGTCGCACCGGACCGCCGAAGGTCTGGCAGTGGGGCGCGGACGTCGGCAACCTGTGGCGCACCACCGGCGACATCAGCGACAACTGGACCAGCATGATCGGCAAGGCCCAGGCCAACCGTGACCTGAGCCAGTACGCCGGACCGGGGCACTGGAACGACCCGGACATGCTGGAGGTCGGCAACGGCGGCATGACGGCAACGGAGTACCGCACGCACTTCAGCCTCTGGGCGATGATGTCGGCGCCGCTCTTGATCGGCACCGACCTTCGCAAGGCATCCGCGGAGACCTTCGACATCCTGACGAACCCGGACGTCATCGCCATCGACCAGGACCGCCTGGGCCGCCAGGCCACTGTGGTCAGCTCGTCGAGCGGTCTGGTCGTCTACACCAAGACCCTGGCGAACGGAGACCGAGCCGTAGCGCTCTCCAACGAGACTGGTTCGACAGCAACGGTCAGCACGACAGCGGAGGCAGTCGGCCTCGGCGGCTCCGCGTCGTACATGCTGAAAGACTTGTGGAGTAAGACGTCCCGAAGCACCACAGGTCAGATCAGCGCATCGGTGCCGGCGCATGGCACAGTCATGTATCGCGTCTCCCGGGCTGGAACGACCCAGCGGTACGAGGCCGAGGCGGCGACCCTGTCCCCTGGCAGCACCGTCGACAAAGACCACTCCGGGTACTCCGGTGCGGGGTTCGTCAACACGCCCAACCAGACCGGCAGCTACGTCGAGTGGAAGCTCGACCGTGACCAGGCCGGTCCTGCCACGCTCGTCTTCGACCACGCCAACGGGACAACCGCCAACCGCGCCGTCGACATCGCAGTCAACGGCGCCACTGTCGCCAAGAACGTCGCCATCCCGTCCACCGGCGCGTGGACCCTGTGGCGGACTATCCACACCACAACGAACCTGCGAGCCGGCGCCAACACCGTCCGCGTCACAGCGACCACAGCGAACGGCGCTCCCAACCTGGACTACCTGGATGTCGCTGTGAATCCACCAGCAGCGTTGGCAGCAGCAGACTGGTCGGTGCGGATGGTCGACTCGACCATGGCTCGCTACAAGCCCACCACGATCGGCGGCTGGTCCTATCCGGTCGGGCTGTACCTCTACGGCCAATACCTGGTCTACCAACGCACGCATGACCCGAAGTACCTGAGCTACATCAGGTCCTGGGTCGACCGGTTCGTCGACAAGTCCGGGAACATCGACAACAGCTTCAACAGCCTGGACAGCATGCTCGCCGGCCGCCTGCTCGTCGTACTGCACCACGAGACCGGCGACCACCGCTACGAGGTTGCGGCGGCCAAGATCCGGAAACGGCTGAACACCTATCCCCGGACCGCGGACCAGGGCTTCTGGCACGCCACCAGTCGTCAGCACCAGCTCTGGGGTGACGGTGTGTTCATGGTGGACCCGTTCCTCGCGGAGTACGGCCACGAGTTCGGCGACTCGGCGTACACCGACAAGGAGACCGTGAACCAGCTCCTCGTCTACGCCAGCCATCTGCAGCAGTCGAACGGCCTGCTGCGGCACGCGTACGACGAGTCCCACACGCAGACCTGGGCCGACCCCAAGACCGGCCAGTCCCCCGAGGTGTGGTGCCGCGCCGAAGGCTGGTTCGGTATGGCGACCATCGACGTGCTGGACGTCGTACCGGCGAACCAGCCGCGGCGGGCCGAGCTGATCGAGGTACTGCGGAAGCTCGTCGCGGCGTACGCGCAGTACCAGGACCCGGCCACCGGGCGCTGGTTCCAGGTCGTCGACAAGGGCAGCCGGTCCGACAACTGGACCGAGACGTCCTGCTCCTCGATGTACACCTTCGTCATCTCTCGCGCGGTCGAACGCGGGTACGTCGACGCGTCGTACCAATCGACAGCGGACCGCGGCTACCGGGGCGTCATGGCCAAGCTCAGCCTCGGCTCGGACGGTCGCACCAACCTGGCCGGGATCTCGATCGGCACGAACGTCGGCGACTACAAGTACTACGTCGGCCGCGAACGCGCCACCAACGACTTCCACGGCCTCGGCGCCTTCCTGCTGATGAACGAGCAGGTCTTGACCACATCAGCAACTGATAGGAAACTTTCCTAACTCCTAACCGCCCCCAAGATCGGAGTTCCAGATGCGCATCCTCAAGGCCGCCGCCGCGACGGTCGCCGCCGGCACGCTGGTGGTCGGCGCGGCCCTCGCCGCCCAAGCCTCCACCCAGGCACCCGCCCGGGCCCAGGCGGACCCGGCCAGCATCGGCGCGGCGCCGTACGAGTACCTCGGCTGGGGCAACCCGCAGAAGCCCGCCGACGTGATGAAGGCGGCCGGCAACAAGTGGTTCACGCTCGCGTTCATCCTGTCCGACGGCGGCTGCAACCCGAAGTGGGACGGCGACCGCGCGCTGACCGGCGGCTCCGACCAGACCGCGATCAACAACATCCGGGCGGCCGGCGGTGACGTCATCCCGTCGTTCGGCGGCTGGTCCGGTAACAAGCTCGGCGAGAAGTGCACCTCGGCCTCCGCACTGGCCGGGGCGTACCAGAAGGTGATCGACGCCTACAAGCTGAAGGCGATCGACATCGACATCGAGGACACCGAGTTCCACAGCTCGGCCGCGCGGCAGCGGGTCGTCGACGCACTGAAGACCGTCAAGTCCAAGAACTCCGGGATCAAGACCTACATCACGATGGGTACCGACCAGACCGGCCCGGACTCCTCCGGGGTCGACCTGATCAACCGGGCCGCCAAGGCCGGGCTGGCCAACGACGGCTGGGTGCTGATGCCGTTCGACTTCGGCGGCGGCTCGACCAACATGGCGACGCTCACCCAGAAGGCCGAGGAGGGTCTGAAGGGCCGGCTGAAGACGGCCTACGGGTACTCCGACGACACGGCGTACCGGCACATGGGCATCTCGTCGATGAACGGCAAGACCGACGACGGCGAGACGGTCCGGCTGCAGGACTTCAAGACGATGCTCGCCTACGCGCAGCAGCACCACCTGGCCCGCTTCACGTTCTGGTCGGTCAACCGGGACCGCAAGTGCGGCGGGAGCAACACCGACGGGGACTCGTGCAGCGGGATCTCGCAGAACGCGTACGACTTCACCAAGGTCGTCGCCCAGTTCCACGGCTGAAAACGAACGTCCGGCGAACCCACCTGGGTTCGCCGGACGTCTGGTCGTGATCAGGCGGTGAAGGTGACGTCCAGCGTGATCGGGACGGCCGACAGCGCCTGCGAGACCGGGCAGTTCTTCTTCGCACCCTCGGCGTACTCGGCGAACTCGTCCGCGGTCAGGCCGGGGACGTTGCCGTTGACGGCCAGCTTGATGCCGGTGATGCCCTCACCCGGCTGGAAGGTGACGTCGGCCTGGGTGTCGATCGACGTCGGCGCGTGCCCCGCACCGGCGAGCGCGTGCGACAGCGCCATCGAGAAGCAGGTGGAGTGCGCGGCCGCGATCAGCTCTTCCGGGCTGGTCTTGCCGTTGGCGTCGTTCGCGCGGGAGGCCCAGGTGACGTCGTAGGTGCCGACACCGGACGACTCGAGAGCGACCTGGCCGGCGCCCTCCATCAGCGAGCCTTCCCAGTGGGCCTTGGCCGTACGAGTGGTAGCCATGCTCGTGTTGTCTCCTTCGAAGAGAAGTTCAGCGGCCGGACACGTCGATCGCGCCCGGGTACTGCGGTTCGTCGGTGTTCACCATGCTGTGCGCGGCCATCACCATGTAGGTCCAGATCTGCTCGTCCTGCTCAGGTGTCAGGCCGAGCTCGTCCAGCGCGGCACGCATGTGGCCGAGCCACCGGTCCCGCTGGCTCGGGGTGACCGCGAACGGGGCGTGCCGCATCCGCAGCCGGGGGTGCCCGCGCTGCTCGGAGTACGTCTTCGGGCCGCCCCAGTACTGCTCCAGGAACATCCGGAAGCGCACCTCGGCCGGACCGAGGTCCTCCTCCGGGTACAACGCTCTCAGTTCCGGGTCGGCGGCAACACCGCGGTAGAAGGCCGCCACCAACCGGTGGAAGGTATCCGCCCCACCGACGGCGTCATAGAAGCTCTGCTGCTCGCTCATGTTGGATCTAGTCTCTCAAGTGGTCACAACGTGCTCGAGGAGGGCTGCCCGTTCGGCGTCTCCCAGCTGCCGCTTGGCGTGCGTCTCACCGTCCACGACGACCAATACGGACTCCGCCTTCGCGTACACGTCCTCCGACTCGCCGCTGCGGTCCACGATCCGCGACCCGAGCGTGTACGACGTCGTACCGACGGAGGCGACCCACACGTCCACGTCGTACGGCGGGTGCCGCAGGTGGATCGGACGCAGGTAGTCCACCGTCTGGCTGACGAGCACGACCGGGTACTGCGCGAAGTAGTCCCCCGTGGTCCCCATGATCTGGGCGAGGAACGCGATCCGGGCCTCTTGCAGGTAGTCGAAGTACCGCACGTTGTTGACGTGGTCGTACGAGTCGATGTCGGACCAGCGGACCAGGACCTGGTAAGTGAACGTCATGCGCCCACCAGCTTGGTCAGCGCGGCCTTCTCGACCGGTGTGATCCGCCGGAGCCTGTTGGCTGTGAAGTCGAAGGGCACGAGCCTGGTCCGCGCCTCGACATAGGTACGGCGCTCGGGCTCCGCGTCCAGGATCTCGTAGTCGACCGTGAACGACGCGGCCTTGATCTCACTGATCCACAGCTCGATCCGAACCGGTTCAGGACGGAACAGCAGCGGTGCCCGGTACTGGACCTCGTGCCGCGCCACCAGCAGTCCGGTCTCGAGCGCGTCCGCGCCCAGCTCGGCGGCAGTCCGGAACAGGAAGTCGACGCGGGCATCCTGGAGATAGTCGACGTACCGGCCGTTGTTGACGTGGCCGAGCGCGTCCATGTCTCCCCAGCGCAACGGGCAGTGGTAAACGTGCCGGTTGTGATGATCCACACGGCGATCATCGCATCCGGGGTACTTCCCGGGTGACACAGCGTGGGTAATGTCATCCCCGGCAGACCAGTGACCGATTGGAGCGGTGAATGAGCGAGCGGGTGGCGATCGTGACCGGGGCAGCCCGGGGAATCGGCGCGGCCGTCGCGCAGCGGCTCGCCCAGGACGGGAACGCCGTCGCGGTCATCGACCTCGACGAAGGCGCCTGCGACGCCACCGTGAAGGCGATCACCGAGGCCGGCGGCAAGGCGATCGGCGTCGGCGCCGACGTCAGCAAGTCCGACCAGGTCGCGGCCGCGGTCGCGCGGGTGGTGGCCGAGCTGGGCGCGCCGACGATCCTGGTCAACAACGCCGGCGTACTGCGGGACAACCTGCTGTTCAAGATGTCCGAGGACGACTGGGACACGGTCATGTCGGTCCACCTCAAGGGCAGCTTCCTGATGTCCAAGGCGGTCCAGGCGCACATGGTCGACGCCGCGTACGGGCGGATCGTGTTCCTCTCCTCGACCTCCGCGCTCGGCAACCGCGGCCAGGCCAACTACGCCTCCGCGAAGGCCGGTCTGCAGGGCCTGGCCAAGACCCTGGCGATCGAGCTGGGCAAGTTCGGCGTTACCGCGAACGCGATCGCGCCGGGCTTCATCGAGACCGACATGACGGCGGCGACCGCCGCCCGGGTCGGCGTCGACTTCGAGGAGTTCAAGAAGGCCACCGCAGCCACCATCCCGGTGCAGCGGACCGGGAAGCCGGAGGACATCGCCGCCGCGGCGTCGTTCTTCTGCAGCGAGGAGGCCGGTTTCGTATCCGGCCAGGTGCTGTACGTCGCCGGCGGACCGCGCAACTAATCGGGAACTAACGGGAACTGAGGACTCGACGATGCCGCAGACCTACACCGGAGTCGACGAAGTCGTCCACGCGGTCGGCACCCCGCTGGGTGAGACCGAGTGGCTGGAGATCACCCAGGAGCAGGTGAACCAGTTCGCCGAGGCGACCGGTGACCACCAGTGGATCCACGTCGACGTCGAGCGCGCCAAGAAGGGCCCGTACGGCGGGACGATCGCGCACGGTTACCTGACCCTGAGCCTGATCGCGCGCTTCGGCGACGAACTGTTCAAGGTCGACGGCGTGACCGCCAAACTCAACTACGGCGTGAACAAGGTCCGCTTCCCCGCCCCGGTCCCGGTCGGTGCGCGGGTCCGCGCCGGCGCCTCGATCTCGAACGCGGTCGAGACCCCGGCCGGCGTCCAGGTCTCCCTCAACTGGGTGATCGAGCTCGAGGGCTCCACGAAGCCCGCCTGCGTCGCGGAGACCGTCGTACTGCTCGTCCCCTAGAGCGGGCAGATCAGGACCGCGTGGGTGGCGATCCGGTCGTAGCCGAGCCATTCGTTGACGGCGAGCATCGGGGTGTTGCCGTCGTAGTTGGCGGTGTAGGCGCCCTCGATCCCGGCGTCGGCGGCGCGATGCAGGGCCGCGCTCTTGACCAGTTTGGCGAGCCCGCGACCGCGGTACTCCGGCATCGTCGACGTCATCCTCGACCACATCTTGGCGCGATCGCCGTGGTTGCGGGTGAAGGCGATGATCTGCCCGTCGTACATCGCGGCGATGCTCACCTCGCGGACCAGGTCCGGCGCGTTCCAGATGTCGGCGAGCCACGCGTCGTACGGATGTGAGGGGATCTTCGCGTCGCCGGGCTTCGTGCGCTGGGCAACTTCGTCCGCGGCGTGCAGCAGCCGCGGATCGACCTCGGTGAACGGCACCAGGCTCACCTGACTCGGGATCTCGGGGCTGTCCGGCACCTTGCGCGGGTCGATACCCGCGTAGTGCACCTGGCGCGTCTGCCGGTAACCGAACCGCGCGGCCCAGCCGACGCTGCTCGGGTCGGCGAACACCCGGGCGGACGTCGCCCCGGCCCTGCGCAGGTCCGCGTGCGTTGCCTCCAGCAAGCTCGTGCCGATACCGCGGCCGCGGTACTCCGGCCGGACCAGCAGCCGCAGCTCGCCGTCCAGCGGATCCGAGCCGCCGATCAGCCCGCCCGAGGCCCAGCCGACCAGCTCACCGCCGTCCACCGCCGCGAACGCGCCGTTGCCTGGAGCGGCCGGCGCCGTCAGCCGCCGGATCAGCGAACTCCGGGTGACCACCAGATACGGAACGAGTGCGTCGTGCAACGCCACCGCCGCGTCGACATCCCCCGGCCCAGCCGCCCTGATCTCCATCCCAACTCCCTCGGGAACTCCAACGACGAAGTCCCCCGGAAGGTAACGCCCTTTCAGGTGCATACCGGAAGTAAACCGATTACAGCTCTGTCTCAGAGGGTTCGCGCGCAGCGAGCACGAGGCGAGCCCCCGTGATGTCGAAAGTCGTCCTGTACCGCTCGAGATACCCGGTACCCACAAGCCCGTCATGAATGATCTTCTGGAACAGAACCCGCGGCGCTGTCCGACCCCGTGTCCACCTCTACCGTGATCTCCCGCCCGCTCGGCAGCACGAGCTGCGTGAACGGATCGGCCGACACCGACTCACGCCGTACGTCGAGCGGGACCTCCGGGCCATCGGCAACGAAACTGTCCCGCGGCCGGATCGTCAGCGTCCTCGCGTCGGGATCCGTCGTGACCGTGTGGTTCTCGAAGAAGGTCGGACCGAGGATCCCGGCGAATTCGTCACCCAGATCGGCGACGCCGGCCACGTGTCCTTCGACCACGAAGTCACCGAGAGCGATCCGCGGCACCCGCACCAACGGCACCTCGACCGCCTGGCCGGACATCCGCCGGCCGGTGAACGTCTCGCCGGTCGTCGCGCCGTCGAGGAGATCGGCGACCGCGGACGAGATCACTGTGGTCCCGATCCCGGTATCGACGAGGAAGCGGTACTCCGCCGTACCGATTGTCACCGGAACCTGGATCAGATGCTGCAGGCGGTCGAAGGCGATCGTCGTCATCGATCAGTTGTCCAGCGTGCGCAGGAGGCCGAGCTCGGTCTGGACGCGGCGGTAACCGAGCCAGTTGTTGACGGCAAGCATCGGCCCGTTCTCGTCGTCGTTCGACGTGTACGCCGACGTGATCCCCGCCGCGGCCGCCCGGCGCAGTGCCACCGACTTCACCAGCTTCGCCAGACCCCGGCCGCGGTACGCCGGAATCGTGCCGGTCATGCCCGACCACATCCGGTCGCCATCGGTCTCGACGATCGTGAACGCCGCCATCTCGTCACCGGCCATCGCCGCGATGCTGAGCGACTTGTCCATCGACGGGCTGTCCCAGATCTCCGCGAGCCACCGGTCGTACTCGATCGAGTCCATCGGCGCATCGGTCGGCTCGTCCAGGGCCGTGATCGTGTCGGCCGTGTACGCCGCCCGCGGGTCGACCTCGTCGAACGACCGCAACTCGATCCCCGCGGGCGTCTCCGGCGGCTCCGGCAACGACGTCAGCTCGACCCCGGCGAAGTGCATCTGCCGCGCGCCGTCGTATCCGAGGTTGCGGGCGAACTCCAGGCCGTCCGGGTGGACGAACGCCCGCACCCGGATCGCACCGACCTCGGTGAGGTGCTGGTGCAACCGCTCGGCCAACTGACTGCCGATGCCCTGCTTGCGGTGGTCCGGATGCACGAAGATCGTGAGGTGGCTCTCCCCCGGTTCGCTCGTCCAGACGCTGAGTCCGGCCGCGCCCCAGCCGACCACCTGGCCGTCGACCTCGGCCACCAGCGGCAGGAACCGCTCCGCCGGCGCCGCCACAGTCATCACGTGCCGCGTCGCGGCTGCTGACATCGCCTTGTAGGAGTACACAGCCCGCCGTACTGCCGCCACCGCCTCGGCGTCGTCACCCACCGCCTGCCGGACCGCCACGAGCCTCGTCATGCCCCGGACCCTAACCAGCACGTCCTGTCCACGCCATGCATTAACAACCAGCAACGCGATCGCAACAGCGGCGAGAGTCTCGTGATTCGGCTGTGTAGCGGAGTCGTACTAGAGTGACGCGGTGCTGTCGGACTGATCGCCCCGACCGCCGGAAGTGCCATCGTGGTTGCACGCGACGGGGTCACCGGCGGCGGGGCGTCCGCATTTGTGCTTGACCGCGTTCTGAGGTCAGGCGTAAACAACAATCATGCAGATTACCGACGGCGCTTCGGCGGCCCGGACCTTCGCCGAGCTGATGGTCTCCGACGGCCCGCGCCCGGAGTACGCCGAACCGTTCGCGCCGTTCGCCCCGCTGATCGGCAGCTGGGATCTCGACGTCGCCTGGTACGACGAGAGCGGCGCGGTCACCCGGCAGACCAAGGGCGAGTGGCATTTCGCCTGGGTGCTCGACGGACGCGCAGTCGCGGACATCTGGATCACCCCGAGCCGGGCGGCCCGCGCCACCGAGGGCGACGGCGAGTGGGGCCTGTCGATGCGCATCTTCGATCCCGAGCTGCAGGCGTTCCGCTCGACCTGGATGGGGCCGAAGGCAGCCTTCGTGATGCCGTTCGTCGCACACGCGACCGCGGACACGATCACGCTGGAGTCGCAGAGCGCGAAGACCCGCTGGGAGTTCACCGGCATCACCGAGACCGGCTTCCACTGGCGCAACGAGGATGAAGATGCCGATGGCAACATCATCCTGCGGCAGACCTTCGTCGCGACCCGTCAGCGGTAGGTCGCGACCGCGGCCTCGGCCAGCTCCAGCATCCGCGCCCTGATGTCGGCCGGCTCCAGCACCTCCACATCACCGGCGAACCCGAGCAACACCCCGCACGCCGCCTCCCGCACCCGGAACTGCATCCGCAGGTGCGGCCAGTCGTCGTCGCTCGGCACGTCACGCGCCACTTCGCCCTTGGCCAGCATCGGCGTCGCGATCCGCCGCACCATCTCGACGCGCTCCGGCCGCACCCGGACGAGTACGTCGACCCCCAGCGGCATCTGCCGCTCCAGCCCCGACCGCAGCCGCTCCCACTCCGCCCGTACGTCGAGCCCGTCCGGCCGATCCGCCAGCTCCTCAAGGACGTCCGCGTGCTCCACGCGCGACACCCGGTACATCCGCGCCGCCCCGCGATGGGCCGCCACCAGGTACCAGCGCCCCGCCTGTTCCACCAGCCCCCACGGATCGACCGTACGTCGCTGCACGCCCTCGCTGGCCGACGCGTACCGCAGGCGGACCCGTCTGCGTTTGACCACAGCTTGTCGCAGTACCGGCAAGGCACCGTGGTCCTCGGCCTCTGCGAACCAGCGCCGCCGGTCGACCACGATCGCACCGGACAACGCATCCGCGTCTCCCTGCAACTCCAGCGGCAGCGTCGCGGACAGCTTCCCCATCGCGGAGTGCAGCGCGTCCTGCAGCCCCAACTCCTCCGACAAGGCAGCCCGCCCCGACCACGCGAACAGCGCCTGCGCCTCCCGCGGCGTCAGCTCACTGACGTCGGCCCGATAGCCCGGCAGCAACACACAGCCGCCGTTGCGCCCGCGCTCGCTGTAGACAGGTACCCCGGCAGCCGACAACGCCTCCATGTCACGCATGACAGTCCGCGTCGACACCTCCAGCCGCTCGGCGAGGTCGCGCGCACTCAGCCGCTCATGCCGCTGCAGCAGCAGGATGATCTGCAACAACCGGTCCGCTCGCACGAGGTCAGAATATGCGACAGAAGATGTCGTATATACCCCGCGAAGCTGTTTGCCATGAACAACTTCGAAGACCCCCGACCGATGTTCGTCCGAGCCCTCGACCAGGCCCAGCAGCTGATGGAGTCGGTCAGGCCGGAGGAACTCGGCCTGCCGACGCCGTGCACGGAGTACGACGTCCGTACGCTGCTCGGCCACCTGCTCACCGTGGTCGGCCGAATCGATCTGGCGCTGTCCGGCGAGGACATCTTCAGCATCCCGACAGTGACCGAGACCGAGGACGTCGCCGGTCTCTGGAAGGAGCGCCGGACCGCCCTGGAGGCGACCCTCGCGGCAGACGACGTGCTGGAGCGGGTCTGCCGGGTTCCGTGGGGCACGGTTTCCGGCGCCGTCGCGCTGGTCTCCTACGCCCGCGAGCTCGCGACGCACTCGTGGGACCTGGCCAAAGCCACCGGCCGGCTGGACGTGCTCGACGACGGCATCGCGACGTACCTGCTCCCGATGAGCAAGCAGTACCTGCCCGCCGAGCCACGTGGCGGTCAGATCCCGTTCGGCCCGGTCGTGCCGGTCGCCGACGACGCCCCGCCGTACGACCAACTGGTGGCCTGGCAGGGCCGGCAGCCCTAGGCGATCCCGCCGTTCAACGTCAGCCCGCCGTCGATCGTGATGGTCTGGCCGGTGATCCACGACGCCTCGTCGGACAGCAGGAACCACACCAGCGAGGCGACGTCCTCCGGCCGGCCCAGCCGACCGAGCGGGTACGTCGAGGCGACCTTCTCCTCACGCCCTTCGTAGAGGGCTCCGGCGAACTTGGTCTTGACCACCGCCGGAGCCACAGCGTTGACCCGGATCTCCGGAGCCAGCTCGACGGCCAGCTCCTGCGTGATCCGGGACAGCATCGCCTTGGTCGCGCCGTACCACCCGATGCCCGGCGACGGTCCCAGACCGGCCACCGACGACAGGTTGACCACAGCACCACCATGCGCGCGCATCCAGGCGTCCCGGCAGGCTCTCACCCACGAGATCGCGGCCAGCACGTTGGTGTCGACCATCTTGGCCGCGACGCCCTGGTCGACGTCGAGCAGCTTCCCGTAGATCGGGTTGATGCCGGCGTTGTTCACCAGCAGATCCACCGACCCGTACGTCGCCACCGCTGCCGCAACCACCGCACCGCGGTGCGAGGCGTCCGCAGCGTTTCCGGCGATCCCCAACGCGTGCTTCCGGCCGCCCAGCGTGGCGACCGCCTCGTCCAGCGTCTCCTTGGTCCGGCCGGTGATGACGACGCGCGCGCCGTCGGCCACCAGCCGCTGCGCGACCGCCAGCCCGATCCCCCGCGAGGCCCCGGTGACGATCGCCGTACGGTTCTCCAGCGTCATCAGCTGAGACGCTCGAGCACGACCGCCATACCCTGGCCGCCGCCGACGCACATGGTCTCGAGGCCGAACTGCTTGTCCTCGAACTGCAGCCCGTTGATCAGCGTGGTCATGATCCGCGCACCGGTGGACCCGAACGGGTGGCCGAGCGCGATCGCGCCGCCGTGCACGTTCAGCTTGTCCTCGTCGATCCCGAGCTCGCGCGCCGAACCGATCACCTGGACCGCGAACGCCTCGTTGATCTCGACCAGGTCGATGTCGTTGATGCTCATCCCGGCCCGGGCCAGCGCCTGCTTCGACGCCTCGACCGGGCCGAGGCCCATGATCTCCGGCGACAGACCGCTCACCCCGGTCGACACGATCCGCGCCAGCGGCGTCAGGCCGAGCTCGCGGGCCTTGGTGTCGCTCATGATCACGACCGCCGCGGCGCCGTCGTTCAGCGGGCAGCAGTTGCCCGCCGTGACTGTGCCGTCGGGACGGAACACCGGCTTCAGCCCGCTGACGCCCTCGAGCGTCGTACCCGCCCGCGGGCCGTCGTCCTTGCTCACGACCGTGCCGTCCGGCAGCGTCACCGGGACGATCTCGCGCTCGAAGAACCCGTTCCCGATCGCCTTCTCGGCGAGGTTCTGCGACCGTACGCCGAACACGTCCTGCTCGGCCCGCGTGATCCCGCGCAGCGTCGCGACGTTCTCGGCCGTCTGGCCCATCGAGATGTAGATGTCCGGGATCTGCCCGTCCGCGCGCGGGTCGTGCCAGGTGTCGTTGGTCTCGGCGTACTTCTCGGTCCGCGCGACCGCGTCGGTGAAGACCGGGTTGAACGAACTCGGGTCGCCGACCCCGGCCGAGCCGAAGTTCTTGTACCGCGACACGCACTCGACGCCGGCGCTGACGAAGATGTCGCCCTCACCGGACTTGATCGCGTGGAAGGCCATCCGCGCGGTCTGCGTCGACGACGCGCAGAACCGGTTCACCGTGGTCGCCGGGGTGTTGTCCCAGCCGAGCTGCACCGCAACCCGGCGGGCCATGTTGCCCCCGTGCTCGTCGTGCGGCTCCGCACACCCGAGCGCGAGGTCCTCGATCTGGTCCCCGGTCAGCCCGATCTTCTCGGTCGCCGCCTTGATCATCTGGACCGCGAGGTCGTCCGGCCGGATCGTCGTCAGCGATCCCTTGTACGCACGCCCGATCGGCGACCGCGCGGTGGAGACGATGACTGCTTCAGGCATCTCTTGTCCCTTTCAGAGGCCCAGATCGCGGCCGATGAGTTCCTTCATGATCTCGTTCGAGCCGGCCCAGATCTTCGTCACGCGGGCGTCGCGCCAGGCGCGGGCCACCCGGTACTCGTTCATGTAGCCGTACCCGCCGTGCAGCTGGACACACGCGTCCAGTACTTCGTTCTGCACCTGGGCGCTCCACCACTTGGTCTTCGCGGCATCGACCGCGGACAGCCGGTCCTCGTCGTGCGCGACCACGCCGTTGTCGACGTACGCCTGGGTGACCTCGACCTTGGTGACGAGCTCGGCGATCAGGAACTTGTTGTACTGGAACGAGCCGACCGACTGACCGAAGGCCTTGCGCTGCTTCACGTACTCGATCGTCTCGTGCAGGATCTGGGTCGCGTGCGCGATGTTCGACACCGCGGCGCCGATCCGCTCCTGCGCCAGCCGCTCCATCATGTGGATGAATCCCCGGTCGAGCTCGCCGAGCACGTTGTCGTCGCCGACGAACAAGTCCTCGAAGAACAGTTCCGACGTACCGGACTCGGTCTGGCCGACCTTGTCGAGCTTGCGGCCGCGGGCGAAGCCCTCCATACCCTCCTCGACCACGAACAGCGTGATGCCCTTCGCGCCCTTCGACGGGTCGGTCCGGGCCGCGACGATGACCAGGTCGGCCATGTCGCCGTTGGTGATGAAGGTCTTGGAGCCGTTCAGCACCCAGCCGCCGTCGGCCCGCTTCGCGGTCGTCTTCAGCGCGGCGAGGTCGGAGCCGCCCGACGGCTCGGTCATCCCGATCGCGGCGACGTACTCACCGGAGCAGAACTTGGGCAGCCAGCGCTGCTTCTGCTCCTCGGTGCCGAGGTCGACGAAGTACGGCGCGCAGCAGTCGTAGTGGATGCCGAAGCAGCTCGACAGCGACGCGGAGACCTTCGAGACCTCTTCGGCGAAGACCTGGTTGAAGCGGTAGTCGCCGACGCTCGACCCGCCGTACTCCTCCGGTACGTCGAGACCGAGGAAGCCCTGCTTGCCGGCCTCCAGCCAGGCGGCCCGGTCGATCGTCTTCTCTTCGAGGAACTGCTCCATCCGCGGTACCAGCGAGCGGTCGCAGTACTCCTTCGCACTGGCCCGGAATGCGTGGTGGTCCTCGTTGAAGATGACGCGCTCCATCTAGGCCTCCCCAAGGTGTGAGATGTCTGGCTAAGCGCTTGCTTAGCTTCCTGCGTTTGGTGCAAGGTGTCAACGTGTCCGCAGTCACGAGTCCCCTGGTCTGGGAGCATGTCCAGCCGGCCGCCGCACGCCGGCTGCTGACCGGCGCCGTCGACGCGTTCGCCGAGCGCGGGTACCAGGCCACGACGACCCGCGACATCGCGTCCCGCGCGGGGATGAGTCCGGCCGCGCTCTACGTGCACTACCCGTCCAAGGAGCGCCTGCTCTTCGAGATCAGCCTCTACGGCCACAACGCAGCGCTAGAGGTACTGCGCTCCGCCGACGCCGGCGCCACCCCCGCGGATCGTCTCCGCTCACTCGTCGCGGCCTTCACGGCCTGGCACGCCGAGCACCACACCATCGCGCGCGTGGTGCAGTACGAGCTCGCCGCCCTCTCCCCCGAACACCTGGCCGAGGTCGCGACGATCCGCCGCGCCATCTCCCTGCAGATCGAACAGGTCCTCGCCGACGGCGTGACAGCCGGCGAGTTCGCCGTCAGCGACCTGCCCGGCACCACCCTCGCCGTACTCTCGCTCTCCATCGACGTAGCCCGCTGGTACACGCCGCACCGCGGTGACCCCGAGACCTTGGGGAAGTTGTACGCCGACCTCGCCCACCGGATGGTCCAGGCATGACGAAGCCCCGCATCCACCTGGGATGCGGGGCTTTGGTCGTGGTGCGTCAGGCCTGCAGTGCGGCCTGGACGTCGAGGTGGATCTCCACCTTGTCGCCGATCAGGAGCTTGCCACCCTCGAGCGGGACGTTGAAGTCGATGCCCCACTCCTTGCGGCTGATCGAGGTCGAGGCCTCGAAGCCGATGATGGTCTGGCCGTAGGCGTTCTGGTCGACGCCGAGGAACTCGACGCCGAGCTCGACCGGCTTGGTCACGTTCTTGATGGTCAACTCACCGGCGAGGACGTAGTCGTCGCCCTCCGGCTTGATGGCGGTGCTGACGAAGGTCATCTTCGGGCTGTTCTCGGCGTCGAAGAAGTCGCCGGACTTCAGGTGCCCGTCGCGCTGCTCGTTCCGGGTGTGCACGGAACCGAGCTCGATGGAGACGTTCGCGCCGGACTCCTCGATGGTGTCCTTGACGGTGATCTCGCCGCTGAACTCCTGGAAGGTGCCACGGACCTTGGTCATCAGGTGCCGGACGGTGAAGCCGATCTCGGTGTGCGCGGTGTCGAGGGCGTACGTACCGGCGACCAGGCCGGGGATGGTGCTGGTCAGGGTGCCGGTGGTGGTGTCGCTCATGGGGTCCTCTCGGGAAGGTGTACGTACTGGTCGGGGGCGACGCAGCCGGGTCTATAGTTAAAACTTCAACCGATGACTACGACAGTAGGCAGTAACGGTTTAAAAGTCAACTACATTCCCGGTACACTGTTCCCGTGACGACGATGGAGACTGGGACTCGGTGGCTCAGCCCCGAGCAGCAGGTGGCGTGGCGTGCGTACCTGCTGGGCACCGCACGCCTGATGGCCAAGCTCGACGACGACCTGCGCCGGTTCGGCATCGGCATCAACGACTACGAGATCCTGGTCCGGCTCTCCGAGTCCCCCGACCGGCGGCTCCGGATGGCGGATCTGGCCGACCGGCTGCACCAGAGCCGGTCGCGCCTGACCCACACGGTCGGCCGCCTGGAGGCCGCCGACCTGGTCCGCCGTACGTCGTGCACGAGCGACAAGCGCGGCGTCTGGGCCGAGCTGACCGACGCCGGGTTCTCGCTGCTCGAGCAGGCCGCGCCGTACCACGTCGAAGGCGTCCGGGAGCACCTGGTCGACCTCGCCAGCTCCGAGGACTTCGCCGCCGTCGGCCGGGTCTTCGACGCGGTCTCGGAGCACATCGGCCAGCGCTGATCAGTGCACGGCCGGGGTGATCTCGAGCGCCAACTCATCCCGGTCGGCACCGCGGTAGGCCATCATCTTGTCCCGCATCCGGCGCTTGACCGCCGGCAGGTGGTTGACGGTGCGCATCGCCGTACGCATGCCGGCCAGTGCGACGCGCCCGACGACCGGCTTGTGTACCGGGTCGGCCGACGTCATCTGCGCCCGCGACTTGATCACGGCGTCGAAGCCGTACTCGATCATCTTGGTCTCGTACGCGTTGACGGCCGGGATCAGCTCCCGACGACCGTCGCGTACGTCGATCAACGCGCGGCACAGGTTCACCGCGTCGCGGAGCGCGGTGTTCGCGCCGACGCCACGACCCGGTGTCATGGTGTGAATCGCGTCACCCAGCAGCGTGACGTTCGTGGTCTTCCACGGGTCGAGCGGGACCGAGGTCCAGATGTTCACCGGAAAGCACGTGCCCGGATCGGTCAGCTCGAACAGCCGGCGCAGGTTCGGATGCCAGCCCGGGGTGGCGTCGAGGGCGACCTTGATCAGCTCCTCGCCGCCCAGCTGCATGATGTTCGCCGGGAACTTGTCCCTGGTCGCGGACAGGCCCCAGTTGATGTAGTCGCGGGTGTTGTCGAACTGCAGGCCCGGCCAGCGGCGGATGAGTTCCTCGGTGTTGCCGCCGATGCCGCTCTTGAGGTGGCCGTCGCGGTCCCACTGGAACTCCATCACGTGCAGGATGCAGGCGAATCCGCGCGGCGCGGTGACGATCGAGATGCCCTCGAACACCTTCGGCGGGACCAGCTTCGCGCTCTCCTCGGTGATCGGCAGCTTGCCCGCGATCGCGACGATGCCGGTCTCCTCGGTCTTCGCCTGCGGCAGGTACTGACGCCGTACCCGCGAGCCTGATCCGTCCGCGGCGACGAGTAGGTCACCGGTGGCGCTCGTACCGTCGGCGAAGTGCGCCGTGACCTGCTCGCCGTGCTGCTCGAACCGGGTGAATTCCTTGCCGAACTCGACGACGTCGTCCAGCCCGGTCAGCAGCACCTGCCGCAGTGTCATCCGGCTGATCGACTTCTCGCTCTCGACCGGATCCGTCGACTGCGGGATCTCCATCGAGAGGACCTCTTTGTAGTCCTCGGTGAGCATGTTGAAGTACTTCGGGTCGCGCGCCTTCGTCGCCACGAACGTGTCGTAGAGCTCCTTCGGCAGCAGCGCATGCAGCGCGCGACTGCCGTCCGGGTCGATCCCGACCCGGTAGCCGTGCAGGCCGTCGGTCCGGACCGCGTCCCGCTCGAACACGGTCACGCCGATACCGGCCCGCTTCAAGCCGTGCGCCAGCGCCAGGCCGCCGGTGCCGCCGCCGATGATGAGAACCTTCATTTGTCTCGTCCCTTCAAGTATCTCGGTAATCCGAGTATCTTGGAGATCCAAGAGAAATGCAAGCCCTATGCTGAGGCGGACCATGACCAGTACGCGTGAAGAGCTCACCGGCGAGATCCAGCAGCGCATGATCCGGTTCATCGCCGAGGTCGTGCTGTACAACCACGCCGTCTCCGCCAAGGTCGGACTCGGCGCGAGCGACTCGCAGTTCATGACGCTGCTGCAGGCGTACGGCCCGCTGACGCCGCGGCAGCTCGCAGAACACACCGGCCTGACCTCCGGCACGGTCACCGGCGTCATCGACCGGCTCGAGTCGCACGGCTTCGTCACCCGCCGGCCCGATCCCGGCGATCGCCGCAAGGTGGTCGTCACCCCGTCGTTCGAGGCGATCCAGGACAAGCTCGTCCCGCTGTACGCCGAGCAGGGCGAGCGGATGCACGGCGTCCTCGCGTCGCGGAGCGTCGAAGAGCTCCGGACGATCTCCGCGTTCCTCGCCGACTCGGTCGCTGAAGCCGGCGGCTAAAGCGTTTGAGCGTGCCGGACGGCTCCGGAAGGCTTCTCGGCGTGACAGACATCGACGGCCGGGCCGGTATCGACGCAGAGCTGGTACGCCGGCTGATCGCGACGCAGTTCCCGCAGTGGGCCGACCTCCCGGTGAGGCCGGTGAAGGTCGACGGCTGGGACAACCGGACGTACCGGCTGGGCACGGACCTGACCGCGCGCCTGCCGACGGCCGCTGCCTACGTGCCAGCGGTGGACAAGGAACACCAGTGGTTGCCGGTGCTCGCGCCGTACCTGCCGGTCGAGATCCCGACCGCGATCGCCAAGGGTGCGCCGGGTGAGGGGTATCCGCATCCGTGGGCGATCCGGCGATGGATCGACGGCCGGACCGCGTCGACCGAGACCGTGACCGACCTCATCGCCTTTGCCGAGTCGATCGCGGACTTCATCCACGCGCTGCAGAGCATCGACGCCACGGGCGGACCGCTTGCCGGAGAGCACAGCTTCTATCGCGGTGCGCCGCTGCAGCACTACCACGAGGAGACGGTCGAGGCCCTCGTCGTACTGAAGGACCGCATCGATGCGGACCTCGCGGGCGAGGTGTGGGACGCCGCTCTGGCGTCTCAGTGGGATCGGCCCCCGGTGTGGTTCCACGGCGATATCGCGCATGGGAACCTGTTGGTGCAGGAGGGCCGGCTGACAGCCGTCATCGACTTCGGTACGTCGGGCGTCGGCGATCCGGCCTGCGATCTGGTGATCGCGTACACGTTCTTCTCGGGGGCTTCGCGCGACGCCTTTCGCGAGGCCGTTGGCCAGGACGCCGGCATGTGGGCCCGCGCCCGCGGCTGGGCGCTGTGGAAAGCGCTGATCACTTCAGACCTCGCTGTGGTGCGGGCCGTCCTCGACGACCACGTCACACAAACGCGCTGACGCCTTCGTACTCCCCCACCGCAGCAACGCCGACGGCCTCGTACTCGAGCAGCATGAGGCCGCTCGGCGTCGCCTCATGCTTGACCAGCTTGAGCCCTGCGGTGTCCTCCGACCGCTCGAACAGCCGCCGACCGGCCCCGATGACCGTTGGTGCAACCACCAATCTCACCAGGTCCACCACTCCCGCCCTCAACAGGGCGCTC
The DNA here is from genome assembly GCF_040300265.1 of Kribbella sp. NPDC000426. Classification (NCBI taxonomy): domain Bacteria; kingdom Bacillati; phylum Actinomycetota; class Actinomycetes; order Propionibacteriales; family Kribbellaceae; genus Kribbella; species Kribbella sp. NPDC000426. The sequence continues at coordinate 124,173 of NZ_JBEPDK010000002.1, read as the reverse complement.
CCCAATCGAGCGCTCCCGTGGATCTGTAGCTCGCGACCCTCGCGCGCCTTCAGCTCTTCGACGCCTTCGAGCTGGAGGACAGTGGTCGGCTGCCAGTCACCCGCGCCGATCGTTCGGCTCACGACGTACTTCGGCAACGAGTTCATCCCGTCCGCGTACGGATCGTCGGGGTCGGTGATCCGGGGCCAGTCCCGCGCGAACGCGTCGTACGTCCGCCGGCCCAGCAACAGCCCGTCGGCACGATCGAGCCACTCCGAGGTACGCCGTACGAACAGCTCGTCGATGAACGGCACCAACCAGCCTCCACGCGTGAACCCGTCACTCGTGTCCTCGGTCGGAGACCCCGGGCCCTGGCTGACCCCGTCCAGCGTCACGAACTCCGTCAGCACCAGCTTCATCGCACGCCCTCCGCGACTGCAGCGAGCTGCTTCGTGACGGTTCCCCAGCCGTCCGCGAATCCCAGCTCCTCGTGCCGCGCCCTTGCTGCAGGCGTGCCGTGGCGCACGATGATGCGGTAGTCCGTGCCCTCCGGGTGTTCGGCGAGCGTCACCTCGGCGGTCATCAGGAACGGCTCCGGATCGGCCGGACGCCAACTGCTGTCGATCGCGTTGGTGAACACCAGCCGCTCGATCTCCTCGACCACGAGGAAGCTCGCGTCGAGATGCGGTACGAACTGCTTTCCGTCCTCGCTCAGCTGTGTCACCATTGCGCCGCCGGGACGAACCTCGAGCCGCTCGACGCGGCACACGGCCGGGGCCGGCACCCACCATTGGGCGAACTTCGCCGGATCGGTCCAGGCGTTCCAGACGGTCGCCCGCGGCGCCCGGATCACGCGCTCGACGGTCAGATCAAGCTCGGGATCGATCATGACTCTTCCTCCTGCTGGACTTCTGATTGTGCGTTCGGTTCGGTGACCAGGCGTTCCAGCCGGTCGGTGCGGTCGGTCCAGATCTGGCGCTGCTCGGCGAGCCAGTCGTCGACGAGCGCCAGCCGCTCGCGATTCAGCACACAAGTCCGCACCCGGCCGACCTTGACCGTGCGGATCAGCCCGTTCGACTCGAGCGTCCGGACATGTTTCATGAACGACGGCAGCGTGATCGGGAAGTCCGCCGCAAGCTCGCCCACGCTGGTCGGCCCGCGCCCGAGCCGCCGGATCACACTACGCCGGGTCGGATCAGCGAGCGCGACGAACACCCCGTCCACCTCGGCCGAATACTGTGCCATGAGGCTAAGTATCGCCGTCGGCCGATACTTAGCGCAAGGGCTAACTATCAGGAAACACGAAGGACCCCGCCTCCGATCCGGAAGCGGGGTCCTTCGACAGCTCGCTCAGTCGCGGGTGAGCTTGCGGTGCGTGACGCGGTGCGGACGGGCCGCCTCCGGGCCCAGCCGCTCGACCTTGTTCGCCTCGTACGACGCGAAGTTGCCCTCGAACCAGAACCACTGGGCCTCGTCCTCGTCGTTGCCTTCCCAGGCGAGGATGTGGGTCGCCACGCGGTCCAGGAACCACCGGTCGTGGGACACGACCACCGCACAGCCCGGGAACTCCAGCAGCGCATCCTCCAGCGACTGCAGGGTCTCGACGTCCAGGTCGTTGGTCGGCTCGTCGAGCAGCAGCATGTTGCCGCCCATCTTCAGCGTCAGCGCCAGGTTCAGCCGGTTCCGCTCACCGCCGGACAGGACTCCGGTGGGCTTCTGCTGGTCCGGACCCTTGAAGCCGAACGACGCGACGTACGCCCGACTCGGCATCTCGAAGTTCGCGACCTTGATGAAGTCGAGCTCGTCGGACACCTGCTGCCAGACCGTCTTCTTCGGGTCCAGACCGCCGCGCGACTGGTCGACGTACGAGATCTTGACCGTGTCACCGAGCTTCAGGCTGCCGGCGTCCGGCTGTTCCTCGCCAACGATCATCCGGAACAGCGTTGACTTGCCGACACCGTTGGGCCCGACGACGCCGACGATGCCGGCCCGGGGCAGCGAGAAGCTCAGGCCGTCGAAGAGCCTGCGGTCGCCGAAGCCCTTGACCAGCTTGTTCGCTTCGAGCACCGTGCTGCCCAGGCGCGGACCGGCGGGGATGTTGATCTCGTCGATGTCCAGCTTCTTGGCGCGCTCGGCCTCGGCGGCCAGCTCCTCGTACCGCTGGAGGCGGGCCTTACTCTTGGACTGCCGGCCCTTCGCGTTCGACCGGACCCACTCGAGCTCGCGCTCCAGGATCTTCTGCCGCTTGGCGTCCTTCTGGCCCTCGACGACCAGACGCGCCTTCTTGGTCTCCAGGTACTTCGAGTAGTTCCCCTCGTAGCCGTACGTCCGGCCGCGGTCGAGTTCGAGGATCCACTCGGCGACGTTGTCCAGGAAGTACCGGTCGTGGGTGATCGCCATGACGGCGCCCGGGTACTTCTGCAGGTGCTGCTCCAGCCACTGCACCGACTCGGCGTCCAGGTGGTTGGTGGGCTCGTCGAGCAGCAGCAGATCGGGCTGCTGCAGCAGGAGCTTGCACAGTGCGACCCGGCGGCGCTCACCACCGGAGAGCTTGTCGACGATCGCGTCCGGCGGCGGGCAGCGCAGCGCGTCCATCGCCTGCTCCAGCTGGGCGTCGATGTCCCAGGCGTTGCGGTGGTCGAGCTCGGTCTGCAGGTCGCCCATCTCGGCGAGCAGCGTGTCGTAGTCGGCGTCCGGGTCGGCCAGCTCGGCGGAGATCTCGTTGAAGCGGTCGAGCTTCTGCTTGGTGTCGCCGACCCCTTCCTGCACGTTCTCCAGCACGGTCTTGCCCTCGGTCAACGGCGGCTCCTGCAGCAGGATCCCGACCGTCGCCCCTTCCGCCAGCCGCGCCTCGCCGTTGGAGGGCTGGTCCAGCCCCGCCATGATCTTGAACAGCGAGGACTTACCGGTGCCGTTGGGCCCGACCACGCCGATCTTCGCGCCGGTGAGGAAGTTCAGGGTGACGTTGTCGAGAACGACCTTGTCGCCGTGCGCCTTCCGGACGTTGCGAAGCGTGTAGATGAATTCCGCCATGCCTAGAGCCTATGTGCTTTCTCCACAGGCACGAATTCGGGCGTCTCACCAAGCCGCGACCGGTGCATCTTCTCTGCCGACAGGCAACCCCGCACCGAAGGGACGGCAACCGCGATGAGCGTCGGCGACACGTATGTGACAGTGCAAGGCTGGGTCGGCAGCGACCCCGACTTCAAGGAGATCGGGCAGCAACCCCACGCCACCTTCCGGATCGGCTCGACCCCACGCCAGTTCGACAAGACCAGCCAGCGGCTCATCGACAAACCGACGACCTGGTTCACCGTCGACTGTTGGCGGATCCTGGCTCAGAACGCATTCGACTCGATCCGAACCGGCCAGCCCGTCATCGTCACCGGACGGCTCCGGACCCACGAGTGGACCAACGACGCCGGCGAGCAGATCAGCAAGGTCATCCTCGAGGCATTCTCCATCGGCCACGACCTCAGCAGAGGTACGGCGATCTTCACCAAGAACGCGCCCCGCGCCGAGGCCGCGTTCGACAGCTCCGCGCTCGCTCCACATCCCGCACCTGCCGAGACCACCGCGGCGCCCTTCCCCGCCGAGGAGTACCCCGTCACCTCACTCCCACTGGCGGCGGAGGCAGCATGATTATCTCACGCTTGACTTATATAAGCCTGGCCCGGCATTCTGAGGTCCATCCCAGCAGCCGAGCAGGAGAGGGAATTACCTGTGATCGACATCCTCGAGCACATCAACGCGGTCCAGCGCGAAGTCAGCCGCACCGGCGAGACCGTGACGGTGCTGATGCGCCGGTCGTACCAGGCCGAGCCGGCGGAGGTGTGGGACGCCCTCACGGACCCCGACCGGATGAAGCGCTGGTTCATGCCCGTCTCCGGCGACCTCGAGGTCGGCGGCACCTTCCAGCTGGAGGGCAACGCCGGCGGCGAGATCCTGGAATGCGAGCCGCCCAAGCGGTTCAAGGTGACCTTTGGTGGCCCCAACAGTCTCCTCGAGCTGCGTCTGCTCCCCGGAGCGGACGCCTCCACCGAGCTGGAGCTCGAGCACTCGATGAGCGAGGCTCCGGCGCCCGGCGGCGCTGGCGCGCTCTGGGTCGGCCCCGGCTGGGACGGCGGTCTGCTCGGCCTCGGGCTCTACGTCACCGGCGAGCTCCCGGCGGACGCCGACCCGACCGAAATGGCCAACTCCGCCGAGGTGATCAGCTACAACGAGCAATCGGTCCGCGCGTGGATCGAAGCGATCCGCGCCTCCGGAACGACGACGGAGGACGACCTGATGTCCGCGGCCAAGATCTCGATGTCGCAGTACGCTCCCGACGCCGAGCTCTGACCTGTGCTGTCCGCCTCGGCGCGCGCCAGCTCTTGCGCGCGCCCAGGCGGCAGCTCGACTATCCGCTCAGCGAAGGCCTAGCCGCGTGCAGTGGCGAGGCTGTCGCGGCACGTTGTGTAGGCGGCCAGCTCGTCGCGGGCCGGCGCAACTACGTGGCTGTCGGCAACCTTCTCGAGTTCGGTCCGCAGCGCCTTGGCCACCTGCCGGGAGCGACGCAGCGCACCGTTGGTCGCGAACACCCGGCAGACGAAGGAGAGCGCCAGGCCCAGGACGGCACCACCGACCAGCATGACCCATGCGTAGGGGATGCCGTTCCACTCCGGCAGCGGCGGGTCGTTCAGATCGGCGATCCGCGCCACCAGCAAGGCGATCAGCCACGCGGCGCCGCCGAGCGTGACCAGGAACAGCAGCCACTGCACGATCCGGGCGAAGCTCCACCAGCCCGGGTTGTTGGAGACGCCGAGGTCCGTCCGGGCGACCGCCTGGTCGAGCTCGTCGCCCAGCGACTCCTCGCGCCGCCGGATCGCCGTACGCACCGAGTCGGCCCACGGACGCGACAGCCCTTCCGCAGCCTTGTTCGTGATCGTGCGGACGGCGGCATCCATCCGCGCCCGCTGCACCGGTGTTGCCGCAGGCAACGAAGAGCGTGCGATCGCCACCTCGCTCGACGCCGACTTGCGCAACGCCTTGCCCTGCTCGCGCGACACCTGGTCGCCGTGCAGCCGCCGCAACGGATCCGGACGGAACCGCTCCAGCCACTTGGTCAACGGCCACCCCGTTGCAGCACGAGCACGCTGCAGGTAGGAGCGGCGTACTGCGTCTGCGACGACCGACAGGCCGCTCGCGTCCGACAGCGCGTCGACCAACTCGGTGACGTCCGCGTCGGCGATCTCCGGAGTCTTCGCGTTACCGCACTGGCTCGCCATGCGATCCGCGACCCGGTCGACGTCGGCAGAGAGCCGTTCACGTGCGGAGCGCTTGTTGCTGACCCGCTTCACCAGCAGGCCACGCACCTCTTCGAGACCGTCACCGCTGACGGCCGAGGTCGCGACGACCGTCGGCGACTTGAGCCCGTCCGACTTGAGCAGCCGGTCCAGGTCTTCGAGGCAGCTCTTCCGCTGGTCCGGCGTCAGCTTGTCGATGTGGTTCAACGCGAACACCATCACCCCGGAATGCGAGGCGAACGGTTTGATGTACCGGTTGTGCAGCGCCGCATCGGCGTACTTCTGCGGATCCACCACCCACACGAGCATGTCGACCAGCTCCACGAGCCGGTCGACGATCAGGCGGTGCTCGACTTCGGTCGAGTCGTGGTCGGGAAGGTCCAGCAGGACCAGGCCGTCCAGGTCCTCGGAGTGCGCTTCCTCGAGCGAGCTCCGGTGCTGCACCTGGTGCCGGCGCGGGATCCCGAGCCAGCTCAGCACCTCGCCGGCCGGCTCGTCACCCCAGACACAGGCAAGCGGCATCGAGCTCGTGGGCCGACGCGTTCCGATCGCGGCCAGGTCCAGCCCGGTCAGCGCGTTGAACAGCGACGACTTGCCGGAGCCGGTCGCGCCGGCCAGCGCGACCACGGTGAGGTCGCCGGACATGCGCAGGCGTTGTCCGGCCCGGTCGACGATCTGCGTCGCCTCGGTGAGCACCACCGGGTCGAGCCGGCCGTCGCCGGCCTTCGCGGCCACGTCGATGGCATCGATCTTCTTCAGGACATCGGTTTCGCCCCGCACCGGGGTCTCGACCGTATCCACTGTTTCCGTCACGTGCAGTCCTCCACCGCGCGCGCGGCCTCCGTCAGTTGCCTGGCCGTCTCGGCGTCGACCGGATGCTGGTCAAGGACAGCCAGATAGCGGGCGAATTCGGCATCCATCAGTGCATGAACCTTACCGTCAAGGTCCTCGCGTGCCTTGTCCACCATGCCCTGAACTGCCTTGTCGCCGAAAACTGCCTCCAGCAGCCGCTGCCCGACCACCGCGCTGCCCGCACCGACGCTTGCCTCGGCACCCTTCGGGATCCCGGTCTCGCGGGCGAAAACCACCACCATCAGCGAGAGGCCAAGCCCATTCACGCCGTACTCCAGGATGCGCGCCGTCGACTTCTTGGCGCCGCCTTCCTTACGAATCACGTCGAGCACGAACTCCTGCCACTCCCGGACGGCACGAGCCGCCGCATCCGGGAACGCCGGCGACAACGCGCCGAGCGAGCTGTCCGCGTCCTGCTCGGCGAGTTGGGCATCACCGGCAGCCAGCAGTTGGCGACCGGGCGCGGTTGCCTGCCACGCCTTCTCGGCACGTTCCGCGGCGGCTGTCGCGTGCTCGCGCAACAGCGACTCCAGCCCGGACTGGATCGCGTCACTCACGTCACGCGTCTCCGCCGGCTTGTTGCCGAGCGAAGTCTTCAACCGATCACGCAGCCGGCCCGCGTTGGACTGCAGACCCTTCAGCAACTCGCCCGTGCCGACAAACTCCTGCCACCGAGCGAGCACCTCGCCCCGCAGCAGCGTCCCGTCCTGGCACGCCTTGGCGATGTCCTTCACAGCCTGGTCGTAGGCCGACTCCACCGACGACCGCAACTCGATCGCAGTATCGGCCTGCGCCTTCACAGCCTCCGCGAACGGCGGCGTCTTCTTCACCATCGCACTGACCGCGCCCTGCAAGGTGCGGCGGACCACGCCCGCGCGAGCCTCCGCGTCGGCGGCCAGGTCGATCAGCCAGTCCTTGATCGAGGCAACCGATGCCTGCGGCAACATCCCGTTGCCATCGACAACTGTCTCCTGGATGGAGAACAGCGGCGAATCGCCGAGTCCGCGCTCGAGCAGCATCTGCGCGAGGTGCCCGGTGATGTCGTCGATCGTCTCGCTCGGAGCCCGGTCGAGCACAACCGCGACCGCCGTGCTGCGATCCGACGCGCTCTGCAGGAACTCCCACGGGACGGCGTCGGAGTACCGCGCCGCCGTGGTGACGAACAACCAGAGATCGGCCGCCCCGAGCAGTTGCGTCGCGAGATCACGGTTCGCCTCGACGACGGAGTCGATGTCCGGTGCGTCCAGGATCGCGAGCCCGCGCGGGACGGTGTCAGCGGCAACCAACCGCAGCTGCCCCGCATCCTCCATGCCACCCGGCTCGTCCGAACTCGTCCGCGCCATCCCCGGCAGCACCCGGTCACCCACGAACCAGTCCGCATCCGCCGGGTGATGAATCAACACCGGCGACCTGGTCGTGGGCCGCAACACGCCCGGCTCACTCACAACCTTGCCGATCACGGTGTTGACCAGCGTCGACTTCCCGGCCCCGGTCGACCCACCGACCACAGCCAGCACCGGCGCCTCGAGCTGCACCAACCGAGGCAGCAGGTAGTCATCCAGCTGATCCAGCATCGCCTTCTGCTGCTGCCGAGCCTCGTCAGCCCCCACAACCTCCAGCGGCAACCGACTACCGGCCAGCACACCCCGCAACTTCATCAACGCAGTAATCAAAGCCATAGCAGCCTGCTCAGCCGCCAACCGCTCCGCCAACTGCGCCGCGCTCAGCTCCTCTTCTTCCTGAGCCGACCCCTCGCCGTCGCCCTCAGCACTCCGAGCCTCGTCCCCAACCTCATCCGCCGACCCACCTACGGCAGCACCATCCACCGCGCCATCGGCGCCACCCTCAGCACCCTCATCGGCAGCGTCAACGCCCTCACCGCCGGTCCCGGCGTCGTCGCCACCGCCAGCCGACTCACCATCGGGCTCGCCAGCCTCACCAGCAGCAGCACCAGCCACCGCGCCGCCCGCGTCACCATCGGTCGGGCCGTCGGCATCACGCTCGCCCGCACTGCCATCCGCAGTCTCGTCGGCCAACTCACCTACAGCGGCACCATCTGCAGCCCCGGCGCCGTCACCCTCGACAGCCCCATCAGAAGCTTCAGCGCCCTCACCGCCGGCGTCGTCGCCATCACCGATAGCCGACTCATCGGCCGTGCCGCTAGCAGCACCTGCGCCGCCATCCCGCCCAGCCTGATCGCCAGTCCCGTCGCCAGCACCATCCGCGCCGGCACCCGTCGGCCCATCCACAGACTCACCAGCAGCCCTGTCACCATCCACGGCCGCCTCGCCCGCACCATCCGCGGACCCACCAGCCGCCCCACCCGAGACACCGCCGACTGCCGTCTCCTCCGCGGTCTCATCCGCGGCCTGATCACCAGCATCACCGTCCGCGGCGTCACCGTCCGCGGCCTCATCCCCGGCGTCACCGTCCGCGGCCTCATCCCCGGCGTCACCGTCCGCGGCCTCGTCCACGGCCTGGTCACCGGCGGCGTCACCGTCCGCGGCCGCGCGCTCGGCCTGCTCGGCCGCACCGTCCGCCTCAGGCGCCCCCGGCGACTCTTGCGCAGCATCCGCGTCAACTGCAGCGCCCGCAGCATGCCGTCCTGCATGAGCAGCACCATCAACCGCCGACTCCACTACGTCGCCGTCCGCTGCATCCGGCCCGTCACCAACCACGCCGTCACCAGCCGCTCCAGCACCAGCCGCGCCGGCAGCACCAGGCTCAGCGCCGCTTGCGGCCTCTGGGGCCTCGGAGCTCGCATGCTCCGCGCCTTCAGCGTTCGACTCGCTCGCGTGCTCCGCGCCTTCAGCGCTCGACTCGCCTGCCGAGTCGGTGGCGTCCTCAGGTACCTCGGCGGCAGCACCGTCCTCAGCCTCGTCCACCACGCCGTCCGACGACTCGTGGGCGATCTCAACTGACTCGTCCGCGGCCGCGGGCTCGGCCTGCTCGGCCGTGCCTTCCTCCGCACCCGACTCGCCAGCCAGGTCGGTCCCGTCCGAAGCACCGTCGGCGCTCTCGTGGGCGGCTGCGTCCGTTGGGTCGGGGTCGCTCACGTCCGACTGCTCACCTGAGCCGGTCTGAGCGTCCGGGTCGGCGTCAGACTGTGTTCCTGCGGCGTCCTGGGTGGTGTTTTCCGGCTGCTTGGGCAGACCGATGATGATGTTGCCGTACTCGAGCGGAAAGCCGTCAGGCGACTCATCCGGCTCGTACACAACACCCACTCGCGGCCGCACCTCGTCGGCTACCTCGGGTACGCCGGTGCCTCCAGCCCGCGGCGATCCCGCACGGCCCGCATCTGGTACCGCGCTGCCGTCACCAGCCTGCGCACTACCCTCGCCGGCCCGCTCCGTGCCCTCACCGCCCTGTGCGGCGCCTGCGCCGGCGGGTCCAGCACCGTCACGAGCCTGCGCCATTCCGGCGCCGCCCGGCACGGCGCCTTCGTCCTCCGCCGTGCCGTCACCAGCCTGCGAGGTGCCGTCACCGGCTTGCGCCACGTCGACCTGCGCCGTGCCGTGACCACCCGGCACGCTGCCATCGCCGGCCTGGCCCGTGCCGTCGCCGGCCTTCGCTGTACCGACGTCGGTCTGTGCGGTGTCGCCATTCGCGTGCGCGGAGGCTTTAGCCGCGTCGCCGGTGGCGTCGTCCGTGTGTACGTCGGTGGGCTCGGCCGCCGACGGGTCGGCCGAGGCGGATGCGCCGTTCGAGGTGGCGTTCGAGGTCGCTTGGTTGGTCCCGGAGGACGCGTCGGTCGTACCAGGCTGGTCGGAGTCCGTCGCGAGGGCTCCGGCGGCCGTGGCTCCGGCGGCCGTGGCTGCGGCGTCGGCGGGCTTGGGGGCGTCGGACGTGCTCGCGGTGGGCTCAGCTGACTGCTCGGTTGGCTGGTTGGGCGTGGGGGTGCCGTCCTGCGTCACCTTGTCCTTGGGGGCAGGGGTGACTGCACCGTCGAGTGCCTCGGCAGCGGGTCCGTCGGAGGACTGGGCCTCGGGCGGCGGTGTTGTGGGGGTCGGGTCCTGGTCGGCCGGCTTTTTGCGGCGGCGGCGCCAGAAGCCTCGGGGTTTGGGGGTGGATTGGGCGATGAGGTTCGCCAGCTCCTGGGCATGCTGATCCTGGTTCGGAACCCCCGGTTCCGAACCGTCACCAGCTGCTGACCTGGTGTCAGCCACGTCGTCCGCCCACGAGCACAGAGTGCCCGGTCGGACAGCGCAGAAGCAAAGTCATCGTCAGTCCCGTTTGGCGGCGTGGACGGGTGGCAGTCACTGCGGTGGTGGATACGGACCGTATCCTCCCGGCGGTCCTTGTTGACCGGGGGGTCCCGGTGGGTAACCAGACTGACCGGCTGGGTAACCGGGTTGCCCCGAGGGATACCCCGGCTGAGCGGGCGGATAACCACCCTGAGGCGGCGGGTATGCGCCTTCCCCGGCGCCACCTCCCGGTACGCCGGGACCCGGCCCACCAGGTGCCTGCCCGGCACCACCCGGTCCGCCCGGACCCATCGGGGCACCCGGGCCGCCCATCGGACCGCCCGGTCCCATCTGACCGCCCGGCCCCATCGGCATACCCGGACCCATCTGACCCATCGGCATCCCCGGAGCACCCGGCGGGAACGCTCCCCCGGCGTACTGCGGAGCCGCCTGTGCGAACGCAGGCATCGGAGGGAAGGGCACGCTCGGCCTCCGCTCCCGCAGCTCGTCCAGCAGCTGCTTCTCCGTTTGTAATGCGTCCGGCCCGATCACCTGGCGCACGATCTTGTCCCGCAGGTACGCCAGCTCGGTCGCGGCGTGCTGGAACGCCTTCGCGGCCGTTTCCGCCTGGGGCCCGTACCGCCGCGCGTTCTGCCGCAGCGCCTTGCGCCCTCGCAGCGTCGCTATCAGCGGTACGTCCTGTGGAACCAGCCAGCCGAACCGCACATAGTCGTACAACCGCGACGCGATCATCTGTCCCTCCCGTGATCGCATCACGAGCGCAAAGACGACCAGGCAGATGAACAGCGGCACCATCAGACACAGGTACGCGACGATGAAGCCCCCGCCACCGGCCCAGCTCGCCGAAGCGTTCCAGGACGCGTGCGCCAGCACCGCAGCCAGGTACCCGACGACGGGCGCCAGAAAACGGACCACCGTACTTCGGTGGCGTATGGCGACGCCGATCCCGATCGCGGTGAACGACGTGAAGAGCGGATGCGCGAACGGCGAGATCACGCCGCGGATGATGAACAGGGCGAACGCGCCACGCAGACCGGCGTCGCTGCCGGACTCCTCGGAGAGCGTGTTGAAGACGCGGCCGTAGTACAGGATGTTCTCGGTGAAGGCGAAGCCGACACCGACCATCCCGGCGTACACCAGGCCGTCGATGATGCCGTCGAACTCCTTGCGGCGTACCAGCGCCAGCAGCAGGATGACGGACCCCTTGGCGAACTCTTCCACCGGCGGGGCGACGAAGACCGCGGACCGGTCGCCACCGACGCCGGTCTCGGCCAGCCGGTGCGACACCTCGGTGTTGATGAAGATAGCGGCCAGCGTGGCGATGAACGCGCCCCAGCAGAGCGCGAAGACGATGTACCTCGTCGGCTCCGGCTCGTACCGGTCCAGCCAGAGGTAGAGCGCGATGACCGGGATCACCGGCACGAACGCGAAGATCAGACCCCAGGTGAAGCCGCCGGCGCCGGTCGACTTGGCCACGATTCCGAAGATCACCAGGCCCGCGATCGCGAAGACCACCGCGATCACGATGCCGATCAGCACGCCCTGGTTGCGGCGCTGGCCGGGAACCGGATGGCTGCCGAGAACGTTCGGCTGCGGGTACGGTCCGCCGGGCGAGTACGCCGACCCCGCCGCGGGTTGCGGCGTGCCTGCCGGGCCTGGTGAGGGGTGACTCATGCCCCGAAGCCTAGTTGGGGTGCCGATCAACCGGCAGGACCACCCACTCAGCGTTACCGGGATGGAACGACAACCCTGTACTTCGCGCCGCGCGAACCGCGCCGATCAGGAACCCAGAGGCGAGATCACCCGCCGATCTGAGACACTCTTCCCTGCCACGCGCCCGTAGCTCAGCTGGATAGAGCGACAGACTTCTAATCTGTGGGTCGCAGGTTCGAATCCTGCCGGGCGCGCAAATGTGATGTCTCAAGACATCCCGGACAGGTGAACCCACGAAACGTGGGTTCACCTGTTTCTTTTGGGGACGGGTCCGGGTGGTCGTCCGGTGGGTTGGTAGTCCTTGGTGGGGTCGAGGACGAGTTCGCGCAGGAGTTCGCCGGTGGCGGCGTCGACGACGCGGATGTGTAGGTCGTGGGCGAGGATCAGGACGTGGGTTCGGGCGTGGGTTCGCCCGATGCCGAGGTGATGGAGCCGGCCGTTGACCCGCAGGGTGACCACGCCGGTGTCGTCGACCTTGTCGGTGCGGACCCGGTGGTGGACCTCGCCGGTGCGGTCGGTGGTGGGGCCGGCTTTCGGGCGGGCGTGGTAGGCGGTCGCTGGGGTGGCTCGGTGCGGCAGGGAGCGGTGCGGGCGGCGGTGGTTGTACTGGTCGACGAAGGCCTCGAGCAGGATCTGGAGCTCGGCCAGGGTGGCCGGCTGGATCGGTTGGGCGCGCAGCCATTTCTTCATCGTTTGCTGGAACCGCTCGATGCTCCTATGTTCGTCAAGCGGCCGGGGCTGGTGTGTTCGTGGTGGCCGGTGTGGCGGTTGTTGGTTGGGGCAATTTGCTGTAGATCTCTCGGGCGATGTAGCGCTTGAGGCAGCGGATGATCTCGCGTTTGGTGAGTCCTTCGGCGGTGCGGCGTTCGACGTAGTCGCGGGTGGGTTGGTGGTGGCGGATGCGGACGATGGTGATGATGTAGAGCGCACTGTTGGCTGCGCGGTCTCCGCTGCGGCTGAGTCGGTGGCGGCCGGTGGTGCGGCCGCTGCTGGCGGGCTGGGGAGCCACTCCGCAGAGTTTCGCGAAGGCTGCCTCACTGCGGATCCGGGCCGTGTTGTCGCCGACGGTGACCAGGAACTGGCCGGCGATCTCGACGCCGACACCGTGCAACTCGAGCAGCTCGGGCGCGGTGGCCCGGACCATCGCCTCGATCTGACGGTTGAGTGTCTTGACCTCCTCGTCGAGTGCCTTCCAGCGACGCGCCAGATCCCGCAGCGATGTCTTCACCGCGGCCATCAGCAGCCGTTCAGGGGTGGCTATGAGGGTGAGGAGGTCGTCGGTCTCGGGCCGCAGCCGCAGGCACCGGTTGACCAAGGTTCGCTTCGTAAGCATCACCAGCTCATCGCGCAGGGGCGAAGGCGCACCGATCATGACGCCCCACAGTGTGTTGAACGCCTGGGTTCGGGCCTTCACCGCGCTGGCGCGGGTGACGCGCAAGGTTCGGATCACCTCCACGGCGCCGGACTTGGCCTTCGGCGTCGCGGTCGAAGTCTGTCCCAGGACCGCGCGAGCGATCTGCTCTGCATCGAGCCGGTCGGACTTGCCGTCCATGCGCCGAGCCAACCGGTTCGGCCGGTTCACCTCGACCACGCGCTCACCGGCCCGCGTGAGTGCCCGGGTCAACGTCGCCCCGAACGAGCCGGTGCTCTCGACGCCGATCGCCTGCACGTCCCCATGGCCACGCATCCAGCCCAGCAGCAGCTGATAGCCGGGGTCGGTGGCAGGGAACTCCTGGTGCCCCAACAGCCGACCGTGGATGTCGACAACAGCTGCGTAGTGGGTGTGCTTGTGGGTATCGACTCCACCGATCACGGTGACAGTCGCCAGTGCCGTTGTCATGCTGGGACCCGCTCCTCCGCTAGGGCTGAACTGACGGATGGGGCGAACCGGCCGGACGGGCGACAGGTCTGTGACGGGGCTTCTAGTCCAAGCTCCTATCAGGTCAGATCCGTTCGGCCGGTGCGCGCCACGACGCTGCACCGGGACCGGCCGACAAATCGAACGCAGGACACCATGGTCATACCTTGGCCGGGGTCAGACCGGCCCGATGCAGCACCGACCCAAGTCTTCACACACCTTCCCGCAGGTAGTGGGGTGGTTGGGTCGGGAGTTCTTCTGGGTGATGTTCAGGCGGCGTAGCTCGCTCTCGAGGCCGTTGCGGCCGCCTTTCCCGCCCGACAGCCGGGTCGTGTAAACCATGCCGTTGTCGGTGAGTGTCGAGGCCGGGATCCCTTGTAAGGCGATGGTTTCGCGGAACGTAGTGAGCACGATCTGGCCGGTGATCCGGCGGTGCGCGGTCACGTGGAGGGCGTAGCGGGAGTGGTCGTCGAGCCAGCTGATGATCTCGACGTCCCGGCCGCCGCGCAGCCGGTAGTGGGTGAAGTCGGACTGCCAGCACTCGTTGGGTTGCTCGGCGGCGAACCGCAGGTACGACGACCTGGGCCGCTTGGCCGGTTCCGGTACGACGGCGCCGGCACGGGTGAGGATGCGGTGGATCGTCGCCCGCGACAGCCTGACCTGGTGGTGGTGCAGTAGGTGCCAGCCGACCGTGTCCGCGCCCGCGTCCAGACCCTGCTCGGCCAGCTGCTTGCGCAGCGCCAGCACCAGTTCCACCGTCGCGGCCTTAGTCGCCCGCGGCGAGGTCTTCGGCCGCCGCGACCGCGGCTCGAACGCCGCCTGCCCCTCGGCCCGCCACCGCGCCAGCAGCTCATACACCCACGAGCGGGCCACGCCGTACTCCGCGACCACCTCCGCCACCGACCGCTTCTCCACCGTGATCGCGGTGATCACCAACCGGGCCTTCGACATCCCCGAACATCAACAAACCTGTCTCCGATGTCTTGAGACATCAGTCCGGTATGTCGTGAGACACCCGTCCGGTATGTGTTGAACCACAACACTGCCGGGCGCGCAAATTTCTGTCGTGGGTCAGGCTGCTTGGCGGCCCGGGTCGCTCGGGTGCGGGGTCAGTGGGATCGTCTGGGTGTCCAGCCACGGGGCGAGGGGTAGCGACTCCAGGATCGCCTTCAGCTCATCGGGGCTATCTGCCTGCCAGAGGCCGAGGGCAGGGCCGTCGGCTCGTCTCCAGAGTCGGATCAGCTTGCCGTCGGCTGCGAGTTCCCGGGTCCTGCTGGCCTCGCCGGCTGTTCTCTCCTCGACGAGCGCCGGCGGTGCATCGTCCGGGACGGTCAGCTTGAAGACAGCGAAGTACTCCGTTGCCGCCGCGCTCAGCGGGGTCGGCGAGACGGGGTTGTTCGGATGGGGCGTCAACGGCATGACGTCGTCGTGGCGCCAGATGCGGAGTGGCATCCCGGACAGCACCAGCTCCAGTTGGTCAGCGTCGTCCGCCTCGAAGAGACCGAAGGTGCGCCACTCACCTGGCTGGAGCGGCGGGCGCCACAGCCGCAGCAGCTGGCCGGCTGCGGCGAGCTCGCGTGAGTGAGCCGCCTCCCGGCCGCGTACCTCGTCGACCTCCGCCTCCGTGACCCCGTCCGGAACCTGCGTGGTCATCGTGACCAGGAATTCCATCGCTCGGCCTCCTCTGCGCCGAGAACAGGATGGCATTCCCTCAGCGAGTTCCTAAGCACTTCTCAGTCTTCTCACGGAGCGGTGGTGTGGGCTGGTTCGTCTTATCTGTACTGACGGGTGACAGAAGGGCCGGTGTGGTGGCTTCGGGAGTTGTGGGTGTCCTTCATACGACGAACGGGTTGCGGGACCTGCGGTACGCCGCGGACGCCCTGGTGATCCTCGCCGGGATTCCCGGTGCCGGGAAGACCACTCTGCTCCGCCGGCTCTACCCGGTCGGCGCGGACCACGGCGGCGTACGAGTGTTCGACTCGGAGCGCCTGCGCGCCCGCTGGATGCCGCTCCTCGGCCGGCTCCCGTATGCATGGTGGCGCCCGCTGCTGCACCTCATGTACTACGTGCGCGTGCTAGCAGCGATCCGCCCAGCCGGAGGTCCCCTCGTCGTACATGACTGCGCGACAAGGCCCTGGGTACGCCGCCTGCTCGGCTGGCGCGCGCGCCGAGCCGGACTGCCCCTCCACCTCATCCTCCTCGACGTACCAGGTGACGTGGCCCGCTCAGGCCAGTGGGCCCGAGGCCGCGTCGTACGGTCGGGAAGCATGGCGACGCACTGCCAGCGGTGGCCTGATCTGGTCGCACGAGCAATCGAAGATCCGGCGTACGTCGTACCCGGAGCTGCCTCGGCGCTCGTGCTGAGTCGTGGGCAGGCTGATCAGATCGCCCGGATCAGCTTCGGTTGAAGAATTGTCGGTGCCAGCTGATTGGGTCGTACTTCGAGAAGGGGAGGAGTGCGGCATGAAGGTGCGAGTCGGGCGTGAGGTGCTGGCTGAGGCGGTCGGGTGGGTGGCGCGTGGGTTGCCCAGTCGGCCGAGTGTGCCGATTCTGGCGGGGATGGTGGTGGAGGCGGCCGACGGGCAGGTGACGTTGTCCGGGTTCGACTACGAGAGTTCGGCGCGTGTGAGTGTGCCGGCGGAGGTGGCCGACGAAGGGCGGGTACTGGTGTCCGGGCGGCTGCTGTCGGACATCTGCCGGAGTATGCCGCGGGACTCGGTGGATCTGAGTGGTGAGGCCGCTCGGGTTCAGGTGAGCAGCGGCGCAGCGAGGTTCGTGCTGCACACGCTGCCGCTCGACGAGTATCCGCCGTTGCCGGAGATTCCCCAGGCCAGCGGAGTGGTCGACGGGGACGTGTTCGCGCGGGCCGTCTCGCAGGTGGTGAGCGCGGCGGGTCGCGATGACACGCTGCCGGTGTTCACCGGGATCCGGCTCGAGATCCGTGGCTCGACGATCTCGTTGCTTGCCACCGACCGATACCGATTGGCACTGCGTTCATTCCCGTGGGAGCCGGTCGATGCCGGAGTCGAGGCCAACGCACTGGTCCCGGCGAAGCTGCTCGCCGAGGTCGCGAAGGCGATGACCGGTCATGAGCTGACACTCGCGCTCGGTTCGACCCGCACAGGGGACGGGTTGATCGGGTTCGAGGGCGGCGGCAGGCATGCGACCAGCCGCCTCATCGACGGCGAGTTCCCGAAGGTCCGCAGTCTGATCCCGGTGGAGAACGCGATCACCAGCACGGTGACCGTGGACACCGCCGCCCTCGTCGAAGCGGTCAAACGCGTCGCGCTCGTGGCTGAGCGGTCCGCGCCGGTGCGGCTCACGTTCGCGGACGGGCTGGCGACGCTCGACGCCGGCAACGGTGAAGAGGCGCAGGCGTCGGAGTCCGTCGAGGTCACGCTGACCGGCGAGCCCGTCGTGACCGGCTTCAACGCCGGCTACCTCCTGGACGGCCTCGGCTCGCTCGGTACGCCGATCGCCCACTTCGCCTTCACCCAGACGACCAAGCCGGCCAACCTGACCGGCCTCAGCGCTCCGGGCGACACGCCCACACCGGACTCCGCCTACATCCTGATGCCGATGCGTCTGCCGAATTGATGTCAATCTGTGCTCCGCGGCTCCGACCAGAGGACAACTGAGGCTGAGGAGACGCACATGGAGTACGAGCGGCATTGCGATCTGATCGTCCAGCAGACCGAGCTGCTGGCCGGGCACCTGACCGGCAGACCGGGCAAAGACCTGGGTACGGCGGTCCCGTCGTGCCCCGGGTGGAACGTAGGCCAGCTGGTTCGCCACGTCGGCGGAGCCCACCGCGAGGCCACCGTCGTCGCGCGGACCGGCGAGGCACCGCCGGACGACGAGTTCCGCGACCCGACGCACTGGTACTCCGAGCCTGCCGACTGCACCGACGACGCGGTCCACGAGCTCGCCGGCTGGATCGTCGCCGGAGCGCGTGAGCTGGCGGACGCACTGCGCACCGCGGGTCCCGACGTACCGATCAAGATGCCGATCGACAACCCGACCACGCGGTTCACGGCTCGGCGGATGGCGCACGAGACCGCGATGCATCGCGCGGACGCGGCCCTCGCGCTCGGCATCGAGTACGAGCTGGCACCAGACGTCGCCGCGGACGGGATCGACGAGTGGATGGAGCTCGGCGCCCTCCCGTTCCACTTCGAGGTGCACCCGTGGATGCGCGAGCTGCTCGCTCCGGGCCGGACGCTGAAGTTCGCGGCTCCGGAGCAGTCCTGGGTGGTCGACCTGACCGGGGACGCGATCCGCTGGCGCCACAGCGACGAGCCGACCGCGGTTGTCGTACGCGGACCGCTCACCGAGGTGCTGCTGCAGCTGTACAAGCGTCGCGATAGCAGGATCGAGGTGAACGGCGACAAGGACCTCCTGAGCTACTACTTGGACCGCGTCAGCTTCGGATGATGCCCCGAGTCATCCGTAGGTCGCACGACCGGATCGTGCCATGGGCTGACGATCGCGACGGCCGACCGCGATGTAGTAGTGCCGGAAACGCGACGGAAGGGTGGCTGTGGACGGCTCGCGGGGACGGCTTCACGAGGTTGACCTGTTGCGAATCGTCGCCGCGTTCGCGGTGATGGCGTACCACTACCTGTTCTCGTCGTACGCCGATGGAACGTCCGCGATGCACTTCCCGCACGTGGACCTCATCGCGCGGTACGGCTATCTCGGCGTCGACCTGTTCTTCACGATCAGCGGATTCGTCGTCCTACTCAGCGCCTGGGACCGCAGCCCGCGGTCGTTCGTCATCTCACGGGCGGTCCGGCTGTATCCGGCATATTGGATCGCCGTCAGCCTCACGGCGTTCGTGTCCGTCGCTTTCAGTCAAGGACGGTTCCCGGTCACGCTCAACCAGTACCTGGCGAATCTGACGATGTTCAACTCGCTGCCGAACATCCAGAACGTCGACGTCGTCTACTGGACGCTGTGGGCCGAGATCAGGTTCTACGCGATGATCCTGGTCCTGACCTGGATCGGCATCACCGCGCGCCGGGTGACGATCTTCTGCTGGGCCTGGCTCGCGGCCACGCTCGTCTTCCAGACCGGAATGTTGCCGCACGCAACCGACCTGGTGCTCAACACCCAGTTCTCGCACTACTTCATCGCCGGGATGGCGCTCTGCCTGATCCACCGGTACGGCGCCACCCGGCAGACCCTCGCCATCGTCGCGATCGCACTCGGCAACGCGATCTACCGCGGCATCGGCTTCGCGGACCGGGTCGGCATCCGCTACCACACCGAGATCCACCGGACCGCCGTCGTCGCGATCATCATCGCGATCTTCGCGATCATGCTGGCCGTCGCACTGAAGCTGACCCGCCGCCTCGGCCGGCCGTGGTTCGCCATCCTCGGCGCGCTCACCTACCCGCTCTACCTCGTCCACGCGCACATCGGCTTCATCATCTTCGAGCGCCTCGGCGACCAGGTGAACCACGTCCTCCTGGTCGCCGCCACGATGCTCGGTATGATCGGCGTTGCGGCCGCACTGCACTACGGCGTCGAGCGGCCGCTCGCGCCAAGGCTCAAACGCCTACTGGATCGGGTCCAACCGGTTCACGCGCTCAGGAAGTAGCCCGTCAGCACCCGCGCCATCGTCTCCGGCGGCAGCGTGTGGAACGTCCCGTCGTGTCCCTCCAGCGCCCCGTGCGCGAGCGCATCGGCCGCCTGCCGCGCCGCCTCCTTCAACCAGTCCGGACTGGCGTTGCTGTACATCGCCAGCGTCGGTACGTCGACCGACGCCAACAGCTCACGCGGTACGGCGCTGTCGCCCATCTGCAGCCCGTCGTACACGAGCGTGTGCGCGATCGCCTCCATGCCAGCCCACATCGGCGTCTGCCGGATCTGGTCGACCATCTCCTTCGGCTGCCCGACCGCCTCGACCATGAACAGCTCAGCCGCACCACCGGGGTTCCCGGCGTCGACGAACTCCTGCAAACGCTCGATGTACCGGACCGGCACCGCCGGTGCCCCGCCGACCCGGAACGGCGGCTCCAGCACCGCCTGCTTCTCGAACGGCAGTCCGGCCTGCAGCAGCACCATCGACCCAGACGAGTAGGCACACGCGTACTGCGCACCAGTCGCCGAGCGGATCGCGGCCAGGTCCTCCCACTCCCGCTCCACGGCGTACGGCAGGGTGTCGCCGGAGTCACCGCGGCCGCGCCGGTCGTAGTTCACCACGGTGAACGCGGACGACAGCGCCTTGGCGTCGTCGACGTACCGCGAGCGCTCGGTGAACCCGCCCGCGACGAGTACCAGGACCGGCCCGCTGCCGTACGTGTCGTAGGCGAGTTCGGTGCCGTCCTTGGAAACCACCTTCTGCATCACAGCTCCTTTGCCCGAGAGATCTCTGCCCATCCGTCGAACGGATCCGTGCCGGAAAGACACCCTGTGATCCACATCACAACACGCCGAGATCTTCCGGGCGACGGCGCACCTCACTACAGTTGGATTATGTATACAGACGACTGCACACCGTCCCGGGTTCGTTGATGCTGCTCCGCCAGCTGGAGTACCTCGTCGCCCTCGCCCGCGAGAAGCATTTCGCCCGGGCGGCGGAAGCCTGTTACGTCTCCCAGCCGTCGCTGTCGGCCGCGATCCGCAAGCTCGAGCAGGAGCTCGACGTACCGATCGTGCGGCGCGGCCGGCGGTTCGAGGGCCTGACCCCCGAGGGCGAGCGGGTGCTGCTCTGGGCGCAGCGCATCCTCTCCGAGCAGGACGCCCTCCGGCACGAGTTGTCGGTGATGCGCGGCGGGCTCAACGGCACCCTCCGGCTCGGCGCGATCCCGACCGCCATGCCGGTGGTTTCGTTGCTCACGACACCTTTCTGCGAACGGCATACCAACGCCCGCGTGACACTGGAGTCGCTGTCGTCACGCGACATCACGCAGAAGCTGGCCGAGTTCGATCTCGATGTCGCGATGACGTACCTCGACGACGACACGCTCGGCCAGGTACGGAAGACCCCGCTGTACGAAGAGCGCTATCTACTGCTGACGCCGACGCACAGCAAGCTGGCCGAACAGCCGGTCGCCACCTGGGCGGAGGTCGCCGAACTGCCGCTCTGCCTGCTCTCCCCCGACATGCGCAACCGCCGGATCATGAACGGCTACTTCACCGACGACGGCGTGACGGCGAGCCCGGCCATCGAGAGCGACACCGTGTCCGGCCTGTACAGTCATCTGCACGGTAGTCACTGGTCGACCGTGATCTCGCACGCCTGGTTGCACATGTTCGGCGTGCCGGACGGGATGCGAGTCGTGCCGCTCAAGGGACCGGCGCACGGGCCGCGGGTCGGCCTGGTGATCGCGGCGCGCAGTCCCGAGCCCGTGCTGGCGCGGGCATTGCTCGACGTCGCGCGACAGGCCGGAGTACACAAAGCGCTCGATGATCTGCTCGACCTGCATCTGATGGATTCCGGCTATCTCGACATAGCGAGCAAGTCTTTGACCGTCGGACCGTGACACCGCGATGGTGGAAATCCCTTCAGAACAAGGAGATTCCCATCATGGCGAAGATAGTCTGCGTCCTCTACGACGACCCGGTGGCGGGCTACCCGACGTCGTACGCGCGGGACGACATCCCGGCCATCGCCGGCTACCCCGGCGGTCAGACCGCGCCGTCGCCGAAGGCGATCGACTTCACGCCGGGCGCCCTGCTCGGCAGCGTGTCCGGCGAGCTCGGGCTGCGGCGATTCCTCGAGGATCAGGGACACACGCTGGTTGTCACCTCCGACAAAGAGTCGGTCCTCGATCGTGAGCTGACCGATGCCGATGTGGTGATCTCGCAGCCGTTCTGGCCGGCGTACCTGACCGCCGAGCGGATCGCGAAGGCGCCGAACCTGAAGCTCGCCATCACCGCCGGCATCGGCTCGGACCACGTCGACCTGGACGCGGCGATCGAGCACGGCATGACCGTTGCCGAGGTCACCTATTCGAACAGCATCAGCGTCGCCGAGCACGTGGTGATGATGATCCTCGGACTCGTCCGCAACTACCTCCCGGCATACCAAACCGTATGGGATGGCGGCTGGAACATCGCGGACTGCGTGGCCCGCTCGTACGACCTCGAAGGCATGCACGTCGGTACGGTCGCGGCCGGCCGGATCGGGACCGCTGTACTGCGCCGGCTGGCGCCGTTCGACGTGAAGCTGCACTACACCGACCGGCACCGCCTCCCGGAATCGGTCGAGCGGGAACTCGGACTGACCTTCCACCAGAGCGCGGCCGACATGGTGCCGCAGTGCGACGTGGTGACGATCAACGCGCCGCTGCACCCGGAGACCGAGGCGCTGTTCGGCGACAAGCTGCTCGCGACGATGAAGCGCGGGACCTACTTGATCAACACCGCGAGAGCGAAGATCGCCGACCGCGACGCGATCGTCCGCGCCTTGGAGAGCGGACAGCTGGCCGGGTACGCCGGTGACGTCTGGTTCCCGCAGCCCGCGCCGGCCGACCACCCGTGGCGGACCATGCCGCACCACGGCATGACGCCGCACATCTCCGGCTCGTCGCTGTCCGCCCAGACCCGGTACGCCGCCGGCACCCGGGAGATCCTGGAGTCATGGCTCGCCGGTACGCCGATCCGCGACGAGTACCTGATCGTCGACGGCGGGCGACTGGCCGGCGCCGGAGCGCATTCGTACTCGACCCGGGTGTAAGCCGGATCACGTGAGACGCGGGCATAACCGGTCAGTACACCTGGTTGAATGTATACAGAAGCCAGAATTCAAGGAAGGGTAGAAATGATCTTCACACGTAGGTTCGGCGCTCTGGCGGCTCGCCCGCAGTTCCCGGATGCCCCGGAGCTGCAGCAGGAGCTGTCCAACCCGCTCGATCTGGACGCCGAACTCGCCCAGCTGACCGGCCAGACGACCGGCGGGACGACCGACCAGGTCACCGGCGACATGACCGGCGACATGACCCGCAACGTGACGGCCGCGCGCGACGACGACCGGCACGCGGACGAGTCGGCCGCCTGAGACCGGGCGGCGGCTATATGTCAGGGCATGGCACTTGGTAGACTGTCTACCAAGTGCCGTGCTGTTTTCGGGAAGGGACCTCATGACGACGATCAGCGCAGGGCCAGGGGCGGGTGCGGAACCGGCCGGGGTGCGGCACGTCAAGCGGCCGACGCCGTTGCGGGAATCGGTGTACGAGGCCCTGACCGAGATGATCATCGACGGCACCCTCGAGCGCGGCCGCCATCTGGTCGAGGTCGAGTTGGCCGGTTTGCTCGGCGTGTCCCGGCAACCGGTGCGCGAGGCCCTGCAGCGCCTGAACAACGAGGGCTGGGTGGACCTGCGCCCCGGCTTCGGCGCGATGGTGCACGTCCCCGCCGAGGACGAGGTCGACCAGTTGCTGGCAGCCCGCGCGGCCCTGGAGTCCGAATCCGCCCGCCTCGCCGCGCGCCACGCCACGAAGGAAGACGTGGCGAAGCTGCGCGAGTTGTGCAAGGTCGGTACGGCGTACCAGGAGTCCGGCGACATCGACGGCACCGTCCGCACCAACGGTGAACTGCACAGCCTGATCACCGAGATGTCCGGCAACCGCTTCTTGGTCGACTTCGCCGCCCAGGTGGACCGTCGCGTCCGCTGGTACTACACGCCGGTCGCGCCGGTCCGCGGCGCAGCCTCCTGGCGCGAACACAACCGCCTGGTCAAGGCGATCAGCGAAGGCGACGAGGACAAGGCCGCCCAGATCATGCGCGAGCACACCGAGCACACCCGCAAGGCGTACCACGACCTCCAGTCCGGCGCAGAGCCCACCGAGGCCCCCGAGCCGGAGGCCGCACCCCGCCGCCGTCGCCGCACCACCTGACGACGGCTACTGCTTCTCCTTGGCGACGGACTCCTGGTAGATCTCCGCGTACGTGCGGGAGTCTTTGATGAGGTCGTCGCAGAAGGCGGCCACGTCGGGGCCGATCAGTTCGATGACTCCCTTGCCCGCGGCGACGCCCTCTTCGAAGAAGTCGACGATTCCGGCGAGCAGGTTGCCCTCGGTCAGGTCGGTCGGGCCGACCTTGAACAGGTACTTCTGGATCTCTTTGTAGACGATCTGGTAATCCGGCGGGAGCGCCTTGACCCTCGCCAGATGAGCTCGCCACTGCTTCTTGCCTTCGATGATGTCCTGGATGCCCACGTCAGCCTCCTAGCCGGCCCAGTTTCCTTGCGACGTTGCGGTTCAACTGCTCGCGCCAGCGGTCGCGGTAGCTGCGAGCCCCTTCTCCGCCGGCCAGCGCCGCACAGAAGCCGGCGATGTCGTCACCCAGTACGTCGTCGACGCTCTGCCCGTCGGCCGCCGTCTCCTCGAGCAGGCCCAGGGCTCCGTCGAGGATCGGCATCAGGTTGCGACCCGTGAAGCCGGAGTACGGCGACAGATGGGCCTTGATCTGCTCCCAGGCGGCCCGGTAGTCGGCCGGCAATGCCGCGGCCCGGACCTCGAACGCCTTGTATTCCCTGGTGAGGTCGTTGCCGGTGATGGTGTCCCAGAAACTCATCTCCCACCCTCCTTGAGTTTGTCGATGCGCGACGAGAGGTACTCCCACTTCGTCCAGAACTTCCCGAGCTCCGCGCGCCCTACGTCGTTGAGCGAGTAGAACTTGCGCGGCGGCCCCATCCCGGACGGGCGTTTCGCCACCTGCACCAGCCCGTTCCGCTCCAGCCGCATCAGGATCGTGTAGACCGTCCCCTCGACGACATCGGCGAACCCGAGCTCGTTCAGCTGCCGTGTGATCACGTAGCCGTAGGTCTCCTCGCGGCCGATGATCTCGAGCACACAGCCCTCCAACGTGCCCTTCAGCATCTCCGTCAGGTCGTCCATCCCGAATCGGTCCTCTCAGTACTCCGTATCACCGAGTACCACTATACAGTATCACCGAGTACCGGCCTCGGGCACACAGCAAAACGGTCGCCCGCAACCCCGAAGGGTTGCGGGCGACCGGCAGGGAAATCAGGCGGTGCGTTTGGTGCGGCCCCGGCCCCGGCCCGTGGCGGCCTTGCGGGCCTCCAGGGCTGCGGCCAGGTGGACGTACTGTTCGACCACTCTGCGCGCGTACGGATTGCGGTCGAGGATGCGAGGCCACCAGTGGCGGCCCAGCTGTTCGTGCATCCAGAGGAAGCCGATCGCGAAGCCCATGCTGATCAGCGCACGGAAGGCGAGGAACTTCCACGGTTCGGGCGGTACGCCGGGGGTACCGGCGACCGCCCATTCGGTGACGATCGCGTGGACGAACAGGGAGACCGGGAAGCCGATCACCCAGTAGACCGCCGCCGGCGCGAACACCCCGGCGGGGACCTTGCCGAGGGCAAGCAGTACGGCGTACCCGGCGCCGAACAGCATCAGCGGTACGCCGAGACCGAACCCGGTGACCACTGCCCAGCCGGCGGGCTGGCCGACGAACGCGGCCAGCCCTCCGGCGATCAACCCCGCTGCGGCGCCGACCGACAGGGCCGGGACGCTGAACTCCGCCAACTGCTTCAACCGGCTCACGTCAGCCCACTGCCACGCCGAAGCGGAAGAGGCAGTAGAACAGCATGCCGAGGTAGAACACCGCGCCGAAGCCGATGATCACGTTCCGGATCGGGCCGGGCCGGATCTTCTTCGGCAGCAGCATGTTGTTCGTGAGCAGCAGCACGATGCAGTACGCACCCATCGCGAACGTCGACAGGAACGCCAGCGTGTCCAGGATCCCGGCCGGACCGTCGGCCGGCCCGAACAGCAGGATCAGGATCCCGAACAGGATCACGCCCCACAGGAACCCGGCGTACAGCCGCGACATGCTGAACCGCTTCGCCCCGGGGACGAAGTAGTACGTCATGTCCGCCTGGCCGCGCGAGAACGAGTC
This sequence comes from Kribbella sp. NPDC000426, assembly GCF_040300265.1. Classification (NCBI taxonomy): domain Bacteria; kingdom Bacillati; phylum Actinomycetota; class Actinomycetes; order Propionibacteriales; family Kribbellaceae; genus Kribbella; species Kribbella sp. NPDC000426. The sequence continues at coordinate 98,410 of NZ_JBEPDK010000002.1, read as the reverse complement.
GAACAGACCCAGGGTCGCGTTCAGGCCGATCAGCGCGATGAAGGCGAAGAACAGCGTCCCGAGGATCGGCGAGCCGGCCGCGGCGAAGGCGTCGGACATCGCCCTCAGTGCCGCGTCGCGGTCACCGCCCTCGATCAGCTGGGCCACGTCCGGGTTCTGCCGGGCCGCCGACATGGCCAGCACGGTGAACGAGATCGTGACCAGCATCGTGATACCCCAGAAGAGCAGGATCGCGTCGAACGTGACCCACTTGCGCCAGCCCTTCCATTTCGCCATCTCGGCCGGGTCCTCGGTGTCGAACATGAACCCGCGCGACGGCATCGACTCCGCCTCGCCCGCGGTCCGCAGACCGCGGATCTTCGGGATGTGCGCCCCCATCCCGGCACCGCTGTCCCGCAGTTGCAGCGTGTACCACATCTGCTGCATCCCGGACGGGCCGGCGAAGGCACAGGCGCCGACGACGACCGGGAACCAGGTCGAGTTCATCGCCTCGTGCGGGAAATACCCGAACGCGAACATCCCGCCGAGGGTCTTCGCCACGTCGTCCCAGCTGCCGACGATCGCCGCGATCACCGACGTACCGACCACCAGCACGCCGATCAGCAGACCGAGTAACTTCTCCAGGAAGTTGTAGATCACCGAGAGCATGCTGAACAGGATTCCGACGAGCACCAGAGCCACGCACGCGGAAACCTGCCAGGGGATGCCGGTGATCTCCTCGAACGCGCCCGCGCCGGCGGACAGGTGACCCGGCCACATGTAGATGAGAATCGCCGCCGCGTAGAAGAACCACATCAGCGGTTTGAAGATCCGGGCCGCACCGAAGAAGATGCTCTCCCCGGTCGCCATCGCGTACCGGGCCATCTCCAGCAGGACGAAGGCCTGCAGCGTGACACCGATCATGAACAACCAGCGGATATCCGGCCCGAACACCAGGACGAGCCGGGGCCACATGTACGACTCCCCGATGCCCACCCCGAGCGCGACCAGGAACACGGTCGGGCCGAGGATGTGCAGCGAGGGTGGTGCGTCCGGAAGTTTCCGGATCGGCATCGGTTCGAGCCTGCCCGCTTTCCAGACCTTCTCGGTCACAGCAGCCGCGGCCGGCTCTTCGGGAACTTCTGAGGTCTTGCTCGTGACGTCCAAGGCGGACTCCTTACAGTGACGCCAACTAGCGGATCGAACTCCTCCCCCGCGCGCGCATTTCCTCCAATCAGCCGAGCGGACCGGCGTTGCGGGCCCAGCGGTACTTGGCACCGAGGACCTGGACCGGCGTCTCGGTGGTGTACGGGTACGCGACCACACCGTGGTCGAACAGGTACTGACTGGCTTCCTCGACCTCGACGTCGCCGGACAGTGAGGCCACCACCGGCTTGTCGATGCCTTTGGCCCGGAACTCCTCGACCACCTCGGCGACCAGCTTCGCGAACACCATCGGCGGCGTCACGATCGTGTGCCAGTAGCCCAGGATCAAGGCGTGGATGCGCTCGTCGGACAGCCCGAGCGCGACCGTGTTCCGGTACGTCGACGGCGGCTCGCCACCGGTGATGTCCACCGGGTTGCCGGCGGCACCGAACGGCGGGATGAACTTGCGGAACGCCGCGTCCAGGTCGGCCGGGATGTCCATCAGCGTGAGCCCGTTGTCGACGCAGGCGTCCGACAGCAGTACGCCGGAGCCGCCCGCGCCGGTGATGATGACGACGTTCTCGCCCTTCGGCGTCGGCAGCAGCGGGATCCCGCGGGCGTACTGGAGCATCTCGTTCAGCCCCGGCGCCCGCACCACCCCGCTCTGCCGCAGGATGTCGTCGTACACCTTGTCGTCGCCGGCCAGGGCGCCGGTGTGCGAGCTGGCCGCCCGCGCACCCATGGACGTCCGGCCGGCCTTCAGCACGACGACCGGCTTCTTCCTGGACACCCGGGCCGCCGTCTCGGCGAACGCCCGGCCGTCCTTCAAGTCCTCAAGATGCATGGCGATCAGGTTGGTGTTGTCATCGCTCTCGAAGAAGGTCAGGAGGTCATCCTCGTCGATGTCGGCCTTGTTGCCTACCCCAACGATCGCGGAGACGCCCATCCGGCTGGACCGGCTGAAACCGAGGATGGCCATGCCGATGCCACCCGATTGCGACGACAGGGCAACGGACCCGCGGACGTCGTACGGCGTGCAGAAGGTCGCGCACAGACTCTCGGGCAGATAGTAGTAGCCGTAGATGTTCGGTCCCAGGATTCGGACATTGTGTTCACGGGCGATCGCGACGACCTCGTCCTGGAGCTCCTGCTCGCCGGTCTCGGCGAACCCGGACGGGATCAGGATCGCGCCCGCGACCCCCTTCTGCCCGCACTGCTCGAGCGCCCCGGCGACGAACTTGGCCGGTACGGCGAACACCGCGACATCCACGTCGCCCGGTACGTCGAGGATCGACGGGAACGCCTTCAGCCCGAGGACCTCGCCGCCCTTCGGGTTGATCGGGTAGATGTCCCCGGCGTACCCGCCGTTGACCAGGTTCTTCATCACCGAGTTGCCGATCTTGCCGTCCTCGTTGGACGCCCCGATCACGGCCACCGCGCGCGGCCGCATGATCCGGGTCATCGCGGTCAGGATCTCCTCCTGGCTGAACCGCTCCACCGGCTGGCCGGCCTCGGCGTCCACGATGATCCGGAAGTCCACCGCGGTAGCGCCGTCCGGCCCGGCCAGGACCGGGTTCAGGTCGACCTCGGCGAACTGCGGGAAGTCCGTGACCAGGTCCGACAGCCGCTTGATCAGGTCCGCCACGGCGTCCTTGTCGACCGGCCTGGCCCCGCGGACCCCTTCGAGCATCTCGTGGGCGTCGATCCCGTCGACCATCGCCCGCGCCTCGTCGGCGGCCAGCGGAGCGAGCCGGAACGTGACGTCCTTGAGCACCTCGACGAGTACGCCGCCCAGCCCGAACGCGACCACCTTGCCGAACGTCGGGTCGGTGACCGCGCCGACGATGACCTCCTGCACGTCACCGCCGGTGACCAGCATCTTCTGCACCTGGACGCCGGTGATCGCCGCGTCCGCCTTGTAGGCGCGCGCATTGGCGAGGATCTTGTCGAACGCCTCTCGCGCCGCGTCCGCGCTGGCCACGCCGACGACCACGCCGCCGGCCTCGGTCTTGTGCAGGATGTCCGGCGAGACGATCTTCAGGACGACGGGGAACCCGATCTCGGCGGCGAGACCGGCGGCTCCCTCGGCAGTCGTGGCCAGTCCCTCGCCCGGTGTCGGGATGCCGTACGCGTCGGCGACCTGCTTGGCCTCGGGCGCGCTCAGCGAGGTACGGCCGTCCGCCAGAGCCTGGTCGAGGATGGTCCGGACTGCTGCCTTGTCATAGGTCATTACGGGGGTCATTACAGAGATCTCCCTTGTCAGATGACGCCGGCGGCCTTGAGTTCGGAGAGCTCGGCGGTGTCGATGCCGAGCGCGCCGTAGATGGCGGAGTTGTGCTCGCCGAGTCCGGGCGAGGTCTGTACCTCGACCGGCGAGTCGGACAGCTTGATCGGGCAGCCGACGGTCTTGAACATGCCGCGCTGCGGGTGCTCGACCTCGACCACGGCGCCGAGGTCGGCCAGCGTCTCGTCCGCGATCAGCTCGGCGGTGGACATGATCGGCCCGCACGGCACGTTCAGCGCGTTGAGCTTGTCCATCACCTCGAACTTCGTGTGCTGCTCGGTCCACTGCTCGATCAGCGCGAACATCTTGTCGAGCTTGTCCAGCCGCGCGGCCGGCGTCGCCCAGTCGGGGTCCTCGGCCAGCTCGGGCTTGCCGATCAGGTTGGCGATCGGCGCCCAGCCCGGCGGCTGGACGATCACGTAGATGTAGTCGTTCGGCCCACCCGGCGCGGTCCGGACCGCCCAGCCGGGCTGTCCGCCGCCGGAGGCGTTCCCCGAGCGCGGCACCTCGTCGCCGAAGTTGTCGTTCGGGTACTCCTTCAGCGGTCCGTGCGTGAGCCGCTGCTGGTCACGCAGCTTCACCCGGGTCAGGTTGAGCACGGCCTCCTGCATGGCCACGGTCACTCGTTGGCCCTTGCCGGTGTGGGTCCGCTGGAACAGAGCGGCGAGGATGCCGGCGACCAGGTGGATGCCGGTGCCGGAGTCGCCGATCTGTGCACCGGTCGCAGTCGGCGGTCCCTCCTCGAACCCCGTCGTACTCATCGCGCCGCCCATCGCCTGGGCAACCACCTCGTACGCCTTGAAGTTCTCGTAGCGGCCCGGGCCGAAGCCCTTGATCGAGGCGAAGATCAGGCCGGGGTTCAGCTCCTGGAGCCGCTCCCAGGTGAAGCCCATCCGGTCGATCGCGCCCGGCGCGAAGTTCTCCACCAGGATGTCGGAGTTCTTCACCAGGTCGGTGAAGATCTCCTTGCCCCGGTCCGACTTCATGTTCAGCGTGATGCTGCGCTTGTTGCAGTTGAGCATCGTGAAGTAGAGGCTGTCGACGTCCGGGAGGTCGCGCAGCTGCTGGCGGGTGATGTCGCCGGTCGGTGCCTCGAGCTTGATCACGTCGGCGCCGAGCCAGGCGAGGATCTGGGTGCAGGACGGTCCGGACTGCACGTGGGTCATGTCGAGGACGCGGACACCTTCGAGGGCCTTCGTCATGCTGGGTCCCCTTACTTGTACATGGTCTGGTTCATGGTTCCGGGCGCGTAGGCGTCTGGGTCGACCCAGACGTTGATCAGCGACGGCAGCCCCGACTCGCGGGCGCGCTGCATGGCCGGCCCGATGCCCTTGGGGTCGCGGACCTCTTCGCCGTACCCGCCGAGCATCCGGGCGAACTCGTCGTACTTGACGTCACCGAGGGTGTTGCCGATCCGGCCGCGGTCATGGCCGTACTTCGCTTCCTGGCCGTAGCGGATCTGGTTCATCGAGGAGTTGTTGCCGACGACACCGACGAACGGAAGGTTGAAGCGCACCAGCGTCTCGAAGTCCCAACCGGTCAATGAGAAAGCGCCGTCGCCGAACAGCGCGACGACCTCCTTGTCCGGTCGCGCGTACTTCGCCGCGAGCACGAACGGGATGCCGACGCCGAGCGTGCCGAGCGGACCCGGGTCCATCCAGTGGCCCGGCGACTTGGGCTGGACGACGCCGCCGGAGAACGTGACGATGTCGCCGCCGTCGCCGATGTAGATCGAGTCCTCGGTGAGGAACTCGTTGATCTCGTGCGCGAGCCGCAGCGGGTGGATCGGGTTCGCGTCGGACAGCTGGCGCGGCAGCCGCTTCTGGTACGCCGCGTCCTCCTCCGCGCGGAGCTCCGCGAACCAGGCCTTGCGGTCGGTCTTGTGCAGCCGGCCCGACGCCGCCTGGGTGACCGCGGACAGGATCGCGCCCGGGTCGCCGACCAGGCCGAGGTCGATGTCGCGGTTCTTGCCGACGGTGCGGTAGTCCATGTCGATCTGTACGACGGTCGCGCCCTTCGGCAGCCGGCGCCCGTACCCCATCCGGAAGTCGAACGGCGTGCCGACGATCAGGATCAGGTCGGCGTTGTTGAACCCGTACCGACGGGACAAGTGGAAGTGGTGCGGGTCGCCGGGCGGCAGGGTGCCGCGGGCGGCGCCGTTCATGAAGGCCGGTACGTCGAGGGTCCGCACGAACTCGGTCGCCGCGTCGCTGCCGCGGGCGGTCCACACCTGGGTGCCGAGCAGTACGACGGGCTTCTCGGCCCGCACCAGCAGATCGGCCAGCGCCTCGATGCTCGCCGGATCGCCGATGCTCTTCGTCGACGCGCGGTAGTGGCCGGCCTCGGGCACCGTCGCGGACTCCACCGGGACCGAGTTGTCCAGGATGTCGCGCGGGATCTCCAGGAAGGACGGGCCGGGCGCGCCGTTGTAGCACTCGCGGAACGCCATCGACACCATGTCGGCGGCGCGCGCGGTGTGCGGCACGGTCGCGGCGAACTTGGTGATCGGCGTCATCATGTCGACGTGCGGCAGGTCCTGCAGGGACCCCATCTTGTGCTGGTTGAGTGCGCCCTGGCCGCCGATCAGCAGCATCGGGCTCTCGGCGCGGAACGCGTTCGCGACACCGGTGACCGCGTCCGTCGTCCCCGGGCCGGCGGTGACGACCGCGCACCCGGGCTTACCTGTCACGCGTGCATATCCGTCCGCGGCGTGCGCGGCGACCTGCTCGTGCCGGACGTCGACCACGGCGATGCCCTCGTCCACGCAGCCGTCGTAGATGTCGATGATGTGACCGCCGCAGAGCGTGAAGATCACGTCGATCCCCTCGGCCTTCAGCGCCTTGGCGACCAGGTGACCACCTGAGATGGTCTCCGGCTCCTTCACTTCGGCGACGGGCTGGGTCTCCGACACTGTCTGCGCCATCTGCAGTCCTCTCCTCGGAAGGGGCCGAGCTTCGTTCGTCGGCTTGAATGTAGATTGCATACCGTATGGTGTAGTCGTAGTCTTATCCCACGCGGTGGCGGTTGTCCAGAGTTCGCGTCGAGGAGGCCGAGATGACCATTTCCGAGGAACTCGAACGGACCCGTGCCGCCCTCCTCGCCCTGGAGAAATCCCTTATGGCGTTGAGGAATCGGATCGGCCCGCATCTCGACGTACTGCGGTTGATGGACGATCTCGAGCGCTGTACGGCGGACCTGCGCCGGCTCGAGCAGCAGGTCCGCGCGCCGCACCGGGGCGAGCTCGTGGTGATCCCCGACGGCGACTACGACCCGGACTTCTGGGCCGAGGCAGAGCACGAAGGTCTGGGCTGAGCCCCTAGGCACAACTTCAGCAGACTCCTGAGTCGTACGTCGTTCGCCGTTCTCGCGGCGACCGCCACCGCTTCGGCCGCGTGTTCCGTTGCGACGAAGGTCCGGTAGAAGGCCTCACTCCGTTGACCCAGAACCGGCAACCACCAACGGGCCGCCCCGGCCGGGTGTTCCTCCGAGCCCAGTAGGTGAAGTGCGGTTCGATGGGCGGCCGCCAGCCTTCGCCGTTCGTCCCCCGTGATCTCGCCGCCGGCCAGCGCGGTCGAGACACAGAGCGCGACCAGCCGGGCGGACGGCTCGAAACCGGGCCGCGCGGTATCGAGGAACAGCGGCGCGAGCGGCAACAGCTCTCGACGTCCGGCGGAACTGCTGTGGTCGTGGACCGCGCGCGCCACCGCACTCAACACCGGGTGTACGCACGCCGGACGATCGGTCCAAGGCTCTCGCGCCAGGCGAGAGACAAGTTCCATCAAACACGGGTCCGGCCGATGGGCCACTCCGTATCCGTTCACTCGCCCGCCACCGGCGTACCGAGGTGCTGCCGGACCGACAGTGCGGGCCGCCCTGGTTGTTTCAGCAGGCGCACACTCAACGCGGTCAGCACGCCGAGCAGGCCCGCACCGAGGAACAGCGGACGGTAGCCGACGGCCGCGATCAACGATGCAGCGGCGCCGATGCCGATCAGGCCACCGATGGCCTTCGCGGAGTACAGGATCGCTTGGTTCTGCAGGAGGCTGTTCTCGCCGAAGAACTCGAGGACGAGGTTGGCCATGATCGCGTAGAACGCGCCACCACCCAGGCCGGCGAACATCGCGCAGATCACGAACGCCCAGCCGCTGCCGGCAACCACCAGGCCGACGTGCGCGAAGCCTTCGATCATCAGTACGGCGGCCAGCACTCTCCTGCGGCCGAACCGGTCCGACAGATGACCTGCCGACGAGCGCCCGAGACCGTTGACGGCAGCAAGCATTCCGGCAGCGGCAGCCGCGATCGCGAGCCCGAAGTCGGCCGTCACCGCGTAGCTGGCAACGAACGCGATGCCGAGCAGCGACAACGCAGTACTGATTGCCAAGAGCAACCACATCAACGGCAGCGCGCCGGTCCTCATCGCCTCTGCGGGGCGGTAGTGCCGGACGGCGGGCGCATTGTTCGGGATGCTGCGGTTCAGTTTCCGATCGACCGCCCAGGCCTGGGCGTCGAGGTTTGCGGGCCACCAGTACCTGGGCGGATCCTTCAACAGACCGCCGGCGACGAGCACGATCAGCAGTGCGACCAGGGCGGTCACATCGAAGACGGCTCGTTGACTCGACTCGAAGATCGCCAGCAGCGCGATACTCGGTACGGCGCCGACGGCGAAGCCACCGGTCACGAACCCGATCGTCGCAGTACGTCGATCCGGGAACCAGCGTGCCGACGTGGTGATGCAGGCGGAGTACACCAGGCCTGCACCGATACCTCCGACGAGCGCGTAGCCGACGATCGCCGCGACGTAGCTGTGCGCGTGGGCAAGGGTCGCAAGACCGGTCGCGGCCAGCACACCGCCGAGGACGACGAGTTGCGTCGGCGTGGCCCGGCGTACCCGCTGGATCCAGGCGGCGGGGATCGCGACCAGCGCCTGGCAGGCAACGAAGATCGCCAGCAACCACAGGGTTTGCGTCGCACCCCAGCCGCGGTCGAGGCCGAGCGCGGCGGTGCCGAACGAATATTGCAGCGGACTGATCGCGACCATGCAGGCCCAGGCCGCCCAGAGTTGCCAGCGCCTGGAGTGCCCGGTCAGCTCACGGGCATCCTCCCCGATCCGGTACCGCCGGCCGTAGACATCACGCACATCGTGGGGCGTCACGTGATCCATCTCGCCTCCTGACTACTGCATACCGTATGAAGTCTGTGGTACTCCCCCGACACCGTGGCTGTCCAGACCTGGGGTGTTGCGACCTCGCTCTTGTGACCAGATTGCATACCGCATACAGTCGTCCGCACATACTGAGGAGGCGACGTGGACCTGATGGAGTACCAAGCCAAGGAACTCTTCGCCCGGCACGGCGTCCCGGTGACGCTCGGCCGGGTGATCGAGGATCCGGCCGCGGCGGCGGACGCGGCCAGAGAACTCGGCGGCCGGGTGGTGGTGAAGGCGCAGGTGAAGACCGGCGGCCGCGGCAAGGCCGGCGGCGTGAAACTCGCCGCGACGCCCGACGAGGCCGTGGCGAGAGCGGGCGAGATCCTCGGGATGGACATCAAGGGGCACACCGTGCACCGCGTGCTGCTCGCCCCCGCCGCGGACATCGCCGACGAGTACTACTTCTCTTTTCTGGTCGACCGCGCCAACCGCGAGTACCTGTGCATCGCGAGTACCGACGGCGGCGTGGAGATCGAGGAGGTCGCGCACACGAACCCGGACGCGATCGCGAAGGTGCCGATCGATCCGGCGGTCGGTGTCGACGACGCGAAGGCGGCGGAGATCGTCGCGGCCGCCGGGTTCCCGGTCGGCGCGCGGGACGTCGTACGGAAGTTGTGGGACGTGTTCGTCGCCGAGGACGCGTCTCTGGTCGAGGTGAACCCGCTGGTGAAGCTGGGCGACGGTTCGCTCGAAGCACTCGACGGCAAGGTGACTCTCGACGACAACGCGGCGTACCGGCACGCGGATCATTCCGCGTTCGAGGACCACGCGTCAGCGGACCCACTGGAGGCCGCGGCGGTCGAGAAGGGCCTGAACTATGTCAAGCTCGACGGCTCGGTCGGCATCATCGGGAACGGCGCCGGGCTGGTCATGTCCACGCTCGACGTGGTCGCGTACGCGGGTTCGCAGTACGGCGTGAAGCCGGCGAACTTTCTCGACATCGGCGGCGGCGCTTCGGCCGAGGTGATGGCGAACGGACTGGGGATCATCCTGTCCGACCCGCAGGTCCGCAGCGTGTTCGTGAACGTGTTCGGCGGGATCACCGCGTGCGACGCTGTCTCGAACGGCATCGTGCAGGCGCTCGAGCTGCTCGGCAAGCAGGCCGACAAACCACTGGTTGTGCGACTGGACGGCAACAACGTCGACGAGGGTCGCAAGATCCTTGCCAAGGCCAACCATCCGCTGGTGACCGTGGTGGACACGATGGACGGCGCGGCGGCGCGGGCAGCCGAGCTCGCCGCGCAGAAGGGAAACTAGAGATGGCGATCTTCCTGACCGAGAAGAGCCGGGTCGTCGTACAAGGCATGACCGGGTCCGAGGGACAGAAGCACACCAGCCGGATGCTTGCCGCCGGCACCGACATCGTCGGCGGCGTGACACCGGGCAAGGGCGGCCTGTCGATCGACTTCGCGAAGCGGTCGATCCCGGTGTACGGATCGTGTGCCGACGCGGTGAAGGCGACGGACGCGGACGTGTCGGTGGTGTTCGTGCCACCGCGCTTCACCAAAGGCGCGGTGATCGAGGCGGTCGACGCCGGCGTACCACTGGTCGTGGTGATCACCGAGGGCGTGCCGGTGCAGGACACGGCGGCGTTCTTCGCGCACGCGCAGGCGAACGGGACACGGGTCATCGGCCCGAACTGCCCGGGGATCATCAGCCCGGGGCGCGCGAACGCCGGGATCATTCCCGCGGACATCGCGGGACCCGGACGGATCGGCCTGGTCAGCAAGTCGGGCACGTTGACCTACCAGATGATGTACGAGCTGCGGGACTTCGGGTTCTCGTCGGCGATCGGTATCGGCGGCGACCCGATCATCGGGACCACGCACATCGATGCGCTGCAGGCGTTCCAGGACGACCCGGACACCGACGCGATCGTGATGATCGGTGAGATCGGCGGCGACGCCGAGGAGCGGGCGGCCGCGTTCATCAAGGAGAACGTGACCAAGCCGGTCGTCGGCTACGTCGCGGGCTTCACCGCGCCGGAGGGCAAGACGATGGGCCACGCCGGCGCGATCGTCTCCGGCTCCTCCGGCACGGCAGCCGCCAAGCAAGAAGCCCTCGAGGCGGCCGGCGTACGCGTCGGCAAGACTCCCTCCGAGACGGCCGCGTTGATGCGCGCCGTGCTTGCAGCGCCGCTCCCCGCTTGATCAAACGGAACGGGGGGCGGCGGTGCTTTTGCGGATGACGAGTTCGGTCGGGACGGCGACCGGGGCGTTGTGGTGCTCGCCGGAGTGGATCTCGGCGATCAGCGCGTCGACGCTCTGCCGGCCGACCTCGGTGAAGGTCTGACGGACGGTGGTCAGAGGCGGCCAGAAATGAGCCGCCTCTTCCATGTCGTCGAAGCCGACCACGCTGACGTCGTCCGGCACCGAAAGCCCCCGCTCGTACAGCGCGCGCAGCAGACCCAGCGCCATCTGGTCGTTGGCGACGAAGACCGCCGTCACCTGATCGTCCGCAGCGAGCCGGCAGCCCGCCTCGTACCCGGACGTCGCCGACCAGTCCCCGTCGAACACCGGCGGTACCTCGCGCCCGTGATCGATCAGCGTCTGCTCCCACGACCGCCGGCGCCGGTCCGCCGCGAACGAGGTCGGCGGACCGCCGAGATGCCACACCGTCTTGTGCCCGAGGTCGAGCAGATGCTCCGTCGCGAGCCGCGCCCCCTGCCGCTGGTCGGTGTCGACGATCGGGTAGTCGTAGTGCGCGCTCGAGTCGACGACCACGACCGACAGTCCCTCCGGCAGCCGTACGCCGGCCGCGTCGAGCGTGTGCGCCTCGATCAGGATGATCACGCCATCGACCGCCTGCTCCCCCAGCCGGCCGAACGCGTTCGTCACCGCGCTCTGGGTGACGTCGAGGACAGGGACGAGGTTGATCGAGTACCCGCGGATCGTGGCCGCGGTGGCGATCGCGTCGAGCGTGCGCGTCGTACCGAAGCTGTGCAGCTCGAAGACGATCACGCCGATGCTGCGGTACTCGCCGTTCCGCAACGCGCGGGCCGCACTGTTCGGCCGGTAGCCGAGCTGGTTCATCGCGGCCCGGACCCGGTCGCGGGTCTCCGCGTCGACGTTGTGCCGATCGTTCGCGACCCGCGAGACAGTCTGCCCGGAGACGCCGGCCAGCCGGGCTACGTCAGCCATCGACGGACCCCGCCGCCGCTTCCCCAGTGATTCCTCCGCTGACATCCCGCCTCCTCGGTTGTGTCCGCAGTGTAGACATGTTGACGTAAACACGTTACCGTCGCCGCGTCGATGTTGACGTCAACATCCGCGCGTCGCAGCGCGGGCGGCGGCGTCGTGAGGGCGAAAGGAGGTCGACGGACATGGCGGAGTCCATGGCTCACGAGTCGGCCGGGCAAGTACGGCCGGTGTCCGCGGCCGGCCGGAAACGGCGGCGCGCGGCGCAGGACGGCAAGGGCTGGATCTTCGTCGGCCCGTTCCTGGCGGTGTTCGCGCTGACGTTCCTGGCCCCGATCGGGTACGCGATCTATCTCAGCCTCTACCGCAACCAGGCCTTCTTCGGCGGCAAGGTGTTCGTCGGGATCGACAACTACACCGAAGCGCTGCAGGACCCGAAGTTCTGGGAGGCGTTCGGCCGGGTGGCGGCGTTCCTGGTGGTCCAGGTGCCGATCATGCTCATCCTGGCCCTGCTCGCCGCGCTCGCGATCGACAGCGCCCGGCTGCACGCGGCCGGGTTCTTCCGGATCGTGATCTTCCTGCCGTACGCCGTACCGGGCGTCGTCGCGGTGCTGATGTGGGGCTACATCTACGGCGACAACTTCGGGCTGGCCGCGAACCTCAACGACCTGTTCGGCACGACCGCGATCCAGCCGCTCAGCGCGAGCTGGATGCTGCCGTCGATCGCCAACATCGTCACCTGGGAATTCGTCGGCTACAACATGCTGATCTTCTACTCGGCGCTGCGCACGGTGCCCGGTGAGCTGTACGAGGCGGCGGCGATCGACGGGGCCGGCACATTCCGGACCATCCGCGCGGTCAAGCTGCCGGCGCTGCGCGGGGCGATCGTGATCGCGACGATCTTCTCGATCATCGGCAGCTTCCAGCTGTTCAACGAGCCGAACATCCTGCGCACGCTCGCGCCGAACGTGATCACGACGTACTACACGCCGAACATGTACGCCTACAACCTGTCCTTCGCCGGCCAGCAGTTCAACTACTCGGCCACGATCGCGATCGTGATGGGCGTCATCACCGCGATCATCGCGTACGTCGTCCAGCTGCGCGGATCCCGGGAGTCCTTGTGAGTGTCCTTTCTTCTCCCCTGCGGCCGAAGCGCTCAAGGTTGCTGACCGGCGCGATGGTGCTGTACCTGATCTACACGCTCGTCCCGCTGCTCTGGTTGTTGCTGAGTGCAACGAAGACCCAGGACGACCTGCTGTCGACGCCGGGCCTGTGGTTCGGCAAGAGCTTCGCGTTCTTCAGCAACATCAAGGACACGCTGACCTACAACGACGGCATCTTCCTGCGCTGGCTCGGCAACACCGTTCTGTACGTCGTCGTCGGCGCGGGCGGCGCGACGCTACTCGCGACGGCGGCGGGCTACGGCTTGGCGAAGTACAAGTTCGCCGGCCGGCGCGCGGTCTTCGCCGTACTGCTCGGAGCGGTCGCGGTCCCGGGTACGGCGCTCGCCGTACCGACGTTCCTGATGTTCTCGAACCTCGGGCTGACGAACACCGTGTGGGCGATCATCATCCCGTCGCTGGTCAGCCCGTTCGGGCTGTACCTGATGTGGGTCTACGCGACCGACGCCGTACCTCCCGAGCTGCTCGAGGCGGCGCGGATCGACGGCGCCGGCGAAGTACGGACGTTCTTCACCGTGGCGCTGCGACTGCTTGCCCCGGGCATCGTCACGACGCTGCTGTTCGCAGTGGTGTCGACCTGGAACAACTACTTCCTGCCGCTGATCATGCTCAGCAAACCCAACCTCTACCCGCTCACGGTCGGCCTCACCCAGTGGAGCAACCAAGCGACCGGCGTCGGGGCCCGCCCCATCTACAACCTGGTGATCACGGGGTCGTTGCTGACCATCGTTCCTCTGGTGATCGCCTTCCTTCTACTCCAGCGGTTCTGGCAGTCCGGCCTGTCCGCAGGCTCGGTCAAGTGAAAGGCAACAAGATGAAGGCACATCGGTGGGGCATCCGGCAGCTGGTGGTTGCCGGGGCCGCGGTCATCGCCCTGGCGGCGGTGGCGGCCTGCGGCGGCGGGTCGTCGAACGACAACGCCGGCGGCGGCACAACCAGCGGCTCGGCCGACGCGGTCGACGCCGCGCTCAAGGCCGGCGGCGAGATCACGTACTGGAGCTGGACGCCGTCCGCGCAGGCACAGGTCGACGCGTTCATGAAGCAGTACCCGAACGTCAAGGTCAACTACGTCAACGCCGGGACCGGCAACGACCACTACACCAAGCTGCAGAACGCGATCAAGGCCGGCTCCGGCGCGCCGGACGTGGCCCAGATCGAGTACCAGGCGCTCCCCCAGTTCGCACTGCCCGGTTCGCTGGTCGACCTGAGACAGTACGGCTTCAGCCAGTACGAGTCCGCGTACACCGCTTCCACCTGGGCGGCCGTGCACGCGGGCAGCGGCCTGTTCGGGCTGCCGCAGGACTCCGGGCCGATGGCGCTGTTCTACAACAAGGAGGTCTTCGACAAGTACGGCATCGCCGTGCCGAAGACCTGGGACGAGTACGTCGCAGCTGCGAAGAAGCTGCACGCTGCGAACCCCAAGGCGTACATCACCAACGACTCCGGTGACGCCGGTTTCACCACCAGCATGATCTGGCAGGCAGGCGGCCAGCCGTTCAAGACCGACGGCAAGAACGTCAGCATCAACCTGGCCGACGACGGCTCGAAGAAGTGGACCGGCACCTGGAACCAGCTCGTCGAGGGCGGTCTGGTGTCGCAGATCCCGGGCTGGACCGACGAATGGTTCAAGGCGCTCGGCGACGGCACCATCGCGACGCTGCCGACCGGGGCGTGGATGCCCGGCGTGATGGAGGCCTCGGTCAAGGCCGGCGCCGGCAAGTGGCGGGTCGCCCCGATGCCGACGTACGACGGCCAGCCGGCGACCGCGGAGAACGGCGGTAGCACCGAGTCCGTGCTGAAGCAGAGCAAGAACCCGGCGCTGGCGGCGGCATTCGTGCGGTGGCTGAACCACGACGAGGGCGTGAAGCCGTTCCTCGCCAGTGGTGGCTTCCCGGCGACCACTGCGGACCTCAAGGACACGGCGTTCGTGGACAAGGCCAGTGCGTACTTCGGTGGCCAGAAGATCAACCAGGTGCTGACCGCTGCGGCCGGCAACGTGGTGAAGGGCTGGAGCTACCTGCCCTACGAGCTGTACGCCAACAGCATCTACGGCGACACCGTGGGCAAGGCATACCAGTCGAAGTCCGACCTGAACGCCGGACTGAAGTCCTGGCAGGACGCACTGGTCACCTATGGCAACCAGCAGGGCTTCCAGGTCAACGGCTGATCCATGTTCACGATTGGTGAGTCCGACTTCCTTCTCGACGGCCGGCCCTTCCGGATCCTGTCCGGTGCACTGCACTACTTCCGCGTGCACCCGGACAGCTGGGCCGACCGGATCGAGAAGGCCCGCCTGATGGGGCTCAACACCATCGAGACGTACGTGCCGTGGAACGCGCACAGCCCACGGCCGGGCACCTTCGACACCTCCGGGATGCTCGACCTCGAGCGCTTCCTGCGGGAGGTGGCCGCCGCCGGCCTGTACGCGATCGTCCGCCCCGGCCCGTACATCTGCGCAGAGTGGGACAACGGCGGACTTCCGGCCTGGCTCTTCCGGGAGCCGGGCCTGGGGGTCCGCCGGTACGAACCGCGGTTCATGGCCGCGGTCTCGCGCTACCTGTCCGACGTACTGCGGATCGTGGCGCCGCTGCAGGTCTCCGCCGGCGGACCGGTGCTGATGGTCCAGGTGGAGAACGAGTACGGCGCGTTCGGCGACGACGCGACGTACCTGAAGGCTGTCGCCGAGATCATCCGCGGCTGTGGGATCACGGTGCCGCTGGTGACTGTGGACCAACCTGTCGACGCGATGCTCGCGGCCGGCGGGCTGGACGGCGTACTGCGGACCGGGTCGTTCGGATCGCGGGTCGCCGAACGGCTGGAGACGCTGCGGAGACACCAGCCGACCGGACCGTTGATGTGCATGGAGTTCTGGGACGGGTGGTTCGATCACTGGGGCGGACCGCACCACACGACCAGCGTGGCCGAGGCGGCCGCCGAACTGGACGCACTGCTCGCGGCCGGCGCTTCGGTGAACATCTACATGCTGCAGGGCGGTACGAACTTCGGACTGACCAGTGGGGCCAACGACAAGGGCGTCTACCGTCCGACGATCACGTCGTACGACTATGACGCTCCGCTGGACGAGGCTGGGCATCCGACGCTGAAGTATCACGCGTTTCGAGAGGTGATCTCCCGGTACGCACCTGTTCCCGACACTGTCCCGGCTTCGGGAACGGCGGCACCGGAGACGTCTGCGGCGCTGGGCTCACCACTGCGGTTGCTGGCTGATCCGTGGGGGTCGTCGAGCGAGCACTCTGCGATGCCGACGCTGGATGAGCTGGACGCTCGGCTGGTGCTGTTCCGGACCGACGTTGCGGCCGAGGACCCGGTGCTGTTGAGCGTGGGTGAGGTGCGGGACCGCGCGTACGTGTTCCTCGACGGCGCTCCCGTCGGAGTGCTCGACCGGGAGCGGCACGACCGGGCGCTGATGCTCCCGCACGGCGGGCACCTGGAGATCCTGGTCGAGGACCAGGGCCGCGTGAACTACGGCCAGCGGATCGGTGAGCCCAAGGGTCTAATCGGTCCGGTTCAGCTCAACGGGGTTGAGCTGACCGAGTGGTCCGCCTGCCCAATCGAGCTCGACGCCGTACCTGCTCTGTGGGACTCCGTGGTTCCGGATGCGCCCGGTGTCGGTCCCACAGCCTGGCGGGCCTCGTTCGACGTCGAGACGCCGGTGGATCACTTCCTGTCGACCGCTGCTTGGGGCAAGGGGTTTGCCTGGGTGAATGGGTTCAACCTCGGCAGGTACTGGCGCCGCGGCCCGCAGCAAACCTTGTACGTGCCAGGGCCTCTCCTGCGACCCGGCACCAACGAACTCGTCGTACTCGAGCTCGACGTCATGGCTGACCCGGTGGCCCACTTCGTCGCCGGACCGTCACTCGGCCCGCTGGAGCTGTAGCTGGAACAGGTGGGTCCGACGTCGCTGTTTGCCGGACCCACCTGGTCTAAACGCCGACCTTGCTGGCCAGTAGGTCGGCGACGGCGTGTACGGCGCGCAGCGTGGGCGCCTTGATATCGGTGAGGTCGGCGAGCTCGACGACCGCGGCGAGGATGACGTCCAGCTCGAGCGGCTTGTCCTTCTCCAGGTCCTGGAGCATCGACGTCTTGTGCTCACCGACGCGTTCGGCGCCGTCGAGGCGTTTGTCGACGGAGATCTCCGGGTGACAGCCGAGGGCCGCGGCGATCTCGAGCGACTCCTCCATCATCATCCGGACCATCTGCCGGGTGCCCTGATGTGTCGCGATCTCCACCATCGTCGCCCGGGCGAGCGCGCTGATCGGGTTGAACGCCGCGTTGCCGAGCAGCTTGATCCAGATGTCGGTGCGGATGTCCGCCTCGACCGGACACTTCAGCCCGCCGGCGATCATCGCCGTACTGAACTCCGCACACCGCTGTGACGTGCCGCCCGCGGGTTCACCGATCGAGAACCGGGTGCCTTCCAGGTGCTGTACGACGCCTGGGCCGGCCAGCTCGGTGGAGCAGTAGACGACGCAGCCGACCGCACGGTCGAGATCGATGACGCGGGTGACCGAGCCGTCCGGGTCGACCGATTCGATCCGGCGGCCTTCGTACGGTCCTTTCAGGCCGTGGAAGTACCACCAGGGGATGCCGTTCTGCGCGGCCACGACGACCGTGCGGTCGTGCAGGAGCGGCTGGAGCAGCGGGCCGGCGCTCGCGTACGAGTTCGCCTTGAGCCCGAGAAAGACATAGTCGACCGGACCGATCTCGGCCGGATCGTCGGTGGCCGGTGTCCTGGCCTCGAAGTCACCGCGTGGACTGAGCACCTGTACGCCGTGCGAGCGGATCGCCTCCAGATGCGCGCCGCGGGCCACCAGGTGGACCTCGGTCCCGCCACGGTGCAGCGCCGCACCGACGTACGCACCGATCGCGCCGGCGCCGAGAACCGCAACTCTCATAGGGTCCCTGCCTTCCGGGTTTTGTATACGGCATACAGTAGGCCGGACGGTGAATGCGGTCAAGATCACACTCGGCGGCAAGCGCTCGCCAAAAAGTCCGGCCGGCACCGATGAATCGGGGCCGGCCGGACAGTAAGTACGGGTGTGAATCACTCGACCGAAGGAGCAGGGGCCATGGGCCACGTCATCGTCACCGGATTCGTCAGCCTCGACGGCATCGTCACCGACCCCGACGGCTCCGGCGGCACGCCGGGCGGCGGCTGGGCGTTCCGGCACGGCCCGGAGACGCACGGCGGAGACAAGTTCCGGCTGGGTGACCTGATGGACACCGGGGTGCTGCTGCTGGGCAAGAACACCTGGCAACTGTTCAGCAAACTCTGGCCGAACCGCACCGACGAGTTCTCCACCCGGATGAACAAGATGGCCAAGGTGGTCGCCTCGCACACGCTGACCGACCTGTCGGCCTTCCCCAACTCGACGCTGATGGAAGGCTCGCTGGCCGACTACGTGCGGTCCGAGCCGCGGACGATCGCGGTCACCGGCAGTGTGAGCGTGATCCGGGCCCTGCAGGCCGCGGACCTCGTCGACGAGTACCGGCTGATGACGCTGCCGTCGGTCGTCGGCAGCGGCGAGCGGATGTTCGGCCCGTCGGACCTCCCCGTCCACCTGCGGCTCGAGTCCGTCGTACCGGCCGGCGCAGCCTCGCTGGCGACGTACGTGCGTTGACCCTCCGGTTGGCAGGATGGCCGGATGATGGTTTGGATCGGTGGCGCGCCAGGCGCGGGGAAGTCGACGATCGCTCGGGACCTGGCGCGGCGGGGTGACCTGCCGCTGCACCCGATCGACCTGTGGACGTACGCACACCTGGACCGGATGCCGCCGGCCCGGCCGCTCGCGGAGGACCTGGCCGAGGGGCCGCAGTACGCCGCAGATGCCTTCGTGCAGATCGCGCGGTTGCGGCTGGAGCTCGTCGCCGAGGACGTGCGGGAGCGTGCGCTGGGCGACGTACCTGCGCTGGTCGAAGGGCCGCAGCTCTTCCCGTCGATGGCTGACGACGTCACGGCGGCAGTGTGGTTGGTGCCGGACGCGGAGCAGACCAGGCGCGCCCGGGAGGAGCGGCTGGCCCGGGCGGACGACCCAGCTGGTCGCGCCCGGTTGGAGAGTCTGCTGGCGCGGGACGCCGTACTGGCCGATCGGGTACGGCGAGAGGCGGCCGAGCGGGGACGCGCCGTCATCGAGGTTCCAGCCACGCCGGACTGGGCGGCCATCTCGGCCGCTGTCGAGGCGGCGCTGGGTCCGCTGCCACGGCTGGAGGCTGGTGACGAGGTGGCGCGCCAGCGGCGGTACGAGAACCTGGCGGCGTGCCGGCAGGGGCGGTTGTGGCAGGCGGACATCGGGCTGGCCGAGCTGCCGCCGTACCCGTTCGCCTGCGAGTGCGGCACCTCCGGATGCACGCAGGTCTGGTCCGGTACTCCGGACGAGTACGACGCGCGTCGCGGTCAGGGATGGCTGATGACTCACCCAGCGTGCTAGGGTCTATCCGGTTGATGTTTTGCAGTTCCACGTTCGTTTCGAAGCGCCCGCGGATTTGTGATCCGCCGGGCGTTTTGTCGTATCAGGAGAAAATCATGGCTTTGGGAACAGTGAAGTGGTTCAACGGCGAGAAGGGCTTCGGCTTCATCTCCCAGGAGGACGGCGGCGCTGACGTGTTCGTCCACTACTCGGCGATCCAGACGCAGGGCTTCCGCTCGCTGGACGAGAACCAGAAGGTCGAGTTCGAGATCGCTCAGGGCCCGAAGGGTCTGCAGGCGGAGAACGTTCGCCCGATCTGAAGTGCTTGACGGCAGGCCCGGGTCACCGGGCCTGCCGTTCGGTACTCCACAGGTACTCGCCGTCTTCCACCACGTCGGTGCGCGCGAGACCTACCGCCGCTGCCACAGCGGCCGACGCAGTGTGATCCGGATGGACGTGCGCGACGATCCGGTCGATGTTCTGTGCTTGTAGCCAGGTGACGAGTCCCTGGGCTGCTTCTTTCGCATATCCCCGGCCCTGCCACGCGGTGCCGATGACCCAGGCGATCTCCGCCGTACCGCTCGTGATCGTCGCTTGCACGTAGCCGATCAGGTCGTCATCGTGCTGGATCACCCAGTTGAGCCACTCCTCGTCGTCACGGCCCGGCCCTTCGATCTGCCGCGCATAGCGAGCTTCTAGAGCCTCGACGGTCGGCGGCTCGCCACCAGTGAACGTGTAGAGGCTGGGGTCGGCGAGGACTTTCGCCATCTGCCCGGCGTACTCCACCTTCAATGGGAGCAGGGTCAGGCGCGCGGTCGTGATCACTGCGCCACCGTAGCGCCGGGTCGGCGTACCGAACGACGGGTAGTGGTCGGGCCGCTGCGGGTGCGTCAGGCGTGCGGCCGAGCTCGGGTTCGGCGTGTCGCGGCCGCACTACCCGTTCTTCGGTACGCGCTTTGCCGGTCCGGCAACATCAGGCTTGATGCGCCCGGTGGTGGGACCAGACTGTCGGCATGATCGAGATCGATTGGGCTGAAGAGGCCGGGCGGCTGCGTGCGTCCGCGGAGGGCGAAGGCGACTGGAACGCGGCAGTGGCGCGCAGTCTGGTGCGGGACGGCGACAAGGTCGTGGCCGACATCGGCTGTGGCGGCGGAGGGATGGCCAAGGCACTGGCGGAGGCTCTTCCTGGTGCGACGGTGGTCGCTGTCGACGCGGATCCCGACGTACTGGAGCAGGCTCGGCAGCACACCGCCGGACTGGTTCGCTGCGAGCTGGCGTCGATGGACGAGGGTGCAGAGCCGTTGCGTCGGGCAATCGACGCGCCGGCCGACCTGATCTGGGCGTCGGCCTCGGTGCACCACGCTGCCGACCAGCAGGCCGCTGTGGACGCGCTGGCCTCGCTGCTGGCGCCGGGCGGACGGCTGGCGCTCGCCGAGGGCGGACTGCCTGCCCGGTACCTGCCGTGGGACCTCGGGGTCGGAGAGCCCGGGCTGGAGCTGCGGCTGGACCTGGCGCAGGACAGGTGGTTCAAGGTGATGCGGGAGTCACTGCCGGGGTCGGTGCCGATGCCGTACGGGTGGACCGAGGCGCTGACCCGGGCCGGGCTGACCGACGCGACCACGCGGAGCGTGCTGACCGAGACACCGGCGCCGCTGACTCAGGAGCGGCTGGACGGCGTCGTACAGGCGTTCCGGACGCGGATCGCGCGGATGGCCGGCGAGGGGCACGGTCATGGACACGGTCACGGTCATGGGCACGTTGTTGCCGACCAGGAGTGGCTCGATCCGGAGGACCTGGCGGCCTGGAAGCAGTTGCTGGACGCCGACGGACCGTATTACCTCGGACGCCGCCGGGACCTCGCCGTACTGTCCGTCCGCAGCATCCACGTGGGGTACGCGCCGCGCTGACAGGGCACGCCGTCGCAGGAGTGTCGGCGGCTCGCCGTAAGGTGGGTGCCCATGAACGACCGGCTGGTGTGGATCGACTGCGAGATGACCGGCCTCGACCTGGCGGAAGACGCCCTGATCGAGGTCGCCGTGCTCGTCACCGATTACGAACTGAACGTGCTCGGTGACGGAATCGACCTGGTGATCGCTCCACCACCGGCCGCACTCGAGCAGATGGGCGACTTCGTCCGCGACATGCACACCGCCTCCGGGCTGCTCGAAGAGCTCGCCAACGGCATCCCGCTCGCCGACGCCGAGCAGCAGGTGCTCGACTTCATCACGTCGTACGTGAAAGAGCCGCGCAAGGCCGCCCTGGCCGGCAACTCCGTCGGCACCGACCGGACCTTCCTCGTCCGCGACATGCCCCGGGTCGAGTCACACCTGCACTACCGCAACGTCGACGTCAGCTCCATCAAAGAGCTCGTCCGCCGGTGGTATCCCCGCGTCTACTACGCGACCCCGGCCAAGAACGGCAACCACCGCGCCCTCGCCGACATCAGCGAAAGCATCGACGAACTGCGGTACTACCGGCAGACCGTCTTCGTGCCCCAGCCCGGGCCCGACTCCAACGCCGCCCGGGCCGCCGCCAGCCTCATCGCGGCACCCGTCCAGGACACCCAAACCGGCTCCTGACACCTCGATTTCAGCTCCGGACAGTTCGTCGCTATGATTGCTCAGCCGTCGCGGTTCAGACGGCAATGGTGGGTGTAGCTCAGCTGGTAGAGCACCTGGTTGTGGTCCAGGTGGTCGCGGGTTCGAGTCCCGTCACTCACCCGATGGCCGACCCTTGCCAGTCGCTTTCGCGGCAGGCCGGGGTCGGCTTCGTCATTTTGTGCGGCTGCGCTTCGCTTGCCGCAAGCGGGGGCTCCGCCACCCGCACCCCCTGCGCCTTCGCTTCGCTCGGCGGCGGGGGCTGGGTTGGGTGCTTCGCTCGGCGGCGGGGGCTGGGTTGGGTGCTTCGCTCGGCGGCGGGGGCTGGGTTGGGTGCTTCGCTCGGCGGCGGTGGCTGGGTTGGCAGTTCGGTCACCGCTTTGGGGATGGGAGGATGTGGGGGTGAAGGGGTCCGGGAGTATGTGGTTCGGGTACGGGGTTGTCGTGCTTGTGACCTTCGTGGTGGGGTTTCTTGCGTTTGCGGTTTGGGTGCTGGCAAAAGTGTTCTGAGTTGGGTGTGATCTCGGCCTGGGGTTGGTGCGTCTTTAGGGGTGACGCATCGACGAGAGGGTGTGGATGAGATCTACCGAGGAGTTTGAGGAGTTTGCTCGGGCTCGGATACCTCAGTTGTATCGGACTGCCTGGTTGCTGTGTGGGGATCGGCATCATGCTGAGGATCTGGTGCAGGACACGCTCGCGAACCTGCTGAAGACCTGGCATCGGGTCGACAGTCCTGGGGCTTATGCGCGGACGGCTTTGGTCCGCACCTACATCTCTCAGCGGCGTCGGCGGAGTTGGTCTGAGCGGCCTACTGAGGTTGTGCCCGAGGTGGTGGAGCGGGCGGGGGACGTGGAATTGCGTCTGGCCTTGCAGGGGGCGCTTCGGGAACTGGCGCCGTTGGATCGCGCCGTGTTGGTGCTGCGGTTCTTCGAAGATCGCAGCGTCGAGCAGGTGGCGCTTGATCTTGGCAAGAACGCCAGTGCGATCAGTACACGCACCGCTCGCGCCCTGGACCGCCTTCGGGCAGTTCTTGGTGACGAGGCCGTCCAGCTGATCGCGCACTGAACCGAGGAGAAGACATGAACACCCAACTCACCGACCTGATGAACCGGGCCACCGAGAACCTCGAGCCGGTTACAGCCGACCTGCTGGAGCGGTCTGTCGCGCAAGGGCTGCGGCAGCGGCGGCGTCGTACCGTACTGCTCACTGCGAGTGGCGCTGGTGCCGTGTTGGCCACTGCCGGGCTCATTGGCGGAGGGATCCAGCTGCTGAGCTCCCCGGCTGATGCTGGAGTTGCCGGCACTGCTGCTCCGCTGACCAAGCCATCCGTGAAGTCGTCGACCAAGACTCCGCCTGCATCGGTCACACCAACGGAGACGCTCGCCACACTGCGGACGCTGCTTGCGGCGCGTGGGCTGAAGCTCAGCAAGCCTGAGACCTGGGGCGGCGGGGACTTCGCGGGTGCGGCGTACGTCGCTGACGACGGCAAGGGCGGTGCGCGGGTCGACGTGATGCTGTCCGGCGGTGGCGAGGGCAACCCGTGCGTGCCTGTCCGTTCGGGCTGCACCAGGCTAGCCGACGGCTCGGTGCTCTACGTCTCGCCGGTCTCACCGGAGTACACGGACGGCCGCCAGGCGCAGCACGGCGTCGTCAGCCGCTACGTGACGCTGTTCCGCAAAGACGGCCGCAACATCAACCTCACCAGCTACAACGCGCCGGATGAGAAGGGCCAGAACCACACCCGGCAGAACCCGATCCTGTCCGGGTCCGAGCTGTCCGAGCTGGCCAAGAGCAAGTCCTGGAAGCTCCCGGCGGTCAACACCCTCAAGCCGGCGGGCAAGTCGTCGCTTAAGGCCAAGACGAAGTAGCTCGCGGGAGCAGGTGATCTTCCACTGGGCCGATGAGGTCCGTCAGGTGGCGGACCTCATCGGTCGTGCAGGGGGCGAGCGGCGGCGCACAGTGGGGTGGGCACAGGCCGCGTGTGTTCAGCAGTGCTTTGACCGTCGGTACGCCGGGGCGCACCGTGTGGATCTTCGTCAGCGCAGTGGACAGCTCCTGCAGGTGATCGAGATCAGCGCCCGGGGCAACCATCTGCAGTGCGAGCCCGGGTGCGAGGTTGGCGATGCCTGGCGTGATGCCGTGCGCACCAGCGCGTACGGCGTCTGCCAGGCCCTGCTCGTCTCCCTGGCTGACCTCGATCCCGAGCGAGAGCAGGTACCGCAGCATCTCCGGGTCGCCGGACGAGTCCTTGACGCCGGCCAGGTAGGGCTGCGCGCCGCTTGCAGACTCCGGGGTGAGCAGCGTCGAGCGGGGCGTGTTGTAGGCGATGACCGGCAGACCCCGCCGGCTCAAGGCCTCGAAGTGGGCGACCACCTCGTCGGGGCGATGCTTGAAGAAGGTCGGCGGGCTCGACACGATCGCATCCGTACCCGCCGCGGCAGCATCATCCGTGCGCCGCGCGGCCTCCGCCGTACCGGGTGCTGTGACGTTGACCAGGATCGTCCCGCCGGGCACCAGGTCCCGCCAGCGCTTCACCACGCCGGCCGTGAACTCGCCGGACTCCTCGGCCGGGATCAGCGGGCCTTCACCGTTGCTGCCGAGCAGCATCAACCGACGTACGCCGACCGAAGCCATTGCCGTGAGCAACTTCTCCGCGGCGTCGGCGGATGGCACCCCGGGCGCTGACATCGGCGTCACCAACGGCACGACCACGCCACTCAGCAGACTCATCCCTGCCACCTCTCGTCGTCGAACAACGTGACCTCGCCCCGCTCCATCAACACGATCAGGCTGAGCAGCGCGCCCCACGACTGGAACGGCTCACTGTTCGGCTTGTCGCAGGCGGCGCCATGCACGCTCGAGTAGTTCTCGTGGATGTGACGGTGCTCGCGCCACTCCTTCAGCACGAGCCGTGCGCTGCCCTCGGCGAGCCAGGCCGCGGCGTCCTTCTCCCCCGCCCGCCGCAGGCCCAGGTACACAAGGAAGTTCACCGGCGGCCAGGCGCGCAGCTCCCAGTACGACGTGTCCTTGAGCTCGATCTTCTCCTTGCGTGGAGAGGTCGGCAGGATCCACTCGCCGCCGAACCCGTCATCGGCGAGCAGGTGTTCGGCCAGCATGCGGCCTTGTCGCTGAACTCCGACCCCGGCCAGCAGCGGGTAGAAGCTCATTGTCGACAACCGCTGGGTGAGCTGGCCCGTGTCGGTTCGCCGGCTGCGATAGATGCCAGTGGTCTCGTCCCACAAGGTCTCCATCGCTTCGACGACGGTGTCGTGCCGTGCCCGCAACTCGGAGGCCGCATCCGTCGCGCCGAGGATTTCCGCGATCTCCGCGAGCGATTCGCAGTCCACGGCGTACAGGCTGTTGAGGCCGACATCGTGCGCCGCCAGCAGGCTCTTGTTCTGGTCGAACGGCACGTCGTCGAAAACCGGATGCCCATCCCAGCCGCTCTCGCAGGTCGCACCGAAGTGCTGATGGATCCGCGGGATGTCCTGCGGCGACGGGTACTCGGGGTCGAAGTAGGTCGAGCCCGCGCAGAGAAGCTCGCCGTCGCGGCGGACGCGCCACCACCAGCGGTTCCAGGACAGCAGCGTGTCGAAGCACTCTTCCAGGAACCAGCGGTCATCGAACCGCCGGTACAGCTCGAGGGCCGTCATCGACCCGACCGGGGGCTGCGAACCGTCGTACGTCTTGCGGCCGGTGCCCTGCTCGACGTTCGGGACGAAACCTTCCGGGGTGACGGCACGGAGCATCTCGACGACGTTGAGGTAGGCAACGGCCTTGCTGTTCGGCGCCGCCAGGAGAGCATTGAAGAACGCGTCCCAGCAGAACAGCGCGTAGCCGCCGCGCTTGCCGACGTTCCAGAGGCGGCTGACACCCGTGATCACGCGCGACTTGGACGGCTCGTAGATGGTGTTCCAGGAGATCGAATCGCGGACGATCTCCTGGTGCGCCGTGCTCGCCGTGCTCTGTGCTGCGGGCGCTATCAGGTCGGCGATCTCGGCAAGGGTGCGCGGCCGGCCTGTGCTCACGCCGACAGCTTGTGACAGATCCAAGGCGAGGTACGGGCCGTCGATGTCGCAGTACGGGTCGTCCACATGCGGCGTGGTCGCGTAGACCTCGACGGTGCGTTCTGCAGTGGCCCGGATGCGGTCGGGCTCGCGGACGACCGTGCCGGCGCGGTTCCAGAGATAGCTGACGCCGACCGTGAACAGCGCGCTCTTCGGCTGGTTGGCCGTTGGCGTCACCAGCACCACCAGGTCCTCGCCGGCGTGCGCAGTCTGGACGCGGATCGTGATGCCGGCCCAGGTCAGCGTGGTCTCGGTGTAGCTGCCGTCGTACGCGTGCGGGCCGAGAGTCACGGTCTCGGCGCCATCGGTCCGGCGGCCGATCTGCGTCGTACGCAGCGACGTACCGCGGTAGTACTCCTTCAATCCGAAGGAGAGTCCGAGCGCGTCCGGGAGCAGGACCTGGGTGAGCACACTGCGGGTGTCCCAGGTGTTCCAGCCACGCGCCACATCGTCCTGAAGCCGGTCGTACTCGATCGTCATCCCACCAGCCTTGCACCGGAATCGATGCTAATGCGAATTACTTCACGGCGAGTACGCCGTGCGTCACGAGCTCGACGCCGATCGCCAGGGTCAGGAACCCGATGATCCGGCTGAGCGCGCCGAGTCCCGTCGGGCCGAGCTTGTCGACCAACGGCGTACCGAAACGCAGCAGGACGGCGACGAGACCGGCGACGACGACGCCCGCGACGATCACGCTCAGCCGGTTCGTGATCCCGGGGTGGCGCGCGGTCAGTGCGATCACCACGCCGATCGCGCCCGGCCCGGCGATCAGCGGCAACGCCATCGGCGAGAACGACACGTCGGGCTTCGCGACGCCGTGCGTCTTCTCGTCGTCGGTCAGCGTCTCGCGGGAGACGATCATCCCGAAGCCGGAATGCGCGACAACGAGGCCGCCGGCGATCTGCAGCGCCGGCAGGCCGATGCCGAGCCCCTCCAGCACCAGCGTGCCGAGCAGCGCGAACACGGTCAGGATCCCGAGCACGTAGACCCCGGTCATCACCGCCTGCCGCCTCATCGACGCGCGGCCGACGCCTTCGGTCAGACCCGCGAAGGTGGCCAGCGCGCCGATCGGATTCGTGATCGGCAACAATGCAGCCAACGCTGAAATTGCCACGTGTACGGGCTCCACGGGCGGGAGCGTACACCCGTCGACGGGCCGAGAAGGGGCAGCTTGCCGTGCGCCACGAAGTGACACCCGCGGACACCGCGCTCGCGGTCGGCAGTGGGGACGTCGAGGTCCTCGCCACACCGCGCCTGCTGACCTGGCTGGAGTACGCGACCGCCCAGCTCGCCCTGCGCGTGCTCGATCCTGCTCAGACCTCGGTCGGTACGGCGGTTCGCATCCGCCACCGGCTGCCGACCCGCGTCGGCGACACCGTGAACATCGTCGCGGACGATCCTGTTGTGGACGGCCGCCAACTGCTCTTCCGGGTCCGGGCCACGAACTCGGCCGGCCAGCTCATCGCGGACGGCGAGCTGGAACGGGTCGTGGTGGACCGCGAGCGCTTCCTCGCCAGCGTGCCCTAAGCGGGGTCGACGTACCAGGCTGGTAGCTGGCTCGGCTGGAGACTGGTGGCGTCGCCGGGCCGGGAAAGCGTGAGGATCGCCTGCTGGATCTCCTTGCGTTCGTTGAGCGCGTCCTCGATCGCGTACAGGCGGGCGGCGACCTCGGACTCGGACTCGTTGCCGGTGACGTCGACCGCGGCGACCATGAAGATCCGGTCGGCGCCGACCCACTCCATGTGCAGGAACGTGATCCGCTCGATGTCCTCGTGCGCGAGCAGCGCGCGGAGCACCCGGTTCCGCGCGAGCGGCGTCACCGCCTCGCCGGTCAGGAAGTCCATGTTCCGGCTGATCAGGAACAGCGCGACCACACCGAGCAGGATGCCGACCACGATCGACCCCACCGCATCCCAGGCCGCGTTGCCGGTGAGCTGGTGCATGAGGATCGCCAGCGCGGCGATCAGGATGCCGATCAGCGCGGACAGGTCCTCGACGAACACGGCCCGCAGTACCGGGTTCGATGTGAGTCGAACGTACCGCCACGGCCTGATCATCCGCTCCAGCGCACCGGCTTTCGTCTGCCTCAACGCCTGTGTGAACGAGA
This sequence comes from Kribbella sp. NPDC000426, assembly GCF_040300265.1. Lineage (NCBI taxonomy): Bacteria > Bacillati > Actinomycetota > Actinomycetes > Propionibacteriales > Kribbellaceae > Kribbella > Kribbella sp. NPDC000426. Next base: position 70,275 of record NZ_JBEPDK010000002.1, on the reverse strand, counting down.
TCCCCTCGAGCACGAACGAGACCCCGAGCACGGCGTACGCCCAGCCGTACGACGTACCGTCCGCCTCGCCGTGCTGGAGCGACTGGATGCCGTGCCAGACCGAGACCGCGGCGCCGACCGTGAACAGGCCGAAGGCGGCGAACATCGACCAGATGTAGCCGACCCGCCCGTACCCGAGCGGGTGCGTCTGATCGGCCGGCTTCTGCGCCCGCCGCTCCCCGACCAGCAGGAAGATCTCGTTGCCGGTGTCGGCCCAGGAGTGCGCCGCCTCGGCCGTCATCGAGGCGGACCCGGTGATCACGGCGACCACCGACTTCGCGGCTGCGATCAACAGGTTCGCGCACAGCGCTACCAGCACTGTCAGGAGGCTTTCGCTCCCGACCGCCTCGTCCTCGGTGCTCACACCACGACACTAATGCCCCGCCGGCGGTCTACCCGACTGCCGTGACGACCTCGAACAAGAGTGGCGCGCTCGGGAACTCGGCCCACTCGGGCCGGGTCACGACACGGCGGAACTCGTCGGTCCCGTGCGCCGCCCGGAAGTCCGCCTCGGACCGCCAGTTGGCGACGTTGACCCACCGGTACTCCGCGTCGGACGAGATCACCCGGTGAAGACGCAACGACACGAACCCCGGCTGCGCCATGAAGTACTTGCTGGTCTCGGTCCACAGCGCCTGAAACGCCTCGTCCCGCTCTGGCCGCACCGCGAACCGATTCATCAACGTGACCAGCCCGTCCCCCGTAGGCGCGATCCGCTGCTCCGCCGACATCTGATTCATGTCCACTCCTCCCCTTTATTGCACTGGTGTGCAATGACTGCACTCCGGTATACTCACATCTGCCATCACCCGTCAAGAGGAATCGAGGAACCGGTGAGCGACAACGGCGGCGTACGGAACCAGACGCTCGGTGCCGCAGCCGAGTCCGGCCGCGTTCGCCAGCGACGCCGGACCCGAGCCGCAATCGTCAACGCCGCCGCGGACCTCCTCCGCCAGGGCCAGACCTCACCCGGCATCAACGAAATCGCCGAAGCCGCCGACGTCTCCCGCCGCACGATCTACCAGTACTTCCCCACCCTCGACCAACTGCTGCTAGACGCAACCCTCGGCCTACTAACCCAAACCAACATCGACGCAGCCATAGAAGCCGCCTCCCACCAAGCCGAAGCCTCCGCCCACACCGACACACCTGGCCCCGCAGACCCAACCGCGCACGCCAATCCACCTGCGGGCGTCGACGCCATCGCCCGCGTGGACGCGATGATCCGAGCCCTGGCCGACGCAGCCGCCTCCTCCCTCCCCCTCGGCCGCTCCCTCATCCGCCTAACCATCGACACCCCCGCCACCGACTCACCCTCGGGCGCCACGACCGTGGGCAACACCACGCCCACCACCCGCGACGACACGAGCCCCGCTGACCCCACCGTCGGCGACAGCACGCCCGGCAACCCCACCGCCGTCACCAGCGATGAGCACGCCGGCGCGCCGAAGCGGGGTTATCGGCGGATCGCCTGGATCGAGCGGGCTCTCGACCCGCTCCGCGCCGAACTGGACGACGACCTCTTCGAGCAGCTCGTCTCCGGGATCGCGATGGTAGTCGGCTGGGAAGCCCTCATCGTCCTCCAGGACCTGCGCGGTCTCGCGCCTGACGCCCAGACCCACGCCTCCACCTGGGCCGCACGCTCACTGATCCAGTCAACCCTCGACGAGCAGCACCGCCGGACCACACCCTGACCCTCACTCCGCCCGCCCCTCGGGACGGATGATGCGCTGCTCAATCGCACGAGCCACCGCGGCAGCCCGCGTATCGACCTCCAGCTTGGAATAGATGTGCGCGAGATGAGACTTGATCGTCGCCTCACTGACAAACAGCTTGCGAGACAACGTGCGATTGGACATCCCCATCGCGAGCAGACCAAGGATCTCCACCTCGCGATCAGTCAACGTCGGCCCTGACCGTCGTACCAGCCGAGCGGCAACAGCCGGAGCAAGCACGGTTTCCCCACGAGCAGTACCGCGAATCGCCCGGAACAACTCGTCCGGCGGAGCATCCTTCAGCAGGTACCCAGACGCCCCCGCATCGATCGCGCTCATGATGTCGGCCTCGGTGTCGTACGTCGTCAGCACAAGCACATACGGCGGCTCAGGCAACGAGCGCAACCGCGCAGTCGTCTCAGCGCCGCCCGGCCCCGCGCCAAGATTGAGATCCATCAGCACGACGTCCGGGTGCAACGCGGCGACAAGCTGCTCCGCACTGCGCGCATCGGACGCCTCACCAACCACGGACAGGTCCTCCTGCCCTTCAAGGATTGCCCGGACCCCCGCGCGCACGACAGGATGGTCGTCGACGAGCGCTACCTTGATCACGGCTGCTCCGCAGGTCGAGTCTGGGACGGATCCTGCAGCGGATCCTTCAACGCAGAGTTCGATGAACTAATCAGTGGGATCGACGCAGCCAGGGCAGTGCCTTCTCCCGGTTCGCTTTCGAGCACGAGCGTTCCTCCCAGTTGTTTCAGCCGTTCACGAATCCCGGCCAATCCGTGGCCGCGATCGGAGTCCATCTTGGCTGAAATCCGCGGAAGGCCTCGTCCGTTATCCACAACGTCGAGAACGACGGCATCTGGCTGATACGTCAACGTCACAACGGATTCGGTCGCCTCCGCGTGCTCAAGCACATTGGCCAGCGCACCGCGTGCCGTGCGCAGCAACGCGGTCTCCATCTCCGACCCGAGAGCGACCGGCTCACCGTGCACCACGACGCGAACCGTGGTCTCGCTGTGGGCAGACAGGCGCTCGCAGCTCTTCCGGAGAGCGTCCGGTAGACCTGCGGCCAGTTCGGCCGGCGCAAGGTCGCGGACAACTCGCCGTACCTCGTCCAAGCCATCACGTGCCGTGGCTGCGGCTTGAGCCGCATGCCCACGCGCTGCCTCCGGTCTGTCGTCCCACTCGCGCTCGGCCGCCTGCAGCAGCAGATTGATGCTCGACAGCCCCTGCGCCACGCTGTCGTGGATCTCGCGTGACAACCGCGCCCGCTCCGCCAGAGCACCGGCCTGGTGCTGTGCGTCGGCCAGGTCACCCTCTGCCGCATGCAACTCGTCCAAGAGCGCCTGCCTGGCCAGCGCGTCCCGCTCCAATGCCCGATAGGCGCCTACGGCAAGTACGGCGATGCAGACCGGTCCCAGCACGATCGTCGGATCGAGCCGGTCGGCCATGCGGCTCCACTGCACCACGGTGACGACCACCATGCCCGCAACGACCACGCAGGCCGCACGGAACGGCAGCACGCGCAGAGCAACGAACGACAGCGGCACGGCGCACCATGCGAACGACGGCGCCAGCAAGACCAGTGCGCACCACTCAAGAACCAGCAACGCGAGCCACACCTTGGCAGGCAGCACCCGGTACGCCGCGTACGTCGCCAGCAGCAGTCCGGCTCCTGCAAGCACCCACGGCGCCCGGTCGCCGAAGCCGTGACCCGTCAGGTAACGGACAGCCGACGCCAGCACCAGCACGACCAGCGCCGCATGCAGTGCGGTCGCCAGTCGGTTCACCTGGCTCAGGATCGCCTTTGTACTGGTCATGGTTCAGCTGATGTTAGGCCCGGCGGACCGCGATCCGAATCATCCGTTCGGCTATCTGATGGTGGCCAAACACCCGTCGTACCGCCCTCCCCCGCGGACGGAAGCTTGGCGCAGACCGAAATCCACGACCGTTTGAGAGGTCCGCATGTCCGTCCGCTCCGTCTCCGCCACCCTCGCGCTCTCAGCCACACTCCTCGGCGTGGGCGCGTCCACTGCCTCCGCCACTCGACCGAGTACGTACGAGCTGCCCGGTGACGCCGGCGGATCGAAGTTCGAAGGCATCGGGTACGACGCCCGTACGCAGAGCTACTACGTGTCCGAGACGACCGGCGGTGAGATCCACCGCGGCCAGCTGCGCTCCACGACCGCGACCGAGTGGCTCAAGGGCGACGGCACCGACAGTCGCTGGACCGCGCGCGGCGTGACCGTCGACGCCCGCGGCCGGGTCTACGTCGCCGGTGGTCCGAACGGGATCGACCACCCCGGCGCGCCGGACCTGTGGGTGTACGACCACGACGGCCGGCTGCTCGCGGCGCTGCGGACCGGCGTACCTAACGCGTTCTTGAACGATCTGGTGATCGGACCGGACGGCGCGGCATACGTGACGAACTCGAATGCCCCGCAGATCTTCCGCGTCGCCGAGCGGCACGGCCAGTGGACCATCCAGACCTGGGCGGACGCGACCGCGACGATCCCGGTGGCGACGGGCTTCAACCTGGGCGGCATCGTGCTGTCACCGGACCGCAGAGCGCTGGTTGTGGCCCAGGGCAACGTTGGGAAGCTGTGGCGCTTCGACCTCCGCACCGGTGCGGTGACCGGTGTCGATACGGTCGGGGCCGATCTGGTCAACGCGGACGGGCTTGTGCAGCAGGGCAACAGCCTCTGGGTCGTGCGCAACTTCTCCCGCGTCCTGAGCACGTTGCATCTTTCGGCCGATGGACGGACCGCACGGCTCGTGTCGGCGACCCCGACCGATCCCGACCGGGTGCTGACGACGGCTAAGCTTGCGCAGGGGCGGCTGCTGGTGGTCGACAGCATGTTCGACGAGACGACCGCGGTGCCGCCGTACCAGGTCATCACGCTGACCCCGCCGCGGCGATGAAGCGCCGGCCGATCGCCGTGGCCGCTGTCCTGCTGATGGCGGTGACCACCGCGTGTTCCACTGAGACCAGCACTGCGCCCAGCGCGTCGCCTTCGTCGTCTACGCCTTCCCCAGTGAGGAGCACGTCTGTGCCGTCCACGCTTGACAGTCAGCTCATCGCCGCCGCGTGGAAGAACAATGTCCCCGAGGCTCGTCGTCTGATCACTGCGGGGGCGAACGTCAATGCAGTCGACGACACCGTCCAGAGCGCGTTCCTGATCGCCGCGAGCGAGGGTCACCTGGAGCTCCTCAATCTCACCCTCGCCAATGGCGGCGACGTCCGCAGCCTCGACAGCTACCACGGCACCGCCCTGATCCGCGCCGCCGAACGAGGTCACGCCGCGGTAGTCGGCCGCCTCATCCAGGCCGGCGTACCGGTCGACCATGTCAACAACCTCGGCTGGACCGCCCTGCACGAGGCAGTCATCCTCGGCAAGGGCACACCTCAGTACGTCGACACCGTCCGCCTCCTCATCGCCGCTGGCGCAGATCCCACCAAACCAGCCGCCACCGACGGCACCACCCCGCTACAAGCCGCCAATGACCGCGGCCAAACCGCAGTCAGCGCCGCCCTAGATACAAAACGACCCCCCGCCGCAACTACCAACCCTGCGCCATCCTCCAGCGAAGCGCTCCTCAGCGCTGCGGCCGCGGGAGACGCGAACAAGGTCGCGGTGACGCTGGCCGCCGGCGCGCCGCTCGAGTCGCGCGACAGCCACCGCCGTACCGCGCTCCTGCTCGCGTCGCTCAACGACCACGTCGACGCGGCCCGCCTGCTTGTCCAGCTCGGCGCCGACCCTGACGCACAGGACGACCGGCAAGACTCCGCATGGCTCGTCACCGGCGTCACCGGCAGCGTCGCGATGCTGGAGACCCTTCTCCCGGCCAACCCCGACCTGACCCTCCGCAACCGCTTCGGCGGCATCTCAGTCATTCCAGCCAGCGAACGCGGCCACGTCCATTACGTCCGCCGCGTCGTCAAAACCAAGACCAACCTCAACCACGTCAACAACCTGGGCTGGACCGCCCTCCTGGAGGCGATCATCCTCGGCAAAGGCACCAAGCCCTGGCAACAAATCGTCCAGATCCTCATCGACTCCGGCGCCAACCCCAACCTCCCCGACGCCAACGGCGTAACCCCCCTCCAGCACGCCATCTCCCACAACTACACCCAAATAGCCACCACCCTCCAAAGAGCAGGAGCCCACTAACCACCCCACCCCGCCCCCAGCTAGCAGCTGGCTAGGGAGTCAGGCCCAGATGGCGGCTGACGGGCCGTCGGGGAACTTCTCTGGTGGGCTCGGGTACGCGCGGGCTCGGCCGTCTGCGTACCGTCCGGCCGACCACGCAGCCGCGGCCGCGTCGAGTACGTCGTCGACGCCCGCCACCTCACCCGCCAACCCGATATCCCCGACCACACCCATCCCAACGCCGGCGAGCAACCGCCGCCGCTCTTCCCCACCGGCCCACGTGGACTTCGCATGGGACAACGGCCGACCCGCCATCGTCGCGAAGCACACCTCCGGATGTACCTCGATCACCGCACAGCGCGCACCCGGCGCCCACGCATCGACCTCAAGGATCCGTTTGGCCAACGCGAACGCCTGCTGACTCACGCCCTTCCCGGTCGCCTCGAAGTTCAACGCCGTCGCCTCCGCATGCGTCCCGGCCTCCAACGCCGCCCGCACAGGCGTCGCGAACACCGACGACGCCCGCCTCCCCACGACCCGCCGCGCCAACACGTCCGCTTCGCGCGCTCCGCTCACGGGCAGCCCGATCGGAATGTCGATCCCGACCACAGCCAGCGACCCATCAACCTCAGCCCGCTCGACCAGTTCGTCGATCGTCACAGCGAAGTACGCCCGCAGATCTCCCGCGATCCCGATCCACCCCTTCTTGCAGGCATCAACCCCGAGCACCCGGCTAGTCACGGATCAGGCAACGCGACGGAAGGTCGAACCAACGGAGGTGATCGAAATCGGTATTCACCTGGCCCTCGGGATCGCTCACCTGCTGACACGTCGAGAGCAGATCCCGGGCCTCAGCGAGGTAGTCGTCGAGCGCGGACTCGGGTGCGGTGTGATCGTGGCGCGGATACCTGAGCTTGCCGTCGGCGTCGTACCCGACCTGCGACAGGCGCATGGGCGGCTCGACCGGCCCCCGATGATGCCGCCACAGACCGTTCGACGGGTCGAAGCGGTAGTCGCCGAGCAGACGCCACCCGTCGCGGGCGACCAGCTTCACCGCCTCGACGACGTACGCAAACACGGCTTCAGAGATGAAGTAGTTGAAGTTGACCCGCACCCAGCCCGGCTTGATCCCCTCGCAGCCGTGCAGGATCTCCTCCTCGAACAGATGCGAACGATCGATGTCGATCCCGAGCAGAGTGTGACCGTACGGCCCGGCGCACGAGCACCCGCCCCGCGACTGGATGCCGAAAAGGTCATTCAGCAGCGCGACCACGAAGTTGTGATGCAGATACCGCCCGGAGGGAGCCTTCACGACGAACGAAACGATCGACAGCCGCTCAGAGCCGAGGTTGCCGAGGATCTGCAGATTCGGCTCCGCCGTCCACGCCTCGACCGCGCGCCGCAGGTATGCATCCTCGTGCGCCCGGATCACGTCGATCCCGACCGCCCGCTTCAGCTGGAACGCAAGCCCGGCGCGGATCGACCCGATGATCGCCGGCGTCCCGCCCTCCTCGCGATGCACCGGGTCGTCCAGATACCGATGCTCGAGCGGATTCACATAGGCGACAGTCCCGCCGCCCGGCACGTCCGGCACCCGGTTCCGCAGCAGCTCCCGCCGAGCGACCAGTACGCCGGGAGTCCCCGGCCCGCCGATCAGCTTGTGCGGACTGAGGAAGATCGCGTCCTTGTACGACAACGGGTCCTGCTCGCGTCCGCCGTACATGTCGATCTCGACGTACGGCGCGGCAGCGGCGCAGTCCCAGAACGACAAAGCGCCGTACCGGTGCAGCAGCGCCGAGACCCGCTGCGTGTTGCTGACGATGCCGGTGACGTTGCTGGCCGCGGAGAACGATCCGATCTTCACCGGCCGATCGACGTACTCCTGCAGCCTCGACTCCAGTTGGTCGATGTCGATGTGACCGTCGGTGTCCTGACTGATCACGACCACGTCGGCGATCGACTCACGCCAGGGCAGCTCGTTCGAATGGTGCTCGTACGGCCCGATGAAGACGACCGGTCGCTGGTCCGGCGGTATCTGATCGGTCAGGTGGTACATGTCGTCGAGCTCGGCCGGGATCCGCAGCCCCATGATCCCGATCAGCTTGTCGATCGCCCCGGTCGCGCCGGAGCCGCAGAAGATCAGCGCGGTCTCGTCGTCGCCGCCGACGCTGTTGTGGATGATCCGACGGGCGTCCTCGCGCAAGCGGGTGGTCTGCAGACCGGTCCCGCTCGATTCGGTGTGCGTGTTCGCGTACCGCGGCAGGACCTCGTCGCGAATGAAGTCCTCAAGGAAGGTCAGCGCGCGCCCGGAGGCGGTGTAATCGGCGTACGTCACCCGTCGCGGACCGTACGGCCCGGGCATGACCTGGTCGTCACCGATTACCGACGCGCGGATCCGCCGCAGCAGCGGCGTATCCGGCGGCATCTCCCCCTGGCTACTCATGCCTCAGAGTAAGGCGCGTACGTGACATTCGTCTCGTACCGCCGCCGCGTCTGTGGATAAGGTCGGTCGCAGTCAACGGCGAGGAGTTGGGATGACGTTTTCCGGCGAGCTGTGGGACCGCGGTGCCGCCTCCGTGTACGACGAGATAGTCCGGCACCCTTTCATCACCGGCCTGACCGACGGGACCCTCGATCACGATGCGTTCCGGTACTTCATCATCCAGGACAGCCATTACCTCCGCGCGTACTCCCGGGCGCTCAGCCTGGTCGCGGGGCGTGCTCCGGACGACGACGCCGTCAGCATGTTCGCGCTGCACGCCGCCAACGCCATCGCGGTCGAGCGGGAGCTGCACACGTCCCTCCTGGAGTCGCTGGGCATCACCGCCGAGGACGTCGACGCGGCCGGCTCCGGTCCGACCACAACGGCGTACATGTCCTATCTGACGGCTGTGTGTGCCACCGGCACGTACGCCGAGGCCGTGGCCGCCGTACTGCCCTGCTACTGGATCTACCGCGACGTCGGGCGGGAGCTGCTCAAGCGGTCCTCACCGGACCCGCTGTACCGGAAGTGGATCGAGACGTACGGCTCGGAGGAGTTCGACGCGGTCGTCGAGCAGGTGCTCGCCGTGACAGACGGACTGGACGTGGGAGCCGCGGAGCGGGACCGTTGTCACCAGCACTTCGCGATGACGTGCCGCTACGAATGGATGTTCTGGGACGCCGCTTATCACGAGCTCGATTGGCCGGTGGGATGAAGGACTTCTACGACGTCGTCATAGTCGGCGGTGGGCACAACGGCCTCGTCGCCGCCACGTACCTGGCCCAGTCCGGGCTGTCCACGCTGATACTGGAGCAGCAGGCGCACACCGGTGGCGCAGCGGTGAGCGAGCGCGTCTTCCCGGGTGTGGACGCCCGCCTGTCCCGGTACTCGTACCTGGTCAGCCTGCTGCCCGACAAGGTCGTCGCTGACCTCGGCCTCGGCCTGGACCTCCGGTCGCGCGCGGTCGCGTCGTACACCCCGGTACGCCGGTCTGGCCGCGACGTCGGGCTGATGGTCGAGCGGCCGGAGGGTCCGGTCACACGCGAGTCGTTCCGGGCGTTGACGGGCGGAGACACCGAGTACGAGGCCTGGGCGGACTTCTATGGCTCTGTCGGCTTGCTGGCCGAGGCCGTAGCACCCACTCTGCTCGAGCCGCTCCAGACCGCCGCTGACATGCGCGCTCGCGTGGACGGTGCGCTCTGGGACGAACTGGTGGAGCGGCCACTCGGCGAGGCCATCGAACGGCGCTTCACCGACGACACCGTCCGTGGGGTCGTCGCGACGGACGGCGTCATCGGTACGTTCGCCGGCCTGCACGACAAGTCGCTGATCCAGAACCGCTGCTTCCTGTACCACCTCATCGGCAACGGCACTGGTGAGTGGCGCGTACCTGTCGGCGGCATTGGCGCGGTCACCGATGCGCTGGCCGCAGCGGCCCGGCGTGCGGGCGCCGCACTCGTCACCAACTCGTCAGTGACCGCCGTGGAGGTGGACGGGGTCCGCGGCTCGGTCACCTGGCTCGGCGGCGACGGTGAGCGGTCAGTGGACTGCTCGTGGGTGCTGTCGAACGTCGCACCGTCGACACTGGCTGCGCTGCGTGGCCAGACCGGCGTGGAGAAGCCGGAGGGGTCGCAACTGAAGATCAACCTCCTGCTGCGCCGCCTGCCGGCCCTGAAGACGGGTGACGACCCAGCACGCGCGTTCGCCGGTACGTTCCACATCGACGAGGACTACAGCCAGCTCGAGTCGGCGTACCAGTCCGCTCTGCGCGGTGAGCTGCCGGCCGTGCCGCCGTCCGAGGTGTACTGCCACTCGCTCACCGACCCGACGATCCTGTCCCCCGAACTGATTGCCTCCGGCCACCAGACCCTGACGGTCTTCGGCGTCCACTTCCCGGCCCGCTTGTTTGCCTCAGACAACGATTCGGTACGCGCCGAAGCCACCCGCCGGGTCCTGGCCGGCCTCGAGTCGTACCTCGCCGAGCCGCTCGAGGACTGCATCGCCCGCGACGCCGACGGCAACCTCTGCATCGAGGCCAAAACGCCGTACGACATCGAGGCATCCGTCGGTATGCCCGGCGGCCACATCTTCCACGGCGACCTCCAATGGCCCTGGGTCACCGACCCCTCCGAAGCCGGCCGCTGGGGCACCGAGACCGACGTCGCCAACCTCCTGATCTGCGGCTCCGGCGCCCGCCGAGGCGGCGCCGTCTCCGGCCTGGGAGGCCACAACGCAGCCATGACCATCCTCACCCGCTAACCGATTTCGCTTCTCCCCCACAGCCCTGCTACGATCCTCTTCGTTCGAGAGCAAGAAATGCGCCGCTAGCTCAATTGGCAGAGCAGCTGACTCTTAATCAGCGGGTTCGGGGTTCGAGTCCCTGGCGGCGCACAAAAGCCCAGGCCACGAGAGTGTCCTGGGCTTCTTCATGTCTGCAACGTCCCTTTTACGTCCCTCTTTGCCAGAAGTCGGCCGCAGACCGACCTGTCAAGTCAGCAGACTGATCCTCAAGTGATCGTGACTGTGCGTCACATCACACTGATTCGCATCCTTGCCGACTTCTCGGAATCGGCGTTGCGAGCAGCGTTGAGCAGCCAACCATCACCCCGGTTGGAGGCATGACATGTCGAGAGCGCCACTGCCGATCGGAACCTGGGGAAGCATCTCCACGCGCATCGAGAAGACCGACGCCAAGGGCAAAGCCGTTAGCTACCTCTCGAAGGCCAACTTCCGCGACCACGACGGGCACGTCCGAGACGTGACCGCATTCGGCAAGACCAAGACAGCAGCCGAACGCAGGCTGCTCCAGAAACTCCAGGACCGAGCGAGGACCAACACCTCCGGCGAACTCACGGCGATGCACAAGATCAACCACCTCCTCGACCTCTGGGAGAAGAGATTCGAGGGACTGATCGCTGACGGCAAACGATCACCCACCTCCCTCGACACCTACAGGCGCTCCCTCAAGAACCACATCCGCCCGGCCCTCGGCGAACTCCGCATCGGCGAAGCCACCACCCCGCGCCTGGACACCGTCCTGACCAAGATCAAGACCGCGGCCGGCGCCCCGACCGCCAAGACCTGCCGAGCGATCATTTCCGGCGCCATGAAACTCGCCGTCCGCTACGGCGCCCTCACCGTCAACCCCGTCCGCGAGGTCGACACCATCGAAGCGGCGCCCAAGAACCCGCCCCGCGCCCTCACCGGAGAGGAGGTCAGCCTCCTCCGCAAGAGCCTCGCCGCCGACGACCGAGCCGTCGAGGCCGACCTCCCCGACCTCGCAACCTTCATGCTTGCAACCGGCGTACGCATCGGCGAATCCCTCGCCGTGCTGTGGCACCAAGTCGACCTCGAAACCGGCGCAGTCACCATCACTCACACCATCGCCCGCATCAAGGGCGAAGGCCTCATCCGCAAAAGCACAAAATCGAAGGCCGGCGAACGCGTCCTGCACCTCCCCAACTGGGCCATCGCCATGCTCCGCACCCGCCACGCCGCCGGCATCCGCCTCGACAACCCTGTCTTCGCCGACATGATCGGCAGCTACCGCGACCCCTCCAACACCCGCCGAGCTCTCCGCACCGCTCTCTCCCCCGTCGGCAACACCGCCCGCCGCGACCTAGGCACCACCCTCCGAACCCTCCGCCGACAAGCCGGCCTCTCACGCGAACAGGTCGCCAACACGCTCGCCTGGCCAAAGACACGCATCGAGCTTGCCGAGACCGGCCGCATCAAAGTCGACCACCAACTCGTCACCGAGCTGCTCACGGCCTACCGAATCACCCTCGATGACCACCCGGACCTAGTCACCCAGGTCGACCAAGCCACCCAACCCGCAGATTCCGACAAACTCGCCTGGATCCGCTCCCACGCCCTCCGCAAAACCACCGCCACCGCCCTCGACCAAGCAGGCCACACCGCCCGCCAAATCGCCGACCAACTAGGCCAAGCCAAAGTCTCCATCACCCAAGACATCTACCTCCACCGCCAAGCCGCCAACCCCGCCGCCGCCCAAGCCCTAGAACACGCCTTCGACGACCCCGACCTACTGTGACCAGCGGACAAGTTCCAGTTCTACGCCGAAGACCACACCCGCTTCACCGGCGACCGCGACGTGGCGAAGGTTCGCGAGCTAAATCCGGAGCTGGAGTCCTTCGTGACGTGGCTCGACAAGCACAAGAACGAGCTCAAAGCCTCGCAAAACTGACCACTTCCACTCTCAGAGCAGCTGGACCAGGTCGCCGACCTGTTCCGGCTGCGGTCATGCGTCACCACTCGTCAACTCGCGACTTTGACTACCGCTTGCCGTCATCTTACGGAGCTATGACGGAGCAGAGACGGAGCTCCATTAGCCCAGTCGACTAGAACATATGTTCGAAGAGAGGTTATTCTGAACCCATGCTTGGTCGGTTCACGGTTCGCCCGGCCGACGACGGATCTGACAGGTTCGGCGTCTGGGACAGTGCGGTCAACGGGTGGCGTGCAACAGGGATCGACGACGAGAAGAGGGCACACGACTTAGCCTCCGACCTCGACGTCCAGTACGACGCCCACAGCCCGCGCCCGCCGGACGCAATCCGCCACGTCGACCCCGCTCAGCAGGTACAGCGCGCCGCCTGGTCCACCGGCGAACTCGACGTCTGGATCCGCGACAACGGCGAATGGCTAGGCCGCGTCCGAGACGAGAACGGCCACATCACCTGGATCCCCGGCGCGAATCTCCAGCTGGCCTGAGCAGGTCACACGACACAGCTCCGCCGTAGCGCAGCTATCGGAGGCACCCTGTAACGGCTCGGCCTGATCGCCAACGCCCGGAGCGTTCAGCTCCTATGAGGACGTGATCGACGTCATCCGCTGGCCACGGAGTGGGAAGACCGGCGAGTACGCCGCGCCTACCATCGTCGAGGCGTCCGACACGGTCATCGTCACCTCCAATACACGCATCGCCCTCGACGCCGACCGAGGCGACCGCGAATCTCGCAACCAAGACAAATGCCATGGGGGTGTTGCAGTTCTGCCAGCAACAGGTCGCCAGCGAGGAACCCACCTGGTCATGCAACCCCTCAGCTATGTCGTCGACGACGACACCGCCCGCGAGCGGCCCACCGCTCGTCTACGCCTCCCGGGCCGCCGACGCCCGCGCTGACGCGTTCTTCGACTCCGCCGGCATGCTGCTGCTCACCTGCCTGCTGCTCGCTGCAGCCCCCGGCAGCCGATCAGCAGCGCGTCTACTCGTGGCTCACCAACGTGAACTCCACCGAGCCCGAAGTGCTGCGGGATTCCGCCGACATCACCCTGGCCAAGGCACTCGAAGCGATCCGTAGTGCACCGGAGCGGCAGCACGGCGGCGTGTTCGGCACCGCGCAGCAGATGGCCAACCGCGTCGCGGCCTGGATCAAACCCGGCCCGGTCCCGCGTCCGGAGTTCACCCCGCACCAGTTCGTCCGCCGCGCCGGCACCGTCTACAGCCTGTCGCGAAGGCGCCGCCAACGCCGGGCCGCTGGTCACCGCCCTCACCGCGGCTTCGTCAAGGCCGCCGAGGGCTACGCCGTCACCTCGCCCGGCGGCCGGCTTCCCGTGCCGATGCTCGGCGCCCTCGACGAAGCGGCGAACGTCTGCTGCTGGAACGACCTCCCCGACCTGTACAGCCACTACGGATCCCGCGGGATCGTGCTGGTCACGATCTTGCAGTCTGGGCCCAAGGCGTGGCCTGCTGGGGCGAGCGCGGCATGGAGAAACTCCGGTCCGCCGCCAACCCCCGCATCTATGGTGGCGGCGTCGATGACGTCGCCTTCCTCGAGCGGCTCACCAAGATCATCGGCGACCGCGAACTGCTGCGCGGGTCGACGTCGACCAGCAATAATGGCCACTCGGTCAACCTGTCCCTGCACCGCGAACAGATCCCCGACGTCGCCGACCTCGCCGCGCTGCCCGCCGGCCGCGCGATCGTGTTGTCGTCCGGGTCGCGTGCGACCCTGGTCCGGGCCATCCCCTGGATCGACCGCCCGTGCGACGTCGACGAACCCGAGGCGGAAGCCGCGGCCAGCGGTGACGCGCTCGACGCCTCGTCCGCCGAAGAGGCCGAGTCTCAGACGTACTTCCAGACCCTGCCCGAGTTGGTCGACCGGTTCCTGATCAAGGCGTACCGGCGGCCCATCACCGCGTCGACCGCCTGGTGCAGCGAATGGTGGAAACACGGCGAAGCCGTCTGCGTCCCCTCGGCCCTGTGGCGCGCCTGGGAAGCACTCCGCCTCGAACCCGGCACGGGCCGCTCGACAGGGCCTCCGGTTTGAGCGCTGCAGGTCGACTGACGCTGAGCGCGTTCGCATTGCGACGACCTCATTGTTACCTGGGTCACACTTGGGTCTCATCTGCCCGAAGCGATGGGGGCCTTCTCCGGAGCGTACGACGAGACCGCAGTCCGGATTCATCGGCACATTTTGGCGCAGTTTTTTGGAGGTCGGTGGAAGAAAGCCCCTTGTTTAAAAGGGGTTTCGAGGGATCAGGATCCGAATCGCAAAACGGGTGTGCCTGGACGGCGGGGGAGACGATCTTGTTGTCGACGCGACAGTAGCGGTTCGAACCGCCGGGCTTTGGTGGATGGCGGTCTGGAGTGACGATCAGTACGAAAGCCGTACATGACAGGGACGGCCCCCCGATTAGGGCGGGGGGCCGTCGCAACCCAATCCCGTCGTAGCCAGGAAGAGGTTCCCCATGAACGATACGCTCCGACCCCCACTCGGGGTCGAGGCCGGAAGCGGGCCTAGCCCGGTACTCATGGCTGTGGTCGGCCTGGTGGTCGTCGCGGTCCTGATCACCCTCGCGCTGTGCGTGGTGGCGATCCTGTCGGTGGTGCTGAAAGCTAGTGATCAGCGCGCGGATGGTTTCCGGGTGCTTCAGCAGCTCGGTCGGACGCTCGAAGGGATCATCGGGAAGCTGGTCGACCTGTTCCGGCGTACGCACCGCGACGACGACCAGGATCGTGATGATGATCAGCGGACCGGTGTCAGCTGACCGTGATCTTCGTCGTGGTGCGCGGGTTCGCCCTGGCAGCCCTGAAGATCAGCCCGACCGTCGGTGGGGGCCTGTTCGTCTCCCTCGCGATCGGGGCTGCGATCAAGGCGGGGTCGGTGCTGGTCAACGACGCCGTTACTCCTGCCTCGGGAGTAACGGATGCCCCGCAAGGAGCGGCAGCTCGACCCGGCTGACGGCCCGGTGGCGGATTTCGCGATCCAGCTTCGGCGTGTCCGCAGCAAGGCCGGTATGAACTACCGGGCAATGGCCGAAGAGACGCATTTCTCGCACGCGCACCTGGCGCGCTGCCGGCGGCGAGCAGCTGCCGAGCTGGGAGGTGGCGCGCGCCTGTCTGACGGAGCCGGCGGAACGGCGGCCGCACCCTTCGGGAGCTGCAGGACCTGACCGGGATCGGCCGGACCACGATCAACGACTGGTTCCAGGGCCGGCGGCTGCCCAGCCGCGCGGTGCTTCGGCGGTTCGCCGTCGAGATGGGGGCCACCGCACCGAACTGGAGTAGCTGCAGGCTGCTCGGCACGGCTCGCCCATGGCGACCCTCACCGGACCGAGCTCGCCCAGGCACTCGCCGCCGTACTGGACACCGAGCCGTCGTACGCGCGGCCTACAATCATGTTGGGCCGGGCGTACGACGGGACAGCGGGCGAAGAGATCCCTGGCTCAGTCCTCTTTCACCAATCGGTGAGCTGCGCCCAGGGCCGCGCCAGCGGAGAGCAACCCGGCCGCGATGGCGCCGGCGGCCGGCTGGCCGGCCAGATAGGTGAGTACTCCGATCGTGGCTCCGGCCAGGGTGGCCACGATCATCAAGACGATGGTGCGGACGGAGAACGGTCCCATTCCTCGTGCCTCTCTCGCGATGGGCTGGTCGAGAGGGTTTCAGCAGACGCGCCTCAGCTCGACCAGCTTTCACTGGTGGAACTGAAACCCGCCACCGACGATGCGAGGACTTCAGTGGGTAGGGCGAGCTCGCGAGCAGTGCGAGCGAGTGATCTCGGTGTCCTTCCCGCGCCCGATGGGCACCTTCACCCCGCCTGGAGGCCGTCGGCGCCAACAGCAGGGATGCGGAGTCGTCGCCCAACGCGACGGACTACTTTGAGTCTAGAGCTGATGCCGCGCTGGCTCAGGGGCAATCGGGCCGCTTAGCGGCGCACTTGGCGCTGATCCTTCGTGGCGACTACCGGAACACCAGCGTACCCGAGCTAGACGATCTCCGTTCCCGCCTCGACCAGCCGGCGCAGGATCGCCTTCTCGCGGACGATGTGCGAGTAGTAGCTGGCATTCGCCGCGAGCGGGACGGAGGCGACCAGGGCGTGCACGTACGGCGCGCCGCCGATCCGGGCCATGTCGCCGCGCTTGGTCAGCTCCGCCACGACCGTGATCGCGTCGGCCGGCTCACCCCGCGCATACAGGTCGGAGATCGCGTCGAAGACGCTCGTGGGCCATGCCTCGCAGCCCCGGAGCTGGAGCCAGCTCAACAGCGGCCCCGCGGCGAAGCCGGCCAGCCAAGGCCAGCGACGCCGACCGGGCGGATAGCGACCGTGATGGACACGCAGCGGCCCATCATGTTGACGCTCGGTCGAGGTCTGCGGTCCTATTGCCGCCCTGAATCTTGAACAGGTTGGGCGTAATTTCTGCAGAGTGCTCCTCGATCCAGTTTTGCCAGCCGAGTGGCCAGTTTGTCGTTGATGACCAAATAACTCCCGTTAGATTTGTAGTGCTTAGATCAGCCTGCGTCAGATCGGCGCCGGTCATGTCACTTGCCAGGTCCACAATACGAGCAGCTGAGGCGTCGAATAGTCTAGCAAAGTTTTGCAATTCTTGTGGCAGAGTGGGTCGTATCCATTTGCCGATACTGTGGTCGCGTAGGCTAAGAACAATTGAATCTAGCTTCTTTCGGTCGGCCTCGACAGCTCGCGAGAAAGATCTGGGTGCGGGCGCCACGACCAACTTCGAAAGATTCTTTAGCGCTAGCCAAAAGTAGCGGTCAGATACAGCCTGAACCGAGCGTTCTGCCGCGTACGCCGCATGACCAGCGGCTTCCTTGCTGCCCGACAAAGGAGAGGTCTTAGCTTGCCAGGCAATGTGTGTGATTTGTGCCTGAATCTGCAACATGCCTGGTTCTCCAGGAAGAAGTTCTAGAAGCGCTTCTACTTCCCTCGAGATGGCATCCGCATCGAAGCGGTATATTCGCAGGTCGCCCACAGTTCGGAGCCGAATCGAGCTTGAATGGATGCGAGCTGCGAGCTCGATCGTAGTTACCCCCAGCCGTAGCAGGACCCCAGTTGTCACCATCGAATCCAGCAGATCGTCATAATTGCGAAAGACTAGCCGATCAATCTTCGGCCTTTCGCTCAATTCACTGCCAAGCTGATGCAAACCTGAATCCGCGCCGCGCAACCGAACGAACCGGAATCGCCACTCACGCAGCTCGCGTACAACGCGCACCAACAGGCTTGCCGCGGGCTTAGGCTTCTTTATCGGTGCACCGGATTCCACTTGTCGGGATGCATGAGGCATAATCTGCGTCAACCCGGCGTCGGGATCAATGATCCCATCAAGCGCTCGGATAATCTCGTGCTGTAGGCGTGGACGCCGGGCATCGGCGAGCCCAGCATCGATGTCTACGGCCAGATCAAGTTCATCGTGGAGGCGCTTCATGGCGTCGGCTAGCCATTTGTCGACATCGGGCCCAGACGTAAGATCGTTCACCGGTTGCCCCCCTTCAGCCAGGCGCTCAATGCTCGTCGCGCCATGGACAAGTTCTGTCGGACCGCGCCTGGCTTCATTTGCAGTTCGGCGGCGATCTCGTTGGGGGGTGTGGTCAAACAGAGACCAGGTGAGAACCTGCCGCTGTCTCGCTGGTAATTGATCCAGTCCCCGCACTATGTCGTGAAGGTGCTCCCAATGCTCGATGTCTGCGTTGCGCAGGATCGGGCTAGGTTCTGGGGTCTCGGCGACCAAGTCCTCACGGCGCCGCAGACGATGCCGGACCCAGATTCGAGGACCAACCCGGCGGGTCCACGCGCGTGGGTTCTCGATTTTCCACCACTCGCGGTATAGCTCGGTCATGGTGTCCTGCGCCACCTCGGCCGCATCGGCAAGACCTGCCCCTTGGCAGAACAGAAATGCAATCAAAGGTTTGATCTCTGCCGGTAGAACTCCTCAAACTGCCTATCTCGCTCGGCGTCGGTGAA
Organism: Kribbella sp. NPDC000426; assembly: GCF_040300265.1. NCBI lineage: Bacteria > Bacillati > Actinomycetota > Actinomycetes > Propionibacteriales > Kribbellaceae > Kribbella > Kribbella sp. NPDC000426. Next base: position 51,656 of record NZ_JBEPDK010000002.1, on the reverse strand, counting down.
GGTCACACCTGGTGAAGGCGCTTTCCCTCGTTGCGCCACGGCCGGCTCAGTAACCTCAGGCGTGTCCGAGTCGCTCATCACTCTCCCCCTGGCTGGCGAGTCGTGGTTGGCAACTCTGGCATAGGTGTTCGCCGATCTGGAACTGGTGTGATGCGCACCCGCAGTTGGCTGCCGTCATCCCTGACGTCATCGATCTCGATCAGTCCGCCCTTAGACTCTGCGACGACCGCTCGCAGCGTTAGCTGGCGACGCTGGTCACGCAGAGCCTGCCACCGCAGTCTGATGAGTAGGGCAGCGAGACCGATGCATGACGGCCCAACCGCAACGACCATCGTCCAGGTTCCATTCATCGTCGCCTCGCCGTAGACAGAAGGGCTTCTTCAAGTTAAGTGGCGTTTCTGGCCACGAACGTCAAGAAGTTTCTGCTGAGACTCGACACCGCCTTCTCATTTAGTCGATCGCGCGTTGGTTGCCGGTGTTGAGAAACGATCGATTCTCAACACCCCCGCCCTCCAAGGCAGCTGGACCTCGACACGCCGCGCCTCGACTGTCGAAAAACGTGTTGCAAACTCGGAGTGTCTAACAACTCCCCCAATGCCCTTTTCCATACAGTCGAGGCGTGACAACCACCGATCTCGAAGGCCGACCCTCCCTGTCGCTCGATCCCGACCCGCTCGGCGTCATCGGCGGCGGCATGCTCCTCGGCTACGCGCGGGTGTCAACCAGGGAGCAGAACCTGCACCGCCAGCTCGACGCCCTCACCGCGGCCGGCTGCAGCCGGATCTGGCAAGAGAAGCTCAGCGGCAAGAACGCCGACCGGCCCGAACTGCAGGACTGCCTGGCATTCGCCCGCCCCAACGACGTCGTCACGGTCACCGAGCTGTGGCGGCTCGGCCGAAACTTCCAGGACCTGATCCAGATCGTCAGCGGGCTGCGCCAGCGCGAGATCGGGTTCAAGTCGTTGCACGAGGCCCTCGACACCACCACCCCCGGCGGGCGGATGATCTTCCACGTCTTCGCCGCACTCGGCGAGTTCATCCGCGAGATGATCGTCCAGGGCACCCGCGAAGGCCTCGACGCCGCCAAGGCCCGCGGCACCCGCCTCGGCCGACCACCGGCGATGAACGAGGAACAGATCGAGCACGCAAAGGCGTTGCTCGGCAACCCCGACAACACCGTGTCCTCGATCGCCCGGCTGCTCGGCGTCAGCCGCGCCACCATCTACAAGTACGTCCCAGAGCTCCGCTCCCCCGCCGTACCCGGCGCACCAGCTCCGCTTGAGCTCCCGGCGACCGCGGCCGCCGGCGGTCTGGCGGAGGAGCCGTTGCCGATGCCCAGATCCCCAGGTGGCTCAGCCTGCCCGACGTGCGAGTACCGCCCCTCGAGCGAACACGAACTGCAGCTGCACCGCGACGACCTTGCAAACGTGTGGCTCCTGCCGGATCCAGCACAGCCGGCCACAGCGGTCATCGAGCGCTGGCACTGCTCGCAGTGCCAGCCGCACCAGGCCCGCATCATCATGTGTGGGCTGTGCATTTCGACGGTGATGCTTGGTGGCGGCCTCGCCGCCGGCGAGCACGTCTCCGACGCCGTCACGCTGTGGCTCGCCGCACGCGGGTGGGCTCGCCGCGGCGAGCACTGGATCTGCGGCCGCACCCATAAACACGACGGCGCTTTGTAGGGCCAGGGCGTACGCCTGCGGGCCGATCCGATGGGTCAGAATGATCCGTCGCTGAACGACTGACAGGAGAGGCCCGATGCCCACCACACTGACCGGGCTCTTGCTGTTCGTCGTCCTCCTGCTGCCGGGCTTCGCCTATCAGGTCGGCAAGGAACGCCGCGGAACCGAACGGACCGCGTCCGTGCTCCGCGAGACAGGTGCAGTGGTGGCCGTCAGCGTCGCCAGCGAGGCGGCCGTACTCATCGCCACGTCGTGGCTGTGGTCACGGCACATCGACTTTGGCCGGCTCGTCCGGCAACCGCGCACGTACTGGCACTGCCATCCGGCCACCCTGCTGTGGTGGGCGATCGGGCTGCTCGCCGCAGCGATCGCCGTGGCCTACATGGTCACGCTGTTCCGCGGTGCGAGGGTGCCCCGCTGGGGGCACCGCGTCGCCGGCTGGCTCAAGCAGATCCGGATCAAGAACCACCGGCCGGTCTTTGTCGCGTTGCGCTGGACCTGGCGAAGGATCACCTTCGTGCACCCGTCGACGATGTCGGCGTGGGCCGCGCTGTTCCGCGACGCCAACGCGTTCGAGATGTTGGTGGAGATCCGACTAATCGACGGGGCGTGGGTCAGCGGCTCGCTGATGTCCTACAGCACCATCGGTGCGGACACATCCGACCGGGAACTGATCCTCGGCCCGCCGATCAAGTGGCGTGGGCCAAAGGGGAAGGACCTCCACAACTACCCGGTCTCGAACGTGGCTATTTCAGCCCGTCAGATCTCCGCCATGTTTGTGGCGAAGCTGCGGCACGACCAGGACATCAACGCCACGCGGCCACCGGCCGTCAGTCGTCCTCAGCCGGAGGCTGAGGCGGAAGCGGCACCTCCGGGACAATGAGATGGCTGGTGTTCTGACCAGCCTTGGGCGGGTTCCCAGTCGTGGGGAGGATCTGCTGCCCCTTCTCCTCCGTGCCCTTCAGCGGACCACCAAGTGACAGCGGCCGCTGACCGAACTTGTTCCGGTCGTCGCCACCGTCGACCATCTTGATCGTGTCGTTCACTCCGGTCTCCTTCATGAAGATTCTCCGAGAACGGATGCCGGGGGGCGCCGCGCACACGCAGCTTCGACAGTAGCGGCTCCCCCCGACAGTTTTGGGCGATCGCTGCTGCGGGCCCATCGCCGCGCGGCCCCGGCCGGAACCGCCGGTCAGGTCTGAGCTGGAAGAGGTTCGAGTAGCTCGGGGCCGTTGTTCTTCACGCTGTTGACGGCCTTCGACACGGCGTACATGTCGAGGCTGCCGTCGGCCGGCGGTGCCAACAGGCTCCGGAGCTGGTCGACGTCGTGGTTGCGTGGATCCAGCCACTCGTCCCAGCGATCCGGGGTGATTGCCATCGGCATCCGGTCGTGGATCCGGCCGACGCTGTCGGTCGCGGTGGTGGTGATGATGGTGTACGTCGGCACGATCCGGTTCGGGTCGTCGTCGGGCAGCGACTTGTCGTACCAGACCTCGTACAGGCCGGCCAACGACAGCGTCAGTCCGTCTGCGGGCCGCAGCACGAACGGCTGCTTCAGCTTCTTGCCCGCCGTACCCACCTGGTCGGTTTCGAGCCATTCGTAGAAGGCGTCGACCGGGATGAGCGCCCGCCGCGATCTGAACGCGCTCCGGTACGCGGGCTTCTCGTGCACGGTCTCCGCGCGCGCGTTGATCATCCGAGTTGACTGCACCAAGTCTCTATCCTCTGGCGGGTCGCCTGGTGACGAGGAGGTCTTGGTTCGTGGACGAGCTTCGAGAAGATTTGCTGAACGGCCGGATCGATGTGCCGCGGGTTGGCGAGGTCCTCGCGGTCGAGGGACGGTTTCCTCCGTTCGTCGTGGTTGATGCCGGCGGCGTCGAGGTTGCGGCGGCGGTTCAGTATCTGCGGGATCTGGCGCTTGGTGATGTGAGTCCGTTGACGTGCCGCAGCTACGGGTTCGATCTGCTGCGTTGGTTCCGGCTGTTGTGGGTTCTGGGGGTGGATTGGGATCGGGCGACCTCGTCGGAGGTTGCGGTGCTGGTCGGCTGGATGAGGTCGGCGCGGAATCCGCAGCGAATGCGGCGGGTAGGGTTGGCGGCGGCGGGGATGGTGAATCCGAGGACTGGTAAGCGAGCGCTGGTGGCGGGTTATGCGCCGCGGACCATCAACCACGCGCTGACTGTGGTCTATCGGTTTTACGAGTTCCATGCCCACCACTGCGCGGGCCCTGTGCAGAATCCGGTGCCTGTGTCGCGTGAGCAGCGCGCGGCTCTGTCTCACCGCAGTCCGCTTGAGCAGTTGCCCGCGGTGCGGCGGTCTCGGCTGCGTCAGCGGGTGCCGGAGCAGTTGCCACGGGCAATGTCAGATCGGCTGTGGGAAGCGTTGTTCGCGGCGATGGGGTGCGATCGAGATCGCGCGCTGCTGTCGATGTATGTGTCCAGCGGCGCTCGTGCGTCGGAGCTGCTCGGGATCGGATTGGCCGATGTCGATTGGGGTCGGCAGCTCATCCATGTGGTGTCGAAGGGCACCAGGCTGAGGCAGGCGGTGCCTGTCTCGCCGGAGAGCCTGCGGCACCTGGCGCTCTACCTGGCTGAGGCCGGGGTGCCGGGCGAGGGAGAGCCGTTATGGCGGACCCGGCGGGGTGAGCCACGGCAACTGTCGTATTGGGCGATGCGGCGCACCATGCAACGGGCGAATGAGCGCCTGGGGACGGACTGGACGCTGCACGATCTGCGACACACGGCCGCGACAAGGCTGGCGAACGACCCGGGCATGACGCTGACTGAGGTGCGCGCGATCTTGCGCCATGCCGATATCAACACCACCGGGATCTACACCGCGGTCCGGGTCGAGGACCTGTTCGACAAGCTGCAGGAGCACTACATCAGGCCGCGGCCATCGCGCCGTTTGCCCGCCGGCTACGACCCCGACGACGTGAAGGTCGTGTTCGGTGGCTAGGGCGGACGGTCGCGCCGGAGGCGAGGCCACGCTGGCCGTCGGTCACCTGAGGGCGGCGTCAGCCGATCAGAAGGTTGTCCGGGAACTGGATCCCCGGATCGTGCGATCTGGGCTCCTGCCGGCGCCGGCCGCTCATCCTTCGGTGAGACCCGGTCGGTTCGGTGATCTGTCAGCCGCGTCAATCGAGGAGGTGACCGACGCGGTGACCCGTGCGTGGGGCGACGGCAGGGCGGCCGGGCCGCCGAGGCGCGGCGCCAGGGCGGTGCTAAGTCATCTTGCCGGGTTCCCCGGCCAGACCTGGCAGGGACGGTGGGAAGCCAGCGGGCTCAACGCAGCCGGACGACGGGTCGGCGACGTCGCCGGGCCACCGACCGGTCGGGCCGGTCGCCGGGAGGTGATGACCGCTGGGCTGCGCGCGCTGCTGTGTGTCCGGGCCTTCCGACCCACGCTCGCAGCGCTGCGATCGAACCGGATCCTGCGTCTGGCGGAGACATTCAGACTGGTGGAGGGCGACGAGCTGCTTGACCAGTTCTTCGAGGAAGTGGCCAGCTCTGGGCGCAGTGCAACGGTCCGGACAGCCGCGGTTCTCGATGTCACCTACGCCTTGCTGAGCCAGGGCATCGGTCTGCGGGACCTGACACCGGAGGCGTTGCTGCATTACGCATTCGAGTCCGGACGGCTCGGCGTGACCCCGAGAGCGGTCGGCAACGCGAACCGGCTTGCCGGCGCAGCGGCCTGGGATGTGCTGCACCGCATGGGTCACTTCGGACCGGGCGCCCCGCACTCTCTCAAGGTCTGCCTGAACGGTGGACAGCGGTCGGCGGCCGAGCTGGTCGACCGCCACGATGTCAGCAATGCCGACATCCGCGAGGTGTTGATCGAGTATCTGGAGCGTCGGCGGCCGGAGTGCGACTACAGCACGTGGGCCGCGCTGTCGCTGCGTTTGGTCGGCCAGTTCTGGAAGCAGATCGAGCTGATCGACGCGAGCCAGAAGGACCTGCGGCTGCCGAGCAGCACCTACGAGCAGTGGGCTGCCGGGCTGAGGATCCGCTCCGACGGACGCGCCCGGCTCCGGCCGGAATCGATCGTGGCGACCGTCCGCAGCTTTTACCTGGATCTGCAGAGCTGGGCGGTCGAGGAACCGGAACGGTGGGCGCAGTGGGCGGCGCCGTGCCCGGTCCCGCCCGGCACGGGCCGCAGCAGCCGCGCTGGTCAGCGACGGGTGACGGAGCGGGTCGCTGATCGCATCAGACAGCGTCAGCCGTGGCTTCCCACCCTCGTTGAGCACGTCGAACGGCAGCACGCCAGGCTGCGTGAGTTGCTTGGCGTCGCTGGGGAGATACCCGCCGGTGCCGAGTTCACCTACGCCGGCTGCGTCTATCAGCGCACCGATACCGAGCACGACCGGCAGATGGTGGCGCGCGGTCAGATCCATGTCCGCGTGAAGGAGACTTCGTCTCCCGGCGAGCTGACGAACCTGACGCTTGCCGAGGACGCCGCGTTCTGGACCTGGGCCTGCGTCGAGACTCTGCGGCACACCGGACTTCGGATTGAGGAGCTCCTCGAGCTCAGCCAGCTGAGCATTCGCCAATACGAGCGTCCCAACGGAGAGCTGATCGGGCTGCTGGTGATCGCGCCGTCGAAGACGGACCGGGAGCGAGTGATTCCGATGTCGGCGGAGCTGTTCCACGTGATCGCGGCAGTCATCGGCCGGCACACCACGGCGGGACGATCGATCCGGGTCGTACGGCGCTGGGATCCGCACGAGCGGGTCTGGTCCGCACCGATGCCGTTCCTGTTCCAACGGCCCCTGATCAGCGCCGGAGCAATGAGCCTTCAGAGCGTACGGGAGGCGATTACCCGCCAGTGCGAGCAGATCGCCGCGGCGAAACCCGCGTTTGCCAGCGTGAGGTTCACACCGCACGACTTCCGGCGATTGTTCGCGACCGAGCTGGTCAACAACGGCCTGCCGATCCATATCGGCGCCAAACTCCTCGGGCATCTCGACCTAGCCACCACCCAGGGCTACGTCGCGGTGTTCGAGGAAGACACTGTGCGCCACTACCAGGACTTCCTCGCCCGCCGTCGCGCACTGCGCCCGGCCGACGAGTACGGTCCCGTTGACGCCAATGAGTGGTCAGAGTTCGAGGACCACTTCGACAAACGCAAGGTCGAACTCGGCAACTGCGACCGTCCCTACGGCAGCCCCTGCCAACACGAGCACGCCTGCCTCCGCTGCCCATTGCTCCGCATCAAACCCGCAATGCTGCCGAGACTGGCCGAACTCGAAACAGACCTCCAAACACGCCGAGACCGAGCATCAGCCGAGGGCTGGTTAGGAGAAATCGAGGGCATCGACCTCACCCTGCGGCTACTCCGCGAGAAACAAGCCAGCGCTGAACGTATCAACGCAGACAGTGGCGCACGCAGTGTGGTCGACCTCGGCATGCCAAGCACCGCGGCAAGGAGCACGCTGACTGGGATCGTCTAGTCTTGCCCCCCGCGTCTCAGGGTCACCTGCCAGGCAGACCAGAACATGCCCGTGGTTCGACCAGAACGTCCACTCACGACTGTGCCGCAGTCAATCTGTGGGCGGCGTCCAACTGTGGGAGACCCGCCGAAGGGCCGGCGGCGCGGGAGAGCCGGCGGGGGGGAATCGGGCGCCTGGCTGTAGACCGGGGTACGGGGCGTCCGTAGGTCATGCGCGACCGTGAGCGGATCATGTGCCACCGCGCCCCGGTCAGCAACTCCACCACCTGCCGACTCGCACGCAGCGCCTCCAGACCGGAAACGCCCGGCAAGTCGGCGTCCGCTCGGCCGGGTCCAGCAGCTTTCAATGCCAGATCTGACATCACGCGTCGCGCCACCTCACACGCCAGCCGGCGCGGCTCCGCCGGGGCGAATCTTCTCCGTGCAGTCCCCTAGCCAGCCACCAGGCCCAACGTCACAAACCTCGCCTGCCGTCGCTAGGCGGCCTTTGTGGGGGTCTTCTGCTGCAGGTCTGGCTGCACATCCCGTGCACTTGTAGAGGCGCTCGAGGCGCTCAGGGTGACCGCGGTTGTGACCAGGGCTGCGTGGCTGAAAGCCTGGGGTGTGTTGCCGAGGTGATCACCGGTGACTGGATCGTATTCCTCGCTCAGCAGGCCCACATCGTTGCGAAGTCCGAGGAGACGCTCGAACAGCGCGGCAGCGTCGTCGGTGCGGCCCATACCGTGCAGCGCATCGGCCAGCCAGAAAGAGGTAGCCAGGAAGGTCCCCTCACCTCCAGGTACGCCGTCGACGTTCTCCACGCCGTCATCGACGAGGTAGCGCCTCACGAGACCGTGACAGGTGAGGTCACGCTCGATCGCGTCGACGGTTGCGATCACCCGGTCGTCGTGCCATGGAAGGAAGCCGTACCGCGGCATCAGCAGGATGGACGCGTCGAGCCTGGCGGATCCATAGGACTGGGTGAACGCCTTCAGCCCGACGTGGTAGCCCCGGTCGACGATCTCCCGTGCGACGGTATGGCGCAAACACGACAGGCTCGCGAGTTGCTGCGGCTCCTCGATCCCGAGGCTCTCGTGACCTCGGATCGCCCGGTCGATACCGACCCAGGTGAGTAGCTTGGAGTGCAAGAAGTGCCGGCGCGGGCCTCGGACCTCCCAGAGTCCGTGGTCAGGCTCTCGCCAGTGCGCCTGGATCTGAACCAACAGAGCCTGTTCCAGGATGGCCTGATCCGGGTGATTCGGCACACCCGCGTCCCGGAGCTCTGCAAGGATGTCAAGCACCTCGCCCCAGACGTCGTTCTGCTGCTGCTTTGCTGCCTCATTGCCTATCCGGACCGGCGCAGAACCAGCATGGCCCGGAAGCCAGTAGAGGATCTCTTCCGGTAGGTGGCTGGCGCCGTCAATGGCATACATGATCCGCGGTTCCGAGGGGTTGTCGAGCACAGTACGTACGAGCCAGTCGCGCCAGGCGACGACCTCGTCGACGTGGCCGGTGGCGAGGAACGCCCGCAAGGTGAAGGTGGCGTCGCGCAACCACGAGTACCGGTAGTCCCAGTTGCGGGAGCCGCCGAGCGTCTCTGGCAGCGAGGTAGTGGCAGCAGCCAAGATGCTGCCTGTCGGAGCGAAGGTGAGTGCCTTGAGGATCATCAGGGACTGCTTGACCTCGCTCGTCCAGGGGCCGCTGTAGGTGGCTCGATTGACCCACTCGGTCCAGAATGCCGCGGTAGCCTCAACAGCGGTGTCCGCGCTCTGAATGGGTTGCTGAACATCGCTTGCAGACATGTAGCTGAAGGTGAAACAGATCCGCTGTCCCGGGCCGACGACGAAGTGCCCCATCCAGGACGCGTCGACAACACAGAGGTCGACATCGGTACTCAGGCTCAGCGCGTGACCGCCGCTGACCGCAACCAGTTGCTTCTTCGAGCGGCGAAACCTCGGCGTACGCCGCCCGTACCCCATCCGTGGTGCGATCCGCGTGCGCATCGCGACAGTGCCGGAGATTCCCTCGACAACCCGCACCACGGTGGGGGTTGCAGCACCCGGAACCATAAGGTCGGTAACCCTGACCAGGCCCTCGGCCGTAGTCCAATCCGTCTCCAGGATCAAGGTGTCGGTACGGTACCGGCGCTGGCTGGACCGGAGACTTGCAGCCGGCGCGAGGGTCCACTGACCGTGCCGTGAATCTCCGAGAAGAGCGGCGTAGATAGCGGGTGAGTCGAAGCGCGGCACGCTCAGCCAGTCGATCGCTCCATCGGAGCCAACCAGAGCAGCCGTGCGCAGGTCCCCGATTAGAGCGTAGTCCTGAATTTGCTGACTCATTGTCGTCCGTCCCTTCTCAAGTCGGGTCCTGGTCGCAAGAGTCGGCGACCGGCGACACCTTTCGCACCCGTGCCGAGCACCGGGGCTGCCCCCGGGGCGACATCGCTGCAACAGACCAGGGTTTCTTCCGCAAGGTGGACGACGACCTTTGGCTCACCTCCAAGTTGCAAACCCTGGGGCGAGGCGCTGGCTCGCCCCAGTGGCAAGCCCTCGTGCTCGGTACGGGCGCGACGGATCCTTCAAGCGCGCAGACTTCAGGTCAGCACCAATCAGGTGCTACCCCAGCACCGAGGACTGCCGAGATGGCTCTCACGAGCGAGCAACTGCGCAGCAACGCCGCTGTGCGACCGGTCAGGATCGACGTTCCTGAAGCGGTCTTGGATTACGGCCGGCCCATCCCCGATCCGGCCGAGCAAGCGCATCGTGACACAAGACCGGTGGGCGGGCGTTCCGACACAGTCAGCGCCCGTCCGCCGTACCACCCTTGGAGGCTGGTCAGGAAAGGAAAGTCGCGGTATCGACGACCAGCCCGGCTTAGGACATGTCGAGACGGCTCTACGCCCAGGGATTTGTCGTCACGCCTACCGGCTGAATCACAATCGCCCCATGCGGAGGACCTGACCCAGGAGGTCTTCGTACCAGTCGTCAGCCATCTGGGAGCCTTCGAGGCTGGCTCCTCCGCACCACCGTGGACCTCTTTATCGACCAGCAACGTCGGCATCGCGGATCCATTCGAACCGCTCGCCAGCACCAAATACCTCACCAGGCCGTCTTCCGACAACGATCTGGAATATCGGACCTTCGGCGCCGACGTGCGCTGGCCGACCCCGGGGCGGTGTCGGACGCCAACCGGAAGGCGGTCCAAGACGCTGGGCTGGCCTTCAGCTTCGGCGCGAGAATCCACAAGATCCCAACCAGGTCGAGAAAGTCGCGCGTCGCGCGATCCAGGCGAGCAGATCTGCCCGGCATGTACAAATCCTCACCGCCCAAGGACCACTCCCCACGGACACCCGACTTCGGTCAGGTCCGTCGACACCTGCTGTCAACCCGGCTGATGAGCTGGGCTGCGGTTCCAGCGTGAACGAGCAGGCGTCCTCGTGAAGACGTGCGAGACGCGCCTTGAGCAGTCTGCAGCCAGTTGGAGAACGAATGCCGATGCCGAGTTGTCCCTTGCACCTGCAGTCACACAGTCGAGCATTTGCATGTCACGAGGTGTGGTCGAGCCGTTCGACTGCTTCGCGACAGAGACCTTCTGCGGCGTCCCGCATCTCAGCAACGCGCGATCCGAGTTTCTCGGGTAGGCGAGAAGGGCATGTGATGCTGGTCCCCTCATTCGGTATGTCTAGCCTCGCGGTAGGTCTCCGTGTCCTCGGTCAGCTCGTGGATCTCGTCGGCGTCGTGCGCGTGCTCGTGCGCCTCCTCGATCTCCTGAGCGGTCGGCTTCTGGACGGCGTCGGCGTAGTAGAAGCGGGACAGCGCGGCGCGGGCCTTGTGCAGCGCCCGGCGCGGGGCGCGGACGCCGTTCTCGTCGGTCTCCGGGCCGATCTCGTGCGGCACGACCCGGGCCCGGGCGGTCAGCGCGTACGCCTCGTACGTCGAGATCGGCTGGTGTTTCTCGGTGTACTTGCCGTTCGCGTCGCGCACGATCACACCAGTCTCCAGGCCGTGCAGCAGCCGGTCCTGGTCGGCCCGCTGCAGCGAGATCGCCCAGCGGCGCGCGACCCAGAAGCCCAGGATCGGGCCGAGGATCACCGCGAACCGCAGGAACCACGTCACGTGGTTCAGCGAGATGCCGAAGTGGGTGGCGATCAGGTCGTTACCGCCGCCGATCCACAGCAGGGCGTAGAAGGTGATGAACGCGACGCCGATGCCGGTCCGGGTCGGCACGTCCCGCGGCCGGTCCAGCAGGTGGTGCTCACGCTTGTCACCGGTGATCCAGCCCTCGATGAACGGATACAGCGCGACCAGCGTGACGAACGCCGGCGGCACGATCAGCGCGGGGATGAGCAGGTTCCAGCTGATCGTGATGCCCCAGAACGTCGACTCGAAGCCGGGGAAGATTCGCACCGAGCCTTCCAGCCAGCCCATGTACCAGTCCGGCTGCGAACCGGCGGTCACCTCGGCCGGGTTGTACGGTCCGTAGAGCCAGACCGGGTTGATCTGCATCAGTGCGCCCATCAGCGCGGTGACGCCGAAGACCGCGAAGAAGAAGCCGCCGGCCTTGGCCGTGTACACCGGGAACAGCGGGTAGCCGACCACGTTCTTCTCGGTCCGGCCGGGACCGGCGTACTGCGTGTGCTTGTGGTACACGACCAGGAACAGGTGCACCGTGACCAGGGCCAGGATGATGCCCGGGATCAGCAGCACATGGACGATGAAGAACCGGGAGACGAAGTCGTCGCCGGGGAACTCACCGCCGAAGATGAAGAAGTTCAGATAGGTGCCTACAAGAGGCGAGGCGAGCACAAATCCGTTGGTGATCCGCAGGCCCGTACCGGACAGCAGGTCGTCGGGGAGGCCGTAGCCGATGAAGCCCTCGACGATGCCCAGGAACAGCATCCCGAAGCCGATCAGCCAGTTCAGCTCGCGCGGCTTGCGGAACGCGCCGGTGAAGAACATCCGCAGCAGGTGCACCATCATCGCGGCGATGAACAGCACGGCCGCCCAGTGGTGGATCTGGCGGACAAGCAGACCGCCGCGGACGTCGAAGGTGATGTCCAGCGTGGAGGCGTAGGCCTCCGACATGTGCAGACCCTTGAGCAGGCTGTACGAGCCCTGGTACTCGACCTCGGCCATCGACGGCTTGAACCAGAACGTCAGGAACGTGCCGGTCAGGATCAAGATGATGAAGCTGTACAGCGCGATCTCGCCCAGCATGAACGACCAGTGGTCGGGGAAGACCTTCCGCAGGTTCTTCTTCCCGATCTTCGCGATGCCGAGGCGATCGTCGAGCCACTTGACCGGCCCAGGGAACTCTGTGCTTGTTGACACTGCTGTCACCTCGCGAGGCTCGCGGTCGTAATGTCAGACCATTTCGCAATTGACGCACGCTTCCGCAGCGGACAGGCGACCCTGAGGGTTCTCGTCAGGACGCCATCCGCGGCGAAACTGCCCAGGTAACCGCGCCGTGTCATCGGCAGGCTCACGTCCCTCGACATGAGTCTTCGGCGTGCATCGGCTGCGCTGGACGGTGTCCCGTACCGGCACGGACCCGCGGTGTCCCCACGTTACTGAACGCGGGCATTGGAGAGCTTCCATTTGGGCCGCTCGTAGTGGCACGTGTATCCCGACGGGTATCGCTTCAGGTAGTTCTGGTGCTCGGGCTCGGCGTCCCAGAAGGGCCCGGCGGGGGTGACTGCCGTGACCACCTTGCCCGGCCAGATTCCGGACGCGTCCACGTCGGCGATGGTGCGCTCGGCGACGTCGCGTTGCTCGTCGCTGGTGTAGAAGATCTCGGACCGGTACTCGCTGCCGCGGTCGTTGCCCTGCCGGTTCTTCGTCGAGGGGTCGTGGATCTGGAAGAAGTACTCCAGCAGTTCGCGGTAAGAGAGCTGGTCGGAGTCGAAGGTGACCTTGATGGCTTCGGCGTGCCCCCGGTGGTTGCCGTAAGTCGCGTTGGGGAGGTCGCCGCCGGTGTAGCCGACCACGCTCGAAATGACGCCGAGGTGCTTGTCGATGAGGTCTTGGACGCCCCAGAAGCAGCCTCCAGCCAGGATCGCGGTCTGCGGTTCAGTCGTCATGGTCGGGTCCTCTCCTAGGGGCGGCGGGTGGTCGCACCATGAGCATGCCCCTGCTCCGCGGTCGAACGCCCCAGTGTCACCCCTGGGTCCTACTACGGGGTGCCGGGGACAAGTGACCTGGCACGCATCACTCGTGCTTGTGCGGACCATGACCGAGCGCTGGATGGCTCGGCCGCACTGGGTCTCGCGGAGCCGGTTCTTGCCACGACCGCCTTCTGCCGCAGTACTGCCGGCGACTCTCGACGTCCAGCCGGTGCTCGTAGTCAGTACGGCTTGGGCGCGGGGAGCATGGGGACCGGCGGTGGGTAGCGTCGCCGACCGCATCGATCCGTCCTGGTGCCGGCTGTGCTCATGACGGCGCGGCCCGTCCTAGGCGGCGGGGCACCGTCGACGGGAGACGGCCGGTCGGTAACGTCGGTCATCGCGCGGCGTCCTCAGCACGGCCTGGACGGCGTCGCCCCGCGGTCCGACGGCGGTGTGCGAGGGAACCGCGCAGTTGCTCACGTCCGCGGTACAAGCGGGTGCTGACCGTCGCCGGCTTCAAGTCGAGAAGGTCGGCGATCTGGTCGCGCGGTACCCCGGCGATGTCGTTGAGCACAACGACGGTGCGGAACTTCGGAGTCACCGCCTCGAGCGCCTCAGCAATATCGGTGTCGAGGATCTGGTCGGTCACAAGCTCGATCGCCGAAGGGGTCGCCTGTGCGGGGAGCGAGTTATCCGTCTCGAACAACGGGTAGATCTTCGCGCGGCTGCGGTGACGGACCAGGTTGATGAACATGTTGGTGGCGATGCGGTTGAGCCAGGCCTCGACGTTTCCGGGGCGGCGGAAAGTCGCCCACGACCGGAAGACCCTGACGAACGTCTCCTGAGCGAGGTCCTCGGCATCCTGCGGGTCCCGGGCGAGCACGAGGCACCGCCGATACACGAAGGCGTAGTGGCGGTTCACTATCGCATCCCAGGACGGCGCGGGCCCGGCGAAGCTCACCGGTCCGTCCGGGTCGTCCTGCACTGCCGTCTTAACGGTCTCGTCCATCCGAACCATCTCCCTTCGCGGTGGAATGACGGCCTCGAGGTCCGTATCTCGAGCAAACGCGGCTGACCGTGACCCAAGGTCCCCTGCGACCGCGTCGGTTGCGCCAGCGGCGGCACCGGACTTCAACACGGGGTTGGTCGCCTCGCACACACGCGGTCGCCCACCGTGGCCCGACTCCAAGAGCAGCGAGACACACCTCGAGGCGCGGTTCCGCGGTCACGCGTCGGCGTTGCGGTCAGGCGACCAGTGAATCCGCGTTCGGTGACGCATCCGCGTCGCAGGAGCAGGTGTCGCTGCACGGGAGGTAGGTGTGCGTCGCGTGGCCGCAGCCTGGACACGGGCGGTCGTGCGAGAGGCGGCTCCGGACTTCTTCAGGTGCGTCCCACATGACTGCGCTCCCTCCGTACGGCGGTTAACGGATACCTCCAGGCTTGTCCAACGACCGGGAAGCAGCGCCCGGGTCGACCACTGGGCTATGGCCCCAGGGTCAGGTGTCCGAGTCAGGCGGCCAGGTCGCGTTCCCTGCCTGCTGATCACTCATCGACACGGATGTCGTATTGGAGTGCGCAGTACGGTCCACCCTGTCAGTGAGGACTGGCGCCCCGGGGGGCGCTCCGCTCTACTCAGGTCGGCCGGGATCGCCCCAGTCTTCGGTGACTACGCGAAGCGAAGTCCGGTGACGGTATCGACGCGGGTGTCCGTCGAACCGTCACCGGACTTCGTCCGGCGGTCGTGCTTGCTGGTCAGAGTTTCTTGCGCAGCGATCGGAGGCCGGTGCGGACCTCGCTGACGTAGAGCTTGGGCTGCTCCCAGGCTGCGAAGTGCCCGCCCTTCGGGAGCCGGTTGTAGTGGATCAGGTTCGGGAACGCTTTCCGTGCCCACGTCTCGGGGGCCGGATAGAGCTCGGTGGGGAACACGCTCACCGCGACCGGGACGTTCTTGATGCCCTTGACGCCGAAAAACGAGAATTTGTTCTCCGCGTACAAGCGTCCGGCAGACACCACCGTGTTGGTCAGCCAGAAGTGTGTGATGTTGTCGAGCACGTCGAAAGGCGATAGGCCCTCACGGACGCCGGAGATCGACCTGGTGATCATCGCCAGGCTCTTGGCGTCGTGGTCCATCAGGTACGCCGCGACCCCGACCGGGGAGTCGGCCTGGCCATAGATGACCTGAGGGCGGAAGGCCATCTGCAGCGCATAGCTGACGCCACCGGTCCACACTTTGTCCAGTTCCTCGCAGCAAATGCGCTCGTCCGCGGTGAGGTTGGCCGGCAGGTTCGGGAGCACAGGCGCAGCTCCGAGGAGGTTCTTCTGGAACATGGAGTCGATCTCCGGGGGGACGACGCCGGCCATGTTCGTGTGGATGCCCAGCAGGCCCGCCGGCGCGTCGACGGCCATCAGTTCGACCACGATCGCGCCCCAGTCGCCACCCGCGGCGACGAACTTTTTGTAGCCCAGGCGTCGCATCAGCTCGACGTAGGCACGCCCGATCCGGTCCGGGCCCCAACCCTTCGCGGTCGGCTTGCCGGAGTACCCGTAGCCAGGCATCGAGGGCACCACGACGTGGAACGCGTCTGCGGAGCTGCCGCCGTACGCGGTCGGATTGGTCAGCGGGCTGACGATCTTGAGTTGCTCGACGATCGAGCCGGGCCAGCCGTGGCAGATGACGATGGGCATCGCGTTGGCGTGCTTGGAGCGTGCGTGGATGAAATGGAAGTCCAGGCCGTCGATCTCGGTGATGTAGTGCGGGAAAGAGTTGATCCGGGCTTCACACCGCCGCCAGTCGTACTGCTCGCTCCACGTGTGGGCGAGTGCCTGCATCGTGGCGAGCTGCGGGCCCTGGGACTGGTCGTCGACGGTCTCCTTCTCCGGCCACTGGGTCTCGCGGACACGCCTCTTGAGGTCGACGAGCTTGCTCCTGGGTTCGTGGACGCGGAACCGGCGCACCGCCGTCCCGCCTGAGGTCCGGCGGGCCGGCGTGACAGCGGCCGCTGCGGTGCGGAACCCTTGGGTGCCGATCGACGTCACCGCGGCCGCGGCCGCTACCGCGGCTGAACGGGACAGGAACGTTCGACGGGTCGAGGCGACCCCGGACGTCGACGTGCTTGGAGAGATGTCGGTGATCGGGGTGTCCGACCTGTCGGGTGGGGGTGTGGGTGACGTTTGAGACATGACAAGACCTCCTTGGCCTTGGGTCTGGGGGGCGCCGGCGGCGTCTCGAACCGTTCTGCTGCGTTCCGGCGACTACCGGGGTGCTGGGGGTTGCTGGGGGTTGCTTGGGGTGCGCTGGGTGCGCTGGGTGCGGGGCTGAACGACGTGAGTGGCGCTCGGGAGGGGCCGCTCAGCCCCGCTTATGCGTGCGGGTCGAGGCGCGCGCCATGTGGGGTTGTTCGGTTGTGGTGTTCGGTTCGCAGTTACCGCAACGTGCGGAATCCGGTCCGAACCTCGTCGACGTACAGCTCGGGCTGCTCCCAGGCTGCGAAGTGGCCGCCCTTGGGGAGCCGGTTGTAGTGGACGAGCTTGGGGTACGCCTTGCGTGCCCACGTCTCCGGCGCCGGGTACAGCTCGTCGGGGAACACGCTCACGGCGACCGGGACCTCGGTGACGCCCTTGACGCCGAAGAACGAGTACGTGTTCTCGGCGTACAGGCGGCCGGCGGACACCACGGTGTTCGTCAACCAGAAGTGGGTCACGTTGTCGAGGACGTCGCTGGGTGTGAGGCCCTCGGGCTCGCCGTTGACCGACCGGGTAATCATCGCGAGGCTCTTGGCGTCGTGGTCGAGCAAGTAGGCGGCGAGCCCGGCCGGGGAGTCGGCCTGGCCGACAATGACCTGCGGACGGGCCGCCATCTGGAGGGCGTAGCTGACGCCGCCAGTCCAGACCTTGTCGAGCTCCTCACAGCACTTGCGCTCGTCGTCGGTGAGGTCGGCGGGCAGGTTGGGCAGCACCGGGGAGGCCCCCAGGACATTCTTGAAGAACTGGACGTCGATCTCCGGGGGGATGACGCCAGCCATGTTGACGTGCACGCCGAGCACCGAGGCCGGGTGGTTGACGGCCAGCAGCTCCACGACGATGGTGCCCCAGTCGCCGCCGGCCGCGAAGTACTGGTCATAGCCGATGCGCTTCATCAGCACGTCCCACGCCGCGGCAATGCGGTCCGGGCCCCAGCCCTTCTCGGTCGGCTTGCCGGAGTACCCGTAGCCTGGCATGGACGGGACGATGACGTGGAACGCGTCGTCGGCGCTGCCACCGTACTTGGTCGGGTTGGTCAGCGGCTCGATGATCTTCAGCTGCTCGACGATCGAGCCCGGCCACCCGTGACTGACGAGGAGCGGCTTCGCGTTCTCGTGCGGCGAGCGCGCGTGGATGAAGTGGATGTCGAGGCCGTCGATCTCGGTGAGGAAGTGCGGGAAGGAGTTGATCTTGGCCTCGCACTTGCGCCAGTCGTACTCCTCGAGCCAGTAGCGCGCCAGCGCCTGCACGGTGGCGAGCTGCGGCCCCTGGGACTGGTCGTCCACGGTCTCCTTCTCGGGCCATCGGGTGGCGGCGATCCGGGCCCGCAGGTCGTCAAGGTCTGCCTGCGGGACCTCGACCTTGAACGGTCGTACCGCTGTGGCACTGGTCCGCTCGTCAACTGTGGTAGCCATGGGCTCCTCCTGGGTGGATGGACTTGCGTCCGGGTTTCAAGAAGCGTGCCGAGGCGGCCGGAGAAGAGCGCCCGTGGTGACCCCGGGGTTGTCCACCGGGGTCGCGACCCCGTGTAGGTGCCAGCGGTACTACGGGTGGAAGAGACGGCTGGAGCTGCCAACCTGATCTCGACGGCCCATCCCCGGGGTCGTCGTCGAGAGAGGACTTCCAATGAACACGTGCGCACGCGCTCACTGCGAAGGCCAACCCAGCTCACCTTCTGCGGCGGTGACCGCGGCTCACAGCCCGAGATGCCCCGTGCTGACCGGCACCACGAACGGCCCTGTGAACATGCCCGCGGACACCTCTGGGAGCGCTCCTAGCGGCACTGGGGCCGCTGAGTTCGGGTCAGTTCTGACCGCTCCGCAGCTCCCTCCGTTGTTCAGTTGGACCTTCGAGAGCCGGATCGTGCAGGCCAACGGCATCCGTCAGCACGTTGTCGTCGGGGGTGAAGGCCCGCCCCTGCTGCTGATCCACGGGTGGCCGCAGAACTGGTACGCCTGGCGTCTGGTGATGCCAGGCCTCGCGCGGGACTTCACGGTGATCGCTGTCGACCAACGCGGCATCGGCCTGACGGAGCTGACGGCGACCGGGTACGACACTGCGACGCTTGCCGCGGACATGGCCGAGCTCATGTCGACGCTGGGCTACGGGCGGTTCGCGGTCGTCGGCCACGACACTGGTCTGGCGATCGCCTACGCACTGGCCGCCGACTTCCCACGCCGGGTGCACCATCTCGCGGTCGCAGAGGTGCCGGCACCGCCCGGGGTGGTGCCACCCGGCCCGCCGCTGTTCACCCCCGAGACCGTCAACAACCGGCTGTGGCACATCCCGTTCAACCGCGTCGATGACGAGCTCATCGTTGACATGGTCCACGACCACGCGGACGCGTTCTTCGGATACGAGTTCCAGGTGCAGGGCGGCGGAACCGACATGCCCGCACACGCCCGCGACTACTACATCAGCCTCTACAACCGTGACAAGGACGCGCTACGCGCCTCGTTCGGCTTCTACCGCGCCTGGGACCAGATGCTCGACCAGAACGCGCAACGCGCGACCACGAAACTCACCATCCCGGTCCTGGGCATCGGCGGCTCGCTCAGCTGGGGCGACAAGGTCGCCCAGGGAATGATGCCCGCGGCCGAACACGTCCGCGCCGCCGTCATCCCCTGCACGGGCCACTGGGTGGCCGAACAAGGACCCGAGGAACTCGTCGCCGTCCTCCGGCACTTCCTGCCCCCCGACAGCGACTAGGACACCGCTCACCGTGTCGCGTAGACCGAGCGCCCGGATGGATCACCCCGGTCACGGACAGCGTCGCGCGGGTCTCACGATCCGTCCCCGGAGCGTAGGAAAGCCCGGGCCGACGCGCCGCGGGACGCCCAGGCCATGACTGCAGCAGAGAGTGCGATGACGGCCACTACGGCGCCGAAGATCTGGAAGGTCCTCTGAAGACCGAGGTCTTTGACCAGCAACCCGGCGATGACGGCGGGAATCGACAGCGACGCGTACGCGACGACGTAGAACGCAGACATGACCGACGCGCGGTGCGGGGGCGGGATGACGGCGAGGAGGTTGCGTAGGCCGCCGAGGAACGCGATACCGAAGCCGAACCCGGCGACCGAGCATCCGACGAGATAAGTAGCACCTGATCCGAGGTGGGTGGCCGCTGCAATGGCGAGGATGCCGGCCGCGAGCGCAATCGAGCCGAGGGTGGCCCCCAGCCAGGGTGCGGTGTACCCGAACGCGAGCTGGGCGACCGCGGCGGTGCCGAGGAGTACGACGATGCCGAGCACCGAGACGACCGTGTTCGTCGACTCGAACAGCGCAGTTCCCAGGCTGGGTCCGAGCGAGAAGAAGAGACCACCGGCCGACCACGACGAGATGACTGCGAGGCTGGCGAGGATGAACGGGCCGCGCACGCCCGCCGGGACGTGCGGCCGTTCGAGCCTGAGCCGGAACCGCCTGGTGGACTCGACCGGTTCAGACATCGCGTAGGACCCGACGATTGCCGCTGCGAGCAGTCCGAGGAAGATCAGGTAGGGCACGACCTGGGGCTCCCATGCGATCTGGACGAGCACGGCGGTGGTGAGGATCCCCAGGCCGGTGCCGGTCGTGGTCACCACCGCGTTCGTGAGACTGACCTTGGCCGGCCCACGCGTGCCGGCGAAGTCGAGCAGCGCAGCGCTGGCGGTTCCGACGGCGGCGCCGGTGGCCACGCCCTGTAGGCCCCGCGCGACGAACAGCCAGGCGGCGGAGCTCGCGACGATGAATAGCAAGGTGGAGACCATGAGGGCGCTGAGAGCGGCGAGCAAGACGGGGCGGCGTCCGAGATCATCAGAGACGCTGCCGGCGAGGATCAGGGTCGCCAGCACCCCGAAACTGTAGGTCGCATAGATCAGCGTCAGAGTCAGCGTCGAGAACGACCACAGCTCCATGTACGTCTCGTACAGCGGGGATGGTGCGACCGAGCCGAACAGGCCTAGGCCGATCACGTATGCGGCAACTGCATACGCAACCGGCCCAGGGAGGGTCCGCCGACCCCGGGTGTGGCTGTGGCTCGTGGTCGCCTTCTTGGCCCGGCCACGGGGGTTTGCTGGGTGGTGTGCCATCGCGGGTCACTCCTCGTTGCTGAGGTGCGGGTTCAGCCGAATGTGAGGGCGAAGACCTGCACGGCGGGGTCGAGGAAGGTGATTTCGAAGGTGCGGTCCTCGATGTGACCGGTCTGCCGGATCAGCTGGTGCAGCCGTTGGTGGGTGACGGCGCCGAAGCCCTCGGCGTCGACGTCCTCGCCGTGGGCGTCATCGGGCGCGTGCCCGTCGAGGGTGACCCGGAAGTGGACGGTGTCGCAGCAGTCGGTGGGTCCCATCACGAGGTTCAGGTCACGGGCGTGGAAGCGCATGACGAGCGACCCGGCTGCCTCAGTCATGGTGCAGGACTCCTGGGCGATCGCCCACGTGCCGTGCAGAGACCAGTGGTTCAGCGGCAGCGGCGGGGGTTCGGTGTGTGTGTGCGGCTGCCCGAATCGTGGGCCGCTGGGGTAGGCGAAGCTGTCACTGCGCGCG
Source organism: Kribbella sp. NPDC000426 (assembly GCF_040300265.1). Lineage (NCBI taxonomy): Bacteria > Bacillati > Actinomycetota > Actinomycetes > Propionibacteriales > Kribbellaceae > Kribbella > Kribbella sp. NPDC000426. Next base: position 30,685 of record NZ_JBEPDK010000002.1, on the reverse strand, counting down.
GACCCGAGGTAGGTCTCTGGCGACTGCAGGTGGTCCCAGTCCGCAGCGATCTCCGCGCCCTGAGCCTCGATGGCTGCTGCTGCGGGCAGGTCGTGGACGCCGAGCAGCTCGCGAATCACCTGCTCGGACCGGTCGTAGGCGCCTTCCCCGAAGTGGTGGTGCCTGATCCGCCCCTCGCGGTCGACGAAGTACAGCGCCGGCCAGTAGTGGTTGGCGAAGGAGGCCCATACGGCGTAATCGCTGTCGAGTGCGACCGGGTAGGAGATCCCCATCTCGCGGACCGCGAGCTCGACGTTGTCCACCCGGCGCTCGAAGCCGAACTCGGGGGTGTGGACTCCGACGGTGACCAGGCCGTGGGGGCGGTAGGTGGCGTCCCAGGCGCGCAGGTACGGAAGCTGGCGGAGCCAGTTCACGCAGGTGTAGGTCCAGAAGTTGACGAGGGTGACCTTCCCGAGAAGGTCGTGGGCGGTCAGTGGGGTGGAGTTCAGCCACCCGGTTGCGCCTTCGAAGCCAGGGGCGCGGCTCTCTGATCTTGAGCGGGACTGTTCGGCGGTCATGGCGGACCTTTCGGTCTGGGATGGCACTGGGATTGCAGTGGGGGACGTTTCCAGCGTGTCTGGACCGTGGCGGCTATGCGCCCGTGCTCAGCACGGGCATCCCATGACACCGGCACCCGGGTCGGCCCGGCGGCGCGCCTCGCCCGATTGAGCCACTCCTGCCGAGGTGCGCCGACGATTAGACCTTCCGCCCCTCTCGGAATGCGTGGCCGCGGGCGCTTTCGCCTTGTAGCGCGGGGATTGCGGACGGTTGCTGTGGACCGGCGAGCGCGGTTCGCTGGTTGTTTCGCGGCCCCTTTGCACCCGTAAGGGCGAGGAGTAGCATCCCCAGAGGGCCTGGGGGTATTTGGTCGCTGATCGCTCAGCGACCCCCTGGATGGAGCGACCATGCCCGACCCCATTCGTCTGGACGACCACGCTGTCATGACCGTGGCGTCGATCTCGCGAGCGATGTACCCGCACGACACCTTGCCTGACGAGGTGTACGCGCGGGTGGCGGCCAAGCTCGCCGACGCAGCTGGCGAGGACGCGGCCACCGCGGCCGTCATCAGCACTGCGCTGAGCACTCTCACCGCCAACGACCACCTTCTCGAACTCCCTGAGGAGGTGCGTCTGACCACCGTTGCATCCGAGGCGGGAACCGAGTTCTTCAACCTCGTCCGCAGCCTCGCCGTAGTCGAGGTGTACTCCGACACACGCACCTGGGAGCTCTGCGGGTACGAAGGCCCGTCCTTCGACAAGGGCGGCTACCTGACCCGCGGTTTCAACGACCTCGACTGGCTTCCTGACCCCGAGGACGAACCGTGACCTTCGACAGCCCAGACCAGCCCATCCCCCACCGCTTCTCCCTGACCGACGCCGAGGTCGTCGTCATCGGATCCGGCGCGGGAGGCGGCACGCTTGCCAGCGAGCTGTGCCACAAGGGAGTCAACGTGGTGCTCCTTGAGGCCGGCGAGCATCACCAGCCCGAGGACTTTATCAACGACGAGTGGCCCTCGCTGGCCCAGCTCGCGTGGCTGGACTCGCGCACCACCTCCGGATCCTGGCAGATCGCCACCGACTGGCCGACATTACCCGCGTGGACATGCAAGGCCGTCGGTGGCACGACGGTGCACTGGGCCGGCGGATGCCCGAGGCTCAAGGACTGGGAGTTCCGGACCCTCTCGACGCATAGCCCGATCGAGGGCACCAGTCTGCTGGACTGGCCCATCGAGCTGTCCGACCTCGAGCCCTACTACGGCAAGGCCGAGGAACGGATGGGCGTGACCCGCACCAACGGGATTCCGCCGCTGCCGGCGAACAACAACTACAAGGTGTTGGCCAACGGGGCGAAGCGCGTCGGCTACACCGGCGTGTCCACCGGCCGCATGGCGATCAACCCGGTTCCCCGAGCTGGCCGCCCTGGCACGATCCAGGACGGGTTCAACTACCAGGGCGACAAGTCCCGCGCGCACTGGTCCACCCTGACGGCCGAGATCCCGCTCGCGGAGAAGACCGGCCGGCTTGACCTGCGGCCAGGGTGCATGGCGATCCGCATCGAGCACAACAGTTCCGGGCGCGTCACTGGGGTCGTGTATGCCGACCTCGACGGTCACCTGCAGGTCCAGGCCGCGCGCCTGGTGTGCGTGGCCGGGAACGCCATCGAGACCGCCCGCCTGCTGCTGAACTCGGCGTCGTCCCAGTTCCCCGACGGACTGGCGAACTCCAGCGGCCAGGTCGGCCGCAACTACCTGCGCCACCTGACCGGATCGGTGTTCGCAACCTTCGAGCAGCCGGTGCACATGTACCGGGGCGAAACGATGGCCGGCATCATCACCGACGAATCCCGCAACGACCCGTCCCGAGGGTTCGTCGGCGGCTACTACATCGAGCCGCTGTCGCTAGGCCCGGCCTTCCTGGCGTCGTTCCTGGTCCCGGGTGGCTACGGCCGGGACTACGCCGCCGTGATGGAGCAGTACGACCACATGGCCGGAATGTGGTTGGTCGGCGAGGACGTCCCACGGGAGACGAACCGCATCACCCTCAACACCGACGTCCTCGACCAGTTCGGGCAGCCGGTGCCGAACGTGCACTTCGACGATCATTCGAACGACCTGGCCATGCGTGCACACGCCTACGCGGCCGGCGAGGCCATCTACGAGGCAGTCGGATCCACGCGGACGTTCCGCGTACCGCCGTACCCGAACACCCACAACATGGGAACGGCACGGATGAGTGCGCGGCCCGAGGACGGGGTCGTCAACGGGTACGGGCGGGCACACGACGTGCCGAACCTGTTCGTCTCCGACGGCAGCGTCATGACCACAGGCGCCGCGGCCAACCCGACGTTGACCATCGTGGCGCTGGCGTTGCGGCAGGCCGACCACCTCGAGGAGCAGATGAAGGCCGGGAACCTCTAGCCGCGGCCGCGGAGTTCGGGCCCTGGACCGCGACTTGCCACACGGGTGCGCCTATCGCCTCCGCGGAAAGGAGTCGGGTCTTGGATCCAGAGCCAACAAGCGGAAACCCCGCCGACAGCCTCTTACGCTCCACCTTGCCCGCCGTCCGCATCCATGTGGAGGCTGTGCGAACCGTAGCGGCTGGTCCCGAGTTGCGTGGCCGAGCGACTGAGTGCGGCTACCTCGGCGACCTGGTTGCCGCGGTCCGACGGGGCAAGAGCCGTGCCCTGGTGCTCAGCGGCGACGCCGGCATCGGCAAGAGCGCGTTGCTGGGGCACCTGACAGGCGTCGCAGACGGCGTAGCGATAACGCGGGCGGCGGGGATCGAGTCGGAGATGGAGCTGGCCTACGCCAGCCTGCACCAGGTGTGCGCGCCACTCCTGAACCACCTCAACGACATTCCAGGCCCGCAGCGGCGCGCCCTCGCGACCGTGTTCGGCCTGAGCGACGGAGCAGCACCGGACCGATTCCTGGTCAGCCTCGCAACCTTGAGCCTGTTCGCTGCCGTGGCGGAGGAACGACCCCTCTTGTGCGTGATCGACGACTGCCAGTGGCTGGACTACAACTCGGCGTCGACGCTCGCATTTGTCGCGCGCCGTCTCCTGGCCGAACGGGTCGGCATCGTCTTCGCGGCCCGAACGGTTCCGGACACGATGGCCGACCTACCGCAGATGGTTGTGCGCGGTGTCAGCAACGTCGAAGCCCGGGCGCTGTTGGACTCGGCCGTTCCGTTCAAGATCGACGAGATGGTCCGCGACCGGATCGTCGCCGAGACCGGCGGCAACCCGCTTGCTCTGCTCGAGCTCCCCAACGGGCTGACCCCCACCCAGTTGGCCGGCGGGTTCGGGCTGGTCGGACAGCACACGCTGTCAGGACGCATCGAGGAAAGCTTCCTGCGGCGCCTGGAAGATCTGCCGGCCAAGACGCGCCGGCTGCTGCTCATCGCCGCTGCCGAGCCGATCGGAGACCCGCTGCTGCTGTGGAACGCTGCCGAACGCCTGCGGATCCGACCCGAGGCCGCGGACTCCGCGATCGCGTCGGGCCTTCTGAGCATCGACAACCGAGTGGTCTTCCGACACCCGCTGGCGCGCTCCGCGGTCTACCAGGCCGCCTCCGCCGAAGACCGCCGCACAGTCCACCTGGCCTTGGCGCAGGCGACGAACAAGCAGAACGACCCCGACCGCCGCGCATGGCACCGGGCCGCCGCGTCGGCCGGCCCGGATGAGGACGTGGCCGCCGAGTTGGAGCAGTCCGCCGACCGGGCCCGGGCGCGTGGTGGGCTCGCGGCTGCTGCAGCGTTCCTGCAGCGGGCGGTCGCGCTGAGCGAAGACCCGACGCTGCGGACCGAACGCGCCATCGCTGCCGCGGAGACGAGCTTGAAGGCCGGCGCCTTCGAGCGGGCGCTCGACCTGGTCACCACCGCGGAGACCGGGACCATGGACGGCTACCAACACAGCCGCTGCGACCTGCTCCGCGCCCGGGTCGCGTTCGCTGCGGGCCTGTGGAGCGACGCACCACCGCTGCTGCTGCGCGCCGCACGCCAACTCGAACCGTACGACGAGGACCTGTCGCGCGAGACCTACCTGACCGCGTGGGGCGCCGCCGGCTTGGGCGAAGAGCGGGCCGCACGCGAGTTCCTGCCCCAGATCTCCCAGGCAGCGCGGGCGCTGCCCAGTCCAGTGGCCGACGAGAACCCGCGCGACCTGCTCCTGGACGGGCTCGCCCTGCTGACCCTCGACGGACACGCGGCAGCCCACCCGCTGCTGACGCGGGCAACCCAGACCGCAGCGACCATGTCCACCCATGACGTGTTGCGGTGGGGCTGGATGATTGTCGGCGCCTACGCTGCGATCTGGGACTACGACGGTTGGTACGCAGCCGCCACACGCAACGTCAAGGTCGTCCGGGAGGCCGGCGAACTCGCCGCACTGCCCGTGCACCTCACCTACCTGGGCATGGCCACCGCCTGGAAAGGCGAGTTCTCCGACACTGCGGCCCTGGTCGCCGAGCTCGACAGCGTCGCGCAAGCGACCGGAAGTCGGTTCCCGCCCTACGCGCTGCTGCGGCTACGGGCCATGCAGGGCCGTGAACCTGAGGCGTCGGCCACCATCGCGCACGCGATCGACCAGTTCGGCGGAGACGGCTCGACCGCCGCCCGCGCCCGGTGGGCGTCTGCGGTGCTCTTCAACGGCCTGGGCCGGTACGAGGAGGCTGCTCGAGCCGCAGCCGAGGCCCTGGATGGGACGCCGAACCACTGGGTGTTCGGCTGGATCCTGCCCGAGCTCGTGGAAAGCGCGATGCGGTCCGGCAACCCGGCGTTGGCACGCAAGGCTCTGATCAGGTTGGACGGGACCACCCGGCTCTGCCGGTCCCACTTCGCGCAGGGTATCCAGGCGCGAAGCGAGGCGCTCGCGGCCGACGGACCGAAGGCCGAGGAGCTCTACTGCGAGGCCATCGAACGATTGACCCAGACGCCACTGCGGCCGGAGCTGGCCCGGGCACACCTGCTCTACGGCGAGTGGCTGCGCCGTGAGAACAGGCGCTTGACGGCCCGCGACCAACTCCACACCGCGTTCGACCTGTTCGCCGACCTCGGCATGGAAGCGTTCGCAGACCGAGCCCGCTCGGAGTTGGAGTCGACCGGTGAGAAGGTCCACCGCCGCAACGTCGAATCGTTCGACGAACTCACCGCACAGGAACGCCAGGTCGCCAGCCTCGCGCGGGACGGCCTATCGAACGCCGACATCGGAGAGCGGCTGTTCCTCAGCCCACGGACCGTGGAGTGGCACCTGCGAAACGTGTACATGAAGTTGAACATCCGCTCCCGCCGCGAACTCACTGCCGCGCTTGCGAGCTCGGACACCCACGACACGAGGGTCGTCACCGGCATGGACGAAACCTGACCACGCCGCGTGCCGGATGCTCCGCGGCTTCGTGCGTGGTGAGCACACGGCCCCCATGGAGTGGCGTCCTGGGCGGGAGCCCTGGGTCCGGGGGCCTCGTGCTTCTTCGCCGTCGAAGTCGCGCCGCGGCGCCGTCCGCACCCCAGACTGCAGTCAATACCGGGGCAGCAGCGTGGCCCGCTGGGGTCTTCTCGGCAGGGCGCGGTTCGGCCCCGTGGTGCCCTGCTGGTCGGTCCCTGTCGCCCCAGTAGCTGGTGCGCCACCGGGGCGAGACCCCCGTAGCTGCCCCGGGCGCTCAGCGAGTCGGTGTTGCGGACGCTTTGTAGTGGCCGTAGACACGGAAGGGGGCGACGCACTCATGCTGGTCCGCACCTGCTCTCGCGACCGTGCTGTCGGTCGCCCCAGCATGGCACTCGAAGGAGGACGAATCATGCTTGGCGACTATCCGATCAATCCTGTGCTGCTGGCCAAGGACCTGGAGGCGGCGCGAGACTTCTATCACGTGCGGCTAGGGCTGGCGATCTTGAGCGAGGGAGCGGACGACATCGTGTTCCACTGCGGTCGCGGGACCCGGCTGGAGATCACGAGAAGCACGACTGGCACCTCGGACACCCAGACTCAAGCCACCTGGTTCGTCGACGACCTTCGGGCCGAAGTGGCCGAGCTCCGGACACGCGGGGTCGACGTCGAGGACTACGACTTGCCCGGGCTGAAGACCGTCGACGGGATCGCAGACCTTGGTTTCGCGTGGGCTGCGTGGATCGTCGACCCGGGAGCGAACGCTCTGGGGATTGTCCAGCTCCGCAGCTGACTCATGAATTTGCGCTGCGGCCGCGGTCTGATCGCGCAACGCCCAGCCATGCGCGGCAGCGACCGGAACGGCCGCCGGCGAGTTGTTGGATGATGCCAGCCTGCAACTCAGAAGTGGACCCTTCGCCAGTCGTAGGGACATCTAAGGCCCACCCAAGATCTATTCGAACTAGAAGAGAGGGATGTCGTACAGGTCCGCGTGCGATGGCCGCGAGAACCGGGCGCCGTCACTCAACGAGGTAACGAGCCACATCCTCGACCGACGGACATGTGAATGCGGTAGCACGGTCCCAGTCTTTTCGTCGCACGCGAGCGATCCGCCGCCGATCGCCTCGACGTTCTCGAGATGGATGGCACTCCGGACCCGGCATCGGGATTCTCGAGGTTCGCAGGTGCCCACCGGTCCTCGACAACAGCCCACGAAAACGCGACTTCCGGCCGCACATCGCCCGAGTTGACTAGTGCAGAGAATCCGCGCGCCAACCTTCAGGTCCTTCGCCCAGAACGGCAGCAAGCCCCAACGGAACGCGCGGAGCTCGCGCGCCGGCTCCGCGTCCTCGCCGGCGTCCTGCGGAACGCGGGCGATCACCACCGGGTTGCCCTTCGTCGACGTCACGTTGAAGTCCTGGCCACGCAGCTCGTCAGCGTTGCCCTCGTCGACGGCGAAACGCTCGAGGAGATCGGCGCGACCGGCCACTGAGGCGTATCGACCACACATGCCTGCCAGCCTGCCATGTCACCGCGAATGGGCCGAGATGGGCGGGACAACTGAGCGGCGCAGCGTGCCGACGGAGCGGCGACTGGTTCGAGCGGGACGCCGGCCGGGGCGCTGATCCGGTCAAAGCGATCCATCGGGTTCGCCACGACGAGCTCGTGGCGGATCGCCCAGCGGCAGAACGCCGCGACGCTCGCCTGCTTGTGGGCCCTCGTCGACACCGCGAGGTCGGCGATCGAGGCCGACCAGGACGCCGCGGTACGCGCGGATCGTGTGCGCGGCCTCGCCGGAGAACTCGCAGTCGGCCAGGAAATCGCGCACCTGGCCGGTCAGCGAAAGCTCGCCGGTCAGGACGCCGTCGGCGAGCGCGACCGGGCTCACCACGGATACCCGAGCGACCGCCCCGGCGACCAGGAGGGTGCCGCCGGGGTCTAGGACGACATTGGCAGCGTAGGCAGGTGCATGACAGTCACGGTAGGGCTGGGCGCCGACCGTTCGGCGGTGGGCGACGTCGGCGAGCCGGTGATAACGGCTGAATCGCGATCCGGATCGCGCGAGCGTGTCGGGCCCGGTCTGAGCGTGGTTTCAGGGGCGCCGGCGGGCGGGTTCCGGTGAGAATGGCGGTTATCACCGGGATCTGTCTGGGGGAGGATGCAGCTTCCAGGTGATGCTGGCTTCAGATCTCTGTGGGGGATGGATGCACTTCAAGCGACGGACGGCGATGCAGATCGCCGACATGATCTGCGGGAACTACCCGCCCGAGTCGACGTTCTTCGTGTACCGCAGCAGCTCATACCTCACCGAGTTCTTCAGCGACGTCGAGACCGACTACGCCCACGATGGGACGACGCGGCAGTACTGGGTGGCCGACACGCTCGAAAAGATCCTCGAGGAGCCGCAACCGGGACCAGGCAAGGTTCCGTTCACCTTTGCCCGGGTGATTCAGCGGCTTATGGATCCAACGGACGCGATCAACGAGGACCAGAACCGCGTCGGCGCGCTGGAGATGCTGAACGCCTCCCTCGCCAGGGAGGGGTTCGAGGCGTACTACGCCCCGGACAAGCAGTGCTACCTACGGCACGTCGCCACGAGCGTCACGACTGCTCCGGAGCAGAACCCGCACCGACCGTTCTCAGCGACCGAACTGGAACGTCGTGAGCAGCTCCGTGTCTACCTGGACGGCGCGTCAGAAGACGAGCTGATCGAGGACGTTCTGCTGCCGCTGTTCCGACAGATGGGCTTTCACCGAGTCACTGCCACGGGGCACAAGGACAAGGCCCTGGAGTACGGGAAGGACGTCTGGATGAAGTTCACGCTCCCGACCCAGCATGTTCTCTACTTCGGCCTGCAGGCGAAGAAGGGCAAGCTCGACGCGGCTGGCATGACCCGCGCTGGGAACGCGAACGTCGCCGAAATCCACAACCAGGCCCTGATGATGCTCGGGCACGAGATTTTCGACCCGGAGATCGGCAAGCGCGTTCTGGTCGACCATGCGTTCATCGTGGCCGGCGGAGAAATTACCAAACAGGCCCGAGCCTGGATCGGGAACGCACTCGATGCCTCGCAGCGGCGGTCGATCATCTTCATGGATCGCAACGACATCCTCGACCTCTTCGTTGTGAACAACCTGCCCCTGCCCGCAGCCGCCCTATCGGGCTGGGTGGAGGTACTGCCGGACGAACCACCATTCTGAGGGGCCTAGCAGCTCACGCCCGCAACCCTTGCGAGTGTCAGGATTTCCTGACATTCTGGGTGTCAGGAAATCCTGACACTTGATGGGATGTGAACTCGATGGGCTGGATCTCGGACGACCTCGCCCGGCACGAGGGCTACCTTGCAGTGGAGTTCGCCGACGGTGTGCGCTCCAGCGGATTCGCCGGCGACAGCGCAGTCATCATGCTGATGGACGAGTTCGGCGAGTACACCGGCCAGGACGAGCACCGCCCGGTCAGCGAGGTCGTGGGGTGGCGGCTGATGTGCGACTGCATCCCGGCCTCGGTCTCGAACGAGCGGCTGATGCACGACGGGTACTTCGGTCGCAAACAGCAGTGGGTCGGGCAGTTCTGGGAACGCGTGGCCAATAAGGACGACGAGAACCTGTCACAGCACCGGATCTACGCCGACCTGGACGACCCACATGGCGTCGGCATCTTCGTCGACGACCGCGACGTCGTCGGCCGCCTCGTCCGCGAGGAGTGGCGCTCCCTGCATGTGAACGGCGACCCCAACCGGCCGGTGACCTTCGACCCCAACACGGCCGGTGTCAGCCGTGCCGCCGCGGCCGTCGATGCCGCTCGCGCCCTGCTCGACGAGGAAGTCGCCGCCGCCCGCGCCGCCGGCTCCAGCTGGGCCGACATCGGCCTTGCTGCCGGGATCAGCCGCCAATCCGCCCACGAGCGCTGGGGCCGGTACCCCCTGGCCCACCCGACACAGCAGACGAAGGGCCACGATCCACCGATCGTGGCCCTTCGCGCTGTCCAGCCAGCGGTAACAGCCGTTATCGATGGGAAATCGTCGGGAGTTGCATCTAATGCAAGGACTCCCGCTCCTGCGCGATCCGGGCATGCGCGCAGGTCAGGGCCGGGTTGTGGTTGAGTTCGGCAACTGACGGTGTGTCGCTCCAGTCTGCGAGTGTGCAGGTCGGCGTAGGTTTCCTGCGTTTAATGCAGGTTTCCACGCTGGGGAGTGATCGGTGGACGGTGTTCCGGGCTTCGTTCCGCGGGTTCTGCGGGATCCAGATGTCAGCCTGTTTCGGGCCGACGATCGAGTGTTCGAGGCGATCCTCGACGGCTGGCGCAGCCAGATGCTCGCGCGTGGCCTAGCGGTCGACACGATCAAGGCTCGTGCCGGGGTCGTCGGGCGGTTCCAGGCCTTCACCGGCGACTACCCGTGGACGTGGCGGCCGGTCGACATCGAAGACTTCCTCGCCGAGCTTCGCTCCCGCAGCCGGCCGATCGGCCTGACCACGCTGCGCTCCTACAGCAACGCGGTGTCGATGTTCTGCGCCTACCTGACCCACCCCGGCTACGGGTGGGGCGACCTGTGCGAACGGACCTTCGGCAACATCCCGACCCAGATCTGCTTCGACTGGAACACCCCACGCCACACCACCGATGACGCCGTACCGCCAGCGCGGCGGTCGTTCACGCAAGCCGAGCTGCAGCACCTGTTCGACCTAGTCGACGACGTCGTCGACCGCGAGTACGCCGCAGGGTCGAAGCGGTGGCTGCCGGCCATGCGGGACTCGATCGCCTTCAAGACCTGCTACGCCTATGGCCTTCGCCGCCGAGAACTGACCATGCTCGACCTCACTGACTTCGGCCCCAACCCGCACCTTCCCGACTACGGGCCCTTTGGCGCGGCGACGGTGCGCTGGGGCAAAGGCACCACCGCATCCGGACCCCGCCGCCGTACGGTGCTGACCGTCCCAGAGTTCGCCTGGGTCGTCCCGCTGCTGGAGTACTGGACCGGTCCCGACGGCCGCGGCCGGTTTCAGACTGCCGAGCGCTCGAGCGCGCTGTGGCCCAGCGAGCGGTCTCACCGGGTCTGCCTGGGCAGCCTCAGCGACTCGTTCGCGGACTACCGTCGCGCGGCCGGGCTGCCCGACGAGCTCGGGCTGCACTGCCTGCGGCACTCCTATGTCACCCATCTGATCGAGGCCGGCTACGACCCGGCGTTCGTACAGACGCAGGTCGGCCACGCCTACGCCTCGACCACCGGTCTCTACACGTCGGTCTCGGCCGACTTCAAACAGCGCAGTGTCCGTCAGATGATCGCCCGCCGGCTCGGACAACCCGGAGGACCCGCCCATGACTGAACAACGCCGGATCGGCTTCAAGTGGCACCTGCGCCAACTGATGGCCCAACGCAACCTCTGGAAGAGCACCGAGCTGCACGCTCTGCTCAAGTCCCGCGGCATCAACCTGTCCGAGAGCCAGGTCTACCGACTGGTCACCGGCACCCCAGAGCGGATCCCGGCGCGGACCTTCGCCGCCCTGTGCGACATCCTCGACTGCACACCCGGGGATCTGTTCGAGCCCTTCGTGGAGATGCGGGCCGCGGCCACCGCCGACGCTCCACGCCGCAGCGAAGACCTCGGCGTCCGGCCAGGCGACCCGATCGCCCGCCGCGTCCGGATCGTCCCGAGCAGCGATGGCTAGACCACGCGCCCAGAGCAACCCGGATCGCTGGCCTCGCCCCTGCGCTCGGTGCGGCGAGCACCACGAGCTCGTGGCGAACTGGCCCGACGGGAAGATCTGCACCTACTGCTGCCACAAGGCCAAGCGGACCACGGGGACCTGCAACTGCGGCCACGAAGGCGTCTTGCCCGGCCTGGTCGACGGCGCACCAGCGTGCCGAGCCTGCTCAGGGCTGCAGCATCTCAGCCTCGACTGCCAAGGCTGCGGCGCCGAAGCCGAGCTCCGCACCAAAGGCCGATGCTGGCGCTGCTCGCTCGGCGACCTGGTCGACGACCTGTTGACCGACCCCACCGCCGGCGTGATCTCGGAGCAACTGAAGCCGTTGGCCAACGCTCTCAAGGCGATGGGACGACCGAACAGCGGCATCACCTGGATCCGACAACCCCACGTCAAGCAGACCCTGCGTGCCATCGCGGCCGCCGGCGAGTTCACGCACGAACTGCTCGACCAGGTCCCCGGCCGGCAGCAGTCGAAGACCTACATCCGCGGGCTGCTTGTCGAGTACGGCGCGCTGCCGAAGCGCGACGAGCTGCTCAGCCGATTCGGTACCTGGTCGACTGCAGCGATCGAGCGCACGACCGACCCAGCCCACCGCGACGTCATCCGCCGCTACGTCATCTGGCACCACCAGCGCCGGTTCCGCAGCTCGCCGGAACCCGTCACCCAAGGAGCCTTCCTCCGGGCCAAACAGCAGGTGACCGTCGCGATCACCCTGCTGAACTGGCTCACCGAGCACAACAGCGCCTTCGCCGAGCTCAGTCAGACCCAGCTCGATCGATGGCGCGCCGGCGGCAACACCACCCGGGAACAGGCCAACCCCTTCCTGCACTGGGCCATCAAGGGCACAGCTGACCACGTCCACCCTGATCCTGTTCCGCCGGCCAGAAGGTACCGCGGCGCGCATGCCGACGCTGGAGCAGGAACAGATGGTCGCCGAGGTCAGCTCCGGGACGAAACTCACCACACGCGACCGGGCCGCCGCGATCCTCGTCGTGGTGTTCGCCCAGCAGATCGAGGACGTCGTCTCGCTGACCTGGGATCACGTCGAGGTCAAGCCCACCAAGGTCGCCATCGCGCTCGGCAAGACCGTGATCGAGATCCCGCCGCCCCTCGACGAACCGTTCCTGTTGCTGGCCGCCGCGGCGGCCAGCAACACCGCCGCTCAGCCGAACAGCAACTGGGTCTTCCCCGGCTACGGCCCGGGTCGGCACATCCGTGCGGCCTCACTCAGAGAACGCCTGCACCGGCTGTTCAGCCCCCGCGCTGCCCGACTCGGGACCCTGCACGAGCTCGCCAAGCTCGCCCCGATCGCGATCATCGCCGACGCCCTCGGCTACAGCACCAAGACCATCGAGCGTCATGCCCGCGGCGCAGCCACGACCTACGCCGAATACGTCGCCACCCGACGTGGGAATCCCGGCAGCCCGACCTCAGGCACGACCAACTCCTAGGTCAGTTGCTTGCGCAGCAGAGTAATCCGCGCTTCGTAGCGGGTCGTCGATCCGTCCGCAGCCTCTTGGTCCCACGAGCCGATCTCGCTGCCGCTCACCACATAACCCAGCCGCTCGTACAACGCACGGGGCCGCGACATGTTGTCATCCACGCCTAATTCGACCCAGCCGAGGCCGCGGCTTCGAGCACGATGTTCCAACGCGCCGATCAGGACTGAGCCGATCCCACATGAGCGCAGCTCCGCCTGGACCGACAGTTGCCAGATCGTCGCTCCACCGGGCGGTTTGGTGTAGTCAACCCCACCGACCGCTACTGGCAGACCAGAAGGCGGGCAGACGGCCAGGTACTCGACCTCGCCTCGGCGGGCACGCTGGATCGCCTCGGCGACGTACGCAAGGTCCGTCGGTGTCCCGTACCAGCCGCAGGCGGGTAGGTCCGCTTCGGTCAGATCGAGAACGGTCAGCGGTACTACAACCTCGGTCATGTCCGGCACCCTGGCAGGTGGGCGGCGGAGGGCGCCAGCGATTTAGTGCGGATCGCTCCTACGCTCACAGTTGCCCGCGTCCAGCGACTCCCGGTACTCCAACACCCGCCGGTACCAGTTCCCGCCGCCCGGCTCGCGCCTCAGATCATGACCGCTGCGTCGACGTCCAGGTCCTGGTTGATGGTCTTGAGGTAGAGCTCAACCCGGAAGTTCGGATTCCACTCGAACGGCGGGGTCGGCGAGTCCGTCTGGAGATACGGCACCGGCGCGTCCTCCCACCCCACCGACACCTGGGTCCACTCGGGACCGACGCTGAACTCGGTCGTCCGGTTCTGCGGCGGATCGGCGTACAGGTTCCAGATCGCGGCCACACCCTTCACGTGGCGCCGGCGACTCCTCGACCGCAGCCACACGGAGAACTGCAGCGACGGGACCAATACGTTGGCCACTCGCACATCTGCAGGACTGCCATCGCCTCCGTACGCGGTTACCCCGAACACCACGGAGTTGGGCACCACCACGTCGTGGGCCACCGAACCATCCACCCTTGTGGTCCTGACCCGCATGAGGTGCCGGCCCTGCTTCGCCGCATCAGGATCCTCAACAGACTGCGCCTTGACGTCCTCCGCGTAGTTGAGCGCTCGCCACTCCCCGAGACCACTCTCGAAATCACCCGTGGTCAGATACATGTCCTCAGCCCCCTCTGGCCGTGTGGTTCAGCACGAGCGAGATGGGCTCGCGCTGCCGATCAGGAACCGAGGACCCCCAGCCCACGCCCCAGGTTGCTCCTCACACAGTTCGATGCAGCAGGTTGCGCTGAAAGTTGCCACCCACACCGAGCCAAACCTCGTCAGCCTGTTCCCGTGTTGTAACAACCGGCAGTACCACTTCTCCAGATCCTCGAAGTGGCCCGACGCCGCAAGTAGACATGGCGTCGCGGCCCCCGGCACGGTGGATTCGGGAATGCCGCGGTCACCGTGGATGGCGCTGTGGGAGGGGAAACTATGCCGACCTCAGGCGATCAGGCGCGAGGACGACCACGCCGCGACCGGGCACGGACGCCGGTCATGGGATCTCTGGTCTTGTGGGCTTCCGTGGCTGTCGTCGCCGCGGTAGCCGGCGCCGTCGCGCTCTACATGATCCTTGCCTGGCTGCTTGACATCGATCCGCATCCCGAAGCGGCCACAGAGGCCCAGCAGAAACTGCTCGCCGACATGGTCAAGATCGCTCTCGGGCTGGCGGCAGGCGTGGGCGCGGCCGTCGCTCTAATCGTTGGATACCGCCGCGCGCGCGTCGACGAGTCGGCCAGTTTCCGTGACGACCGGCGGCTGTTCAGCAGCCGCTACCAGGACGCCGCCGAACTCATCGGCCACGACCAAGCGTCCGTCAGGCTCGCCGGCATCTACGCGATGGCGCGACTCGCAGACGACTGGGACGAGCAGCGACAACAGTGCATCGACGTACTCTGCGCGTACCTCCGCCTGCCCTACGCCCCGGACACCGACGAGACCGGACCTTATCCATCGGTCAAGCGGCGGCGTGCCAGGGTTACGGCCGACGGAGCTGGGGGGCGCCACGGAGAGAGGGAAGTCCGACACACCGTCATCCGGCTCATCAACGAACACTTGCAACACGAGGAACAAGAGCAACTCAATGCTCCACCCACCTGGAATGGGTACCGCTTCGACTTCACCGGGGCTGTCTTCGACAGTGGCGACTTCAGCGGCGCGGAGTTCTCTCGCGGCACTCACGTCACCTTCCGCGACGCGAGGTTCTTGGGCGGCACCGTCGACTTCAGCGATGCAATCTTCTCGGGCGGCGTCGTGGACTTCACCCTCGCGGAGTTCTCCGACATCCCCGCCAGACGACGCCAGACCGTCACCTTCACCGGCGCAAAATTCTCCGGCGGCACCGTGTATTTCCCCAGCGCGGAGTTCTCGAGCGGCGCCGTCGACTTCCTCGGCGCAGAGTTCTCCGGCGGAGAAGTCGACTTCGGCGGCGCGACCTTCTCCGGCAGCCTCATCAGTCTCGGCACCGCAACGTTCTCCGGCGGCAGCATGTACTTCAGCGGCACAACCCTCTCCGGCGGCATAGTCGACTTCTTCAGCGCGACGTTCAATGGCGGCGCGGTCAACTTCGCCGACGCGAAGTTCGCCGGCGGCTCACTCAAGTTCGACGATGCAACGTTCGCCGGCGGCACCGTTAGCTTCAACGACGCAAGGTTCTCCGGCAGCGAGGTGGACCTGTCCACGGCAGTACTTGCGCCGGGTGGCATCGCGCCGCAGGGACTTCCTGGAGACTCCACCGAGGGGCTAAGGCTACCTACCTGGATGTAGCCCTCTGTAACAGCCGTTATCGATGGGACGGGCAGGCTCGCTGGCCGGGGCTATAACGAGGTCCGGGCCCCTGCGTCAACAGGAGACCCGGACCGGGGTGGAGCCCCAATGGTGGGAGGCGGGGCCGTTCACGCCTTGTGCTTCGCGTGTTTCGAGCGCTTGGCTCCGCGCCGGTCCCGCGGCGGTGCCGGTGGCTCAGCCGTTCCCCTGAGCAGACGGAGCAGACGGAACGCGCGCCGGCTCCGGGTCCGGTTCCCGTACAGCGCCGTGATGACGATGAGGGTCGTCAAGACGGCCCCGCACGCCAGCACCGCAACTCCCGCCATCGGGTGGAAGACGCCGACGACGGTTCCGCCGCCGAGCAGACTGGCGGCGCCGGCGACCCGGCCGACCCATCCCGCCTTGCTGATCTGCGCGGGAGCGTCGGGCTGCGCTGGAACGGACTGCACAGCCGCGTCGGGCTGCGCGGTCATCTCGGCACTCCTGTGCCTCCGGAGCGCCGACGTCCCAGCGAACGGCCGGCATCAGTCGTACTCTTCATGTGAACCCGCCCGTCAAGTGGGTGATTTGAGCGGCTCCTCGGTTGCCCCCGAGGAGCCGCTTGTTGTTCTTAAGGCAAGAGAACCCGGGAATCGCAAACCGCGCAGCCCGACACGCCCATCCACGGGGTTAACGAGGAGTCACGCGCCGATAACGATCCACGGTCCGGCGGCGTGTCGCACAGTTGACACCTGGTGTAGGCCACAGAACGAGTCTTCCCGCCCTCCTCGCCACGCGCTTAGGTCTCAGGCGCACTGCCGCCGATCGTTATCGCCGCTTGACCTTTCGAACGAGGTCTCAGAATCCAGCGGTGCTGATGTCGAGTTCGTCGGGATCACGGGGCAGCAGGGCTGCCGACGCTCCGGCCGCGATCCGCGGGAAGGTCACCGGTTTGGCCACCATCCAGCTGATGCCGTCGATGGTCACCGTGCAGCGGATCTGAACGGTGAGGCCGTTGGCGCGGGTGGGGTCGCCGGTCCAGATCCCTTTGACAGCGGTCGTGCCGGCTTCGACCGCGGGGCAGCGTGACCGATCGCCCGAAGTTGAAGACTTCCTCGTCGGGGCTGGCTCCGAGGCCGGTGATGGCCATCTCGTCGTACCCGGCGGCAAGGGTGAGCTCGCCTGAGTCGATGTCACGGTCGCAGCTGAATTTCAGCGCGTGTCCTCCGAGTTCGTGCCGTTCACGGCCCAGCTCGAGGATGATGTTCGGGGTTGCTTGCCGGTGCCATTCGTCGTACTGGATCTTGCGTGCGGCCCGAGCCTCTTCCAGGGCGCTGTCCGCGATCGCGTTCGCCGCCACGGCCGCCGCGTTGGCCTGGCGGGCCTCCTCGAGCGCGGCTGCGGAGATCTCGTTGGCGACCATCGCCGCGGTGGCTTGGCGGGCTTCCTCGGTCGCGGCTTTGGCGGTCTCGTGCGCGGCGGCGGTCAGCTCGTTCGACTTCCTCGAGCTCCGCAGCGCCAGGACCGCCGGCACCGCGCCGACGGCCGCGCCGATCAGGGCGCCGATCAGGCCGTCCCACAGTTGCAAGTCGCTCATTCGTCTACTTCCTCCAGATCGGGTAGGGACCAGCCGAGGTTGTTGTTCTTGCAGCCAGCGCTGTCCAGGACCCACTCGGCTTCCTGCCGTAGCTCCCGGATCAGGTCCGCCCGCTGGGTTGAGTCCGGGCCTTCGACCCGGAGCTGTTCGGCGTACGGGAGCACGTACGCCGCGGTGGCCTTCCACCGGGCGGCGGTGGCCTGGGCCCGGTTCGGCAGGGTCTGCTCGAAGAACGTCCGGATCAGCGGCGTCTTGTCGTTCACAACGGTCAGGCCGGTGAGTCCGAGTTCGGTGCGCAGCACTTCGACGTGGGCCGGGGTGGTTCCCTTGGGCAGGCGGGTGTATTGCCGGCCGGTCTGGTGGACGAGGAAGCCGAGGTCCTTGGCCATCCAGAACAGCCGCGGGTGCGCGCGGCGGCAGACCAGCACCGGGACGATCGGGTGGTCGGGGTGCTCGATCTGGAGTACGGCGGCCTTCGCCAGCAGCTGGTGGCACTCCTTGTGGATCGGATAGATCGTGAGGCGCCGGTTCTTCATCTCCATCGGCACCGTGCAGACCACGGGCACTCCCTTGGCGCCGGTGATCACCAAGGTGGCGGCGGAGTCGAGCGGCCCAAACAGCGGGACGTCCAGCAGGTCGCCGCACTCGCCGAACCCGCTGACGCACGGCATCAGGTGGCGGCCGGCCTCGGTGAGCGAGCGGCGCAGGACCGTTTTGCCAGCCTCGCCCATGTTGTTGCTGGCCAGGCGCCGGTAGCGGGCGTAGAGCATGCCTTTGTGCCGGCAGGCGCGCTGGATGTAGGTCGTGCGGCCGGTCTAGTCGCCGGGGACCCAGAGCGGGACCGTCAGGCCGCCCTTGGTGGTGTGGTCCCACTCGCCGATGACTCCGAGGTTGCGTAGCTGCGTAGTGGCCTCGGTCAGGACCTGCGGGTCCAGCTGGAGGCGCTTGCCGTCGTCCTTCGATACGCCGTGCTCGGGCAGCCGGGCCAGCAGTTCGGGGGCGGGCACGGCGAGCTGCTTGTCGACCAGGCCGACGACCTCGGTGATCCCGAGCTGGACCCACTCCTGGAGCGTCGCGGCCGACGAGCCGCGGCCGTGCTGCGGGACGGCGCGTTTCATTTCCTACCCCCGCGCCACGCGTATATAGAGGTTTCTCTGCGTGCATCTGCGCGAGGGAGCCGCCGTACTGCGGCCCATGGAGCGGTCCGGAGGGCTGGAGGGCGCGAAGAAGCTCCGTGGTGCCTGGGGGGCACGGCGGGCGCGGCGGAGCTGTCTGTTGGCAGCACGAAGCCACCCGAGGACCCGTTCTTGGGCATGGTGAAGCTCTCGTACGCCTGCGAAGTTAACTGTCGGGTTCGGGCGGGGATTCATCGCCCGGTCCACTCCCGTGGACTTCACCCCAGGGGTATCGACCACTCACGGTCGGACCCCAACTTCCTGGGTCCCCTACCGCTGCCATGGTGTTTCGAGGGGAGCACACGGACCCGGCAGCGCTCGGCGTTGGTCCACGTACAGCCCGTCGTAATCGGTGGGCCGCTCATCAGAGTACGGCGGTTCGCCGACACCACCGAAACCGTTTATCCACAGGGCGTGTCGGGGGCGTGGCGGTGGTCGACGAATGCTCAAAATCCAGCAGATATGGGCTAATTCGAACGCTCAGACAGCGTGGTCGCGAGCCGTACGGCGGACTTGCAGGCGGGATGGCCGTTTATCGCGGGGGCGGTGGAGCACGGCGGCGTACCCAGGTCTTGTGGTATCGGCTCGGCGTCGCCGGCCGGTACGCGGTACGGCGATTCGCTGTGCAGCGGCGCAACCGTTGGTTGTGCCCGATCGGTGAACCCGATGACCGGCCGCAACACCTCCGGGTAGACCTTCGCCTTGAGGGTCACGTACGGGCCGGTCGTCTCACCGGCCGGAAGTTGTCGAAGACATCATGCGACGGATTCGCCGCGAGGTGCTCGTTAGGGCCCCTGATCGCTCACGGTTTTGAGATGCACTCCGACGTAACTGTTGATTGCGATATCTGCGTAGACGGCCCAGTAATCGCCGTAGCAGTACGATGGCGGGGAAGTGGTTGGGGGGAATCCGGGATGTCGGAGTGGGCTGCAATTGGTCGGGGTTGCTACTGTGTTCTGGCCTTTCGATAGGAAGCCCTGGACTTCGAAGTTCCCGGCCGAATCCGAGCGGATAACCGGTGATCCCGAATCGCCCTTCTGTACGTAGCCCCAAATGCGATCGGTAACGTGCGGTTCAACAAAGAACCCTGGCCCGACCGATTCCGCGGTTTCCGTCGACCAGTATCGACCTACCGATTCAACCCGTTGTGGAGCATTGTTTCCGGACACCCCGGCGCTCACTGCGACGTACACGCCTTCCGCGGGTCGCTTCATCTTCGTCACAGGCTGCGAGATGTCGGTGTTCCATGCCCCGTTCCAAATCCGAAACAGGTTAGGAGTTTCGATAATCATGATGTCGCCTGGGTCCGGTTTGTAATGGCCAATGCTCTGGTTTACCGATCCTAGGACCTCGCCGTTGTCATAGCTCACCCATGTGCCACTGGGGAGGCAGTGTGCCGCAGTGGTCATGTATTGGTGTGTCCCGGCATACAGAGCTACACCGGTCGAGCAGACCCTCGACCAACTTGGAGTCAGGCCTCTGACCCGGATCATGCCACCCCCAAAGAAGCGAGGCACATCTGCACACCTTGCGGGCTCAACGCACTCATCCAGTGCGTGGCTGTCTGAGGTGTCGGTGGTGCCGGCCAGGTCCACGGGGTCGGCGGTTTTGTCGAAGATGATCGGCACGCTGGCTTCTTTGTTGAGGCGTGCGATCGTGGCATTCAGCGGCGCTGTTGACCACAAGGTGACACTGACGCCGGAGTAGTCGTGGCTTGGGCCGGTCGAGCTCACGACGTCTCGGTTGTCGGCCAGCACCTTCCGGGCAATCGGATCGAGGTCGGCGAGCGAGTACGGCGATGCCTGGAAGGTCACGGGCATCGGGAGCGTGACCGCCAGGTTCCGCAATCCGGCTGGCGGTGCGCCTTTCCAATACACCATGACCGTCTTAAGGTCCGGCAGAATCCGAACACCACCGACATCCGGATCCGGGTTCTTCGCGATCCAATCGCTCAGAGCATCAGCTGTCAGCTCCGACGGTGTCGGCAGCATCCCGGGAGGTACCGGACCCGAGCGCGGCTCCTTCGGAGCCCGCCCTGGGTTGCCTGATCCGTCCTGCGCGCGATTCGTCATCAGCTCTCTTGGTCTACCGCAGTATTTGAGCCCTTGGCCTGAGCGTACGCTCAGCGTCGCCCTGGAGTCGCGGACAGTCCGATCTCACTCGCGACGCAAGCCTTCCAGGCCGCCGATGGCGCCGCCGTCTGGTTCGGCCGTGCAGCGACCTCGCCCCGGCTGATATCGACCAGTTCGGTTGATCCGCAGGCTTTCGGCGAGCGATCTGGGATGTGCGATCAAGCTCGGGCCAGGCGGCGTGATTGGTGCGGTTCAGGGCCTGTGCCGGCGTCGTACCCCCAGATGCTCAGATCTGCCCAGCCGTCCAGCAGCAGCGGATTGATCGAGGCGCGACGGCCAGCGGCCGGCTTCGGGGTTGGTGCCGGGCGGGAACTCGACCGCGGAGCCCCTGCGGTGGTTACGGAATCCGACCAGGATCATGCGGTGCGCGAGCCCGAAATGGGTTGGGCCGATCCACGCTCGCAGCCTCTCCAGTCGCCGGAGTCGATGAACCGGCGGCATGGCGGGCACGCGTAGAACCGGTCTCCGCTGAGCCACTCCCCACCCGGTGCCATCAGGCTGAACTCGGTGACCTCGTAGTAGACGACCGGCTCGAGCGCGGCGCAGAAGTCGCAGATCAGCTCGCCGGCCGGGGCCGCGCTGACGCCGTACGGCGCCATCGGCTCACCGGTCAGTACGGCGGTGTCGCGCTGGTCGAGCGCCTCCAGGAGCTGGTCGACGATCCGCGCCAGCGTCTCGCCGCCCTCGGCGCGGCCGTATTCGAGCAGCCGGTCGGGCTTCGGCGGTGTCGCCGCTGGACCGGGCGACGTAGATCCGCCGTACGAGGGTGTCGACCCAGGGGCCGTCGGATGCGTCGAGATCCAGGCGATGAGTCACATGTCATTGTCTCGGCCTGCTCGCCGCCGGCGCGATCGGGACCGCCTGGCCGATCAAGGCGGCAAGCCACCGGGGCAGTCGTGTGATCGGGACCTCAATCTCGATCACGTACTCGCGGCAGTCGACGACCGACCCCGGCCCGGCGAGGTAGCCGCCGAGGGTTCGGCCCATTCCGCGGATGTCGATGCCGGGGCCGAGTCGCGAGGTGCCGCCGGACACCGACGGCACGATGAGACCGGGCGGCACGCGGAACAGCAGGTGCCGCCCGTTGTGCGGCCCTCGAGTGTGATCGGTCGGATCTGGCCCCACCGCTGACAGAGCTCGGCGAACCGGGTGCCGCCGTCGACGCCGGCGTTCGCGCCCCCAGGTACACCGGTTGTATGCCGGTCCAGGTCGATCCCGACGACCCCTGACGCGCGACAGGCGATACCGATGTTCGCCCGGCAGGCCACGCTGTCAGCTGATCGCGGCTGGTGACGATGGTGTGCCGCCACCCTCTCGGGGCGGCCTTCTCGCCAGGCGGGAGCGGGAACGCCTGTCCCCGTTCCACCAGCGGGACAGGAATCAGGCACACGAACGGTGCGAATCGGCTCTGGCTTCACGCCGCATCGCGGGTGCCGCGCCGGCCCTACTCACCTACACAACAGCCATACCCTCACGTGCACCCGTACCACCTACCTCACCTGAGGACCCTCGCTGGTTGAGGGGCCGAGAAGGGGAGCGGATACTCGGCCCCATGGTGGGGAAGGTGCGGTTGGGGGTGGTGCTGGTGCTCGCCCTCGGCGGGTGTGGGTCCGGGCCAGCTCCGGACTCTGCGCCCAGTAGCACGTCGGCTCCTCGCCCGGCGTGGAAGACACCAGACGGTGATCTGGTGCCGCGAGGTCAGCCCACACAAGCATTTGTGGAGCGTGCGGGAGTGGTGGCGCGGGCCGTGGGGGCGGCGGGGATTCCGGCGCCGGTGACCGGGATCTTCTTGTACTCGACGCGGACGCCGGGGCTCGGCTTCGACACCGGGCAGCAGAAGATCTCATGGTTGTCCGGGCGGGTTGCCTTCGCGGAGGGGGTCCAGTTCGCGGAAGGTGGTACGACGCGGGTCGATTTCGCGGACGGGTCGAACGAGACGATGCAGGTGCTCGAAGCTCAGCAAGCTCTGACCGAAGCGATCGGGCCGCCGAACGACATGTGCAAGAGGATGCCGGGCTGCGAAACGCTCACGATCACTGGCGGCTCGTTGACGAGGACTGACGTGGAGACCAGCCATGGCCGGGCGACCGTGCCGGCTTGGTCCTTCACGGTGCGAGGCCTGTCGAGACCTGTTGTCGCCGTCGCAGCCCCCGCGGGCGTGCTCAAGTCGCTGCAGTGGCGCGACCCGCTACCCGGTCTCGCCCGGCTCGAGCAGGGTCTGCTCCGCGTCGGCGTTCTCGACTGGGTCGACGGCAAGACCCTCAGTTTCGAGTTGAGCCACGGACTCTATGAGACCGACCTCCGGGCCCACGTCGTCGAGTACGACGATTTGGTCGTCATCGGTGGCAGTCACGGTCCATTGCTCCCGGGCGGTGCGGACGTCGGGAAGACATCGACCGCGGTCGTCACCCTCGACAAGCCGCTCGGCGACCGGGCCGTCATCGCCGCGGATACCGGCATACGTCTCACGCCGTACCCGTACCTCAGAAAGTGATGGAGGCGAAGGCTCGGGTTTGGTCGGTGAGGGCTCCTTCGACGGGGAGGCGTTCCAGGGACGAGGCGCCTTCATCCTGTTTGACTGGCAACCAGTGCATATTCGAAGTGTGCAGTATTCATCGAGCGACCCACAGGAGCCATTGATTTCCTCATCGCGGTTTGACTGGCAACGAGTACATATTCGAAGCGTGCGCTATTCGTCTGTGGCTTCCGGCTCCGCAGACGGCGTCCGCGGCCAGGTCGGCGAGCTGCTCGAGGCGTGGTGGCAGGGTGACTGAGCGCTGGTTGCCATCACCGATTTCGAGCAGGACACCACGTTCATGGCCAAACCAGCACACGCGGCACGGCAACGCGGCACGATGTGGGCCAACAGGTCGGGTCAGAGGAGGAGCGCGATGCGGTTCGGGTTGGATGTGCCGGTCAACGGGACATATGCGGATCCACGTTTGCTGGGACGGCTGGCGAGCGAGGCCGAGCGGGCCGGCTGGGACGGGTTCTTCGTCCAGGACATCTTCAGCTCGGTGGACCCGGTCGCAGATCCATGGATCGCACTGACCGCGGCCGCGCTCGCGACGGAGCATGTGACGATCGGATCCCTGCTCACACCGCTGCCACGACGGCGACCCTGGGAAGTTGCCAGGCAGGCAGCCACGCTCGATCAGTTCAGCGGCGGACGGCTGATCTTCGCGGCCGGCCTCGGAAACGCCGAGCAAGACTTCACGCCGTTCGGGGACCCGTGGGATCCGCTGGTTCGTGCGGAACTGCTCGACGAAGGACTCGACATCATCAGTGGGATCTGGACCGGGGAACCGTTCAGCTACAGCGGCACCCACTTCGAACTCAACGAGGCGCTGCTGCGGCCCAGCCCTGTACAGGCACCGCGGATACCGGTCTGGCTAGCCACGGGCTGGCCTCGCCGCAGGCCGTTACGCCGAGCTGCACGCTGGGACGGCGTCTACCTGATGACAGAACGGCAAGACAACGGGCAACTGCTCTCACCGGACGACATCACGCAGATCGCCACTCTCCTCAAGGAACAACGCGGGCCGAGGAGGACGCATCACGCAGGCTCAACGGTCGAGCCTGGTCAACTTTCGTCAGAGCGCCGGCCCGCGATCAGGTGTCTCCACATCAGCCTCGTCGCGTCGGTGCTTCCTCCGGCGCTGCGGGCTCCGGTAGTCAGCAAGAGGCCGGGTGAGCAGGAGACTGTCGTGTAGCGCTTGCAGGTCGCCGCGTTTTCGAGAGACGGTCGGCAGCTCGACAGCCCATACGCAGGTGAAGAACCGATTGAGATCGGCGAGCACGCTGTCGGCTGCGCGCTGAGCAGCTTTGCCGTCTGCGACGACGACGATGACGGATTCGGTGGCGGCGTATCGCCCGAGGATGCCAGCTTGTTGAGCCGACAAGAGCGTCTCGCACAGGGGGATGCCGACCCAGCGACCCGTAGTTAGTCGGCTGACTCGCTCGATGGCAAGTGCGTCGAGAGGACTGTCGACCAAGACGGGTATGGCGCCCTCGGACAGCAGATCGAGCTGTTCGGCGACGCCAACCAACGCGCTTCCGCGGCGACCAACCTGACTCGCGGGAGACGATACGTAGTACGGCTCGGCGTCCGCTCGAACGCCGATGAAGCCGACGGTCTCCAACTGCTCGTTGCGCGCCGGCAACATCACCAGGTCACGGAACCGGTCGATCGTGCGCCCTTCGGGATCCAGGAGCGCCAGGCCTGCGTTCCGGACGGTTGCCAGGTCGAAACCCCGCGAGCGAAGGCCGTCAGTCAAGCGAGATCGTGCATCGGGTGCGTGTCCGATCGACCAGCTCGAACCTGGATCCAGGACCTCGGGCGCGCCTCCCTGGGTCAGGTACTTCCGCGGCCACCCGGTCTTTGCCTGGAGCAACTGTCGGCGGTAGAACATCGCCGCGGCACGGTTGACCGCGAGTAAGCGCTGCCGCTCTGCGATCGATGGTACGGCGTTCGGGTCAGGTCGCCGATTCACGATGCTTCCGGCGGCGTCGAGTCGTCTTCATGACTCCGACACTCGCCTCGGCATCACCGCCGTGGAACCTGGCTTCGCGGATCCAGGACTACTCGAAGGCGAGCAGCGGAACGTTGTAGAGATCGGGCTGCCGGGGGCGCGAGAACGCTGGCGAAGTCACCTCGACGAGATACATCTCCGTCAGGAACTGGACCTTCGCGCCGAGCAGATGGCTGGTGTGGGCGGTAGCCGAGTGCGCTTTCAGACCAACAGACACATGGATGTGCGGCAGCACAGTTCCTGAATCTTCGTCGTACGCCAGCGAGCCACCGCCGATCGCCTCGACGTTCTCGAGGTGTACGGCGCTCCACACCGGCGCGTCCGGCTCTTGCAGCTTCTCGCAGGTGCCGACGAGTTGGACGTCGCGCATGCCCGCGATGAACATCGGGATGAAGCCCTGCCGCACGCCGTACTGCGCACAGAAGCCGGCCAGCGCCGGGTAGAAGTCGTCACCGTGGTCGAAGTGGACCGCGAAGGTCCGGCCCATCGTCAGTTCAGCGGCGCGCAAGCTCAGCTCCTCGGAGAGTGTCGATGTATGCGACGTAGCGAATCGCGGTGTTCAGGCCTTGCGTCGACAGTAGGCGACTCCGTGGGTGGGCGATGTCATCGACACCGGCCACAGCCAGCTCCTCGCACCTGCGCTGGAACCACGGCCATGGCACGTTCAAGTAGTTGGCGATCGCTCGAAGTCGCCGTTCCGGAGTCGACTCCGCGACCAGCGACTCCACGGAGACCTGGCGCGCGACATCCCGCAAGACCGCTCGACGCGACGGCGGCGCGCTCGCGTCGACGTACCAAAGCCCGGCACCGCCCAGCCAATTGGCGACGATCGCCTCCTCGCCCAGCACGAATCCTTCCACCGCCGCGTGCTCGGGCTCCGAGCTCAGCTCGACGGTGATCCCGAAAGCCTCCATCAACGCGATCGCCAGCAACAGCAGCACACGCTCGTGCATCGGCGACTCCGCAACATCCGCCTCCGTGATGCAGAAACCTCTCCGCATCCGCGGAAACCACCGCGATGTACGTCGCAGATACTCGAACTTGTGCCGCCAGAAGAGCCAGGATGCGGCCTCCTCACCACGCCGCTCACGCGTCCAGAAGAACGGTTGCCCCGACACCTGATTCAGATTCCGGGTGATGTGCCGAGCGCAGAACCTCGACCCTACCCACTGCCCGGCGACCGCGTTGAGCACCGGCACCTCGCTGAGCGGCACATCCGACGTACGACGACCCTCGTACCGCGCCAGCCTTTCCTGACTGCTCACCAATCTGGCGTCGTCGGCCAGCAGCGCGATGTCAGTGTTTGTGGCAGCCCAGATGATGCCCACCGTCAGGTCATCGACGATCGCAGCAGACGAGATCGGCTGCGGACCCTGCCGACGGCCAACACCGTCGACGAACCTTCGTCCGTCCGAGACGTAATAGTGCTGCTCACGATCAGAGACGATCACCAACGAGCGACGATCCGGGCGATTCAGTGCGGCGTCCTTGCCCGGGTCGACCATGAGCCACCCCTCCCCCGGAAACTCAACCTCGCAGTAGTGCGCCGCCACGTCGACACCGGAGTACGACCGGCCGGCAGGAAGCCGAAGAGTGTCCGCCTCTACCGGCAGTCGATGACCAGGCAACAGATCGAGAAGCGACATCGGCGCCGGCGCCTGCCGCAGGCTCAGCCGTCGCTTGAAGAAGCCCAGATCCGCGGGATCGGGTTTGTGGAGTATGCGGCCCAGCGCTTGCCGGACATCAGCGGACGGCCACGTGTACCAACCACACTCCCAGTCGGAGATCGACTTGGAAGTGACGACCGTCGCGCGACCTGTGAGGTGGTAGATCTCGGCGCTGACCAAGTCCGCGAGCCGTCCCTGGGACATGCTCCCCCGCGCCTTCCGGAGCAGCTCGTTCGGCTGCCGCTTACGGTCAGCCATGGCCTTGCGCAATGAGTGGATGACAACGCCTACTCGTCATGCCGCCAAGCATCGCGGCTTGGACCCGGACAGCGTCACGACAAAAGAAGACATCTCCGGGACGTCTTGGTTGGCCTCAAAATGTCCTGAAATGTCTTAAGTTAGATCCCGTGCCTAACGAACGACTCCGAGCCGCCATGGTCGAACAGGGCCTGACCCATCATGCACTGGCAGAGGAGCTCGGAGTCAACGTCAAGTCCGTCGAACGGTGGGTCGGCGGCGAGATCGTCCCGTTCCCACGTAACCGCCATCGCTTGGCGATCCGCCTGGGGCGCGACGAGTCGTACCTGTGGCCGGACACCCTGACGCGGGATCGAGCAGCAGCGCTGGCTGAGAGCGAGCTCGTGCGCATCTATCCACACCGAGCGGATGTCACCGCCGACGATTGGCGACAGCTCTTCGAGTCCGGCAACGCCGAGATCGGCATCCTCGTCTACGCCGGTCTGTTCCTCGCTGAAGACAGCGGCCTGCAGCGAATCCTTCGCAAGAAGGCCAAAGGCGGCGCCCGCATACGAATCCTGCTGGGCGATCCAGACGATGCACACGTTGTCGAACGAGGCGAGGAGGAGGGCATTGGTCAGGCTCTCGCCGCCAAGATCCGCAATGCACAAGTTCTGTACCGCGGCCTCCTGGATGCTCCGGGCATCGACTTTCGACTGCACCGCACCGTGCTCTACAACTCGATCTACCGGGCAGACGACAGACTGTTCGTCAACACCCACATCTACGGCCTGCCCGCGGCACAGGCACCGGTGTGGCACCTTCGCAAGATTCCCGGCGGAGAACTTGCGCGACACTATCTGGACAGCTTCGACCGCGTCTGGGACGACGCGACGCCGATGACGGAGTCGTGATGGCCGGGCGAATCGACTACTACGACGATCCGAACGCGCCCGCAGCGAACAGCATGGTCCCGTCGGTCAACGTCGTCATCGAGAACGAAGCCGGCGAGATCCTGATGATCGAGCGCTCCGACAACGGCAACTGGGCGTTGCCCGGCGGCGCGATCGACCTCGGCGAGTCGATGTCGCGAGCCGGTGTACGTGAAACCAAGGAAGAGACCGGCATCGATGCGGAGATCCTGGATGTCCTCGGCATCTACACCGACCCCAAGCACATCATCTTGTACACCAGCAACGGTGAGGCCCGCCAGGAGTTCTCGATCCTTCTTCGTGGTCGGGCTACTGGCGGCGTCCCGACACCGAGTAGCGAGAGCACGCGGGTCCGCTGGGTCCCGCAGGCAGAACTCGAGAAGCTGCAGATGAACGCTACGATGCGCCGCCGCATCGCCCACTACCTCGAGCCAGGCGCGACGCTGTACTTCGATTAAGCGCAGAGGCGATGTTCCACGTTGAGAACCGCCGAACGTAGCGCCGGACTGGATCGCACAACGGAACGGTGCACGACGTGCTCGCGCGGATAGCGCGTGAGGATCTCTCGCAGCCGCTCCTCGACGTCGACCTGGCAACCGTCCACGCCCGCCGTCAAGTCGCAGTACGTCAACGCCTCGAGCAGATGCACGTCGGGTAACGCGAACTCTTCCGCGAGCTCGACAATGCCACGCTCCTCCGCCTCGACCAGGGCGCCGGTGTGATGCGCAACGAGCCGGCAGAGCATCGGCTCTGCGTGGAGTACGTCGCGCAGGTAGCGAGCCCCGTCGAGCGGATGGAAACCTGTAGAACGCACCACGGAGGAGTAGCCGATGTCATGCAGCACGGCAGCGACCTCAACACGCTCCGCCTGATCGCCGAGGATCGTCGCGAGATCGCGTGCGCGGGCGGCCACCCCCTGCGTGTGCGCCCATCGCCGAGGAAGCTCGTCGGCGAGCAACCGACAAGCGAGAGCTGTTGCCTCTGCCGCAGTGATCATCCGTCCGACGGTACGACGACAGCGCGGCCGAGCGACAGTCTGGTCAGATAACGGAACGGTCCTGGCCTCGCGACCAGACTGCTTCGAAGCTGGTCAGGTACGAGTCGAACATCTCACTGTCGACGGACTGCCGATAGTGGAAAACGGGCGACTGAGCGGCGGGAATCCCGTACGCGTGCTGATTGACGAGCAATTGGTCGTCAGAGCGGTACATCGAGTTGTAGAGCACCGTGTCGTGAAGCCGCAGTTTGACTCCGTCCTGGATCAGGAGCGGTCGAAGGAGAGCGAGCGAGTTCCGGATCTTCGCGGACATCGCCTCACCGATCTCTTCCTCAGCGCCCCGCTCGACGACGTTCATGCTCTCCGGAGCGCCGAGCGCAATGCGGATTCGGACCGTGCGACTCTTCTCGATCAGCAGGCGTACTACGCGGGCGTCCTCCGCGAGGAAGAGCGCGCTGTACGCGAGGATGCCTATCTCCGATGTGGCCGCCTCGTAGAACGACAGCCAGTTGAGCGAACTGATCGAGGTACGTCGTGGGTAGACGCCGGCGACCTCGGCCGGGTGGACGTTCTCGGCCCGCAAGGATCGTGGCCAGATCACGTCCTCGTCGACCCCGAGAAGTCGGGTCAGTGCGTCACGCGTCCGGCGGTGCGGGATCCGGCCGTGCATCCAGTTCCGCACCGTCTTCGGATCGACCTCCAGCTGTGCCGACAGATCCAGGTCGGTGAGGTTCGCGTCGTACATCGCGCGCCGGAGAACTTCGTTCACTCAGACCCCTACTTATGGGTAGATGTCGGTATATGTCCGTTTAGACCGTAACACGAAATGTCCGTAAATGTCCGTAGACACGGTTCTCCTGTCCTGGTCCCGAACGAGAGTCTTGAGACACGCTCGACGGGGTCGTCGAGCCGTCACCGGAACTCATGAAGGAGACGGGATTGATGCGCCGCGGAGAGCTGTATCGGTATCGCGATCCATCGGGAGTGAGCGGTACGGGGGTCGTCGCCTTGCTGGTGGAGTTCCCGCCGAACCAGGACGGGCAGCAATGGGTCGCCGTCAAATGGCTTGGGCGCAACCCGTCGCTGACCTTCTGGCCGGGCGTGGGTGACCTGCTCGAGGTTCACGGCCACTTGGGCGCGTCGGAGATCCGATGGCTGGATCCCGACCCGTTCGACGTCGACGAAGACTCGACTGTGGCCACGATCGGCCGGCGCCCTCTCTAAGACCGGCGAGGCCGACGTGTGATCCTCACGTCCGCGTCGGTCACGCCTTCCAACGCCCGTGGCGCACGCAAAGGTCGCCCGGGTCCGGCCCTGCCGCCGCTTCCCCTGTCGGTGGCAGGGCCCGCTACCTGCACGACTACCTGTAAAAGGAGGCCAACTATGAGATGGTGCGACCTTCTTAACGGCGACCGAGTTCGCCACGTGGAGTACGGCGAAGGGCGTATTGGGCCTGCCCCGTTTTGACGGACATCCGAGATCAGGAGCTTGTGCTCCGGGAGGATGTTCATCATGGAGTCCATGGGCAAGAAGAAGCCGCGGC